>NZ_JARVWS010000001.1 GCF_029846275.1 Nocardioides sp. CER19
TCAGTCGTCCCCGGTGACCAGCGGGCCATAACGAGAGTGGCTCCGAATTGGCCCTTAGGGGTGACGAACGCCCGAGGCATCCCCACCCCTGCGGGGGGGGTGACTCGAGACCGTCACCCCGGTCAGGACCCCGCGGCCTCAAGACCGGGGCGACGGCGCCGGTCCGCGGTTCGAGTGTCGATGTGGTCACCGGACCTCCGGCCGACACGGGCCGGTACCCCACGCCGCGGAAGCGCTATTCGCCGGGCGTCCTGGGATCGGGCGGTGCGAAGCCGTGCTGCATGCACCAGGCGACGGCCTGGGCGCGGGAGCCGGCCCCGATCTTCTTGTAGGCCTGCCGGATGTGGCTCTTGAGCGTGTTGATCGTCAGGAAGAGCCGATCGGCGATCTCCTGGTTCGACATGCCGAGGGTGACCAGCGAGAGCACCTCGACCTCGCGCGGCGAGAGCCCTGCCTCGTGGCCGATCCAGTCGACCTGCTCCTCCTGCGGCTTGCCGTCCGCGGCCCGCTCGATCGCCTCGACCAGCTCCGGCGCGTGGTTGCTCATGGAGACCCAGCCGTCCGCCCCTCGAGCCAGGGCCCGCGCGCGGAGGTCCGGCCGCATGTCGCGGCTGAAGACGAGGACCTTGGCGTCGGTCTTCTGGATCAGGTGATCGAGGTCGGCGCCGTCCGCCCGGTGCAGGCAGTGGCTGTCGTAGAGCACGACGTCGACGCCCCTCGCCCTGCTGTAGACACTGGCGAGGGCCACGACCGTGATCCGGTCGGGGTAGTCGGCGAGCATCGCGGTGAGACCGCGCGCGACGACCTCCTGGCGACTCACGATGGCGAGCCGAATGGGCTGGTCAGGCATGTTCGGCACCCATGTGGAGAAGCGTGCCAGACGACATGGAGGAACGCGATATCCAGGTCAGGAACGGGGCGGGCGGCGGTCGACGATGCGGCGCATCTTCCCGACCGAGCGCTCGATCTCGAACGGCTCCTTCACCTCGACGTCGACCGTGACCCCGATCGTGCGCTTCACGAGCTGACGGACGTGGTCGGCCGCGGCGGCGGCCTCCGCCGACGTGGCGTGCTCGGCGCGCTCGATCGTGACGGTGAGCTCGTCCATGTTGCCGGCACGGGTCAGCACGCACTGGAAGTGCGGGGTCAGGGCCGGAACCTGGAGGACGAGCTCCTCGATCTGGGTCGGGAAGAGGTTCACGCCGCGCAGGATGATCATGTCGTCGGTCCGGCCGGTGATCTTCTCGATCCGGCGCATCGGGCGCGCGGTGCCGGGCAGCAGTCGGGTCAGGTCCCGCGTCCGGTAGCGGATGACCGGCATGGCCTCCTTGGTGAGCGAGGTGAGCACGAGCTCGCCCTCCTCGCCGTCGGGCAGCACCTCGCCGGTGACGGGGTCGATGATCTCCGGGTAGAAGTGGTCCTCCCAGACGTGCAGCCCGTCCTTCGTCTCGACGCACTCCTGGGCCACGCCGGGACCGATGATCTCCGAGAGCCCGTAGATGTCGACCGCGTGCATGTCGAGCCGCTGCTCCATCGCGACGCGCATCTCGTTGGTCCAGGGCTCGGCGCCGAAGATGCCCACCCGGAGCGAGCTCGCGCGTGGGTCCAGGCCCTGGCGCTCCATCTCGTCGATGATGTTGAGCATGTACGACGGCGTGACCATGATCAGGTCGGGCCGGAAGTCGGCGATCAGCTGGACCTGCCGCTCCGTCATGCCCCCGGACACCGGGACGACCGTGCAGCCGAGCTTCTCCGCGCCGCCGTGGGCGCCGAGCCCGCCGGTGAACAGGCCGTAGCCGTAGGCGTTGTGCAGGATGTCACCAGGCCTGCCGCCAGCGGCCCGGATGCTGCGGGCGACCACCGTCGCCCACAGGTCGAGGTCGTTGCGGGTGTAGCCGACGACCGTGGGGCGCCCCGTGGTCCCCGACGAGGCATGCACTCGGACGACCTGCTCGCGCGGGACGGCGAACATGCCGAAGGGGTAGTTCTCGCGCAGCGTCGCCTTCGAGGTGAACGGCAGCCGGGCCAGGTCGGCGAGATCGGTGATGTCGTCGGGGTGGACCTCCGCTGCCTCGAACGCCTTGCGGTAGTGCTCGACGTTCTCGTAGGCGTGGCGCACGGACCACTGCAGCCGCCGCAGCTGCAGCGCGCGCAGCTCGTCGACCGACGCGCTCTCGATCGGCTCCAGGCCGTGGTCGGGTGGGATGGACGCGGGCACGGTGTCTCCTGCGGTGGGGATCTCAGCGGCCGGCGAAGACCGGCCGCTCCTTGCTGAGGAAGGCCGTCACGGCGTTGGCGTGGTCGTCGGTCGAGCCGGCGCGGGTCTGCGCCGCGCCCTCGGCGGCGAGCGCGGCGTCGAGGTCCCGGCTCCACGTCTCGGCCAGCAGCAGCTTGGTCTCGGCGTAGGCGGCGGTCGGGCCGGCGGCGAGCCGCTCGGCGAGGCGCGTCGCGGCGACCAGCGTGACGCCGGGGTCGCTGACGTCGTGGTCGATGCCCCAGGCGAGCGCCTGGGCGGACGTGAACGGCTCGGCGAGCAGGACCAGACGGCGGGCGCGGGCCTCGCCGACCGCGCGCGGGAGCGTGTAGGACAGCCCGGAGTCGCAGGTCAGGCCGATCGAGCTGAAGGCGGTGGCGAGGGTCGCGTCGGCGGCGATCACCCGCAGGTCGCAGGCGAGCGCGAAGCCGAGGCCGGCACCCACGCAGTTGCCCTCGACCGCCGCGACGACCGGCTTCGGCATGGTCGCCAGGCTCCGCACGATCGGCGCGTAGTGGTCGGCGACGGTCGTGAACGCGCTCGCGGCGCCCCCACCCAGGCCGTCGGCGTGCTCCTTGAGGTCCTGCCCGGCGCAGAAGTGCTCGCCGGCGCCGGTGAGGACGACCGCCCGCACGCCCGAGTCGGCGGCGACGTCGGCCAGCGCGTCGCGCAGGGCCTCCTTGACGACCGTGTTGAGCGAGTTGCGGCGCTCGGGACGGTTGATCGTGACCGTGGCGACGGCGTCGTGCCGCTCGACCAGCACAGGCTCCATGGGCCCCTCTTCCGAATTCCTGACCTTTCGGTCAGTATTGCAGTACCTGGGCCGTTCCGGCTAGACCCTTCGGGCGTCCCGCCCGTCTCCGTGTGGGAGCCTGCAGCCATGACGACGCCCGACCCCGCGCCCGACCCCGCGGCCGAGTCCGCGCCCGCTGCGCCGCGCCGCGGGCGTCCGGGCTACGACCAGGCGACGGTGCTGCGCCGGGCGATCGACCTGTTCAACCGGCAGGGGTACGACGCCACGTCGATGGGCGACCTCGCCGCGGAGCTCGGCTTCACGAAGTCGGCGATCTACCACCACGTGCCGAGCAAGACGCACCTGCTCAAGGAGGCGCTCGATGAGGCGCTCGACAACCTCAACGCCGTGCTCGACCGCGCCGACGCCGACCGGTCGGGGTCGGCGTACGACCGACTGCGCGGAGCGATGGGCGGCAGCATCGAGGTGCTCGTCGAGCACCTGCCCGCGGTCACCCTGCTCCTCCGGGTCCGCGGCAACGGCGAGGTCGAGCAGGACGCGCTGCGCCGCCGCCGCATCATCGACGACCGGCTCGCCGCGCTGGTCCAGGCGGCGGTCGAGGAGGGCGCCGTACGCGACGACCTCGACCCCTACCTGATCAGCCGGCTGCTGTTCGGCATGGTGAACTCGCTGGTCGAGTGGGTGCGTCCCGACGGCAGGTACGACGCCCACCAGCTCGCCGAGGCGGTCGCCGCCGTCGCCTTCGACGGCCTCACGCGGCCGCGCGCCTAGCCGATCGGCCGGCCGAGCGACCGGCTGCGGCCGCGGAACTCCGCGACGACGGTGTCGCCGCTGCGCACGGTCACGTCGTAGATCCCCGAGCGCTGGCGACGTACGCGCTCCACGGCCGTCGCGACGAGGACGTCGCCGAGCCGGGCGGGCTCGAGGAAGTCGATCTCGAAGCCGGAGGCCACGGTGACCTCGCCGTAGGTGTTGCAGGCGTAGGCGAAGGCGCTGTCGGCCAGCGTCGCGATCAACCCGCCGTGCCCGATGTCGTAGCCGTTGACCATGTCGGGGCGGACCTGCATGGCGAGCTCGGCCCGGCCCGGCGCCACCTCGCGGATCTCGATCCCGAGGGCCTTCACGGCGGTGTCGGACGACCACATCGCGTCCGCCGACCGGCGCGCGACCTCCTCCGGGGACCCTCCTGGGCCTGTCGAAGGGGTCACCACCGGTAGAACCCCTCCCCGGTCTTGCGGCCGAGCTTGCCCTCGGCGACCTTCTCGCGGAGCACGGTCGGCGGCTCGAACCGCGGGCCCAGCTCGCGGGCGAGGTGCTCGGCGATGTCGAGGCGTACGTCGAGCCCGACGATGTCGGTCGTCCGCAGCGGCCCGACCGGGTGCCGGTAGCCGAGCGTCATCGCGGCGTCGATGTCCTCGGCGCTCGCGACGCCCTCCTCCAGCATCCGCATCGCCTCGAGCGCGAGCATGACGCCGAGACGGCTGGAGGCGAAGCCCGGCGAGTCGGTGACGGTGATCGCTGTCTTCCCGAGCCGCTCGACCCAGCCCTGCGCCTGCGTGACGAGCGCGGGGGACGTGTGCCGCCCGACGACGATCTCGACGAGCGCGCTCGCCGGGACCGGGTTGAAGAAGTGCAGCCCGACGAGCCGGCTCGGGTCGTGGAGCGCGTCGGCGAGGTGGTCGATGGAGAGCGAGCTGGTGTTGGTGCCGATGTCGGCCGTGGGGGCGGCGGCCTCGATGGTGGCGAGCACGTCGGCCTTGAGGTCGGGGAGCTCCGGTACCGCCTCGACGACGAGCTCGGTGGCACCGAGGTCGGAGGCGGCCATCGTGACCGCAAGCCGGCCGACCCGGCCGGTCGCGCCCCGCTCGGCGGCCTTCGCCAGGCTCGCCTCGACCCGTCCACGAGCCGCCTCCACCGTCTCCGGGCTCGTCTCGACGACGATCACGTCGGACCCGGCGGACAGGAACGCGTGGGCGATGCCGGCGCCCATCCGGCCGCCGCCGAACACGCCGACGGTCTTCGGCAGGCTGCTCACTTCTTCTCCTTCCGGCGCTCGAGGAACGCCGTCATCCGGTCGTGCTTGTCGGTCGTCTCGAACAGGACCGCCTGGGCGAGATCGTCGATCACCGGGTGCGCCTCGCGCGGCGCGTGGAAGACCGACTTGGTGAGGCGCACCGCGAGCGGCGCCTGCTTCGCGATCCGGTCCGCCCAGCGGTGGCCGGCGGCGAGCAGGTCGTCGGGCTCGACCACCTCGTTGAGCAGCCGGAGCGCGTGCGCCTCGTCCGCGTCGAGCACCCGGCCGGCCAGCAGGATCTCCTTGGCCACCGGCTCGCCGACGAGCTCGACCAGCCGCCAGGTACCGCCCGCGGCGGCCAGGATGCCGAGGCCGGGCTCGGGGTTGCCGATCCGCGCGGTCGGCGTACCGACCCTGAAGTCGCAGGCGTAGGCCAGCTCGGCGCCGCCACCGAGCGCGTAGCCCTCGACCAGGGCGATCGTCGGCATCGGCAGCCGGCGGATCCGGTCGAAGAGGCCCGAGTTGATGCCGCGGAGGGCGTCGTCGCGCCGGCGCTCGCGCAGCTGGGCGATGTCGGCGCCGGCCGCGAACGTGCCGCCGGACCCGGTGAGCAACAGGATCCGGGGATCGGCCTCGAGCTCCGCGCAGACCTGGTGGAGCTCGGTGACCATCTGCTGGTCGATGGCGTTGCGTACGTCGGGCCGGCTGAGCGTGACGACGACACGGTCGACGCTCTCCTCGACGACGAGGGTGTCCGTCATGGGCGCTCCACCAGCAGCGCGGCGCCCTGGCCGACGCCGACGCACATCGTGGCGAGCCCCCGGCGGGCGTCCTCGCGCTCCATCCGACCCAGCAGGGTGAGCACGATGCGGGTGCCGGACGCGCCCAGGGGGTGACCGAGCGCGATCGCGCCGCCGTCGGCGTTGACGGTGTCGAGGTCGAGACCGAGGTCGCTGACGCAGGCGAGCGACTGGGACGCGAACGCCTCGTTGAGCTCGACGGCGTCGAGGTCGTCGACCGTCCAGCCGGCGCGGTCGAGGGCCTTGCGGGTGGCGGGCACCGGGCCGATGCCCATGATCGCGGGCGGGACGCCGGCGCTGGCCGCCGCGACGAGCCGCGCCCGGGGCTGCAGGCCGTGCTCGGCGACGAACCGCTCGCTGGCCACGACCACCGCCGCAGCGCCGTCGTTGAGCGAGCTCGCGTTGCCGGCGGTCACGACGCCGTCGGGGCCGTTCACGGGCCGGAGCCGGGCCAGCCGCTCGAGGCTGGTGTCGGCGCGCGGCCCCTCGTCGACGGTGACCTCGCCGTCGCCGACCGGGACCGCCACGATCTCGTCGGCGAAGCGCCCGTTCTTGATGGCGTCGACCGCCCGCTCGTGGGACCGCAGCGCGAACGCGTCGAGCTCCTCGCGGGTCAGCGCCCACTGCTCGGCGACGCGCTCGGCGGTCTGGGGCATCGACAGGGTGGCGTCCGCGTCGAAGCGGGGGTTGGTGAACCGCCACCCGATGGAGGTGTCGAACGCCGCGCCCGGCTTGGCGAAGGCCTTCTCGGGCTTCTCCATCACCCACGGCGCCCGGGTCATCGACTCGACACCGCCGGCCACGACCACGTCCGCATCGCCGGCCGCGATCATCTGCCGTGCGGTCGCGATGGCGGTGAGGCCGGACGCGCAGAGGCGGTTGACGGTGAACCCGGGCACGGTCTCCGGGAACCCGGCGAGCAGGGCGGCCATCCGGGCGACGTTGCGGTTGTCCTCGCCGGCCTGGTTGGCGGCACCCAGGATCACCTCGTCGATGAGAGACGGGTCGACGCCGGCCCGGCGTACGGCCTCCCCGACGACGAGCGCCGCGAGGTCGTCGGGGCGCACCCGCGAGAGCGCACCGCCGTAGCGGCCGATCGGGGTGCGCGCGCCCGCGAGGATGAAGGACTCGGTCATGGCTCTCCTCAGCTTCAGGCGTCGTAGTCGACGGTCACGGCGTCGCTCACCGGATAGGTCTGGCAGGTCAGCACGTAGCCGGCGGCGACCTCCGACTCCTCCAGCGCGTAGTTGCGGACCATGTCGACCTCGCCCTCGGAGACGTGTGCTCGACAGGTGCCGCAGACGCCACCCTTGCACGCGAACGGCAGGTCGGTGCGCTGGGTCTGCGCGGAGTCGAGGATGGTGCGCGTGCGCGCCATCGGCGTGGTGGTGCTGCGCCCGTCGAGCACGACCGTCACCGCGGTCGTCACGCCTTCCAGGGTCGGGTCCTCGTGGCGCAGCTGCGGCGGGGGCTCGTCGACGAAGAACAGCTCGAAGTGGATCCGCTCGGGCGCGACGCCCAGCTCGGCGAGGACACCGCGGGCGTCCTCGATCAGGCCGAGCGGGCCGCAGAGCCAGACGTGGTCGACGTCCTCGAGCGCGACGAGCAGGGTGAGGATCGTGCGCAGACGGTCGGCGTCGAGCCGTCCGGAGAACAGCTCCACGTCGCGGGGCTCGCGAGAGAGCACGTGCACCAGGTCGAAGCTGGGACCGTGCTGGTTCTTCAGGTCGGCGAGCTCCTCGGCGAACATCACGGTGTTGGTGCTGCGGTTGCCGTAGAGGAGCGTCACCGTGCTGTCCGGGTGGGCCAGCACCGTGGCCGCGATCGACAGCATCGGCGTGATGCCCGACCCGGCCGCGATGCACAGGTGCCGGCCGCCGGTCGCCGCGTCGGCCCGGAAGCTGCCGGACGGCGCCTGCACCTCGACCGGGTCGCCGGGTCGCAGCTCGTGCACGAGCCAGGCGGAGAACATGCCGTGCGGGATCTCCCGTACGCCGATCCGGGGCGCGCTCCCGGCGGGGGCGCAGATCGAGTAGGTGCGGCGGTGCTCGACGCCGTCGATCACCCGGCGCAGGGTCAGCGACTGCCCGGCGTCGAACGCGAAGGTCTCGCGCAGCTCCTCGGGCACGTCGAACGTCACCGCGACGGCGTCGTCGGTGAGGCGCTCGACGGCTGCGACCGTCAGCGTGTGGAACTCCGTCGCCGCCCGTGGTCGCACGGTCATGGTCGTCATCTCAGATCTCCTTGACGTGGTCGAACGGCTCGAGACAGGCGCGGCAGCGGTAGAGCGCCTTGCAGGCGGTCGAGCCGAACTCCGACGTCAGGTCGACCTCGGTCGACCCGCACCGGGGGCAGGTCACGTCCCGGCGCACCGGCCCGAGCGTGAGCGGGACCGGGCCGCTGCGCACCGGCGCCGTGCCGGGTGCGGAGATGCCCGCCTCGGCCAGGGCGGCGCGGCCGCGCTCGCTGATCCAGTCGGTGGTCCAGGCCGGGTGCAGGGCGACCCGGACGCGTACGTCGTCAAAGCCGGCGTCCTGCAGCCGGTGCACCAGGTCGTCGCGCATCGTCGCCATGGCCGGGCAGCCGCTGTAGGTCGGGGTGATCGCGACCTCCACGCCCCCGTCCTCGTCGACGCTCACCTCGCGCAGCACGCCCAGGTCCGCCAGGGTCAGCATCGGCAGCTCGGGGTCGGTGACGGTCTCGGCGACGGCCCGGGCCCGGGTCGCGACCGCCGCCATCACCAGCGCCCCCTCGGATGGGCCCGCGCGACCACCTGCATCTCGGCGAGCAGTCGGCTCAGCGCCTCGGTGTGCAGGCCGTCGCGACCGGTCCGGCCCCGGATCCCGGCGAGGGCGGGGCGCTCCGGGCGCTGCACGCGGGCGATGGCGAGGACCTGGTCGAGCACGGCGTCGGCCTCACCCGCGACCTCGGCCGGGTCGACGCCGACGGTGGCGCCGGCGACCTCGCGCTCGACGTCGTGCGTCGCGAACAGCTCGGGCCACAACGGCATCAGACCGTCCACGGCGGCGAGCAGGCGGCGACGCGACTCCTCGGTCCCGCCCGCGAGCGTGACGAACCAGCGCGCCGCGAAGTCGCGGTGGTAGGACAGCTCCTTGACGCCCTTGGCGGCGACGGCGGCGAGCACGGCGTCCCGGCTCCGGGCGAGCCGCTCGAACAGCGCCAGCCGCCAGGTCGAGAACAGCAGCAGGCGGGCCACCGTCTCCGCGAAGTCGCCGTTGGGCACCTCGACCAACCGCACGTTGCGGAAGCCGTCGGCCTCCCGGAAGAACGCGAGCGCGTCCTCGGCCGGCACCGGCGAGCCCTCGGGCAAGGCCGGCACGACCGACGGGTCGGCCGCGGCCGCACGAGCCAGCAGGAGCCGCGCCTGGCCGAGGAGGTCGAGCGAGATGTTGGCCAGCGCGATGTCCTCCTCGAGGTCGGGCGCGCGGCTGCACCACTCCGACAGCCGCTGGGAGAGCACCAGGGCGTCGTCGCCGAGCATCAGGCAGTACGTCGCCAGGGCTGGCGCGTCGACACCGTCCGGCACCGTCGTGTCGACGCCGGCGAGCGGGTCCTCGAAGTCGGTGCCGAACGCCCAGTGGGCGTCGTTGACGAGCAGGCCGTCGTACGCGCTCTCGTGGTCGTCGGGCGCATGGGTGTGGATCTCAGTCATGGTTCTCCGGTGGTCGAGCGTGGTTCTCCGGTGGTCGAGCCTGTCGAGACTCACATGTGGGGTACGTCGGCCGGGATGTCGTAGAACGTCGGGTGCCGGTAGACCTTGTCGCCGGACGGCGCGAAGAGCGGGTCCTTCTCGTCGGGGCTCGAGGCGGTGATGGCGGACGAGCGGACCACCCAGATCGAGACGCCCTCGTTGCGGCGGGTGTAGACGTCGCGCGCGTGGCGCAGCGCCATCTGGTCGTCCGGCGCGTGCAGCGACCCGACGTGGACGTGGTTGAGCCCCCGCTTCCCGCGGACGAACACCTCGTAGAGCGGCCACTCCGCCTTGACGCCGGTCATCGGGTCTCCTCCTTGGTCTCGATACGCTCGCTGGCGCTCGCTACTCGACCAGCGGAGTCCTCGCTGGCGCTCGCTACTCGACCAGCGGAGGCGGCGAAGGCCAAGGCGGCCTCGCGGACCCACGCCCCGTCGTCGTAGGCCTGGCGCCGGTGCGCGAGCCGCTGCTCGTTGCACGGGCCGTTGCCCTTGACCACCGCCCAGAACTCCTCCCAGTCGACCTCGCCGAAGTCGTAGGAGCCCCGCTCCTCGTTCCACCGGAGGTCCGGGTCGGGCAGGGTCACGCCGAGTGCCTCGGCCTGCGGCACGGTCATGTCGACCATGCGCTGGCGCAGCTCGTCGTTGGTGTGCCGCTTGATCCCCCAGGCCATCGACCGCTCGGTGTTGGGCGAGTCGCCGTCGGGCGGGCCGAACATCATCAGCGCCGGCCACCAGAACCGGTCGACCGACTCCTGCACCATCGCGCGCTGCTCGTCGGTGCCCCGCATCATCGTCATCAGCAGCTCGTAGCCCTGGCGCTGGTGGAAGGACTCCTCCTTGCAGATGCGGATCATCGCCCGCCCGTAGGGGCCGTACGACGTCCGGCACAGCGGCACCTGGTTGCAGATCGCGGCCCCGTCGACCAGCCAGCCGATCGTGCCGACGTCGGCGTAGGAGAGCGTGGGGTAGTTGAAGATGGAGGAGTACTTCTGCGCCCCGCTCATCAGCTTCTGGGTGAGCTCCTCGCGGGAGACGCCGAGCGTCTCGCAGGCGGAGTAGAGGTAGAGGCCGTGGCCCGCCTCGTCCTGCACCTTGGCGAGCAGGATCGCCTTGCGGCGCAGCGACGGCGCGCGGCTGATCCAGTTGCCCTCGGGCTGCATGCCGATGATCTCGGAGTGCGCGTGCTGGGCGATCTGGCGCACCAGCGTCTTGCGGTAGTCCTCCGGCATCCAGTCACGCGGCTCGATCCGGTCGTTGTGCGCGATGGTCGAGTCGAACGACGACTGCAGGACGGCCTCGTCCGCGACGGCTGTCATCGGTTCCTCCGGGTCTCTCACGGCTATTTACTGACCGAGCGGTCTGTAATAGCGTGGCACACCGAGCGCCGACCTGGCAACGGGCCCGTCCGAGCCGGGCGCTCCCATCCCTGACGGAAGGACTGTCGTGAGCGAGATGCTGGAGAGCTATGCCGCGGGGCGCTGGTTCCGCGCCGCCGACGAGGGCGAGCCGCTGCTCGATGCGGCCACCGGCGAGGAGGTCGCCCGGATCTCGAGCCGCGGCCTCGACCTCCAGGAGATGGTCGACCACGCCCGCACCGTCGGCGGTCCGGCCGTCCGCGCGCTCACCTTCCACGAGCGCGCCGCGCTGCTCAAGCAGCTCGCGAAGCACCTGTCGGCGGACAAGGAGGCCTTCTACGCGCTCTCGGCCCGCACCGGCGCCACGGCGCGCGACTCGATGGTCGACATCGACGGCGGCTTCGGGACGCTCTTCTCCTACGCCAGCAAGGGCACCCGGGAGCTGCCCAACGACACCGTCGTCCTCGACGGGCCGCCTGAGCCGCTCGGCCGCGGTGGCACGTTCGTCGGCCAGCACGTCTACACGTCGCGGCCCGGTGTGGCGGTGCAGATCAATGCGTTCAACTTCCCGGTGTGGGGCATGCTCGAGAAGCTCGCCCCCGCCTTCCTCGCTGGCCTGCCGTCGATCGTGAAGCCGGCCAGCCAGACGGCGTACCTCACGGAGGCCGTCGTCCGCCGCATCATCGAGTCTGCGATCCTCCCCGAGGGATCGCTCCAGCTGCTCAGCGGCAGCGCCGGCTCGCTGCTCGACCACCTGGGCGTGCAGGACTCGGTCGCGTTCACCGGCTCCGCCCACACGGCCGGCATCCTGCGCACCCACCCGTCGGTCGTGCACGGCGGGCTCAGCCTCGGCGTCGAGGCCGACTCCCTCAACTGCTCGATCCTCGGGCCCGACGTCGGCGGCGACGATCCCGAGTTCGACCTCTTCGTCAAGGGCGTCGTCACCGAGATGACGGTCAAGGCCGGCCAGAAGTGCACGGCGATCCGCCGCGCGATCGTGCCCGCCGCCATCGCCGACCAGGTGGTCGAGGCGATCTCGGCCCGACTGGCGAAGGTGACCGTCGGCAACCCCGCCGACGAGACGGTGCGGATGGGCGCGCTCGCGTCGCTCGCCCAGCGCGACGAGGTCCGCAAGGCGATCGAGGCGCTGCGGTCCTCCGCCGACATCGTCTACGGCGACCCGGCCCACGTGCAGGTCGTGGACGCCGACGCCGAGCGCGGCGCGTTCCTCTCCCCCGTGCTGCTGCGCGCCCGCGCCGGCGCGGTCGAGCCGCACGACGTCGAGCCGTTCGGTCCGGTCAGCACCGTCATGACCTACGGCTCGCTCGACGAGGCCGTCACCCTGGCCGCCCGCGGCCGGGGCAGCCTGGTCGGCTCGCTGGTCACCCACGACCCCGCCGTCGCGCGCACCGTGACGCTCGGCCTGGCGCCCTGGCACGGCCGTATCCTCGTGCTCGACCGCGACGACGCCGGTGAGTCGACCGGCCACGGCTCGCCCCTGCCCAACCTCGTGCACGGCGGCCCGGGCCGCGCCGGCGGCGGCGAGGAGCTCGGCGGCATCCGCGGCGTGCTCCACCACATGCAGCGCACCGCACTGCAGGGCTCCCCCGACATGCTCACCGCTGTCACCGGCCGCTGGACGGTCGGGGCGCACCGCTCGGTGACCGACGTGCACCCGTTCCGCAAGAGCCTCGCCGACCTGCGCATCGGCGACACGATCGAGAGCGCCTCACGGACGGTCACCCTCGACGACATCGGCCACTTCGCCGAGTTCACCGGCGACACGTTCTACGCCCACACGGACGCGGAGGCGGCCGCCGCCAACCCGCTCTTCGGCGGCATCGTGGCGCACGGCTACCTCGTCGTCTCCCTGGCCGCCGGCCTCTTCGTCGAGCCGAGCCCGGGCCCGGTCCTGGCCAACTTCGGGGTCGACAACCTGCGCTTCCTGACACCGGTCAAGGCCGACGACACCATCCGCGTGCAGCTGACGGTCAAGCAGATCACGCCGCGCACCTCCGCCGACTACGGCGAGGTCCGCTGGGACGCGGTCGTCTGCAACCAGGAGGGCGACGCCGTGGCGACCTACGACGTGCTGACACTGGTCGCGAAGACGTGGCCCACCGAGACGGGGTCGTGAGCGTGCACCGCCTGACGATCCAGTACGCCGCGCCCGCGGACCCCGCCGCCTTCGACGAGCGCTACGAGCACGAGCACGTCCCGCTCGTCCGTGCGGTGCCCGGCCTCGCGCGGTTCACCCTCAGCCGTCCGCGCGCCCTCGGCCCCGCGACAGGCTCGGGAACCGACGGCGCGCCGTACCTCGTCGCCGAGCTGTGGTTCGCCGACGCGGAGGCCATGAAGGCGGCGATGAAGTCGCCCGAGATGGCCGAGGCCGCCGCCCACGCCGAGGGGTTCGCCACGCCGATGACGAGGTTCAGCAGCGAGGTCGTGGAGGCCTGAGGGGCAGGTGACCCGGCTTCAGAGCCGGGCGATCGCCGACGCCGGGTTCTCGATCGCGTCGGCGACCGACCGCATGAAGCCGGCCGCGGTGCCGCCGTCGCAGACGCGGTGGTCGAAGACGAAGGACATCTGCGTGATCTTGCGCGGCACGATCTGGCCGTCGACCACCCACGGGCGGTCGATGATCCGACCGAAGCCGAGGATCGCGACCTGCGGGTGGTTGATGATCGCGGCGCTGCCGTCGACGCGGAACCCGCCGTAGTTGTTGAGGGTGAACGTCCCGGCCGCGAGCTCCTCGGCGGTCGCCTTCCCGACCCGGGCGCGGGCGGTGACGTGCCGGATGGCCCGGTCGAGCTCTGCCGTCGTCATCGTGTCGGCGCCGATCACCGCGGGCACGACCAGCCCCCGCTCGCCCTGGACCGCGAGGCCGAGGTCGATGGCGTCGTACTCCACGATCTCGTCGCGCTCGGTGTCGAGCCGGGCGTTGAGGACCGGGTGCTCCTTCAGACCGGCGACCACGAAGCGCGCGATGTAGGCCAGCAGACCAGGCCCGGCGTCGGTCGCCGTCCGCGCCGACTCCCGCAGGTTCCAGAGCGCGGTGGCGTCGACGTCGACCCAGACCGTCGCCTCGGGGATCTCCGAGCGGCTCCGCGACAGGGCCGCGGCCACCGTCTTCCGGAAGCCGCTGAGGGGGATCCGTCGCTCACCGGCGACCGGCGCCGCCTCCGCCACCGGCGGCGGCGCGGCCGGCGGCGCACCGGCGATGGCACGCTCCACGTCGGCCTTGGTCACGATGCCGCGGTAGCCGGTCGGCTCCACGCGGTGCAGGTCGACGCCGTGGTCCCGGGCCATCTTGCGCACCATCGGCGAGATGACCCGCACGGGACCACGGGTGGCGGGTGCGGACACCACTCGTTCGGTCGTGCGCGGGCGGCGTCGGCGGACGGCGCCGCCGTGGGCGGCGGTCCCGTAGCCGATCAGGACGTTGCCGGAGCCGGCCTGCTCCTCCTCGCGGTAGGCCTGCGCCTCGCGGCCCCCGGCGGGCTCCGGCGCGGGGTCGGTCCTCGCGCCGGCCGCCACGGTGATCAGCGGCTTCCCGACGTCGACGGTCTCGCCCTCGGCGGCGTGCAGGGTGAGCACCCGGCCGGCGTACGGCGTGGGCACCTCGACCACCGACTTGGCGGTCTCGACCTCCACGACCGTCTGGTCGACCGTGACGATGTCGCCCTCGGCGACCAGCCAGTGGACGACCTCGGCCTCGGTCAGCCCCTCGCCGAGGTCGGGCAGCAGGAACGTCTGGTCGCCGGCGGCGCTGGTCATGCGTCCTCCCACTGCAGGTCGTCGACGGCGTCGAGGATCCGGTCGACCGACGGCAGCTGGAAGTGCTCCAGCTTCGGCGGCGGGAACGGGATGTCGAACCCGGTGACGCGGCGGACCGGCGCGTGCAGTGAGTGGAAGCAGCGCTCGCCCACCCGAGCGGCGATCTCGGCGGCGACGCTGGCGAAGCCGGTCGCCTCGGCGACGACCACGGCGCGGCCGGTCGACTCGACGGCGGCGCACACGGTGGCGTCGTCGAAGGGCACGATCGAGCGCAGGTCGACGACCTGCAGGCTGCGCCCGTCACGCGCGGCGGCCTCGGCGGCCTCGAGCGCCACGGGCACCGACGGGCCGTAGGCGATGAGGGTCGCGTCGGTCCCCTGCCGGCGTACGACGGCGGTGCCGATGCCGGGCTCCTGCCCGCGGCCGAGGGCCACCTCGTCCTTGGCCCAGTAGAGCTTCTTCGGCTCGAGGAACACGACCGGGTCCGGCGAGGCGATGGCGTCGCGGAGGAGCGAGTAGGCGTCGGACGGGGTCGAGGGCGCGAGGACGTGGAGCCCCGGCGTGTGCGCGTAGTAGGACTCGGAGGAGTCGCAGTGGTGCTCGACGCCACCGATGCCACCGGCATAGGGGATCCGGATGACGATCGGCAGCTGCACGCGCCCGCGGGTGCGGTTGCGCATCTTCGCGATGTGGCTGACGACCTGCTCGAAGGCCGGATAGGCGAACGCGTCGAACTGCATCTCGATCACCGGCCGCATGCCGTTCATCGCGAGGCCGACCGCGAAGCCGGCGATGCCCGACTCGGCGAGCGGGGTGTCGAAGCAGCGGTCCTCGCCGAACTCGGCCGTGAGGCCGTCGGTGACCCGGAAGACGCCCCCGAGCGGGCCGACGTCCTCGCCGAGGACCAGCACGCTCGCGTCCTCGGACATGGCGTCGCGGAGGGCGCAGTTGATGGCCTGCGCCACGCTGAGCTTCTCGTGCTCGACAGCCGATGCGGTCATCACTGGGCCTCCTCTCGGCTCAGCTCGTCGTGGACGATCGCCAGCTGCTCGGCGAGCTGCGGGGTGGGTCGGGAGTAGACGTGGCGGAACAGGTCGTCGGGGTCGGGTACGACGTCCCGGTTGAGCCCGTCGCGGGTGTGCTCGGCGAGCCGCTCGGCGGCGTCGGCGAAGGCGGCGACCTGCGCGTCGTCCAGGGCTCCCTGCGCCCGCAGGTACGCCTCGAGCCGGACCAGCGGGTCCTTGGCCACCCAGGCGGCGACCTCGGCGTCCTCCCGGTAGCGGGTGGCGTCGTCGGCGTTCGTGTGGGCCTGCATGCGGTAGGTGTGCGCCTCGACCAGCTGCGGACCCTCGCCCGCCCGAGCGCGCGCGACGGCGTCGACGAGGACGCGGAGCAGGGCCGCGAGGTCGTTGCCGTCGACGCGCTCACCGGGGATGCCGTAGCCGACACCCTTGTGGGCCAGCGACGGAGCGACCGACTGACGGGCCAGCGGCACGGAGATCGCGTACTCGTTGTTCTGCACGAAGAAGACGACGGGCGCCCCGAAGACGGCGGCGAAGTTGAGCGCCTCGTGGAAGTCGCCCTCGCTCGTCGCACCGTCACCGCACATCGCCATCACCACGGTGTCCTCGCCGCGGTGCCGCGCCGCGTGCGCGACACCGACCGCGTGCAGCAGCTGGGTGGCGAGGGGCGTGGCCTGCGGCGCGACCCGGTGCTCGTAGGGGTCGTAGCCCGAGTGCCAGTCCCCCTTGAGGAGCACGAGTACGTCGACCGGGTCGACGCCGCGCGCCACGATCGCCGCCGTGTCGCGGTAGGTCGGGAAGAGCCAGTCCTGCTCGGCCAGCACCTGGGCGGCGGCGACCTGGCAGGCCTCCTGCCCGTGGGACGACGGGTAGACCGCGAGACGGCCCTGCCGGACCAGCGCGTAGGCCTGCTCGTTGAGCCGCCGCGCGGTGACCAGGCCGGCGTACCCCGTCAGGAGCTCCTCGGCCGCGGGCAGCGCCGCCGGGTCGGCCCCGGTCGGGCGTCCGTCGGGGTCGAGCAGCATGACCGGCTCAGCCGACGGCAACATGCGATCTGCGTCACGTGGCATGACGGCATGCTGCTCCTCCTGCCATTCGAATGCCACCGGCCGCCGGGATCGGAGAGAATGTCCACGCGAAGCCGATCGTCGGTTGCCGAACGTCCACACACGGAGGGTGCGCGAGCATGGTGGCGAGACAACTGGCCGGGGCCTTGGACGACGTCGACCAGCGCATCGTCGCCGAGCTGCGCCGGGACGCCCGGCTGTCGATGCGCGCGCTCGCCGAGCGGCTGCACATCTCCCGCGCCAACGCCTACGCCCGGGTCGGCCGGCTGGAGGAGAGCGGTGTCATCCGGGGCTACCACGCCGACATCGATCCGGTGCTCGCCGGGCTCGGCACGACGGCGTACGTCACCGTCACGCTGCACCAGGCGGAGTGGCGGTCGGTGCGGGACGAGCTGCAGAACCTGCGGGGCGTGGAGCACATCGGGCTGGTCGGCGGCGACTTCGACGTCATCCTGCTCGTGCGGGCGCGCGACAACGCCGACCTGCGGCACCTGATCCTCGACCAGATCCAGGGCATGGAGGGGGTGCAGAACACCCGCACGCTCCTCGTCTTCGAGGAGCCGACCCCGGCCCGTGACTGACGCACTGGCTTCCGCAGGGCGGAAGCCGGCGATGGACGGCCGGTGGCCGACGGACGTAGAAACGCACCATGCGCACCGAGGTCGCCATCATCGGAGCCGGCCCGGCCGGGCTGCTGCTCGCCCACCTGCTCGCCCAGGACGGCGTCGAGTCGATCGTCGTGGAGACCCGCACGCAGGAATACGTCGCCGCGCGGATCCGCGCGGGCATCCTCGAGCACTCCAGCGTCGAGCTGCTCCGCTCGGTCGGGCTGGGCGCCAACATCGACGCCCACGGTGACGAGCACCGCGGCATCTACCTCCAGTGGCCGCACGAGCGCCACCACCTCGACTTCGTCGACCTCGTCGGTCGCAGCGTCTGGGTCTACGGACAGACCCAGGTCCAGGCCGATCTGGTCGCCGCGTCGGAGGCGGCCGGCCGCCACGTCGTCTACGGCGTGTCCGACACGGCCGTGCACGATCTCGACACCGACCGTCCGTCGGTGACCTTCACCGACGCCGACGGCGTCCAGCAACGGATCGAGGCGGAGGTCGTCGTCGGCTGCGACGGCTCGTTCGGCGTCAGCCGGTCGGCCGTCCCGGAGACGGTCCGCGAGACCTGGGAGCGGGTCTACCCCTACTCGTGGCTCGGCATCCTGGCCGACGTGCCGCCCTCGACCGACGAGCTCATCTACGCGTGGCACCCCGACGGCTTCGCGCTGCACTCGATGCGCTCCGACACAGTCAGCCGGTTCTACCTCCAGGTGCCGAACGGGACCGACGTCACCGAGTGGTCGGACGACCGGATCTGGGACGGGCTCGCCACCCGTCTCGGTCACGACCAGGACGGCTGGCAGCTGACGCCCGGGCCGATCACTGACCGCAGCGTGCTGCCGATGCGCAGCTTCGTGCAGCAGCCGATGCGCCACGGCCGGCTCTTCCTCGCCGGCGACGCCGGGCACATCGTGCCGCCGACGGGCGCCAAGGGCCTCAACCTCGCCATCGCCGACGTGGCGCTCCTCGCCCCGGCGTTGTCAGCACTGCTGCGCAAGCGCGAGAGCGGGCTCGCCGACGCCTACTCCGACACCGCGCTGCGCCGGGTGTGGCGCTGCGAGCACTTCTCGTGGTGGATGACGTCGATGCTGCACACCTCGGACGACCCGTTCGACGCGCAGCTCCAGCTGTCCCAGCTGCGCTGGGTCACCAGCAGCTCCGCCGGCGCTTCCGGGCTGGCCGAGAACTACGCCGGACTGGCGATCGGGTTCTAGGACAACGGCAGCTCGAGCCGTTCCTGCAGCTCGCCGACCTCGATGCCGAACGTCTCTCGCACGACCGCGCCGTCGACACCGACGTCGAAGACCGCGACGTCGGTGTAGACCCGGCTGACGCAGCCGACGCCGGTCAGCGGGTAGGTGCACGTGGGGACCAGCTTGGGCCGGCCCTGCTTGTCGAACAGCGTCATCATCACGAAGACCTGCTTCGCGCCGATGGCGAGGTCCATCGCGCCGCCGACGGCGGGGATCGCGTCGGGAGCGCCGGTGTGCCAGTTCGCCAGGTCGCCGTACGCCGACACCTGGAACGCACCGAGCACGCACACGTCGAGGTGGCCGCCGCGCATCATCGCGAAGGAGTCGGCGTGGTGGAAGTACGACGCCCCGGGCAGCTCCGTGACCGGCACCTTGCCGGCGTTGGTGAGGTCGGGGTCGACCTGGTCGCCGGTCGCGGCCGGGCCCATGTTGAGCATGCCGTTCTCGGTGTGGAGGACGACGCCGGATCCCTCGGGCAGGTGGTCGGCGACCTTCGTGGGCTGCCCGATGCCGAGGTTGACGTAGGCGCCCTGCGGGATGTCGCGCGCGACGATGGCGGCGAGCTCGTCGGGGGTCAAGGCGTGGGTCGAGCTGGTCGAGACCATCAGCGAGCTCCCTGCACGGTGTAGTGGCGGGCGTCCACGCGGACGACCCGGTCGACGAAGATGCCCGGCGTCACGACGGCCTCGGGGTCGAGCGACCCCGTGGGCACGACCTCGGTCACCTGGGCGATGGTGGTGGCCGCGGCGGTCGCCATGACGGGGCCGAAGTTGCGGGCCGTCTTGCGGTAGACGAGGTTGCCCATCTCGTCGGCGCGATGGGCGCCGATCAGGGCGTAGTCGCCCTTGATCGGGTACTCCAGGACGTAGTCGCGCCCGTCGATGGTGCGCTGCTCCTTGCCCTCGCCGAGCGGCGTGCCCACAGCCGTCGGCGAGAAGAACGCGCCGATCCCGGCCCCGGCCGCGCGCATCCGCTCGGCGAGGTTGCCCTGCGGCACGACCTCGAGCTCGATCCTCCCGGTGCGGTAGAGCTCGTCGAAGACGTAGGAGTCGCTCTGCCGGGGGAAGGAGCACAGCACCTTCCGCACGCGGCCGGCCTTGAGGAGCGCGGCCAGGCCGACCTCGCCGTTGCCGGCGTTGTTGGACACGATGGTCAGGTCCGTGGCGCCCTGCCGGATGAGGCCGTCGATCAGGTCGAACGGCATGCCGGCGAGGCCGAAGCCGCCGACGAGGACAGTGCTGCCGTCCTCGATCCCGGCGACCGCCGCGTCGACGCTCTCCAGCACCTCGGTACGGCTCATCGAGCCGCCTCCGTGTTCTCGAGCACGACGGCCAGGCCCTGCCCGACGCCGATGCAGATCGCCGCCACGCCCCACCGCTCGCCGCGCCCGCGCAGGACCTTGGCGAGCGTGCCGAGGATGCGGCCGCCGCTCGCGCCGAGCGGGTGGCCCACCGCGATCGCGCCGCCGCGGGTGTTGACGAGCTCCGCGTCCTTCAGGCCCTGCTCGAGCCACGCGTCGACGCAGACCAGCGACTGCACCGCGAAGGCCTCGTTGAGCTCGACCGCGCCGACCTCGCTCCAGCCGATCCCGGCGCGGGCGAGGGCGCGGTTGGCCGCCTCGACGGGCGCGTAGCCGAACGCCTGCGGGTCCAGGGCGAACGCCCCGCGGCCCGCGATGCGCGCGATCGGCTCGAGCCCGATCCGGGTCCCGGCCCGCTCGGACCCGAGCAGCACGGCGGAGGCGCCGTCGCTCAACGGGCTCGCGTTGCCGGCGGTGATGGTGCCGTCGGGCCGGAAGCTCGGCTTCAGGCCGGCCAGCTTCTCGACCGACGAGTCGGGGCGCACGCCCTCGTCGCGGGCCAGCCCCTCGACGGGCGTGACCAGGTCGTCGTAGAACCCCTCGTCCCAGGCCGCGGCGGCGAGCCGGTGGGAGCGCACCGCGAACTCGTCCTGCCGGTCACGGCCGACGCCGTACTTGTCCTGCAGCTGCTCGTTGGCCTCGCCGAGGCTGACGGTCCAGTCCTTCGGCATGCGGGGGTTGACCAGCCGCCAGCCGAGGGTCGTGGACACGGCGGTGACGTCGGTGGCGGGGAACGCTTTGCCCGGCTTCGGCAGCACCCACGGCGCCCGCGTCATCGACTCGACGCCCCCGACGAGGACGACGTCGGCGTCGCCGGTCTCGATCTGGCGCGAGCCGATCATCGCGGCGTCGAGGCTGGAGCCGCACAGCCGGTTGACGGTGTTGCCGGGGACGCTCGTGGGCAGGCCCGCCAGCAGCGCGGCCATGCGGCCGACGTTGCGGTTCTCCTCGCCGGCGCCGTTGGCGTTGCCCCAGACGACCTCGTCGATCGCGGCGCGGTCGAGCCCGGGCGCCTTCGCCAGCAGGGCCTCGATGACGCCGGCGGCGAGGTCGTCGGGGCGGACACCGGCGAGCGCACCGTTGAACCGGCCGAACGGGCTACGGACCGCTGTGTAGACGAAGGCACTCATGGCACCGACGGTAGGCGGTGCGAGCGATATGGTGAAGTATCAATATCCCTCAGGATTGAGACGGCCGGCATATGGAACTGCGACATCTGCGCTACTTCGTCGCCGTCGCCGAGGAGCGCCACTTCGGCCGGGCCGCGGACCGGCTGCACATGGCCCAGCCACCGCTCTCCCAGGCGATCCGGCAGCTCGAGACCGAGCTCGGCGTGACGCTGCTCCACCGCACCACCCGGCGGGTCGAGCCGACGGAGGCCGGCACGGCCTACCTGACCCGCGCGCGGTCGATCCTCGCCGAGGTCGACGAGGCCGCCCACGAGGCGCGGCGGGTGGCGGCCGGCGCGGTGGGGCACCTGGCGATCGGCTGCGTCGGCTCGGCGACCTACAGCCTGCTGCCGGCGCTCTCCCGCCACCTCGCCACCGAGCTGCCCGGGGTCGACTTCGCGTTCCGCGGCGAGATGCTCGCTCCCGACCAGGTCGACGCGCTCCGCTCGGGCGAGATCGACGTGGCCCTGCTCCGGCCACCCGTAGCCGACCTGTCCCTGACGGTCACGCCGCTGCGCCGCGACCGGCTCGTCGTCGCGCTGCCGGCCGACCACCCGCTGGCCGCGCGCGCCCGGGTGCGCGTGAGCGACCTGGGCGACGCGGACCTGATCGTGCACTCGGCCGATCGCCGCTCGGTGATGTACGACGTCGTGGTCGGCCTGTTCCGCGACGCCGGCCTCGATCCGCACGTCCGGCACGAGGTCGGCGAGACCTCGACCCTGGTCACCCTCGTGGCCGGTGGCCTCGGCGTCGCCGTCGTGCCGGAGCCGGTCACGGCGCTGGCGCTCGACGGAGTCGTCTACCGGCCGCTGGTCCGCCCGGCCGTCGGCGTCGAGCTCGCCGTCGCCCACCGCTCCGACCGGGCCGAGCCACACCTCCTGCGGACGATCGAGGTCATCCGCCGGATGTTCTGACCGGGCGACTCAGCCGTCCGCCGACTCCCCCAGGACCCGCTTGGCGACGCCGAAGGCGGTGTTGGCGGCGGGCACGCCGACGTAGACCGCCGACTGGAGCAGCACCTCGACGATCTCGTCGCGGGTGAGGCCGTTGGTCAGCGCCGCACGGAGGTGGAACTCGAGCTCGTCGAAGTGCCGGCCCGCGACGAGCGCGGTGAGCACGGCGATGGAGCGGTCGCGGCGGGCCAGGCCCGGACGGGTCCAGATCGAGCCCCAGGCGTAGTGGGTGATGAAGTCCTGGAAGTCGCGAGTGACGTCCGTGGTCCCGGCCACCGCGCGGTCGACGTGGGCGTCGCCGAGCACCGCCCGGCGGACCTTCATCCCGGCCTCGTGGTGCCGGTCGCGGAGGAAGTCGACGAGCAGCGTGGCGACGGTGCTGGGCGCCTCGGCCGGAGCCTGGTGGGCGACTCCGTCGAGCTGGACGAAGCGGGCGCCGGGCACGGCGGCGGCGTCGGCGCCGAGCAGCGCCGCGGGCGCCGCCTCGTCGTCGCTGCCGCCGATCGCGAGCACGGGCACGGAGATCGAGGAGAGCCGGTCGCGGACGTCGTACGCCGCGAGCGCCTCGCACACGAGCGAGTAGCTCTCCCTGTCGGCGTCCTGCAGCGAGTGCAGCAGCGCCGTGCCCGCCTCCGGACGGCGCTCGAGGAAGCCGGGGGCGAACCACCGGCGAGCCGACCCCTCGACCATGACCGGCGTCCCCGAGGCGCGGACCAGCGCGGCGCGCTCGTGCCAGCCGTCGGGGGTGCCGATCCGGGCGCCCGTGCAGAGGGCGGCCACGCCGGTCACCCGCTCCGGGAAGTCCAGCGCGAGGTGCAGACCTGTGGCGCCGCCGACGGAGTCGCCGGCATAGGCGAACGGGACCGGGCCGAGTGTCCGGTCGACTGCGTCGACGACCGCGGCGGCGAGATCGGCGACGGTGAACGACTCGGTCGTCGGCGCGCCCCGGCCGTGACCGGGGAGCTCCCAGCCGACGACGTGGAACCGGTCGGCGAGCAGCTCGGCGCAGGCGCCCCAGAGCGCCGTCACGGAGGTGCCGAGCGAGGGGCCGACGACGAGCGTGGGCAGGGCCTCGTTCCCGGCCAGCCGGACGAGGGTCAGCTCCATCACAGGTCCTTCCACAGGATGCGCGCCCGGTCGAGGGCGTCGTCGATGATCAGGTCGGTCGCGCCGAGGTAGGGCGCCTCGTGGATCCCTCCGGAGCTCGTCGAAGGGCCGCCCATGCTGCGCTGCTCGGCTCGCAGCGTCTCGTCAGCCGCGACGGCGCGGGCACTCATCGCCTCCGCATCGACGACGAGCCCCTCGAGGAGGTCGGCCGCCTGCGAGGCCGCGACGACGCTGCGGCGGGCCAGCGTGCGCAGGGAGTCCCACTCGGCGTGCCAGGCGCCGTCCGGCCGCTCGTCGACGTACGACGCCGCGGCGGTGTGCAGCGTCGCAGCCAGGCCCGGCGCCGCGAGCGCGTGCCGGCGCAGGAGCACCGACAGGACCGGGTTCGCCTTGCCCGGCATCGTCGAGGAGCCGCCCCCGGCGGCCTCCCGCAGCTCGGCGATCTCGGGGCGCGACAGCAGTGCGACGTCGGCCGCGACGCGACCCCAGGCGTCGGCGCAGCCGACCAGGGCGTCGGCGTGCTCGGTGAGGACGGAGCGCTCGGTGTGCCACGGCGCGGCGAACGCCAGGCCGAGCCGTTCGGACGTGTCGACGGCGAGCGCCCGGGCCACCGCCGCGCCGCCGCCCAGCTGGGCCGGTGCGGCCAGCGTGCCGGCCGCCCCGCCGAGCTGGGCCGGGAACGCGGGTCCGCGGTCGAGGCGCTCGGCGGCGGCGGTCACTCCCTGCAGCCAGGTGGCCGCCTTGAGGCCGAACGTGATCGGCACGGCGTACTGGGTGAGGGTGCGGCCGGCCATCACCGTGCCGCGGTGCTCCCGGACGAGCCCCGCGAGAGCGTGCGCCTGCCGCCGCAGTCCCTCGCGCACCTCCGCCACCGCGTCGCGCAGGCAGAGGACGAGCGCCGTGTCGAGGACGTCCTGGGAGGTCAGGCCGCGGTGCACCCAGCGCGATCCGGTGCGCTCGCGCAGGAGCTCCACCAACCCGATCACGGGGTTGCCGCCCGCCTCGGCGCCGGCGGCGACCTGCTCCAGGTCGGCCGCGGTCACCACCCCCGCCAGAGCGACCGGGTCCGGTGCGACCCCGCTCTCCGCGAGGGCGTCGAGCCACGCCTGCTCGACCGTCACCATCGCGTCGAGGAAGGCGGTGTCGGTGAAGACCCCGCCTGCGCGCTCGTCAGCCGGCCACAGGAGGTCACCCATGGTGGTCAATCATGCTGCAGGAAGACCGTCTCGCCCTCGCCCTGGAGCCGGATGTCGAACCGCAGGCCGGTCGGCTCGTCGGTCGCGACGAGCGTGGCTCGCTCCTCCTCGGTCAGGGAGGCGAGCAGCGGGTCGTCGTCGTTCGCCGGGTGGCCCGGCAGGTAGATCCGCGTGAACAGCCGGTCCAGCAGTCCGCGCGCGAACACGACGACGGCGAAGAACGGCGCCTTGCCCTCCTCGGTCGGTCCGGGCCGCACCGTGGTGAACGAGTAGTGCCCCGTCCGCTCCGTCTCGGCGCGGCCCCAGCCGGTGAACGTCCAGCCGTCGCGGTGCAGCGAGCCGGTCTCGCGCGGCACCCGGCCGGTCGCGTCGGCCTGCCAGATCTCGATCATCGCGTCGGGGATCGGCGTCCCGTCGCCGTCGTGGACGAAGCCGTGCAGCCGGATCGCGTCGGGCCGGCCCACGGGAACGAGCTCGTTGCCGCCGTCGTACGGCAGCGCCTGCCCGAAGAAGGGGCCGACGGTCTGTCCGGGGGTGATCACTCGCTGTGCTCCTTCGGCTCCTCGGGCTCCATCCACGTCCGGTCGCCTCCGGTCAGGACGATGTCCCACCGGTAGCCCATGCTGTACTCCGGCACCGTCAGGTCGTGGTCGTACGTCGCCAGGAGGGCGTCGCGCGCCTTCTGGTCGGTGATCGCCTGGTAGATCGGGTCGAGCGCGAACAGCGGGTCGCCCGGGAAGTACATCTGCGTCACGAGCCGCTGGGTGAAGGCGTTCCCGAAGATCGAGAAGTGGATGTGCGCCGGCCGCCACGCGTTCCGGTGGTTGCCCCACGGGTAGGGGCCGGGCTTGATGGTCTGGAAGTGGTAGGAGCCGTCCGGGCCGGTGAGGCAGCGGCCGACGCCGGTGAAGTTCGGGTCGAGCGGAGCCGGGTGCTGCTCGTTCTTGTGGACGTAGCGGCCCGCGGCGTTGGCCTGCCAGATCTCGACGAGCTGGCCCGCGACCGGACGGCCCTCGCCGTCGACGACCCGGCCGGACACCGTGATCCGCTCGCCGATCGGCTCCCCCGAGACCTGGGAGTTGGTGCCCGCGTGGGCCCCGATCGTCAGGTCGGCCTCGAGGGGGTGGACGTCGCGGTGCCCGAAGCAGGGCGCCCAGCGCTCGATCGTCTCGGGGTCCGCGTGGCGGAGGTCCTTGGTCGGGTGGCGCAGGATGCTCGAGCGGTACGGCGGGTAGTCGATGCTCGGCTGCCGCGCCTCGCCGCCCGCGTGCTGCGCGGCCGACGCGAGCTCCTCGATCTCCGCGGAGATCTCCTGCTGCGTGGTGACCGCGGCGTCGGACGACGGGACCGCCGTCTCCTCCGCCGCGTCGCTCTTGGGTGTCGTGCTCACCGTCACACCGTAAGGAGCAACGGCTACTCTGCCGAGACGGCGCTTCCACTCAGCAGAAGGAGACGACAGATGGCCGGCAACACCGGCACCGCGGGCACGACGGTGACCTCCCGCGTGATGGCCATCCTGGGCGCCTTCGACGCGGGTCACCGCACGCTGACGCTGACCGAGATCGCGGAGCGCGCGGGCCTGGCCCGACCGACCGCCCACCGGCTCATCGGCGAGCTCACCGAGTGGGGTGCGCTGCGCCGCGAGGCGGACGGCCGGTACGTCATCGGCCGGCGGCTCTGGGACCTCGGCCTGCTCGCGCCGGTGCAGACCGGCCTGCGCGCCACCGCCTCGCCGTTCCTGCACGACCTCTACGGCGCGACGCTCGCGACGATCCACCTGGCGGTCCGCGACGCCACCTCGGTGCTCTACCTCGACACGCTCCGCGGCCACGCGTCGGTGCCGATCGTCAGCCGCGTGGGCTCCCGCCTGCCGCTGCACTCCACCGGGGTGGGCAAGGTCCTGCTCGCCCACGCGCCGGACGACGTACGCCGCGCGGTGCTGGGCGCGCCGCTGCAGCGACTCACCAGCTACACGATCACGCAGCCGGCCGCGCTCGAGCGCCAGCTCGCACGGATCCGCACGGACGGCTTCGCCACGACGCAGGAGGAGATGACGCTCGGTGCCTGCTCCGCCGCCGTGCCGGTCACCGTCGGCGGGGAGGTCGTCGCGGCGCTGGGCATCGTCGTCCCCGACCTCCGCCGCGCCCGCGGGCGGCTGGTCGCGGCGCTCCAGGTCGCCTCCCAGGGCATCGCCCGCAGCCTGACCTGACCGCGGCACCGGGCACCGCCGGTCCGGACGACCGGGTCCAGTAGCGTCGAGCCATGTTCAAGGTGCTCCTGGCTCTCCACATCCTCGCGGCTGTCTTCGCGATCGGACCGCTCGTCCACGCCGCCACCACCGCCTCCCGCGGGCTGCGCCTCGGTGACGCCGCGGCGATCAAGACCTCGTCCCGGATGTGCACGATCTACTCGGCCGCGTCCGTGGTGGTCGTCATCCTCGGCTTCGGGCTGATGTCGGCCACCTCGCCCTACACGCACGAGAAGGTCGCCGACTTCGGCGACCTGTGGATCTGGCTGTCGCTGCTGCTGTGGCTGGTGGCCGCGGCGCTCGCGTTCTTCGTGGTCGTTCCGGCGCTCGACAAGGCCGCGGCCGACACCGCCACGGCGCCGTCGATGGTAGGCCGCGTGGCCGCCGCGGGCGGGATCGTCGGGATCCTCTTCGCCGTCATCGTGTTCCTGATGGTCTACCGCCCGGGTTCCTGACGACCGACTCGCAGCGGTCGGTTTCTGCGGAGGATCGGCGACTCGCTACCGTCCGCGGGTGACCCTCTCCCCTCCGAGCGCGACCGACGACGCCGCGGCCCCGGACCGGGAAGGTCTGGGGCCGCGGCTTCTCGTCGTCCTGGCGCTGCTCGCGGCCGCCGCTCCGATCGGGTCGGACCTCTACCTCGCGTCGTTCCCCGAGGTGAAGTCGGGGCTGGCGACCGACGCCACCCACGTACAGCTCACGCTCACCGCGTTCCTGATCGGCATCGGCCTCGGCCCGCTGCTGTGGGGGCCGCTCTCCGACCGCGTCGGCCGGCGACGCCCGCTGCTGGCCGGGGTGTCGATCGCCGTCGTCGCCGGCGTCGTCGCCGTGGCGGCCCCGAACGTGGAGGTGCTGATCGCGGCCCGCTTCGTGCAGGCCCTCGCCGGGTCCGCCGGGATGGTGCTCGGCCGGGCGACGGTGACCGACCTGACCCGCGGCTACGTGCGGGCCCGCGCGATGTCGATGATGATGACGATCACCAGTCTGGCGCCGATCGTGGCTCCCGTCGTCGGCGGACTGCTCGCCGACCGCGTCTCCTGGCGCGGCGTGCTCGGCGTCATCCTCGGCGTGATGGTGCTCCAGGTCGTCGCGGCCTGGACGACGGTGCCGGAGTCCCTCCCGCCGCACCTGCGCACGACCGGTCGCGGTGACGGTGCGCTGGCCTCTCGTTTCCGCCGGCCGGCGTTCCTCGCCTACGTCCTGGCCCAGGCCTTCGCGTTCGGCTCGCTGATGACCTACGTCGCGAGCTCGTCGTTCGTCTACCAGCACGTGCTGGGCGCCTCGAGCCGGGTCTACGGTCTCGGCTTCGCCGTCAACGCCTGCGGGATGACCGCGGCCGGCATCCTCTCCGCCCGGCTCGCGCGCCACCGCGTGCACCCGGTGCGGCTGGTCCGGATCGGGCTGCCCGTCCTGCTGGCCGTCTCGGCCTGCGTGCTGCTGGCCGCGCTGTCGCCGGCGCCGGTCCTGGTCGTCGTACCGCTGTTCTTCGTGCCTGCGTCGTTCGGCTTCACCGCCGGCAACATGTCGGCCCTCGCGATGGAGCACACCCACGACGCCGCGGGTGCCGGCAGCGCGGTGCTCGGCGGCGTGATGTTCCTGGCCGGCGGCGTGATCTCGCCGCTCGGCGGCCTGGGCGGTGACGACACCGCCGTCCCGATGGGCGTCGTCATGCTGGCGTCGGCGGTGCTCGCGACGCTGTGCTTCCTCGTCGCCAGGCGGTACGTTGCCCGGCACCCGCATCTCGAGGCGGCGTTCGACGACTGAGCGACCCCGCCGACCCGGCGCCCTTGTGACGTCACGGAGGATGGTCCGTAGCCGTCGATCTCCTCGAGGGCGACGCCGAGCCGAGAAGGGACGCCTGAACGATGAGCGCCTACGACCTGGTGGACGAGTCCGACGCCGACCCACACAGCGCAGCGCTGTCGGAGGCCGCCCACGAGGTGGGGCAGCTGTTGATGCCCTACCGGTTCGGCCTCGAGGAGATGCTGACCAAGATCAACATCATCCGCGAGGAGCTCAGCTTCCGGCCCGAGGGCAGCCCTATCGAGCACGTCACCTCGCGGCTGAAGTCGATCGACAGCATCCGCGCGAAGGCCGCCCGGATCGGCTGCGAGGTCACCCCGGAGGCCATCGCCCACCAGATCTTCGACATCGCCGGCATCCGCATCGTCTGCAGCTTCATCGAGGACACCTACTGGGTGCTGTCGATGCTCACGAACCAGTCCGACATCAAGGTCGTCGAGATCAAGGACTACATCGCGAACCCGAAGCCCAACGGCTACCGCAGCCTCCACGCGATCGTCCAGATCCCCGTGTTCCTGTCCGACTCGATCCGCGACGTCTGCGTGGAGCTGCAGGTCCGCACCGTGGCCATGGACTTCTGGGCGAGCGTCGAGCACAAGACCTACTACAAGTTCCGCCGGGAGATCCCCGAGCACCTCGGCGGCGAGCTGGCCGAGGCCGCCCGTGTCGCGCACGAGCTCGACCAGCGGATGAGCGACCTCCGCGAGACGCTCCTCGGCTCGGTCCCCCCGCCCCGCGGGACGGACGGCTAGCGAGCCGCAGCGATCCCTATCATCCCTGGCCATGGACCTGATCCGGCATCTGCGGTTCTTCCTGGCGGTAGCCGAGGAGCGGCACTTCGGACGGGCAGCGGCGAGCCTCGGGATGACCCAACCGCCGCTGTCACAAGGGCTGGGGCGGCTCGAGCAGCGGCTCGGCGTCAGGCTGTTCGACCGGGACGCCCGTGGGGTGCGCATCACCCCGGCCGGCAGGTCGCTCCTGCCGCGCGCCGAGGAGCTGGTCGGGTCCGCCGACGCATTTCTCACCGACGCCGCCGCATGGTCGGTGGAGCCGGTCCTGCGGGTCGGCCTGGCGGCTGACCTCGAGCACCTCGTCGGTGTACTGGTCGCCACGCGAGCGGGACTCGAGTGTGAGGTCAGACCGGTCGTCGCCGGAAGCGCGGAGCTGGTCGACGAGGTGAAGGGCGGAGCGCTCGACGTCGCCGTCGTCCGACATCCCGGGGTGGCGGACGGCGTGGTGGTCGGCCCCGTCCACACGCTGGCCACGAGCGTGGCCGCACAGCAGGAGACCGACCTGCGGACGACCGCACTGCCCGTCGTCGTCCCACCCCGCCGGTGGCACCCGGCCGCCCACGACCAGCTGGTCGACTCCCTGCGACGGATCGGTCACTCAGGCCGGGTCCTCGAGGTCGCCGACACCCTCGCCCGGCAAGCGCTCGTCGCGGTCGGTCACGCCGTGGGCGTCCGGCCCGGGTGCGGTGACGGCGAGGGTTCGGCCCCGCCCCTGCGGTTCCGCGTCGTCCAACCGGTACCGGCCGACCGCCAACCGGGACTGGACCACGAGCGCGCGGCCGCTGGTCTCGAGCAGGCGCTCGCGGCGATCGGGCTGTCGGCGTGACCACGGTCGCCGACGAGCTCCGCGCCGTCGCTGCCGACGCCGGCGTGACCGCGTGGGTCTCCGCGCACCGGATCGGGGAGCCGGAGTCGGCGGTCTCCTGGCAGGAGGACGTTCCGGTGCCGATGGCATCGCTCTACAAGCTGCCGCTCGCACTCGGCTGGGCACAGCTCGTGACGGAGGGCGGTCTCGACCCGCTCGCGCCGGTGCTGCTCTCGCCTGAGAACCGGTCGCCGGGGCTCACCGGCGTCGCCATGCTGCTCGACGAAGTGCGGATCAGTCAGCGCGACGCCGTGCGCCTCATGCTCGCGGTCTCGGACAACGCCTGCAGTGACCTCCTGCTGCGGCTCGTCGGCCGGGAGCGGCTCGCCCGGCTGCTCTCGGAGACCGGTCTCGCCGACGTCGAGGTGCGGCACGGCTCCGCAGAGTCCCTGCGGATCATCCAGCGCGAGACCGGGGCCACCGATCCAGCGCTCGCCGAGCGCGCCCTGGCCTCGCCCGACGTCGACGTCACCACGAGCGAGTACGACGCCGCGCTGGCGAGCGCCGCGACGGCGGCAGGGATTTGTCGGGTGCTCGACGCGCTCTGGCGCCGGTCGGGGCCGGCGTACGACCTGGTCCGCGACGCCATGGCCCACCAGGCGTGGCGGCACCGGATCGGCTCGGGTTTCCCGCACGACGACGTGGTGGTCCACGGCAAGACCGGCACGCTGGCCCGCCTGCGTCACGAGGCGGCAGTCGTCGCGTTCCCCGGCGAGCAGCCGGTGGCTGTCACGGTCCTCACGCGCGCGGCTCGCGCCGAGCGCCACCTGCCGCGCGTCGACGCCGCCATCGGCGAGCTGGCCCGGATCGCGGTCGGTCCCCTTCGTCGCGCGACCGAGACGGCCCACCCCGCGCGATAGGCGATCCGAATCGTGCCGGGTCGAAAGTCCTCTTTGCTTTCGGGCCCGGGTCCCACCAGAGTGAGGTCATGCCTTTCGCGCGCCACCCCCTCCGTGCCCTCGCGGTCAGCGCCGGTCTCGCCACCGGCCTGACCCTCGCCGTCGCCCCGTCCGCGCACGCCGACAGCACGTTCACCGTGCCGGCCGGGGCCACCTCGGTGACGGTCAACGGCGAGGGGAGCGGCCACGGCCACGGCCTGTCGCAGTACGGCGCCAACGCCGCGGCGAAGCGCGGACTGAGCACCGACCAGATCCTGCGCCACTACTACCCCGGCACTGCGAACGGGACGGCCGGCGGTCAGGTCCGGGTGCTGCTGAGCAGCCGGCCCACGCTCGTCGTCGGCACCCGCAAGGGGCTCGTCGCGAGCGTCGTCGGGGGTCGGCGCTTCCGGCTCACCCACGTCTCGAGCAGCGCGGCCCGCAAGGCCAAGCGGTGGATGATCGCGCCGGTCTCGGCGACGCGCACGCGGCTCGCCTACCGCAAGGGCGGTCACTGGAAGACGTTCCGCGTCGTGACGGGCGAGCTCCAGTTCAGCGCCGGCGGTGCCCCGATCACGCTCTACGCCGGCGCCGACCGCGGCACCTTCCGCGGGACGCTGCGGTCCGCGCGCCCCTCGGCGACGAGCGCCGACCGCGACATCGTCAACGTCCTTCCGCTCGAGGCCTACGTGAAGGGCGTCGTGCCCAACGAGATGCCCGCGCTGTGGGCTCCCGCCGCGGTGCGCGCCCAGGCGATCGCCGCGCGCACCTACGCCGTGCACGAGCGCGTGACGGTGCACCGCGGCTACTTCGACGTCTACGACACGACGCAGTCGCAGGTCTACCGCGGGGCCGGCTCCGAGCAGGCCGCCTCCAGCCGGGCGGTCGACGCGACGAGGAGCCGGATCCTGACGTACGCCGGCCGGCCGGCGTACACGCAGTTCACCTCCAGCAACGGCGGCTACATGCTGGCCAACGCCGCCGCTCCCTACCTGGTGAGCGGCCGGGACGTCTACGACCCCGTGCGGACGTGGTCGAAGGCGATCTCGGTCAGCGCGCTGAAGGGCCGGTTCCTGCCGAACTACCCGTTGGGGTCCATCACCGTGACGACGTATCCGAACGCGGGCGGCTGGGTCCACGAGGTCGTCGTGAGCAGCTCCGACGGAGTGCACGCCAACACCATCCCCGCCGAGACCTTCCGCACCTGGGCCGGCCTCAAGTCCGGCTCCTTCCGCATCGCCGGATGAGGCGGCGCACGCGCCTGGTCGGCATCCTCGCCGTCCTGGCCCTGCTCGCGACCGGCTGCACAGGATCGGACGACCAGGCCACGGCACAGCGCGCGGCCGACGTGTTGGCCCAGAAGCTCCACGACCACACCCTCGCCGGCGTCGCGCTGGCGGACGCCTCCGCCACCACGCTGTTCGACAAGCAGGTGGCCGGCATGAAGACCTACCCGGTCAAGGTCTCGGCCGGCGACGTGAAGACCGACGGTGACGCCGCGACCGCCGACCTGAAGTGGTCGTGGTCCATCGGCGACCACGACTGGAGCTATCGGACGACCGCCCACCTCGTGAAGGCCGACCACGAGTGGGCGGTGCGCTGGAGCCCGGCCACGCTCGCGCCGGAGCTCACCGACACCGAGCACCTCCAGGTGGCCCGCACGGCGCCCGCTCGTGCCGACATCCTCGGCGCGCGCAACGAGCCGATCGTCACCCCGCGGAAGGTGCTCCGCTACGGCCTGGACAAGGCCCGCATCCCGGCGGCCGACGTACCCGCGACCGCCCGCCGGATCGCGAAGGCGGTCGGCGTGGACCCCGCGGGCTTCGTGAAGAAGGCGCAGGCGGCCGGCGGGAAGCAGTTCGTCGAGGCGATCGTGCTCCGTCCGGGCGACGCGCACGACTCGGTCGACCCGAACTTCGGTCACATCCCGGGCGCGCTGGTCCTCGACGACACGATGCCGCTCGCCCCGACCCGTGACTTCGCCGCCGAGCTGCTCGGTCAGGTCGGTCCCGCCACCGCGGAGATCGTCGAGAAGTCGGACGGCCGGGTGCAGGCCGGCGACGAGGTGGGTCTCTCCGGTCTGCAGGGTCGCTACGACGAGCAGCTGGCCGGCACACCGACGATCGAGGTCAGGGCCGTCGGAGCGTCCGACCAGAAGCGCGTGCTGACGAGCTCGGCCGGACAGCCGGGTACGCCGCTCGCGCTCACGCTCGACGTCGCGCTCCAGACCAAGGCCGAGAAGATCCTCGCCGACGCCGGCGACGAGCACTCCCCCGCCAGCGCCATCGTCGCGATCCGGCCCTCGACCGGCGACATCCTCGTGGCCGCCAACGGTCCGGGCAACAAGGGGCTGAACGCCGCGACCTACGGACGCTACGCGCCCGGCTCGACGTTCAAGGTGGTCAGCTCGCTCGCCCTGCTGCGAACCGGTCTCAGTCCCGACGACGTCGTCTCCTGCCCGGCCACCGTCGACGTCAACGGTCGCCACTTCAAGAACTACTCGGACTACCCCGCGAACCGGCTCGGGCGGGTGAGCTATCGGACGGCCATCGCGAACTCCTGCAACACCGCCGTCATCGGCCAGCGCGACCGGCTGGGGTCCGACGACCTCACCCAGGCCGCCGCCTCCCTCGGCGTCGGCGTCGACCACGACCTCGGGTTCCCGGCCTACTTCGGCCAGGTACCCGCCCCGGCCGGGGAGACGGAGAAGGCCGCCGACCTGATCGGCCAGGGCAAGGTGCTGGCCAGCCCGCTCGCCATGGCGACCGTCGCGGCCTCGGTGGCGGCCGGCCGGACCGTCGTACCGCACCTGCTGGAGGGCAAGGCGCCCGCCGCGAACCCGAAGAAGCCGCTCACCGCGGCCGAGGCCCGGCAGCTGCGCGGCCTCATGCGAGCGGTCGTGACCGAGGGCTCCGGGCGCTTCCTCGCCGGTCTCCCGGGCGACGTGGGCGCGAAGACCGGAACAGCTGAGTACGGCACCGCGAAGGCCGGCGGCTCGCTGCCGACGCACACGTGGATGATCGCGACCCAGGGCGACCTCGCCGTCGCCGTCTTCGTCGAGACCGGCGAGTCAGGCTCCGGCACCGCGGGGCCGCTGCTGAAGGCGTTCCTGTCCTGAGACGGTCCGGATCCGTCTGAGCGGTCGTACTGCCGCTCGGGCACCGACACGGCGAACTCACGCGTCGAGCGGCGGTAGACCTCGGCGGGGCGGCCCGACCCCGGCCCCGTCCGGCCGGTGAGGTTGCGGTCGCCGAGCTCGTGCAGCCCCTCCGCGGCGAGCTTGTCGAGGTGGAACTTGGCGCTGTGGGCCGCCACGAGATGCTCCTCGTCGCCGGGCTGAGACTCGCACGCCCGGCCCGACCGGAGGTGAGCCGTCCACCCCGATGACATCCGGGCCACGGGGAGGTCATAGTGCTGGCAGCCGCGCCGGCGGCCACCCACGACGAGGGAAGTGAGCACGCATGGCTACCTCCACCACCATCACGCCGGTGCTCGTGGCCGAGCTCCTCGCCGAGGGCGAGCGGATGCCGGTCTACGTGCACGTCATCGACCATCCCGACGGGCGCGTGCTGGTCGACACGGGCATGACGCAGCTGCACCCCGCGGTGGCCGACATGGATCCGCGCCTGACCCCACTCGGCGCGCAGGCCGACTTCGACCTGGACAGCATCGACGTCGTCGTCAACACCCACCTCCACTTCGACCACTGCGGCGGCAACCACCTCTTCGCGGGCAGGCCGATCTACGTGCAGCGCAGCGAGCTCGACGACGCGCGCAGCCTGGATGACTACACGATCCGGGAGTGGGTCGACGCCCCCGGCGTGGAGTACGTGCCGCTCGACGGCGCCCGCGAGCTGCTGCCCGGCATCCGGCTCGTCCCGACGCCCGGCCACACCCGGGGCTCGCAGGTCGTCGTCGTCGAGACAGGCGCGGGGGCGGTCGTGATCGCCGGCGACACGGCGGTCTTCTTCGCCGAGCTCGACGAGCCGCGTACCGAGGGCCAGCGCTTGGTCCGCGCGCTCGATCCTGCGGTGGTCTGGCTCTCGCACGAGCACGAGCCCTGGCGGCCGGACGTCGACGAAGACCGCTGACTGGCGCCCGTCAGTCCGCCGGCGGCAACGCCGGGTGGTCGGTGGGGTAGATGCCGATCGCGACGTACGTCGTCTCGCCTGACCTCGGCACGTGTGGAACATGCGCGCGTGTCGGATGAAGCCCCCCAGCTCTCCCCCGCTCGAACCCCTGGGGGAACCTCTGGGACCTTCTCGGCGAACCGGCCTGACGAGGCCGACACGACCCCGTCAGACGCCCGATGGCGCGAGGACGATGTCGAAGCGAACCCTGCTCCAGGCTCCGTCGACGGCTCGCCCGTCCGGCGTCGGCGTGCCGGCGGGCTGCTGGTCGAACGTCTTGATCAGCGACTCCTTGATCCCGAACACGGAGTCGTTCCAGCCGACGGGGTCGCCCTCCGGGAAGATGTGGGTGACGAGCGTGCGGCTGCCCTCGTGGGCGACCATGAAGTGGAGGTGCGCGGCCCGCAGCGGGGAGCGCCCGACGGCGTCGAGCAGCTGGCCGACCGGGCCGTCGTTCGGGATCGGGTACGGCGTCGGCGTGAGTGCCCAGAACCGGTAGCCGCCGTCGGCGTCGGTGAAGAGGTGGCCCCGGGCGGCGCGCTTCGCGCCGTCGTACTGCACGTCGTAGAGGCCGTCCGCGTCCGCCTCCCAGACCTCGATCCGGGCTCCCGCCAGCGGCTTGCCGTCGGTGTCGGTGACGGTCCCCTCGACCCAGCACGGCTCGCCCGGCGCGCCGAAGGCAACGTCTCCACCGAGCTCGACCTCGGCGCTGTCCTGGACGAAGAACGGCCCGAAGACGGTGGCCTCGGTGGCGTCACGGTAGGCCTCGTTGTTGATGTTGATCGTCTGCATCGAGGCGCCGAGCGTGTCGGAGAGGAGGATGAACTCCTGCCTGACGTCGTCGGTGATGTGGCCGGCCTTCGTCAGGAACTCGATGGCGGCGCCCCACTCCTCCTCGGTGGGCCGCACCTCCCGGAGAAACGCGTGCAGGTGCCGGGTGAGCGCGGTCATCACCTCCCGCAGCCGTGGTGACCGGCACGCGTCGAAGGAGGCGACGACGGTGTCGACGAGCCTCTGCTCGACGGCCTCCTGCTCGGGGCTGACGCTCATGACGGCGCTCCTTCCCAGGCCGCGCGCAGCAGCGCGGTGAGGTTCTCCTCGGTGACGGGGGTGGGGTTGTTGCCCGGGACCGCGGCCAGGATCGGCGGCACCGCCTCGGCGATGCCGCCCTCCGGCATGCCGAAGTCGGCGAGCCTGCGCGGCGCGTCCACGGCCGAGCGCAGCGCCGCCAGGCCGGCGACGGCCGTCTCGGCCCCGAACGCGGCCGCGATCCGAGCCTCGGCGTCAGGCGCATGGGGCACGTTGAACGCCAGCACGTGCGGCAGGACGACGGCATGGGTCTGCGCGTGCGGCAGGTCGAACATGCCGCCGAGGACGTGGCAGATCTTGTGGTGCAGCCCCGACCCGGCCGAGGCGAACGCGACCGCGGCGACGTAGGCGCCGTACAGCGTCTGCTCGACGCCCTCGAGAGCGCCGTCCCGAGCGACCCTGGGCAGGCCCGCCGCCAGCGCTCGGATCCCCTCGCCGGCGAGGGCCTGGTCGATCGGGTCGACCCGCGGACCCCACATCGCGTCGACGCAGTGCGCGAGCGCGTTGAGCCCGCTGGCCACGGCCAGCTCCGCCGGCAGCGAGGTCAGCAGCATCGCGTCGTAGACGATCGAGCGCGGCAGCACCCTGCCGTCGACGCCCGTCGTCTTGGTGCCGCCCGCGGTCAGCCCCCAGACGTCGGTCGCCTCGGACCCGGCGTAGGTCGTGGGTACGGCGACGATCGGGAGCCCGGTCGTCAGCGCGACCGCCTTGCCCAGCCCGGTGGTCGAGCCGCCGCCCACGGTCACGACCACGTCCGCCTCGGCCGTCCTGGCCGCGGCCCGTGCCCGCTCGGCCACCTCGACCGGGACGTGCATGACGACCTCCTCGTGCCGGAGCACGAGGGGCAGCCGCGCGGCGATCGGCTCGGCGGCCGACGCTGCACGCCCGGAGGCGATCAGCATCGCCCGGCGGGCGCCGAGGGCGGAGACCTCATCGGCGACGGCCTCGGGCGAGGAGCCGGGTGCGAAGACGACGCGTTGCGCCAGCGTGGCGTGGGTGAACCTCATGGGCACGCGTGACGATACGCCCCGGCAGGGCGGTGGAGCAGGCCCTTCTACGACGTCACTGGACGCGGTTGTCGAAGAGGGCCAGCGCCGCGGCGGTGTTGGAGGCCGGCACGTGGTAGGTCTCGTGGACGCGGCGGATCTCGTCGTTCATCGCCCCGCGCATGATCAGCCACATGATGAGCTCGATGCCCTCCGAGCCGGCCATCCGGATCAGCTCCTCGCGCGAGAGCCCGGCGAGCCTCTCGGGGTCGGTCTGGATCGCCTCGAGGTACATCGCGTCGAACTCGGGGTTGACGAACCCGGCCCGCGCCCCGGCGAGCTGGTGCGACATGCCGCCGGTCCCGAAGATCGCCACCTTCACGTCCGGCTCATAGCTGGCCAGCGCCCGGCCGATCGCCTTGCCCAGCGCGTAGCACCGCGCCGCCGTGGGCTGCGGGTACTGGATGACGTTGACGAGCAGCGGCACGACCCGGCACGGCCAGGCCTCACCCGGGTCCGGGCAGTAGATGGACAGCGGCACGGTGAGGCCGTGGTCGACGTCGAGATCCTGGAAGAGCGTCAGGTCGAAGCCGTCGTCGACCAGGCTCTCGACCAGGTGCTGGGAGAGCTCGGGGTCGCCGACGACGTCCGGGACCGGGCGCGGTCCCCAGCCCTCGTCGGCGACCTGATAGTGGTCAGCCGTACCGATCGCGAACGTCGGCACGACCTCGAGGTCGACCCCGTTGGCGTGGTCGTTGTAGACCACGATGGCGACGTCGGGCGTGTGCTCGGCCATCCAGTCGCGTGCGGGCTGGTAGCCGTCGAAGAGCGGCTTCCAGTACGGGTCCTGCGTCTTCCCGTGGTCCATCGCGGCGCCGATCGACGGGACGTGCGAGGTCGCCAGACCCCAGATCACCTCAGACATCGGTCCGCCCTCCCGCGATCAGAGCCGCCCGGAACTCGTCCTCGGTCATCCCCGAGAACACCCCACCCAGGTACTGCATCGACCGTCCGTCCATCATCGCCAGCTTGTAGATGTAGAAGATGCTGCCGCCCAGGTCCACCATCGCCTGCCAGTCGCGCTCGAGCACGGCCCGCCGCTGCTCGGGCGTGAGCCGGTAGTCGTCGCAGTAGGCGACCTCGTCGGCGGTGAACCGCTCGCGGTTGGCCGCCGACCGCAGGCTCATGAACAGCTGGTTCATGTGCAGCCCTCGCCGGCTGGCACCACCGTCGAAGATCGGCGTGCCCGGGAGGTCGTGGGTCGTCACGACCGCTCCTGGGGGTGCTGGGCGAGCGCCTCGACGTGGACGTCGAGCCAGGGCGCCATCGGCAGCGACATCAGCGCCTCGTGCAGCGCAGCCGGGTCCGGCGCCTCGTAGAGGCCGATCGTCGCGTTGCGCCCGGGGACGCGCCACAGGCGCTTGAGGGTTCCGGCGGCTCGCAGCTCCATGGCGCGGGCGCGCTCCGCCGACCGCAGGTCCTCCCGCCGCTCGACAGGGGTCTCGGCGGGCAGGCGGTTCTCCGACCTGACGAGGAACTCCATGGCGCTCTCCTTCTCGTGTCAGATGATCATCCGGCGAAGGCGCAGAGCGCCTCGGCCAGCTCCTTGGGGGCGGTCACCATGGCCTCGTGCCCGGTCGCGAGGTCGGTCACCGGCCACCCCTTCGCGCGGGCCCGGTCGGCCTGGCTCTGGAAGACGCGCATCCAGTCCACGCACTCGATGAACGCGGCCGGGACCCGGTCGACCGCACCGCTCAGCCGCAGCGGGTCGGTGTAGGTCTTCCAGGGGTGCGGCGTGAGTCGGGGCGTCAGCCACTCGACGTCGACGGGGTCGGTCACGCCGAGGACCTCGAGCTTGCGGACCGGAACCAGCCAGCCGAACCCCGGGCCGGCGGCCGACTCGGACCAGTGGTGCGCCACGGTCTCCGGCTGCAGCGACACCGCCGTCTCGCCGTCCTCGCCGACGAAGGCGTCGAGGTAGATCCGCTTCGCGATCGCGTCGGGGCGCCGATCGGCCACCGCGGTGACGATCTGCCCGGCATAGCTGTGCCCGACGAGCACCACGTCCTGCAGACCGAGCACGTCGATGAGCCGGACGACGTCCTCGACGTGCGTGTCGAGCCCGACGGTCGGCGACAGCAGGTGGGCCCGCTCGGAGAGTCCGGTCAGCGTCGGGGCGTGCACCTCGTGGCCGGCTGCGCGCAGCAGCGGGGCCACCCGGTCCCAGCACCACCCTCCGTGCCAGGCGCCGTGCACCAGGACGAACGTCGCCATGCTTCCCTCTTTCTCGGTTCTCGCCCGGTCAGCCGACCGGTGGCGTGCCGTGCGTGTGGAACGTCTCGATGGTCTTCAGGCCCCACGCCTGGCCCTTGGCCCGCTCGGCCTCGGTCCAGGTGACGACCGGCCAGTCCGGCGCCATGACGAGCCGGGCCTGCGGGTTGCACAGCTCGATCCGGTTGCCACCGGGCTCGTAGACGTAGAGGAAGAAGGTCTGCTGGATCGCGTGCTTGTGCGGCCCGGTCTCGATGTGGACGCCGTGGTCGACGCAGAGGTCGGCGGCGCGGAGGATGTCGTCGCGGCTGTCCGGGGCGAACGCGATGTGGTGCAGCCGGCCGCTGGAGCCGGTCCAGTCGGAGGAGTAGACGACGTCGTACGACTTGTTCGTGAAGGTGGTCCAGCGGCCCGAGATCGCGCCGGTGTCGAGCTGGATCTGCTCGGTGGGCCGCGCGCCGAGGACGTTCTCCAGGAAGTCGGTGTTGGCCAGCACGTCGTGGGCGAGGTAGTTGACGTGGTCGAGCCGGCGCACGGCGATCCCGCGGTTCGGCTTGGCCTGCGGCTGGTTCTTCAGGCCGGGCCTGAGGTCGTCGGGCGCGACGTAGCGCTCGGTCTCGAAGTAGAGGCCGATCTCGTGGCCGTCCGGGTCGGTGGTGAGGTACGTCGGCCCGGTGCCGGCCGCACCGTCGACCCACTGGCCGGGACGGCCTGACTCCTCGACCGCCTTGACCCGTCGGGCCAGGGCGTCCTCGCTGGAGGCGCGCAGCGCCATCCGGCGCAGCCCGGAGGTCTCGTGACCGGTGACGATGAGGCTGGTCTGCTCGTAGTCGTCGAACGTGCGCAGGTGGACCGAGTCGCCGTCCCGCCGCGTCTGCGTCAGACCGAGGATCTCGGTGAAGAACCAAACGCTGCCGTCGAGGTCGGGGGTGAGCAGCTCGACGTGTCCGAGATGGGCGATGTCACCGAGGACGGCGGGCATGTCAGGACTCCTTCGTGGTGCGGGGCGGGCGCGGGTGGACGACGCCGTCCAGGATCATCCGGGCCGTGCGCACGACGGCTGTCCTGGTGACGTGGCCGTGGGGGTCGGTCTCGACGCCGACGGCCAGGAAGCCGGTGGGGTGCTCGAGGCGCATCGGCTCGCCGGTGGGCGGGAGCTTCGCCAGGTCGTGAGCGACCGTTCCAGGAAACGCTGCCCCGGCGGCGACCGTGGCGGCAGCGACCACGCCGATCGAGCGGTGCACGCGCACCGGGATGAAGCTCCGGGTGGACAGCACGCCACCGTCCTGCGGAGCGGAGAGGAGCACGATCTTGGGGACGCTCGTGGCATCGGGATTCGGGTCGAGCCCCATCGCGGTCAACGCCTCGGCGCGGATGGCGCGGACCCGCTCGGTCAGCGCGGCATCGTCTTCGAGCTGCTCCGGCCGCTCGGTGCCGTCGACACCGAGGTCGGCGGCACGCACCAGGACGCACGGCATGCCGTTGTCGATGCAGGTGACCTCGACCCCAGCGAGCGTGTCCACGAGGTGGCCGGTGGGCAGCAGCGGGTGCGGGCTCGGGGCCAGCACCACCTCGACGGGAGCGGCCGTGCCGGGCACGCCGGAGATCGCGGTGTCGCCGTCGTAGGTGACGACGCCCCCCGGCGTCTGCACGCGCAGCGTCGCCACCGTGCCGGTGTTCACCATCCGCACGCGGACCTCGGTGACGTCACCCGACGCCTGCACCAGGCCGCGCTCGATGGCGAACGGTCCGACGCCCGCGAGCATGTTGCCGCAGGGCTGGGCGGTGGTGACGACCTGCAGGTCGGGGACCACCTGGAGGAAGAGGTAGTCGACGTCCACGTCCTCGGTGGCGGACGTCGCGACGACCGCGACCTTGCTGGTCAGCGGGTGACCGCCGCCCAGCCCGTCGACCTGCAGCGCGTCGGGTCCACCCATGATCCGGAGCAGCAGGTCGTCGCGCTCGACGGTGTCACCCGAGAGGCCGACGGGGAGGTCGTCCGCGAGCAGGAACGCGCCGCGCGACGTCCCGCCGCGCATGAGGGCGCACCTCAGTCCGCTCATCGCCGGTCGAGCTCGTCCAGGTCGGCGTAGGAGACGTACTCGACGCCCAGCCGCTCGAGGAGCGGGCGGAGCCCGTAGCGGTCCAGGCCGAGCTCGCCCTGCTCGAAGGCGGCGCGGGTGGCGGCCTCCTTCGCGACCCGCGCCTCGCAGGCGGTGATCGTCTCGGCGACCCGCTCGAGCGGGACGACCACGACCCCGTCGTCGTCGGCGACCACGACGTCGCCGGGTCGGATCCACTGGCCGGCGACGACGACCGGCAGGTTGACGTTGCCGGCGGTGGCCTTGACCGTGCCCTCGGCGGAGACGTGGCGCGCCCAGGCGCCGAAGCCCATCTCGCGCAGCTCGCGGGTGTCGCGGACGCCGCCGTCGATGACGAGCCCGGGCACGCCGCGGTGCTGCAGGGCCGTCGCGAACAGCTCGCCGAAGAAGCCGTGCGTCGCCGGGGCGGCGGTCGCGACGACGAGCACGTCGCCCTCGCGGCACTGCTCGACGGCGGCGTGGATCATCAGGTTGTCGCCGGGCCAGCACAGCGCGGTGACCGCGGGGCCGGCGACGGTGAGCCCCTGCTGGATCGGTCGCAGCTCGGCACCGAGGCTGCCGGTGCGGCCCATCGCCTCGTGGACCGTCGCGACGCCGAACTCGCGGAGCCGGTCGACGTCGGCGGGCGCGGGACGAGGGGTGTCGGTGACGATGAGGGTCCTCATGGACGCTCCTCAGGCCAGCCGGTCGGTGACCTGCGGGTAGAAGCGCATGAACGCCTCGCCGTACGTCGTCGAGGGCAGGCCCAGGTTCGGCCCGGCGTTGCGCTTGAGCTGGGTGCCGCGGCGCCGGCCGAGGTCGCTGTAGTACTCCCACAGGTGCTGCTGGGCGCTCAGACACTCCATCGCCTTGCGCTTGGTCTCCCAGACGTCGGTGATGTCGAGGAGGACCTCGGGCCGGAAGTCGCTCATCTCGGGCTGGTGCGGCTCGAAGAAGAACACCGGTGGCGCGCCGAGCGCGTCGCCCTCGGCCGGGTAGCCGACGGCCTGCGCCAGGACGCGCGCATCGAGCGCCATCCGGGCGGCGGCGGGGTGGTCGGCGTTGTAGGGGTCGTCGAGCGGGTGGGTCAGCACGACCGTCGGCTGCACCTCGCGGTAGAGGTGCACCAGCCGGTCGGTGAGCTCCGGGCCGGCCACGAGCGGGTAGTCGCCGGCGTCGAAGAACCTGACCTCGGCACCGAGTGCGCCGGCGGCCGCCTCGGCCTCCTCCCGGCGCATCGTCTTGATCTCCTCGAGCGAGAGCCCGTCGCGCCAGGCCCGGGCCGACTCGCCGCGCTCGCCGAACGTCAGGCACGCGATGGTGACGCGCTCCCCGCGGGAGGCGGCAAGGGCGATCGCACCGCCGGCGCGCCAGACGAAGTCACCGGCGTGCGCGGTGACGACGAGGGTGTGAGGGGTCAGTTCGGGCACGATCTCGCTCCTGCTGGTGGGGACGCGTGGCGCCATGGTGGGTACGTCAAGGACGGTAGTGATCTGCGGACGAAATTGTCAACGATCTTGGAAGCAGGAAGGTTCGGAGGTTGGCTACGCCTGGTCCCGGCGCGCCGCCAGGTCCTCCAGCCAGCGCTCGCTGGCGCGGGCGACGCGCGGCGGCACGCCGAGGTCGTCGAGCATCTCGGCGGCCGCGGACATCTCGTGCGCACGGCGTACGGCGTGCCGGATGCTGCCCGACACGAGGCGCTCGACCGTCGTGGCGCCCGCCCGCTCGAGCTCGCGGGCGATCTCCGCGTGCGTCTCGTCCTCCAGGCCGGCGGCCCGGGCCGCCTCCAGGCTCTCGACCACGGCGGCGGCGAGCCCCTTGAAGAAGACCGAGCGGAGCAGCTTGCGGGCGGCGGCGTCGCCGATCGGGCCGTCGACGACCGCCACCGTCGCGCCGAGCGGACCGAGCAGCTCGGCCGCTCGACCGGCACCGGGCCCGCTGGCCGTCATCGGCACGCGGATGCCCTGACCGGGGACCGTCGACATCAGTGCGAGGTCGGCGACCAGGACGTGCGCCGGCAGGGCTCCGGCCACCTCGCGCTTGCGGGACGGCGACGACGAGTTGGCCTCGGCCCAGACGACGCCCTCCCGCAGACCGGGGGCCGCGTTGGTGGCGGCGGTCAGCGAGTCGGCGCTGCTGTTGACGCTCAGCACCAGGTCGGCCCCGGACACGGCGTCGGCCTCGTCGGAGCACGCGACGGTGCCCTCGGGGGCGGCGACCGCCGGGTCGTAGGCCCGCACGACCGCCCCGGCCGCCAGCAGGTCGGCGACCAGCGCCGAACCCGCCTCGCCGGTGCCGAGGACGGCGACGGTGGTCGGCTCAGTGGTCATCTGAGGAACCTCGCTCCATGGGTGGGGCCGGGCGCCGGGCGAGGGACGCCCGACCCCCGACCCCCGACCGTCTCCGGTCAGCCGAAGCTCTGGACCGTGGCGTAGCCGGTGCCGTTGTACTTCTGGACCTGGACCGTCGAGACGGCGGGCTGCCCGTCGACGGTCGTGTCGACCGAGGTGCCCTCGAGCATGAGCGGAGCCGAGAACGCCGACACGGTCCGCAGCTCCTTCATGAAGTCCTCACGCGTCGGCTTGGTCATCTTCTGGAAGACCTGGTCGAGCGTCGCGCCTGTCATGTAGCTCCACATGCAGTGCGGGAACGCCGGGACGTCGCTGTAGTCGCCGTACTGCTTGAGGTCGGACAGGAACGTCTTGACGTCCTCGTCACCGGCGAACGCCGGGCTCTGCGGGGCCTTGGCGAAGGAGACCGAGTAGACGCCCGGGAACGCGGTGGCCTTGCCCGGCTCGAGGATCGCCTTCGGGCTGGACGTGTTCGACGGGAGGAACCAGCTCGGCTTCCAGTTGAGCTGCTGCGCCTTCTGCAGGGACGCGATCGCCAGCGGGGTGATCGACATGGCGTTGAACATGACATCGGCCTTGGTGCCCGCGAGCTGGGTGATCTGCGCGTCGACCGACGTGTCGGTGGCCTCGTAGGTCAGCTCCTTGACGATCTTGACGTTGCTCGCGCCCTCGATGCCCTTCTTGAAGCCCTCGACGTAGCCCTGGCCGTAGTCGTCGTTCTGCGAGAGGACGGCGACGGAGTGCTCCTTGCCGGAGGCGGCGAGCAGCTTGCCGAACGCCTCGCCCTCGTTGATGTAGGTCGGCACGAAGCCGAGCTGCATCGGGCTCTCGCCCTTGTCGCTGAAGATGGGGTCACCGGTCATGACGAGGACCTGCGGAACCTCGTCCGAGATCGCTGCCTCGCGGTAAGCGCGGTTCGTCGGCGTGCCGAGACCGGCCGTCATCGCGAAGACCTTGCCCTTGAGCTGGTCGTAGTTCGACTTCGCCTTCTGGGGGTCGTAGGCGTCGTCGAGGGCCTTGATCTCGACCTTGCGGGTCTTGCCGTCGCCGAACTTCACGCCGCCCTTGGCGTTGGCGGCGCCGAAGTAGGCCTTGATGCCGGCGACGGTGCACGTGCCCGGACCAGCGGTCGGACCACTCAGAGGCGTCGTGATGCCGAGCGTGACGGTCGAGTCGGTGATCCCGGCGCTGCCCCCGCGGGCGCCACCGGAGGAGTCGTCGCGACCGCCACAACCGGCGAGCGTCACCGCGACGGCCGAGATCAGGGCGACTGCGCCCGTCAACCGCAGGTTCTTCTTGCGATTCATGCCTGTTCTTGCCTCTCTGTTGGCCGTTGGGTCGGAATGCCGCCCACCGTGGGGGTCTCCTCCACCGCTTCCCGCCCCGGTGCGGGCTCTGCAGAGGGGGTCTGTCGGCGCTCGGGCCCGCCGTCGGGGCGGGATCGGCGCAGCCTTCGTGCGATCTCCCGGGGCAGCGTCACGAGGCCGCCCGGGAGGAGGAACAGCGTCAGCAGGAGAAGGGCACCCTGCAGCAGCTCCGTCAGGTTGGGGTTGATGTCGTTGGACCACTGGGGCACGAGCACGTAGTAGGCGCCGCCCAGCAGCGAGCCGATGATGCTGGCCGCGCCGCCGATGACCATCGACGCGAGCAGCGTGATGGAGTGGCTGAACGTCATGGTCTCCGGCGAGGTGAACTGGATGACCGCCATGTAGAGGAACCCGCTGACACCGCCGATGAGCGAGGCGACCGTGAAGGCCAGCACCTTGTAGCGGTAGGGCGAGATGCCCATCGAGGCGGCGACCGCCTCGTTGCTCTTCACGATGGCGAAGGCGCGGCCGTACTTGCCTCGCACGAGGTTGCGGGTGAGGAGGTACGTCGCCCCGCCGATCACGATCACCAGGTAGAGCTGCCACTGGTCGTTGTAGAGCCCGGTCCAGTCGGGGGCGTTCGAGAACGCCGAGGAGAGGCCCTGCGACCCACCGGTGAAGTCGGACAGCCGCTTCGCGAGCGGGACGCCGATGATCGGGAGGGCGATCGTCACCATGGCGATGGCGAGGCCCCCGAGCCGGGCCGCGGCGAGCGCGACCACGAGCCCGATCACTCCCGGGACCAGGACGCTCGCCAGGAAGACGACGACGATGTTCCAGTCGTGGGTGGCGCCGTAGCCGGTGACGTAGGCACCGACGCCGACGAAGAAGATCTGGCCGAGGGAGACCTGGCCGGTGTAGCCCATGACGACGTTGAGGCCGAGCACGGCCACGGCGAAGACGCCGATCCGGGCGAGGTTCTGGTTCGTGTACTCGCTGAACAGGAGTGGCACCACCAGCAGGGCGACCGCGACGACAGCGGTGATCGCCCAGCGCACCCAGGCGCGCGAGAGGAACCCGGTGATGGAGGACATCAGACGCGCACCACGACTTTCCGGCCGAACAGGCCCTGCGGCCGCACGATCAGGACCACGAAAATGAGGATGAACGGCACCGCGACCTTGAGGTCGTAGCCGATGAAGTGGACGTAGACCGCCGCGAGGTTCTCGAGGACGCCGATCAGCCAGGCCGCGACGACGACGCCGATCGGGCTGGACAGACCGCCGAGGATCACGGCGGCGAGGGCATACACGAGAGCGCTGTCCATCATCCCGGGCGTGAGCGTGAGCTGCGGCGCGACCAGGGCGCCGGCGACCGCTCCCAGCGCCGCCGCGAGGCCCCAGCCGGCCATGAGCAGGCGACCCACGGGGAGACCCGAGAACGCCGCCGACTGCGGGTTGATGGCGACCGCGCGCAGGGCGAGGCCGAGCTTCGTCCCGAGGAACAGCGCCTGGAGCAGGAGCATGATCGCGACGATGACCAGGAACGTGCCGATGGACCTGACGCTGACGGCCGCGCCGAAGATGTCGACCGTCTTGAGTGAGAACAGCGACGGGAACTGCTTGTTGTTGTAGGTCCACAACCAGCCGCAGATACCGGTGATCAGCGTGAGCAGGCCGATGGTCACGACCACCGCCGTGTCCGGGTCGCCGCGCTCGAAGCGGCGCATGACGAAGCGCTCGATGAGGCCGCCGAGCACGAACGACAGGAGGATCGAGACCAGGATCGCGACGACGAGCGGGAGCCCGTGCTCGGTCAACCACCACGTCGCGTAGGCGGAGAGCACCGCCATGCCGCCCTGGGCGAAGTTGATCATCCCGGTCGCCTGGTTGACGAGGACGATCGCGAGCGCGAGCACCGCGTAGATCGACCCGTTCGAGAGCCCGTCGACGAAGAGCTGGATGAATTGGCCCACGGTCAGCCTCCTAGGTAGGCGCGTCGGATCTCGTCCATGCCCTTGAGCTCGGCCGTCGTACCGCTGAGCACGCTCCGGCCCGTCTCGAGCACGGTGGCGCTGTCGACGAGGCGGAACGCGAGGTTCGCGTTCTGCTCGACGACGAGCATGGCGATGCCGGACTCCCGGCGGAGCCTGGCGATGGCGTCGTAGACGACCTTCGCGGTGCTCGGCGCGAGGCCGAGCGAGGCCTCGTCGAGCAGCAGCAGCCGCGGCTTCGCCATGACCGCGCGCCCGACGGCGAGCATCTGCTGCTCGCCCCCGGAGAGCGCCGACGCGTTCGACTTGTAACGCTCCTTCAGGTTCGGGAAGAGGTCGAGCAGGAACTCGATGTCCGCCGCGATGCCCTTGCGGTCGCGCCGGAGGTAGGCCCCGACGCGGAGGTTCTCGCGGACGGTGAGGGCGCCGAAGCTGCCCCGGCCCTCGGGAACGTGCGCGATGCCCAGGGCGGCCACCTGCTCGGGGCGCTTGCCGCGGATGTCCTTGCCCTCGAAGAGGATCCGTCCGCCCGCGCGCACGGTCCCGCTGATCGACCGCAGCGTCGTGGTCTTCCCCGCGCCGTTGGCGCCGAGGATGCCGACCGCGCCGCCCTCGGGCACGGACAGGGACACCCCGTCGAGCACCTGGACCGGGCCGTAGGACGCCGTCACCGACTCCAGCTCAAGCAACGTCATCGGCCGCGTCCTTCCCGATGTAGGCCTCGATGACGCGCGGGTCGGACTGCGCCTCGGCGGCGGCGCCCTCCATGAGCTTGGCGCCGTGGTCCAGGACGACGACGCGGTCGGTCAGAGCTGCGATGAGCCCCATGTGGTGCTCGACGACCACGACCGTGATGTCGTCGTCATGACGGATCCGGCGGACCGTCTCGATGAGCTGCTCGACCTCCGAGTGCGGCAGGCCCGCCGCCGGCTCGTCGAGCAGCAGGAGCTTGGGCCGCGACAGGAGCGCACGGCAGAGCTCGACGCCCTTGTGCAGGCCGTGCGACAGCTCGTCGGCGCGCCGGTGCGCCGCCCAGCCGAGGCCGTTGCGCTCGAGCAGCGTGAGCGCCTCGATCCGGAGCTCGCGCTCCGAGCGGGCCAGCCGGGGCAGCCGCAGCGCCCACTCGACCGGACCACCCGAGAGACGGGTGTGCGCGCCGAGCAGCACGTTCTCCAGGACGGTCGCCTGCAGCTGCAAGGCCGGGTGCTGGAACGTGCGGGCCAGGCCGTGCCGCGCGAGGGTCGCCGGCGCGGTGCCGAGCACCTCCTCGCCGTCGATGGTGATCGACCCCGAGCTCGGGCGGTAGTGCCCGCTGATGCAGTTGAACAGGGAGGTCTTGCCGGCGCCGTTCGGACCGACGAGGCCGAAGATCTGACCGGGCTCCACCTCGAAGCCGACGTCGTTCAGGACCTTGATCCCACCGAAGCGGAGGTTGAGATCGGTGAGCCTCAGCTGAGCACCCATCGGTCGCCCTTCTTTCCGTGCGGGTGACCCGACTGTGTCGTGGATCACTCGACCCGGACCGTACGGACCTCCGCCTATATTGTCAACAATTCTGTATGAATTCGTGGCCACGACCCCGGGCCCCTTGCCGCGGACGAAATCGTCCACGATCCTGACGGACCAGGAGGTGTTGGAATACTGTCCGGCGTGCGTAGTCGTGAGCAGCGCCGCTCACCACGAGCCGAGGAGGTCTCCATGGAAGTCGATGCCGATCGGGTGGTGTCCCAGGCAGAGGTCGCCGACGCCGTGCGCCGCGGCATCCTGGCCGGTGACCTCGTCGCTGGCCAGCGCCTGGTCGAGGCCGAGCTCACCGAGAGCCTCGGCGCCAGCCGTGGCGCGGTCCGCGCCGCGCTCATCGACCTCACCCACGAAGGCCTGGTCGAGCGCATCGCCAACCGCGGTGCCCGGGTCCGCGTCGTCAGCGTCGAGGAGGCCCTCCAGATCACCGAGGTCCGCATGGTCGTCGAGGGCCTCTGCGGCGCCAAGGCCGCCGAGCGGATCACCGACACCGAGATCGCCGACCTCCAGGGCCTCGGCGACCTGATGCGCGCCTGCGTCGAGACCGGCGACGTCGTCGGCTACTCGCGGCTCAACCAGCAGCTCCACGAGAGCGTCATCCGCATCGCCGCCCAGCCGGTCGCCGCCGAGGTCATCAGCCGGCTGCGCGCCCGCAACGTCCGGCACCAGTTCCGGCTGGCCTACCGGCCCGGTCGGCCGCAGATCTCCCTGCCTCAGCACCTCGCGATCATCGAAGGGCTCGCCGCCCGCGACCCGGAGGCCACCCAGGCCGCCGTACGCGCCCACATCGGCAGCGTGATGGACGCGCTGCGCGACTCCGAGCACGCCTGAGCCCCGGACGTCTGCCAACGCCCGGGAATCGACAAGGTCAGAGCTCCAGGACCAGCTTCGGGCACGACGCCCGCGAGACGCACACGAACATCACGTCGTTGGCCGCGCGCTCGGCGTCGGTCAGGAGCGAGTCGCGGTGGTCGACCTCTCCCTCGAGGACCCCGGTCTCGCACGTCCCGCACGTGCCCTCGCGGCACGAGGACAGGATGCCGATGCCCGCCGCCTCGAGGACTGAGAGGACCGACTGGTCGGCGGGCACCCGCAGCGTCATCCCCGACTCGGCGAGCTCGACCTCGAACGACGCGTCGGGCTGGTCCCGCTCGACGGTGATCGGCGAGAACCTCTCGACGCGGAGCTCGTGACCGTGCTGCCGGCACACCGCGTCGACGGCGTCGAGCAGCGGCTCGGGTCCGCAGCAGTAGACCACGGCCCCGGGCGTCGCCCTGGCCAGGACGGCAGGCAGGTCGATGAGCCCGGTCTCGTCCTGGGGGTGCAGCCGTACCCGGTCTCCGTGGCGGGCGGACAGGTTTCCGGCGAACGCCATCGACGCCCGACTCCGTCCGCCGTAGTCCAGCGACCAGTCGGCTCCCGCAGCCTCCGCGGCGGCGATCATCGGGACCAGCGGGGTGATGCCGATGCCGCCGGCGATGAAGACGTAGCGAGGGGCCGGGGCGAGCTCGAAGCTGTTCCGCGGACCGCGGACGGTGATCCGGTCGCCCAGGGCCAGCTTGTCGTGCACGTACGACGAGCCGCCGCGACCCTCCGGCTCCCGCAGCACCGCGACCGTCCAGCGGTCGCGCCGGGACGGGTCGCCGCAGAGCGAGTACTGCCGGACGAGGTCGTCGGTCAGGCACAGGTCGATGTGCGCGCCCGGCTGCCACTCGGGTAGGTCGGCGCCCGTCGGCGAGACGAGCTCGACCAGGCGTACGCCGCTCGCCGGCTCGTCGAGATGAGCGACCACGAGCTCCAGCACGGCCTCGGTCACCGTCATCGGGCACCTCCGGTCGGGTGGGTGTCGGGATGCGCGAGCAGCCACTCCCACATGGCGATCGGGTCGATGTCCTCGTGGGACTCGCCGCACCAGCAGTAGCCGATCAGCACGTCGGTGTTGAGCTTCCAGACGATCCGGTAGACGCTCGTGCCGCCGAGCATCTGGGTCGGGGCAGGAAGCTCGGCCCGTAGCGGTTCGGTCACCGGGATCACGCCGTGGGGACCGGGTCACCGGACGTCGGAGCGGGGACGGCCGGAGCGTCCGTGGTCGCCGTGGTCTGCGGTGCCGGCGCGTTGCCCTCGTCGACCAGCTTCTTCAGCAGCCGCCGAGCGGCCAGGCCGCCGGTGTCGATGTTGATCGACAGCTCCTGGTAGCTGTCCTTCTCCCCCTCGACGACCACCTCGAGCACGTCGAGCGCCGTGACGTCCTGGAGGACGACGGTCCGGTTGTTCTCCGCCAGGAACGTGCTGATCTCCTGGTCGTCGAGGGCGAAGTCGCGCGCGACCATCCAGAAGTCGTGGGTCGAGTGCTCGGTCTCCGGCGTGATCGCGTAGGCGACCTCGACGTGGAAGGCCTGGTCGTCGGGCCCGTCCGCCGGCGGCAGGACGCCGACGGGCGCGATCCGGCTGTGGAGCAGGTAGAGGCACGGCGGGTGGTACTCGATGTCCTGCCACCGCGTGATCCGGCCCTCGATGCCGGTCGACTTCGAGTAGAGCGACGGGCACTCGGCGTCGGCCATGTGCCGGCTCACGTAGACGACGTTCGCCTCCTCGTCGACCTCGGTGGTGATCGGCGTCTCGGCGACCTCCGGGGTGCCGATGTAGCCGCCGTGCAGGTAGGTCTCGTGCGAGAGGTCGAGCAGGTTGTCGACGAGCAGCCCGTAGCGGGCCTTGAGCGGCTCCATGCCCCGCACCGTCGTGTACCGCGGGTCGTCGAGCCACGGGGCCCGCGGGATCAGCGCGGTGTCGGCACGGTCGGCGTCGCCGATCCACACCCACACGAACCCGTCGAGCTCGTGAACGACGAACGAGGGCACCCGGGCGGTGCGCGGGATCCGCTTCTGCGCCGGCGCCGCGACACACTGGCCGCCCTTGTCGTAGGTGAACCCGTGATAGCCGCAGACGATCATGTCGTCGACGCGGTTGCTCATCGACAGGGGGAAGCGGCGGTGGACGCACCGGTCGGCGAGCGCCACGACCTCTCCGTCGCTCGTGCGGTACATGACCAGTGGCTCGTCGCAGATGGTGCGACCCAGCAGGTCGTCGCCGACCTCCTGGCTGTACGCCGCGACGTACCACTGGTTGAGCGGCCAGCTCGGCATCTCGGACTCCTGAACTCTCGAGGGTGACTGACGTCACGGACGACTGTGCGGGTCGGGGCGTGACGACGGGCACACGCTTTCCGGTCACCGGAAGAGATACTGAGGCCGTGACCGACCCGACGAGCGCCGTGCCCTCGCTCACCACGAAGACGCTCGAGGTGTTGTCGGCGTTCTCGAGCTCGCACCCCCGCTTGGCGCTGTCCGACGTCAGCAGGCGCTCCGGGCTGCCCCTCACCACGGTGCATCGCATCGTCACGGACCTGGCGTCCTGGGGAGCGCTCGAGCGAGCCGCCGACGGCCGCTATGAGCTCGGGCTCCGGCTCTGGGAGATCGCGTCGCTGGCGCCGCGGGGGCTGCCGCTGCGGGAGGTCGCCCTCCCGATCATGGAGGACCTCTACGAGGCGACCCACGAGAACGTCCAGCTGGCCGTCCGCGACCACCTCGACGTCGTCTACCTGGAGCGTCTGGCCGGCCGCAACGCGGTCAGGGTGCTCACCCGTGTCGGCGGGCGCTTCGCCCTGCACGCCACTGGAGTCGGGCTGGTGCTGCTGGCCCACGCGCCGCTCGGCGTCCAGGAGGAGGCGCTCAGCGGCGCCCTCCGGCACTGGACGCCACGCACCGTGACCGACCCGGCACAGCTGCGGACGATCATGGCCGAGGTCAGGCGAACCGACGTGGCTGTCAGCGACCGCCAGGTCACCCTCGACGCGATCTCCGTCGCCTGCCCGATCAGGGGCGCGGACGACACCGTGGTCGCCGCCCTCTCGGTCGTGTTCGACGCCGACGGCCCCATCACGCCGCAGGCCGTGACCCCGGCCGTCCGGGCGGCCAGCCGGACCATCTCCCGGCTCCTCGGCTCGCCGTCGGCGCGGCGGCAGCCGCACGACGTACGTCGCCGGTCCGGACGACTCGGCGACGTGTGACGCCTACGCCGCAGCGGGGACTCGCTCCGGCGCGACCACCTCGCGCGGTGCGGGTCGGTCGGCGAAGACGAGCCGCACGCCCGGGATCCGCGCCATCCGCCACAGGCCCCACGCGATGCATCCGCCGACCGACGCGACGGTGCAGCCGATCGCGAGAGCGCTCGTGACGGCGACGTCCGAAGGGGTCGGCAGGGTGATCGCCCAGGCGCCGAGGGCCGCGCAGACCAGGTGGACGACGCCCCAGGTGCCGGAGAGCTGGGCGAAGAGGCGTCGGAGCGTGGGCGAGTCGGGGAGGTCGGCGGTGTAGTCGGCCGCGAGCCGCATCATGACGGGGCGCTCGGCGAGGGCCGACCCGACGAAGAAGAGACCCTGGAGCGCGCAGAGCACCACGGGGATCAGGAGATAGAGGCTCACCGACCCGGCGGCGAGCCCGCCGCAGGCGCGGGCGAGGAAGAGCGCGAAGGCGAACCAACACGTCGTCGGCACCCGCCGATGGCCGGCGATGCGGCCCAGGATGCAGGCGCTGCGCCAACCCAGGACGACGAGCAGACCGGCCATGGCGTGGCCGGCCGCTGCGAAGGCGTACAGGAGCACGCCGGGGATGACGACCGCCTCGCCCAGCAACACGGCGCCGCGCTGGAGCATGGCCGGTGCACGGCCAAGCTGGATGACGGTCGGAACCTGGGCTGGTGGATATCGCATGACGGGTTGGTAATCGCCGTACCCATCCCGGACGGGGAGTACGCGCGACCGGCCCGGACACGACGAGAGCCCCTGGACCTGTCACCCAGGTCCGGGGGCTCTCGCGCCGGAGCCGCCTGTCAGAATCGAACTGACGACCTACTCATTACGAGTGAGTTGCTCTACCGACTGAGCTAAGGCGGCGTGTTGACCGCTCGTCGAGCGGGGTAACGCGGGGAAGCATACCGACGACCCCGCCAGGCGACGAAACCGGCGGGGCCGTCGGGAGCACGAGTGCGTCCAAGGAGAGGCACACCCGGGCTGACGACGGTACGTCGTCCGCCAACCGTCCGGGCCCGTGAAGGCCCGACCGGGAGGGTCAGGCGGCGACGACGTCGGCAGTACGGCGGTCGGCGAGCCGACCGGAAACAGTGGTCTGCTCCGCGCCGCACCAGCAGGTGAAGCGGAGCTCGATGCCGTTCGCGGTGTTGTCCAGCGACGTGAGCTGGCTCTCGAAGATGAGGTACGTCTCCTCGCAGGCGGAGCAGTGGTGCGCGAACATGGCTCCATTCTGAGTCCGCACTACTCATAGAGGTAGCCTCTCTTTCCGAGAGATGCCATAGGTTGCACCTATGCTTTCGCTGCATCAGCTGCGCTGCTTCCTCACCACCTACGAGCTGGGCTCCCTCACCGCCGCCGCCGAGGAGCTGGGCTATGCCCAGCCGTCGATCTCCGAGCAGATCCGCGGCCTGGAGAAGACGCTCGGCGTCCAGCTCTTCCGACGGGTCGGCCGGGGCGTGGTGCCGACCACCGTCGCCGACGAGCTGCGGCCGCACGCGGAGCGGACGCTGGCGGCGGCGGAGGACGCCCGCAAAGCCGTGCAGAGCGTCAAGCAGTTCGAGACCGGGACGATCCGGTTCGGGATGTTCGGGGCGGCGCGGCTCTACACCGGGGCGCAGCTGGTGGCCGACGTACTCGAGCGCTACCCGGGCGTGCGTGTCGAGCTCATCGGGCAGAACTCCACCGAGGTCCATGAGGAGCTGCGCCGCGGCCGTCTCGAGGCCGCGATGATCGCGGTCGCCGGCCTCGAGAGCGAGGGCATGACGGTGACGCCGGTGGCGCGGGACGAGCTCGTCTACATCAGCGCCGACCCGGCCCACCTGTCCTCGCCGGTCACCGCGCACCGCCTCTCGCTGGCGTCGCTCGTGATGCCCGAGACCACCTGGCGGCAGGTCGACTCGATCCGGATCATCCTGCGCCAGATGCTGCACGAGACCGGCCGCAACCCGGCGAGCCGGATCGAGGTCGAGGACATCGAGACGGCGGTGGAGATCGTCGGCATGGGGCTGGCCGACTCGGTCATCCCCCGCGGTGCCGCCGAGCAGCTGCTGCCGCGGCTGGCGCCGAACGCCGGCTGGGTGTCGCTGCGCCCGAGGCACTGGGACACCTTCGCGATCGTGCACCGCGCCGATGCCACCCTCTCGCCGGCCGCGCGGCTGATGATCGAGCTCGCCACCGCGCGGATGCAGGCGATCGCCGAGCCGCTCGGGTGAGTCGCCTCAGCAGGCGAGCCCGTTCTTCGGGACCTTCCCGTCGAGCAGGTAGTCCTCGAGTGCGGAGTCCACGCACTTGTTGCCCGAGTTGTAGGCCGTGTGCCCGTCGCCGTCGCGGGTGACCAGCACCCCCGAGTCGAGCTCGGAGGCGAGGTTCTTCGCCCACTGCAGCGGCGTCGCGGGGTCCCGGGTCGTGCCGGTGACCACGATCGGCGCGGCGCCGGCAGCATGCACCGCGCGCGGCTTCGACGTGGTCGGCTCCTGCAGCCCGGCGCAGGTGCCGCCCATCCACGCGAACACGCGCCCGAACGTCGGTGACGCCTTCTCGAACGCCGGGACGTCGGCCTTCACCTCGGCCGGCGTGTGGCGCGCCCACGGGTCGTCGAGGCAGTTGATGGCGTAGATCGCCTCCATCGAGTTGTTGTCGTACGCCGTGCCGGTCCGGCCGACGTAGGCGTCGGCGAGCATCATCAGGGTGCTGCCGTCCCCGGACATCGCCGACTTGAGCGCGGTGCTCAGCACCAGCCAGTAGTCGCGGGAGTACAGCGGTAACGCGAGCCCGAGGAACGCGTCGCCCTCGGTGACCTCCCGGCCGTCCTTGGTCGGCAGCGGGTGCTGGTCGAGACCCTCGAGGAAGGAGCTGATCTTGGCGACATCCTCGTCGACCGTGTCACCGAGGAAGCATCCGGACGTCTTCGTGCAGTTGCCGACGTAGGCCCGCAGCGCTGTCTCGAAGCCCTGCGCCTGCTGGAGGTTGAGCTCACGCGTCGGGAGGGCCGGGTCGACGGCACCGTCGAGCACGAAGCGCCCGACGCGGGACGGGTAGAGATCGGCGTACGTCGCCCCGAGCTTGGTGCCGTAGGACGCACCGAAGTAGGTCAGCTCGGACTCGCCCAAGGCCGCGCGGAGGACGTCCATGTCGCGCGCCGCCTCGACGGTCGACACGTGCGCGGCGACCGGGCCAGACCGCTTGGCGCAGCCGGCGCCCATCGCGCGGGCCGACGTGAAGAAGGCCGACTCCTCGCTGGGGTCGTCGGGGTCCGGGTCGGCGGCGAGGTACTTCGTCAGCGCGCCGTCGCTCAAGCAGTCGACCGGGCTGCTGGCGCCGGTGCCCCGGGGGTCGAAGCCCACGATGTCGTAGTGCTCCCGCAGCGGCGCGCGGAAGGCGCGCGCGCTGGCGGCCGCGTAGTCGGTGCCCGGCGCTCCCGGCCCGCCGGGGTTGACGACCATGGCGCCGATCCGCTTCCCGCTGGCCGGCGCGGTCAGCAGCGCCAGCCGGATGGTCGTGCCGCCCGGGTCGGCGTAGTCCAGCGGCACCTCGAGCTCGGCGCACCAGAACCGGCTGCGGCACCGCTCCCAGTCCAGCTTCTGGCCGTAGAACCGCTGGAGCGCGGGGTCGGGCGCGTCCTGCGCGCCCGGCTGGACCGACGTGGGCGGCGGTGACGGTGGGGTCGAGGACGACGAGTCCTCGACGGAGCGGAGCAGGGTGAGCGCGACCAGCCCGCCGCCCCCGAGGACGAGCGCGGCAACGACCACGATCGCGACGATCCGGCTCATCGAACCATCTCGTCGGCGCCGCGCAGCGCGATCATCATGGACTCCAGGGCGAGCGCCGGCTGGACGTTGAACTCGAGCATCTGCTCCCTGGCTTCGAAGACCGCAGCGATCCGCTGCAGGTTGAGCTCCGGCGTGGCGTTGCGCGCGAGCTCCTCGACCTCCGCACGGATCTCCTCGTTGACGAGGGCGCCGGGCGCCCCGGTCGCCAGCGCGATCGCGTCGCGATAGACGCTGACCAGATCCATCAAACCACGGTCCACAACGTCGAGGACGCGGCGCTTCGCCCGGGTCTTCTGTGACTCCTCGAGGCGCCGGAGGGCGGGGCCGTACTCACGCGGGCGACGGCCGCGCTCGACCACGCCGTAGGACGCGTCGAGGTCGGCCTTCTCGCGGGCGTCGAGCTCGGTGGTGATCGCCTCGGCCTCGGCCTTGGCGACCTCGACCATGTTCTCGGCGGCGCGCAGGCATGACCCGAGGCTGGTCAGTCGGGTGGGGATCGACACGATCTCGTGGCGCCGGTTGCGGGTCGCCTGGTCGCGCGCCAGCGCCCGCGCGCGGCCGATGTGGCCCTGGCTGGCGCGGGCGGCATACGTCGCCAGGGCGTCGTCCACCCCGTCGGCGGTGCGCAGGAAGCCGGCGACCTCCTCGGTCGTCGGCGTCGACAGCGTGACGAGGCGGCAGCGCGAGCGGATGGTCGGCAGCAGGTCCTCGACCGTCGGCGCGCACAGCATCCAGACCGTGTGGGAGCTCGGCTCCTCGATGGCCTTGAGCAGCGCGTTGTTGGCCTGCTCGGTGAGCCGGTCGGCATCCTCGACGATCATGATCTGCCAGCGCCGCCCGACCGGAGCCAGCGCGGAGCGGCGGACCAGGTCGCGCACCTCGTCGACGCCGATGGACAGCTTCTCGGTGCGTACGACGTTCACGTCGGCGTGGCTGCCGGCCAGGACCGTGTGGCACTCGTGGCACACCCCGCAGCCGCCCTGCGGGCACTGCAGCGCCGCGGCGAACGCGACGGCGGCGTTGGACCGGCCCGACCCGGGCGGACCGGTGAACAGCCACGCGTGGGTCATCCCCCGACCGCCCACGGCGGCACGCAGGACCTCGATCGGTCGGCGCTGCCCGACCAGGGCGTCCCAGACGGTCATCGCACCGCCTGCGCGAGCAACGGCTCCAGCCGGGCGCGGATCGCGCCGTGGATGTCCTGGACGGGGGCACGGGCGTCGAGCACGAGGTAGTGGTCGGGATCGGCCTTCGCCATCGCGACGAACGCCTCCCGGACCCGCTCGTGGAACTCGAGGGACTCGCCCTCGATCCGGTCGCGCTCCTCGAAGCGGCCGAGTCCCGCGGACGGCTCCAGGTCGAGCACGACGGTCAGGTGCGGCCGCAGGTCCCCGGTGGCCCACCGGGTGACCTGCTCGACCTCCTCGACCGCCAGGGAGCGACCGGCGCCCTGGTAGGCGAGGGCGGAGTCGACGTAGCGGTCGGTGATGACCACCTCACCGCGGTCGAGGGCCGGGAGCACCATCGTCTCGACGTGCTCGGCCTTGTCAGCGGCGTAGAGGAGCACCTCGGTCTTGTCGGCGAGCTCGCCGGTCTCCGGGCTGAGCACGATGCGGCGCACCTCGCGCCCGACCTGGGTGTCGCCCGGCTCGAACGTGAGCAGCACGGCGTAGCCCTCGGCCGCCAGCGCGTCGCGCAGCAGCTGGGACTGGGTCGACTTGCCCGACCCCTCACCGCCCTCGAAGCAGACGAAGACGCCGCGCTCGGTGTACCTGGTCACACGGTGAACCTACGAGACGCCGCCGACGTTGGCGATTCCGCCCCGCGCGAGCGGACGACGGGCCAGCGGGGACACCGCGGCGAGCATCACGAGCGCCGCCGGCAGCAGCAGGTCGAGGTCGACGCCGATCGCGACGTTGGCCAGCAGGAACGCCGCCGGCGACCACGCCGGCACGCCGCGGCCGACGTGCAGGGCCAGCAGGGTGACGAGGCCGAGGGCGAAGGACAGCGGTCCGACCGCCATCAGTACGTCGGGCATGTCCCAGGCGTCGTCGAGGCGCTCGCTCAGGTCGGTGAGCGTCACCCAGCTGAACAGCGCGACCCCGACCAGGGTTGCGACCAGGGCGACGCCCGCGACGGGCGTGGGGGACCGACGGGACGCCGAGCTCGCCAGGTGCACCCCGAGCACACCGAGGCCGAGCACGGCCAGGAGCAGAGCGCCGTGGCCGAGGTTCCAGAACACGCCGGGGCCGTGGCCGCCGTCGAGCCCGTCGAGGAATCGGAGGACGCCGTAGGCGGCCATCAGCAGCGGGGCCGCCAGGGCGACGGTGCGGCGGCTGAGGAAGGAGGAGAAGGTCATGTCTCTCACCCTCGTGATCCGACGACCGCGCCGCCATCGGTGACTCCCCCGGTCCGTCACCAGGGAGGACCCTGGGAGCGCTCCCATGGGCGGTGCCGCGCGGTCACCGGCGAGGGGCGGTGAGTGGTCAACCGTTTCGCGATGGGCTTGGGTTCATGGCTCACCGCTGGGATGCGGGACGGCCCGCGGCGGTGAGTGGTCAACCGTCGACGGTGCCCCGACCGTTGATGGCTCACCGCTCGGTGGACCACGCCTCGAACAGCGGTGAGTGGTCAACCGTTTCGCGATGGGCCTGGGTTCATGGCTCACCGCTGGGATGCGGGACGGCCCGCGGCGGTGAGTGGTCAACCGTCGGCGGTGCCCCGACCGTTGATGGCTCACCGCTCGGTGGAGCACGCCTCCAACAGCGGTCAGTGGTCAACCGTCGACAGTGCCCCGACAGTTGATGGGTCACCGCTCGGTGGCGGGACCTCGCTGTCCCCGCGCCGCCGCGTCAGCGAGAGGCGTCCGACGCGGCCGCCCGGACGCTGCTCGCGGCCCACGCCACGATCCGGGGTACGACGACCTCGGGCCGCCTCGCCCACTTGAAGTGGTCGATGCCCTCGGCGTCCACGTGCTCGCGGTCGACCGTGGCCACCGGGAGCTTGGCCACCAGCGCGTCGACGGCCGCCCGGGGACCGAGCCAGTCGCCCTCGACGGAGACGGCGAGCACCGGGAGGTCGACGCCGGAAAGCCCTTCCTCGCCGGCGACGAAGCGGCCGGTCCGGGCCAGGTGGGCCCAGTCGCGGATGACGCCACGCGACTCGCGCCCGGCGAACTTCACGCGCTGGCCGGGGAAGTGACCGAGCACCTTGCTGGCGCCGACGAACCCCAGGCTGAGCGGGAGGATCCAGGGCGCCCACGTGCGCCAGTGCGGCGTCGAGGAGGCCATCAGGACGATCCCGGCCAGCTCGCCGGGATGGAGGGCGGCGTACATGAACCCGACCTGTCCACCCATGCTGTGGCCGAGGAGCACGACCGGTGCGCCCGGGAGGACGGCGCGCGTCGCGGCGACCGCGTCGGCGACGTCGTCGACCATGTCGACGTACCCGAAGTCGTAGTCGCGGCCCGGGAGCCGACCGCCCGACGCCTCGTGGCCACGCAGCTCCATGAGCGAGCAGTGCACGCCCGCGGCGGCGAGCGCCTCCCCGAACCGGTGGTAGTAGCTCGAGGGCATGCCCATCGCCGGCACGACGAGGACGACGGGTGCGCTCGCCTCCGCGGCCGACCAGACGGTCAGGACCGACCGGGTGCCCTCGCCGCGCTCGAGGACGATCTCGGTCGCGGTCACGCCTTCTTGGCCGTCTTCTTCGCGGTCGACTTCTTCGTGGTCTTCTTGGCGGTCGTCTTCTTGGCGCCGCGCTTGGCCGTCTTCTTGGCCGGGCCCTTCGCCCGTTTCTCCGCCAGCAGTTCGGCGGCGCGCTCGAGCGTCATCGCGTCGACCGAGTCGTCCTTGCGCAGGGTCGCGTTGTACTCGCCGTCGGTGACGTACTCGCCGAAGCGGCCGTTCTTGATGACGACCGGGTTGCCCGACACGGGGTCGTTGCCGAGCTCCTTGAGCGGGGCGGCGGCCGCCGCCCGACCGCGCTGCTTGGGCTGGGCGTAGATGCGCAGCGCCTCGTCCATCGTGATGGCGAGCAGCTGGTCCTCGCTGGTCAGCGAGCGGGAGTCGGTGCCCTTCTTGAGGTAGGGCCCGTAGCGCCCGTTCTGGGCCGTGATCTCCTCGCCGTCCTCGGCGGTGCCGACCACGCGCGGCAGGGTGAGGAGCTTGACCGCGTCGGCGAGCGTGATCGTGTCGAGGCTCATCGACTTGAAGAGCGAGCCGGTGCGCGCCTTGGCGTTCTTGGGCGCGTCCTCGGGCAGCAGCTCGGTGACGTAGGGGCCGAACCGGCCGTTCTTGGCGACGACCTCGAGCCCCGTCTCCGGGTGCCGCCCGAGCCTGACCTCCTCCCCGGCGGGGTTCGCGAGCAGCTCCTTCGCCTTCTCGACGGTGAGCTCGTCGGGCGGCAGGTCGTCCGGGACGTTGGCGCGCACCGCCAGCGGCGTCCCGTCGTCGCCCGGTCCTTCCAGGTAGGGGCCGTACTTGCCGACCCGCAGCTGGATGCCGGTGTCGTCGCCGATCGGGTAGGTGGCCAGCTCCTTGGCGTCGATCTCGCCCAGCCCCTCGACGAGTGCCTTGAGGCCGTCGTGCCGGTCCGAGCCGAAGTAGAACTCGCCGAGCTCGTTCTGGCGGGTGCTGCGGCCGCCGGCGATCTCGTCGAGCGCGCGCTCCATCTGCGCGGTGAAGTCGTAGTCGATCTGCCGCGGGAAGTGCTCCTTGAGCAGCCGCACGACCGAGAAGGCGATCCACGCCGGCACCAGCGCGGTGCCCTTCTTGTAGACGTAGCCGCGGTTGAGGATCGTCCCGATGATCGAGGCGTACGTCGACGGGCGACCGATCTCCCGGTCCTCGAGCTCCTTGATGAGCGTCGCCTCGGTGTAGCGGGCCGGCGGCTTCGTCTCGTGGCCCTGCGCCCGCAGGCTCGCGGCCGAGACCGCGTCGCCCTCGGACAGGTTCGGCAGCCGGGTCTCGGCGTCGTCGCTGCTCTGCTCGGCCGAGTCGGTGCCCTCGACGTAGGCCTTGAGGAAGCCGTGGAACGTGATGACGCGGCCGCTGGCCGAGAACACGACGTCCTCGCCGCTCGCCGCGGCGCCACCGAGCCGGATCGTCACCGATTGGCCGACGGCGTCCTTCATCTGGGAGGCGACGGTCCGCATCCAGATCAGCTCGTAGAGGCGGAACTGCTCGCCTGTCAGCCCGGTCTGGGCGGGCGTCCGGAAGGAGTCACCCGCGGGCCGGATGGCCTCGTGCGCCTCCTGGGCGTTCTTGACCTTGCTGGCGTAGGTCCGCGGCGCGTCGGGCAGGTACTCGCCGCCGTAGAGCTCCTGGACCTGACGACGGGCGGCGGTGATCGCGGTGTCCGACAGGCTGATGCTGTCGGTTCGCATGTAGGTGATGAAGCCGTTCTCGTAGAGCCGCTGCGCCACGCTCATCGTCACGCTGGCGCTCATGCCGAGCTTGCGGGAGGCCTCCTGCTGCAGCGTCGTCGTGCGGAAGGGGGCGTAGGGGCTGCGGCGGTAGGGCCGCGACTCGACCGAGCGGACGTCGTACGTCGTCTCGGCGAGCGCCGCCACCAGTGCCTCGGCCCGCGTGCGGTCGAGGTGGACGACGCTCTTCTCGCCGGTCGAGCCCTTCAGCAGGCCGTCGGGGCCGAAGTTGCTGCCGGACGCCACGCGGGAGCCGTCGATGGTCCACAGTCGCGCCGGGAACATCCGCTGGTCGGCCTTGCTGCCGGCGTCGAACGTGCCGTCGATGTCCCAGTAGGAGGCGACCTTGAAGTCCATCCGCTCCTGCTCGCGGTCCACGACGAGCCGGGTCGCGACCGACTGCACGCGGCCGGCGGAGAGGCCGGAGGAGATCTTCTTCCACAGGACCGGCGAGACCTCGTAGCCGTAGAGGCGGTCGAGGATGCGACGGGTCTCCTGCGCCTCGACGAGGTCCATGTCGAGCTCGCGCGGGTTCTCCGCGGCGGCCTGGATGGCCGACTTGGTGATCTCGTGGAACACCATCCGCTTGACCGGGATGTTCTTCGGCTTGAGCTCGTCGAGCAGGTGCCAGGCGATCGCCTCGCCCTCGCGGTCCTCATCGGTGGCGAGGTAGAGCTCGTCGGCGTCCTTGAGCAGCGTCTTGAGCTTGGAGATGTGGCTCTTCTTGTCGCGCGGCACGACGTAGAACGGCTCGAAGCCGTTGTCGACGTCGACCGCGAGCCGGCCCCACGGCTTGTCCTTGATCTTGGCCGGGGTGTCGGCGGCGCTCTGCGGAAGGTCGCGGATGTGGCCGATGGAGGACTCGACGACGTACCCCTGGCCGAGGTACCCGCCGATCGTGCGGGCCTTCGCCGGGGACTCGACGATCACCAACTTGTGCGCCAACTGCCTACTTCCCTACTCGCTCATTCGACCCGCTCGGGGCACATGATGTGACACCGATGGGTCTCACGGCCGAACACGGTAGCGCGTCGTGTCCATTCCCCTCGCTGTGGATTCCCACACGCCGGACCCGGCGACTGTCGGTGCCCTGCTGTCCGATGGCCGTGGGACGACGACTTCCACCCCGAGCTGGAGGTCATCTTCATGTACGACGAATACGGCGACATCACCCGCACCCCCGAGGTCTCGAGCTGGTACGGCGAGCGCCCGCCCGACCCGGACCACCTGATCCACCTGTGCCCGGAGTGCCGCGACCTCATGGCCTCCGCCGTCTCGCTCGCACGACGGCTCCCCGAGCCCCGCCCGGAGCCCGACTGGACGCAGGCGCTGCGCTGGCTCGACTCGGTGTGCGGCGGCCGCGACGCGGTCCTCGCCGTCGACGCCGAGCCGCTCTCCGACGACGACCTCCGGGTCCCCGATGGCGTCCCCGCCGGGCATCGGCAGCGGCTCGAGTCGTGCCTCACCCTGCTCGACGCCGCCGCCCGCCAGTTCTTCGACGACGAGGCCGGCGTCGCGCTGCGGCGTGGCCTGCTGCGCCTCTACGAGCGCGAGCCGGGGCTCGTGACCGGTGCCCGGAGCGCGTCGCAGCTGGCGCTCGGCGTGATCTGGGCGGTCGGCCACGCCAACGGCCTGCTGCACCCACGCGGCACCGTCACCGAGAAGCAGCTCAGGCCCTACCTCAACGCCACCCAGCCCGCCTCGACCCTCGGCCACCAGGTCCGCGACGCGCTGAGTGGCCCCTTTCGGTGGAGCACCCCGAGCCGGCCGTGGGGGTACGGCGGCCAGCCGCGCGACCTCGAGCCGCTCGGCCACGCCGACCTGCTCGTCTCCGGGGTCCGACGCCAGCTGATGGGGGTCCGCGAGCGGGCTCTGGCCGCGGAGGCGCGGGAGGTGGTCGCCTGACGGGGCCTAGGCGATGAGGAGGAAGCCCTCGGCGACCAGCTCCTCGGCGATCGGCTCGTACGTCGCCCGGGTGGCCGCCGGGTCCAGCTCGAGCAGCTCGCTGATGGCGTCGAGCAGCTGGCCGACGGTGAGCTCGCCGTCGCAGGCGCCGACCAGCGCAGCGGTGACGGTGTCGACCTGGCGCGCACGCCGAAGGCCGCGCTGCTGGCGGAGGACGACGGCGGTGGGGTCCTCGGCGCCGGGCGACCCGATCGTCTCCTGCTGCACGTCGGCGGGCAGCACCAGTCGCGAGTCGAGGCCCACCTCCGCGCGTACGGCACTCCCCCAGGACGCGATCGCGGGGGCGATCGGCTGCTCCACGTCGTAGGGCCACTCGAGGAGCTCGCGTCGGGGGTCGACGTCGTGGACCACGTCGGTCGAGCCTGTCGAGACCTTGTGCAGGTTGATCCACCCGAAGCCGATGCCCTCGATGCGCTGCTCCTCCATCCAGGACAGCCAGGTGTCGTAGCGATGGCGGTAGTCGTCCGCGCCGCCGGTGCCGGTGGAGGGGTGGTGGCCGGAGTCCTTGAGCCACAGCTCGACGTACGCGGCCGGGTCGAGGATCTCGCGCTGGACGACGAAGGCGTCGGTCTCGTCGGTGAGCCACGACTCGAGGCGCTCGTCCCACGGCAGATCCTTCGCGATCACCCAGTTGGCGAGGATCTGGCACCAGCCGTCGGGGGCGAGCAGGTCGGGCGCGGCACGGACGATGTCCTCGACGACGCGGTCGCCCGGGAGGCCGGAGTCGCGGTAGACGAGCCGCTCGCCGGTCGCCGGGGAGATCACGAACGGCGGGTTGGTCGCGATCAGGTCGAACGTCTCGCCCTGCACCGGGTCGAAGAACGAGCCCTCGCGAACCTCGACCTTGTGGCCGACCTCGTTGAGGGCGGCATTGAATCCGGTGATCCAGAGGGCCCGCTGGTTGACGTCGGTCGCCACAACGTGGCCGGAGTGAGTGGCCAGGTGGAGCGCCTGGACGCCGCACCCGGTGCCGAGGTCGAGGCTGCGGCTGGCGTGCTCGCGGATGGTGAGCTGCGCCAGCGACGTCGAGGCCGGGCTGATGCCCAGCACGTAGTCGGAGCCCACCCGCTGAGGCGTGCCGTCGAGGCCAGGCGTGAGGTCGGAGAGGACCCAGAGGTGCTGGTCGTCGGCGTCGTAGGGCCGCACGTCCATGCGGGCGGCCACCTCGCCGACCGACTGCTCCAGGAGCCCCTCGACCGCGAGCCGGTCGACGAGGCCGGGTAGCGCGGCCTCGGCGGCGGCCAGGGGTACGGGGGTCTGCAGCAGGAAGAGCCGCACCAGCGTCTCCAGGGGGCTGCCGCCCCGCGTGCGGCGCAGGCCGGGCGTCGTCTCGTTGCGGCCGAGGGCCGCGTGAGCGAGCGGACCGAGCACGTCGGCGACCTCGTCGTAGGTGAATCGCGCGGCGGTCAGTGCCTCGCGGAGCCGGTGGGGAAGGTCGGTGACGTCGCGCACGCCCGGGACGTTACCCGTCCCGGGCGTGCGTCCGCTTCCGTGGCCGGGTCAGCCGAGGCCGCTGCGCACGGGCGCCGACGACAGGGTGTCGGGTTCACCGTCGCCGCTGTCGATCGCGACCGGCCGTCGCTTCGAGATGTAGACGGCGACGACGATGCCGAGGGCCGCCACGACGGCGATCAGGATCCGCAGCCAGTCGGTCTCGTGCTTGCCATAGCTGAGGTTCACGATGGCGGCGACGATGAGCAGGCTGACCAGGTTCATCACCTTGAGCAGCGGGTTGATCGACGGGCCGGCGGTGTCCTTGAAGGGGTCGCCGACGGTGTCTCCGATGACGGTGGCGGCGTGGGCGTCCGAGCCCTTGCCGCCGTGGTGGCCGTCCTCGACGAGCTTCTTGGCGTTGTCCCAGGCGCCGCCCGAGTTGGCGAGGAACACGGCCATCAGCGTCCCGGAGGCGATCGCCCCGGCGAGGAACCCGGCGAGCGGCCCTATCCCCAGACCGAACCCGACGGCCACGGGCGCCAGGATCGCGAGGATGCCCGGCGTGGCCAGCTCGCGCAGCGAGTCGCGGGTGACGATGTCGACGACCCGGCCGTACTCCGGCCGGCCGGTGCCCTCCATGATCCCGGGGATCTCACGGAACTGACGGCGTACCTCGTAGACCACCGCCCCGGCCGCCCGGCCGACCGCGTTGATGGCCAGGCCGGAGAAGAGGAAGACCACGCTCGCGCCGAGCAGCGCGCCGACGAGCAGCTTGGCGTCGAAGACCAGGAAGCCGTCGAGGATGCCGCTCTGGGACTTCCCGGTCGCGTCCTTGAACGCGTCGAAGGCGCTCTGAGTGTAGGACGCGAAGAGCGCGCTCGCCGCGAGGACCGCGGTGGCGATGGCGATGCCCTTGGTGATCGCCTTGGTGGTGTTGCCGACGGCGTCGAGCTCGGTGAGGATCTGCGCGCCGTCCTCGCCCACCTCGCCGGACATCTCCGCGATGCCCTGGGCGTTGTCGGAGACGGGCCCGAACGTGTCCATGGCGACGATGACCCCGACGGTGGTCAGCAGGCCGCAGCCGGCGAGGGAGACCGCGAAGAGGGCGAGCGCGGTGGTGCCACCCGCCAGCAGGGCGGCGCCGAACACCGCCGCGCCGATGACGATCGCGGTGTAGACGGCCGACTCGAACCCGACGGACAGGCCGCTCAGGATCACAGTCGCCGCTCCCGTCAGGCTGGTGCGCCCGACGTCCTGGACCGGCCGGTGCTCGGTACCGGTGAAGTAGCCGGTGAGCGCGAGGATCGCCGCGGCGAGCACGACGCCGATGACCACGGCGCCCGCGGCCAGCACCCGCGGGCTGACGTCGGCCGTGACCCCGGACGCGCCGGCCAGGTCAGCCCACGTGCCGGGCAGGTAGATGAAGGCGGCGATCGCCGACGCGATGGCGCCGATCGCGGCGGAGATGTAGAAGGCCCGGTTGATGGTCCGCAGGCCGTTCTCACCGACGCGCGGCCGGCACAGGACGACGCCGACCACGGCGGTCAGCGCACCGATCGCGGGAACGATGAGCGGGAAGACGAGGCCCTTGTCGCCGAACGCCTGCGAGCCGAGGATGAGCGCCGCGACCAGCGTGACGGCGTACGACTCGAAGAGGTCGGCGGCCATGCCGGCGCAGTCGCCGACGTTGTCGCCGACGTTGTCGGCGATGGTCGCGGCATTGCGTGGGTCGTCCTCGGGGATGTTCTGCTCCACCTTGCCGACCAGGTCGGCGCCGACGTCGGCCGCCTTGGTGAAGATGCCGCCGCCGACGCGCATGAACATCGCGAGCAGCGCGGCGCCGAAGCCGAAGCCCTCGAGGACGTGCGGCGCCTTGTCCTGGAAGATGATGACGACGATGCTCGCTCCGAGCAGGCCCAGGCCGACGGTGAGCATGCCGACGGTCGCTCCGGTGCGGAAGCCGATGGTCATGGCCGGCTCGCGGCCCTCGGTCTCGGCTGCGGCCGCGACGCGCACGTTGGCGCGCACGGCGAGGGACATGCCGAGATAGCCGACGGTGGCGCTGAACCCCGCGCCCAGGAGGAAGAAGATCGAACGTCCGATGCGGACGCCGGCATCGTCGGCCGGCAGTGCGAAGAGCACCACGAACGCGACGACGGCGAACACCGCGAGGGTTCGGAACTGGCGGCCGAGGTACGCCGCGGCGCCCTCCTCGACAGCTTGGGCGATCGTCCTCATCTTCTCGGTGCCGCTCGCGGCCGCGAGCACCTGGCGCCGGAACATGAATCCCAGGCCCAGGGCGGCCAGGGCGACCACCGCGACGATGACGACCAGGACGAGGTCGCCTCCGGATACTTCGACTTCAGGCATGCACGCCTCCTGCGAAAGGGTCGGTTCCCCACCGCAGGGTATGTGACCCGGGCCACAGGGGGAAGGAGGCGAAGCGAACGACTGCGCGGAAAGTGCGCAGGACGTGGGAGCACCCGCTCGGACGTCCGAGCGGGTGCGTGGAAGTGACGGTGGGTGGCGGCTCAGCCGGCCGCGATCGCCGCCTCGGCGGAGCCGTGGATCGCGAACACCTTCGCCAGGCCGGTGATGCGGAAGATCTTGAGAAGACGATCCTGCGTGCAGACGAGCTGCAGGCTCCCGTCGTGCGCGCGCACCTTCTTCAGTCCGCCGACGAGGACGCCGAGGCCCGTCGAGTCGAGGAACTCCACCGCCTCCAGGTCGATGACCAGGTGGTGCGCACCAGCGGCGACCAGCTCGGTGATCTTGTCGCGGAGCTTGGGCGCCGTGTAGACGTCGATCTCACCACCGACGGACACGATGGTCGTCCCATCGACCTCGCGGGTCGCCAGGGTCAGGTCCACGGAGCACTCCACTGTGGCGGTCAAGGTGATGGACGGTCTGCTCGCGCGTCGGGACTCACGACGTCCCGGTCCGCGAAGCCGGACCCTATGTAACCACGTAAAGCGACTTCACGTACAAAGAAGTCCCACAGCACCGGTGGACGACAACAACGACGGGGTCGGTTGTCGGTGCCCTTTGCGAGGATGGAGCAGTGACGGCGCCTCCCCTGCACCACGACGTGCCGACCCTTCTGCACCGGCTCTCGGCCGTGCCGGGCCGAGAGGGGCGTCTCACGCACCTCGAGGACCTGCCGCCGCGTCCCGCCGACGACGTCGACTGGCCGGGCTGGGCCGATCCTGCGGTTGTCGACGCGTTCCGGGCCCGCGGTGTCGACCGCCCGTGGCGCCACCAGGTCGTCGCGGCGGACGCCGCCTACTCAGGGGCCCACGTCGTGCTGGCCACCGGCACCGCGTCGGGCAAGTCGCTCGCCTACCAGCTGCCCGCGCTCACCGCCGTGCGGGAGGGACGAGGACCGCGCGGACAGCGGGGCGCCACGGTCCTCTACCTCGCGCCGACCAAGGCCCTCGCGCAGGACCAGCTCGCACGTCTCCAGGCCCTCGAGCTCGACGTCCGGGTCATGACCCACGACGGCGACAGCCCGCGGGAGCAGCGGGAGTGGACGCGGGCCTACGCCGAGTACGTGCTGACCAACCCGGACATGCTGCACCGGTCGTTGCTGCCCGGGCACAGCCGCTGGGCGTCCTTCCTGGGCTCGCTCGCCTACGTCGTCGTCGACGAGTGCCACCACTACCGCGGCGTGTTCGGCGCGCACGTCGCCCACGTGCTGCGTCGCCTGCGCCGGGTGGCGGCGTCCTACGGCGCCTCGCCGACGTTCGTGCTGGCCTCGGCCACCGTCGCCGAGCCGGAGACGGCCGGGCGCCGGCTCACCGGGCTCGACATGGTGCCGGTGACGACCGACGGCTCGCCACGAGGCCGGGTCTCGCTCGCGCTCTGGCAGCCGCCGCTGACCAGTCACGCCGGCGAGAACGGCGCGCCCGTACGCCGCGCGGCCTCGTCGGAGACCGCCGACCTGCTCGCCGACCTGGTGTCCTCGGAGGTGCGCACCCTGGCGTTCGTGCGCTCGCGGACCGGGGTCGAGCAGGTGGCGCTGACCGCCGCCGGCCTGCTGGCCGACGTCGATCCCGAGCTGCCGGGCCGGGTGGCGGCCTACCGCGGCGGCTACCTCCCCGAGGAGCGGCGCGAGCTCGAGCGGGCGCTCCGCTCGGGGCAGCTGCTCGGCATCGCGGCGACCAACGCGCTCGAGCTCGGCATCGACGTGAGTGGACTGGACGCGGTGCTGATGGCCGGCTATCCCGGCACCCGAGCCGGGCTGTGGCAGCAGGTCGGCCGGGCGGGCCGCGGCGCCCAGGACGCGCTCGGCGTCCTCGTCGCCCGCGACGACCCGCTCGACACCTACCTCGTCACGCACCCGGAGGCGCTGCTCGGCCGACCGGTCGAGGCGACCGTCTTCGATCCGGGCAACCCCTACGTCCTCGGGCCGCACCTGTGCGCGGCCGCCCAGGAACTCCCGCTGACCTCCTCCGACTTCGAGCTGTTCGGTCCGACCGCGGCGGGCATCGTCGACTCGCTCACCGAGGCCGGCGTCCTGCGGAAGCGTCCCCGGGGTTGGTTCTGGACGGACCGGCGCCGTGCCGCCGACTTGGTCGACATCCGATCGGCCGGTGGCAGCGCCGTCCAGCTCGTCGAGGCCGGGACCGGACGCGTCGTCGGGACCGTCGACGCCGCTCGGGCACACGGCACGGCGCACACCGGTGCCGTCTATCTCCACCAGGGCGAGACCTGGCTCGTCGGCTCCCTCGACCTCGAGGAGAGCGTCGCCGTCATGGAGCGGGCCGATCCCGGCTACACCACCACGGCGCGCGAGACGACCGACATCAGCATCGTCGCCGAGCGCGAGCACGAGTGGTGGGGCGACTGCCGGCTGTCCTTCGGCGACGTCGACGTGTCCCACCAGGTCGTGTCGTTCCTGCGCCGTCGTCAGCCCGGCGGCGAAGTGATCGGCGAGGAGCCGCTCGACCTCCCGGAACGGACCCTGCGGACGAGCGCGGTCTGGTGGACCGTCCCCGATCACGTCGTCGCCGACGCCGGACTGCAGCAGTCGGACGTCCCCGGCTCGGCCCACGCGGCCGAGCACTGCTCGATCGGCCTGCTACCGCTGTTCGCAACCTGCGACCGCTGGGACATCGGCGGCGTCTCGACAGCCGTCCACCCGGACACCGGCGTCCTCACCGTCTTCGTCTACGACGGGCACCCCGGCGGCGCCGGCTTCGCCGAGCGGGGGTTCCAGGCGGCCAACGGGTGGCTCTCGGCGACGCTCGAGACCATCGAGGCCTGCGAGTGCGACGACGGCTGTCCGTCCTGCGTGCAGTCCCCCAAGTGCGGCAACCAGAACAACCCCCTCGACAAGGCCGGCGCCGCCCGACTGCTGCGAGCGCTGCTCACCGGCGTCCCCGCTCGCGGGGACCGATGACCGCTCGCGTCCTCGAGATCCACCTCGCGCCCGGGCGGCGGCTGCCCACTCGCTCGGTGCCGTCCGTCGAGGCCGAGGCCGGTCGCGGGCTCGTCGGCGACCGCTACCACGGCGCCAAGCACCGTCACGTCAGCGTGCAGGCACGAGACGAGCTCGACCTGGCGGCCGCCGAGCTCGGTTCAGCCGTGCCGTCCGGCGCGACCCGCCGCAACATCACGGTGGACCACGGCCCGGTGCCGACGAGGCCGGGCGAGCGGCTGCGGGTCGGGCCCGTGCTCCTCGAGGTGGTGCGGGTCGCCGCACCGTGCCGGCTGCTCGACGACGGGATCGGACCCGGTGCCGCCGCCGCCCTGCGCCGGCGGGCCGGCACCGTGTTCCGGATCCTCGAGTCGGGGACGATCAGCGTCGGCGACGTCGTCCAGGAGGCGGACGAGGAGTCGTCGGAGCCGACGCCCTGACGGCCGGTCCCGGCCCCCGGCCGGCCTCAACCAGGCCCGGCCCGGGCCTCCGCCTCCAGGTCACCGTGGCTGCCCAGCCAGCGCGGCCCGGCGACGATGACTCTGACCCGGAGGTCCGCACCCTCCCTCCGACACGCGGACAGCGCCGCCCCGTTGTCGGTGGCGACCCGGCCCGCGGCGCCACAGCCGTCGCGACCGTCGGCGAGAGCTGAGGCGCCGGCCAGGGCGGCGAGGTCGGCGGCCGCCTGGGCCGTCCGGTGGTCGGCCACCATCGCGCCGGCCACGCCGAGCGCAGCGCCGAGCAGCAGCACCACGCCGAGGCAGGCGACGGCGAACGGGACGGCAGAGCCGCGCTCGCTCCGCCTCATCGCGCGGTGTCCTCCTCCGCTGCCGCCACGGCTCGGGCCCGGACCGTCACATCGGGCAGGAACCCGAAGAGGCCGCCGGGTCCCGCGACGCGCGCCCGCGCGGTCGCCACGACGTGCTCGCCGACGGTCGACACCGACACGCGCGTGCCCGCCACGCCGACCCGGACGCCGCGGTCGATGGCCTCACCGCGGTCGTCCCCGCGGGCGAGGGCACGAGCGGTCTCCCGCGCCGCATCGACGGTCCGCACCTGCGCAGCACCGACCGAGAGCAGCCACACCAGCCCGATCGTGACGGCCACCAGCGCCGGTAGCACCATGACCAGCTCAGCCGTGGCAGCTCCCCGGTCCCGAGCCGGCGAGGACATCAGATGCCGAGGAGCCGCAGGACGTGGTCGTAGAGCTTCTGCAGCAGCTCGTTGCCGAAGCCGCCGGTCAGCATCTTGTAGAGCAGGCCGGCCAGGCCGGCTCCGGCCGCGGTGCCGACGGCGTACTCAGCGGTCGTGATGCCTCGGTCGGTTCGACCGGCAGGCAGCCAGGGGGACCAACGGTGCATGGGATCTCCTTCGGGTTCGGGCCGCGGGTCGCGGCGGGGTTCTGACGATGGGCCGTGGCGCGAACTTCCGCATCCGGGCTCACACCGCCTGTTGAGTGAGGCGTCCCGGGATGCGGCGGTGGACGGCGACCGGCCCATCCACGCCCCCTCACAGACGCAGCGAGCTCAACAGCCCGCCGACGAGCGGGACGATGCCGATCAGCAGGAAGGACGGGAGCAGGCAGACGCCGAGCGGCACGGCCGCCTTCACCCCGACGCGCCGGGCCCGGTCCTCCGCGTCAGCGCGCGCCGCGCGCGCCAGCTCGTCGCCGAGGCGCTCCACCGAGGCGACCACGCTCGCTCCCGACGACTGTCCTCGGGCGAGGGCACGGCCGAGCGGCGCGAGGGCCGGCTCCTGGGCGAGCGCCTCCCACACGGCGACCGGAGACGAACCGAGCCGCAGCCGTGCCGCGGCACCGGCGAGTCGCGCCCCACCCGGGCCCGGCAGGGCGTCGGCGACCGCCTGGACGGCCTCGACGGGCGCGGCACCGGCCGCCAGCGCCGCCGCGAGCAGGCGGGCGAGGTGGGGCAGCTCGCGGCGCAGCTCCTCCCGCTCGCGGCGTACGCCGGCCGGCTCGGCGCGATCGATCGCCCTCCAGCAGCCGGCGGCTGCGAACGGGGCAGCGACACTGCCGACCAACCCGCCGACGAGGGTGACGGTGGCGATCCCGGCGAGCAGGCTGAGTGGCAGCCGGTAGCGCCTCATCCAGTCGCCCCCGTCGACGGCGCTCGCGCGCACGCTGGTGGTCCGGCGCGGCTCGACGACGGGCGCGCGGGCCCGCGGGAGGAGCGCCACCGCGAGTCCGGCGAGGACGGCCGCTGCACCGACGACCAGAGGCTGGCTCATGGCGACTCCACCCCTCGTGCGATCGCCTCGATCCACCACAGGCCGACCCAGCCGAACACCAGGCCCGCGCCGAGACAGACCAGGCCGGCCGGGGTGCCGAGGAGGAACCCCCACGGGTCGCCGCCGACCCCACTGCCCATCGCGAGTGCCGCGAGCGGCAGGAGCGCGACGAGCTTGGCGGTCGCGCGGGCCGAGGCGAGCTCGCCGTCCACGACGCGCCGGGTCGCCTGCTGGGCGCGCAGGTCGAGGGCGACGCGGTCGACGGCACCGGCCAACCCCTGCCCCGTGCGGTGCGCGACCTGCCAGGCGGCCGCCACCCAGCGCAGGCCGTCGGCCCCGGGCGTGAGCGCTGCTCGGCGCAACGCGTCCGGCACGTCGGCACCGACCCGTGCCGCTTCGGCGACCGGCGCCAGCAGCGGCCACTCAGCGCCCGCCCTGGCGAGGGCCCGCCCCGGCGGACGCCCGGCCGCGAGCTCGGCGGCGAGCCGCTCGCAGACCTCGACCAGGGCGGCCCCGGTGCGGTGGGCCGCCAGTCGGGCCGCGCGGCGGCGCCACAGCATGGCGGCGCCGAGCGCGCCGGCCGAGACGGCGACGGCCAGGGCCAGCACGCGGGGCGGAGCGACGAAGCACAGGGCGGCCACGGCGAGGAGGGGCAGGAGCACCGGACGAGTCGACCGCCGCAGCGACAGGCGCGGCCTGGGCAGCACGGCCGCCGCCGCACTGGCCGCCACCGCGGCGAGGAGGCCCACGGTGGTCATCGCCGCTCCAGCAGCGCGGTGAGCCGGCCGGCGCCCGGCTCCTCGACGAGGCCGCCGTCGGTCGGGAACGACGCCGCCAGCTCCATCCGCACCAGCCCGTCGTGCTGCCGGACCGGGACGGCGACCTGGGCGAGCCGGCGCCGCCCGTCGCGTGCGCGCTGCAGGTGCAGCACCAGGTCGACCCCGGACGCGAACTGGCTGTGCGTCGCCTCCCGGCCGAGCCCGGCCGCGAGCGCGAGCGCCTCGACCCGGGCCGGCACGTCGAGCGCTGAGTTGGCGTGCAGGGTGCCGCACCCGCCCTCGTGACCGGTGTTGAGGGCCGCGAGGAGGTCGACCACCTCACCGCCGCGCACCTCCCCGACCACGAGGCGGTCGGGCCGCATCCGGAGCGCCTGTCGGACGAGCGTCCGCAGCTCGACGGCTCCGGCGCCCTCGATGTTGGGCGGCCGCGCCTCGAGCCCGACCACGTGCGGGTGGTCGGGGCGCAGCTCGGAGGCGTCCTCGACCAGCACGAGCCGCTCCTCCGGACCCACCAGGCCGAGCAGCGACGCGAGCAGGGTCGTCTTGCCGCTGCCCGTGCCGCCGCTCACGAGGAATGCCATGCGGGCCGCGACGACAGCGCGCAGCAGCGCCGCTCCGGCGCCGGTGAGGGTGCCGGCAACGACGAGCTCATCGAGCGAGAACGAGCGCCGCGAGGGCACGCGCAACGAGATGACGGTGCCCGGTCGCGCGAGCGGCGCCAGCACTGCGTGGAAGCGGGTGCCGTCGGCCAGCCGCAGGTCGACGAAGGGCGCCGCGTCGTCGAGTCGTCGACCTCCCGCGGCCGCCAACCGCTGCGCCAGGCGTCGCACCGACCCCTCGCCGGGGAAGGTGACGTCGGCCTGCTCCAGCCCATGGCCGCGGTCGACGAAGACCTGCTCCGGACCGTTGACGAGGACGTCGGTCACGCCCGGCAGCCGCAGCAGCGGCTCGAGCGGGCCGGCACCGACGACGTCGCGGCGGAGCAGCTCGTAGACCGTGAGCACGGTCGCGTCACCGACCGGTCGGCCGGCCGCCCGCAGGCCCTCGGCCACCCGGTGCGGCGTGAGGTCTCCCGGCGTTCGGGCCAGCCAGTCGCGGACCTCGTCGACGACCTCGGGCGCGAGGTCGACGACCGCGCTCACGCCGCCGCCGGCATCAGCCCGAGCACCGTCTGGGCGGCGCGGCCCAGCGGGCCGCGCCTCGACCGCACGGGGCCGAGGCCGAGGTCGATGGCCTCGGCGAGCCCGCGCTGGTCGCCCATCGCCGCGATCAACGGGACGCCGACGGCGCGGGCGACGGCCTCGGGCTCCGCCCCACCGCCTCGTACGACGAGCCGCAGCCGCGACCGGTCGCCGAACCGCGCCACCAGCCGAGCCGCCGACGCGATGCCGGTCACCGAGGCCGTGACGACGAGCAGCACCTGGTCGCACCGGTTGACCAGATCGTCGGTGACCGGGTCGCCGGCGCGCGGCAGGTCGACGACGACCGTGTCGTGGCCGCGACGTGCCGCGGAGAGGACCTCGCGGACCGTCGCCACGTCGAGATCGCGGGGATCGCCGGTGGCCCAGGTGAGCACGGCCAGGTCGGCGTACCGCGGCAGGCCCTCTCTCAGCGAGCGCGCGCTGAGCCTGCCGGCCGTGCGGGCCAGCTCGCCCCAGCGCACCCCCGGTCTCTCCTCGAGCCCGAGGACCCGGTCGGCGCCCGGCCCCAGCGGATCGGCGTCGATGACCACGGTCGGGCCGCCACGGGCGGCGAGCTGGGCCAGGGCGCAGGCGAACGTCGTCGCGCCGGCACCCCCCGATCCGGCCATGAGCCCGATGGTCAGGCCGCGAGCCCGGCCGACGTCGCCGACGTCGCCGAGGACGGCCGCCAGCCACTCCGCCGAGCCGGGCAGCAGGGCGACCCCCTCGGCGCCGACCGCCAGCGCCGTCCGGAACAGCGCGTCGGGAGCGCTGCCCCAGGCCACCACGTGGACGCCGTCACGGCGCGGCGGGGCGGCGCGGGCCACCTCGGGCGCGAGGTCCGCACCGAGCAGCACCAGTGCTGCCGAGGACCAGCCACGCAGCGCGGCGCCGACGTCAGCGGCGACGTCGGGCGTGGTGCCGGCCGCGGCGCAGAGCCGGACCAGCTCGTCGAGGAGGGTCTCGTCGGCCGTGATGAGGAGCGCGTGGGTCATGCCGTCGAGGCTTCCCGTGCCCGCCGACGTACCGACCCGGCTCGGCCGGGGGCTGTGGAGCGCCGTTCATCCTGATACGCCTGTGGACGACGATCGGCCCCTCTACCCTGGGAACCATGGCAAGCAGCCGGCAAGCGGCGTTCTTCGACCTCGACAAGACGATCATCGCCAAGTCGAGCACGTTGGCGTTCAGCAAGCCGTTCCAGGCCGGCGGGCTGATCTCCCGCAAGGCCCTGCTGCGCAGCGTCTACTCCCAGTTCGTCTACGTCGTCGGTGGCGCCGACCACGACCAGATGGAGAAGATGCGCCGGTTCATGTCCGAGCTGGTCGGCGGGTGGGACGTCGAGACGGTCCGGGACATCGTCGCCGACACGCTGCACAACATCGTCGACCCGCTCGTCTACGACGAGGCGGTCCAGCTCATCGAGGAGCACAAGGCGGCCGGACGCGACGTCGTCATCGTCTCGACCAGCGGCCTCGAGGTGGTCGAGCCGATCGGCGAGATGCTCGGCGCCGACCACGTGGTCGCCACGCGGATGGGCGTGGAGGACGGGCACTACACCGGCGAGATCGTCTACTACGCCTACGCCGAGGAGAAGGCCAATGCGGTCCGCGCGCTCGCCGAGGAGCGCGGCTACGACCTCGCCGAGTGCTTCGCCTACAGCGACTCGGCCACCGACGTACCCATGCTCGAGGCGGTCGGCCACGCCTTCGCCGTGAACCCCGACCGCGAGCTGCGCCGCACCGCCATGGCCCGCGACTGGCCGATCCTGGTCTTCACGAAGCCGGTGGCGCTGCGGGGCAGCCTGCCGCTTCCGCCGGCGAAGCAGACGCTCGCGGCACTGGCCGTCGGCGGCGTCGTGGTCGCCGGCGGGGTCATCTGGGCCAACGCCAAGCGGCGCCGCGTCGGCGCCTGAAGCTCGCCCCGGAGGGGGCCGGACCATCGCCGCCCCGAGGCGGGAAGTCAAGCCGTGGCGGGGCTTGAAGGGGCTCGCAAAGCGGCGTAGACATGTGGTTGGGAGAACTCAAGAGCGCCACACGATCGGGTACCCACGCGGCGATCCACCCTTCCTACAGGGCGCTGTCAAGGCGGGGAGATAGCCCGCCGGCAGCAATAAAGACGGTGCACGCCTGGTAGCCCGACGATCGTGTGACAAGCGGTGGCATCCGGCCTGTTCCTCGAGAACCCGGGTGCCACCTGCACGCCGGGCCGCGGAGTCCTCCCGATACCTCCCGCGACCTCGCGCTACCTCCCGCGACCTCGCGCTACCTCCCGCTACACCGCGTCGCGACGTAGCGGGGATGCCTCCGCACCGGCGGCGAAGGCCTCGGCGCCGTAGAGCAGCCACGCGTGTACGCCGGCCGGCGACCCGCTCGCGTAGCCGCGCAGGTTCGACTCGTACTCCGCGCGCAGCGCCAGGTGGCCGGCCTCCGGCACGACGAGCGACTTCTCGTCGACGCCGCGCGCGACGAGCACCAGCCGTTCGGCCGCGCGGGCGACGATCCCGTTGTGCGACGCGAACGGCGCCGCCGTCGCGAGGTCGGCGTGCACGATCGCGGCGACGACGAGCGCCGGCGCCGACGTCTTGGCCGTCAGGAGGTCGGCGAGGTCCCGCAGCCGCGCCGCCGCATCCGCGGACCGCGGCCGGCCGAGCTCCTCGGCGTCGACCGACCCGGCGGCCGCCAGCGCGTGCAGCCGGGCCAGCGCCTGCAGCGGCGTGCGCTGCAGCACCGGCACCAGGCCGAGCAGCTCGGTGGACAGCCGCACCGCGTCGCGGGCGACTGCGTCCCCGCCTGAGGAGCGCACGTCGGCCAGCGTCGACGCCGAGCCCTCGAGCACGGCGGACGCGTGCGCGCCGCGCAGCAGAGACTCGGCGGTCGTCTCGGGCGAGGTCCGTCGCAGACCCCGGTCGCGCAGCATCACGTCGATCCCGTCCCGCGTGGCGGCGTACGCGGACGACACGCCCTCGAGCGACACCAGCCAGGACAACGGATCGGAACTCACGGGTGGCAACGCTAGCGGCCCGGTGCCACGGTGCTGGTCGGGGCTGCGCCCCCCTTCAGGACTGGTCCGACTCCCGCAGCGCGACCACGACGCTGGCGATGTGGGTGCGTACGGCGGCCTGGGCGGCCTCCGGATCACGGGCGGCGAGTCCCTCGATGATCGCCAGGTGCTCGGACAGCGACACCTGCGGACGACCGGGCCGCTAGGCCAGGCGGAACTGGTGCCGGACGTTGCGCGCTCGCAGCCGGCCGATCACCTCGGCGCCGCGGCTGGCGCCGAGGGACTCGGAGAGGTCCGCCTCCGCGAGGCGCTGGCCGGCGACGAATTCCGTCGAGGATCCCGCAACGGACCGCCGCGGCGACCTCCGTCTGGGAGACCACCCCTTCGGTACCGACACCCATGGGGACCCCCCTCGCCTCGCTGACCTGCGTCCGCATCCCATCGGCGGCGTTTCGTGTCGCGCCTCATCCCGCGACGCACGGCACGCCTCCGGAGCCGGGGCGCCGCGCGCGGGTAGCCTGCGAGGGATGACAGAGCAGGGCCGGGTTTTCGGGAAGGTCGCGGAGAGCTACGACCGCGGCCGGCCGACCTATCCGCGTGCGGCCGTGGAGTGGCTGGTCGGCGCCGGACAGCGGTCGGTCCTCGAGCTCGGTGCCGGGACCGGCAAGCTGACCCGCACCCTCGTCGAGCTCGGTCACGACGTGCACGCGACGGAGCCCGACGAGGCCATGCTCCAGGTGCTGCGCCGCAACCTGCCGGACCTCCGCTCGTCCCTCGGCAGCGCCGAGCGCATCCCCGCGCCCGACCTGACCTACGACGTCGTGATCGCCGGGCAGGCCTTCCACTGGTTCGACCTCGAGAAGGCCCTGCCCGAGATCTCGCGGGTGCTCGCCCCGGGCGGCACGCTGGCGCTCGCCTGGAACCAGCGCGACGAGTCCATCCCGTGGGTGCGCAAGCTGGGCCGGCTCATCGAGCGGCCGATCGAGTCGATGGACCCGAGCGAGCCGCTCCTCGACTCGGGCTGCTTCGAGGGTGTCGAGCACGGCCAGTACTCGTTCTGGCAGACGATCGATCGCCAGAGCGTCGTCGACCTGGTGCTGTCGCGCTCCAACATCGCGATGCGCTCCGACGAGGAGCGCGAGGCGAAGCGGCGCGAGGTGCTCGCGTTCTACGACGACTACGGCCGCGGGATGGACGGCATGCAGCTGCCCTACACGTGCATGGCCTACCGCGCGACCGTCGTCCCGCAGGTGCCCGCGCGGCCGACGGCGCCGCCCATGCCGACGACGTTCATCTCCTCCGACCGCAACGCGCTGACCGACACGGCCCAGGCGTTGCCGCGGATCCTCGACAGCCTGCCCGACGACGGCCCTGACTCGGGCGGCTCGAGCAGCATGGTGCTCATCGACTTCCGCTAGACCCCGCGCCAGTCAGCACCCTTCGCGTCGTGCCCGTGCGCGGCCATGAGCATCAGCCCGCCGTCAACGGCGTACGACGACCCGGTGACGTAGGCCGCCCGCGGCGACGCCAGGAAGGCGATCACGGAGGCGACCTCGGCGACGTGCCCGGGCCGGCCGACGGGGTTCCCGGGGCGCTCGACCCGGTAGGCGTCCTGCTCCGCCTGCCCGGTCATCTCGGTGGCGATCTCGCCCGGGGCGACCGCGTTGACCGTGATGCCGTGCACGCCGAGCTCGAGGGCCATCACCTTCGTGAGCATGCCGAGCCCCGCCTTGGCGGTGCAGTAGGCGGCCGACCCGTAGCGCGGGACGTGCTCGTGGACGCTCGTCACGTTGACGATGCGGCCGCCCCGGCCGGCGTCGACCATCCGCTGCGCGGCCCGCTGGGCGCACTGGAACGGGCCGTCGAGATCGGTGGCGAGCACCTGTCGCCACCGGTCGACGGAGAGGTCGAGCGCGGGGTCGCTGTGGCCCGTGCCGGCGACGTTGACGAGCACGCCGACGCCACCGAGCTGGTCCCCGAGCCGGTCGACGACGTCTCCGGCGATGGGCGAGGCGGCGTCGAAGGGCTCCACGACGGCGCGCTGGCCGCGCGCCTCGACGGCCTTGACGGTCTCGGCGAGCGCGTCGAGGTCGTGGTGGGCCGTCAGCCCGAGGTCGTAGCCCTCCGCAGCGAGCAGCTCGGCGGTCGCGGCCCCGATGCCGGAGTCGCTTCCGGTGACGATGGCGAGGCGAGGATAGGTACCGGTCATGGGGAACTGGGTACCCATGTCGTCGGGGAGGGGTGAGCGCCGGCGCGACCCGAGTTCGCGCCGGCGCTCACGCCGGGACGCGGGCGCGCTCGACGACGAGCCGGACGAGCAGCTCGTGCACGCCGAGCACCCCGGCGACCACACCGGCGCCGGCCGCGCGTGCCTCCGCGACCGCCCGGGTGGGCGAAGTGGCCCGGGGCGAGGAGGTAGGGCGACACGACGTCGCCCGTCCCGCGACCCGGCGGCGACCATGACCACCGGAGCGCCCGGCACGGCGCCGGCCTGCGCCAGCCGGTCCGCCTGGGCACGGGCGAGCAGCGGGTGCGGCCCGAGCGGCGCGAGCGTGATCTCGGCGGCCGCGCCGAGCACCGCAGCGGGCAGGTCGACGGCGACGTGGTAGCCGCGTGAGAGCAGCAGCGGGACGGCGACCGCCGGCTCGTCCGACACCGCGACGGCGTCCGCGAAGAGCCGTCCGCAGAGCTCGACGTACGACGCCTGCGCCTGGATCCCGAGCCGCTGCCCGGCCTGCCGGGTGATCTCGGCCTCCGTTCGGTCAACATCCGCTCACGACCTCACGTGGCGCCCCGTCCCGCAGGGAATGCCGACCTCGTGCATAGCCAGACGATGTGTGACGTAGGTAACGTCGAAGGTGTTCCGGACCCCCCGGAACCGGTCTTCCGTCTTTTTCTCGAGGAGCAGACATGACCAGCCACTACGGCAACGAGGTCCCGGCCGAAGCGCCGATCTCCCGTCCTCTTCCAGGGGCGCACCTCGCCGACCCGGCCCCGCTGGGCCTGGCCGCCTTCGCGCTCACCACCTTCCTGCTCAGCGTCGTCAACGCGGGCTGGATGGACAGCGCCAACGAGGGCTACGTCCTCGGGCTCGCCCTGGCCTACGGCGGCCTCGGTCAGTTCGCGGCCGGGATGTGGGAGTTCGCCAAGGGCAACACCTTCGGCGCGCTCGCCTTCTCGTCGTACGGCGCCTTCTGGATCTCGTTCTGGTGGCTGGTCGAGCACGACGCCGCCAAGCTCGCCGATGCCGACAAGGCCGTCGGGTGGTACCTCTTCGCCTGGGGCATCTTCACCCTCTACATGACGGTCGCGGCCACCCGGGTCAGCGGCGCGGTGCTGGCGGTCTTCGTCCTCCTCACGCTCACGTTCTTCGTGCTCGCGTGGGGCAAGTGGGCGACCTCCGACAGCATCACGCACATCGGCGGCTACATCGGCCTGCTGACGGCGATCGCCGCGTGGTACACCTCCTTCGCGGGTGTCACAGCGTTCACGTTCAAGCGCCAGCTGCTGCCCGTGGCGCCGCGCACCTGACCCCGCGGACCACCCCGCAACCGACTCCCCACCTGCCTACGCCACGCTGGGCGCCACGCTGGGCCGCGCGGGCCTAGTGTGGCGTAGGCCATGCTCGCCTCTGTACCGGGAAGTGATCGATCGTGACTGAACAGACTCTGTCCAACCTGCTCCATGAGAACCGCAGGTTCGAGCCGCCGGCCGAGCTGGCCGCTGCCGCCAACGTGAAGGCGGACGCCTACGACGCCGCCGCGACCGACCGCGAGGGCTTCTGGGCCGCCGCGGCGGAGCGGCTCTCGTGGGCGAAGAAGTGGGACCGCGTCCTGGACTGGGACAACCCCCCGTTCGCGAAGTGGTTCGTGGGCGGGCAGCTCAACGTGGCCTACAACTGCGTCGACCGGCACGTCGAGGCCGGCCACGGTGACCGGGTCGCGATCCACTGGGTCGGGGAGCCGGTCGGCGACAAGCGGGACATCACCTACCGCGAGCTGCAGGACGAGGTCTCCAAGGCGGCCAACGCGCTCATCTCGCTCGGGGTGGGCACCGGCGACCCGGTCGCGATCTACATGCCGATGATCCCCGAGGCGATCTTCACGATGCTGGCCTGCACCCGCATCGGTGCGCCGCACACGGTGGTGTTCGGCGGCTTCTCGGCCGAGGCGCTCGGCTCGCGCATCGAGGACTTCAAGGCCAAGGTCGTGGTCACCTCCGACGGCGGCTACCGGCGCGGCGCACCCTCACCGCTCAAGCCGGCCGTCGACGAGGCCTGCGGCATCGCGTCGCGGGCCGGGCACAGCGTGGACAAGGTGCTCGTGGTCCGGCGTACGGGTCAGGACGTGGCGTGGAACGACTCGACCGACGTGTGGTGGCACGACGTCGTCGATGCGGCCAGCTCCGAGCACACCCCGGAGGCGTTCGACTCCGAGCACCCGCTGTTCGTCATGTACACCTCCGGCACCACCGGCAAGCCCAAGGGCATCCTGCACACCACCGGCGGCTACCTCACCCAGGCGGCGTACACGCACTGGGAGGTCTTCGACCTCAAGCCCGAGACCGACGTCTACTGGTGCACCGCCGACATCGGCTGGATCACCGGCCACTCCTACATCGTCTACGGACCGCTGGCCAACGGCGTCACCCAGGTGCTCTACGAGGGCACTCCGGACTTCCCCGAGCGGGGCCGCTGGTGGCAGGTGATCGCCGAGAACAAGGTGACGATCTTCTACACCGCGCCGACCGCGATCCGCTCGTTCATGAAGCAGGGCCACGAGATCCCTGACAAGCACGACATGTCCTCGCTGCGCATCCTCGGCAGCGTGGGCGAGCCGATCAACCCGGAGGCCTACGTCTGGTACCGCCACGTCATCGGCGGCGACCGCACCCCCGTGGTCGACACCTGGTGGCAGACCGAGACCGGCGCGATCATGATCAGCCCGCTGCCCGGCGTGACCGCGGGCAAGCCCGGCTCGGCGATGACGCCGCTGCCCGGCATCACCGCCGAGGTCGTCACCGACGAGGGCCAGCCGGTCGACAAGGGCTCCGGCGGCTACCTCGTGCTCACCTCGCCGTGGCCCTCGATGCTGCGCACCATCTGGGGCGACGACCAGCGCTACATCGACACCTACTGGGCCCGCTACCGCGACCAGGGGTACTACTTCGCCGGCGACGGCGCGAAGAAGGACGAGGACGGTGACCTGTGGGTGCTCGGTCGCGTCGACGACGTCATGAACGTCTCCGGCCACCGGCTCTCGACCACCGAGATCGAGTCCGCGCTCGTCTCCCACCCCAAGGTGGCCGAGGCGGCGGTCGTCGGCGCCAACGACCCCGACACCGGCCAGGCGGTCGTCGCGTTCGTGATCCTCCGTGAGGAGGCCGGCGACGGCGGGGAGAACATCGCCAAGGAGCTCTCCGACCACGTCCGCACCCAGATCGGCCCGATCGCCAAGCCGCGCCAGATCATGATCGTCCCCGAGCTGCCCAAGACGCGGTCGGGCAAGATCATGCGACGCCTGCTCCGCGACGTCGCCGAGAAGCGCGAGGTAGGCGACACCACCACGCTGGCCGACCAGTCGATCATGGACCTGATCTCCGCCGGCCAGGCGACGTCCACGGAGGACTGACCCGGCCGATATCGACACCAGAAGCGCCACCCGGCCCGGCCCGGGTGGCGCTTCTGCGCGTTCGGGGTCAGTCGGGGGTCGACGTACGCCGGATCCGGACCGTGCCCTTCCTCAGGTCGACGGTCACCGGGCGATCGTCGTCGTCCGGTGACGGGATGACCTCCCCCTGGTGCTCGCGGGAGTCGAGGTCGCGGTCGGCGCGGGCGCGGGCCGGGTCGAAGACGTCGATGAAGCTGCCGAGCGCGTCGGCGGCGCCCGACCCGCTGCCGTCGTGGTGGCGCAGCAGGCGGGTCCCGGCCAGGACGACGAGGCCGAGCAGCAGGACGCCGGCCACGAGGAACACGACGAGGGTCACCCGATCAGTGTTGCACCCGCCGCGTGGAAACGGTTCGCACCGACGGCTGCTCGCATGCTCGGATGGCGCCATGACCGCCCTCTCCCGACCGTCCCTCGACCTCTACGACCCCTGGGCGGACTGCATCCGCGACTTCGGGGAGGAGTACATCCACGGCTCGGGGATCTGGAACATCACCGACGGAGTGCTGGACCCGACCCGCGACGCCTGCGCGTTCCTCGTCGAGAAGGCGCGGCAGGAGGCCGACCTCAGCCGGCCGCCGGCCGAGGGCCGCGTCCACTGCGACCAGTTCTGGATCACCCAGGACGACGGGGTCATCGAGGTCATCGGGTTCGTGTCCTTCCGGCACTCCCTCGACAACGAGTTCCTCCGGACGGAGGGCGGTCACATCGGCTACAGCATCCGGCCGTCGTACCGCCGGCAGGGCCACGCCTCCCGTGCCCTCGGGCTGGCGCTCGAGCGCGCCCGCGAGATCGGCCTCGACCGGGTGCTCATCACGTGCGACGAGGACAACCTGGGGTCGGCGAGGACCATCGAGTCCCAGGGTGGCGTCTTCGAGAGCATGTGCGGCATCAAGCGCCGCTACTGGATCAGCCTCTGAGCGGCGACGGCTGCTGCTGGGTGATGCAGTGGATGCCCCCGCCGCGGTCGAACAGCGGTCGCGCGTCGACGGACACGACCTGCCGGCCGGGGTAGGCCTCGCGCAGGATCGCGACGGCCTCGGCGTCGTGGGGGTCGTCGAACGAGCAGGCGATGACCCCGCCGTTGACGACCAGGTGGTTGACGTAGGACCAGTCGACCCACCCCTCGGCGTCCTGGAGCGTGGCGGGCGCGGGCAGCTCGACCACGTCGAACCGCGCTGCCAGCAGGGCGTGCAGCGCGCGGGACACCTCGTGGTCGGGGTGCGACTCGTCGCGCTGGGTGTGCAGCAGCACGCGGCCGGGTGAGGTGAACGTCGCCACGATGTCGACGTGCCCGCGGGTGCCGTAGCGCTCGTAGTCGCGGGTGAGGCCGCGCGGCAGCCAGACCACCTCGGTCGCCCCGATCGTCCGGGCCAGCTCCGCCTCGACCTCGGCGCGGGTCCACGACTCGTTCCGGCCCTGGCCGAGCTGCACCGTCTCCGTCACCAGCACGACGCCGGTGCCGTCGACGTGGATCGCGCCGCCCTCGTTGACCATGGCGGAGCCGATCCGCGGCACCCCGGCGGCCTCGCACACGAAGGAGCCGATCTTCTCGTCCTTGTCCCAGACCGCCCAGTCGCACTGGCCCCAGCCGTTGAACACCCAGTCCACGCCCGCGACCGACCCGTCGGCCTGGTGCACGAACGTCGGGCCCATGTCCCGCATCCAGGCGTCGTTGAGCGGCGCCTCGACCACCTCGACCTCGGGCGCCAGCACCGCGCGGGCCGCGGCGGACTCCACGGGGTCGACCACGACGGTGACCGGCTCGAACGCCGCGCACGCGTTGGCCACCGCGGCCCACGTCGTCCGTGCCTCGTCGGCCTCGGCCGCCGTGTCGCCGAGCGAGTAGCCGGGCGCCGGGAACGCCATCCAGATCCGGTCCTGCGGGGCCCACTCCGGGGGCATGAGACTCATGCCAAGATCTTGCCGTGTTCGACATCGTGGAAGCGACCATTCCCGCCCTGCGCGCCGCGCTCGAGGCGGGCGAGATCACCAGCGTCGGACTCGTGGAGGCCTACCAGGCCCGCATCGCGGCGTACGACGACCAGCTCAACTCGGTCGTCGTCGCCAACCCGGCCGCCCTCGACGAGGCGCGCGCCTCCGATGAGCGGCGCGCCCGCGGGGAGACGCTGGGCCCGCTCGACGGCATCCCCTACACCGCGAAGGACTCCTACCTCGTCGCGGGCCTGACCGCGGCGGCGGGCAGCCCGGCGTTCCAGGACCTGGTCGCCCAGCGGGACGCGTTCACGATCGAGCGGCTGCGCGGCGCCGGGGCGATCTGCCTCGGGCTCACCAACATGCCCCCGATGGCCAACGGCGGCATGCAGCGTGGCGTCTACGGCCGGGCGGAGAGCCCCTACAACGCCGACTACCTGACGGCGCCGTTCGGCTCCGGCTCGTCCAACGGCTCGGGCACCGCGACCGCCGCCAGCTTCGCGGCGTTCGGCCTGGGCGAGGAGACCTGGTCGAGCGGTCGGGGCCCGGCGTCCAACAACGGGCTCTGCGCCTACACCCCGTCGTGGGGGGTCATCTCGGTCCGGGGCAACTGGCCGCTCGTACCCACGATGGACGTCGTCGTCCCGCACACCCGCACCATGGTCGACCTGCTCGAGATCCTCGACGTCGTCGTCGCCGACGATCCGGTCACGCGCGGCGACTTCTGGCGCGTGCAGCCGTGGGTGAGCATCCCGCGGTCCAGCGAGCTCCGTGCGCCGTCGTACGTCGCCCTGGCCGAGCACACTCAGCTCGACGGCATCCGGCTGGGCGTCCCGCGCATGTACATCAACGCCGATCCGGACGCCGGCACCGCTGAGCACCCGGGCATCGGCGGCCCCACCGGGCAGCGCATCGAGACCCGCGCGTCGGTGATCGCGTTGTGGGAGGTCATGCGCGCCGACCTCGAGGCCGCCGGCGCGACGGTGGTCGAGGTCGACTTCCCGGTGGTCAGCAACTACGAGGGCGACCGGCCGGGCGCACCGACGATCAGGACCCGCGGACTGGTCAGCGAGGCCTACCTCCAGCGCGAGATCGTCGACCTGTCCGCGTGGGCGTGGGACGACTTCCTCGCCGCCAACGGCGACCCGGCGCTGAGCTCGTTGACCGACGTCGACGGGGCGACGATCTTCCCGGCCCCGGAGGGCGCGCTGCCGGACCGCTACACCGGGTTCGACGACGACATCGCCGGCTACCCCGCCCAGGTCCGCGACCACCCCTACGCCTCACTCACCGACATCCCGGAGCTCGAGGCGGGCGTCCGCGGGCTCGTCGAGACGCGCCGTCTCGACTACGAGACCTGGCTCGACGACCTCGGCCTCGACGCCGTCGTCTTCCCCGCCGTCGCCGACGTGGGACCGGCCGACATGGACGTCGACCCGGCGTCGGCCGACCTCGGCTGGCGCAACGGCGTCTGGGTCGCCAACGGCAACCTCGTCATCCGCCACCTCGGCATCCCGACGGTGACGGTGCCGATGGGCACCATGGCCGACACCGGCATGCCCGTCGGACTGACCGTCGCCGGGCGCCCGTACGACGACACCTCCCTGCTCCGCCTGGGCGTCGCGATCGAGGCGACCGGCGAGCGTCGCACGGAGCCGCCGCGGACCCCGCGGCTGTAGCCTGGACGGCGGTGTGCCGGGAAGTCTGGTCGGCGGGACAGCAGCCGACCCCGGAGGACGCCCGATGACCGACCCGAGCCGCCGCACCCGCCTCTTCGAGCGAGGCTCGTTCCTGGAGAGCTCGCGGGTCGCCGAGGTGCTCCGCGCCGAGACGACCGGGGGGCTGCTGCTCATCGCCGCGGCCGTCGTCGCGGTCGTCTGGGCCAACACGCCGTGGTCCGAGTCCTACCTCGACCTGCGCGACCTCCACGTCGGCCCCGAGGCGCTCGACCTGCACCTGACCGTCGGCGAGTGGGCGTCGGAGGGGCTGCTCGCGATCTTCTTCTTCGTGGCCGGGCTCGAGCTGAAGCGCGAGTTCGTCGCCGGCGACCTGCGCGACCCGCGCCGCGCCGCGCTCCCGGTCGCGGCCGCGGTCGGCGGCATGGCGGTCCCCGCTCTGATCTACGTCGCGGTCAACGCGCTGAGCGACGACGGGCGACCGGTCGGCTGGGCGATCCCGACGGCGACCGACATCGCGTTCGCGCTCGCGGTCCTCGCGGTCATCAACACCCACCTGCCGAGCGGGCTGCGCACCTTCCTCCTGGCGCTCGCGGTGGTCGACGACCTGCTGGGGATCAGCGTCATCGCGCTCTTCTACACCGACGACCTACGACCCGGCGTGCTCGTGCTCGCACTCGTCCCGATCGGCGCCTTCGCCCTCCTCACCCAGCGCCGCGTGCGGAGCCCCTGGCTGCTGGTGCCGCTCGCCCTGCTCGCCTGGGAGTGCGTGCACCTCAGCGGGGTTCACGCGACGGTGGCGGGCGTGCTGCTCGGCTTCACGGTCCCCGTCCGGCCCCGCGACGGCGGTGAGGGACGTGGCCTGGCCGAGCACCTCGAGCACCTGGTCCGACCGATCAGCGCGGGCGTCGCCGTGCCGATCTTCGCGTTCTTCGCCGCAGGGGTGCACGTCGGCGGCTGGGCCGGGCTCACCGAGGCGCTGAGCGAGCCGGTCGCGCTGGGCATCGTCGTCGGTCTCGTCGTCGGGAAGTGCGTGGGCATCACGGGCTCGACCTGGCTGCTGTCGACGTTCACGCGCGCCGAGCTCGACGACGAGCTCGCGTGGGTCGACGTGATCGGCATGGCGCTGCTCGGTGGCATCGGCTTCACGGTGTCGCTGCTCGTCGGCGAGCTGGCCTTCGGTCACGGCACGCCCGCCGATGACCACGTGAAGGTCGGCGTGCTCGCCGGGTCGGTCGCGGCCGGCGTACTCGCGACCCTCGTGCTGCGGGCGCGCAACCGGGTCTACCGCGGCCTCTGCGAGCTCGAGAGCATCGACGACGACGCGGACGGGGTACCAGACGTCTTCGAGCGCTGACATCGGTAAGGTCAGAGCACACGCCTGAACAGAGGGGGACGCATGGCCCAGCAGGTCCAGCAGCCGGAGGAGCCGACGATCGGTCGGCTGGTCGCCGACGCGAGCCGTGACATCTCCAGCCTGGTGCAGAAGGAGATCGAGCTCGCCAAGTCCGAGCTCAAGGTCTCGGTGCAGGCCGGCGGGATCGGCATCGGGATGTTCGCCGCGGCCGCCTTCCTCGCCGTCCTCGCGATCATCATGCTCTCGGTCGCGATCGCCTACTTCATCAACTGGAACGGCGACGGTCTCGCCCTCCACTGGGCATTCCTCATCGTCTTCGGCTTCTACCTGCTGGTCGCTGCGCTGCTGGTCCTCATCGGCATCCGCAAGGTGAAGCAGGTGAAGGCGCCCGAGCGGGCGATCACCCAGGGCCGCGAGATCCCGAAGGCGCTCAAGGGCAGGGCCTGAGCGCGCTCAGAAGAGGCACCAGTCGCTGCTCCAGTCGGCCGGACCGGACGCCAGCGCGTGGATCAGCGCCCACACCGGCACCGTCGCTACGAGCAGGCCGCCGACCAGGATCCTGACCCACGGCCGGCGACGTAGGCCGGTGGCCACGACGGCGACGAGCCACGGTGCGAGAGCGACCCCCACCGCGACGAGCAGGTCCGCGCGCGCCTGGGTGAGGTCGCCCGGCGCCGCCGGCTCACGGCAGGAGCCCTGGGTGTCCAGCTCGACGAACGCCGTCACGAGCCACATCACGAACGCGTGCAGCAGGACGACGACGACCAGACCCGCCCAGGCCCAGGGGCTCCACCGACGCGGCGCGGCGGCACGCGGGACCTCGTACTCGTTGCTCATGCCCGACACAGTGGCGGAGACCGGACCGGGGCCGCCTGAGTGCAGGCACTCAATTCAGGGCGCGGAAAATGACTGAGGGGGCACCGGCCGGTGCCCCCTCAGTCACGTTCGTACGGCGACTACCGCGCGCGGCGCGCCATCCGCTCGACGTCCATGATGACCACCGAGCGCGGCTCGAGGCGGAGCCAGCCGCGCGAGGCGAAGTCGGCGAGCGCCTTGTTGACGGTCTCACGGGAGGCGCCGACCAGCTGGGCGAGCTCCTCCTGCGTGAGGTCGTGGTGGACGTGGACGCCGTCGTCGGCGGTGCGGCCGAAGCGGTCGGCCAGGTCGAGCAGCGCCTTGGCGACGCGGCCCGGGACGTCGGAGAAGACGAGGTCCGCGACCACGTCGTTGGCCTTGCGGAGCCGGCCGGCGAGCTGGGCGAGCAGGCCGCGGGCGACCACGGGTCGACCCTCGAGCCAGCGCAGCAGGTCCTCGTGCGAGAGCGACGCGAACGTCGCGTCGGTGACGGCGGTGACGGTCGCCGAACGCGGGCCCGGGTCGAAGAGCGAGAGCTCACCGAACATCTGGCCGGGGCCCATGATCGCCAGCAGGTTCTCCCGGCCGTCGGTGGAGGTGCGACCGAGCTTCACCTTGCCCTCGAGCACGACGTAGAGCTTGTCGCCGGTGTCGCCCTCGTGGAACAGCACGTCCCCGCGGCGCAGCCTGGTCTCTGCCATCGACGCGTGGAGGGCCGCCATCGCCTCGTCGTCGAGCGCGCTGAACAGCGGCGCCTGACGGAGTACGTCGTTGTCCACCCCGAACCTCCTGAAGCCGTCGACCCCGCCCACGACGGGGTCCTGAGCAAGATCCTATCCAGTGGAATGCCTCACAGCGTGGACGCCCCCCGCCGCGGGGGCGGGCGTCGCGTCGCGGCGGTGCACCGGCCGCCCACCCGGCGAGACTGGTGATGTCGGCGGAGCGCCGTACCCTAGGGCCGTGCCGGGCCCCGCAGCGACACCGTCCCCGAGCGCCGTCGAGACGAGGACGGCGCTGGTGCGCCGTGCCCGCAAGGTCGACCGGATCCTCGCCGTGACCTACCCGGACGCGAAGGCCGAGCTCGACTTCGACAACCCCTTCGAGTGCCTCGTCGTCACGGTCCTGTCGGCGCAGACCACCGACAAGCGCGTCAACGCGGTGCGCCCCCAGCTGTTCGCCGTCTACCCGGACGCGAAGGCGATGGCGGCGGCCGACCGCGCGACCCTGGAGGCGATCGTGGGGCCGCTCGGGTTCTTCCGGGCGAAGACCGACTCCCTGCTCAAGCTGAGCGCGGCGCTCGTCGAGCAGCACGACGGCCAGGTGCCGCCCTCCCTCGACGCGCTCGTGAAGCTGCCGGGCGTCGGCCGCAAGACGGCCAACGTCGTCCTCGGCAACGCGTTCGGCATCCCGGGCATCACCGTCGACACCCACTTCGGCCGGCTCGCGCGCCGTCTCGGCTTCACGAACGAGACCGACCCGGTGAAGGTGGAGCACGCGGTCGGCGACCTCTTCCCCTCGCGCGACTGGACCATGCTCAGCCACCACCTGATCTGGCACGGCCGGCGCATCTGCCACGCCAAGAAGCCGGCGTGCGGCGCGTGCCCGGTGGCCAAGCTCTGCCCGTCCTACGGCACCGGGCCGACCGACCCGGTGGTCGCCGCCGCTCTCGTCCGCACGGAGGGCCCCAACTGATGCGGCGCACCGCGCGCATCCTCGGCGTCGCCCTCCTCGCGTTGGTCCTCCTCGCCGGATGCGACGGCACGCCCAGCGTCAGCGCCCCCCACGAGTCCAACGTCAAGGTCGACACCCCGGCCTACCGCGTCCTCAAGACCAGCGCCGGCATCCAGGACTGCCCCGCCGCCCAGACCACCGACGGCGGCCTTCCCGACACGTCGGTGCCCTGCCTCGGCGGCGGCCGGCGGGTGGACCTGTCGACGCTGAAGGGGCCGCTGGTCCTCAACTTCTGGTACGGCGCGTGCGGGCCGTGCCAGAAGGAGATGCCAGCCCTGGCCGCGTTCTTCAAGAAGTACGGCGACCGGGTGCCCGTCCTCGGCGTCGACTCCACCGACACCCAGCCCGGCTACGCGCTCGAGCAGGCCAAGAAGTTCGGCGTGACCTATCCGCTCGTCGCCGACCCCGGCGGTGACCTCCAGGGCACCCACCTGAGGGTCCGGGGCTATCCGACCTTCTTCTTCCTCTCCGCCGACGGCACGCTCAGCAAGCCGGTCGCCGGCGGACTCCACTCGGTCGACGAGGTGCGGGCCCTGGTGAAGCAGCAGCTGGGGATCGCGCTGTGACCCGACCGGAGTGGCTCGAGCCGGTGGTCACCGCGCTCGACGCGATCACCTGGCGCGACCTGACCATGTTCGGCGTACCCGAGGGTGCGTCGCCGCGCCGCTCCGCCGTGCTCATGCTGTTCGGCGAGGGCACGTCCGGGCCCGACCTGCTGCTCACCGAGCGCTCCCACACGATGCGCTCCCACCCCGGCCAGGTGTCCTTCCCGGGCGGTGCGATCGACCCCGGCGAGACGGCGATCGAGGCGGCGCTGCGCGAGGCCGAGGAGGAGGCCGGGGTCGAGCCCGCCGGCGTCGAGGTGCTCGGCCAGCTGCCGGAGCTCTACCTCCCGCCGAGCGACAACGCCGTCACCCCGGTCGTCGGATGGTGGGCCGACCCGAGCGAGGTCGAGCCGACCAGCGTCGACGAGGTGCACGCGGTCTACCGCGTGCCGATCAGCGAGCTGCGCGACCCTGCCCACCGGATCACCGTCCGCTCGCCGCGTCACAACTGGCGCATGCCGGGTTTCCTCATCGGCCCGGACAAGGACGTCATCCTGTGGGGGTTCACCGGCGGTATCGTGCAGCGGTTCCTCGGCTATCTCGGTTGGCTCGACGAGCTGCCGGACGCGCGGGAGATCGAGCTGCCGGCCTACATGCTGCGCGGCCGTGAGCGCGCCGGCGGACGCGACGTGCAGGAATGGGCGGAGGACTGACTCGTTGAACTGGATCGACTGGCTGCTGGTCGTCCTCGTCGTCACCTACGCCCTCTCGGGCTACTGGCAGGGTTTCATCACCGGCGCGTTCGCGACCGGCGGACTGCTCCTGGGCGGTCTGGTGGGCGTCTGGCTCGCACCGAAGGCACTGGGTGACGCCTCTCCGTCGCTGTGGGTCTCCCTGGGGGCGCTCTTCATCGTCATCCTGGCCGCCTCGCTCGGCCAGGGCGCGCTGCAGTACGCCGGCGCGAAGGTGCGCGATCGGATCCGCTGGCAGCCGGTCCGCGTGGTCGACGCCGTCGGCGGCGCCGCGCTCTCCGCCGCCGCTGTCCTGCTCGTCGCCTGGGCGCTCGGTGTCGCCATCTCCGGCTCGCGCATCTCCGGGCTGTCCAACGCGGTGCGCGAGTCGGCCGTGCTGGCACGGGTCAACAAGGTCATGCCGCCGAGTGCCGGCGGCCTGCTCGACCGGTTCAACACCGTCGTCGGCACGTCCTTCTTCCCGCGCTACCTCGAGCCGTTCGCGCCCGAGCGGATCGTCCGCGTCGGGCCGGGGCCGGAGCGGCTGCGCAAGGACCCGGACGTGGTCCGCGCGAGCGCGAGCGTGTTCAAGGTCCACGGCACCAACTCCTGCGGCCGCGGCGTCGAGGGCAGCGGCTTCCTCTACGCGCCCGGCTACCTGATGACGAACGCGCACGTCGTCGCCGGTGTGAGCCGGCCGACCGTCGAGATCGGCGACGACGGCGACAGCCGCGAGGTCTCCGGCAAGGTCGTGCTCTACGACCCGCAGGAGGACGTCGCCGTGATCGAGTTCGACAGCGGCGACGCCACGCCGCTCTCCTTCGACCCGACCGTGGGGCCGCGCGCCGGCGTCGCGATCCTGGGCTACCCGCAGGACGGGCCGTTCGACGTCGAGCCCGGTCGGATCCGCTCCGAGCAGCGGCTCCGCTCACCGGACATCTACGGCAACAGCACCGTGATCCGCAACGTCTTCTCGCTGCGCGGCCTGATCCGTCCGGGCAACTCCGGCGGTCCGATCGTCGACTCCGACGGCGAGGTGGTGGGCGTGGTGTTCGCCGCGTCGGTGACCGACCGCGACACCGGCTACGCGCTCACCGCCGAGCAGGTCCAGCAGCTCGCGTCGGCCGGCGCCGGACGGACCTCCCGGGTGTCGACCGGCGGCTGCGCCTAGCGAGCGGCGAGGAAGGCCAGCTGCGCGCGGACCGAGAGCTCGGCGGCGCCCCACAGGACCGGGTCGACGTCGGCATACACGATCTCGACGACGGTCCGGGCGTCGGCCGAGCAGGCGGGCACGTCGAGCGTCCGCAACGCGGCGGCGACCTGGTCGAGCCGGTCGCGCCGGTGCGAGATGTAGTGGTCGAGGACGGCCAGCGCGTCGCCGATCACCGGCCCGTGACCGGGCCAGATCGACGTGACCTCCTGCGCCTCCGCGAGCGCCCGCAGCCGGTCGAGCGAGTCCAGGTAGGCACCGAGCCGGCCGTCGGGGTGCGCGACCACCGTCGTGCCGCGCCCGAGCACCGTGTCGCCGGTCAGCACCGCCCCGTCGGCCGGGACGTGGAAGGACAGCGAGTCGCCGGTGTGGCCCGGCGTCCCGACGACGCGGATCTCCAGTCCGTCGACCTCGACGACGTCGCCGTCGACCAGGCCCTCGGAGCCCAGCCGGTAGGCCGGGTCGAGAGCGCGTACGCCGGCCCCGACCCGTTCCGCGAACTCCCGCGCGGCCTCGGCGTGGTCGCTGTGGTGGTGCGTGAGCAGCACGACGGCGACGTCACCCGCGGCCTCGGCCACCGCGTCCAGGTGCGCCAGGTCGGACGGCCCCGGGTCGACGACGACCGAGCGCCGAGCGCCCGGCTCACGCAGCACCCACGTGTTGGTGCCGTCGAGCGTCATGATCCCGGGGTTCGGGGCGAGCACGCAGGCGGCACGCTCCCCGAACGACCCGCCCGACCAGGTCACGGCGCGTCCCCGAAGAGGGCACCCGCCCACTCCGGCAGGCTCAGCCGCTCCCCCTCGACGCGCGGGGTGAACATCTCCACGCTGGCGCCACGGGTCACGTCGAGCACGTCAGCGACCGAGCCGAACGTGCCCAGCCGCCGCACCGAGAGGTACGTCGGGGGCATCATCGTCCACTCCCCGGACTCGACCTTGGCGAGCGCCGCCGCTGCCGTGGTCCAGCGCACCGACGTCGACTCGGTCGACAGCTCGCGCGGCTCCTGGCCCTCGGGCAGCCGAGCCACGAAGAACCAGGTGCGGTAGCGCCGCGGCTCGAACTCGGGCGTCGTCCAGGCGTCCCAGACGCCGAGGTCGTCCAGCGTCAGGCGGACGCCGGTCTCCTCCTCGACCTCGCGCAGTGCGCCACCGACGACGGCCGCAGCGACGTCGGGCGGGGCCCCGAGCCGGGCTGCCCAGTCGTCCGGCAGGTCGGCCGTGTCCGACGGCGCGATCCCGCCGCCGGGGAACGCGACCATGCCGCCGGCGAAGGCCATCCCACGGTGGCGCACCATGACGTGCACCTCCGGGCCGTCGGCACCCTCGCGCAGCAGCAGCACGGTCGCGGCATCCCGCGGCTCCGCCGGCACGCGCTCCCCCGCGGCGTACTCACGGGCGGTCGCCAGCAGCGACGGCGGTAGCGGGACCTGCTTCACAGCTCGACGAGGATCTCGACCTCGACCGGCGCGTCCAGGGGCAGGACCGGCGCGGCCACGGCCGAGCGGGCGTGCACGCCGGCGTCGCCGAACGCCTTGCCGAGCAGCTCCGAGGCACCGTTGGCGACACCGGGCTGACCGGTGAAGTCAGGGGTGGACGCGACGAACGCGACCACCTTGACGACCCGCTTCACGAGGGACAGGTCGCCGACTTCGGCCTTCACCGCCGCGATGGCATTGAGCGCGCACTGGCGGGCGCACTCGTAGGCCTCCTCAGGGCTCACCTCGGCGCCCACCTTGCCGGTCGCCATCAGCTCCCCGTTGCGCATCGGCAGCTGGCCGGAGGTGTAGATGTAGCGGCCGGTCCGCACGGCCGGGACGTAGACGGCGACCGGCGGAGCGACGTCCGGGACGGTCAGCCCGAGCTCGGCCAGGGCCTCCTCCGGCGTGGTCATTCGACCGGCCGCTTGAAGTAGCCGACCAGGTTTCCGCTGCCGTTGTCGGTGATGGTCACGAGCTCCCAGCCGTCCTGGCCGAAGTTGTTGAGGATCTGCCCCGCGACATGGTTGAGGATCGGGGCGACCTGGTACTCCCACTTGGTCATGGCCCGCACCCTACCCGCGGCCGACCTGGGGCGGACCGGGGTCCGACCACGGTCTGACGCGCACGGCCGCGCCAGCGTCTACGGTGACCGCGTGGACCTCGCGACGCGGCAGCCGTGGCGGCTCGGCCCGCGTGGCCGGCTCTGGTTCGACCGCGGCCTGGTCGGCCTGCTGCTGGCGCCGGCACCGGTGCTCCTCGCGGTCGGCACGGCGTGGCTCGACGTGCTTCTCGCCGTCGCGCAGATCGTGCCGCTGTGGTGGCGTCGCCGCCACAGCGTCGAGGCGTTCGGCGCCGTCGCGGCCGCGAGCGCCCTCCAGGCCGTGCTCATCGACCAGCCGCTCTGGAGCCAGCTGGCCTTCCCGGTCGCGACGTACTCCGTCGCCCGCTACTCCCGCGGCCGCTGGGGCCTGCTCGCGCTCGGCGTCGGGATCGCCGGCGCCGCGGTCGCGTCGCTCGACTGGGTGCGCAACTGGTACGACGACACCGACCCGACGAAGGCCGCGTTCGTGTCCTACTTCCTCACGATCTCGGTGATCGTCGTCGCCGCCTGGGCGCTCGGGACGCTGGGCCGGACCAGGGCGGCGTACGTCGACGCGCTCGTCGACCGCAACGAGCAGCTGCGCCGCGACGCCGCCCAGCAGGCGGCCCTCGCGGCCGGCGAGGAGCGGGCCCGGATCGCCCGCGAGATGCACGACGTCGTCGCCCACGGCCTCTCGGTGATCGTCGTCCAGGCCGACGGCGCCCGCTACGCCGCCGAGCAGGACCCGCCGGTCGCCGCGAAGACGCTGGCGACGATCTCCGAGACCGCTCGTGAGGCGCTCACCGAGATGCGACGCACCCTCGGGCTGCTGCGCGCCGACGACGAGGCGGAGACCCGGCCGCAGCCCCGCCTCGGCGACCTGCCGGCGCTGGTCGACGAGACGCGGGCGGCCGGCACCCCGGTGCGCGCGACGCTGCCCGCGCCGGAGACGACCGTGCCCGACGGGGTCGCCCTCACCACCTATCGCGTCGTCCAGGAGGCCCTGAGCAACGTCCGCAAGCACGCCGGCCCCGGTGCCGCCGCGACGGTCCTCGTCGCGGTCGGCGACGACGTGAGCGTCGAGGTCGGGGACGACGGTCGCGGCGCGTCGGCGCCCGACGACGGCGGAGGCCTCGGGCTGGTCGGCATGCGCGAGCGGGTCGCCGCCCACGGCGGGCGGCTCGAGACGGGCCCGGTCGCCGGCGGGGGGTTCCGGGTGTGGGCGAGGATCCCGCTATGAGCGCAGGTGAGCCGATCCGCGTCTTCCTCGTCGACGACCAGGAGATGGTGCGCGCCGGGTTCAAGATGCTCGTCGACAGCCAGCCCGACCTCACCGTGGTCGGCGAGGCCGGCGATGGGGGCGACGCGCTGCAGCGGCTGTCCGCGACGCGTGCCGACGTCGTGCTGATGGACGTCCGGATGCCACGGATGGACGGGGTCGAGGCGACCCGCCACCTGCTGGCGCGGGCCGACCCGCCGCGGGTCCTCGTGCTGACGACGTTCGATCTCGACGATTACGCCTTCGCGGCGCTCCGCGCGGGTGCGGCGGCGTTCCTCCTCAAGGACGCGCGCCCGGAGGACCTGCTCGGCGCGATCCGCACCGTGCACGCCGGCGACTCAGTCGTCGCACCGAGCACGACCCGGCGCCTCCTCGACCACTTCGCCGCCGCGCTGCCCGACCCGGCCGCCCCGCGCGACACCCGCCTCGACGGCCTCACCGAGCGCGAACGCGAGGTCTTCGAGCTGGTCGGGCGCGGGTTGTCCAACACCGAGATCGCCGCGACGTTCGTCGTCTCCGAGGCGACCGTGAAGACCCACGTCGGCCGCCTGCTGGCGAAGACCGGCAGCCGTGACCGCGTGCAGCTCGTGGTCCTGGCCTACGAGACGGGTCTGGTCCGACCGACCTGACCCGTCCACCCGGGGTCGTACGAGTGATCAGCTCATGGTCCGACGACGTGGCGCCCCGCGACGGCGAGCGTTGTCGCCATGACGCAGACACCCCTGACCACGGCCGTCGCCGCGAGCGCGCGCGGCCTCACCAAGACCTACGGACGCGGCGACGCCGAGGTGCACGCCCTGCGGGGCGTCGACCTCGACCTGAGCGCCGGCACGTTCACCGCGATCATGGGTCCCTCGGGCTCGGGCAAGTCCACGCTGATGCACTGCCTGGCCGGGCTCGACCAGCCCACCTCCGGGTCCGTCACGGTCGCGGGGCAGCGGCTGGAGTCGCTGAGCGACGACCAGCTCACGGTGTTCCGGCGGGAGCGGCTCGGGTTCGTGTTCCAGGCCTTCAACCTGCTGCCGATGCTCACTGCCGGGCAGAACATCCTGCTCCCCCTCGAGCTGGCCGGGCGACGCATCGGCGCCGCCGACCGGGAGCGGGCGCTCATGCTGGCCGACGTCCTCGCCCTCGGCGACCGGCTCGGCCACCGCCCGTCCGAGCTCTCGGGCGGCCAGCAGCAGCGGGTCGCGATCGCCCGGGCGCTCGTCACGGAGCCGACCGTCGTGTTCGCCGACGAGCCGACCGGCAACCTCGACAGCACCACGTCCGCCGAGGTCCTCGACCACCTGCGCCGCTCCGTGCGCGAGCTCGGGCAGACCGTCGTCATGGTCACGCACGAGCCCAGCGCCGCGGCGTACGCCGACCACGTGGTCACGGTCGCCGACGGGCGGATCGCCTGATGCGGACCGTCTGGCTCGGCTCGCTGCGCACTCACACGCGGCGCTACGTCTCCGCCGCCCTCGCGGTCGCGGTCGGGGTCGCGTTCGTCGTCGTCACCGCGGCGCTGGCCTCGTCCACGCGGACGGGTCTGTCGGCGGGTCTGGACGCGCCCTACCGCCATGCCGACGCCGTCGTGAAGGACCCCTCCGTCGCCATCGCGGACGGGCTGACGGTGAGCCATGACGCCCTGCCGGTCGGCTGGTCGACCCAGTCGGTGCGCGCCGGCGGCCGGCTCCTGTCGGACCGGGCCGACGTCGGCATCGTCGCCACCGACCCCGCGTGGCAGTGGCAGCGGCTGACCGCCGGGCGCTTCCCGACCGGCCCCGGCGAGGCGGTCGTCGACTCCAACGCCGCGAAGCCTCGGCACGTGACCGTCGGCGACCGGCTGCGGATCGGCAGCGGCGACCAGCGCCTCGACGTACGGGTCGTCGGCCTCGCGACCTCGCCGACGCAGCTGGCCCGCGCCGACGTCTACGTCACCTGGTCCGACCTCCTCACGTGGCGCGACGACGTCCACCTCACCGGCATCGCGCTCGCCGGTGACACGCAGGGCGTCGCGCGCGCACAGTCGGTCGCGTCGTACCTCCACGACGTGCAGAAGGACCTCGACCGCCAGGTCGACGTCGTGGCGCTCGTGCTGCTCCTGTTCGCGGCCATCGCGCTGTTCGTGTCGGTGCTGGTCATCGCGAACACGTTCTCGATCCTCTTCGCCCAGCGGATGCGCGACTTCGCCCTGCTCCGCAGCATCGGTGCGACGCGTCGCCAGGTCGTCCGCTCGGTGCGGCTGGAGGCGCTGGCCATCGGCACGCTCGCGGGCCTGGTCGGGCTGGTCGCCGGTGTCGGCCTGGGTCACGGTCTCGTCGCCCTCATCCAGCGACTCTCGGACTCTGCGCCGCTCGGCCCCGTCGACATCGGCCCCGGCTGGATCGTCGGCGGCTTCCTCGTGGGCCTCGTCGTCACGCTGGTCGCGTCGTGGCTGCCGACCCGTCGCGTCATGCGGGTCAGCCCGATGGCGGCGCTGCGGCCACAGGAGGACGTCGACCTGCGGACCGGCGCCGGGCGACTCCGGATCCTGCTCGGCCTCCTGCTGGTCGCGGGCGGTACGGCCCTGCTCGGTCTCGCGGTGGCTCAGCGGTCGAACCCGGCGATGCTGGCCGGGGGTGCCGCCGCCTTCACCGGCATCCTGGTGCTCGGCCCGATCCTCGTGCCGGCGCTGGTGCGAGCCGCGGGCGCGGCACTCGCCCGCGTGGTCGGTGCCGAGGCACGGCTCGCGAGCGCCAACGCGGTCCGCAACCCCCGGCGTACGGCGGCCACAGCCGCCTCGCTGCTGGTCGGCGTCACCCTGACGACCGCGGTCCTCACCGGGATGGCGACCGCGCGCGATGCCGTCACCGGGTCGATGGACACCGACCACCCGGTCGACCTCGCGCTCACCGGCAGTACGCCGCTGCCCGAGGACGTCCTCCAGCGCGCTGGTGCGGTGCCGGGCGTGGCCACGGCGGTCGGCCTCGACGGGGTGCGGGCCCGGGTCGACGGACAGGACATGACGCTCCTCGCCGTGCCGACCACAGGCCGGGTGCTGCGCTCCCGCGACGCCGTGCCCTCCGCCGGCCAGATCACCCTGCCGCCCGAGGTCGCGGGCCACGTCCCCGACCCGGTCACGGTCACGGTCGGCGACCGTCACCTCAGCCTGCAGGTCGTCGGTGGCGGCGGCTTCGGCCCGGCCGGTCTCGTCACCGCGTCGACCCTGGCCGAGCTGACCGATGCCCCGGCGACCTTCGCGATCTGGGTCCGCGGGGCCGGCGGAGCCGACGCCGACGACCTCGGCGGCGACCTCGGGGCACTGGCCCCCGACGCCGACCTCGACAACGGGCTGGCCGACCGCCACTGGGTCGACCTGCAGCTCGACGTCTTCACCGGGGCGGTCGTGGGCCTGCTCGGCATCTCGGTGGTCATCGCCCTGGTGGGGATCGCCAACACGCTCGGTCTCTCCGTCCTGGAGCGCGCCCGGGAGCACGCCCTGCTCCGTGCGCTGGGGCTCACGAGGCGGCAGCTGCGCCGGATGCTCGCCGCGGAGGCGGTGCTGCTCTCGGTGGTGGCGACGGTGCTCGGCACGATGATCGGCGTCGTCTTCGCCTGGGTGGCCGTGCGGACGATGGTCGCCCAGGCCTTCGACGACGTGCCGATGGTGCTGCCGCTCGGCCAGCTCGCGATCGTCGTCCTGGTCGCCGCCGGCGCCGGCCTGGTGTCGTGCCTGCTGCCCGCCCGTCGGGCCTCCCGGGTCGCGCCCGCCGCCGGCCTGAACCTGGAGTGAGCGGCCGACGCCCTAGGGTCGAGCGCGTGAGCAACGAGCTGCGGGCCTACATCGACACGTGGTGGCAGGCGGTCGGGGAGTTCGCCGACCTGGCCGAGTCGCTGGCGGACGCCGACTGGGCGCGACCGACGGACCTGCCCGGCTGGGACGTGCGGGCGGTCGTCTCGCACGTCGCACACCTCGAGGGGATCCTCGGCGGCGCGCCGCGGGAGGAGGCCGAGGTCGGCCCGGCCGCGCACGTCCGCGGACCGATGGGACAGTTCACCGAGATCGGCGTGCTCACCCGCCGCCACACGTCGCCGGGGGAGATCGTCGAGCAGATCCGGCACTACGCCGCCGCCCGGCACGACGCCCTCCTCGCCGACCTGCCGACCGACCCGTCGGCGCCGGCGCCCGGCGTGTTCGGCGCGATCGGCTGGGACGTCAGGCGGCTGCTCCGCAACCGGCCGCTCGACGTCTGGATGCACGAGCAGGACGTACGCCGCGCGGTCGGACGCCCAGGCGGCCTGGGCTCCCCCGCCGCCGAGCACAGCGTCACCTACCTGCTGGAGAGCCTCGGCTACGTGCTCGCGAAGCGGGTCGGCGCGGCGCCCGGCACCACGGTCGTCGCCCTGGTCGAGGGCAGCCCGCCGGCGGCGTACGGCGTCGGGGCGGACGGACGGGGCCAGCGGCTCGACACCCCGCCGGCGGAGCCGACGACGACGCTGCGGATGAGCCGCGACACCTTCGTGCGGCTGGCCGGCGGCCGCGGCCACGTCGACCCGGACGCCGTCACGATCGAGGGCGACGTGGCGCTCGGCGAGAAGATCGCCGCGAGCCTCGCGGTCACTCCGTGACCGGCCGCCGCTTCTGCGGGTGGATCGTCTCGCCGCGAGCGAGCATCGCGACGTAGTCGGCGACCCGACGGGCCCGGGCCGCCTCCGTCTTGATGGCGGTCAGCCGGTGGTAGAGCGCGTAGCGGTTCTGCGAGGTCAGCACGTCGAACATCGCCTGAGCGTCCGGGTTGGCCGCCAGCGCGGCGAGGAGGTCGGGCGGCGTCTCGGCGGTCGCCGGGCCGGCGTAGGCCGCTTCCCACCGACCGTCCGCCTTCGCCGCCTCCACGGCGGCGAGGCCCGCGGGCGTCATGCGACCGGCCGCGGTGAGCCTCTCGACGTGGCCGATGTTGATGAGCGACCATCGGCTCCTCGGTCCGCGCGGCGTCCACCGCTGGAAGGTCGTCTCGTCGTCGCGTCGCCGGGTCTGCCCGTCGATCCAGCCGAAGCAGAGTGCCTCGTCGAGCGCGCCGGCGTAGTCGAGCGCGGTCGTCGTCCCACCCTTCTTGGTCAGCACCAACCAGACGGCGGGCACCGAGTCGTGGTTCTCCGCGAGCCATGCCCGCCAGGCGGCGGCATCGGGCAGGAACAGCTCGATCCCCGGCAGCACCATGGTCATCCCTTCCAAGAACGAGAACGTGTGACGACGTTTCAAGCATGGCGGAGACGACCGACAGTGCTGACCGGGCCCGGATCGAACGGCTCGAGTATCGCTACGTCCGGCTCCTCGGCACCAAGCAGTGGACGCGTTCGCGACCTGCTTCACCGCTACCGCGAGCGGCGACTACGACGGACTCGCCTTCGAGTCCCGCGACGCACTGGTGGCCCGGCGACGTACCCAGCCTCGAGGTCGGCGGGCCCGACACCCACACGCACGCCTAGGACGCCGGCTCGACCCAGGCGCAGAACTCGTTGCCCTCGGGGTCGGCCATCACCGTCCACGAGATCTCGTCGTCCTGCGGCCGCAGCACCGTGGCACCGTCGCTGGTCAGCAGCGCCAGGTCCCCGACGGTGACGTCCCAGTGGATGCGGTTCTTGGCCGTCTTCGGCTCGGGTACCGGGGCGAACACGATCGACTCGAACGGCGCGCCGGGCACGCCCTCGATCCACGACCACTCCGGACCGTGCTGGGCCGGTACGCCGAGGACGTCGCCCCACCAGGTCGCGATCCGCTCCGCGTCCTGGGCGTCGACGGCCAGCTCGTAGAGCCGGTAGGCCGGCACCTCCTCGCGCTCGAAGACACACAGCTCGCCGCCCTCCGGGTCGCGGAGCACCTTCCAGCCGAACGACTCCAGGTCCAGCGGGGTCGCGCCCAGCCGGAGGACGTCGTCGACGGAGCCGGCATGCACGTCGAGGTGGACGCGCTGCTTGGCCGTCACCGGCTCGGGCACCGTCTCGACCCACACCGAGTGCTGGGGCGTGGGCCCGCGCAGCAGGGTCTCGTCGCCGCGCGGCTCCGCGGGCAGGCCCAGCACGGCTGACCAGAAGTCGCCCATCGCGACGCAGTCGTTGGAGTCGATGCACAGGTGCCGGTAGCGGGCGAGCGCCATGCGTCACAACCTAGACGGTCGGCCCGACGGTCTGGCTAGAGTCGCCCCATGTCCTCCGACTGGCCGCGCGTGCAGCTGCACGTGGTGACCGGCAAGGGCGGCACCGGGAAGTCCACCGTGGCCGCCGCCCTGGCGCTGGGCCTCGCGAGCCACGGCAAGAACGTCCTGCTCTGCGAGGTCGAGGGCCGGCAGGGCATCGCCCGGATGTTCGACGTCGACCCGCTGCCCTACGCCGAGACTCGCGTCGCCACCGGCCTCACCGCCGGCGAGGCACGCCCGGGCAGCGTCTACGCCCTCCACATCGACGCCGAGGCGGCGCTGCTCGAGTACCTCGCGATGTACTACAAGCTCGGCCGGGCCGGGAAGGCGCTCGACCGCTTCGGCGTCGTCGAGTTCGCCACGACCATCGCGCCCGGTGTGCGGGACGTGCTGCTGACCGGCAAGGTCTTCGAGGCGGTGCGGCGCAACAGCCGCAACAAGGGCGCACGCCACTACGACGCCGTGGTGCTCGACGCCCCGCCGACAGGGCGGATCACCCAGTTCCTCAACGTGAGCGACCAGGTCGCTGGCCTGGCCAAGGTCGGTCCGATCAAGAACCAGGCAGACACGATGATGACCCTCTTCCGCTCCCCGCGTACGGCGGTCCACCTGGTCACCCTGCTGGAGGAGATGCCCGTCCAGGAGACCGCCGACGCGATCGCCGAGCTGCGGCACGCCCGGCTCTCGGTCGGCGGCGTGATCGTCAACCAGGTCCGGCCGAAGGACCTCGACCCCGACGAGCTGGCCGCGGCCCGGGCCGGCACGCTCGACGCCGGCGCGATCGCCAAGGACCTGGACGGGGCCGGCGTGGCGGTCTCGGACGACCTCGTCGACGGGTTGCTGGCCGAGGCGGCCGAGCACGCCGAGCGGCGGGCCCTCGAGGACGCGCAGCGCGCGGTCGTGGCCGGGCTGGACGTGCCGTCGTACGAGCTCCCGCGGCTCTCGGTCACGGTCGACCTCGGCTGCCTCTACGAGCTGGCCGAGCATCTCAAGGAGCAAGGACTCGCATGATCACCCCACGCGATCCTTCGCTCCCCCGATTCGCTCCTCCGCGAACAATCGCGCGGGGACCCCGATGAGGACCCAACCACGGGTCGGGCCACTGGCGGCGGTCCCGACGAGCGCACCCGGCCTCGACGTCGACCGACTGCTCGACGACCCGGAGACCCGGATCGTCGTCTGCTGCGGCTCGGGTGGCGTCGGCAAGACGACGACCAGCGCCTCCCTGGCCCTACGCGCCGCGGAGCGCGGCCGCAAGGTCGTCGTGCTCACGATCGACCCGGCCCGTCGGCTGGCGCAGAGCATGGGCATCGAGCAGCTCGACAACACGCCGCGGCCCGTCCCGGGGATCTCGACGGGCTCGACCAGCGGGTCGGGCGGCAGCCTCGACGCGATGATGCTCGACATGAAGCGCACCTTCGACGAGGTGGTGCTCCAGCAGGCCAGCCCGGAGAAGGCCCGGCAGATCCTCGAGAACCCCTTCTACATCGCGCTGTCGAGCTCGTTCGCGGGCACGCAGGAATACATGGCGATGGAGAAGCTGGGCCAGTTGCACCGCCAGGGCGCCTACGACCTGATCGTCGTCGACACCCCGCCCAGTCGCAGCGCGCTCGACTTCCTCGACGCGCCCGACCGGCTCTCGAGCTTCCTCGACGGCCGCTTCGTCCGCCTCATGCTGGCGCCCGCCCGCGGGCCGGCGAAGCTGATGACGGCCGGCTTCGGGATCATCACCAACACCCTGACGAAGATCCTCGGCGGTCAGATCCTGACCGATCTCCAGACGTTCGTGGCCGCGCTGGACACCGTCTTCGGCGGCTTCCGGCAGCGGGCGCAGCAGACCTACGCGCTGCTGCAGGCGCGCGGCACCGCGTTCCTCGTCGTGGCGGCGCCGGAGGGCGACGCACTGCGCGAGGCGGCGTACTTCGTCGAGCGGCTCAGCGGCGACCGCATGCCGCTCGCCGGGCTCATCGTGAACCGCGCGACCGCCGCGCCGCCCGGCGACCTGTCGGCCGCGGGCGCGCTGGCCGCGGCCGAGCGGCTGCGTGCCTCGACCGACACCGGGCCGACCGCCGGCCTGACGGCCGGACTGCTGCGCCTGCACGCCGACCGCGTGCGACTGGTCGAGCGCGAGCAACAGCTGCGCGAACGGTTCGCCGCGGCTCACCCGCGCGTGCCGACCGCCGTCGTGCCCGCGCTCGCCGGCGACGTGCACGACCTCGAGGGCCTCCGTCAGGTCGGCCGGCTGCTCGCCGACGCCTGACGCGAAGGACCGGAAGCGCGGGTGCGCTCAGGCGCCCGCGGCTTCCTTCGTCCGCGCAGCCTCGAGCACCGAGCGCCACGAGGAGCCGGGCTTGCGGCGCAGCAGCGCGCGGCGCTCCCGCTCCGTCATCCCGCCCCAGACGCCCCACTCGATCTGGTTGTCCAGTGCCTCGGCCAGGCACTCGGTGCGCACCGGGCACCCGGCGCAGACCTGCTTGGCCTTGTTCTGCTCTGCTCCCCGAACGAACAGCTGGTCCGGCTCCTGCGCGCGGCAGGCAGCCTTCGGGGCCCAATCCTCAACCCACATACGTGTCCCCAATGTCCCGAAATCGGCTCCGCGGTCCCCACGACGACGGCACCGACTTTTTCCGTGGACAAAACGTAAAGGCCTGGGTTTGGGTCGGTACAGACCTATTTGACCCAAGTTGCATGGTCCGTTGTGACTAGTCCTCTTGAGTCATATCGGCGCGGGGGGCGATGTCGGCGAGGCCGCGTCTGCTACGGGGGTCACGTAACCTATGCGCATGCCGAGCCCCCGAATGGACCGCCTCCCGGCCTCGCGCCTGCTTCCCCACCTGGGTGTGATGCTGGCGGTGGCCGCCGTGCTCGGCGCCGTGGTGGCCGGCCTGGCGATCCCGTTCGCGGGCGTCGCCGGCATCGGGGCGCGCAACGTCGCCCGCAGCATGGACGACCTGCCGGCCGAGCTGGAGACGGGCGACCTCGCGCAGCGGACGCGGATCCTCGACAGCGAGGGCAAGCTCATCACCACGCTCTACGACGAGAACCGGATCAACCGCCCGCTGAGCCAGATCTCGCGCAACATGGTGACGGCGCTGGTTTCGATCGAGGACTACCGCTTCTACCAGCACGGCGCCCTCGACCTGAAGGGCACGCTGCGCGCGTTCGTGACCAACCAGGCCAACAGCGGCGTGGTCCAGGGCGGCTCCTCGCTGACCCAGCAGCTGGTCAAGATGACGCTCATCGCCCAGGCCAAGCAGTCGGGTGACGAGAAGGCCATCAAGGCCGCCACCGAGGAGTCCTACGCCCGCAAGATCAAGGAGCTGCGCTACGCGATCGCGCTGGAGCAGACCCACAGCAAGGACTGGATCCTCGAGCGCTACCTCAACGCCGCCTACTTCGGCGACGGCGCCTACGGCGTGCAGGCGGCCGCGAAGCACTACTTCAACGTCAACGCCAACAAGCTCTCGCTGACCCAGGCGGCGACGCTGGCCGGGCTCGTGAAGAACCCCACCGGCTACGACCCGACCAACTCGCCCGACCGGGCCGTCGCCCGCCGCAACGTGGTGCTCGACCGGATGGCCCAGCTGCACGCGATCAGCGCGAAGGACGCGGAGGCCGCCAAGGCGGCACCGCTCGGGCTCGACGTCCAGGGCTCGCAGAACGGCTGCGTGAACTCGACCGCACCGTTCTTCTGCGACTACGTGCTCAACCGGCTGCTCAGCGACCCGTCGCTCGGCAAGAGCGTCGACGACCGGCGCAGCCTGCTCTACTCGGGCGGTCTCACGATCAAGACGACGCTCGACCTGCGCTTCCAGAAGGCGGCCGACCAGGCGGTCGCCGCCCACGTCGCGCCCACCGACCAGGCGATCGGCGCCCTGGCGATGGTGGAGCCCGGCAGCGGTGCGGTCCGAGCGCTCGCCCAGTCGCGGCCGATGGGGCGCGACAAGAAGAAGGGTGAGACCTACCTCAACTACATCGTCCCGCAGCGCTTCGGCGACTCGAACGGCTTCCAGGCGGGTTCGACGTTCAAGCTGTTCGTGCTCTCCTCGGCGATCGAGTACAACGGCTTCCCGCTGCACCAGCAGATCAACTCGCCGGAGCAGAAGGACATCCCCGAGTCCAACTACAAGGGCTGCCCCGGCGACGGCAACCGCGTCGGCGTCTGGCAGGTCCACAACTCCACCGACTCCGGCAACATGGACGCCTACTCCGGCACCCGCCTGTCGGTGAACACGTTCTTCGCCCAGCTCGAGGAGATCACCGGGCTGTGCAACCCCTACAAGCTCGCGAAGTCGATGGGCCTCGAGCTCGACGACCCCAAGGGTGAGCGCGTGCCGTCCTTCACGCTCGGCATCGCCAGCGTCAGCCCGCTCGAGATGGCGGAGGCGTACGCGACCGTGGCCGCGCGCGGTTTGCACTGCGACGCCCAGCCGGTCACCGAGATCATCGGGTCCGACGGCAAGCCCGTGAAGGACTACGGCAAGTCGTGCCAGCAGGTGATGGCCCAGGGCACCGCCGACGCCGTCAACGACATCCTCCGCGGGGTCCAGGAGCCGGGCGGCTTCGGTGGCGACGCCGGGCTCGGCCTCAACATCCCCAGCGCGGCCAAGACCGGAACCATCAACAGCAACATGACGGTCTGGTACGACGGCTACACGCCGTCACTGGCCACCGCGTCGATGATCGCCGGTGCGAACTCCAAGGGCGAGTGGATCACCCTCAACGGCCAGCACCTCAAGGGCGGCTACGTCGCCACCGCGCACGGCTCGACCACGGCCGGCCCGATGTGGGGCGACGCGATGCACGTCATCCAGCAGTGGCTGCCCGACAAGGACTTCGTCAAGCCGAGCCAGAGCGTGATCGACGGCATCCAGGTCGACGTCCCGTCCGTGGCGGGCATGACGATCAGCCACGCGAAGGACGTCCTCCGCCAGGCCGGCTTCACCACCACCGTCGGCAGCAAGGTCTACTCGGACTACTCGGTCGGCACGGTGGCCTACAGCAACCCGTCGGGCAAGGCGGCCAAGGGCAGCCCGATCACGGTCTACCCGTCCGCCGGCCCCGAGCCGAAGCCCAAGCACAACAAGAAGAAGCGCAAGGGCAACCCGCCGCCGTCGTTCCCGTTCAACTGGGGCGGGAACGGCAACGGGAACGGACACGGCGGGCACTAGCCCGCCGGGCCGGGTCAGGAGCGGTCAGGCGCCGAGCTGGCGGCGTACCTCCGCAGCCACGGCGCCGCCGTCCGCACGGCCCCTGACCTGGGGCTGGACGACGCCCATGACCTTGCCCATGGCGCGCATGCCCTCGCCGGCGGCGCCGGTCTGCTCGACGGCCTTCGCGACGAGCTCGGCGATCGCGGCCTCGGAGAGCTGCTCGGGCAGGTAGCCGGCGATGACCGCCGCCTCCGCCTGCTCCTTGTCGGCGCTCTCCTGGCGGCCCCCGTCGGCGAACGCGGTCGCCGCCTCCCGGCGCTTCTTGGCCTCGCTGGTGAGCACGCCGATGATCTCGTCGTCGGACAGCTCGCGCGACTCCTTGCCGGCGACCTCGGCATTGGTGATGGCGGTGAGCACCATCCGCAGCGTCGAGGACCGCACCTCGTCGCGCGCCTTCATGGCGGTCGTGAGGTCGCTGCGCAAGGTGTCCTTCAGGCTCATGTGGATCATTGTGGCAGCCTTGCGGCATGCGTCTCGCTCCCGTTCTCGGCCGCGCCCTCGCCACCACGGTCGCGGCCGGTGCGACGGCCGGCGCCGGCCTGACGGCGTACGCGCTGTGGGAGGCCCGGCAGTACACGCTGCGCCGCGTGACCGTGCCGGTCCTTCCGGCGGGCGCTCGGCCGGTGCGGGTGCTGCATCTCTCCGACATCCACCTCGTCCCCGGGCAGCAGCGGAAGATCGAGTGGCTCTCGTCGCTGGCCGTGCTGCGTCCCGACCTGGTCGTCAACACCGGTGACAACCTGGCCCACCGTGACTCGGTGCCGGTGCTGGCCGAGGCGCTCGGGCCGCTCCTCGACGTGCCCGGCGTCTTCGTGCTCGGTTCCAACGACTACTTCTCGGCGCGGCTGCGCAACCCGCTCCGCTACCTGCTCCCCGACAACGGGAAGCGGCACACGAACGTCCCCCAGCTGCCCTGGCGGGACCTGGTCGGGACGTTCGAGACCGCCGGGTGGAGCAACCTCACCAACCGGCGCACCGTGCTGAAGGTCGGCGAGCTGACGGTCGCCTTCGCCGGCGTCGACGACCCGCACCTGCGCTTCGACCGCCTCGGCGATGTCGCCGGGCCCGCCGACCTCCGCGCCGACCTCCGGCTGGGCGTCGCCCACGCGCCGTACCTGCGGGTGCTGGATGCGTTCGCTCGGGACGGGTACGACGCGATCCTGGCGGGCCACACCCACGGCGGCCAGGTCTGCCTGCCCGGTGGTCGCGCCCTCACGACGAACTGCGACATCGAGCCGGAGCGGGCCCGCGGTCTCCACCGCCACCCGGCCGCCTCCGCCCCCGGCGACCCGGGGTCGGCCTGGCTGCACGTGTCGGCGGGGGTGGGCACGTCGCCGTACGCCCGGATCCGCGTCGCGTGCCGCCCCGAGGCCACCCTGCTCACGCTCGTGGACGCCGATTACAGGTGACACCAGGGGCTCCGGTATGCTCCCCTGCTTGTGAGCCCCCGCCGAAAAGGTGGGGCGTTCGCGACTCGGGGTGTGGCGCAGCTTGGTAGCGCGCTTCGTTCGGGACGAAGAGGCCGCAGGTTCAAATCCTGTCACCCCGACCGGCTGATGAAGCAGGTCAGAGGCGGTTCGGCGAAGGCCGAGCCGCCTCTTTCCTTGTCCGGACCCGGACGTCAGGCCCGGCGGACGGTGACGTCGCCGAAGGACGTGGACGCGTGGATCTCCACCTTGTCGGCGCTCTCGCCGGGCGCTCCGGACGCCGTGAGCTCGTTGCGCACCTTGCCGAACTTCGTGGAGACGTCGAGCCAGGCGGCGGTGCCCTCGTGGACGCCGACCTCGATCCCGCTCATCGCCGTCTCGAGGGTCAGCGTTCCGTGCGCCGCGTCGAGCACGCGGACCGTGCCCATCGCGCTCTTCGCATCCACGTCGTCGGTCGCTCCCTCGACGGTGATGTCGCCGTTGGCCACCCGGACCTCGAGCGGGCCGTGCGCGGCTCCGACGACCGCGGCGCCGTTGGAGTTCTTGAGTACGCCGCCCACGACCAGCTCGCCCAGCTGCAGCCGGCCCGAGGAGATCGAGACGGTCGCCTTGCCGGTGACGCGGTCGCCGCGGACGTTGCCGGCCGACGTGCTCACGGACAGGGCGGCGGTCTCGTCCAGGTGGATGTCGCCGGCACTGGTCTTGTAGGTGACGTCACCGAGCCGGCCGGTGACCTGCAGGTCGCCCATGGCGGTGCTGCCCTCGAGGTGCGAGCCGGCGGGCAGTGCGACGGCGACGGCGATCGCACGGGTCTTGTTGGACCAGCTCAACGGCTTGGCCCGGGGCGCCTTGACCGTCAAGGTCCCGTTGGTGAAGCCGACCGTGGTGCGGGCGGCGGCCTCCACGTCGGACTCGTTGTCCGGGTCGGCGGGGCGTACCTCGACGACCGTGTCCACCCGGTCGCTCGCGACGATGGTGACGTCGCCGACGACGGGCTCGATGATGGCGGTGATCGGCTCAGGGGTGCTGAACGTGGGCATGGCTGGTGTTCCTCTCCGGTTGAGTGGTTCTGGGGGCGGCCCGGTCAGCTGACCCAGCCGGTGTAGCGCTGCTGCTTGGACCGGCCGCCGGTCGACGGCGGGTCGACGTCGGCCGATGGGTGGTGCGGCGTGCGGAGTGCTGCGGACGCGGCCCGGGTCAGCCAGGCGTTGACGGAGCGTCCCTGGCCCGCGGCCGCCTCCTCGATCCGCGCCTTGAGCGGCTCGGGGACGCGGAAGTTGATGCGAGCGGTGGCGGCGTCGCCGTCGAACGAGGCCTCGTCCTCTTCCGCCTGGGCCGCCGATGGCGCCATCCGTGGCGCCACCGCCTCCGCGGTCGGCAGGGTGACGGCGAAGCTCGGCTCGCCGCCGCGCAGCCGCACCTCGACGGAGCCGGGCGCCAGGTCCCGGGTGATCTCGTCCGCCGCCGCGGAGAGCGCCTCGAGCAGGGCCAGCTGGAACGCGGAGGCCAGCGGGGCGCTCAGCCGGTCGGCCATCGCCACGGCCTCCGGGCCGCCGGCCGCGGCGGCGACCGCGAGCTCCTGGCGAACCCTGTCCACGAATCTCATGACGTCCATGGCGCCATCATGGCACCATTATGGCGCCATGGCAAGGCATTAGTGTCAGCAGCGTGGAGGCCGAGGACAGGGACGACCGCGGGCTGCGAGTCGGTGGCGCAGACGATGCCGTCCTGCTCGGCCGGATGCTCTTCGAGTTCAACGCCGAGTTCGGGCAGACCGAGCCTGCCGCGGAGGTGATGGCGGAGCTGGCCGGCCCGCAGCTCGCGAGCGGTGAGGTGGCGGTCGTCTTCGGGCCGGGAGACCCGCCGGTCGGCTTCGCGCAGCTGCGCTTTCGCAACTCGCTCTACGAGGCCGGCCCGGATGCCTGTCTCGAGGAGCTCTGGGTGCGACCTCCGGCTCGCGGCACCGGCCTGGGCCGCGCGCTGCTCGAGGCGGCGATGGACCTCGCCCGCCGGCACGGAGCCACGCGGATCGACCTCAACACCTCGGTCGACGACGAGGTCGCGCGGGCGCTCTATGTGAAGTGCGGCTTCACCAACGAGGAGTTCGGGTCCGGCGGTCCCTCGATGCTCTACTACGAGCGGGACCTGTGACCCCTGGCCGCCCGGCCGACAGGTGCGAGCCGGTCAGCCGCGACCGTTGAGCTTGTCGGCGAACTGGACGCCGATCCGGCTGGCGAGCCCGGTGAGCGCTTCGTCCAACGTCTCCGCCACGACGAGGTCGTCCATCACCTCCTGGCGTACGAAGCCGGCGTCGACGAGGCCCTGCAGAGCGGTGAGCATCGGGTTCCAGAACCCGCCGACGTTGAAGAAGCAGACCGGGTCGTCGTTGAAGCCGATCTGCCGCCAGCTCCAGACCTCGATGATCTCCTCGAGGGTGCCGAGTCCCCCGGGAAGGCACAGGAACGCGTCGGCGTACTCGGCCATGAGGGCCTTGCGCTCGTGCATCGTGTCGACGACACGGACCTCGGAGAGGTCGTCGCGCCCCCACTCCCGCTCGACCATCGACCGCGGGATCACGCCGACGACCTCACCGCCCGCGTCCAAGGCACCCTGGGAGACGGCGCCCATGAGGCCGTGGCCGCCTGCGCCGTAGACCAGGCCGATGCCGCGCTCGGCGAGCCCCCGGCCCAGGTCGTACGCCGCCCGGGTCATCGTCTCGTCGTGGCCGGACACGGACCCGCAGAAGACCGCCACGCGGCGAAGCTCGGAATGCACACGCGCAGCCTAGGGGCGGGTGGCGGCTTCGGCGTTCGTGGCCCGTTCGGGGCGGCCCGACGTGCCACACTGCCGCCATGGGGTCAGAGGAGGACAAGCCGTCGCTCGAGGCGCCGTCGCTGGGCTTCCGGAGGCGGAGGAAGACTCCTCCGGCCGCGAGCGGTGAGCAGTCGACCGAACCGGATCCGCCGACGGTTGACCACGCACCGCCCACGGCGACCGTCACCGCGCCGGAGCTGCCCTCGGTCCTCGAAGCAGCGCTCGAGCCGGAGCCCCGCCCCGAGCCGGAGCCAGCGGTCGAGGGCACCAGGACGCTGCGTCGTCCCCAGCGTCGTCCCCGGCGCCGGCGCGGGCAGCCGGCCGCCCGCCGCCCGCTGAACGGGCACCTCGCAGCGGCCGGCGCCGGGCTCGTCGTCGGCGCCTTCCTGGTGCTCGCGACGCTCGGCGGGCTGCAGGCGTGCGAGTCGATCCGCGGTACGACGAGCTGCGGCGGCGGGCCGGGCTTCCTCCTGCTGGTCCTGATCGTCGTCGTCGCGGTGGTCATCGGTGCGCTCCTGCTGCGATGGGCGCAGGTGCCCAGCGCGGGCAGCATCAGCTTCCTGGCGGTCGCCCTGGTGTCGGTGCTCACCGTGCTCTTCCTGCTCGACGAGCTCGACCAGGTCACCGGTGCGGTCGTGGTGGGGGTGCTGACGATCGCGTCGTACCTGCTCGCGCACTGGGTGACCGTGCGCTACATCGACGCGGTCGACGCGGCCTGAGTCGGCGTCACGACCGAGCAGCCCGCCCGAGCCTGCGCTCAGGATCGTGCCCTCCAGGCGAGGAACACGACACCGGCATGCCCGCCCGGACGCGCCGTCTCATCGCCCCGTCACGCCCGGGGACGGGGCCTCAGCGAGCGGCGACGACCAGCTCGGCGATCTGGATCGTGTTGAGGGCCGCGCCCTTGCGCAGGTTGTCGCCGGAGACGAACAGCGCGAGACCGCGGCCGTCGGGGACGCCCTCGTCGGCGCGGATCCGCCCGACGTACGACGGATCCTTGCCGGCGGCCTGCAGCGGGTTGGGAATGTCGCTCAGCTCGACGCCGGGGGCCGTCGACAGCAGCTCGATCGCGCGCTCAGGCGACAGCGCGCGAGCGAACTCGGCGTTGATCGACAGCGAGTGGCCGGTGAAGACCGGCACCCGGACGTTGGTGGCGGAGACGGGCAGCTCGGGGATGCCGAGGATCTTGCGGGACTCGTTGCGGAGCTTCTGCTCCTCGTCGGTCTCGTTCAGACCGTCGTCGACGAGGTTGCCGGCGAAGGGCAGCACGTTGTAGGCGATGGTCCGCTGGTAGATCCCCGGCTCGGGGAAGGCGACCGCCTCACCGTCGTAGGCCAGCTCGCGGGCCTTGTCACCGGCGGCGATGACGCCGTCGGCGAGCTCCGCGACACCGGCGATGCCCGAGCCCGAGACCGCCTGGTAGGTCGACACGACCAGGCGCCGCAGCACGGCCTCGTCGTGCAGCGGCTTGAGAACCGGCATGGCGGCCATCGTGGTGCAGTTGGGGTTGGCGATGATGCCGCGCCCGGCCTCGATCACCGGGCGGGCGGCGTCGGGGTTGACCTCGGAGACGACCAGCGGGATCGCCGGATCCTTGCGGAACGCGCTGGAGTTGTCCACGACGATCACCCCGGCGTCGACGAACGTCGGCACGAGCGCGCGTGAGGCGGTGGCGCCCGCGGAGAAGAGCGCGACGTCGAGACCGCTCGGGTCGGCGGTCGAGGCGTCCTCGACGACGACGTCGCGACCCTCGTAGGACAGCACCGTGCCGGCGGACCGCGGGCTGGAGAAGAACCTGATCTCGTCGACCGGGAAGTTGCGCTCCGCGAGGATCTGCCGCATGGCGACACCGACCTGGCCGGTCGCGCCGACGATGCCGATCTTGATGCCGGCGCCGCCCTGAGCCTGTCGCAGGGTCATCGGCCGGTACCTCCGTAGACCACGGCCTCGACCTCGTCGGTGCCGAGGTCGAACGCGGAGTGGGCCGCGTTGACGGCCGACTCGACCTGAGTCTCGGCGACGACCACGGAGACCCGGATCTCGGAGGTCGAGATCATCTCGATGTTGACGCCCGCCTCGGACAGTGCCTCGAAGAAGCGCGCCGAGATGCCAGGCGAGGTGCTCATGCCGGCGCCGACGATCGACACCTTGCCGACGGAGTCGTCGTAGCCGAGGCGCTCGTAGCCGACGGTGTCCTGCAGCCGGGCCAGCGCCGCCATCGCCGTCTGGCCCTCGCCGCGCGGCAGCGTGAAGGAGATGTCCGTCAGACCGGTGGACGCGGCCGAGACGTTCTGGACGATCATGTCGATGTTGATCTGCGCGTCGGAGATGGCGCGGAAGATCGCGGCGGCCTCGCCGACCTTGTCGGGCACGCCGACGACGGTGATCTTCGCCTGGCTGCGGTCGTGGGCGACGCCGGTGATGATGGCGGATTCCATGGTGCTCTCCTGTGCGACGTCCTCGGCCTTGACGACCCAGGTGCCCTCCTTCTCGGAGAAGGAGGACCGGACGTGGATGGGCATGTCGTAGCGGCGGGCGTACTCGACGCACCGCAGGTGCAGGATCTTGGCGCCCTGCGCGGCCATCTCGAGCGTCTCCTCGTAGGAGATGCGGGGGATCTTCCGGGCGCGCGGCTCGATGCGGGGGTCGGCGGTGAAGATGCCGTCGACGTCGGAGTAGATCTCGCAGACCTCGGCGTCGAGCGCGACGGCCAGCGCGACGGCGGTCGTGTCCGAGCCGCCGCGGCCGAGTGTGGTGATGTCCTTCGTGGTCTGGGAGACGCCCTGGAAGCCGGCCACGATCGCGATCGCGCCGTCGTCCACCGCGCCGAGAATCCGACCCGGGCGCACGTCGATGATCTTCGCCTTGCCGTGCTCGGCGTCGGTGATGACGCCGGCCTGCGAGCCGGTGAACGAACGCGCCTCGTAGCCGAGCATCTGGATCGCCATCGCCAGCACCGCCATGGAGATCCGCTCGCCGGCGGTGAGCAGCATGTCCAGCTCGCGCGCGGGCGGCAGCGGGGAGACCTCGTTGGCGAGGTCGATGAGCTCGTCGGTGGTGTCACCCATCGCGGAGACGACGACCACGACGTCGTGCCCCTGCTTCTTGGTGTTGACGATCCGCTGGGCGACGCGCTTGACTCCGGCGGCGTCGGCGACCGACGAGCCGCCGTACTTCTGGACGACGATGCCCACAGCTGAATCCTTGATCGACGGGGGAAGAACGGGCCCGAGTCTAGTCGGCGGCGCGGAGCACGCCCCGTCGATATCGCAGTGCGGGCGTCCTCAGAGCGCGGCGTCGCCCTCGAGGATCTCCTCGGCGACCGCCAGGTCCTCCTCCTCGCCGCTGAACTCGGTGTCGAGCCGGTCGTGCGAGACGACGGTGAGCAGCGCGTTGAGCGCGGCGCCGGCCAGGTTGCCCCAGTTGGAGACGTAGGAGAACTGCCACCACCACAGCGCCTCGTCGGCATCGCCGCGGCGGTAGTGACGCAGCCCGTTCTCGAGATCGGCGGCGATGGCGGTGAGGTCGTCGGAGAGCTGGCTGACGACGATCTCGGGCGCATACGGGTCGAAGACGAAGCTGTAGGTGTCGGCGTCGCCGAGCATGTCGGCGAGCCGCAGCCGCAGGTCGTCGACGTCGGCCTCGGGCCCGACGTCGGGCTGGTACTCCTGCCGCGGCTCGAAGTCACGCTGCGCCCCCAGCCGTGCCCCGGCGAGCAGCACCTGGCTCACCTCGAGGAGGAGCAGGGGTACGGCGCTGCCGCTGTCACCCCCGGCCCCGATGGCACGGAGGGCGATCAGGAAGCTCTCGACCTGGTCGGCGATCTCCTCGGCGAACTGGCGCTCCGCACTGTCGCCCATGACCTGGCTGGTCTCCTCGCTCATTGTGCTGCCCTCCGTCCGGCGAACGCGCGGCCGAGCGTGACCTCGTCGGCGTACTCCAAGTCTCCGCCCACCGGTAGCCCGCTCGCCAGCCGGGTCACCGTCAGGCCCAGCGGCGCGAGCTGACGGGTGAGGTAGGTCGCGGTCGCCTCGCCCTCCAGGTTGGGGTCGGTGGCGAGGATGATCTCGGTGAGCTGGGTGTCGTTGAGCCGGGTCATCAGCTCGCGGATCCGCAGCTGGTCGGGGCCGATGCCGTCGATCGGGCTGATCGCGCCGCCGAGGACGTGGTAGCGGCCGCGGAACTCCCGGGTCCGCTCGATCGCCACGACGTCCTTGTACTCCTCCACCACGCACAGCACCGTCGGGTCACGCCGCGGGTCGCGGCAGATCCGGCAGGTCTCCTCCTCGGAGACGTTGAAGCAGATGTTGCAGAACTTCACCCGCTGCTTGACCTCGATGAGCACGTCGGCGAGGCGGCGTACGTCGACCGGGTCGGCCTGCAGCAGGTGGAACGCGATCCGCTGCGCACTCTTGGGGCCGACGCCGGGAAGCCGGCCGAGCTCGTCGATGAGGTCCTGGACGACGCCTTCGTACAACTCAGAACCCCAGCTTGAAGGGCGAGTCGGGATCGTCCGACCCGCCGAGCCCGCCAAGGCCGCCGGCGAGCGGGCCGAGCGACTGGCTGGCGAGGGCGTCGGCCTGCTGCTTCGCGTCGCGGTAGGCCGCGATGATGAGGTCGCTGAGGTCGGAGAGGCTGTCGGCGTCCTCGCCGTCGAACTCGCCGGCCTTGATGTCGACGCGTTGCAGCTCGCCGACCCCGTTGACCGTCACCGTGACGGCGCCGCCCGCGACGGTGCCGTCGACGGTCGTCTCGGCCAGCTGCGCCTGGGCGTTCGCGAGCTGCTCCTGCATCTGCTGGGCCTGGCCCAGGAGGGCGTTGAGGTCGAGGCCGCCGAAGGGGTTGTCGGTCATGAACCCAACTCTCTCACTGGTGGCGAATCTCTTCGATGATCTGGGCACCCAGCTCGCGCTCGAGCAGCTCGGCGCCGGCGAGGTTGTCGATGTCCGCGTCGAGGTCGTCGGGGTGGGCGTGGGCGTCGGCGGCGCGCAGCTCCTCGGCCGTCGTGTCGGTCGCGCGGCCACCGGTGCGGGTCGGCTGGATGGCCCCTCGCGCGGCGTCGATGGCGCGGCCGTCGAGGCGGTTCTCGACCGGCTGCTCCTCCGGGAGGTCCCACGGCGGCGGATCCGGCGCCTCAGACGCCTGCGGAGGCTCGGGCGGCGGGGGCTGGTCGACCGGCGGGGCATGCTCGGCCGGGGCGTGCTGAGCCGGCTGGGACTGCGGGGCCTGCGGGGCCTGCGCGGCCTGCTGGACCGGCGGGCGCTGAGGCGGCGGGGCCGCGCCGGGCTGCACGCCGGGGTCGACGATCGCCTCGATCCGCCACTCGGCGCCGATGACGTTGACCAGCGCCTGCTTCAGGTGGGGCTCGTGACCGCCGCTGGCGTACTGCTCCCGCAGCCCCGGCGTCGTGAACCCGATCGTGAGGGTGTCGCCCTGGAGACCGACCACCTGGGCATGGCTGCTCAGCAGCGCCCAGGTCGCGCGGCGCAGGCCGCTCAGCGCCTGGATCACGTCGGGCCACAGCCGGCGGGCGTCGACGACCGTGAGGCCGCCGGTCGCCGGCTCGCCGGGGGCGGGCGGAGTCGGCGCAGGGGGTGCTGACCGGGGTGCTTCCTGAGGTGCCGCCTGAGGTGGGGTCGCCGGGGTGGGCACCGTGGGCACCGTGGGCACCGTGGGCGCCGCCGCGGGCGGTGACTGGTCGACGTTCTGCGCTGCCGGAACGGTTGACTGCTCACCGCCGGCCGGAGCGGGCGGTGACTGCTCGACCGGTCCGGGCTGGGCAATGGTTGACGGCGCACCGGGGGCGGCCGGGGCCGCGGGGGCCGCGGGGGCGACGGGCTCCGGCGTCGGCGCGGTCGCCCGCGGCGCCGGGCGGTCCTGGGCGGGCGGCGCCTGGGCGACGACGGGTGCGATGGTCGGCGTACCGCTCACGGACAGGCGTCGCTCGACCCGGTCGAGCCGGGCCGCGAGCCCCTCGGTCCCGTGGTCCGCACCCGGCAGGAGCACACGCGCGCAGATGAGCTCGAGCAGCAGCCGCGGCGCGGTCGCGCCGCGCATCTCGGTGAGGCCGGTCGCGACGAGGTCGGCGGCGCGCGACAGGTCGGCACCACCGAACCGGCCGGCCTGGGCGACGAGGCGCTCGCCCGCGTCGGGAGCGACGTCGATGAGTCCCGTCGCGGGGGCGTCGGGCACCGCGGACACGATCACGAGGTCGCGCAGGCGGCGGAGCAGGTCCTCGGTGAAGCGGCGGGGGTCCTGCCCGGTCTCGATCACCTTGTCGACGACGCCGAACACGGCCGAGCCGTCGGCCGCCGCGAACGCGTCCACGACCTCGTCGAGCAGCGAGTCGGGGGTGTAGCCGAGCAGTCCGGCGGCGAGGTCGTAGGTCACGCCCTCGGGGCCGGCACCGCCGAGCAGCTGGTCCATCACCGACAGGGTGTCGCGGGCCGACCCACCGCCGGCGCGGACGATCAGCGGAAGTGCGGCGGGCTCGACGGCGACGCCCTCCTTCTCGCAGATCTCCGAGAGGTAGGACGACAGCAGTCGCGGCGGGATCAGCCGGAACGGGTAGTGGTGCGTACGCGACCGGATGGTCGGGATGACCTTGTCAGGCTCGGTCGTCGCGAAGATGAAGCGCAGGTGCGGCGGTGGCTCCTCGACGAGTTTGAGCAACGCGTTGAAGCCCTGCGCCGAGACCATGTGGGCCTCGTCGATGATGTAGACCTTGTAGCGGCTGCGCACCGGCGCGAAGAACGCCTTCTCCCGCAGGTCACGGGCGTCGTCGACGCCGCCGTGCGAGGCCGCGTCGATCTCGATGACGTCGATGCTGCCCGGACCGCCGCGGGCGAGGTCGCGGCAGGACACGCACTCACCGCACGGGTCGGCGATGGGCGCCTTCTCGCAGTTGAGCGCCCGCGCGAGGATCCGCGCGCTGGTGGTCTTGCCGCAGCCGCGCGGACCTGAGAACAGATAGGCGTGGTTGACCCGGTTGTTGGCGAGCGCGGCGCGCAGCGGCGTGGTGACGTGCTCTTGGCCGATGACCTCGGCGAACGTCTCGGGCCGGTAGCGGCGGTAAAGCGCCAGGGGTGACTCCACGCGGAAACCCTAACCAGCGGGACCGACAGCCGGTAGGCGGGCGGCCGGCGCTGGGAGTGCTCGTCGAGCGAGGCAGCCCAATCGGCAGTTCCGGGGCATGAAAAGGCCCCCCACGCACCCGGCAGAGCTCGCTTATCCTTGCTGCCTTCCGGCCCTGGGGAGGTTCGGCAAGATGCCGCCACGTGGGGGGTTGCCGGGGAGTCTAGGCGAGCCGTGGTGGGGCCACCAAAGCGAGCAGACGATTTCGCCGTCGCGCCACCCGGCCGATACCCTCCTCCACGGAGCTGTCGCCTAGTGGCCTATGGCGCTCGCTTGGAAAGCGGGTTGGGTTAACGCCCTCGGGGGTTCGAATCCCCCCAGCTCCGCCACTCGAGGGCGCCGACCGATGTCGGCGCCCTCGTGTCGTCTTCGCCCACACCTCCGGTCCGACCCGTCACCACCACCGCCGCAGCACCTCGACGCCGACGAGGATCCCGCTCACGACGAGGCCGGCCGCGACCGGCCGCAGCACCCCGGGCAACGGCTCGGCACGCCCCAGGAACGCCGCGACCAGCCGTCTGCGCTCGTAGCCGGCCGCCTCGATCTCGCTCACGGCAACGACTCCAGGGCGCCACTGGCGAGGACGAGGAGCGGTGCGAGCGCGACCAGGCAGGCCGTCTCGAGCGCCGTCAGCAGCGGCCGCACCAGCACACCCGACGTCCGGGACCGCAGCTGCGGTGCCGCGAGCAGTACGCCGCCCGCGCCGGCCAGCACGACCGATCCGACCGTCCGCCACGCCGGGTGCGCACCGAGTGCGACGACCGCCGTCGCGAGCAGGCCCAGCGCACCGGCCGAGAGCCCGGGCAGCGCGTCGATCGGCGACGGGTGGTGCCGCGCCCGCAGCAGCGCGAGCACCGACGCACAGCCGGCCAGCGCGACGCCGGCGGTGCCGTGCCCGGCCACCGCCGGCGTGACCGCGACCTGGACGGCGGCGAGTCCGACCGCCAGTCCCACCATCAGCTCGCGGGCCACGCGCGCCTCGTCGGCCAGTCGGCCGAGGTCGACCCGGCCGCGCGGGCGGGAGAGGTGCCCGACGGCCACCCAGGGCGTGGCCGCGGCCAGCAGGACGACGAGGCCGAGCAGCACACCCGCCAGCACGGGCACGGGTACCGCCCGTACGGCGAGGACGGCACCCACGACGGCACCCGCCGTCCCGATGACGAGCGCGGGCAGCAGCCACAACCGCCGGAACGGCAGCCCCGCCATGGCGACCGCGGCCACGCCGAGGACGGCGCCTCCGGCCGCCGCCCACACCACCCCGGCACCCGGCCGCAGGTCGCTGGCGAGGAGGCCGGCGGCGACGCCGGCGTAGGCGCAGGAGCCGGTCGCCGCGACGACCGCCGACCGAGGCGCCGCCCGGGCGCCCCCGAGCGCACCGGCGAGCAGGAGGAGCGCCAGCGCCCCGGCGTACCTCGCCTCGCCGGCGAGCGCGACCGAGGCCGCCCCGAGGAGGAGAAGGAACGCCGCGGCTGTCGCCGCCAGCCAGTCCGGCAGGTTTCCCGGTGAAGCGGACTCCACCAGTACCTCCGCGGGGTCGTCGTGGACCACCGGAGGCGGGGGCGGCAGCGCCAAAGTGAGCACCGCACCGTCCGGCACGTCCTGAGGCGCGAGCCCGGCGGCGTCGTCGAGGACCGAACCGCTGGCGGTGCACAGTCGCAGGCCGTCGTGGGACACCAGGCCGAGGCGGCGCGCGAGACCCGGCACCAGCTCGGCGACCGGCAGGGCGGGCGGGACCGCCAGGTCGAGTCGGCGCCCGGCGCCGACCACGCTGATCCGCAGCAGGGCGGTGGTCACCGGAACGCCCGGGCTCCGGCCTGGTCGGCTCCCCGGTAGGCCTCCTGGGCGGCGCCCACCGCGGCGCCGAGGCGGGCGAGCAGCAGGCGCATCTCGCCCTGGGCCGACTCCCAGACGGCCTTGGCCTCGAGGTAGGCCTCCTGCGCGGAGCCGTACCACTGGCCGTTGAGCGGAGCGAGCTCGGCCGCGAGGCGCTCGATCCGCTCCTCAGAGGCCGCCACGGCGCGCGCGAGGTCGGCCGCGGCCTGCTGCAGGGCCGGGTGGTCGACGACGATGAGGTCGGACATGAGCGGCTCCTAGCGCTGCGACGGGCCGAGGCGGGAGGCGAAGGCGCCCAGCGCGGCGGCCTGCGCGTGGTCGGTGGCGAGGTTGAGCCGTTCGACGGCGGCGAGCTGGTCGTGGAACCACTGCAGCTTGGCGGTGACCCGCAGCTGCTGGCGTTCCCACTCGGCGTACGCCGAGGTGAAGGAACGCCCACCTGCCCCCTGCCAGCGGGAGCCGAGCGCGACCTGGCTGCTGAGCGTGGCGAGCAGGCCGTCGAGATCGGCCTTGGCGGAGAGGGCGAGGCCGGCGGCGCGGGCGAGCGCGCCGACCTCCTGACCGGTGACGCTGACGGACATGGGAGCTCCTTCCTGTGCGGCGCGGGCGCACCGCGGTCAGGGACCCCTGCCCGGGGCCGGCGTGCCGAAACCGCGCGCCGGGGTTTTCCACAGTCCGGGTGGAAGGCGGGGCGGAGTGTCCGCGGCCGCGCCTAGCGTTCGGTGCATCTCGGGAAGGAGCTGACGTGGATCGGATCGTGCTGCGACCGCCGCCGGGGGTGGAGCGGACCGGCGCCGGCGGCGGGCTGGGCGCCCTCCCCGTGCTGGGCAGCCTGGGCTCGATCGGGCTCGTGGCCACCATGGCGGCCGGGCGCCGGGCGTACGCCGGCATCGGGCTGTTCGTCGTCGTCACTCTGCTGGTCGCCGTGGCCCAGGTGGAGCGGCAGCGGGGGCAGCGGCGGCGGTCCGCGGATGCGGCACGGCGCGACTACCTCGCCCATCTCGCCGTCGTGCGCGACGCCGTCCGCGCCGCCGGCGCGACCCAGCGCGCCAGCGCCGGCGCGCGGCATCCGCCACCGGCCGCGCTCGCCGCACTCGCCGAGTGCGGGGCGCTCCGGCCGGATGACGGGCTCCTCGTGAGGTACGGCGTCGCCGACCTGCCGCTCGACGCCGCACCCGCCGTCCCGGAGATCGGCGCGCGGGCGGACCCGTTCTGCGCCGATGCCGTACGACGACTGGTGGCCGCGCACGCGTCCTGCCCCGGTCTGCCGGCGACCGTCGACCTGGCTGCCACCGCCGAGCTCACCGCTCCACCCGCGACCGCCCGCGCACTGGTCTGCTCCGCCGCAGGTTGCCCCGCCGTCACGGTGGCGGTGCTGGCCACCGAGGACGTCCGCGCACGCTGGGAGTGGGTGAAGTGGCTCCCGCAGGCGACCAGCCGGCTCGCCGGTGACGCTGTCGGACCGCGCCGCCTGGTGGCCGGCTCGATGACCGAGCTGGCGCCGTGGCTCCCGGACCGCGGACACCTTCTCGTCGTCGTCGACGGCGTGCCACCACCACCGATCGACCGGCCGACCACCGTGCTCCGCGTCGCCGACCACGTGTCCGCCGACGGCAGACCCCTTCCCGGGATCCCGGACGACTGCCCCGTCGAGGTGGCCGAGGCGTTCGCCCGGCGGTCCGGCGGCGGCGTCCGGTCGGCGCTCTTCCCCGCCGACCCGGATTGGTCACCGCGGCGCCCGGCCGACCGGCTCCGGGTGCCGCTCGGCACGTCAGACACCGGCGAGGAGGTCCTGCTCGACCTCAAGGAGTCGGCCCTCGGCGGCTCGGGCCCGCACGGCGCGGTGATCGGTGCGACCGGGTCCGGCAAGTCCGAGCTGCTCCGTGCGCTCGTCCTTCGGCTCGCGCTCACCCATCCACCGGCCGACCTCAACCTGGTGCTGGTCGACTTCAAGGGCGGTGCCGCGTTCGACGGCCTGGCCGGCCTGCCGCACGTCTCGGCGCTGATCACCAACCTCGCCGACGAGCTCGACCTGCTCGACCGGACCGCCGACGCGCTCACCGGCGAGCTGACCAGGCGCCAGGAGGTCGTCCGCGCGGCCGACGGCGACCGGAGCGGCCTGCCCACGCTGCTGGTCGTGGTCGACGAGTTCGCCGAGCTCCTCACCGCCCGTCCCGACCTCGACGAGCTCTTCCTGACGCTCGGCCGGCTCGGACGAGGGCTGGGCATCCACCTGCTGCTGGCCTCGCAGCGCCTGGGCGAAGGCCGGTGGCGCGGCCTGGAGTCGCACCTGTCCTACCGGATCGGCCTGCGCACCTTCACCGCCGAGGAGTCCCGCGCCGTGCTGGGCGTGCTCGACGCCTACGAGCTACCGCCGACACCCGGCCTCGGCTACCTCCGGACCGATCCGCACACCCTCACCCGGTTCCGCGCGCCGTACGTCGGCACCGTGCTGCACCGCCCGGCCGACCCGGCCCGGGTGCTCCCGTTCACCGCCGCACCGGTCGGCGGTCCGGTGACGGAGGCCGTGCCTCTCGTCCACGCCGCCGCCGCGGCCATGACGGGCCGCAGCAGCGCCCACCGGATCTGGCTGCCGCCGCTCGATCGGTCCGCGACGCTGGGGGACCTCCTGCCAGGGATCGAGCACGACCCGATCCGCGGGTTCGGACAGGCGTCCCCGACCGTCCCGCTCGGTGAGATCGACCGGCCGCTGCTGCAGCGGCGTGACCGGCTGGAGGTCGACCTCACCGCTGGCCACGTCGCCGTGGTCGGCGCACCCGGCAGCGGCCGCAGCAGCCTCCTGCGGACCGCCGTCGCCGGTCTGGCGCTGACCCGGACGCCGGAGGAGGTCTCGATCCACCTGCTCGACCTCGGCGGCAGGCTCGCGCCGCTCACGCACCTTCCGCACGTGGCGGGTGCGGCCGGTCGGGCGGACCCCGAGCTCGCCGTCAGGATCGTCGGCGACCTCACCCGCGGTCCCGACCGGCCTGCGGTGCTGGTCGTCGACGACTGGGCGGTGTTGCGCCAGGACCTGCCGTACCTCGAGGAGGAGCTGACCCGGCTGGCGTCGCGGGGGCGGGCACTCGACGTGCACCTCGTGGTCGCGGCGGGTCGGTGGGCCGACCTGAGGGCGCCGGTGCGCGACGCCTTCGACACCCGGATCGAGCTGAGGCTCGGCGAGCCTCTCGACTCCGAGGTCGATCGGCGGCTGGCCGCGGCCGTTCCGCGCGGACGGCCGGGCCGGGGCGTCGTCGACGGCGCACACTTCCTGGCGGCGCTGCCGCGGCTCGCGCCCGACACACGGACCGCCGACGAGGCGTTGACCGACCTGGTCGGGCAGGTCGCACGTCAGTGGCACGGCCCCACACCCCGGAGGCTGCGCCCGCTCCCGCGGCAGGTCACGCTCGACGAGCTGTCGGAGGACGGCCGTGTCCGGCTCGGCCTGTGCTCGGGCGACCATGCCGTTAGGACGCTGCCGACGTCCGGACACCTGATCGTGCTCGGCGACGGCGGCTCGGGTCGCACGACCCTGCTGCGGACGATCCTCCGCGAGATCACCCGGACGCGACCGCGCGACCAGGTGCTCGTCGTCGACCCACGCGGCACCCTGGCCGGCCAGGTGCGCCCCGAGCAGCTGTTGGCACATGTCGACGAGCCGACCGCGACCGTGGGCGAGCTCGCCGATCTCCTCGACCGGCGGCTGCGGCCCGGCGCGGCCCCCGGACCCGCGGTCTGGGTCGTCGTCGACGACCTCGACCTCGTCGAGCCGACTCCCTGGCGTCCGCTGGTGCCGCTGCTGTCGCGAGGGACCGACGTCGGCCTGCGTCTCGTCGTCGCGAGGAGGACCGGCGGCGCCGCCCGCGCGTTCTACGAGCCGCTGCTCGGCATCCTGCGCGAGCTGCGGAGTCCCGGAGTGCTCCTGTCGGGTAGTCCCGAGGAAGGACCGCTGCTGCATGGGGTGCCGGCTCGGTCCGCACCCCCCGGTCGGGCGCGCTGGATCGGCAGGGACGGCGACGAAAACGCGTTCCAGGTGGCGTGGACGCCGCTCTAGGCTTGGATCGATCAAAGTGTTAAACTGATCCAAGTTGATAGACAAAGAGTACGAAACAAAACGCAGCCGTAACCTGAGGTCAACCTCCTGGCGATCTCGACGGTGCAGGCTCGTCCCACCAAGGACAACACCAAGGACCAACAGACCCCCTAGGAGGTTGAGATGGAGAACCCCACCACGACCACACGGGACACCGAGCTCGATCGCGTCTCCACGCAGCGCAACAGCCTCAAGTCCCGGCACGCCAGCGCACTCGCCAAGCTCATGATCGAGCGCGAGGACCTGCGCGGCACGCACGCGTTCGCCGACTTCATCGACGATTCGCTGCGCTGGTCTGCGTGATCCGCTCGCAGCGCTCTCGGGGGACACAGATCGTCGAACGGCCGGCCCGTCACGCACGGGCCGGCCGTTCTGCGTCACCGGTCAGCGCCGCTTGAACATGCTCCGCACGAGCTCCCGCGCCGCCGTGTTCATCGCGTTCTTGAACGCCGACGACTTCACGACGTCCTCGAGGAGCGAGTCGTCGTCAGGCTGCGACCGCCCGGCCTTCGGGGCCTTCTTCCGTGGGGCCGCCTGCTTGGCCGCCTCCGCCTTGGCCTCCGCCGCTGCCTTCTCGGCCGCCTGTGCCGCGGCCATCTTCTCGCCGAGCATCTCGGCGGCCGACGGCCGATCGACGGCAACGGCGTACGTCGCGTAGCTCGGCGACGCCTTGATCGCCGCCTCGATCGCGGCCGGGTCCGTCGCCCCCATGAGCGACTCGGGCGCCCGCAGCCGCGTCCACGCGACCGGCGTCGGCGCGCCCCGCTCGTTCATGACGGTGACGATCGCCTCGCCGATCCCCAGCGTGGTGATGACCGCGCCCAGGTCGTCGTAGGACGACGTGGGGTAGGTGTTCACGGTCTGCTTCAGCGCCTTGGCGTCGTTGGGCGTGTTGACGCGGAGCTGGTGCTGGATACGCGAGCCGAGCTGGCCGAGCACGTCCTCGTGGATGTCGGTGGGCGACTGGCTGATGAAGAACACGCCGACCCCCTTCGACCGGATCAGCCGCACGGTCTGGGTGATCGTCTCGAGGAAGTCCTTCGACGCCCCGTCGAAGAGCAGGTGCGCCTCGTCGAAGAAGAAGACGAGCTTCGGCTTGTCCGGGTCGCCGACCTCGGGCAGCTTGCGGAACAGGTCGGTGAGCAGCCACATCAGGAACGTCGAGAAGATCGCCGGCCGGTCGGTGAGGTTGGGCAGCTCGAGCAGCGAGATCCGTCCGCGGCCGTCGCCCTCGGTCGCGAGGAACTCCCCGGAGTCGAACGCGGGCTCGCCGAAGAACGCGTCGGCGCCCTGGTCCTCGAACGCGATCAGCTCGCGGAGGATCACGCCGACGGTCGCGGACGAGAGGCCGCCCAGACCGGTGAGGTCGGCCTTGCCCTCGGCGCTGGTGAGGTACTGGAGCACGGCGCGCAGGTCGGCCAGGTCGAGGAGCGGCAGCTGCGCGTTGCGGGCGTAGTGGAACACCAGCCCGAGCGAAGACTCCTGGGTGTCGTTGAGCTCGAGCACCTTGGCGAGCAGCGTCGAGCCGAACGTCTCGACGGTGACGCGGACCGGGATGCCGCTGCCGACCCCGCCGAGCGCGTAGTACTGCACCGGGAAGCTGGTCGCCGACCAGTCCTGGCCGACCGAAGCGGTCCGGGCGGTCAGCTTCTCGCTCGGCACCCCGGGCGTCGCGAGACCCGAGAGGTCGCCCTTGATGTCGGCGGCGAAGACCGGCACGCCGTTGGCGGAGAGCTGCTCGGCGATGAGCTGCAGGGTCTTCGTCTTGCCGGTGCCCGTGGCACCGGCGACCAGGCCGTGCCGGTTGAGCATGCCGAGCGGGATCCGGATGTGGACGTCGGTGAGCGTCTCGGCGTCCGTCATGAGTCCGCCGAGCTCGAGCGCCGTACCGGCGAACCGGTAGCCGGCCGCCACCGCCGTCTCGATCGGGCTGGCGGGCGTCGCGGACTCTGACCCGGGCGTGGCCGGCGTGTCGGTCATGGCTCGAGCCTAAGGCGGATCGTCGGGCGGTCGTTATAGTCGCGAGCGTGATCTTCAAGCGTGTGGGCGAGGGGCGTCCGTACCCGGATCACGGCCTCTCGGCGAAGGAGTGGGCCGCCGTACCGCCCCGTCAGGTGCGTCTCGACGAGCTCGTCACGACGAAGGACACCCTGCAGCTCGCCGCCCTCCTGGACGAGGACTCGACGTTCTACGGCGACCTGTTCGCGCACGTCGTGGAGTGGAACGGCGAGCTCTACCTCGAGGACGGTCTGCACCGCGCCCTCCGCGCCGCTCTGCAGCAAAGACATGTCCTGCACGCCCGCGTGCACGTCCTTCCCTCGCTAGGCTGACGCGCCATGACCCAGGCGGTGAAGACGGTGCTCACGCTCGCGGTGCTCGCCGCCCTGCTCGCCTTCGCTGCCTCGTGGGGCTGGTCGGCGCTCACGGCGCCGCTGCCGTCGCTGACCAGCGGACCGGCCTGCGTCGAGACGGCGGTCTCCGCGGGTGAGACCGTCACCACCCAGCAGGTGACCGTGAGCGTGCTCAACGCCGGCAAGCGCGCCGGTCTTGCGAGCCGGACGATGACGGCGCTCACCGACCAGGGCTTCAACAAGGGCGACAGCGGCAACGCGCCGGCCAAGACGGCGGTCACGTACGCCCAGATCTGGACCGACGACCCGACGAGCCCCGCCGTCGCGCTGGTGGCGAGCCGGTTCGGTGGCCGCGCCAAGATCGTGCAGCACGACGTCGCCGAGGTCGGCGTCGTCGTGGTGGTCGGCGACAAGTTCCGCACCCTGACGAAAGGCAAGCCGTCGGTCAAGGCGACGAAGGGTACGACGATCTGCTCGCCGCCCAGCTCCTAGCGCCGGGGCGGAGACGGCCCTAGGGCGAGTCCTTGAGCCACTGCGCGAGCCGGCCGTGCCGGCTGACCTGGCGTAGCCGCCGCTCGGTGCTCTCCCGCAGCTCGCGCGGCGTCACGATGAGGACGTCGTCGAGGGCGCGCAGCACGGTCCGGTGCTCCGGCACGATCGCGTCGCCGTCACGGAGCACCAGCGACACGGACGCACCAGCGGGCAGGCGCAGCTCGCCGACCTCGACGCCGTGCAGGCGCGAGCCGGGCGTGATCGTGATCTGCAGCAGGTCGGCGGCCACCCGCTCGAGCGGCGCGGCCTCGAGGTCCAGGGCGCGAGGGTCCGACGGGCGGGCCACGCCCAGCAACCGCGCGACCCAGGGCAGGGACGGCGCCGTGAGCAGCGTGTAGACGACCACCATCACGAAGACGAGGTCGAAGAGCCGTTCCGCGCCGGGCACCCGCTCCGCGAGGGGGATCGTCATCAGCACCACGGGTACGGCGCCGCGCAAGCCCGCCCAGGACAGGAACGCCTGCTCCTGCCAGCGCAGCCGGGCGCCCAGCGCGCTGATGACCACCGACAGCGGGCGCGCCACCAGCGTCAGCACGAGTCCGGCGACGAGCGCCAGCCCGACGATGTGCCACGTGATCCGGCCCGGCGAGAGCAAGAGCCCGAGCATGATGAAGAGACCGATCTGGGCCAGCCACGCCACCCCCTCGGCGAACGACCGGGTGGCCCCGCGGTGCGGCAGCTCGGCGTTGCCGAGGACGAGCCCGGCGACGTACACGGCAGCGAAGCCGCTCCCGTGCGTGGACCCGCCGATGGCGTAGGCGAGGACCGTCAGGATCAGCACCGCGAGCGGGTAGAGCCCGGTCGAGGGCAGGGCCGCGCGCCGCATCAGCCAGGAGCCTCCGAAGCCGACGAGGAGGCCGACGAGGGTCCCCTCGATGAGCTCGTAGGCGATCGTTCCGGCGACCATCCACAGAGGGTCGTGGTCGACCGCGCCGGTCGCGATGAGCGAGACCAGCACGACCGTCGGTGCGTCGTTGAGGCCCGACTCCGCCTCGAGGGCGGCGGTCAGGCGCTTGGGCAGAGGCACCACCCGGAGCACCGAGAACACCGCGGCGGCGTCCGTCGGGGCGGTCACGGCACCCAGCAGGACGGCGAGCTTCCAGTCCAGGCCGAGGAGGTAGTGCCCGGCCAAGCCCACGACGGTGACCGTGATGGCGATACCGATCGTCGCCAGCGACAGGCCCAGCCGCAGCGAGCGGCGTACGTCGTGCCACTCTGTCGCGAGACCACCCTCGGCCAGGATGACGGCGAGCGCGGCGAAGCCGAGCGCATGTGCGAGCTCGGCGTCCTCGAACTGGATCCCCAGGCCGGCCTCACCGAGCGCGACACCCATGAGCAGGTAGACCAGCAGCGTCGGCAGCCCGGTCCGCGAGGAGACCCGCACCGCCAGGATCGCGAACAGGGTGACGGCCGAGCCCACCAGCGCGAACGTGTCGAGCTGGTGGACGTTGAAGCTCATGTCACCTCACTTCTGGGGGTGGCGGGATCTGATCCTATCGGGCGGTTACCGTGCCCCTCATGGATGACCGCTGGACAGCCGCCGCGCGCGCGAACGTTCCGCCGTTCCACGTCATGGACATGATCGCGGCGTCGGCGACCCGCCAGCGCACGCACGGCGACGCGGTGAACCTGCTCTCCGGCCAGCCCTCGACGGGCGCACCCGCCGCCGTCGCGGAGGAGGCCGTCCGGCTGCTGCGCTCGGGCGACCCGCTCGGCTACACCCCGGCGACCGGCATCCTCGAGCTGCGGGAGGCGATCGCCGGGCACTACGGCTCCCGCTACGACCTGGAGGTCTCCCCGGACGACGTCATCGTGACGACCGGGGCCAGCGGCGGCTTCCTGCTCGCGTTCCTCGCGGCGTTCGAAGTCGGCGACAAGGTCGCGATGGCCCGCCCCAACTACCCCTGCTACCGCAACGTCCTGCAGGCGCTCGGCTGCCAGGTCGTCGAGATCGAGACCGGACCCGAGACCCGCTTCCAGCCGACGGTGGAGCAGCTGGCCCAGCTCCACGAAGCGGAGGGAGGAGACCTCAAGGGCGTCCTGCTGGCCTCTCCCGCCAACCCGACCGGCACGATGGTGCTGCCCGAGGAGCTCGCCGCGATCGCCGCCTGGTGCGAGGAGCACCGGGTCCAGCTCATCTCGGACGAGATCTACCACGGCATCGAGTACGCGCCCCTCGACGGCCACGCGCCGCTGGCCCGCTGCGCCTGGGAGACCAGCCGCGAGGCGGTCGTGTTCGGCAGCTTCAGCAAGTACTTCTCGATGACCGGCTGGCGGATCGGGTGGCTGCTGGCGCCCGGCCGGCTGCGCCGCGCCATCGACGTGCTGACCGGCAACTTCACGATCTGCCCGCCCACGATCGCGCAGCGGGCCGCCGTCCGCGCCTTCACGCCGGCGGCGATCGCCGAGCTCGACGGCCACGTCACCAGGTACGCCGCCAACCGGCGGCTCCTGCTCGAGGGGCTGCCCCGGCTGGGGATCACCCGGCTCGCGCCCGCCGACGGCGCCTTCTACGTGTACGCCGACGTGGGCCACCTGACCGACGACACGATGGCCTTCGCCCACCAGCTGCTGGCGACCACAGGTGTCGCCGTGGCGCCGGGGATCGACTTCGACACCACCGACGGGGGCCGCTTCCTGCGGATGTCCTTCGCCGGTGACGCCGCGGAGATCAGCGAGGCGCTCGAGCGGTTGTCCACAGCGGTCGGGCGCTGAGGTTTCCGCCTCCGCCGGTCCCGGGCAGAGTCCGGGTGGGCCGGTGAGGAGGAAGCCATGGGGCCAGACCCGCACGAGATCCGCGCGCTCGCACACCGGATCCGGCAGCAGGGCGCCGAGGTCCGCGCCGACGCCCGTGCGCTGGTCGCCCGCGGCCACGCCGTGGGCTGGACCGGCCTGGCCGGTGCGGCGATGTTCGACCAGACGGTCGCCCAGGCCCACGTCCTCACCCGGATCGCCGCCCGGCACGAGACCGCGGCTCGGGCCCTGGACGCGCACGCTGCCGCGCTCGAGGACGCCCTCGCGCTGGTCGCCGAGATCGAGCGTCGGGTCCGCACGGCCGTCGACGGCGCCCGGAGCAGGCTCGGGCGCTTCCTCGACGGGCTGATCGACGCCGTCGGGGACGACGACGAGACGCTCGCCCGCTTCACCGCGCCCCCACCCGGGAGCGCCGAGTGGCTGCAGGTCCGGCTGCCCGGCGTCGCGCTTCCCGGTCCACTCCGATGAGCCGACCCGACGACGCCGGCCCGCAGCGACACGCGAGCATCGTCCGCGTCACGGGCGGCGACCACCTCCGCGTCCCCTACCAGGACGTCAGCACCATGGCCGACGCCTTCGACCACACCGGCGACCGGGCGCTCGCCTGTGCCGGCCGGGTCGGCGCCGTCGCGGTCTCGCCCGACCTCCTCGCCTCCGCCGCGTTCTCACCCGGCACCGCGCTCGTCGCCGAGGCGGCGACCGGGGCACTGGCCGCCGCGCTCACCGCCTGGGCCGCCGCGATCACGGCGCACGCGGCGACCGTCCGTCACGTCGTCGCCGAGCTCGAGCGGGCCGACGCGCTGGTCCACGACCGGATCCTCGTCGAGGAGCGACTGGTCGCGTCGCTCTACGGGCGGGAATGGGTCCCGCCCGACGTACGCCCCACCGAGTTGCAGGTACCGATGTCGTCAGCGGCGCCCACCGGCCTCGACTCGCTCGTCGACCACGCCGGTCAGATGAGCGAGCTCTCCGGCCCCGGCTCTCCCGACAACAAGGGCACCGTCGAGGTCCAGACCCTGACCGGCACGGACGGCCGCCGCCGGCACGTCGTCTACCTGCCCGGGATGGACGACCTGACCCCGTTCAGCGTCGACTCCGACGTGCGCGACGTCGGCGCCGCGGTCAGCCTCGAGGCGGGCGTCCCCACGGCCTATGGCGCCGGGGCGCTCGAGGCGATGCACCAGGCGGGCATCCGCTCCGGCGAGCCGGTGCTCCTGGTCGGCCACAGCCAGGGTGGGATGCAGGCGCTCCAGCTGGCGAGCGCGGGGTCGCCGTACGACGTCACGCAGGTCGTGACCCTCGGCTCACCCGCCGTCCCCGGGACTCTGCCGCCCGGCCTGGGCGTGCTGTCGCTGGAGCACCAGGGCGACCCGGTGCCGCTCGTCGACGCCGGCGCCGAGGCGGGGTCGATGGTGTCGCCGCACCACGTGACGGTCACGTTCGACAGCGGGACATCGCCCTCCGTCGCCGACAACCACGGGTTCCCGCACTACAGCGCGGGCGCGGTGGCGGCCGAGCAGTCGACCGACCCGGTCGTGCAGGAGGCGCTCATCGGGCTGGACCCGTTCCTCGGCCAGCCGGGCGACGAGGTCCGGAGCACCGTCTTCCAGATCACCCGCGGATGAGGGTCAGAGGATGTCGTGCACGAACTCCGTCAGCTGGGTCAAGTTGCGGCACTCCACCATCGGCACGACCGCCGCGTAGTCGGACGCCGCCGAGTCGCCGGTGTCCCAGTTGCGGCGGGCCTCCGGGTTCAGCCACCAGGCGTGCCGGGCGCTCGCGGCCATCCGCCGCAGGGTCGGGAGGGACAGGTCGCTGTAGTTCGAGCGCGCGTCGCCGAGGATGAGCAGCGACGACTTCGGCCCGAGCGCGTCCGGGTGCTCCTCGACGAACCGGCCGAAGGCGCGGCCGTAGTTGGTGCGCCCGAAGCGGGCGGCGTGCGAGGTCGCGTCGGCCAACCGCGTCATCGTGTCGACCATGTCGGAGCCGGGGGTGAAGTAGTCGGTCACCTCGTGGACGTCGTCGACGAACGTGAAGGCCCGCACCTTCCCGAACTGCTCGCGCAGCGCGAAGACCAGCATGAGCGTGAAGGACGCGAAGTTGGCGACCGAGCCGCTGACGTCGCAGAGGACGACCAGCTCGGTGCGGTGCGGGCGCTTCGGCCGGAGCCTCACGTCGAGGGGTACGCCGCCGTTCGAGATGGAGGCGCGCACGGTCCTGCGCATGTCGATCGGTCCGCGCCGGCGGGCGTGCTTCTCCTGGGTGAGCCGGGTCGCGAGCCGCCGCGCGAGCGGGTAGATCTCGCGGCGCAGCGCCTCCAGGTCGGCGCGACGCGCCGACAGGAAGTCCAGCCGGTCGATGGTCGGGCGCACGGTGATCCGCGCGATCTGGTCGGGGCCCTTCTCCTCGGCGATCCGGCGGCGGGCGTCGGCCTCGACCATCTGCTGGTAAGAGCCGACCCGCTTCGCCGCTGTGCGGCCCGCCTGCTCCTCGGTCCAGCCGCCGCGCCGCAGCCCCTCGATCAGCTTGAGGGTGAGCTCGTCGGTCGAGAGCCGTCGCAGTGTCGTGTACGCCGACCAGCTGCTCATGCCGGGGCCGCGGCCGGGCATCGACCCGAAGCGGCCGACGGCCTCGCTGGCCAGCTGCCGCAGCCGCTCGAGGTCGTCGGCCTCGAGGGCGTCGGCGAGCTCCTCGGTGAACGCGGCCAGGTCGGCCGGTCCGTCCGCTGGCCGAGCCGGTCGAGAGCCCTCTGGTTCCGCAGCGGCCGCGAACCCCTCGCCCACCATCCGCGGGAAGTAGATCTCGAACAGCTCGTCGAACGTCTCCCGCTGGCTCTGCCGCTTGACCAGCGTGGCGGCGTAGGTGTCGTGCACCTGCTGGCGCTGCCCCCAGCCGACCAGGCCCAGCGCGGCGACCGCGTCGAGGTCCTCGGAGAGCGACACCGGCATCCCGGCGGCGCGCAGCGCCTCCAGGAAGGCGATGTGCCGGTCGAGCAGGGTCATCGGGCGCTCACCGGAGCTTGAGCTCGCGGACCGCGCGCTCGGTGTCCGAGGAGTGCTTGAGGACGACGCCGAGGGTGTCGTCGATCGCCTTCGCGTCCAGGTCGTCGATGTGCAGTGCGAGGAGGGTCCGCGCCCAGTCGACCGACTCGGCGATCGAGGGCGCCTTCTTGAGCTCGAGGTCGCGCAACCGGGCCACGGCGGTCACCAGCTGGGTGGCGACCTTGTCGTCGAGGTCGGGCACCTGCGAGGTGACGATCTCCTTCTCCCGCTCGGTGTCGGGGTAGTCGAGGTGGAGGTAGAGGCAGCGTCGCTTGACGGCTTCGGACAGCTCCCGGGAGGCGTTGGAGGTGAGCACGACGAACGGCCGGCGGGTCGCGGCCACGGTGCCGAGCTCGGGGATGGTGACCTGGAAGTCCGACAGCACCTCGAGCAGCAGCCCCTCCACCTCGACGTCGGTCTTGTCGACCTCGTCGATGAGCAGGACGGTCGGCGCGTCGCGCCGGATCGCCGTCAGCAGCGGCCGGGTGAGGAGGAACTCCTCGCTGAAGATGTCGTCGTGGGTCTCCTCCCACGCCTGGCCGTCGGTGGCGGCCTGGATGCGGAGCAGCTGCTTCTTGTAGTTCCACTCGTAGAGCGCCCGGGCCTCGTCGAGGCCCTCGTAGCACTGCAGCCGCACCAGGTCGGCGCCCGTCGCACGCGAGACGGCCTTGGCCAGCTCGGTCTTGCCGACGCCGGCCGGGCCCTCGACCAGCAGCGGCTTCTCGAGCGCGCCCGCGAGGAAGCTCGTCGTCGCCGTCGCCGCGTCGGCCAGGTAGCCGGCGGTCGCCAGTCGGGTGGTGGCGTCGGAGGGGGAGGAGAACCAGGCCATGCGGCCATCCTCCCCCACCGGCGCGGGGCCTTGCGGTCAGGCGGCCGTGAGGGCGGCGTACCGCTGCAGGTAGACCGGCCATCCACCCTCGGACGCGACGCCGTCGCGCAGGCTCTGCCAACCGTCGAGGTGGCGGTCCAGGTGGCGGTGCGTGAGCTCGACGCGAGTGCTGCGCGCGTCGAGCGCCACGAACCTGACCTCGACCTCGCTGGCCCGCGCCAGGTCGGTCTCGAGCCGCCAGTCGACGCCGATGTCCCAGGTGAAGACGAGCCGCTCCGTGGGCTCGAAGGCGAGCACCCGGCCCCACCGGCAGGTGCTGCCGTCGACGCCCCGGTCGTAGACCGAGCCGCCCACGTGTGGTTCGAGGACCGTCTCGGCGACGTCCACGGCGAGCAGGTTGTGCTCCCGCGGCTTGATCCCGTCGAACTCCTCGGTGAACACCTTGAACGCCTCGGCCTGCGGGACGTCAACCGTCACGTCCACGGTGATGCTGGTGGCCTCAGCCCCCGCCTTGGTCGTCTCGGTCATCGCTGTCTCCGTTCTGCTTCCGCTCGTCGATGCGCCGGCTGAAGTTGGCCAGCGCCTGGTTCCAGAAGCCGTCCAGCTCGGTGCGCAGGTCCTGCAGCGCGTCGGGTCGGGCGGAGTAGATCCGCTTGGTCCCCACCGACTCCACCGCCACCAGCCCGGCCTCACGCAGCACGCGGAGGTGCTGGGAGACGTTCGGTCGCGTCATCGTCGGGAGGTGGTCGGCGACCTCGCCGACCGACAGCGGTCGCTCGGCCACGCGGGCGAGGATCACCCGGCGGGTCGGGTCGGCCAGTGCCACCCAAGCGTCAACTGTCACTTACGTAAGGTACGACTTACGCAGTCGCGGGCACAAGCCCCACCGACACGGACCGGTAGAGGTCGAGCACAGCTGCGAGCGCGTCGCGGTCGCCGTCCACCGCGAGCTGCCCGTGGTGCTCGGCCGCCGCCAGCTGCGTCATCCCGAAGACCACCTCGGTCCAGGCGGTCGAGTCGCCGGTGACGATGACGTCCGGGCGCTCGGGGATCCCCTCGACCAGCTCGAGCGAGCGCCGCCGCCACCGCAGGCGATAGCGGCGTACGCCGGCCGCCGGCCGACGCGCGTCGACGAGCCGGAGCCCCAGCTCGACGGAGCGGGGCGCCCGGGGAGCGGCCGGCGTCATCGTGCGCATCGCGACGACCGCGCCGTCGGGCGTCATGCTGCCGCCCGCGACCGGGAAGCCCGGCGAGCCGTGCGCCCAGCGGCCGAGCGCGGCCATCACGTCCTCGAGCCCGCGTCCCCAGGACGTCAGCCGGTAGGCGCGCGTGCGGCCGAGGTCGTCCAGGGTCGCCTGCTCCACCACACCCGACTCGGCCAGGCGGCGCAGGCGCTCGGTCAGCACCGCGGGGGTGATCCCGACGACGGCGGACTGCAGGTCGGCGAAACGGCGCGGGCCGAGCATCAGCTCCCGCACGACGATGAGGCTCCAACGGTCGCCGATCACGTCGAGCGCATGCGCGGTCGCGCACGCGTCACCCAGCTCGCCGTACGTCTTCTTCGGGGGCACTTCTCTCCTCACTCTCTTCACAAGAGCGGTCACTATGTTTAGTGTAGCGAAGATGGAGCCGGACGACAGCAGGAGACGGTGATGGACGTCCTCGCCACGGGACTGGGCCTCGTCGAGTCACCGCGGTGGCACGACCGGCGCCTCTGGTTCAGCGACTGGACGGCGGGTCGGATCCTGAGGATCGACGACGCCGGCGGGCTCGACGAGGTCGTCCGGCACGCCTCGCTGCCGCTCTGCTTCGACTTCCTCCCGGACGGGCGGCTGCTGCTGGTGTCCGGTCCCGAGCGGGCGCTGCTGACGCTGGAGGAGGACGGCTCGCTGAGCAGGTACGCCGACCTGTCCGCGTTGTCGCCGTACGGCTGCAACGACATCGTGGTCGACGGCCGCGGCAACGCCTACGTCAACGGCGCCGGCTTCGACTTCGCGCAGGGACCGCCGCCCGGTGACCGGCAGCCGGGGTTCGTCGCGGTGGTGCGGCCGGACGGCGCGGCCGCGGTCGTCGCTGACGACATCGCCTTCCCCAACGGCATGGCCGTGACCGCCGACGGCCGCACGCTCGTGGTCGCCGACTCCTACCGGTCGCAGCTGCTGGGGTTCGACATCGGCGACGACGCGACGCTGTCGAACCGCCGCGTCTGGGCCGAGCTCGGCGGCGACAACCCGGACGGCATCTGCCTCGACGCCGACGGCGCCGCGTGGTACGCCGACGTGCCGCACCAGCACTGCGTCCGGGTCGCCGAGGGCGGTGCCGTCCTGGCCACGGTCGACCTCGACCGCGGCGGCTTCGCCTGCATGCTGGGCGACTCCGACCTCTATGTCGTCGGCGCCCGGTGGCCGGGCGCGGCCGCGCTGGCCACCCACGCCGACTGGGACGGCCGCGTCTGGCGGGTGCCCGCTCCCGCCGCCGGTGCCGGCTGGCCCGGACCCCACCTGTGAGAGAGAGGAACGCGCATGAACCAGCACGCGACGCCGACGACGATCGCCCTGCCCACGACCGGCCGCCGGGCGGCGTACGCCTTCTTCCGCGACGGGCTCGGGCTGCCGACGCCCGGTGACCCGGCCGAGGACGGCGTACCCGAGCCGCTGCGCGTGGTCCTCAACTCCGACACCGAGGTCATGCTGATCCCGGCGGACGGCTTCGCCTTCGTCACCGGTCGTGAGGCCACGAGCGACGGCCGGGCCGAGTGCATGATCAGCCTGCCGACGGAGTCCCCCGCCGAGGTCGATGCGCGCTTCGCCCGGGCGGTCGGCGGCGGCGGTACGGCGGTCGCCCCGCCAGCGATGACACCGTGGGGCTCCTTCTACCGCGCCCTGGTCGCCGACCCGGACGGTCATCTCTGGCAGCTGATGTGCCTGGACGCCGGCGGGCAGGCATCAGCGGGGAGCGAGGAGGACGCGTAGGCGCGCTCTCAGCGCTCACTCAGTCCTGAGTGGCACTCTGGTGCCGTGACCAGCCCTGCCGCGACCAAGCCACGCGTCCTCGTCGTCGAGGACGACAAGGCCGTGCGCGAGTCGCTCCGGCGCTCGCTCGAGTTCAACGGCTACGACGTCTCGCTGGCCGGCGACGGCGCGGAGGCCCTCGCGGTCATCGGCTCGGCTCGCCCCGAGGTGGTCGTGATGGACGTGATGATGCCGCGCCTCAACGGTCTGGAGGCCACCAAGGCGCTGCGCGCGGCCGGCAACGACGTGCCGATCATCGTGCTGACCGCTCTCGACGCCGTCGGCGACCGCGTCGACGGCCTCGACGCCGGCGCCGACGACTACCTGACGAAGCCGTTCGCGCTGCCCGAGCTCCTCGCCCGGCTGCGGGCGCTGCTGCGCCGAGCCGTCCCGGTCGAGGGATCGGAGGACGAGATCCTCGCGTTCGCCGACCTGACGATGAACGTCGCGACCCGCGAGGTGACCCGCGGCGCCCGGCGCATCGAGCTGACCCGGACCGAGTTCACCCTGCTGGAGATGTTCCTGCGGCGGCCGCGCCGCGTGCTCGAGCGCTCGTTCATCCTCGAGGAGGTGTGGGGGTTCGACTTCCCCACGACCGCCAACTCGCTCGAGGTCTACGTCGGCTACCTGCGCCGCAAGACCGAGGCCGAGGACGAGCAGCGACTGATCCACACCGTGCGCGGTGTGGGCTACGTGCTCAGGGAGTCATGACCGTCCCGTTCGTCGAGCGGAGCCCGGACGGCGGGTGGCACTACCGCCGCTCCCTCGCCAGCCGCGTCACGCTGCTCACCACCATCGCCGTCGGCCTCGTCGTGGCGATGCTGTCGGTGGCGATCTACGCGCTCATGCGCCACCAGCTCGTGGCCAGCGCCGACCAGAACCTGATGGACCGAGCGCAGGCCGCGGCCGGCTCCTCCGCCCTGCTCGTCCTCACCCAGGACGAGATCCCGGCCGCCGTGATCAGCACCGCCGAGATCCGGATCGCCTTCGTCGACAACGACGGCGTCGTCCACATCCCCGACCGGGTCGGCGGCTTCCCCCCGCTGTCGACCCCCGAGCTCGCGGTCGCGCAGCACAAGCTCTCGTCGAGCATCCGGACCATCTCAGCCGGCAACCAGGAGTACCGCGTCGTCGCCGTGCCGACCATGGTGACCGGCGAGCGGCGGGCACTCGTGCTGGCGCAGGCCCTCACCCCGCAGGAGCACCTGCTGCACCGGCTGAGCCTCGTCATGCTGTTCTGCGGTCTCGTGGGTGTCCTGTTCGCCGCCCTCGCCGGCTGGGGCGTCGCCGTCAACGGTCTGCGGCCCGTACGCCGGCTGACCCGGTCGGTCGAGGAGATCTCCCCCCACGACCTCGCCCCGCTCCCGGTGGAGGGCGACGACGAGATCGCCCGGCTGGCGACCGCCTTCAACGGCCTGCTCGCCGCGCTGTCGGCCTCCCAGGAGCGGCAGCGGCAGCTGATCGCCGACGCCGGCCACGAGCTACGGACCCCGCTCACCTCGATGCGCACCAACATCGACCTGCTCACCCAGGCCGACCTGGCGCTGGAGCCCGCGCAGCGGGCCGAGCTGCTCACCGACGTACGCGCCCAGATGGAGGAGCTCACCGCTCTCATCGGCGACCTCGTCGAGCTCGCCCGTGACGAGCCGCTGACGCCCGTCGTCGAGGCCGTCGAGCTGCACGAGGTCGTCGACCACGCGGTGGCGCGGGTCCGGCTGCGCGCCCCGCTCGTGTCGTTCGAGGTCGACGCCCAGCCGTGGTGGGTGGTGGGCGAGTCCAACGCGCTGGAGCGCGCGATCACCAACCTGCTCGACAACGCCGCGAAGTGGAGCCCGCCCGACGGAACGGTGCACGTCACGCTCCGCGACGGCGTCCTCACCGTCGACGACCAGGGCCCGGGGATCCCCGAGGGGGATCGGCCGCACGTCTTCGACCGCTTCTACCGCGCCGCCGAGTCGCGCGCGATGCCGGGCTCCGGCCTCGGTCTCGCGATCGTCAGGCAGACTGCGGAGCGGCACGGCGGCACCGTCGCCGCCGACCAGACACCCGAGGGCGGCGCCCGCCTGGTGCTCCGCATTCCCGGCGCTGCCCACGCCATGCCGAAGGAGGCACCCCACCGGTGAACAACCGTCTGACCGCCCTGCTGGTGGGCGGCCTGACTCTGCTGTCCTCGACCGGCCTGCTCACCGGCTGCTCGTCCGACGACGCCACGTCGTCGCCGCACGCCGCGACGGGATCGCCCTCGGCCACGCCGAGCGAGCCGTCGTTCAACCCCTGCGCGGGAGTCGACGTCGCGCCGGTCTCGCAGGCGCTCGGCGCTCAGCTCGAGAAGGAGACCGGCACCGCTGACAACCCGCGCTGCGCCCTGGTCCCGGTGAAGAAGGGCGGCCCCACGTTCGAGCTGTCCTACCTCTGGTTCGACCAGGGCCTCGAGGCCGCGTGGTCGACCATGCAGGTCCCGGCCGGCACGGTCAGCCGTCCGACGGTGCCGGGCGCCGACGACGCCCGCATGGTCGTCAACGACTCCGGGTCGGCGTACGCCGTCTCGGCGTTCCTGCAGAACGGCAAGCTGATCCAGACCGTCAACGCCCTCGCCCTCAAGCCGTACGACGGCCCGAAGGTGCAGAAGGCGACCGCCGTGCTCCTCCGGCAGCTCTCCGCGGCGCGCGCCGACGCGTCCTGACGACTCAGGACCTGCTGCTCGTGCCCGTCTCGCGCCACGACCGCTCGAACGGCAACCGCCAGGCGTGCGGCGCGATGAGCTGGTGGATGGCGTTGGGGCCCCACGAGCCCGGGGCGTAGAGCCGGACCGGCGGCGGTGCGTCGAGCAGCGGCTGGGAGATCTCCCAGAGCGTCTCGATGCCCTCGGCGGTGGTGAAGAGGGTGTGGTCGCCCCGCATGGCGTCGTGGATCAGCCGCTCGTAGGCCTCGAGGACGCCCACCGCCGACGTGGTCTCCTGCGTGGCGAACTGCATCGACAGCTTCTCGAGCTTCATGCCGGGGCCGGGGCGCTTGCCGTAGAACGACAACGACATCTTCGACTGGTCGGCCAGGTCGAAGGTGAGGTGGTCGGGGCCCTGGGTGCCCGCGTTGGAACCGGCCGGGAACATGGTCAGCGGCGGCTCCTTGAAAGCGATCGAGATGATCCGCGCCCCCTCGGCCATCTTCTTGCCGGTGCGCAGGAAGAACGGCACACCCGCCCAGCGCCAGTTGTCGATGATGACCTTGAGCGCGATGAACGTCTCGGTGTCGGAGTCGTCGGCGACCTCGTTCTTGCCGCGGTAGCCGGTGTACTGGCCGCGCACGACGTTGGCCGGGTCGATCGGGCGGATCGACCGGAACACCTTGTTCTTCTCGTCGCCGATCGGCCCGGGTGCCAGCGAGGTCGGCGGCTCCATCGCCATGAACGCCAGCACCTGCATCAGGTGGGTGACGACCATGTCACGGTAGGCGCCGGTGCTCTCGTAGAACGCGGTGCGGCCCTCGAGGCCGAGCGTCTCGGGCACGTCGATCTGGACGTGGTCGATGAAGTTGCGGTTCCAGATCGGCTCGAACAGACCGTTGGCGAACCGGAACGCGAGGATGTTCTGGGCCGCCTCCTTGCCGAGGAAGTGGTCGATCCGGAAGATCTGGTCCTCGTCGAAGACCTGGTGGACGGCCGCGTTGAGCACCTTCGCGGAGGCGAGGTCGGTGCCGAACGGCTTCTCCATGATGATCCGCGCCCGCTCGACCAGGCCTGCCTCGTCGAGCTCGTGGATGACGTCGAGCGCCGCCTTCGGCGGTACCGAGAGGTAGTGCAGCCGCTGCGCCGGGCCGCCGAGCCTGCGCTCGGCCTCCTCGACCAGGTCGGCCAGCGCGTGCGCGCCCTGCGACGTCGGCACGTAGGAGAGCATCGCCGCGAACGGCGCCCAGCGCTGGTCGGTCACGACGCCCTTGCCGAACTCCTCGCACGCATCCCGCGCGATCTTCACGAAGCCCTCGGTGTCGATCTCCTCGAGCGACGTACCGACGATCATCGAGTCCTTGAGCAGCCCGGCCTCGTAGAGGCGGAGCAGGCCGGGCAACAGCTTCCGGCGCGCCAGGTCGCCGGTCGCTCCGAACAGCACGATCACGTGCGGCTGAGCCATGTCGTCCACGTTAGTCCTCTCCTGTCGCTGCACCGTCGCGGGCCGTGCGAATCATCGGTGAACGATCAGCCCGCCGGCCATGCGAACAGACAGAAGGTATGTCCCGCCGGATCCGTGTAGACACGCAGGGGCTCCTCCGGATCGTCCATCCGCTCCAGCCGTACGGCGGCGCCGAGCCCGAGCACCCGGGCGTGCTGCTCCTCCAGCTCCTCGACGCTGTCGACCTTGAAGTCGAGGTGCAGCTGCTGCGGCACGTCGGTGTCGGGCCACGTCGTCGGCGCGACGGCATCGGCCTGCTGGAAGGCGATCCGCTGACCGCCGGGACCGACGAGGGTGCGCCAGGTGGGATCGTCAGGGTCGTCCCCGTCGGAGAACTGCCATCCCAGCAGGCCCTGGTAGAACGCCGCGAGGCGCGGGACGTCGGTGGTGTCCAGCACGACGTTGCGCAGTGAGATTCCCATGCGGTCAGCCTGCCATGCCGTCGTCGCGGTCACTGTCCACGCCGAGCGCGGCGAGCAGTCGCTCCGCCTTCCACCGGCTCTCGGCGTACTCCTCGTCCACGTCGCTGCGGACCGTGATCCCGCCGCCGGTGCCGAGCGTCCAGTGCCGGCCGTCGGGGCTGGTGAGCGTGCGGATCACGACGCCGAGATCGGCCGGGCCGTCGGCGGAGATCCAACCGAACGCGCCGGCGTACGCGCCCCTCGGCGTCGTCTCGACCCGGTCGACGAGCTCCATCGTCCGCAGCTTGGGCGCGCCCGTCATCGAGCCCGCGGGGAACAGCGCGCGGAGGGCGCGGACGGTGCCGACGTCGGTCCGCAGCCGGCCCCGGACGGTGCTCACGAGCTGGTGGACGCTCGCGTAGGACTCGACCCGCATCAGGTCAGGCACCGTGACGGTGCCCGGCTCGCACACCATCGACAGGTCGTTGCGGAGCAGGTCGACGATCATCAGGTTCTCGCTGCGGAACTTCGGGTCCTCCGCCAGCCGCCGCGCGTTCTCCGCGTCCTCGTCGGGGTCGTCGGCCCGTGGGGTGGTGCCCTTGATCGGCCGCGTCTCGATCCCGCCGTCCGCGTCGACCAGCGCGTAGCGCTCCGGGCTCGAGCTCAGCAGCCACGCACCGGCACCGAGCACGTCGTGCTGCAGGAATCCCGCATACGGCGCCGGGTTCGTCCGTCGCAGCCGCAGGTAGGTCTCCGCCGGGTCGCGGTCCGCGTCGGCCGTCAGCCGGTAGGTCAGGTTGGCCTCGTAGGTGTCGCCCGCGTGCAGCGCCTCCTGGACGGCCGCGAAGGCGGAGCGGTAGGCGTGGGGTGGTCTCGATACGGGCTCGCTGGCGCTCGCCCTCCTCGACCACCGACCCTCGCTGGCGCTCGCCCACCGACCCTCGCTGGTCGAGTAGCCCTCGCGAGGAACGAGCGAGGGCGTATCGAGACCCTCGTGCTCCACCATCCGCACGCGGCTCGGCCGCATCCAGACGGCGTCGGGGAGTTCGGCGGACGGCGCGGCGGGCAGGTCGGCGCGGCAGGCGTAGCCGAGGTAGCCGAACCACTGACCCCCCGTGGCGACCTCCCGCTCGAGGACCGTCCAGATGTCGTCGCCGACGACCTCGGACCGCCCCTCCGCATGACGGAGCACCTCGCCCCGGGTGGCGGAGTAGGTCAGCGACACGTCCGACGGCTCGAGCCACCCGAGCAGCGAGCGCCGTCCGGACCACTCCCGTCCACCGCCGCCGTCGAGCCAGACGCAGCGCGGGTGCTCGCGCGCCACCTCGGTGAAGAGCTCCTCGATCACGACAGGAAGTTCCTGACGATCGCCGCCCCGTGCTCCGACAGCACCGACTCCGGGTGGAACTGCACGCCCTCGAGCGGCAGGGTCCGGTGGCGTACGCCCATGACGACGCCGTCCGGCGCCCATGCCGTCGCCTCGAGGCAGTCGGGCAGTGCCACGGCCGCCAGCGAGTGGTAGCGCACGGCCGCGAACGGCGACGGCAGACCGGCGAACACGCCCCGGCCGTCGTGGGTCACGGCGGCCACGTCACCGTGGGCCGGAGCGACCCGGTCCACCACGCCGCCGTACGCCGTCACGAGCCCCTGCATCCCCAGGCAGACGCCGAGCACCGGCCGGTCGGCGGCGAGCAGCACCTCGCGCCCGAGGGCGAAGTCGCGTGCCGACGCCGGGTGACCGGGACCCGGTGAGAGCACGACGTGCGAGTAGCCGGCCAGGTCCACCCACGACGCCTCGTCGTGCTCGACCAGGTCGGGCAGGACACCGGTGACCGCGGCGACGAGGTGGACGAGGTTCCACGTGTAGGAGTCGTGGTGATCGACGACCACCACCCGCGCGGCCATGCTCAGTCCAGCAGCAGGCGCGCGGCGAGCTCGTGGAGCAGGTCGTAGCCGCGCTCGGTGAGGATCGACTCGGCGTGGAACTGGATCCCCTCGAAGTGCGGGCCGTGGATCGCGTGGATGTCGCCCGACGCGGGGTCGGCGTCGACCGTCACGCCCGTCGGGAGCTCCCGGTCGGCCCGGCCGACGAACGTGTTGTAGAACCCCACCCGCTCGGTCCGGCCCTGCCCGCGCAGGGAGAGCGGGACCGCCGACTGCGTGCCTTGGAAGACGATGTCCTTGTAGTGCAGCCCGATGCCGAGCTGGTGGCACAGCGCCTGGTGCCCGAGGCAGACGGCGAGGAACGGCCGCCCGGCGACGAGCAGCGAGGCCACCGCCGCGCGCAGGTTGGCCATCTTCGGGTCGGCGTCGTCCCGCGGGTCGCCCGGTCCAGGGCCGACGATGACCAGGTCGTAGCCGTCGAGGCAGCCGTCGACGTAGTCCTCGTGCCGCACGACCGTCGACGTCATGCCGAAGACACCGAGGATGTGGCGCAGCATCCGGACGAAGTCGTCGGCGCCGTCGAGGATGACGACCGACCTCCCCGCCAGCCGCGGGTCGGGCGCGGCCCCGGCCTGGTCGGTCAGCCAGAACGACGACAGCCGGCGGTTGCGCTTGTTGAGCTCGAGCAGCACGTCCTCGTCGGCGACCAGCTCCGGGACACCGAGCCCCGACGGGACCGGGGCCGGCGGGACGAGACCGAAGGCGGCCAGGATGCCGCCGGCCTTCGCGTGGGTCTCGGCGACCTCGTACGCCGGGTCGGAGTCGCGCACCAGGGTGGCGCCGGCGCTCACCTTCAGCTCGCCGGCGGGCGTCACGTCGGCGGTACGGATGACGATCGGGCTGTCGAGGACGGCCGCGCCGGACGGGTCCCGCCCGAGGATCGCGAGCGCGGCGCCGTAGTAGCCCCGGCCCTCCGGCTCGTAGTGCTTGATCAGCCGGCAGGAGTTCTCGACCGGCGAGCCGGTGACCGTGGCGGCGTACATGGTGTCGCGCAGGACCTCGCGCGGGTCGCGGTCGGTGTGGCCGGCGAGGAGGTACTCGGTGTGGATGAGCCGTGACATCGGCTTGAGGAACGGGCCGAGCACCTGGCCGCCCTCGGAGCAGATGTCGCACATCATCTTCAGCTCCTCGTCCACGACCATGTAGAGCTCGTAGATCTCCTTCTCGTCCTTGAGGAAGTCGAGGAGCGCGGGCTTGAGCTCGGCCGCGACGGCCTCCGGGGTCTCCCCTGCCACCTGCGGGAGTCGGAACGTGCCCGAGATGGGGTTCATCCGGACGTCACCGCCCGCGATCGAGACGTGCCGCTCCGGTGAGGCACCGACGAGGTAGCGGTCACCGGTGAAGAACAGGAAGGTCCAGTAGGCCCCGCGCTCGCGCTCGAGGAGCCGGCGGTAGACGGTGAGCGCCTTGTCGGCGCTCCAGTCGGCGACGACGGCCCGGTAGTGCCGGCCGATGACCAGGTTGGCACCCTCGCCCTGACCGATCTCGTCGCGGATGATCGCCTCGACGACCTTCTCGTAGTCGGCGTCGGAGGTCTCGAAGCCGCCGCGGTCGTCGAAGTCGATGTCGCCGTCCGGCAACGCCTCGATCACGTCGGCGACGGTCAGCTCGATCTCGGTCTCGACGTCGACCACGACCAGCGGCGTCCCGTCGTCGTGCGCCGCGAACCCGCGCTCGGCGACCTGCCGGAACGGCACCGCGAGCAGGCGGTCGACGGTGTGCCCGGGCTCGGGCGCACCCGTCTCGAGCGGTACGTCGAGCAGCGACTCCGCCACCCAGCGGCGGCCGCCGAGGGCGCCGATCGTGTCCTTGCCGCCGACCCGGGTCGAGCGCCGGATGAGCGCCCACGCCTCGTGCCCCTGGATCGCGGCGATGGCGTCCCGGGCGTTCGTGTGCGTGGTCATGAGCGGCAGCGTAGTCGCCGGTCGCCACCGGTTTTGAGGCGAGACGGCGGGGTGGACGCCGGCCGGCTCAGCGGCAGGCGCTGTCGGTGGCGAGGATGAGGTCGGCCCACTGGCCGTAGGCGTCCGCCTTGGGGTGCAGCCCGTCGCGCAGCCACTCCGGGTGGGCCGACGCGGTGGCCCGCCACGGGACGACGCAGGTGTGCGGTCGCGTCCGCGCGATCTGCTGCATCCAGCGGGCGTAGCGCCCGACGGTCTCCACGCCGCGCCGCGACCAGCGGCCCCCGGCCGCCTTGTAGGGCGTCACGAGCAGCACTCGCGTCCCGCGCGGCAGCTGGTCGATCGCCGCCACGTAGTCGGCCTTCGTCCACCCGGGCACCTGGTTGGACCCGAGCTCGATGACGACCCGGAAGGGATGCTGGTCGACGGCGCGCAGGTTCTTCACGAGGCCCGGCAGCGCGGTGACCGGACGGCCGTGCAGGGCGTTGATCGTCCACCGCGGCCGTCGTCTCAGCAGGTCCTCCGACCCGAAGGCGGAGATGGAGTCACCGAGCACGTAGGAGCCGGCCGTCGACCACACCAGCCGGTCCGAGGCGGGACCGACCTGGCGACCGTGCAGCGGCCGACCCGCGCTCGCGGGCGACGCCAGGGTGCCCGCGACGACGAGTGCCAGCGCGGCACCGAGGAGCGTTCGCAGCGGCCGCATCGAGTTCCGTTCCGAGTGGAGAGGGGGCGGCGAAACGTTAACCCGGATCGGACCGGACCGGACAGGGCACCGCGTGTTCGTGATCGGCCGCGGGAGACCCGACCTGAGCCGTAGCGTGCCGGCGCCACGACGTCACACGGACAGAGCGAGCGAGTGGCTCCGTCCGTGTGACGCGTGCGTCACCGGGCCGCTTCCTGGCACAATCCCCTGGGTGACGAAGTTCCTGGGCATCCTTCCGCCTCCGGCCGCCTGAGCCGGAGCCCCGATCACCCCGTCCTTCCCGGGCGGATGTTCCGCGCGCTCCGAGACGAGTCCCTCCCGCCTCGATCCCAGGAGCTCCCTGATGTCCCCCTATCGTCGCGGCCTGCTGCAGGTCGCTCTCGCCGGTGTCCTGTGGGGCACCGGCGGCCTCGCCGTCCAGCTCATCCGCCGCGACCAGCCGCTGTCCCCGCTGGTGCTGAGCGCCGAGCGGATGCTCATCGGCGGCACCGTCATGCTCGCACTGCTCGCCCTCCTGCCCGGCGGCCTGCGCGACCTCGGCGGGGTGCTGCGCCGGCACCCGCTCGGCACGCCGCTGATCGGCGCCACCACCGGCGCCTACCAGGCGCTCTACTTCGTCGCCGTCACGCAGGCCGGGGTGGCGGTCGCGACGGTGGTCAGCCTGGGCGTCGCGCCCGTGCTGCTCGCGGTCCACGCCGCCGTACGCCGTCGGGCACTGCCGTCGCCCGGCGAGCTGCTCGTCCTCGTCACCGCGCTGACTGGCCTGCTGCTCGTCTCGCGCCCGGGCGGCGCGATCGGCCCGCACCCGGTGCGCGGGGTGCTGCTCGCGCTCGCCTCGGGGACGACGTATGCCGTCACGACCGCCGTCGGCCGCCGCATCGCGATGGGCGCGCGGCCCACCGCCCTCGCCACCGGAGCGACCCTCTGCGGGGCGGTCGTGCTCAGCCCGCTGCTGCTCGTCGGCGGCCGGCGCCTCCCGGACGGTCCGGTCGTGACCGGGTGGCTGCTCTACCTGGGGGTCGCCACGATGGCCGGCGCCTACCTGCTGCTGTACGCCGGCCTGCGCAGCGTGCCGGCGCACACCGCGACGCTCGCCAGCCTGCTCGAGCCCGTGACGGCCGCGCTGGTCGCCGGGGTCGTCCTCGACGAGCGGATCGGGCTCGTCGCCATCGTCGGCGTGGTGCTCGTGCTCGTGGCCGTCGCCGGGCTCGGCCGGACGGGGCCCGACGTCACGCGGACGGGGCAACCGGTGGCTCCGCCCGCATGACGTAGCTCAGCTGATCGTGGTGAGCAGCTGGGTGGCGCGGGTCAGGACGACGTAGAGCGTCGCGCGGCCGGTCGGCGACTCGTCCTCGATCTCCTGCGGGCGCACGACGACGATGCCGTCGAACTCGAGGCCCTTGGTGTCGAGGCCCGTGAGCACGACGACCCGGTCCTCGCCGGACGGGGTCGTGCCGGCGTCGGCGGCCGACGCCCGGGCGGACGGGGCGTCCTCGGCCAGCTCCGGCCAGGACGCGAGCCACGAGTTGACCTCGGAGCGGCGGGCGACGGGCACGACGATGCCGACGGTGCCGGCGACCTCCCCGGCGAGACGGGCGACCTCGGCACGGGTGGCGGCCTCGAGGTCGGGCACGGGTTCACCGGGGAGGCCGAGCACGACCGGCTCCACGCCCGTCGACCGCACCGCCGTCGGCAGGTCGGCGTCGAGGCCGACCCGCTCGGCGTACGCGGCAGCGAAGTCGTAGATCTCGGCGCTGTTGCGGTAGTTCGTGCCGAGGTGGAACTCGTGGACCTGCTTGCCCTCGAGTGCCTCGGCGCGAGCGGCCGCCGCCTCCGCCGGCACCGGCCAGGAGGACTGGGCCGGGTCGCCGACGATCGTCCACGACGCCGTACGGCCGCGGCGGCCGACCATGCGCCACTGCATCGGGGTCAGGTCCTGAGCCTCGTCGATGAGGACGTGGGCGAACGGGTCGTCCTCGATCCGATTGGTCGGCGGACGCCAGCCCGGGCCCCCGGCGAACTCGCGGTCGGCGGCCGTCATCAGCTCCTGGACGTTGATCCCGAGCTCCGGGTCGACGTCGCGCTCGTCCGTCGGCGTCTCGGGCATGTCGCCGAGCGCGTAGCGCAGCTCGTCGAGCAGCGGGACGTCCTGGATGGACAGGTCACCGGGGTGCGACGACCACGACTTGAGGAGCAGCGCCTGGTCCTCGGACGAGACGACGCCGTCGCCGACGCGAGCCAGGAACTCGGGGTCGCGCAGCCAGCCGAGCACGGTCTGCGCGTCGAGCGCCGGCCACCAGGTCCCAGCGAAGTCGAGGAACCGCTGGTCGCCCAGCATCTCGTCCTCGAACGCCTCCTTGCCGCGCTCCCGGCCGCGCTCGCCGCGCACCTGGCGCCACAGCGCGTCGAGCAACGTGTTGGCCACCCGCGGCAGCTGCTTGTTGCGCCGGCCCTGGCTCATCAGCTGGCGGCGGATCGTGCCGAGCCGTCCACGGTCGAGGGTGAGCACGTCGTCGCGGTAGAAGATCCGGAACTCGCTGGGGCTGCCGGGCGCCTGCTGACGGGCGGCCCGACGCAGCACCTCGGCCATGGAGGCCGACCCCTTCACCGCGGCGACCGCCGGCTCGTCGTGGCGGGTCGCCCGCACGCCGTCGACGACCTCGCCGAGGCTGCGCAGCGCGACGGCGGTCTCGCCGAGGCTCGGCAGCACGCGCGAGATGTAGGTCATGAACACGCCGGACGGGCCGACGATCAGCACGCCGCCGGCCTCGTAGCGGCGGCGGTCGGTGTAGAGCAGGTACGCCGCCCGGTGCAGGGCGACGACGGTCTTGCCGACACCCGGGCCGCCGGAGATCGACACCACGCCCTTGCCCGGCGCGCGGATCGCCTTGTCCTGCTCCGCCTGGATGGTCGCGACGATCGAGTGCATCTGCCGGTCCCGCGCGCGGCTCAGCTGCGCCATGAGCGCGCCCTCGCCGACGATCGGCAGCTCGGTCTGCGCCTCGGCGTCCAGGAGCTCGTCCTCGACACCGAGCACGTCGCGCCCGCGGGAGCGGAGCACCCGGCGTCGTACGACGTTCTGCGGCTCCGCCGCCGTGGCCTGGTAGAACACCGCCGCCGCCGGCGCACGCCAGTCGATCAGCAGCGAGTCGCGGTTCTCGTCACGCAGGCCGATCCGGCCGATGTAGCGCGGCTCGCCGTCGACCTCCGCGCGCAGGTCGAGGCGGCCGAAGACCAGCCCCTCGTGCGCCGCGTCCAGCTGGGCGATGCGGCGCGCGGCCTGGAAGACCATCGCGTCGCGCTCGACCAGACCACCCTCGTGGCCGAGGCCACCGCGCGCGTGCCCCTCCGTGGCCAGCGCCTGAGCCGACTTCGCCGACTTCTCGAGCTGTACGTAGACCTGGTCTACGAACGCCTGCTCGCGCGCGATCTCCTGCTCGACAAGCTCCTCGCTCAACCCGCGTTCCCCTCGAGGCTCATCTGTGTCCCAGCCACCCGCTCCATCCGAGGGCAGCAAGTCGAAAAGCCTACCCTTTGCCATGCTCCGGGCGCAGATCCTCTCGTGTGTTGACCCTGCCCGCCGTCAGTCCCGGGGGCGGTACACCAGGATCGCCACGCCTGCACCGACGTCCCTCCGGGGCCACGTGAGCGTGTAGGTGCCGCCGACCGGCAGCAGGAGCGTGCTCACAGAGACGACACCCCCTGCTTCCCGGCCACCTCCGTTGGTGAAGCCCCCGTCGGTGCTGCTGACGGCGCCGTCGATCGTGGCGTCGAGCCTCGTGACGTGATCGGTGGCGTAGCCGAGGAGGACGGGGACGTCGGCGCTGGACGAGAAGGTCAGCGAGTGCCGGCCCGGGCGTGACCGGACGATCTCGGTGCGGTCGAGCTCCCAGACCCGACCGTCGAACTCGATGACCGGGTCGACGCGGGCGCCGTTGACGATGACCGCCGCACTGTCGTCATAGACGGCGCCGCCCAGCGTCATGCCCGGGTAGGCGTGCGGCGCACCGCCGGCCGTCTCGCTGACCCAGACGCGGACCGTGTGCCGGCCACCGCGCGGGTCGTCCCAGCGCGTGCTTCCCGAACCGGCGTCCTCGGCGGGCCCGCGGCACCCACCCCAGGACAGGGGACCGCTGCCGTCGATCGCCAAGTTGACCCACGGCGGTCCGTCGGGGCTACCGCCGGTGCTCAGGGTGCAGAGCCCCTCCAGGGTCGTCTGGTCGATCCGGCCCGTGAAGCCGAAGGTCACCTCCGCCTCACCCGGCTCCGCGAAGGCTCCGCCCAGGAGTCGTCGGGAGCCGACCTGCTGACGGAAGACCGTCTTGCCCCCCGGTGCCACGAGACCTTTCGGCATGCGGCCGGTGCGCTCGTAGAACGCGACACCGACCTGGGTGCGGGCCGTGCCGGCCTCGACCTCGAGGCGGAAGCGCAGGTCCGGGGAGGCATCGTCGAAGTAGACCGGCATGGGGATCGCCGGGTTCGCTCCGTCCTTGACGATGCGGTCGCCTGGCTTCCCCTTCCAGGAGTCCCCTTCCGAGTCGTCATAGGCGTTCTGCAGCGTGGCCCTGCCGTCACCGAGGCCCTCGGCCAGCAGGGCGATGGCTTGGTCGGAGTCCTTGCGGGGGACGTCGACGTCGAGACTCTTCTGCCCCGGCTTCGTCTGCACGACCCTCACGAGGCGGTACTCGAACCCGTCGACGATCACGGTCGTGGCCGCGGCCAGGTCGGAGTCGCCGCGGTCGGTGACCAGCCGCGGCAGCACGATCCCGGCTGCCACGAGCGCCACCGCCGCCACCGCGCCGACGACGGCGGAGGCCCGGCGGCGCCGACGTACGACTCGGACGCGGGAGCGGACGGCGGACGCACGGTCGAGCAGCGCGGCATCCTCGCCCGGTGCGTGGACGGCGAGGGTCGAGCGGAGGTCGTCGAGGGTGTTCACGAGAGCTCCTCGGAGGTCGCGAGGGCGGGGTCGATGCGGAGCTTGGCGAGCGCCTTGCTGGCCTGGCTCTTGACGGTGCCGACGGCGCAGCCGAGCACGGCGGCGGTCTCCGACTCGGAGAGGTCCTCGAAGTAGCGCAGCACGACGACGGCGCGCTGGCGCCGGGGCAGCCGCTCCATCGCCTGCCACAGGTCGTGGCTGGCGTCGGACGCGTCCGCCGACGACGCGATCCCCGGGTCGGGAAGGTCGGAGCTGGCTCGCTCGCCGTTCCACCTCCGCCGCCACCAGGTGGCGTAGGTGTTGACGAGCACCTTGCGGACGTAGGCCTCCGGTGCCGTCTCGATCCGCGACCACGCGAACCACGCCTTGGTCAGCGCCGTCTGGAGGAGGTCCTCGGCGAGGGCGTGGTCACGGGTGAGCAGGTAGGCCGTCCGGAGCAGCGTGCTGGAGCGGGCGGCGACGAACGCGTCGAACTCGACGCCCTCGTCCCGCACGCGTGGCGCGCCCGGCACGTCCGGCACGTCCGAGACCCCCATGACTGTCATGTCCCCCACGACTCGGTGATCGGCCCGAAAGGTTGCCCGCTGGTCGTGGGTGGTCGTGAGTGGTCGTGCGCGGGAGCTACCGCGCACTCCCACTCACGACCCGATCACTTCCGCGACAGGAACGCCAGCATCGCCTCCCGGGCCTCGTCGGAGGCGAACAGCCGGGCGCTGAGCGTGGCCATGTCGTCGGCGCCGGCGTCGATGTTGGCCAGCAGCGGCCGGGCGAGCAGCGCCTTCGTCTCACGCAGACCCTGCGGGGCGCCGCTCACGAGGGACGCGCAGACCCGGGCGACCTCGTCGTCGAGCGCGTCGGCCGCGGCGACCGTGGTCACCAGCCCGTACCCGGCGGCCGCCGCCGCACCGAACTTCTCCCCCGTCAGACAGGCGTACGCCGCCGCCCGGCTGCTCAGCCGAGGCAGCACCGTCAGCGAGATGGCCGCCGGCGTCAGTCCGAGCTTGACCTCGGTGAGCGCGAAGTCGGCCTCCTCGGCCGCGACGACGATGTCGGCGGCGGCGACGACGCCGATCCCGCCGGCGCGGACCGGACCCGCCAAGGCGACGACGACCGGCTTCGGGTGCGCGACGATCGCGCGCTGGAGCCCGACGATGGCGCGGGGTCCGTCCTCCGCGGCACCGCTGGCCGCCTCCGACAGGTCGGCCCCGGAGCAGAAGACCCGACCCGACGAGGTCAGCAGCACCACCTTCGCCTCGTCGTCCCCGGCGGCCCGCTCGAGCCGCTCGAACAGCTCGCTCACGAGCTGCCGCGAGAGCGCGTTGCGGTTGTGCGGGGAGTCGAGGGTGAGGGTGGCGACGCCGTCGGCGACCGCGTAGTGGACCAGCTCAGCGGAATCAGGCATGCCCGCCATCCTGCCGGAATCGCTCGGGTGCGATCCCGGCACTCGCCGTACGGCCGGCGCATCGAGCGGATACCGTGCATCGGCGCCGTGCGACCGGAAGGAGATGGCGGGTGAGCCGAGTGCGGATGGTGGTGTGGGTCCTGGCCGTCGCCATGATGATGTTCGGCCTCGTCTCCCTGCTCTTCACGGGCTGGTGCGTCGACCACGGCGTCGAGTTCCCCGACCGCGGCCGGTGGATCGGCTCCAACGGCGTCACCACGCGCGGCGAGGTGATCTGGCAGGGCGTCTGCTACCTGCTCCTCGGTTTCCTGCTGGGGCCGGTGACGTCGTTCAGCGCCTGGTTCGACCGGCGGCGGGCCGGCAACCGCGAATGGGTGAGGCGCTCCGAGGCTGGACGCCACTAGCATCCGAACGTGACCCTCGCCGCCCGCGGCAGCACCGGCAGCGACGTCGCTGACCGCGCCGCCGCCGGAGTCGCTCGCGGGGTCCTCCTGGTCGTGGCCGTGCAGGCGGTCGCGCTGCTCGTGCTCGCGCCGCGCTACGGCCCCCATCGCGACGAGCTCTACTTCACCTCCGCGGGCCAGCGGCTTGCCTGGGGCTACCCCGACCAGCCGGCCCTCACCGCCGCCCTCGCGCGGCTGGCCGACCTCGTGGCGCCGCACAGCGTGCTGACACTGCGGCTGCCGAGCGTGCTCGCCTCCGTGGCGGTGACGCTGCTGACCGCCTGGTTCGCGCGGACGCTGGGCGGAAGCACCGCCGCCCAGCTGCTGGCCGCGGTCGTGTGCGCGGCGTCGGTGATCGTGCTCGCCCTCGGCCACCTGCTCTCCACGGCGACCTTCGACATGCTCGCCTGGACCTCGGTGCTGGCGCTGGTCACGGCCGCGCTCCGAGCCGACGCGCGCCGCGCCCGCTGGCTGTGGCTCGCGGCGGGATTGGTCGCCGGCGTCGGCCTCAACAACAAGCAGGCGGTGGCGTTCCTGCTCGTCGCGATGCTGGTCGCGCTCGCCGTCCTCCGCGAGTCCCGCCCCGCGCTGCGCACGCCGTGGCCGTGGCTCGCCGCGCTCCTCGCCACCGCGATGTGGGTGCCCAACCTGGTCTGGCAGGCGCGCCACGACTGGCCGGTCTTCGCGCTCGCCGCCGACATCCGGGACGAGTACGGCGGCGTCGGCGGCCGGATCGGCTACGTCGCCGAGACCCTCATCATGTTCAGCCCGCTCATCGCGGTGGTCTGGCTGATCGGGCTGGTCGCCCTGCTGCGCCGGCCGCAGTGGCGGACCGTCCGCCCCGTGGCGGTGACGTTCCTGATCCTCGCGGCCTGGTTCCTGGTCGTCGGCGGCAAGGGCTACTACCTCGCCGGCGCCGTGCCGCCGCTGCTCGCCGCCGGCTGCGTCGTGCTCGCCGAGCGCTGGCGTCGTCGCGGGATCGTCGCGGCCGGCGTGGTGCTGGTGCTCTCGGCGGCGGTGGCCTGGCCGATCTTCCTTCCCGTGCTCCCGGCGCACGCCTGGGCCGGCACCTTCTACGCCGACGCCGGGGAGGACCAGCGCGAGACCATCGGCTGGCCCGCCTACACCGACGAGATCCGCGCGGTCGTCGACGGCCTCAGCCCGCAACAGCGGCGTACGGCCGTCGTCTTCACGCAGAACTACGGCGAGGCCGGCGCCGCCGAGTGGTACGACGTCGGGCTACCGGTCTTCAGCGGCCACAACGGCTGGCGCAACTGGGGACCGCCCGCCGCGGCGGCGACGCCGGTCGTGGTCGTCGGCGACATCGAGGCGGACAGGTACTTCACCGGCTGCCGGGTGATGGCGCGCCTCGACAACCACCTCGACGTCGACGGCGAGGAGCAGGGGCTGCCGGTCCGGCTGTGCGCCGGGCCGATCGGGTCGTGGGCGGAGCAGTGGCCACGGCTGGTGCACTACGACGCCTGATCCGACTGACGCGGACCGTGGAGCGCCCCTACTGTGACGCCATGAAACGACTTCTCGGCGTGCTCGCCGTCGCGGCGACGTTGCTGCTGGCCGTCCCCGGTCTCGCGGCCGCCGACGACGTCGGCGACCTCTGCGCGGGGCAGCCCGACTGCATCGTGGAGGACCCCACCGGGTTCGGCTCCGACGGCTTCGGGTCGGACGGGTTCGGCATCCCGGGGTGGTTCGTCGCCCTCTTCGTCCTGGTCCTGATCCTCGGCGTCGCCACCACCATCTACCGGGTGAGCGCGGCCCGCTCGATGGCCCGCAGCGCCGGCCTCGACGAGGGCGCGGCGACGGCGGTCGCGATGCTCGACGAGAACGGCCTCAACGCGGCGTACGTCGCCTCCTCGCTGCGTGACCGGAAGGCCACCGCCCCCGACGCCGCGCCGGCCCAGCCGCGTCCGGCTGCCGAGCGGCTCGCGGAGCTGCAGGCGCTGAAGGACTCCGGTGCCATCACCGAGAGCGAGTACGCCGCGCGTCGGCAGGCGATCATCGACTCGATCTGACCCGGCGTTCCGGTGACTAGGGTGGCACCGTGGACCGGGTCGACGAGGCTTTCACGGCCGTCCCGCGCGCGGGGTTCCTCCCCTCGAGCGAGCGGCACCGTGCCGCGGAGGACGCCCCGCTCCCGATCGGCCAGGGCCAGACCAACTCGCAACCGTCGACGGTGTCGGCGATGCTCCGGCTGCTCGACGTCCACCCGGGCCACCGGGTGCTCGACGTGGGCGCCGGCTCGGGGTGGACGACGGCCCTGCTCGCTCACCTGACGGGTCCCGACGGCGAGGTCGTCGGCGTCGAGCTCGAGCCGAGGCTGGCCCGCTGGGGTGCCGCCAACGTCGCGGCCGCCGGACGCCCGTGGGCGCGCATCGAGCCCGCCATCCCCGGGGTCGTCGGGTTGCCGGCCGGGGCGCCGTACGACCGCATCCTCGTCTCCGCCGGTGCAACGCGGATGCCGGCGACGCTGCTGGAGCAGCTCGGCGACCCGGGCCGGCTGGTGGTGCCGGTGGACGGGCGGATGACCCTCGTGGTGCGCGGCGACGGCCGCGACGCGATCACCACCCACGGGGCCTACCGGTTCGTCCCGCTGCGCTGACCGGCCTCAGAGGCGGTCGTGCGGATGGCTGACCGGCTCCTGCTCCTCGGAGGTCTGCTCGGAGGTCTGCTCGGGCGTCTGCTCGGGCGTCTGCTCGGGCTGGTCCTCGGGCTTGTCCTCGGGCGACTCCGTGTCCGAGTCGGGGTCCGGGCGGCGCCGGGTACGCCGGCTCTTCCGGGCCCAGCTCGGGTCCATGATGATCTCGTGCGAGTCGCCGTCGCGGCCGTCGAAGGTGACCGCCACGGTCTCGAAGCCCTTGTGCCGGTTCATCAGCGCGTACGACGCGTAGGCCCGACGGTCCGCATCGGTCAGGTCGACCGCGTCGGTGAACGGCGTGAGCAGGGCGCGCGGCCACAGCCGGCGGACCAGCACCACGTTGACCTCGATGCCGAGCACCCCCATGACCGCGGCGATGTAGATGTAGGCGACGAGGCCGAGGACGGTGGCGAACGTCTTGTTCATGCCCTGCGCCTCGTTGATCACGCCGGTCACGTAGATCGCGCCGCCCCACTGCAGCACCTGCCACATGACCGCGAGCGTGAAGGCACCCGGCGCGGCGGACCGCAACGGATGGTCCCGCGCGGTGGCGAGCCGCATGAGCAGCGTGAGCATGGTGCCGATGAGCAGCACGGTGACGATCGTGATCAGCCATCGCAGCGTCGCGTTCATCCCGTCGCCGAAGACCTGGGTGTTGGCGCCGAGGGTGGACACGACCGACAGGGTGAGCACCGCGACGCCGGCGGTGGCGAGCAGCAACAGGCTGCGCAGGCGGAGCAGGATCGGGTTCGGGCGGCTGTTGCGCGGCACCGACCAGGCGGTGTTGAGCGCGTTCTGGATGGCCTGGCCGAGCCCGAGGGCGCCGTAGAGCGCGGCGATCGAGCCGATGATGACGCCGCCGGTCGAGCCCTGGATCGACCCGGGCCGGCCGAGCTGGTCGCCGATGATCGGGAACTGGCTCAGCGCCGAGTTGAGCAGCTGGTGCTGCAGCTCCGGGTTGCCGTCGAGGAAGAAGCCGAGGATCGACGAGCCGAGCAGCATCAGCGGGAAGATCGCGATGAAGGCGTAGTAGCTGACGATGGCCGCGAGGTAGTTGCCCTGGTCGTCGAAGAACTTGTAGAAGACGCCGAGCGGGAACGCGACAGGAGGGAACCGGCGCTGAGCCTGGTCCACCGCAGCCACGACGCCCACGCGGGCAAGGCTAGCCGCGCGGCGGCCCCGGATCCGGCAGAGTCGGCATCTCGTGCCCGGTGTGGCGGCCGATCAGGACCGCCCGGGTGACGGCCTGCTTGCCGAACCTGTCGCGTACGGCGTCCAGCGCGCCGTCGAGCTCGCGACCACCCTGTGGCGCCGTACGCCGGTCGAGCCTTTCGAGCCCCAACGGGAGCTCGAGCTGCTCGGTGCGGGCGTCGACCAGCCCCGAGATGGTGATGCCGAGCAGCGTGAGGCCGCGCTCCTCGATGAGCGGCCGGGCCTCCCGCAGCAGCCGCCGTCCGGTCGTCAGCCAGGTGGCCGTGGCACCGGTCGAGCGCGGGATGGTCGCCGACCGGGTGGCGCGGGTGTAGTCGTCGAACCGCATCCGCAGCGTGAAGGTGCGCCCGATCCGCTCGCCCGCCCGGAGCCGCCTGGTGACCCGGTCGACCAGCGCGGCCAGCAACGCCTCGAGCTGCTCGAACGACCGGTTCTGGCGGCCGAACGCGCTCTGCGACCCGATCGACCGGCGCCGGCGACCGACCTCGACCGGCCGGGGGTCGCGCAGGTTGGCCAGGGCGTGCAGGTGCCGTCCGGACGCCTTGCCGACCGCGAGGGTCAGCTCCGCCTCCTGCCGGTCGGCGAGCTGGCCGATCGTGTAGATCCCCTCGGCGTGCAGCTTGGCGGCCGTCAGGTCACCGACGCCCCAGAGCCGCTCGACCGGCAGCGGGTGGAGGAAGTGCTCCTCACCGTGCGGCGGCACGAGCAGGAGACCGTCCGGCTTGCTGACCGCGCTGGCCACCTTGGCGAGGTACTTGGTCCGGGCGATGCCGACCGAGATCGGCAGCCCGACCTCCTCGCGCACCCGGGCGCGCAGCGTCGTCGCGATCTGCTCCGGCGGCCCGACGAGCCGGCGCAGGCCGCCGACGTCGAGGAAGGCCTCGTCGATGGAGATGCCCTCCACCAGCGGGGTGGTGTCGCGGAAGATGTCGAAGACCCGCCGGCTCGCCTCGACGTAGGCCTCGAAGCGCGGCGGGACCACGATGGCGTCGGGACAGGCGGCCATGGCGGCGCGACCACCCATCGCGGAGCGCACGCCGAAGGCCTTCGCCTCATAGCTGGCCGCCAGCACGACGCCGCCTCCCACGATCACCGGCCGGCCCTGCAGCCGGGGGTCGTCGCGCTGCTCGACCGAGGCGAAGAACGAGTCGAGGTCGGCATGGATGATCACGCCACCATGGTCGAACAGGTGTTCGACCATGGTCAAGCCGCGGTCAGTACGACTTCGGCAGCCCTAGCGAGTGCATCGCGACGAAGTTGAGGATCATCTCCCGGCTGACCGGTGCGATGCGGCCGAGTCGGGCGGCGATCAGCTGGTTCGCCAGGCCGTACTCCACCGTGAGCCCGTTGCCGCCGTGGGTCTGGACGGCCACGTCGGTGGCGTTGCAGGCGACCTCGCCGCCGGCGTACTTGGCCATGTTGGCGAACTCGCCGGCCGCGAAGTCGTCGCCGGCGTCGTAGAGCGCGGCCGCCTTCTGCCAGAGGAGCCGGGCCTGCTCGAGCTCGATCTTGACCTTGGCGAGCGGGTGCGCGATGCCCTGGTGCGCGCCGATCGGCTCCTTCCAGACGGTCCGGGTCTTGGCGTACTCGACCGCCCGACCCAGCGCGTAGCGCGCCTGGCCGCAGGTGAGGGCGCCCCCCATGATCCGTTCGGGGTTGAGGCCGGCGAAGAGCTGCCACAGGCCTCCATCCTCGTCACCGACCAGGGCGTCCGCCGGCACCCGCACGTCGTCGAGGAAGAGGGTGAACTGCTTCTCCGGCGCCGACCACGCCATCGGGATCACCTGCTTCGAGAAGCCGGCGGCGTCCGTGGGGACGACGAAAAGCGCGGGCTTGAGCTTGCCGGTCTTCGCGTCCTGGGTCCGGCTGACGACCAGGACGGCCTGCGCCTCGTCCACGCCCGAGATGAACGTCTTCTGCCCGTTGAGCACCCACTCGTCGCCGTCACGGGTCGCGGTGGTGCTGATCTGGTGCGAGTTCGAGCCGGCGTCGGCCTCGGTGATGCCGAAGGCCATGAGGAGGGTGCCGTCGGCGATGCTCGGCAGCCACCGCCTCTTCTGGTCCTCGGTGCCGCAGCGGGCGATGATCGAGCCGCAGATGGCCGGGCTCACGACCATCATCAGCAGCGGCGCGCCGGCCGCCGCCGCCTCCTCGAGGACGGCGGCCAGGTCGGCCATGCCACCGCCCCCGCCGCCGTACTCCTCGGGGAGATTGACGCCGAGGAACCCGTGCCGGCCCATCTCCAGCCACAGCTCGGTCGTCTTCTCGCCGCTCGCCGCCTGCCGGGCGATGTAGTCGTGGCCGTACTTCCCGGCCAGCCTGGCGACCGCCTCGCGCAGCGCGACGCGCTCCTCCGGCTCGCTGAACGGTGTCATCGTGATGGCGCTCATCCCTGCTCCTCGACCACGGCGAGCACGGCGCCCGCCTCGACCTGCCGACCGACGCTCGCGGCCAGCTCCGTGACGGTGCCGGACCGCGGCGCCGCGATGGTGTGCTGCATCTTCATCGCCTCCATGACGAGGAGCGGCTGCCCCTCGCTCACGCTGGCGCCCACCTCCACGTGGACGGCCACCACGCTGCCGGGCATCGGCGCCAGCAGCGAGCCCTCCGCCACCTGGTCGGCGGGGTCCACGAACCGCGGGACCCGCTCGAGCGCGGTGTGGCCCAGCGGCCCGTCGACGTCGACGCGGTCGCCGGTGACGCTCACGTCGTACGCCGTCCGCAGCCCGTCGACCTCGAGCACGACACGGTCCGACGCGGCCGACACGACGGTCAGGCCGTCGACCGCGTAGCCCTCGCGGGTGCCCTGCCACTCGGCGCTGGTGCCGTCGGTGAACTCGATCCGCTGCGGCTGGCTCGTGACGTTGCGCCAGCCGACGGGGATGCGCTGCTGGACCCGGCGCACCGCCTTCGCGCGCTCGGCGAGGGCGAGGGCCGCCGCCGTCCGGACCCCTTGTTCCTCCGGTGAGCGCCGAGGTCCGTCTGCCGCCTCACGAGCCCCCGGGGTCACGGCGGTCCCGAGGGGTCCCCCGTCGGCGAGGAACGCGGTCGACACCTGCCCCGCCAGGAACGCGTCGGACTCGAGGATCGCCACGAGCTGCTCGCGGTTGGTGCGCACGCCGTGGATCCGGGCGCGGCGGAGCGACGCGGCGAGCCGTCGGGCGGCCTCCTCGCGGGAGGACGCGGACACGATCACCTTCGCCAGCATGGCGTCGTAGAACGGCGTGACGGTCGAGCCGGTCGCGAAGCCGGCCTCGACCCGGATCCCCTCGACCTCGGGGATCTCGAAGCGGCTGAGGGTGCCCGTCTGCGGGGCGTAGTCGGCGGCCGGGTCCTCGGCGTAGAGACGGACCTCGATGGCATGTCCGGTGGTCGAGGTGCGAGCGCAGCGAGCCTCGAGACCACCGGAGGAGCAACGCGCCTCCTGGAGCTGGAGCTCGACCAGGTCGACCCCGAAGACCTCCTCGGTCACCGGGTGCTCGACCTGGAGCCGGGTGTTCATCTCGAGGAACCAGAACCGCCGCTTCTCCTCGTCGTAGAGGAACTCGACGGTGCCGGCGCCGCGGTAGTCGATCGCCTCGGCGGCCTTGCCGGCCGCCTCGTGCATCGCCTTACGCACCTCGTCCGGCAGACCCGGCGCGGGCGCCTCCTCGACGACCTTCTGGTGCCGGCGCTGGATCGAGCAGTCACGGTCGCCGATGACCGTCGTCGACATCAGCTGCACCTCGACGTGGCGGCCGTGCTCGACGTACGGCTCGACGAAGACGGTGCCGTCACCGAACGCCGACTCCGCCTCGCCCCGCGCGGCCGCGATCTCGGCGTCGAGCGCCGACAGCGAGCGGACGACCCGCATCCCGCGTCCGCCACCACCGGCGGACGCCTTGACCAGCAGCGGCAGGTCGGCCTCGGTCGGCGAGGCCGGAGCCTCGAGGACGGGTACGCCGGCCGCCTTCATGATCTCCTTCGCGCCGATCTTCGACCCCATGGCCTCGATCGACTCGGGCGACGGCCCGATCCACGTGAGCCCGGCCGCGATGGCCGCGCGGGCGAACGAGGCGTTCTCCGACAAGAAGCCGTAGCCCGGGTGGACGGCGTCGGCGCCGGCCCGCTGCGCCGCGGCGACGATCAGGTCGCCCCGCAGGTAGGTCTCGGCCGGCGTGTTCCCCGGCAGCCGGACGGCGACGTCCGCCTCGGCGACGTAGGGCAGGTCGGCGTCGGCGTCGGAGAACACCGCGACGGTCGGGATGCCGAGTCGCCGACAGGTCCGGAACACCCGCGACGCGATCTCGCCGCGGTTGGCGACGAGGACTCTGCTGATCGTGGTCACAGTCGGAACACCCCGAAGTTCATCTCGCCCTGGATGGGCTGGTTGGCGATGACGGACAGGCAGATGCCCAGGACGGTGCGGGTGTCGCGGGGGTCGATGACCCCGTCGTCGTAGCCGAGGCCGGAGAGGAAGTAGGGCAGCGACTGCTCCTCGATCATCCCCTCGACAATCGCCTTGACGCCGGCGAACGACTCCGCGTCGAAGACCTCGCCCTTGGACTCGGCGGACTGCCGGGCGACGATCTCCATGACGCCGGCGAGCTGCTGCGGTCCCATCACGGCCGACTTGGCCGACGGCCAGGTGAAGAGGAAGCGCGGGTCGTAGGCACGACCGTTCATCCCGTAGTTCCCCGCGCCGTAGGACGCCCCCATGATCACCGTCAGGTGCGGGACCTTCGAGTTGGAGACCGCGTTGATCATCTGCGCGCCGTGCTTGATGATCCCGCCCTGCTCGTACTCGGCGCCGACCATGTAGCCGGTCGTGTTGTGCAGGAACAGCAGCGGGGTGTCCTTCTGGTTGGCCAGCTGGATGAACTGCGCGGCCTTCTGCGCCTCCTCGCTCATCAGCACGCCGCGGGCGTTGGCGAGGATGCCGATCTCGAAGCCGTGCAGCCGCGCCCACCCGACGCACAGCGACGGCCCGTAGAGCGGCTTGAACTCGTCGAACGCGACCGCGTTGTCGACCGAGACCCCGTCCACGATCCGCGCGATCGCCTCGCGCGGGTCGAACGGCTCCTTGAGGTCGGTGGGGATCAGGTCGAGCAGGCCGTCGGGGTCGAGGTCGGGCTCGGCGTACGTCGGCCAGCCACCACTGGTCGAGCTCGTCGAGACCCCCTGCTTGCGCCAGTGGAGACGCGCCACGACCCGCCGAGCGAGCCGGATCGCGTCCTGCTCGTCGACCGCGAGGAAGTCCGACGACCCGGAGACACGCGAGTGCATCTCGGCACCGCCGAGGGACTCGTCGTCGGTCTCCTCGCCGGTGGCCATCTTGACCAGCGGCGGGCCGGCGAGGAACACCTTCGCCTGCTCCTTGACCATGATCACGTAGTCGCTCATGCCCGGGACGTAGGCGCCGCCGGCGGTCGAGTTGCCGAAGACGACCGAGATCGTGGGCTGCTTCCGGGCCGAGGCGCGGGTGAGGTCACGGAAGCCCTGGCCGCCAGGGATGAAGATGTCCTTCTGGGTCGGCAGGTCGGCGCCGCCTGACTCGGTGAGGTTGATGGTCGGCAGGCCGTTGCGGGCGGCGATCTCGGCGGCGCGGAACGACTTCTTGAGCGAGTAGGGGTTGAGCGAGCCGCCCTTGACCGTCGGGTCGTTGGCGACGATGAGGCACTCGACGCCCTCGACGACACCGATGCCGGTCACCATCGACCCGCCGACGGCGAAGTCCGAGCCCCACCCGATGAGCGGCTGCAGCTCGAGGAAGGCGGACCCCTCGTCGACCAGCAGCTCGATCCGCTCCCGAGCGGTCAGCTTGCCGCGCGCCTTGTGCCGGGCGACGTACTTCTCCCCGCCGCCGGCCACGGCCTTCGCGTGCTCGGCCTCCAGGGACGCCAGCTTCTCCAGCATCGCGGCACGTCTCTCGGTCATCGTCGGGGTCCCCGCGGAGACGCGAGCGTGCGAGTGTCTTCGTGGGGTGGATCGTCGTAGCCCAGCAGCTTGGCGGCCAGGTCGGTCATCACTTCGGTCGCTCCTCCTCCGATGGGCAGGATCCGGGCGTCGCGGTAGTGCCGCTCCACCTCGGTCCCGTGCAGGTAGCCGGCGCCGCCGTGCAGCTGGACGGCCTTGTCGACGACCGCGTCGCACGCCTCGACGGCGGTCTGCTTCGCCAGCGCGGCGGCGGCGATCGTGCCGGCGGTCGTGCCCTCGGCGATGTAGCGGTCGACGACCACGTGCGTGTAGGCGCGGGCCGTCTCGACCAGCCGGTGCATCTCCACGAGCGCGTGGCGCACCACCTGGCGCGCGATGAGCGGCTCGCCGAACGTCGTCCGCTCACGCGCGTAGGCCGCGGTGAGTGCCAGCGACCGGGCGGCGATGCCGTAGCCGTGCACCGCGAGGGCGATCCGCTCGGTGACGAACGCCTCGGCGATGTAGCCGAAGCCGGCGTTCTCGGCGCCGACCAGGTTGTCGACCGGGACGCGGACGTCGGCGAAGCCGAGCTCGGCGGTGTCCGAGCAGTGCCAGCCCATCTTCGCGAGCGACCGGTCGACCGTGAGTCCGGGCGTGTCCTTGTCGATGACGAGCAGGCTGATGCCGCCGGCGCCGGGCCCGCCGGTGCGCACGGCCGCCGTGACGAAGTCGGCCCGGACGCCGCTGGTGATGAATGTCTTCGACCCGTTGACGACGAAGTGGTCGCCGTCCCGGACCGCGCGGGTGGTCAGGTGCGCGACGTCGGAGCCGCCGCCGGGCTCGGTGATCGCGAGGGAGCCGATCAGCTCGCCGGCCAGCGTCGGCCGGACATAGCGGTCGACCAGGTCGGGCGACCCGTGTGCGGCGATGTGCGGCAGCGCGATGCCGTGGGTGAACAGGGCGGACAGCAGGCCCGACGAGGCGCCCTCGCCGAGCATCCCCTCGGAGACCGCGACCACGTCGGCCAGCGTGCCCCCCTCGCCGCCCACCTCCTCCGCGAAGCCGATGCCGAGCAGGCCCTGCTGGGCCGCGGCCACGTGCAGGGAGCGCGGGACCTCTCCGGCGTCCTCCCACTCCTGGAGGTGGGGGAAGACCTCGCGCCGGGCGAACTCGGCGCCCAGGTCGACGAGCTCGGACTGGTCGGTCATAGGAGGTCTCTCTCGATGTGGACGACACGACTGCGGACCCACTCGCCCAGCGCCTTGGCCTGCGGGTCGAAGCGGCGACCCTCGGCGACGCCGGCGCCGAGCAGCCCCCGGATGAGCACGTTGACGCCACCGAGGTTGGGCAGCGGGTAGACCTCGACCTCGAGGTCGGCGGCCTCGGGCACCAGCTCGCGCACCTTGCGGGGCGTGATCAGCTTCGTCAGCCACGTGACCCGCGCGTCGTACTTGTCGCTCGTCACGTCGCGCTCCACCCACAGGCCGAGGTTGGCGTCGCCGCCCTTGTCGCCGGAGCGGGCGTGCACGAACGTCCCGAGCGGCAGCCGCCGGTTGAGCGAGTCGGGCGGCGCCGGGTAGGGCGAGGGCCGCTGGCCGTCGCGGTGCTCGGGCTCCGCATAGATCCCCGGATCGGGGATGACCTCGCGGGTCCCGTCGACGTGCACGACGGTGTGCGCGACCGCCGACCGGTCGACGTACTCGGCCCGGTAGACGCCGTAGGGCGCCGGCCGGGCGGGCGGCGCGGTGACGTGGAAGCCCGGGTACGACGCCAGGGCGAGCGCGATGAGCGGCTCGGTGAACGGCTTGCCGAGCGGCTCGGGCGTCGCCGCCCACGCGGTGAGCCGCAGGAGGCAGGCGGCCCCCTCCTCGGTGGGCGAGTCCGGCTCGGGCACGCGGTAGGGCGACCAGACGTGCTCGACCCCGTCGAGCGCGGGCGCCACCTGGTCCTTGAGCCAGGCCGCCTTCTCGTCGATGTCGAGCCCGGTCAGGACGAACTCCGCCGAGTTGCGGAAGCCGCCGAGCTCGTTGACCGCCACCTTGAGCCGCGCCGGCGGCGGCGTCCCGCGGACGCCGCTGACGGCCACGCGGTCGGGCGCCTCCTGCCGGAGCGTGATCGAGGTGAGGTCGGTGGTGACGTCGGGCCCGAGGTAGCCGACCCCCTGGATCTCGTACATCAGCTGCGCCGTCACCGTGTCGACGGTGACGGCGCCGCCGGTTCCGTCGTGCTTGGTGATGACCGACGAGCCGTCCTCGGCGAGCTCGGCGATGGGGAAGCCCAGCGGGCGACTCGTGTCCAGGCGGGTGAAACCGCTGAAGTTGCCTCCCGTGGCCTGGGTGCCGCACTCCAGGACGTGCCCGGCGACCACCGCTCCGGCCAGCCGGTCCCAGTCGGCGGCGGCCCAACCGAAGTGGGCGACCGCCGGGCCGACGACCAGGGACGCGTCGGTGACCCGGCCCGTCACGACGACGTCGGCGCCGGCCGCCAGTGCCCGGGCGATGCCGAAGCCGCCCAGGTAGGCGTTGGCGGTCAGCGCACCGGAGACGTCGACGCGGTCGCCCTCGACATATGCGACCCGGGCCTCCGGAGCGATCGTGCGCAGCGCCTCGGCGAGACCGGCGGGGTTGAGGCCGCCGGCGTTGCTGACGATCCGGACGCCCTTCTCGAGCGCGAGGCCAAGGCACTCCTCGGCCTGCCGCACGAACGTCTTGGCGTAGCCCAGCGAGGCGTCCTTGAGCTGCTCGCGGCCGAGGATCAGCATCGTGAGCTCGGCGAGGTAGTCGCCGGTGAGGTAGTCCAGACCACCGCCCTCGAGCTGCTCGCGCATCGCCGACAGCCGGTCGCCGTAGAAGCCGGAGCAGTTGCCGATCCTCATCATCGCCGCTCCCTCCCCGGTCCGGGCGGGCCTGCGAAGGCCTGCGCGATGTCGAGCCACCGATCGGCGTCCTCGCCGACGGCGACCAGCTCGGTGTCCGCCCGGTGGATGCGCTGGGTCACCAGCCGCGCGAAGTCGTACGCCGGCCCGGTGACGCTCTGGGTCGCCTCCTCCGGCCCCCACGACCACACGCCGCCGCTCGGGGCGACCAGGTCGAGGCGGAACTCCGCGGCCGGCCGCGCCAGGCCGTGGTTGCCGAACACCCAGTCACGGGTGCGGATGCCGAGGTGGCAGACGTGCCGGATCCGGTCCGTCGGCTCGGGGACGGTGCCCAGGCCGTGCTCGGCGAGCGCCTCGACGACGTCGAGCCCGTGCGCCCAGGTCTCCATGAAGCGCGCCGTCGCCATGGAGGACGGCGACATCGGCGGGCCGAACCACGGCATCTTCCCGTCCGCGCCGCGCAGCGCCTCGGCGAGCGCTCCGCGCGAGGCGTCCCACCGCGCGAGGAGGTCCTCGGGAAGCGCCTGGGCGGCCTCGGCGGCAGCCTTGTCGACGAAGCCGTCCGGGTCCTCGAGGGCCGCCAGCACGACCGCGTCCCAGTCCGCCTTGTCGCCCGCCGCCGCGCGAGCCGCGAGCACGGCCGCCTCGTCGGTCCAGGTGAGGTGGGCGATCTGGGTCGCGACGTCCCACCCCTCGGCCGGCGTCGGCGTGTGCCAGCCCGCATCGTCGAGGGGCGCCACGGCGGCCCGGAGCCGGTCGCTCTCGGCCGCGAGATCGCCCAGCAGGTCGTCCAGCATCGTCATCCGAGTTGCTCCTCCATGACCTCGGCCCACCGGTCGAGGATCCGCTCGCGCCGCTTCGTGTCGTCGCTGATCGTGCTGGCCAGCCCGAGGCCCCGCACCAGGTCGAGGGTCGCCTGCACCAGCTCGCGTACGCCGTCCCGCGACTCGTCGGCGCCGAGCAGCTCGACCGTCAGCCGATGCGTCTCGCGTCCGACGCGCTGCTCGAGCGGCGCCACCTCGGCGAGCAGCTCGGGGTCGGTCCGGGCGGCCACCCAGAGCTCGAGCGCGGCGGTGAAGACCGGGGAGGTGAAGTGGTCGGCGAGCATCTCGAGCACCGCGCGGGTGCGGCTCGGGCCCTCCGGCAGCCGCGCGGCGGCCGCGGCCAGCTCCTCGCCCCGGACGCGGGTGAGGTGGTCGACGGCCGCGAACACCAGGTCGTTCTTCGTGGGGAAGTGGTGCAGCTGCGCGCCGCGGCTCACCCCGGCCCGCTCGGACACCAGCGTGGTCGTCGTACCGGCGAAGCCGCGTTCGGTGAGCAGCTCCACCGTCGCCTCGAGGAGCCGCGCCCGCATGGCGCGGGTGCGCTCCTCCTGCGGGACGCGGGTGGTCGACTGGCTCACGCCCCCACCCTGCCGTCGGAAGAACAAACAGTCAAGACTGACTGTTTGTAGAAATCGTTTACGTTGCCGTTCTCATGCGCGACGGAGAGGACTAGGTTTCTCCCAGCTCCGCTCGCGCTCGGAAACATGGGGAAACGCAAATGGCTGAGTTCGTGACGACGACTGGCGCCGCTGCGCCCCGGCTCGCCGTGTCCGGCGACCTCGACATCTCCGGTGTCGAGGAGTTCCTCAGCCACGCCGGGCGGCTGCTGGACGCCGGCACCACGGCGATCGAGATCGACCTCGCCGGCGTGACGTTCATCGACTCCAGCGGGCTGGGCGCGTTGGTCCGGCTGCAGAAGTCGGCCACCGCCGGTGGCCAGCAGCTGCGGCTCGCGAACGTTCCCCGCCCGGTCACCCGCATCCTCGACCTGACCGGCCTGACCGAGCTCTTCGAGGAACGGCCCGACAGTTGAGCGGTCCCCCGCGACGTGCGTCATCCGCGGCCGTGCCCGACCGACCACGGCGGCTCACGCACGATCCGAAGCGGCTGGCGGCCATCACCGCCGGGGTGGGCGTCGTGCTGACCGCGGCAGCGAGCTGGTCGACGGCTCGGGTCGATGCCAACAGCGAGCACCGGCTGCTGGTGCAGCAGACCAAGCAGGCGGCGGCGGTCCTGTCCACCGCCATCCTCGTCCTCGAGGAACCCTTGAGCACCGCGCTGAGCATCCAGGCCGCAGCGGGCCGGGCCGGCGACCGCGCGGCGTTCACGCGGTTCATGTCGACGTACGTCGGCACCGGCAAGCCGTTCGTCTCGGCGTCGTTGTGGACGCGGCAGGGCGACCGGGTGAGCCAGCTCGCGACCACCGGAGCCACGCCGGCACTGACGACGACGAGCCCGGCCGGACGGAGCTACGCCCTCCACGCGTTCGAGGTGAAGTCACCGTCCGTCCGGCAGGTCACCGCCGGTGGACAGCCGCGCATCGCGTGGGCCCTGGCCGACCCGGGCAGCGGTCTCGCGGTCTACGCCGAGAGCGCGCTCCCGGCCGACCGCCACGCGCCGGTCGCCCGCGACTCGGCGTACGCCAACCTCGACTACGCCATCTACCTCGGCCCCCGCGCCACCGACGCGGCGCTGTCGACCACCGACGTCGACCCGTCGTCGCTTCCGCTGCGAGGCGACACGGCTCGTGAGTCGATCCCCCTGGGCGACACCACGCTCATCCTCGTCGCCACACCGAACGAGCACCTCGGCTCGACGCAGAGCCGGTGGCTGCCGCTGGGCCTGCTGCTCGGTGGACTGCTCCTGACCGCCATCGCCGCGATCGCGGCCCGGCGGCTGCTGCGCGACCGCAGTGACGCGGAGGCCGACGCCGCGACGATCACCGCGCTCTTCGAGCAGGTCGAGACGCTGTACGCCCAGCAGCGGGACCTGTTCGAGCGGCTGCAGCGCGCGCTGCTGCCGCACGGTCTCCCCGCCATCCCCGCGCTCGAGTCGGCCTCGCAGTACGTCGCAGGTGCCCAGGGCACCGAGATCGGCGGCGACTGGTACAGCCTGGTGGCGCTCGACGAGCACCGGTTCGGCTTCGTCGTCGGCGACGTCTCCGGCCGCGGCGTGGACACGGTCGCCGTGATGGCGCAGGCGCGCTTCACGGTCCGGGCCTACCTCCTGGACGGCCAGAGCCCGGCGACCGCGCTCGAGAAGTGCTCGCACCAGTTCGACATCTCCACGGACGGGCACCTGACCACCGTGATCACCGGCGTGGGCGACGTACGAACCGGAGAGGTGACCATGGCGAACGCGGGGCACCTGCCGCCGTTCCTCCTCGACGGTGAGATCCGGCCCGTCGACGTACCGCCCGGACGGCCGCTGGGCACCGGCCCGGCGCACTACGACGAGACGACGATCGCCATGCCGCCCGGCTCGACACTGTTCTGCTTCACCGACGGGCTCGTCGAGCGGCGCGGCGAGTCCATCGACGTCGGCCTCGACCGGCTCGCCGCCACGCTCTCGCGTGCGGGCGAGCGCTCCGTGGCCGAGCTCGTCACGCACGCGGTCGACACGCTGCGCAACCCGGACGCCCCCGACGACATCGCCGCCCTCGCCCTCCGGTGGGAGGGTCCCCGATGAGGACCGAGCTCCCCGGTGACCTGCGCGCCCCCGCCGCCGCGCGACGCTTCATCGACGCGCCGCTCCGGGACCTGCTCGGCCGTGCGACGCGGCCCGCGGCCGAGGACGTCGTACTCGTCGTCAGCGAGCTGGTCACCAACGCGGTCCGCGCCGACGCCGACACGATCGGGCTCTCGCTGACCGTCGACGAGGAGCGCGTCGAGGTCGTGATCTCCGACGACGCCGGTGGCTGGCCGACGCTCCGACAGGTCGACTGGGAGGACCCCAGCGGCCGCGGTCTGGCCATCGTCGACGAGCTCGCCGACCGCTGGGACGCCACCGAGCTCTACCCCGGCAAGCGGATCACCGTGACGTGGTACCGCGGCGGCTGACTGTCCGACCTCAGCCGACCCGCGCCACCATCGGCAGCCGCGACCGGGTGAACAGCCCCACGACGACCGCGGTGAGCAGCGGCAACCCGAGGACGACCACGGCGATCATCAGCCACGGGATCTCGATGTAGGGGCCCACGTGGTCGCTGCCGCTGTAGCCCTCCGCCGTCAGCGGCCACGTGACGGCGAGGCCGGGTACGAAGCCGACGAGCATCCCGAGCACCGCGCCGACGAAGGAGACCACGAAGGTGTACGCCGCGGCGACCCTGCGCCGCGTCCGAGGTGCCGCTCCCACCGCCGCGAGCGTGGCCAGGTCGGGCCGGGCGTCGGACAGCGCGAGGAACATCGCCGTCAGGGTGCCGCCGAGCATCAGGATCGCGCCGAGGGCAGCCAGCACCCACTGCACGATCCTCGTGTAGGCGTCGGCCTGGTAGCCGCGCTCGACGTACACGCCCGCCGGGGTCGGCAGGTCCTGGAGGGCGGCCTGCAGGTCCTTCTGGGCTTCCGTGGTGAGGTGCGGCTGCGCCACGTCCAGCGCCACGGTCGCCGCCGGGACGCCGGCCCGCCTCGCGACCGACGGCGGGAGGATCGCGCGGAGCGGGGCCACGTCGTCGTCGGGCCGGTAGAGCACGGTGGCGGGCACCGTGACCGCCGGCGTCGAGACCGTCGGGCCGTCGTCGTCGCTGGTCTCGACGTGGATCGCGACCTGGTCGAGCCGGGTCTGCGATGCGTCGCTGGTGAGGACCACAGCCCGTCCCGCGGACAGCGTCTCGGCCACCCCCTCATCGGCCGAGAAGTAGGACGCGACGAGGGACGGGAGCTGCGCCCCGTCGCTGACGACGACGTCGGTACCGAGGGCGGACGACGACGAGCTGGGACTGATCTGCTCGTCCTCGGCCGTGCGCGCCGGGTCGGCGAACACCACGTTGACCCACGAGGTCGTCGAGGTCTGCCCGACCCCGACCACCGGGCTGACTCGCGCGGCGGGTGCGTGCTCCCGCACGACGTCGGCGACCTGGTCCCAGTCGGTCGGGCGGTCCGGCCTCGGGTCGAGGTAGCCGTAGTCGGGCGTGACCGAGGCGTCCCCCATGACGAGGTTGGGCGTGTAGGACTCCCTGTTCTGCTTCTCGTCGCTCGAGGTGGAGATGCCGAGGGCGACGACGCCGGCCACGGTCGCGGCGACGGCGGCGACGGCAGGCGTCGTACGCGTCCGGTGCCGCACGGCGTCGCGGGCGGCGAACCGGACCGGCAGCGGGAAGCGGCCGGCGGCGCGGGCGACCCACGAGACGACGACCGGCACCAGCAGCACCATCCCGAGCACGCACACCACCGCGGACCAGGCGACCATGAGGTCGCCCCGGCCGGAGGCTCCCGCGATCGCCATGAGCACGCCGATCCCGAAGAGGACCACCCCGAGGACCGGGAAGGCCCGCGTCGGCTTGGCGTCGCCGCGGCGCCCGGCGAGCACGGCCACGACGTTCTGCCGCGAGGCGATCCAGGCCGGCACCACGCAGGCGATCACGGCGCTGGCCAGGCCGAAGGCGGCCACGGCGACCAGGTGCGGCCACGGTACGTCGAACGGGCCGAGCCAGCTCGCGTTGAACCGCTGCACCACCGGCTGCAGCAGCCAAGCGGCGCCGATGCCGCCGGCGACCCCGATCACGGCGGCCGCGACGCCGAGCAGCAGGCCGCCGGCGAGGATGACGCGGCGCGCCTGGGCCGGCGTACCTCCCGAGGCGACCAGCAGCGCGAGCGAGCGCTGCTGCTTGCGCGCGCCGACGGCGAACGCGGGGCCCGCGAGCAGCACCACCTCGATGAGCGCCATCACGACGATGAGCGCGGCGACCTGCAGGGTGGTGCTGTCGCCCGAGCCGTCGTCCATCGAGTCGGGGTAGTCGTCGGGGTGGCTGGCGATGTGCCGGTCGGTGACGAGGACGCCGAGGTCGTTGAGCCGCTGCACCTGCGACCACGTGAGCGGAGGGCCGTCGACGAGCCACCCCTGTCCCATCCCGTCGTCCGTCAGCCGAGGCAGCGTGCCCGGCAGCCCGACGACCACCTCGCCGCTGCGGCGGGTCGCATCCACGATGGTGCCGACGATCGTGCGGGACGACTCGGTGCCGTCGCGGTCGACGATCGTGAGCGTGTCACCCACGCCGCGGTCGCGCATCGCCTGGTTGACGACGACCTCGTCGGAGGCGGCGGGCCAGCGTCCGCCGTCGAGCCGGTAGAAGCCACGCGCGAGCGGCGCCGTGACGTCGGCCTGCTCCGCCGCGACGGCCTCGCGGCCGTGCGGCGTGCGCACGACGAGCTCCGACGACGTCGGGGCGGCCAGCTTCGACCGGTGCCCGATGACGCCCTCGACGTCGGCGAACGTGGTCGCCCGGGACAGCTCGTCACCGGCAACCCAGTCCCGCAGCGGGTCAGGCCCCTGGGTGACCCGCTGCCGCCCCTCGAAGATCTGGACCTCGGCGGTCGCGACCGCGCCGAGCCGGCGGCTGATGCCCTCGGTCGGCGACACGTCGGCGGTCTGGATGAGGATGTCGGCGGTGACGACGGCCAGGACCGGCAGGGTCACCATGACGAGCGCGATGATCGCCCGCGCCCGGTGCTTGAGCAGGTCGCGACGGGCCAGCCGGAGCGCGATCCGCCAGCCGAGGAGGTGCCGCCTCACGACCGCACCGCCGCCATCGGCTCGCCGGCCTCGTCGACGACGGCGCCGTCGCGCAGGAAGACCACGCGGTCGGCCCACGCCGCGTGCCGCGGCTCGTGGGTCACCAGCACTCCGGCCGCGCCGGCGTCGCAGCGGGCGCGCAGGAGCCGCAGGATGTCCTCGCCGGTGACCGAGTCGAGTGCCCCGGTGGGCTCGTCGGCGAGGATCAGCCGCCGGTCCCCCACCACGGCACGGGCGATGGCGACCCGCTGCTGCTGGCCGCCCGACATCTCGTCGGGGAAGCGGTCGGCGAGGTCGGCGATCCCCAGCTCGCCCAGCGCCGTGGACGCCGCCGCCCGGGCCGCCCGCGTGGGCACCCCGTCGAGCTCCAGCGGAAGGCTGACGTTCTCGCCGGCGGTCAGGGCTGGGATGAGGTTGAAGTCCTGGAACACGTAGCCGATCGACGTCCGGCGCAGCTTGGCCCGCTCGGCGCTGCCGACGGCCGTGAGGTCGGTGCCCTCGACGAGCACGCGTCCCGACGTGGGCTGGTCGAGCCCGCCGGCCAGGGTGAGCAGCGTCGACTTCCCCGAGCCCGACGGGCCCATGACGGCGACCAGCTCGCCGGCGTACGTCTCGAAGGAGACCTCGCGCAGCGCGTGGACGGCCAGGCCACCGGCGCCGTGGATACGGGTGACCTGGGCCAGCTCGAGGACGGGGCGGGTCTCAGGGGCGTTCATCGGTCGGTCTCCTCGGGTTCGGTGGCGGCAAGCTCAGGTTCGGGACGCGTACGGCGGGTGGGTCGGTGCAGGCGCTCACGGGCCTGCTCGAGCCAGCGCCTCTCGGCGCGGCGGAGCCGGTCGGCCTCGTGGGGGGCCAGGCGGTCGCTCATCAGCGGGCTCCGTCCGGGTGGTCGGCGACGCGGCGCAGCCGGGCGTCGCAGTGGTCGAGCCAGCGGATCTCGGCCTCGGCCGCGAAGGCGAGTGAGTCGAGGACGAGCTCGTAGGCCAGGTCGGTCGTCTGGCGCTTGAGCCGGTTGTAGCCCTGCAGCGCCGACATCGTGGCGCTTCGCTGGCGCTGGATGACGGCCGTCGGATCGAGCCCCGGCGCGCTCACCGCGAGCGCCACCTTGATGGCGAGCTCGTCGCGCGGCGGCTGGGTGCGCGGCACCGCGCTGCCGAACCAGTCGGTCAGCTCGGCGCGCCCCGCGTCGGTCAGCTTGTAGATCTGGTGGCCGTCGTCGTCGGTGTCGCCACCCTCGACGAGTCCGTCACGCTCGAGGCGGGACAGCGTCGTGTAGACCTGCCCGATGTTGAGCGGCCAGGTCTCCGCGGTGCGCTCCTCGAACGCCGCCCGGAGCTGGTAGCCGTACATCGGCTCCTCGTCCAGGAGCGCGAGCAGCGCGTGCTTGACCGACATGGTCCTCCTCGGTGACTAGATACTGGGTATGTGTATACCCGGTATGGCCTGAAGCGCAAGTGCGACACGGTTCGGGGCCGGCTTTCGGCGCCCAGAGGTGAACCATCAACCGTCCTAGCACCGCAACCGGTTGACCACGCACCGCCCGGGGGACGGCCAGGGGCTGACGAAGGTCAGCCGGCGACCGTCATCACGACCCGCGCCCGGGTGGCCGGCTCGACCCACCCGTCCCGGGCCTTCAGCAGCCGCAGCATCGACCACCCGACCAGCGGCGCGGCGACGAGCACCGACAGCGGCCAGGCCTCGACCTGCGACAGGCCGGAGAAGACGAGGCTGGTGACGGTCGTGCTGGCGGCCAGCTTGGTCGAGTAGCCGACCATCGCGAGCGGCGGGGCGGGCGTCGCCCGGGCCGAGCGCAGGTCCACGGCGTACGGCGACCGCAGCGACCACCGCATCGACGCGCCGAGCACCTGCAGGATCACCACGACCCAGGTGCACAGCAGCGCCGCGAGCTCGGCGGCCGTCGGCACACCGGCGCGCAGCACGGCGAGACCGAGCGTGATGCCGGAGGCGACGAACAGGAACTCCATCAGCACCCAGGCCCGCGCGGCGAACACCGTCCCCGGCGACACGGGGAGCGACTCCCGCCAGAGCGCACCCCGCGTCTCCAGGCTCCACGCGTTGACGCCGAAGAGGAGCGCGCCGCCGGAGGCGACCAGGCCGGGGAGGATCGTGAGCTGGTTCCAGGGCAGGTCGCCGGCGAGGGAGACGAGCCCGGGCCCGACCGCGAGGACGGCGAGGCCGCGACGCATCGGCACCGCCCGCCACACCGAGGCGCGGTCGACGCGCAGCACGGCGCCGAGGTCGGAGGACGTGGTCGGGCGCGCGCGGTAGCGGCCGCTCTCGACCCGGAGCTCCTCGCGCGGCTGCAGCCGGGCCGTCAGGTGGGCCGGGACCGCGCCGAGCGCGACGGCCACCACGAAGACGCCGACGATGACGAGCACGGTGAGCAGCCAGTGCCAGCCGAAGCCCGCGTCGAGGCCCATGACCAGCCGGCGCGTGGGCAGGGCGTCGAGGACGTCGTCGAGCCGGTGCGACAGCTGCAGGGCACCGGCGGCGCCGATCCCGAGGATCGCCAGGACGCGCACCGCGGCGATGCCGTGGGCGGTCCGGCGCACGCCCTCGATCGACCAGGCGACGACCTGGCCGACCGCGGTCGCGGCCAGCACCCACAGGAAGGTGCCGATGACCATCGGGACGAAGGCAGCAGGCCCGACGGCGTACGCCGCCGACCCGATGAGCAGCCAGCACTGGAGCAGCCACGCGATGTTCAGCGGCGCCAGCAGCAGCGCGCCCAGGTGGTCGGTCGTCGGGCTGACCGGGTAGGCGACGAGCTGGTCGCGCGGCACGAGCTCACGGCCGCCGCCCGACGCGACGGCGGAGGCCAGGGTGAGCAGCTGGAAGCCGGCGAACGCGGTCGGCATCAGCAGCAGCAGGTTGAACGCGTAGCCGTCACCGGCGGCGCCGGGCAGGTAGGCCGGCACGACGGCCGCGCCCACCGTGATGACGACGAACACCGCAAGACCGACGAGGGTCCGCCGCCGGCGTACGGTGCCGGCCCGCAGGCGCAGCAGGTGGCCGACGTCCTGGACGGCCCACCACTGGCCGCGGACGAGGGAGCGCGGCTCAGTCGAGAAGGCCGCGGTAGGCACGCGCCCCCTCCTCGCCGGCCATCTCGTGCGCGGTGACGGTGGCGACGCGCGCGCCGCCGCGGAGGACGAGGACCGACGAGCAGGCCTCGATCGCGAGCTCGCGCAGGTGGGTGGAGACGAGGACGCAGGCCCCGCGGGCACGGGCGTCGTTGACGATGTCGAGGGTCGCCTCGACCCCGATCGGGTCCACGCCGTCGAACGGCTCGTCGAGCAGCAGGACCTCGGGCTCGTGGAAGGCGGCCAGCACGACCGACAGCCGACGGCCCATGCCGTGCGAGAAGCCGCTGGTCACGCGGTGCGCGACGTCGCCGAGCTCGAACCGCTCGAGCAGGTCGCGCGCCCGGTCCTCCCAGCCCACGCCGAGCCGCCGGAGCTTCGCGGACAGCTGGAGGTGTTCCCACGGGGTCGCGCGGGGGACCAGCCCGCCGACGTCGGGGCAGTAGCCGACCGAGCGCTTCGCCTCGAGCGGCTCGGCCCGTACGTCGTGCCCGGCGACGAGGACCCGGCCCTGGGTGGGCGGCACGACACCCGCGACGACGCGCATGGTGGTCGACTTGCCGGCGCCGTTCCTGCCGAGGAGGGCGGTGCTGTGGCCGGCGTACGCCACGAGGTCGACGCCGCTGACGGCCTCCACCTCGCCGAACCGCACGTGAAGGCCCTGCACGTCAACGACCGGCCGGGGGACTCGCTCGCTCACCACCTGATCCTCCCCGCTGGCCGTCCGCGGCGCCAGGGTCGCACGGCCCGATCTCCCCGCGCGAGTGTGACTAGGTGGAACTGACCGAAAGGATGAGTCCCCGCGGGCGGAGACGACGGTGGCCCCTGGAGCAGGCGCTCCAGGGGCCACAAGCCCGAACTCGAGGGGCAGAAACGCCGATCTCGACTAGGCGGGGAAGCCCTCGCCCTTCGCGGCCAGGTCCCGGAGGTACTGCGTGGGACGCAGCTGCTCGCCGTACTTGTCGGCGAGCTCGTCGGCCCGCTTGATGAAGGCGTCGAGCCCGATCGAGCCGTCGGCCGCCTCGTAGCCGGTCATGAACTGCGCGGCGCCGCCGAGCGCCGGCGGGAAGCCGATGCCGAAGACGGAGCCGATGTTCGCGTGGGCCGCCGAGGTGAGCACGCCCTCCTCGAAGCACTTCGCCGTCTCGATCGCCTCACGGACGAGCATCCGCTCGCGCGCGTCCTCGATCGGGATCTGCTGCTCGGCCACCGGGAACAGCCCGGAGAGCCCCGGCCAGATCGAGCCGCGCTTGCCGTCGACGTACTCGTAGAAGCCGGCGCCCTTGAGCTTGCTCGGACGGCCCGCGTCGATCATGGCGCCGCAGACCTGCTCGGTGACGGTGAGCTCGTCGATGCCGGCCGCCTCGCGGGTGGTCCGGCCGATCTTGACCATGAGCTCGAGGTTGAGCTCGTCGGCGATCTGGAGCGGGCCGACCGGGAAGCCGGCGGAGGTGGCGGCGCGCTCGAGGGAGTACGGCGCCAAGCCCTCCTGCAGCATCGCCAGACCCTCCTCGATCTGGGTGCCGATGACCCGCGAGGTGTAGAAGCCCCGGGCGTCGTTGACGACGATCGGCGTCTTCTTGATCGCCTGGACGACGTCGTAGGCCTTGGCCAGCGCCTCGTCGGAGGTCTCCGCGCCGCGGATGATCTCGACCAGCGGCATCTTGTCGACGGGGCTGAAGAAGTGCAGGCCGATGAAGTCGGTCGGACGGTCGATCCCCTTGGCCAGGTCGGTGATCGGCAGCGTCGACGTGTTCGAGCAGAGCAGCGCACCGGGCGCCAGGTGCGGCGCGACCTCGGCGAAGACCTTCTGCTTGAGCGCGACGTCCTCGAAGACGGCCTCGACGACGATGTCCGCACCAGCGGCGTCGGCCGGGTCGCCGGTCGCCGTGATCCGGTTGAGGATCTCGTCGGCCTTCTCCTGCGTGATCTTGCCGCGGGACACGCCCTTCTCGTTGAGACGGGCGGTGTAGGAGCGGCCCTTCTCGGCAGCCTCGGCCGACACGTCCTTGAGAACGACGTCCACGCCCGCGCGGGCCAGGACGTAGGCGATCCCCGCACCCATCATCCCGGCGCCGAGCACGACCGCCTTGGTCGGGCGGTAGGTGTCGAAGCCGTCGGGGCGGAGGGTGCCTGCGTTGATGGCACCGAGGTCGAAGAAGAACGCCTGGATCATGTTCTTCGACTGCTGGCCGGTCACGAGCGACACGAAGTAGCGCGACTCGATGCGCGTGGCGGTCTCGAAGTCGACCTGGGCGCCCTCGACGGCCGCGGCCAGGATCGCCTTCGGCGCGCGCATGTCGGCCTGCTTCAGCTGGCGGCGCAGGATCGGCGGGAACGCCGGCAGGAAGCCGGCGAGGGCCGGGGAGCTCGGCTTGCCGCCGGGCATCTTGTAGCCCGGCTTGTCCCAGGGCTGCTGGGTCTCCTCCGGGTTGGCCTTGATCCACGCCTTCGCGGCGGGGACGAGCTCGTCCTGGGTCGCGACGAGCTCGTCGACGAGACCCTTCTCCTTGGCCGCGGCGACCTTGAACCGGGTGCCCTGGCCGAGGATGTCGGTGAGGGCGGTCATGATGCCGAACATCCGGACCGTGCGGGTCACGCCACCGCCGCCGGGCAGCAGGCCGAGGGTGACCTCGGGCAAGCCGATCTCGTAGCGGCCGTCGACGGCGATGCGGTGGTTGGTCGCGAGCGCGATCTCGAGGCCGCCGCCGAGCGCGGCGCCGTTGATGGCGGCCACGACGGGCTTCGGGAAGGTCTCGAGGCGGCGCAGGGTCGCCTTGACGGCCTCGACGGTCTCGAAGATCTGGGCCGCGTCGGCCTTGGTCGCGGTGACCATGCTCTTGAGGTCGCCACCGGCGAAGAAGGTCTTCTTCGCCGAGGTCACGACGACACCGGTGACGTGGTCGGCCTCGTCGTGCAGGCGGTCGACGGCGGCCTTCATCGCGACCGTGTAGGCCTCGTTCATCGTGTTCGCCGACTGGTTCGGGTCGTCGAGCGTGAGCGTGACGATGCCGTCGGCGTCGATGTCGTACTTGACGGCGCTGTTGTCAGTCATCTGGGAGTCTTCCTTACCTGGTCCGGCGCTCAGACGAGCTCGACGATCGTGGCGATGCCCATGCCGCCGCCGACGCAGAGCGTGGCGAGGCCGCGGCGCTTCCCCTGGCGCTGGAGCTCGTCGACGAGCGTGCCCAGGATGATCGCGCCGGTGGCACCGAGAGGGTGGCCCATGGCGATGGCGCCACCGTTGACGTTGGTGACGTCGTGGCTGATGCCCATGTCCTTCATGAAGCGCATCGCGACGGCCGCGAACGCCTCGTTGATCTCCCAGAGGTCGATGTCGTCGGCGGTGAGTCCGGCCTTGGCGAGTGCCTTGCGAGCCGCCGGCGCGGGGCCGGTCAGCATGATCGTCGGGTCGGCGCCGGAGACGGCGGCCGAGATGATCTTGGCCTTCGGCGTGAGGCCGAGGTCCTGGCCGACCTGCTCGGTGCCGATGAGCATCAGCGCGGAGCCGTCGACGATGCCGGAGGAGTTGCCGGCGTGGTGGACGTGGTCGATCTTCTCGAGCCAGTGGTACTTCGACAGCGCGACGTCGTCGAAGCCGGCCTCCTGGCCGTGCTGCAGGAACGACGGCTTGAGGCCGGCGAGGCTCTCCGCGGTCGTGCCCGGGCGGATGAGCTCGTCACGGTCGAGGACGATCTGGCCGTTGATGTCGACGACCGGGACGACGGCGTCCTTGAAGTAGCCGGCCTCCCACGCCGCCGCCGCACGGCGGTGCGACTCGGCGGCGTAGGTGTCCACGTCGGTGCGGCTGAAGCCCTCCACCGTCGCGATGAGGTCGGCGCCGATGCCCTGCGGCACGAAGTCGGTCTGCAGCGCGGTCGCCGGGTCCATCGCCCAGGCGCCGCCGTCCGAGCCCATCGGCACGCGGCTCATCGACTCGACACCACCGGCCAGGATCAGGTCCTCGAAGCCGCCGCGGACGCGGGACGCCGCCTGGTTCACGGCCTCGAGGCCGGAGGCGCAGAAGCGGTTGAGCTGGACGCCCGCCGTCGTCTCGGGCAGCCCGGCCTTGAGCGCGGCCGCCTTGGCGATGTCGCCACCCTGGTCCCCGATCGGGCTGACCACGCCGAGGACGACGTCGTCGATGCGCTCGGTGTCGAGGGACGGGTTGCGCTTGCGCAGCTCGTCGATCAGGCCGACGACGAGGTCGATCGGCTTGGACTCGTGCAGCCCGCCGGTCGCCTTGCCGCGGCCGCGCGGCGTGCGCAGGTGGTCGTAGATGAATGCTTCAGCCATCAGATTTCCTGTTCGGGTGATGAGGGTTGCGGCGTCGTTGGTGTCGGTCGGGACCGGGTCAGACGGGTGACGGCAGTGAGCGCGAGATGATCTCCTTCATGATCTCGCTCGTCCCCGCGTAGATCTGTGAGACGCGGAGGTCTGCCCAGGCCCGCGCGATCGGGTACTCGTTCATGTAGCCGTACCCGCCGTGCAGCTGCAGGCACATGTCGGCGACCTTCTGGGCGCGCTCGGAGCACCAGAGCTTGACCATGGCGACGGTCGGGATGTCGAGCTGCTTGTCGAGGTGCAGCCCGATGCACTCGTCGAGGAACGAGCGCGCCACCCGGGCCTCGGTGGCGATCTCGGCCATCTTGAACTTGGTGTTCTGGAAGGCCCAGATGGGCCGGTTGAACGCGTGCCGCTCGTGCACGTAGCGCAGCGTCTCGTCGAAGCACATCTCCATGGCGGCGACGTTGGCCACCGCGACGAGCAGGCGCTCCTGCGGCAGCTGCTCCATCAGCTGGATGAAGCCCTGGCCCTCCTCCGTACCGAGGAGGTTCGTGACCGGGACGCGGACGTCCTCGTAGACCAGCTCGGCGGTGTCCTGGCCCTTCATGCCGATCTTGTCCAGCGCCTTGCCCCGCGAGAAGCCGGGGGTGTCGGTGGGCACGAGGACGAGGGAGATGCCGGCGGCCGCCTGCTCCGGGTCGGTCTTGACGACGGTGATGACGACGTCGGCCTGCTGCCCGTTGGTGATGAAGATCTTCGAGCCGTTGATGACGTACTCGTCGCCCTCGCGGATCGCCCTCGTCTTGACGTTCTGCAGGTCGGAGCCGGTGCCGGGCTCGGTCATCGCGATCGCGCCGACCGCCTCGCCGGAGGCCATCTTGGGCAGCCAGTGCTGCTTCTGCTCCTCGGTCCCGTAGGCGAGGATGTAGTGGGCGACGATGCCGTTGTGGAGGCTCACGCCCCACGAGCTGTCGGTGGCCCGGGCCTGCTCCTCGATGAGGATCGCCTCGTGCGCGAACGTGCCACCGCCGCCGCCGTACTCCTCGGGGATCGAGAGGCAGAGCAGACCGAGGTCGCCCGCCTTGTTCCACAGGTCGCGGTCCACCTGCTTGTTGGCGATGTAGGCGTCGACGTTCGGCTTGATCTCCTTCTCGCAGAACGTGCGGGCGAGATCGCGGAAGTCGTCGAGGTCTTGGTTCATCCAGGGCGAGCGACGTGGCGGCATCGGTTTCCTCCGGAAGGAACGGCGTCGGTGGACACGGGGCAGCGAGTGGTACAACCTGTACCAGGTACAAGGTGTACCACCGGGCCACGGACCACGACAAGCGAACTCCGGGTAACGTGACCCCGCTCACAGGACGGTGGAGGATGACGGAGACGAGACCACGGGGTACGACGCGACGCGCGGCGCTCGTCGCGGCCGCCGTGTCCTGCATCGAGGAGCTCGGGCCGGGGGTCGGCATGGCCCAGATCGCCGAGCGGGCAGGCGTTCCCCGCCCGCACGTCTACCGGGTGATCGCGAGCAAGGACGAGCTCGACGCCGAGGTCGGACGGCTGGCCGCCGACATGTTCGTCGAGAAGGTGCGGCCGGCGGTCGCGCAGCCGGCGACCCTGCGCGACACCGTGCACGACGCCGTCGCGGCGTCGGTCGAGTGGGCCGCGGAGCACCCGAACCTCTACCGGTTCCTCGCCGCCCGTCAGCATGCCCGCGCGGCGACCGGGCCGCGGCAGGGACGGGGCCGGTTCCTCGAGATGCTGGTCGCGTCGAGCAGCGAGTACCTCCGGCGCACCGGCGGCGACGTCGCCGCCGTGCCCACGGCCGACGGCGTCTTCGCCGGGATCATGGGCCTCATCGACGCGAGCATCATCTGGTGGCTCGACCACCAGGACGAGACGCAGCAGCAGGTCGTCGAGCGGGTCGCCCGTCAGGTGACGCTGATCCAGCAGGACCTGCTGGCCCAGCTCGGCATCAGCGCCGACGACTACTCGGTGCTGGGCCGGCTGTAGCCGCGGCCGCGGCGTCGCCGCGACCGGCCACCGCCGTTGCCCCCGGACCCACCGGACCCACCGGGGCCAGCGGCTCCAGCGGCTCCAGCGGCTCCAGCGGCGCCGTGCGCGCCGCGACCAGGCGTACGCCGACGGGCCGGCGCCGAGCCGCCCGACCGTCCCCCGCCGGACCGACCAGCGGCCGGCTGCACCGGCGTGGCGACGTACCCGCCCTCGACGAGGGTCCGCTGGCCGGGCGCGAGCCTGGCGAGGACCGGGTGACGTGGGCCGTCGATGCGGGTGACCGTCGGCTTGATGCCGGCGGCGCGGGTGAGGGCGCGGACGTCCTTGACCTGGTCGTCGAGCATGAGCGTGATGACGGTGCCGGCGGCACCGGCCCGGGCGGTCCGGCCCGAGCGGTGCAGGTAGGCCTTGTGCTCGGCCGGCGGGTCGGCGTGGACGACCAGGGCGACGTCGTCGACGTGGATGCCACGGGCGGCGATGTCGGTGGCGACGAGCGTGGTCGCCGCGCCCGAGTGGAACGCCTCCATGTTGCGGGTGCGGGCGCCCTGGGAGAGGTTGCCGTGCAGCTCGACAGCCGGCGCGCCGGCCTTGTTGAGCTGGCGGGCGAGCGCCTTGGCGCCGTGCTTGGTCCGGGCGAAGACGACGGTGCGGCCGGGGGCGGTGGCGAGGTCGACCAGCACCGGCAGGCGCTGCTCGCGGCTCAGGTGCAGCACGTGGTGGTCCATCGCGGCCACCGGCGACTGCGCGGAGTCCGCCTCGTGGGTCACCGGCTTGACCAGGAACTGCTTGACCAGCACGTCGATGCCCTGGTCGAGCGTCGCGGAGAACAGCAGCCGCTGGCCGCCGCGCGGGGTCTTCTGCAGCAGCCGGCGTACGGCGGGCAGGAAACCGAGGTCGGCCATGTGGTCGGCCTCGTCGAGGATCGTGATCTCGACCGCCGACAGGTCGGCGTGGCCCTGGCTGATGAGGTCCTCGAGCCGGCCGGGGCAGGCGAGGACGATGTCCGCGCCGTTGCGCAGGCCCTGGACCTGCGGGTTCTGGCCGACGCCGCCGAAGACCGTCTGCACGGTCAGGCCGGCCTCCTTGGCGAGCGGGTCGAGCGAGTCCTTGATCTGCGCGACCAGCTCACGGGTCGGAGCGAGGACGAGCGCGCGCGGCTTGCGCGAGGTCGCCCGAGGGCCGCCGAGCAGGCGGGCGACGAGCGGCAGCAGGAAGGCGTAGGTCTTGCCCGAGCCGGTGCGGCCGCGGCCGAGGACGTCGCGACCGGCGAGGCTGTCGGGCAGCGTGGCGGCCTGGATCGGGGTCGGGGTGGTGATGCCCTGCTGCTCGAGCAGGGTGGACAGGCGTGCGGGCACGCCCAGGTCGGTGAACGACAAGGGTTCTCAACTTCTCGCGGGATCGTCTCGCCAGAGGAAGGAACCGGCCCGGGTCGGGCGGGGTGGGCGGGCCGGGGCAAGACGGGAACGGCCTCCGCCACGGAGGAGTTTACGTGGCGGAGGCCGTTCGAGACGATTCCTCAGGCGAAGGTCAGGTGGCCGTCGCTGTAGCTCCCCGAGCCGAGCACCTTGAGATCGAGCAGGTAGTTCTGCTTCGCGGCGAAGGGCACGCTGTCGCCCTGGCGCGGCATGTGCGCCGCCCCGCGCAGCAGGTAGCCCGACTTCATGTCCATCAGCGGGCGCGATCCCGGCACCTCCGGCCGGGCCACGACGAAGCGGTTCGCGCCCCGCTTGTCCATCTCGCTGATCAGCCCGGCGAACCAGCTCGAGACCAGGTCGGCCTTCAGCGTCCACGAGGCGTTGATGTAGCCGATGGTGAAGGCGAAGTTGGGCACGCCCGAGAGGAGCGCGCCGCGGTAGGCGGTCGTCTCCGCCGGGTCGAGCGCAACTCCGTCGACGGTCACGTCGATGCCGCCGAAGATCTTGATGTTGAGGCCGGTCGCGCTGACGACGATGTCAGCGTCGAGGTGCTCGCCCGACTCGAGCGCGATCCCGGTCGGCGTGAACGTGCGGATCCGGTCGGTCGCGATGTCGGCGCGACGCTCGCGCAGCACCTTCCACAGGTCGCCGTCGGGGACGAAGCAGAGCCGCTGGTCCCACGGGTCGTACGGCGGGGTGAGGTGCCGGTCGGCGTACGCCTCGGCCTCGGCCTGCGTGAAGCCGGGGCCGCCGTCGCGGGCGGCGGTGAGCGCGGCCACCTGCTGCTTGCGGATGACCTTCTTGGTCCGCTCCGGCGCCCGCTGGGCGAACTGGTAGAGCCCCACCGCGAGCGCGATGTTCTCCCACCGGAGGATCTCGTAGTAGGAGAGGGCACGAAGCCGCTTGAACGGCAGGAGCTTGCGGAACGGCATCCGCCGCAGGCCGCGCCCGACGGGGTCGTTCCCGGGCCGGGACAGGATGTAGGACGGCGTCCGCTGCAGCATGGTGACGTGCCCGGCGCCCGACTCGGCGAGTGCCGGCACCAGGGTCACCGCCGTCGCGCCGGAGCCGACGATGACGATCCGCTTGCCGGCGTAGTCGAGGTCCTCGGGCCAGAACTGCGGGTGGAGGAACGTGCCCTCGAAGTCGTCGACGCCGGGAAACTCGGGCTGGAAGCCCTGCTCGTAGTCGTAGTAGCCGGTGCAGCTCCAGAGGTACTGCGAGGTGAGCGTGACCGGCTCGCCGTCGCACTCCGCCTGGATCGTCCAGGTGTCGGTGCCGCTGTCCCACGCGACCGACCGCACCCGGTGCCCGTAGCGGATCAGCTTGTCGACGCCCTCCTCCTGGGCCGTGGCCGCGAGGTAGTCCTTGATGAGCGGCCCGTCGGCCAGCGTCTGGGTCGACTCCCACGGCCGCCACTTGTAGGCGAACGTGAACATGTCCGAGTCCGAGCGGATGCCCGGGTAGCGGAACAGGTCCCAGGTGCCGCCGAGGTCGTCGCGCTGCTCGAGGACGACGATCGTCTTGCCGGGGTGCGCGCGGCGCAGGGTGGCGGCGGCGTCGATGCCGGACAGGCCGGCGCCGACGATGACGATGTCGGCGTGCTCGGTGCCGGCGTGCTCGGTGCCGGGCGGCGTGGTGGACGAAGAGGGCATGGGCTCAAACTACCTGCGCACCCGAGTTAGCGCGACATGTGTCTCACTTACTTTCCCTCGAGGGCGACACCGGCGTCGACGAGCGCGTCGACGTCGTCGATCCCCCACGCTGCCAGCGCCGCGCGGGTGTGCGCGCCGGGCACCGCGGCGGGCGGGGCGCCCAGCGTCGGCGCCGTACGGCTGAACCGCGGAGCGGGCGCGGGCTGGAGCACGCCCTCGTGCTCGACGAGGGTGCCGCGCGCGGACAGGTGCGGGTGCTCGGCGGCCTCGGTCAGCGTGAGGATCGGCGCCACGCAGGCGTCGGTGCCCTCGAAGGTCTCCGCCCACTCCGCCATCGTGCGCGTCGCGAAGGTGGCCGAGAGCGTCTCGCGCATCTCGGCGAACCGGGCGAGGTCGTACTGCCCAGGCATCTCCCGCTCACCGAGGTAGGGCGCCAGCCGGGTGCAGAACTCGGCGTAGAACTTGCTCTCCAGCGGGCCGACAGCCACGTGCCGGCCGTCGGAGGTGCCGTAGACGTCGTAGAACGGGATGCCGCCGTCGAGCATCCCGCTGACCCGCCGGCCCGGCTGGTGCGCGCCGGCGGCGACCTGCCCGTAGAACATCGTCTGCAGGTGGGCGGCGCCGTCGACGATCGCCGCGTCGACGACCTGGCCCTTCCCGCTGACGCGCGCCTCGAGGAGCGCCGCCAGGATCCCGATGACGAGGTACGTCGACCCGCCGCCGAAGTCCCCGAGGAGGTTCATCGGGAAGTGCGGACGCGCGGGGTCCTGCCCGAGCCCGAAGAGGGCGCCGGCGGTGGCGATGTAGGTGAGGTCGTGGCCGGCGGCCTCGGCGAGCGGGCCGGTCTGCCCCCAGCCGGTCATCCGCGCGTAGACGAGGCGCGGGTTGCGGGCCAGGCAGTCGTCGGGCCCGAGACCGAGCCGCTCGGTGACGCCGGGGCGCATGCCCTCGACGAGGACGTCGGCGCTCTCCACCAGGCGCAGCACGGTCTCGACCGCCTCCGGGCGCTTGAGGTCGAGCGCGACGCTGGGTCGCCCGCGGGTGGTCAGGTCGTGGGGCCCGCCGCCCAGACCACCGCCGCCCGGACGCTCGACACGGATCACGTCGGCACCGAGGTCGGCGAGGATCTGGCACCCGTGCGGGCCGGGGCCGATGCCCGCGATCTCGACGACCTTGACGCCCTGGAGCGGTCCTGTCCCCTGTCCGAGCTGCATGCCGGCGATCATGGCAGAGCGGCTCGGACACGCGACGTGGGCCGGCTCACCCTCCTATGATCCGGGCGTGGAGGTCGGCGTCCTCGGCCCCGTGGAGGCCCGACTCGGCGACCAGCCTCTCGAACTGGGCACACCCAAGCAGCGCGCGGTGCTCGCCGCGCTGGCGCTCGAGCGCGGCCGGCCGGTGTCGGTCGACACGATCGTCGACCTGCTCTGGGGGCAGCGTCCGCCGCCGGGCGTCACGGGGACGCTGCAGGCCTACGTCTCCGGGCTGCGCCGGGTGCTCGAGCCCCGGCGCGAGCGCCGGGCCCCGGCGACGGTACTGGTGACGGTCGCCCCGGGCTACGCGCTGCGGGTCGGCGAGGAGACGCTCGACGTGGCTCGCTTCGAGCGGATCGTCACCGCCGAGGACCGCCGGCTGCAGGACCTCGGCACGCTGTCCGGCACCGACCTCACCTCGGCCGTGGAGCGGCTCGACCAGGCCCTCGCCCTGTGGCGTGGGACGCCGTACGCCGAGCTCGACGACGCTCCGACGGCCGTCGCGGAGCGCACCAGGCTCGAGGAGCTGCGGCTGGCCGCCCTCGAGCACCGGGTCGCCGTCTCGCTCGCGCTCGGCCGCCACGCGACGCTGACCGGCGAGCTGGAGGCGCTCACGGCGACGTACCCCCTCCGCGAGCGGCTCTGGGCCATGCGGGCCGTCGCCCTCTTTCGCTCGGGCCGGCAGGCCGAGGCGCTCGACGCGATCGCCACCCTCCGGCGGCTGCTCGACGAGGAGCTCGGCCTCGAACCGTCCCGTGACGTGCGCGACCTGCAGACGGCGCTGCTGCGGCAGGACGACTCGCTGCTGTGGAAGCCACCCGCCCCGGGGCGGGTCGAGGTCGGGCCGGCGCGGAGCGAGCCGGTGCCGCCCGCGGACGCGCCGACATCTGCGGCCTCCGGGTTCTCCGCCCCGTGGCGCATCGTCGGCCGCGACGGCGAGCTCGAGACGCTGACCGCGGCCCTGACGGCAGCGACCGGGGGCGTCCCGAGCTTCGCCGTGCTCACCGGCGACGCCGGCATCGGCAAGACCCGGCTCGCCGGCGAGCTCGTCGAGCGGGCCCGCGCGCTGGGCGCGCGGGTGCTCACCGGCCGCGGGTCGCAGGTCGACGGCGCGCCCCCGCTGTGGCCGTGGACGACGGTGCTGGAGGGGCTCGGCGAACCGCTGCCCGAGATCGACGTACGCGACGACGACGGCAGCCAATTCCGCGCCTGGGAGCAGATCGCCCGCTGCGTACGTCGGGCCGCGACCGCCCGGCCGACGGTGCTCTGGCTCGACGACCTGCACTGGGCCGACTCCTCCAGCCTCCGGGTGCTGCGGCTGCTCGTCGAGACCGCCGAGGCCGAGCGGCTGCTGCTGCTCGCCACCTGGCGTCCACAGCCGGAGGCGAGCCCGGCGCTCGCCGACCTGGCCGAGGCGCTCGCCCGCCGGCACGCGACCCGCCTGGAGCTCGCCGGACTCGGGGCCGAGGACTCGGCGGAGGTCTTCGCCGAGGTGGGCGGTGGTGTGCCGTCGCCGGCGCAGGCCGAGGCGATCCGGGCGCGGACGTCCGGAAACCCGTTCTTCCTGGTGGAGTACGCCCGGCTGGCCGGCGCCCGCGGCGACATCGACCGGCTGCTGGAGGAGAGCCCGCCGACCGCCGTGCAGGAGGTGATCGCCCGGCGGATGGCGCGGCTGCCGGCGGCCACGCTCGCCGCGCTGCGCACCGCCGCCGTCATCGGGCAGGCCTTCGACACCCCGACCCTGGCCCAGGCCACCGGCGTCGACGAGGACGACCTGCTCGACGCCCTCGACCCCGCTCAGGCGGCCGGCCTGGTCACCGAGGAGGGCGTCGGCCGCTGCGCGTTCGAGCACGCGCTCGTCCGCGACGTGCTCTACACCGGTCTCCCGGCGTCGCGTCGGGCCCGCGAGCACGCGCGGATCGCCGCCGCGATGGAGCAGGCGCGCGACCGCGAGACCGAACGGGCGATGCACTGGCTGGCCGCTGGGCCGGCGTACGCCACGAAGGCGCGGCACGCCTGCCTCGACGCTGCCCAGGTCGCCCACCGGCTCCAGGCGCGGGAGGACCGCGCGGTGCTGCTCGAGTCGGCGATCGGGCTGATGCGGACCGACCCGTCGGCGACGATCGAGGAGCGCTACGACGCGCTGATGCAGCTCGCCGACGCCTATCGCTGGCTGGTCCGCTGGAACGAGCTCGCCGCGACGGTCCTCCGGGCGGTCGACGTCGCGCGCGAGCTCGGCGACCCGGTCCGGCTCGCTCGGGCGGCGGCCAGCCTCACCGAGGGCGCGCTGTGGGAGCCGGAGTCGCACGGCGCGTTCACGCGCCCGGTGATCGACGCGCTGCGGGAGAGCCTCGACCGGCTGCCACCCGAGGACTCGCCGCTGCGGTGCCGGGTGCTCGTCGCGCTGGCGATGGAGCTCTACGCCGAGGCGGCGTACGACGAGCGCCGGAGGCTCGTCGACGAGGCCCGGGCGATGGCCTCCCGCATCGGGGACGACGACCTCCTGCTGCACACGCTCCTGGTCGCGACGCCGGCGCTCTGGAAGCCGAGCACGATGGCCGACCGGCTGGCGCTGAGCACGCAGGCGGTGGCCCTGGCGGAGCGGACCGGCAACCGGGTCGCCCTCGTCTCGGCGTCGGCGCAGCGGGCGATCGCGCTCAACGAGCTCGGCCGGCGCGCTGAGACCGACGCCGCCCGCGATGCGGTGCGCGGCCCGGCGGACGAGCTGCGCCTGCACTACCCCCGGATGGTCGTGGAGGCGCTCGGGATCCCCTGGCTCGCACTCGGCGGCCACCTCGACCAGGCGCGGGAGGTGACCGCGCTGATCACGGAGCTGGGCGACCAGGTCTCGCTGCCGGGGTCGAACGCGCTGGTCGTCGGGTGCGGCATCTCGATCCTCGTGTGGTCGGGCGAGTTCGGGCAGGCCGCCCGCACCGTGATGGAGCTGCCGAGCAGCCTGCCGGTCTCGTCGAGCGTCGCCGCCCTGCTGTGCCGCGCGGGCGAGGTCGAGGAGGCCCGCGCCTACCGCGACGCGCACCCCTTCGAGCTCGACGCGGACGACTGGTTCTCGCTGCTCAACTGGAGCCACGCGGCCGAGGCGGCCGCCTACCTCGGCGATGCCGCGCTCGGCGCGGCCATGTACGACCGGCTGCTGCCCTACGCCGGCTGCAACTCCTGCGCCGGCTCCGGCAACACCACTGGGCCGATCGACCGCTACCTCGCCCTCGCCGCGTTCGCGACGGGCGACGTGGCCGCCGCGACCGCGCACGCCCGCGAGGCCGACCGGCTCACCCGGGAGTGGCACCTGCCGGTGCTGCTGGCGCTCCTCGACGACCAGCGGCACCTGTTCGGCTTCTGACGGTCAGAGCACACGCGCCAGGAACTCCCGCGTGCGCTCCTCGCGAGGCGCCGTGAAGAGCTGCTCCGGCGGCCCCTGCTCGAGGATGCGACCGCCGTCGAGGAAGCAGACCGAGGTCGCGACCTCGCGCGCGAAGGCCATCTCGTGGGTCGCCAGGATCATGGTCATCCCGGCGGCCGCCTCCGCGCGCACGATCTCGAGCACCTCGCCGACGAGGATCGGGTCGAGGGCGGCCGTGATCTCGTCGAGGAGGAGCAGCCGCGGGCGCGTGCACAGGGCGCGGACCAGGGCCGCGCGCTGCTGCTGGCCGCCCGACAGGGAGTCGGGGTGCGCGGAGGCGTGCGCCCCGAGACCGAAGCGGTCGAGCAGCTGCTCCGCCCGGTCGCGCGCCTCGGCCTTGGCCATCCCGTGGACCTTCACCGGCGCCAGCAGGCAGTTCTCGAGGACGGTCAGGTGCGGGAAGAGGTTGTAGGCCTGGAACACCATCCCGATCTCGCGGCGCACGTCGCGCGGGTCGACGAGCGGGTCGGAGATCTCCCGTCCGTCGAACGTGATGACGCCGTCGTCGATCGGCTCGAGCAGGTTCAGGCAGCGCAGCAGCGTCGACTTGCCGGAGCCGGACGCGCCGATGAGGCAGACGACGTCGTGCGGCGCGATGGACAGGTCGATGTCGGCCAGGACCACCCGGTCGGCTCGGCGTCCAGATCCTGTCGAGGGGTACGACTTGCGTAGGCCGGCGACCTCCAGCAGCGCACTCATCCGCGACCCCACTCCCGGCGTCGGGCCCGTGCGCTCAGCCAGTCGGTGAGGCGAGCGATCGGGACGGTGATGACAACGAAGAAGACGCCGGCGAGCACCATCGGCGAGTAGTTGAAGTGGTAGTTGCCGTAGTCCGACGCCACCTTCAGCGCCTCGAAGACGCCCACCACCCCGACGAGCGCGGTGTCCTTCTGCAGCGAGACGAAGTCGTTGACCAGCGGCGGTACGACGCGACGCAGGGCCTGCGGCAGGATCACGTGCCACATCGCCTGGCCGCGCGAAAGGGCCAGCGCCTCCGCGGACGCACGCTGGGTCGGGTGCACCGAGTCGATGCCCGCACGGATCACCTCGGCGACGTACGCGCCGTAGCAGAGGACCAGCGCGACGAGGGTCAGCCAGAACAGCGAGTTGGTGACGCCGGTCAGCTGGAGCGCTGGGATGCCGAGCCCGAACAGCGTGACGACCAGGATCGTCGGCAGGCCGCGGAACAGGTCGGTGTAGGCGACGGCGACGATCCGCAGCGGCGTCAGCCACGGCGAGACGGTGTGGCGGGTGACCGCCACCGCGATGCCGACCGCCAGGATCAGCGGCTCGGCGACGAGGAACATCGTGACGTTGTACTTCCAGAAGGCGCGCCAGATGTCCGGGAGGGCTGCCCTCATGTGGTGCCACGAGAAGAAGGTCTCCTGCACCCGCTGCCAGCCCGGTGAGGAGAGCGTGCCGACGATCGCCACCGCGAACACGACGACCGTCACGGCCGCCGCGACCAGCGCCCGCTGGCGCCGCCGCCGGCGCTCGACCGACGCGCGCTCGAGCTGACGCGCGCTCGGCGCCCAGGCGTCGGTCACTGGAGGACGGGGACGTCGACCACGTCGGAGAGCCACTGCTTCTCCAGCGCCGCCAGCGTGCCGTCCGACGTCAGCTCGTCGATCGCCTGGTCGACGCAGTCACGCAGCTTGTTGCCCTTCTCGAACAGCAGGCCGAACCGGTCGCCCTCGACGCCCTCACCGGAGAACTGGCCGGTGATGGTCGAGCCCTCGATCTCGGCGGCGGTGATGTAGAACGCGGTCGGGAGGTCGAAGACGACGGCGTCCACCTGGCCGTTGAGCAGAGCCTGCTTCGGGGTGTTGCTGTCGTTGAAGACCAGCGGCTCCTTGTCGGGCTTGACGATCTGCCGGACCGCGGTGAGCGACGTCGTACCGGTCTGGGCGCCCAGCTTGAGCTTCTTCAGGTCGGCGAGCGACGACGCCTTGCCGGCGTTCTTCTTCAGCGTCACGACCGCCTGGGTGGCGGTGTAGTAGGGCTGGGAGAAGTCCACGACCTTCTCGCGGTCCGGCGTGATCGAGATCTGGTTGATGTCGAAGTCGAACGCCTTGGCGCCCGGCGCGTAGGAGTTGTTGAACGGCACCTTCACCCAGGAGACCGCGTCCTTGGCGAAGCCGAGCTTGTCGGCCACCGCGTAGGCGACCGCCGACTCGAAGCCCTTGCCGTTGCTCGGGTCGTTGTCGGAGAACCACGGCTCGTACGCCGGTGAGTCCGTGCCCACCGTGAGCTTGCCGGCCGTCTTCGTCGGCAGGCTGTCGGTCGCACACGCGTCCGCCGTCCCCGAGGACGACGTGGCCGTGGTCGTCGGCTCCGACGCCGCCTTCCCGTCGCTGTCGGCGGGGGCACACCCCGCGGCGGCGAGGAGCAGGAGCGGGGCGATGAGGGCGGTACGACGCAGGCGCATGAGTTGAATCGTAAACAGGTTTACTCGACATTCCTGCGCGTTTCCGCGGGGTGGGCGCCGCATGTGACGCACGTCCACCTCAGGCCCCCACCGGCTCCTCCAGCTCAGCAGCGTCGTCCTCGACCGACACCGTCGGCAGCAGCCGGTCGAGCCAGGCGGGGAGCCACCAGTTCCAGCGGCCGAGCAGCGACATGGTGGCCGGCACCAGCACCATCCGGACGAGGGTCGCGTCGAGGGCGACGGCGACGGCCATGCCGATGCCGAGCTGCTTGACCGTCCAGTCGACCTCGCTGGCGAAGCCCAGGAAGACGGCCACCATGATCGCCGCGGCGGCGCTGATGACCCGGCCCGTGTCGGACAGGCCGACGACCACGCTGCCGCGCGCGTCGCCGCTGTCCAGCCACCGCTCCCGCACCCGGGAGAGCAGGAACACCTCGTAGTCCATCGACAGCCCGAACAGCACCGCGAAGATCAGCACCGGCATCCAGGCCGAGACCGGGAAGGCGTGGTCGACGCCGAGCAGCCCTGCACCCCAGCCCCACTGGAAGACGGCCACCATGACGCCGTACGCGGCGGCGACGGAGAGCAGGTTCATCGCGGCCGCCTTCACCGGCAGCAGCACCGAGCGGAACACCATCGCCAGCAGCAGCATCGACACCGTCACGACGAACCCGATCACGACCCACAGCCGCTCGCCCAGCATGCCCGTGATGTCGGAGAAGTACGGCGTCCGCCCGGTCAGCTCGACGCCGGCCGGCAGCTCCGCCCGGATGTCTGCGACCAGCGGCCCGGTCCGCGCGTCGGAGTCGCCGAACGTCGGCACGACGCGGAACAGGTGCAGCGCTCCGTCGGGCGAGGCGCTGACCGGGCCGATCTCCGCCACGCCGGGCAGCCCGGCGACGGCCGAGTGCGCCCGCTCGACGGCCGCATCGGAGACGGACGGACCCGCGACGACGGTGTAGTCGGTGTTGGCGCCCACGCCGAACTCGGTCGCGATCAGGTCGTGTGCGCGGCGGGTGGTCAGGCTCTGCGCCTGGTCGCCCGGGTCGCCCGGCCAGGTGCGCAGGTCGAGCGCGGGCAGCGCCAGCATCACCATGAGCAGCACCGCGCCGATCGCCCACGGCAGCGGGCGGCGGCCCACGCGGGCGGCCCAGCGGGCGGTGAACGGCTCGCCGGCCCGGTCGCGCTGCCGACGTACGCCGCGCGGCAGCACGCGCCGCCCGGCGAGCCGGCACAGCACGGGAACCACGGTGAGCGAGGCGGCGGCGACGCACACGACGGCGATCGCGGTCGCGAACCCGAAGGACGCATACGTCGACAGGCCGGCCAGCCGCAGCCCCATCAGCGACACCAGCACGGTCCCGGCGGCGAAGACCACCGACCGCCCTGCCGTCGCCGTCGCGCGCCCGGCCGCCTCCACGGGCGAGAAACCGGCCCTGAGGAACTCCGCGTGGCGGGTGACGAGCAGCAGCGCGTAGTCGATCCCGACGCCGAGCCCGACCATCGTCGCGACCGTCGGCGCCATCGTGCTCACGTCCATCAGGCCGGCCAGGACGGTGAGGCCACCTGCTCCGACCCCGAGCCCGACGAGCGCCGACCCGATCGGCAGGCCAGCGCTGACCACGGAGCCGAACGCGAAGAGCAGGATGACCAGTGCCGCGATGATCCCGACCAGCTCGCCGCGGCCCTGCATCGGCGACGCGGCGTTCTCGGGTACGTCGCCGTTGAGCTCGACCTGGTAGCCGGCGTCCTGCAGCGGCCGGATCGCCGTGTCGAGTGCGTCGCGCTTGCCGAACAGGTCGTGGTCGGTCACCGGCACGTCGTAGCCGACCTCGAGCACCGCGGTGTCGTGGTCGGCGGACAGCCGCGGCTCGCTGACCGTCACGGCGTGCGGCATCGCCGCGAGCCGGTGGTCGAGGGTGTCCAGGTCGGCGGTGGTCACGCCGTCGTCGCCGTGGACGACCACCCGGGCCATCGCGTTGCCGGCACCGGGCACGTGCTGCCGGAGCAGGTCGATGCCCTGCTGGGCGCGGGCGCCGGGGACGTCCCAGTCCTCCTGGGTCGGTCCGCCGAGGGTGCCGGCGAGGGTGACGACGGCAGCGACGGCGAGCAGCCAGCCGGCGAGCACGCGCCACGGGTGAGCGGCGGAGCCTCGGCCGAGTCGGTAGAGCAATCGGGTCATGATCGTTTCCTTGGTGAGAAGTGGTGACCCAGAGGTTGGGGCCGTGCCCTTGGCGGCCACTTGGGCCCGACTTGGGGCGGTCCCGGAGGACGCATCGGTTACCTGTGAGTAACATGCCCGCCATGGCCGAGACGACGAGCCCCTACCCGCACCTGCTCACCCCGCTCACGCTGGGATCGGGCGAGGACGCCGTGACCCTCCGCAACAGGGTCGTGATGGGGTCGATGCACACCGGTCTGGAGGACCGCCGCGTCGACCTGAGCAAGCTGGCGGCGTACTTCGCCGAGCGCGCCCGCGGCGGTACCGGCCTCATCGTCACCGGGGGCTACGCGCCCAACAAGCGTGGCTGGCTCAAGCCGTTCGCCTCCGAGATGACCACCCGGCTGCACGCCATGCGGCACCGCGAGGTCACCGAGGCGGTGCACGCGGAGGGCGGCGCCATCGCCCTGCAGGTGCTCCACGCCGGGCGCTACGGCTATACGCCGCTCTCGGTCTCCGCGAGCGCCCAGAAGAGCCCGATCACGCCGTTCCGCCCGTCCGCCCTGTCGACCAAGGCCGTCGACCGCACCGCCACCGACTTCGCGAAGTCGGTCGCGCTCGCCAAGAAGGCCGGGTACGACGCCGTCGAGATCATGGGCTCCGAGGGCTACCTCATCAACCAGTTCCTCGCCGAGCGGACCAACGACCGCACCGACCGGTGGGGCGGGTCCGCCTACCACCGGATGCGGTTCCCGCTCGAGATCGTCCGCCGCTCCCGCGAGCTGGTCGGCGCCGGCTTCCCGATCGTCTACCGGATCTCGCTGCTCGACCTGGTCGACGGCGGCCAGACCTGGGACGAGGTCGTCGACCTGGCCCGGGCGCTGGAGGAGGCGGGCGTGACCGTCCTCAACACCGGCATCGGCTGGCACGAGGCGCGGGTGCCGACGATCATCACCCAGGTCCCCCAGGGCATCTGGGTCGAGCACACCGCCCGGCTGCGCCGTGAGGTCGGCATCCCGGTGTGCGCGTCCAACCGGATCAACACCCCCGAGCGGGCCGAGTCGATCCTCGCGAGCGGCCAGGCCGACCTGGTGTCGATGGCCCGGCCGCTGCTCGCGGACCCCGCCTTCGTGCGCAAGGCCGCCGAGGGTCGGGCGGACGAGATCAACACGTGCATCGCCTGCAACCAGGCGTGCCTGGACCACGTCTTCAGCAACAAGAAGGCGTCGTGCCTGGTCAACCCGCGGGCCTGCCACGAGACGACGCTGGTGCTGGCCCCGACCCGGGCGAAGCGCACGGTGGCCGTCGTCGGCGCCGGGCCGGCCGGGCTCGCAGCGGCCGTCTCCGCCGCGGAGCGCGGGCTCGACGTGACGCTGTTCGAGCGCGCCGAGCGGATCGGGGGTCAGTTCCGGCTCGCGATGGAGGTGCCCGGCAAGGAGGACTTCCGCGAGACGCTGCGCTACTTCACCCGTCGACTCGAGGTCCTCGGCGTCGACGTACGCCTGGGCACCGCGCCCACTGCCGAGGACCTGAAGCGCTTCGACGAGGTGGTCGTGGCGACCGGCGTGACGCCGCGCGTCCCCGAGATCGACGGCCTCGACCACCCGGCCGTCGTCACCTACGCCGACGTGCTCGCCGGACGCGTCGTCCCGGGTGAGCGGGTGGCGGTGATCGGCGCGGGCGGCATCGGCGTGGACGTGTCGGTGTGGCTCACCCACACGGAGGAGACGCCCGAGGAGTGGCTGGCGCACTGGGGCGTCGGCGACCCGTCGTTCGACCGCGGCGGCCTCACCGCGCCCACGCCGCGCACGCCGACGCGCGAGGTCACGCTGCTGCAGCGCAAGACCACCCCGATCGGCATCGGCCTCGGCAAGACGTCCGGATGGGCGCACCGCGCCGTGCTCAAGCAGTCAGGGGTCCGGCTCGTCAGCGGGGCGTCGTACGACGCGGTCGCAGGCGCGGCCGATGCGCCGGTGCTCCACTACTCGGTCGACGGCGAGCCGCGGGAGCTGGCGGTCGACCTCATCGTGCTGTGCGCCGGTCAGGAGTCGGTGCGCGACCTCTACGACGAGCTGCTCGCGCTCGGCGTGAGCGCCACCCTCATCGGCGGGGCCGACGTCGCCGCGGAGCTCGACGCGAAGCGCGCGATCGGGCAGGGCACCCGGGTGGCGGCGGCCCTCTAGGAGTTGTTGGCCGCTAGGAGTTGTTGGCCGCGGCCTGCGCGGCGATCAGGTCGGCATACCACTCGAACGAGCGCTTCGGCGTGCGCTCGAGGGTGTCGCGGTCGACGTGCACCAGCCCGTAGGGCGTCGTGTAGCCGTTGACCCACTCGAAGCTGTCCAGCAGCGACCAGACGTAGTAGCCCCGGACGTCGACCCCGCGCTGGACGGCTGCCGAGACGGCCTCCAGGTGGGCCTGGAGGTAGCCGATGCGGGCCCCGTCGTCGACCACGCCGTCGGCACCCGGCTGCTCGTGGAACGAGGCGCCGGACTCGGTGATGACGAACGGCGGCAGGCCGGCGCGGAAGCGTGCACGGGTCAGGATGAGCCACTCGCGGAGAGCGCGCGGCACGACTGACCAGCCCGAGGCGGTCTGCTCGTGACCGAGCAGCGGCACGAACCGGAACGGGGTGTCGGCCCCCTCGTCGGCCGCGGCGACCCGGATGGGGCTGTAGTAGTTGACGCCGTAGAAGTCGAGCGGCTGCCGGATGGTGGCCAGGTCGCCCGGCCGGACGAGGTCCTCCAGCAACGGCGCCAGGTCGGCCGGGTAGCGGCCGAGCAGCATCGGCTCGAGGAAGAGACCGTTCCACAGCGCGTCGAAGAGCTTGGTGGCCCCGAGGTCGGCCTCGTCGTCGCTGGCGGGCCACATCGGCGCGTGGTTGTTGGCGCAGCCGACGCTCTCGGCGCCTGCCGTGCGCAGCTCGATGACCGCCCGGCCGTGCGCGAGCAGCAGGTGGTGGGCGACCGCCAGGGCGTCGAAGGACAGCTTGCGGCCCGGGGCGTGCTCGCCGGTGCCGTAACCCATCAGCGCGGCCACCGCCGGCTCGCTGACGGGCACCCAGTGCGTGACCCGGTCGGCGAAGCGGTCCGCGACCAGGGCGGCGTAGTCGGCGAAGGCGTCGACGGTGCTCCGGTTGAGCCAGCCGCCGTCGTCCTCGAGGTGCTGCGGCAGGTCGAAGTGGTAGAGCGTCGCCATCGGCTCGATGCCCGCCTCGAGAAGGCCGTCGATCAGCCGGTCGTAGAACGCCAGCCCCTTCGGGTTGGGGGCGCCGCGCCCGCTCGGCAGCACGCGCGACCAGGAGATGGAGAACCGGTGCCCGCGGGCGCCCAGTCGGCGCAGGAGGGCGAGGTCCTCGTCGAGCCGGTGGTAGTGGTCGGCGGCGACGGAGCCGTCGCTGCCGTCGACGATGTTGCCCGGGCGGCCCGCGAAGGTGTCCCAGATGCTCGGCCCCCGACCGTCCTCCGCAGCGGCACCTTCGACTTGGAACGCCGAGGTGCTCGTCCCGAATACGAAGCCCTCCGGAAGCTGCGGAACGGACACGCGACAATTGTGCTCGTGACCGTCGAGATCCGCAGGGGAACCGCCCGTTTCACCGAACGTGAGATGGGTCGCGCGACCCGCCACGCCTTCTCCTTCGGTTCCGTCTACGACCCGGCGCACGTGTCCTTCGGGCCGATGATCTGCCACGACGAGCACCTGCTCGGCAGCGGCCACGGCTTCGATACCCACCGGCACGCCGATCTCGAGATCGTCACCTGGGTCGTCTCGGGCGCCCTCACCCACACCGACTCCACCGGCGGCACCCACCGGCTCGTCCCCGGCGAGGTCGGCCACCTGCACGCCGGCGACGGTGTCGAGCACAGCGAGGTCGCGGCGGCGCCGCAGACCCGGTTCGTGCAGGTCTGGCTGCGATCCGACGACGGCGGCGAGCCGACGTACGCCGTCCGGGAGGTGGATCCCGGCCCGATGAGCGAGGCGCTCACGGTCGCGGGATCGACGCTCTGGGTCGCGCGGCCGGCCGCCGGCGAGTCGGTGACCCTGCCCCAGGCGGACCTGCTGCACGTGTACGTCGCCTCCGGCGCGCTGTCGCGCAACTCGCTGGCGGAGCCGCTCGCGGCCGGCGACGCGCTCCTGGTCACCGCCGAGCCCCGCCCGCTCACCGTCACCGCGGCGGTCGACGCCGAGCTGCTGGTCTGGGGGCTATCGGCGGCCGACCAGACGACCTGAGCAGAAATCCGGAAATCGCGCACCCGCCCTCCCGCTCGGCCCTACCCTCAGGGCACATGGCCCTGACGATCCCTCAGCCGCGGCCGACTTCGTCCTACTCGGGACGGCTCCTGGAGAGCTGGGGACTGGTCAGGACCGGCCGCATCCGTCGCGCCGCGAGCGAGCTCGCCGGCGTGTCGCGACGCGACCTCACCGACGTCGAGCGCGTCGAGCACGCCGCGCTCGTGCTCACCTGCCGGCTGGCCGTCGGCGACCTGCCCACGGCGGCCGCCTGCGCCGGGCACCTGGAGCCGACGCTGGCCGACACCGGCGCGGCCGGCGTGCTCGCCCACCTCGGGCACGGCGAGCTGGCCGCGGCGCTCGGCGAGCACGACCGCGCGCTGGGCCACTTCCGCCGCGCCGGCCAGCTGCCGGAGGGCGACGACCCGGCTCTCGTGGCCTGGCGCTCCGGTGCGTCGCTCGCCCTCGTGCACCTGGGTCTCCGGCCGGAGGCCGCCGCTCTGGCCCACGAGCTGTTGGACGGGGCCGAGCGGTCCGCCGAGCCCTGGCGACTGGCGACCGCACTGCGGACCGTCGCGACCGTCGACGCCACCGCCGACGCGCTCACCGCGCTCGACCGCGCCCGCGGCCTCGCTCGCGCCGCCGGCGACCTGCGCCTGGCCGCCCAGATCGACACCGACCTGGCCGGGCTGCTCCTGCTCGTGCCGGCGACCGGCAGCACCCAGGCCATCGGTCTGCTCCGCGCCGCCGAGGAGTACGCCGCCGAGGAGGCGCTCTGGCCGCTCCACGGCCGGGTCTCCCGTCTGCTCGAGCGCGCCGGCGAGCGACCCCGCCCCCTGCGGGGCGAGGTCGTCGCGCTGCTGACGCAGGGCGAGCGCCGGGTCGCGCGGCTCGCCGCCCGAGGCCTCACCAACCGGCAGATCGCCGAGCACCTCACCCTGACGATCAAGGGTGTCGAGTGGCACCTGTCGCGGGTCTACCGCAAGCTCGGGATCAGCTCGCGCGAGGAGCTGCTGGAGCTGATCGACGTCCCGGCCGAGGAGTCGGCGACCGCCTAGCCGGCCGGAAGGGCGACGTAGGTCGTCTCGAGGTACTCCTCGATGCCCTCGAAGCCACCCTCGCGGCCGAAGCCGGACGCCTTCATGCCGCCGAACGGGGCGGCCGCGTTGGAGATGAGGCCGGTGTTGACCCCGACCATGCCGTACTCCAGCGACTCGGCCAGCCGGATGGTCCGGGACAGGTCGCGCGTGAAGACGTAGGAGGCCAGGCCGTACTCGGTCGCGTTGGCCCGAGCGATGGCCTCCTCCTCGCTGGTGAAGGTGAGGATCGGGGCGACGGGGCCGAAGATCTCCTGGGTGTTGATCTCCGACTCCGGGTGTACGTCGAGCAGCACGGTCGGGCGGTAGAAGTAGCCCGGCCCGTCGGGGGCTGAGCCGCCGGTGAGCACCCGCGCGCCGTCGTGGACGGCGTCGGTGACGAGCTGGTGGACGGACTCGACCGCCTTCTCCTCGATGAGGGGACCGACGTCGACGCCCGCGTCCTGACCGCGACCGACGACGAGCCTGCCCATCCGGGCGGCGAGCTTGTCCGCGAACTCCTGCGCCACGTCCGCGTGGACGAGGAAGCGGTTGGCGGCCGTGCAGGCCTCGCCCATGTTGCGCATCTTCGCGATCATCGCGCCCTCGACGGCGGCGTCCACGTCGGCGTCGTCGAACACGAGGAACGGAGCGTTGCCGCCGAGCTCCATGCTGACCCGCTGCAGCTGGTCCGCCGACTGCTTCACCAGCAGCCTGCCGACGGGAGTGGAGCCGGTGAAGGAGACCTTGCGCAGCCGCTCGTCGGCCATGAGCGTCTTCGACATGACTGCCGAGTTGCTGGTCGGCACGATGTTGAGGACGCCGTCCGGCAGGCCCGCCTCCGCGAGGATCGTGGCCAGCGCCAGCATCGTCAGCGGCGTCAGCTCGGCCGGCTTGACCACCATCGTGCAGCCTGCGGCGACGGCGGGGCCGATCTTGCGGGTGCCCATCGCGAGCGGGAAGTTCCACGGCGTGACGAACAGGCACGGACCGACCGGCTTCTTCACGGTGAGCAGCCGGGAGGTGCCCGCCGGATTCTGCATCCAGCGGCCGTGGATGCGGACGGCCTCCTCGGAGAACCATCGGAAGAACTCGTTGCCGTAGGTGACCTCGCCCTTCGCCTCGGCGACGGGCTTGCCCATCTCGAGGCTCATCAGCTCGGCCAGGTCGTCGGCCCGTGCGTTGATCAGCTCGAAGGCGCGGCGCAGGATCTCGCCGCGGTCGCGGGGCGCCGTACGCGCCCAGTCGGCCTGCGCGGCGACGGCCGCGTCCAGCGCGTCCATTGCGTCGTTGGCCGTCGCGTCGGCGACGCGGGCGAGCACCGAGCCGTCGGCGGGGTCGTAGACGGCGAACGTCTCGCCCCCCTCCGCCTCGCGCCACTTGCCACCGATGAAGAGGCCCCGCTGGTCCGGGGCGAGGAGGTCGAGTCCGCTCATGCGCCCCAGCGTGCCACCTCCGCGGGTCATTTCGCACAGGGGTCGGGTGGCCTATGCTGACGAAGGTCGAACTTGAGGAGGGAGCACTCCCATTCGACCGCGCCCCTCGCTGACCCCATGCAGAGAGGGGCGCGCCTCGTTCTCGCGGCAGGTGCGGCGCCTCAGGCCGACCGCTTCCAGCTGGGGTCGTCGGCAGGCTCGCGCACGGCGACGTTCACCCGGTTGAAGAGGTTGAGCAGGGCGATCTGCAGGAGCAGCGCGGCGGCCTGCCGCTCGTCGTAGTGCTTGGTGACCTCGCGCCAGAGCTCGTCCGGCACCGCGTCGTGGCTGTCGGCCATGCGCGTGAGCGCGTCGGTCAGCGCGAGCGCGGCCCGCTCCGCGTCGTCGAAGTACGGCGACTCGCCCCATGCGGCGACGCCGACGATCTTCTCGAGGGCGACGCCCTCCGCCTGCAGCGCCTCGAGGTGCCCCTGGGCGCAGGCACTGCACCCGTTGATCTGGCTGGCCCGCAGCGCGGCGAGTTCGAGGGTCGGGGTCGGCACGCCGCCCTCGCCGATCGCGCCGAGCAGGCGGGCGATGCCCTGGTAGGCGCCGGGCAGGATCTGGGCGGGGTTGGCCATGCGGCGCTCGATGGTGGTCATGTCGATCTCCTCGTGGGTGTCTCGGACGTTGTCGCATCCCTGACACGCGGCACCCCGCGAGTGTGACCGCCGACGCCGAGAAAGAATCCGCGGCGTGCCGGTCACATCGGGGGCCGCCCGCGTGTCACTACCGTGACCGCACGGAAGGGACACCGATGACCGACGACTGGCTGACCGAGCGCTTCGAGGCGCACCGCACGCACCTGCACGACGTCGCCTACCGGATGCTCGGCTCCACGGCCGAGGCCGACGACGCCGTCCAGGAGGCCTGGCTGCGGCTGGACCGTACCGACAGCGACGAGATCGACAACCTCGGCGGCTGGCTGACGACCGTCGTGGCCCGCGTCTCCCTCAACATGCTCCGCTCACGGAGGACGCGGCGCGAGAGCGCCCTCGACGAGACCGTCGAGCCGCAGCTGACCCGGCTGCCGGACCCGATCGTCACCCGGATCGACGCGCCCGATCCCGAGGAGGCGGCCGTCCTCGCCGACTCGGTCGGCGTCGCCCTGCTCGTCGTCCTCGACCAGCTCACCCCGTCCGAGCGGCTCGCGTTCGTGCTCCACGACCTCTTCGGGGTGCCGTTCGAGGAGATCGCCCCGATCGTCGGTCGGTCCCACGATGCCACCCGCCAGCTCGCCAGCCGGGCCCGGCGCCGCGTGCGCGGGGCCGCTCCAGCGCCGGACCGCGACTCGGCCAGGCAGCGCGAGGTCGTGGACGCCTTCTTCGCGGCCGCCCGCGGCGGCGACTTGGCGCGCCTGGTCGCAGCGCTCGACCCCGACGTCGTCCTCAACGTCGACTACGGCCCGCTGGCCGGCGGCGCCTCGACCTTCCGCGGCGCCGAGACGGTAGCGAGCCGGGCGCTGATGTTCGCCGAGCCGCGGCGCATCTCCCACCCGGTGCTCGTCAACGGCGCCCCCGCCGTGATCAACACCGTCGACGGGAAGGTCATCGGGATCATGGCGTTCACTGTCGTCGACGGCCGGATCACGGAGATCGACACCTACGGCGAGCCCGCCCTGCTCGAGCGGGTCGCCGCGCTGGTGCCCTGAGTCAGCCCTTGTGGCGGGGCTTGCGCTCCTTCTTCGGGAACCCGTCGTCCCGGCGGTCGTCGCGGTCGTCGCGGCGCCCGCGGTAGCCGCCGCCGGAGCGGCCGGCCGGGGCCCCGCGGTCCAGCTGCAGCTCGATGAGCTTGCCGCTGATGCGCGTGCTCTCGAGCGCGGCCCAGGTCTCGGGCGCCAGGTCGGCCGGCAGCTCGACGAGCGAGAAGTCAGGACGGATCGAGATGTTGCCGAAGTCGGCGCGACGCAGGCCGCCCTCGTTGGCGATGGCGCCGACGATCTGGCGCGGCTCGACGCGGTGACGCTTGCCGACGTTGATGCGGTACGTCGCCAGGGGCTGGTCGCTGACCCGGGAGCGACTCGACTCCCGCGGCCGCTCGCCGCGGTCGTGGTCGCGGTCCCGCTCGACGCGCTGCCGGCGGACCGGCTCCGGCTGCTCCTCGAGCAGCATCGGCTCGTCGCCGTGGAGCATCGTCGCCAGCGCGGCGGCGACCTCGAGCTCGGGGACGTCGAACTCGCTAACGTAGTGTGCGACGACGTCGCGGAAGAACCCGAGCTTGTCCTTCTCGCTCAGCGCCGAGGTGATGCCCTCGTCGAAGCGCGAGAGGCGGGTCGCGTTGACCTCGTCGACGCTCGGGAGCTGCATCTGGGCGGGCGTCGACCGGGTGTGCTTCTCGATGGCCTTGAGCAGCCAACGCTCGCGCGGGGTGACGAACGAGATCGAGTCGCCGCTGCGCCCGGCGCGGCCCGTCCGGCCGATGCGGTGGACGTAGGACTCGACGTCCGTCGGCAGGTCGTAGTTCACGACGTGGCTGATCCGCTCGACGTCGAGGCCACGGGCGGCGACGTCGGTCGCCACGAGGATGTCGAGGGACCCGTCCTTGAGCTGGTTGACCGTCCGCTCGCGCTGGTTCTGCGCGATGTCGCCGTTGATCGCGGCGGCGGCGTAGCCACGCGCACGGAGCTTCTCCGCGAGGGTGTCGGTCTCGGACTTCGTGCGGGCGAAGACGATCATCGCCTCGAAGTTCTCGACCTCGAGGATGCGGGTGAGCGCGTCGAGCTTCTGGGGGTAGCTGACCATCAGGTAGCGCTGGGTGATGTTGGAGGCGGTGGCGGTCTTGGACTTGACCTGCACCTCCTTGGGGTTGCGGAGGTACTGCCCGGTGAGCGCCTTGATCTGGCGGGGCATCGTCGCGGAGAAGAGCGCGACCTGCTTCTCCTCCGGCGTCGTCGCGAGAATCGTCTCGATGTCCTCGGCGAAGCCCATCGACAGCATCTCGTCGGCCTCGTCGAGGACGAGGAAGCGCAGCTCGGAGAGGTCGAGGGTCCCCTTGTCGAGGTGGTCCATGATCCGGCCGGGGGTGCCGACGACGACGTGGACGCCGCGCTTGAGCGCGGTCAGCTGCGGGCCGTAGGCCGAGCCGCCGTAGATCGGGAGCACCCGGATCCCCGGCAGGTTCTGCGCGTAGCGCTCGAACGCCTCGCAGACCTGGATCGCGAGCTCACGAGTCGGGGCGAGCACGAGCGCCTGGGGGCGCTTGGTCTCGTAGGGGTCGAGGTTGGAGAGGACCGGCAGGGCGAAGGCGGCGGTCTTGCCCGTGCCGGTCTGGGCCAGGCCGACGACGTCACGGCCCTCCAGCAGCACCGGGATGGTCGCCGCCTGGATCGCCGACGGGGTCTCGTAGCCGAGATCCTTGATGGCATCGAGCACGCCGGCAGACAGGCCCAGGTCGTCGAAGGTGGGTCCGGTCGGTTCGGGGGAGGTGTCGCTGCTCACCCGACAACGGTAGTGGCTGTGCGTATAGCACGGTGATTCCCCGTCGCGGTGCGCTGGGTCACTCCACCGGTCATCCGAGGTGCACGGCGTCGCCGACCGCGACCTCTCCCTCCACCGTCGGCACCAGGTGCAGTGCGAACCACACCTTGCCGTCCCACCGCCGGTGACGCGCCAGGGTGCGGATGGGGTCCTTGCCCTTGCGGTGCGTGACGGGGTCGATCGTCGTCATCACGCACCGGTCGATCGGGTCGACGCCGGTGAAGACGGCGTCGCCGATGCGCACGCTCGTCCAGCCGTCCTCCTCGAACGGCGCGGCCGCACCCTCGACGACGAGGTTGGCGCGGAACCGCTGCACCGGCAACGGCTCGGACATCCACTCGTTGAGCCGAGTCACCGACGTCATCGACGCGATGCTGACCGGGGAGCTGTCCTGATACCTGGCGCTGCCGTCCGGGTAGCGCTCGCTCAACGGCCGGAGACCCTCCGGGCCGCAGTGGACCAGGCGCAGGCGGCGGCCCGTGACGTCCGCGATCCAGGCGTCCGCCTCGGACGCCGAGCGCGCCGGACGCCGGGGCCGGCCGAACATCGTCGCCTCCGCGTCGGCCCGCGTCGGGGTCGTCACCTCGAGCGGGTCGTGGCCGTCGGCCTCCAGCCGCAGGCCGCCCTCGGTGAGGTCGGCGCGGATGCCGAACAGCGACGGGAGCTCGCGTGCCGTCACCGCCTCACCGTCGTCGTAGACGAGCATCCAGGCCCTGTCGCCGCGCAGCCCCGTGCGCTCGACGTACGCCCGTTCGACGGGACGGATCGCGGTGCTCTTCACCGGGTGCAGGTTGATCCCCGCCAGGCGCATGCTCACTCGACCGTGACCGACTTGGCCAGGTTGCGCGGCTTGTCGACGTCGAGCCCGAGCGCCTGGGCGGCGTGGAACGCCAGGAGCTGCAGCGGGATCGTGAGCAGGATCGGGTCGAGCTCCCGCTCCAGACGGGGTACGTCGATCCGCTGGGCGTCCAGGCCGGCGAGGTCGACACCCTCGTGGGTGACGACGACGAGCGGCCCGCGGCGGGCGGCGATCTCGTGCAGCGCCGCCACGTTGCGGTCGGTGAGCTCGTCGTCCGGGACGATCGCGATCGACGGCACGTCCAGCGAGATGAGGGCGAGCGGCCCGTGCTTGAGCTCCGAGGTCTGGTAGGCCTCGGCGTGCCGGTAGGAGATCTCCTTCAGCTTCTGCGCGCCCTCGCGGGCGACCGGGTAGCCGCGGACACGGCCGACGAAGAACATCGAGTCGTGCCGGGCAAGCTCGCGGGCGATCTCGGCGATGTCGTCCTCGAGCTTGAGGACCCGGTCGATCGTGGCGGGCAGCTCGTCGAGCGCCGTCACGAGCCGCTTCCCGTCGGCGATCGACAGGTCCCGCACCCGCCCCAGCTGGAGCGCGAGCAGCGCGCAGGCGACGTACATGTTGGTGAGCGCCTTGGTCGAGGCGACCGCGATCTCCGGCCCGGCGTGCAGGTAGATGCCCCCGTCGCAGGCGCGGGCGATGGCGCTGCCGACGACGTTGACGAGGCCGATCACGCGACCGCCCTTGCGCCTGATCTCCTCGACGGCCAGCAGCGTGTCGATGGTCTCGCCGGACTGGGAGACCGCGACGTAGAGCGTGTCGGGCTCGATGATCGGGTTGCGGTAGCGGAACTCCGAGGCCGCCTCCGCGTCGGCCGGCACCCGGGCGAGCTCCTCGACGAGCGCCGCACCCATCTGACCGACGTAGTAGGCGGACCCGCAGCCCAGCAGCTTCACCCGCCGGATCGCGCGCAGCTCACGCGCGTCGAGGTTGAGCCCGCCCAGGTGGGCGGTGCCGAACCGCTCGTCGAGCCGGCCGCGGAGCGCACGCTCGACAGCGGCGGGCTGCTCGAGCATCTCCACGTACATGCGGGGGGTGTCGCCCTCGACGTGCTCGTACGCCGACGGGTCGACGTCGAGCGTCGTCGCCGTGGTCGCCGAGCGGCTCAGGTCCTGCCGGAAGGTGGTGAAGCCGCCGGCGGTGACCGTCGCGAGCTCCCCGTCCTCGAGGTGGGCGACCGTGGTCGTGTGGCGCACGATCGCAGCCAGGTCGGAGGCGACGTACATCTCCTTCTCCCCCACGCCGACGATGAGCGGGCTGCCGTTGCGGGCCACCACGATCCGGTCGGGGAAGTCGGCGTGCACGACCGCGAGCCCGTAGGTGCCCTCGACGGCGCCGAGGGCGTCGACGACCTTGCCCTCGAGCGTGTCGGCGGTGCTGCGCGCCACCAGGTGGGCGAAGACCTCGGTGTCGGTGTCGCTGACCAGCTCGACGCCGTCGTCGGCGAGGCGCTGGCGAAGCACGGCCGCGTTGTCGACGATCCCGTTGTGGACGACCGCGACGTCGCCGCTGGCGTCGGTGTGGGGGTGGGCGTTGACGTCGTTGGCCGGGCCGTGCGTGGCCCAGCGGGTGTGCCCGATCCCGATCTTCCCGGCGAAGCGCTTGGGCAGCCCCTCGCTCAGGTCACGGACCCGACCGGCGAGCTTGGCGACCCGCAGGCCGCTCGGTCCGACGACCGCCGCGCCCGCGGAGTCGTAGCCCCGGTGCTCCAACCGGGCCAGACCCTCCAGCAGCAGCGGCGCCGCCTGCTGCGCCCCGACGTACCCCACGATCCCGCACATGCTCAAGCCCTCTCATCCGGGTCTCGACACGCCGGTCGCGACCTCGTCCCGCGGTCGCGCGGCTTGCTCGACCACCATCACGGACACCGCTGGCGCGCTATCCATAGATCATCCGGCGAAGCTGTCGTTCGCTGAGCCGCGGCGCCGCGACGACGCGGCCGGCCAGCTCCTGCGCGATCCGAGCGAAGATGTCGTCGTTCTTCGCTCCGTAGGTCTTCAGCTCCGCATGCCGGCGCCTGACGTAGTCCTCGACCGGCTCCGCGTGGAAGGCGAGGACGTCGTCGATCACGCGGGCCGCCTCGGCGGGCGTGAGTCCGGTGGACGCGACGACGTGGTCGACGAGCAGCTGCTCAGGCACGTCGCCCACGATGCGACGGTTCGGACGGCTTTCGCAACTTCCTGCCCGAAATAGGGCAGGAAGTTGCGAATTCCGATTGTCGTTCGCGGATCGGAAGGAGATCGCCGGCCCGGCCGTCCCACGCGATCGAGCGCGGTGGAGGACGCGGTCATCTCCGGACCGCATCGACCGGTCTCAGTGGAGCAGCCGGCGCGGCGTACGGCAAAGACTGGCGGCGCGGGTGGGGATCGGCTATCTTTGGTGAACACAAGGTGAACGGAAGGTGTCCGATGAAGGTCTCGCAGGTGTCTGAGCAGCTCACGCTCCACTGGGTCTCGGTCGTGGACGCGTCCGGCCAGAGCCGCCTGGAGGCCGTCTGGACGACCTCCTCCGTCGCGGTGCCGACCGGCCACGCCGCCTGACGCACCCAGCCGGCACAACGTCCGACCGCCCGGGTCGGCCCGTTCTTGGGGCCCAGCCCGGGCGGTCGCCGTTGTTTCACGAAGTTGGTTCGGGAGACCGGGAATGAAACCGAACACCGAGGCATTCAAGTGGTTGAAGGTTTGACCACCTAGTCTTCAGGAGCGATTTCCATGGGCATCTTCAACAAGGGCGACGACTTCGACGCCCCGACCACCGTCGTCGACGACCTCACGGGTGACTGGACGATCGACGCGTCCCACACCCGCATCGGCTTCAGCGCCCGGCACGCGATGGTGACCACCGTTCGCGGCCAGTTCACCAAGTTCGAGGGCACCGCGCACATCGACAGCGCGAACCCGGCGAACTCGACGGTCTCCGTCACGATCAAGGGCGACAGCATCGACACCGGCAACGCGGACCGCGACGCGCACCTGCGCTCCGGTGACTTCTTCGAGAACGAGACCTACCCCGACGTCACCTTCGTCTCCACCAACGTCGAGCGCGACGGCGACGACTGGGCCGTGACCGGCGACCTCACCATCAAGGGCGTCAGCAAGCCCGTCACCGTCGTCTTCGAGCCCACCGGCTCCGCCAAGGACCCCTTCGGCAACACCCGCGCCGGCTTCGAGGGCTCGGCCACCATCAACCGCAAGGACTGGGGCATCACCTGGAACGCCACGCTCGAGACCGGCGGCGTCCTCGTCTCCGACAAGGTCAAGCTCGAGTTCGACGTCTCGGCGATCAAGAACGCCTGACCTCTCGACTCACCATGAGGGCCGCCGGATCCGTCCGGCGGCCCTCACGCATCTGTCTCCAAGAGATCTCCAAGTCATCGGTGCTTCGATGACGCCATGCCCGCAGCACTGACCCTCCCCGAGGGCTACACCCAGCGCCCGCTCTCCCTCGCCGACGCCGACCGGATCGCCGCCGTCATGGGCGCCGAGGAGCTGGCGGACACCGGCGAGGTCGCCATCGAGGCGGCCGACCTGGTCGCCGACTGGTCGGAGCCGTCGTACGACGTCGGTGCGCACAGCGTGGGCGTCGTCGCTCCCACGGGCGAGCTCGTCGCCTACGCCGAGGCGTTCGGGAGCGACCGCGCCGACGCCTCGGTGCACCCCGCCCACCACGGGCTCGGCATCGGGACCGCCCTCGCCCACTGGGTCGTCGCCCGGGCCGGTGAGCTCGGCGCCGACCGGATCGGCATGCCCAAGCCGGTCGGATCGCCCGGCGACAAGCTGCTCGAGTCACTCGGCTGGTCGGCCCGCTGGACGTCCTGGGTCCTCGAGCTGCCGGAGGGCCGCACGATCCCTGACCGCTCCCTGCCGGCGGGCTACGCCATCCGCGAGGCCGACGGGGCCGACTACGAGCAGGCCTGGGACGTCGTGGAGAGCGCCTTCCTCGAGTGGTCGGTGCGCGGCCGCGAGCCGTTCGACAAGTGGCTGCACCACGTCGTCGGCCGTCCTGGCTTCGAGCCGTGGAACCTGCGCGTCGCGACCGATGCGACGGGCACGGTCGTGGGCGCGGTGATCATCCAGCTCGCCGCCCTCGACGACGACAGGGGCCGCGAGGGCTACGTCGACAAGGTCGCCGTACGCCGGGACCAGCGCGGCCTCGGCCTGGGCCAGGCCCTCCTCGCCGAGTCGTTCGCCACCGCCCGCACGCACGGAGCCGTCCGGTCGCGCCTGGCCACCGACACCCGCACCGGCGCCCTGTCGCTCTACGAGAAGGTCGGCATGCAGGTCGTGCAGGAGTGGGTGAACCGGGCGACGCCGACCGGTGCGGAGTACCCGGTCAACCGGTGAAAGTGGAACTCCCGGGGTGCCATGGCACCCCGGGAGTTCCGGAGTACCCGGTGAACCGGGTACTCCGACCACGTCAGTGCGCCGGTGTCTCCGGCGTCAGCTCCTCCTCGACACCGGTGTCTCCGGCGTCGACGCTGTAGTCCTCGAGCCGGGTGGCGTCCACGCCGTCGGGGACCTTGAGCGCGCGCATCACGATCGTCGCGACGATCGTGACGACCAGGTTGATGAGGAACGCCATGAGGGCGACGTAGACCTTCGTGTCAGTGCCCCAGAACGTGGTCAGCGGGCCGCCGAAGTGGGCCTGCGTCGGCGAGGCGATGTCGTACTCGGTCCAGGTGCCCCAGACCATCGCGACCGCCCAGCCGAGCAGCAACGCCCATCGGTGGAACCACCGCGTGTAGAGGCCGACCACGATCGCCGGGAGCGTCTGCAGGATCCAGACGCCGCCGAGCAGCTGCAGGTTGATCGCGAAGTCCTTCGACAGCGCCAGCACGAAGATCAGCGCTCCGAACTTCACCACCAGGGACACGATCTTCGACTGCTGCGCCTCCTGCGCCGGGGTGGCGTTCGGGTTGAGGAACGCCTTGTAGATGTTGCGGGTCCACAGGTTCGCCGCGGCGATCGACATGATCGCGGCGGGCACGAGCGCGCCGATCACGATGGCGGCGTAGGCGACGCCGGCGAACCACGACGGGAACTCGTTCTCGAACAGCTGCGGGACCGACTGCTGCGGGTTGGTGACCTTCACGCCGGCGGCGATGGCGACGAAGCCGAGGAGCGCGAGCAGGCCGAGCAGGAAGGAGTACGCCGGCAGCAGCGACGCGTTGCGCCGGATGACGTTGCGGCTCTTCGTGGACAGGACGCCCGTCACCGAGTGCGGGTACATGAACAGGGCCAGCGCGCTGCCGAGGGCGAGCGAGGCGTAGGCCCAGTGCGCCGCCGGTGGCGGGATGATGCCACGGCCCTGCGCCTTCCCGGCCGCGATCGCATCGGCGTTGGTCTTGTTGAAGTCGTCGAAGCTGCTCTGCGCCGAGTCAAAGATGTGGCCCCAGCCGCCCAGGTGGTGCGGGATGTAGATGACCGCCACGATGATGACGATGTAGATCAGGGTGTCCTTGACGAACGCGATCAGCGCCGGCGCCCGCAGGCCGCTCGAGTAGGTGTAGGCCGCCAGGATGACGAACGCGATGAACAGCGGCAGGTCCTTGACGAACCAGTTGTCGCTGCTGCTCTGCAGGCCCATCACCTCGAGGACAACCTGCATGCCGACGAGCTGGAGCGCGATGTAGGGCATCGTGGCGACGATGCCGGTGATCGCGACGGCGAGGCTGAGGCCCTTCGAGCCGTAGCGGCCCTGGACGAAGTCGGCCGGCGTGACGTAGCCGTGGCGGTGGCTCACCGACCACAGCCGGGGCAGGAACGCGAAGATGATCGGGTAGACGACGATCGTGTAGGGCACCGCGAAGAACCCGGTCACGCTGCCGGCGTAGAGCGTCGCCGGTACCGCGATGAACGTGTAGGCGGTGTAGATGTCGCCGCCGATGAGGAACCAGGCGATGAAGGTGCCGAAGCCCCGGCCGCCGAGGCCCCACTCGTCGAGGTTGTCGAGGGCGGCGGCGCGACGCCAGCGCGCCGCGGCGAAGCCCATCACGGTGACGACGAGGAACAGGAAGATGAAGACGCTGAAGGCGACGGCGTTCATCGGGGCCCCCGATCGATGGTGAGCAACGCGAAGCGGGGGAGCGAAGGATCGAGCGGGGTGATCATCGGCGCTCACCCTTCGAGTCCAGCTCGGGGAGTCCCCTGGCGGCGCGGTCGCGCCGCACCGCCTCCTTCGCGACGTAGTAGGCGGTCACGGTGAAGGCCGCCGCGCACGGGATGAGGAGGAACTGGAACCAGTAGTAGAAGGGGAACCCCCACAACCGGGGGTCGTCCTTGTCGTAGAGCCCCACCAGGAGCGGTACGACGATCGGTGGGATCAGCAGGATCCCGACGATGATCCAGAGTGGTCGTGAGGACGGCATGGCGTGCCCACCTTCCCGAGTGATGACGAGCGGTACCCCCGGCGGGTGACCCTAGTCACCTCCCCGGGGGTTCGTCACGCACTCGGCTACCAGCGGCGTGCCGGACGGCTCCCGTGCCACTGCCGGGGCCCACGGCGGTGGTGGCTGATCTTGAAGAAGATCACCACGGCGACCACGAGCAGGACCAGCGGCAGGTGGGTGAGCACCAGGCCGCCGACGACGAGCACGAGCAGCGCGACCACCGGCAGCGGGAGGCGACCGCGGTCGCGCCGCCGAGCCGGCGGCTCTGGCGGCGCGAGGCGCGGCAGGTCGTGGAAGAGCGTGTCGAGATCGGCGCGGGTGCGTGCCGTCCAGATCGCATCCAGCCGCTCGGCGTACTCGCTGTGCTCGAGACGGCCGGCGGTGTAATGGTCGGCGAGAGCGGCGGCGGCCTGCTCGCGCTCGGCGTCGCCGATGCGGGTGTCCCCGCTCATGACCCCTCGCCCTCCGCTTCATCGGGCTCGTCCGTGCCGTGGGCCTCCGGCCCGTCGGCGAGGATGCCGTAGAGCTTGCGGCGGGTCTCGACCAGCACCTCGAGCGCCGCGGACCGCTGGGCCTCGGAGCCCTGGGTGGCCAACTGCCAGACCGCACTGGCGACCTGCCCGATCTCGGACTTGAGGGTGCGGCCGAAGTCACCGCCGTGGGACGCCTGCGCGGCCTCGAACGGGCGCCAGACGGCGGCGACGTCCTCGCCGTGCTCGGCGACCCAGGCGTCGCCGTCGGCGGTGAGGCGGATGGCCCGGCGACCGCCGGCCTCGTCGGTCTCGATGAGCCCCTCGTCCTCGAGCTGTTGGATGGTCGGGTAGACCGAGCCGGGGCTGGGGCGCCACTCGCCCTTGCTCCGCGCGGCGATCTGCTGGATGACCTGGTAGCCGTTGATGTGCTCACCGGCGGCCTTGGCCTCGGCGAGCACGCCGAGGATCGCCGACCGTACGTCGCCCCGCCGCACGCGCGGGCCCCGACGCTGCTCGGCCTGGCCGAAGAGCGCCGCCGCCCACGGCGGCGGGCCGCCGCGATGACCGCGCCCTCCGCCCCACGGCTGGTCGGTCCACTCGCCCCACGGGCTGCGGCCCTGATGCTCGCGCCACGTGCCTCGATTGTCGTTCATGATGGTTCCCTCCGTCGGGATCGCAGAAGATCGCCAGAATGTCGCGATATATCGCGATCGTACGCCGGAGGGAATGGGCTGGCCAGCCCCCTCTCGCGACCGACTAACCTGCCAGCAGCGGCGCGACGCCGACCCGTAGGAGGATGCCGATGACTTCGCCGGACGAGCTGCGGCGCCAGGCGCGGAAGAAGCGCGCGGACGCCGACCTGCTGCGGGAGACCGCCGGACAGTTGCGGACCAAGGGGGGCGCGCTCGACGACGGGACGCGAGAGGTGCTGAGCCACTACCCCCACCAGCAGACCGGTGTGTGGGTGGGCCCCGCGGCCGACACCTTCTACGGCGAGCTCACCACCGTGAGCACGAACCTCGGCACCCTGGGGACGGACGTCACGGGGTACGCCGGAGCGTGCGAGCGGAAGGCCGGCGCGCTCGACGACGAGGCGGACGACCTCGAGGCCCAGGCCCGCACGCTCGAGCAGCAGGCGACGAAGTAGCAGCCGTCAGCCGATGACGGCCGCGACGACGGCCGCCCACACCGACTCGGCGGGCCATGCCTGGAAGCGCACCCGCTCCTCGTCGCCGGCCGGTCGCTGGAGGCCGAAGACCCCCCGAGTGCCGGCCGAGACCCCGATGAGCCCCGTGTCGTCGGAGGTCTGGAGCGTCCACAGCCACCACGGCTGTGACCAGACCTCGCGCAGCGCCTCGTCGCCGCCGTCCGGCACGGGCGTGTCCGGGTCGTCGGCGCGCGCGACGACGCTCGCGAACGGCAGCAGCTCCGGTTCGGTGGCCATCGGCCAGGCCGGGCCGAGGCCGAGCCAGGCGGCGACGAGCACGGGCAGGTAGGACGTCGGCACGTCCTGGAGCCAGACCCGCCCGGCCATCGCGGCGATCTCCTCGCCGGACCGGCGCGGGCCGGCCCACCAGGCAGGCGGGTCGGTCAGGACGACGACCGCCGCCGACCCGACCCAGTAGGCGTCCAGCGTGAGCGGAGCCAGCGACGCGGCCGCCTCGACGCGGACGTGACGGTCGGCGCGGCGTACGACCTCGGTGAACCTCAGGCCCGCCTCGGTCAGCGCGCCGTCGTCGGTGAGCAGGCCGCCGCCGACGAGGTCGGCGAACGCCTCGCGCTCCGGCACGTCGAGCTTGGCGGCACGGATCCGCTTGCGCCAGGCGTCGAGGAGCAGCGAGAGCCCGGTGCGGGTAGTGGCGATGCCTGAATGCTCCCAGGGCTGGGCGCCGCCGACGCCGGCCAGGTCCTCGAGGTCCTCACCGCGAGCGGCCCAGAACGCGTCGCGTCGTGGCTCAGGCATCGGCGGTCCTCTCGGGCAGCAGGCGCAGGCCGGAGACGGCCTCGTCCACCGCGGCGTTCACCCGCAGGCAGCGGTCGGTGTCGGCGCTCGCGGTGACCGTGACGACCCGGCCGCGGTGGACGAACACGAACTGGGTCACCTGGACGGCGATCCGCTCGTCGAGGTAGGCGAACACCAGCCGGCGACCCGGCGGCTCGAGCCACAGGTCGTAGGCCAGCACCCGCGTGTCCGGCAGGGCCAGAGCGGCGGCGATCGCCTCGGTGCCCGCCTGGTGCGGTGAGGGCGCGGGCGTCTGCGGCGCGGACGCGACAACGGTGATGTTGGGCCGGAAGCCGTCGTCGGCTGTCCACGGCTCGGGCGCGAGCACGAGCGGGGCGAAGCCCTCGTCGTCGGGCTCCTGGACCAGCTGGCGCCACCCGGCCGGTACGCCGATCGCGAGCCCGATGAGCCGGTCCTCGACCAGCGGCGCGGCGCTCACCGGCGCACGCTCCGCTGCCAGTCGCGGTGCTCGCGGTACCACTCCGGCTGCAGCGACCGGGGCAGCCAGAAGAAGCTCAGCAGCAGGAGCACCCAGCCGACGACGATCGGGATGCCGACCAGCAGGTCGGCGACCGGCGACGTGAACAGCGGCCAGCACAGGCCCGCGAGCACGCCGGCGACACCGCCCCAGAGCAGCCCGAACCCGAGCGTCGCGCGCGGCCACAGGGTCAGCCAGAACGGCTTGGCGACACCGCGGTAGGCGGCCAGGCCGACGAGGACGAACACCATCGCCGCGCCGACCAGGCCCCACTGGACGCCTGTCGCTTCCTCGGTCCCTGTCATGCCTCCACCTCGTCGCGAGCCTCAGAAGATCGAGTCCCAGACCTTCTTGGCACCGTCACCGATCCCCTCACCGAGCTCCTTCAGTCCGGTTCCGACGGCCTTGCCGGCCTTGCTGCCGACGAAGGCGCCGATGGCGCCGCCGACGATCGCACCCCCGACCGTACCGACCACCGGGATCGGGACGAACGAGCCCACGCTGGCGCCGATCTCGGCACCGACGATGCCGCCGGCGACCGCGCCGCCGCCCTCGGTGGCCATGTTGTAGCTGGCGGACGCGACCTTCTGCCCCGTCGACCAGTCCGGGTGGTACTTCGCGTCCTCCTCCCACTGCGTCATGTAGGAGTCGTAGAGCGTCAGGCCGGTGCCGACGATGAACAGTCCCTTGCTGCCGTACTTCGCCCACGCCGGCGGGCGCCCCAGCTCGGGCGACGTCGTCAGGCTCCGGCCGGGCTCGTACATGCCCTTGCCCTCCGCCAGCTCCGAGAGCCTCGCGATCCGCGGATCGCCCGTGCTGCCCTGGGGCACGAGGAGGCCGGACGCCCTGCGGATGAGCGGGGTGTCACGGACGACGTCGTCGGGCGCCTCGGTGACGAGGTCGACGAGGCGGGACGCCAGCTGGCGGCCGGCCGCCGTATCGGTGGCCGGGACGTAGACGCGCCAGTTGCGGTAGCGGTCCATGAGGCCGCCCGCCGTACCGAGGACGAAGGCGCCGAACTCGTCGGACCGCGCGGTGTCGTCGACGTTCTCGAGGATGCTCTTGTCGGGGTCCCAGCCGAGCTTGGCCAGATCGGGCAGCCAATAGCCGACCTTGCCGAGCTCCTTGAGCGGCAGCACGTCGTCGACGTACTTGAGTGCGTGGTCCTTGGCGAAGCCGGCCGACCGGGCCAGCACCTCGGCCTCCGTCGTCGCGCGCCCGTAGACGTCGGGGGCGCCCGGCACCAGGTGGTCGACGGACTCGATCTTGTCGCGGATCTCGCGGGCCACGTGGGTCAGGGAGACCGAGGCGCCCAGGGTTGCCGCCGACATCGCGATGACCCCGTCGGGGTCGATGCCCACCGTGCCCATGTGGTCGCTTCCTCCGAGTCGGCCGGTCGTCAGTCGGGATGCATACCCTTACCGGCGCGACCGGAAACCCGCGGCCTCAGTCGGCCAGCCAGGCGGCGTACGCGTCGAAGGTGAACGGGCGACCGAGGAAGTCGGCGACCAGGTCGGCGGCGTCCTTCGAACCGCCCGGGGCGAGCACCTTGTCGCGGTAGCGGCCGGCGACGTCGGGCGCGAACAGGTCGGCGGTGTCGAACGCGCTGAACATGTCCTTCGCGATGACCAGCGACCACATGTAGGTGTAGTAGGCGGACGAGTAGCCGCCGAGGTGGCCGAAGTTCGCGAACATGTGCGTGCCCTCGATCCACGACGTCGGCGCGTAGCGGTCCTGGAGCTCGACCATCCGCTGGGTCAGCTCGGCGGGCCGCTCCTCGTGGAAGCGGTAGGACATGGCGGCGTAGAACATCTGCTGGCGCGCCTGGATGCCCTTGCCGAAGTCGTCGGCGGCGCGCATCTTCGCGACCAGCTCGGCGGGGATCGGCTCGCCGGCCGCGTCGCTGGCGAAGCCCTGCAGGACCGACGCGTCCCAGGCCCACTCCTCGAGCATCTGCGACGGTGCCTCCACGAAGTCCCACTCGGTGGCGACGCCGGCGAACCGCGTCCACTCGCCGTGGCCGGCCAGGACGTGGTGCAGCAGGTGGCCGAACTCGTGGAACAGCGTGACGACGTGGTCGTGCTCCATCAGGCCGCGGGAGAAGTTGCAGACCAGCACGCCCTCGGGGAGCTGTCGCCCGGCGACGCCGTCGGTGAGGGTGAACTGGGCGGCGTGCTTGTACTTGCCCTCGCGGGGGTGCAGGTCCAGGTGGACGCGACCGAGATGCGTGCTGTCGGCGACCCTGAAGACGTCGTAGGACGCCACGTCCTCGTGCCAGGTGGTGACCTCGATCGGCTCGTAGCGCAGGCCGAACAGCCGGCCGGTCACGTCGAGCAGGCCGGCCCGGACCTTCCCGAAGTCGAAGTAGGTGCGCACCAGCTGGGCGTCGACGTCGAGCTGCTCCTTGCGGACCAGCTCCTGGTAGTAGCTGAGGTCCGCGGAGGTGATCGCGGTGCCACCGGGCGCGTCCTGGCGGTAGCGCTCGATCACCACGTCGAGGTCGCGGCGCATCGGGCCGTCGGCCGCCTCGGCGATCTTGTCGATGAACTCGGCGATGGCCGGGCCGGTGCCGATCATCTTCACCTCGGCGTCGTACGACGGCCAGTCGGCGTAGCCGACCAGGCCGGCGAGCTCGTGGCGGAGCTCGAACATCTCGCGCAGCACCGCGTCGTTGTGCGGCCAGCCGCGCTCGAGGAAGGCGATCGTGACGTCGCGCCTGACCCCGGCGTCGTGGACGAACATCCGCGCCGGCACCGAGTCCGGGTAGTCGGTCGAGACGACGACGAGGCCGTCCTCGCCGGCCGGGTGCGCGGCGAGCCAGTCCTCCGGCATGCCGGCCAGCCGCTCGGGGGTGACCCTGACCTCGCGGACGTCGTCGCGGATGACGCGGGAGAACTCCTGGCCCAGCTCGGTGAGCCGCTCGTTGATCTCCTTCAGCCGGGCCCGCACCTCGTCGGAGCGGTCGACACCGGCCCGGCGGAAGTCGCGCAGCGTCTTCTCGAGCAGCCGCGCGGCCAGCGGGTCCTCGGGGACCGTCAGACCGGCGAAGACCTCATAGAGGGCGCGGTCCTGGTTGAGCTCGGTGACGAGCCGGTCCACCTCGATCTCCGCACCCTCGGACGCGGTGCGGACGTCCTCCAGCGGATGGACGTTGGCCAGCAGCGAGGCGGCAGCGGCGACGTTGCCGAGCTCGAGCGAGATCTCGTCCCACGTCTTCAGCGTCTCGGTCGCGTCCGACGGCGGCGACGAGCGCAGGCCGTCGGCCAGCTCCCGGGCACGGGCCAGGCCGGCGACCGCGCGTTCCTTCATCCAGGCGAGCGTCTCGGACGGGGCGGGGAGGTCGAGTGGCGTCACCTTCCGAACACTAGGAGGTGGTCCCACTCGCTGTCGCCGTCCCCCCGGCGGCTGTCCCGGCGGAGCCCGGGACCGAGTCGCTCACACGAGCTGCCGGCGCCGCCGCGTCAGGTAGGCCTGCTCGGCGGCGTTGCCGGTCGCCTCGATGGCCGCGTCGTACTCCGCCCGGGCCTCCGCGCTCCGACCCAGCCGGCGCAGGAGCTCGGCGCGCGTCGCGTGCCAGGCGTGGTAGCTCGACAGCGGGAGCCGGTCGACGATCGCCAGCGCGACGTCCGGTCCGTCGAGCTCGGCGACGGCGACCGCCCGGTTGAGCGCCACCACCGGCCCCGGGTCGATGCGCTGGAGCCGGTCGTAGAGCGCCAGCACCTGGGACCAGTCGGTGTCGGCGGCCCGGGCTGCGTCGGTGTGCACGGCGTTGATGGCGGCGAGCAGCTGGTAGCGACCCGGCCGGTTGATCGCCAGGCACTCGCGGACCAGCGCGTGCCCCTCCTCGATGAGGGAGTGGTCCCAGCCGGCCCGGTCCTGCTCCCCCAGCGGCACCAGCTCGCCGCCGGCGAACCGCGAGGCCCGGCGGGCGTCGGTGAGCAGGAGCAGTGCGAGCAGCCCGGCCACCTCCGGCTCGCGCGGCAGCAGGGACCGCAGCACGCGCGCGAGCCGGATCGCCTCGTCGGAGAGGTCGACGCGGGTCGGGCTGTCGCCCTCACCGGTCAGGTAGCCCTCGTTGAAGACCAGGTAGACGACGGCGAGCACCGCGTCGAGACGGGCGGGCAGGTCCGCCACCTCCGGGATCTTGAACGGGATCCGGGCCGCCTTGATCTTCGCCTTGGCGCGGGTGATCCGCTGCCCCATCGTCGGCTCGGCGACGAAGAACGCGCGGGCGATCTCCGGCACGGTCAGTCCGCCCAGGAGCCGCAGCGTGAGCGCGACCCTGGCCTCGGGCGCGAGCGCCGGGTGGCAGCAGGTGAAGACCAGCCGCAGCCGGTCGTCCTCCACCGGCCCCGTGGGCTCGGGAGGGGTGTCATCGGTGATCATCAGTGCCGCCTGGTGCTTGGCGTCGCGCTGCGACTCACGGCGGAGCCGGTCGAGCGCCTTGTTGCCGGCCGTGGTGGTCAGCCAGCCGCCCGGGTTGGGCGGAATGCCGCCGGCCGCCCACTTCTCGACGGCGACGACGAGGGCTTCGCTGGCCGCCTCCTCAGCGAGGTCGAGGTCGCCGAACCGGCGGGCCAGCGAAGCCACCACGCGGCCGTACTCGTCGCGGAAGATCCGCTCGAATGCGGCGTCGTCGAGGTGCGCGGTCATCAGCCTTCGAACGGCCTGACCTCGACCTTGCCGCCGCAGGCCTTCGAGGCCTCGGCGGCCAGCCTGAGCGCCGTCTCGTGGTCGGGTGCCTCGATGATCCAGAAGCCCCCGATGTGCTCCTTGGACTCGAGGTAGGGACCGTCGGTCCGCACCGGCGAGTCCCCCTGGCCGTCGACGACCGTCGCCGTCGACGGTGCCTTGAGGCCACCGGCGAAGACCCAGTAGCCGTCCTCCTGGAGCTTCTTGTTGTAGCGCTCCGTCTCCTCCATCGCGGCCATCATCGCCTCGCGGGAGCCGTAACCGCCGCCGGTCTCCATGTCGTGATCGGCCTCGGTGCCGTGCACCGCCATCAGGTACTGCGTCATCTCACACACCCGCTTCCGTGCTCGCCGGCTCGTCCTGGAACGGCCGGACCTCCTGGGGACAGCGACAAGCGGCCGAGAGCCGTCCGGCCCAGGCCAGTGCCGCATCGAGGTCGGGAACGTCGAGGATCGCGAACCCGCCCATCTGCTCCTTGCTCTCGGCGTAGGGGCCGTCGGTGACGACCGGTGCACCGCTGGAGGCGTCGACGACAGTCGTCGCCTCGGGTCCGTGCAGGCCACCGCCGAAGACGAAGATCCCGGCCGCTCGTGCGTCGGTCACGACGGCGTCGACGTCCGTCATGATCTGCTGGAGCTCCTCGGGGGCCAAGGTGGCGTAGTCGGGCTCGCCGACCACCGCGATGAGGTACTGCGTCATGTCGGTCTCCTCTCGTGGGCAGCCGGTGTGGCTGCTCCCACCCCTCCCACGAAGGGAGCGGCCCCGATCCGACAGCCTTCCTGGATTTCTCGGATTCGGGAAGCAGATAGATCGGCCACTAGGTTGTCGCCCGCAGGAGCAGAGAGGCGAGCGGTGGCGCTGAGAGATCTGGTGGCGGACACGCGTCCGCTGCGCAACGACCACTTCCGGCGGCTGTGGATCGCAGAGATCATCACCGTCATCGGGGCACAGCTCACGGTCGTCGCCATCCCGGCTCAGATCTACGCAGAGACGGGCTCGTCGGCGTACGTCGGCCTGACCGGCGTCTTCGGGCTCGTCCCGCTCGTCGTCTTCGGTCTCTACGGCGGCGCGCTGGCCGACGCCTTCGACCGCCGCACCATCATGCAGGTCACGACGGTCGGCCTGATCGTCATGAGCGCGCTGTTCTGGATCCAGGCGGCGGCCGGGGGTCTCGACGTCTGGCTGCTGCTCGTGCTCTTCGCGGTGCAGCAGGCGTTCTTCGCGGTCAACATGCCGACGCGGGCCGCGCTGATGCCCCGCATCCTCACGGCCGAGGACCTCCCGGCGGCCAACTCGCTGCACTACACGGTCGCGATGGCGGGTGGCATCGCCGGACCGCTGGTCGCCGGCGTGCTCATCCCGATCACGGGCCTGTCGTGGCTCTACTTCATCGACACGGTCTGCCTGTTCGCCACGCTCTACGCGGTCGTGCTGCTGCCCCGGCTGCCGGTCGAGGGCGTCACGGTGAACCCGGGCCTGCGCTCGGTGATCGACGGCTTCGTCTACCTGCGGACGCAGCCGGTGCTGATGATGAGCTTCGTCGTCGACATCATCGCGATGATCTTCGGGATGCCGCGAGCGCTCTTCCCCGAGATGGCGCACGTCGACTTCCACGGACCGGAGGAGGGCGGCCTCGCGTTCGCCCTGCTGTTCGCGGCGATCCCGGCCGGCGCCGTCGCCGGCGGCGTCTTCTCCGGCTGGATCTCCCGCGTCTCGCGCCAGGGCCTGGCCGTGGTGTGGTGCATCGTCGTCTGGGGCGTCTCGATCGTCGTCTTCGGTGTCGCCGTCGCCCTGGCCGGGCACGCCCGCACGGCGATGCTCGTCGTCGCCGTGCTCGCACTGGCCGTGGGCGGCGCCGCCGACATGGCGTCGGCCGCCATGCGTACGTCGATGCTCCAGTCGGCCGCCGACGACTCCGTCCGCGGACGCCTCCAGGGCGTTTTCACGGTCGTGGTGGCGGGCGGGCCGCGGATCGCCGACACCGTCCACGGCGCTGCCGCCGTCGCCCTCGGCGCTGCCGCGACGGCCGCCGGCGGCGGGGTGCTCGTCGTCGTCGGCGTGGTGATCGCGGCAGCCGCGGTGCCGTCGTTCGTGCGCTACCGCGTGCTGCAGACGACGAGGTCCTGACCCGCTTCTCCCGCGAATCGGCGATGGACAACCGCCGTGCGCCGGGCCAGCATCGGCTCCACGTGCTCCACGTGCTCCACGTGCTCCACGTGCACTGAGCCGCCACCTCTCCTGGAGATCTCGATGCCGACCATGACGTCACCGGTCCGGGCGACCGCTCGCGCCCTCGTGGGCGCGGCCTTCGCCGCCACCACCCTTGTCGCCGCCCTGCTGCCGACGGCTGCCGCCCCGGCCGCCGGCGATCCGCCGGGCAAGCCCGTGACGGTGATGACGCGCAACATCTACCTCGGCGCCGACATCAACCGGCCCGTCAACGCCGCGCTCGCGGCCCAGGCGAAGGGCCTGCCTCCGCAGGCGGTGCTCGTCGCTCTCGCCAACGCCACACACGTGACCAGGGCGGTCGTCGACCGCACCGACTTCACCGTGCGGGCCGGGCTGCTCGCGTCGGAGATCGCCGCCCAGGACCCCGACCTGGTCGGCCTCCAGGAGGTCGCCTGGTGGCGGCACGGCCCGCTCCAGCTCGACCAGGTCGGCGTGCCGAACGCCGCGGTCACCGACTACGACTACCTGCAGCTGCTGCTCGACGCGTTGGCCGCCGACGGGGCGCGCTACGTCCCGATCGTCGTCGGCACCCGGGCCGACGTCGAGTCGCCGAGCTTCACCGGAACGGGGTCCGCAGATGCGCGCGACGTTCGGCTGACCATGCGCGACGTCATCCTCAAGCGCGCCGACAGCAGCGTGAAGGTCCTCGACGTCCACGACCAGGTCTACGCCAACAACCTGGCCGTCTCGGTCGCCGGTGTCTCGATGAGGTTCGACCGGGGCTTCGAGTGGGCCGACGTACGCGCCGGGTCGACGTCGTTCCGGTTCGTGAACACGCACCTGGAGTCGGCCAGCTCGGACTACGCCCTCGCGCAGGCCACCCAGCTGCTCAGCAGCGCGCCGGCGTCGGGCACGAGCACCGTGTTCGTCTGCGACTGCAACTCCGACCCGCTCAACCACACCGTCAAGCCGGCGGACCACGTGCAGCACAGCGCGCCGTACGACCTGATCACCCGGACCTTCACCGACGAGTGGCTGCGCTGGCGACCGGCGGCGGAGGGGTGGACCTCGGGTCTCTCCGAGACCGTCGACGACCCGACCGCCGCCCGGTTCGACCACCGCATCGACATGGTCTTCGGCCGGACCGCCGCGGGGCAGCCGCTGCAGGTCGACCGCGGGCTCGTCACGGGTACGTCGGTCGACGACCGCGACCCCGCGACCGGGCTGTGGCCCTCCGACCACGGCGGGGTGGTGCTCCGGCTGCGTGGCCTCTGACGGTCAGCCGAGCAGGCCCCGCACGTAGGCCGCCTGGCCCACGTGCTGGGTCGCGTCGTTGACGACGCTGACCAGGCGGACGCCGAGCGTCACCGGCGGGTTCCAACGCTCGTCGACGACGCGGTCGAGGTCGGCGTCGGTGACCGTGTCGAGGTAGGCGAGCGTCGCCGCATGGGTGGCCCTGAGGTAGTCGGTCAGCAGGTCCGGGCCGGCCCTGACCTCGCCGACCTCCTCGGTCGTCATGCCGTAGCCGCTCGCCGACGGGTCGAGCGGGAGCGCGAAGCGGTCGACGAAGCCCTGCGCGGTCCACACCTCCTCGGTCCCGGCGACGTCGGCGATCTGGGCGTCCTCCCCGCGCGCGATGTGCCAGACCAGCCACGCGATCGTGTTCGCGTCGGCCCCGGGCCGGGCGGTGAGCTGGTCCTCGGAGAGACCGTCGACCACGCGCTCGGCGCTCTCGACGACCCGGGTGAACGCGTCCTTCAACAGCTCAGAAGGGGTCATGGGGTGACGGTAGCCCGGTTACCGCAACGCATGACCAGGTTCGGCTACACCCTCATGACCGAGCAGAGCGGGCCGCGTGAGCTCGTGTCGTACGCCGTCGCCGCGGAGCGCGCCGGCTTCGACTTCGAGGTCTCCAGCGACCACTACTCCCCGTGGCTGACCGAGCAGGGCCACGCGCCGTACGCGTGGTCGCTGCTCGGCGCGGTCGCGCAGGCGACCGAGCGGGTCGGACTGATGACCTACGTGACCTGTCCGACCATGCGCTACCACCCGGCGGTGGTGGCGCAGAAGGCGGCGACGGTCGCCCTGCTCAGCGACGGCCGCTTCACCCTCGGGCTGGGCAGCGGCGAGAACCTCAACGAGCACACGATCGGCGCGGGCTGGCCGGCGCTCGAGACCCGCCACGAGATGCTGGCGGAGGCGATCGAGATCATCCGGGAGCTGCACGCCGGCGGCCTGGTCACCTTCCGCGGGGAGCACTTCGACGTCGACTCGGCACGGGTGTGGGACATCCCCGAGGACGGCGTGCGGCTCGCCGTCGCCGTCGCTGGCGACCGGGCCGTCGAGCGGTTCGCGCCGCTGGCCGACGACCTCATCGCCGTCGAGCCGAAGGCCGAGGTGATCACGGCCTGGAACGGCACGGCGGGGGCGCGCACCATCGGTGAGGAGGCCCGGGCGATCGGGCAGATCCCGATCTGCTGGGATCCGTCCGAGGACGCGGCGGTCCAGCGGGCACACGCACAGTTCCGGTGGTTCGGCGGCGGCTGGAACGTGAACTCCGACCTGCCGACCACGGCGGGCTTCGCGGCCGCCTCCCAGTTCGTGCGTCCCGAGGACGTGGCGGAGTCGATCCCGTGTGGTCCCGACCTCGACAAGATCGTCGAGGCGGTCTCGGCCTACTGGGAGGCCGGCTTCACCGACGTCGCCCTCGTCCAGGTCGGTGACGAGGGCCAGCAACGCTTCCTCGACGAGGCCGCCGAGCCCCTGCTCGAGCGCCTGCGGGCCGCGGCGCCGTCCTGATCTTCGGACGGCGTTGTGTGACCTAGCGCACACCGGCGGGCTACGGTGTGGCCATGCCTCTGCAGCAGGAGCTCGACAGGAAGCTGCGCCGCGGTCTCACGCCGGAGCGGCGGGCGGCGTTGTGGGTGCTCGCCGTCGCGCTCGCCGCGGTCGCGATCCAGTTCCTCTGGGTCGGCGCGACCCGGCTCCTGGAGGGGCCGAGCGCGGGATGCGACCGGTCGGTCGGCAGCTGGCCGTCCGGGCCGCTGACGTTCCTGACCGGCGGCGTCCTCGCGGCAGCACTGCTCTCCATCCCGATCGGGCACCGCGGTCACCGCAAGCCCACGCTGATCATCAGCAGCGGCGCGGTCTTCGTCGTGTCGGTCGCCTCGGTGCTGTTCATCCTCGGCTGGTGGGCGGCGGGGCACTCCCCGTCGTCGGCCTGCGGCAGCGTGGCCGGCTACTTCGGCCCGCTCGTCCCCTTGCTGCTGGTCGCCCACATCTCCGGCTTCCTCTGCCGCGACACGATCAAGGGCGGCACGCCGCAGCCGCTCGCCGAGGACTGACCGTCACACCCTCCGTCCGGCGTTCGTCATGCCTGTGACGACCGCAACCGGGAGGATGTAGGCATGGACCAGCTCGCCACCGACTTCGAGGCGGAGCGACCGCGGCTGCGCGCGATCGCCGCCCGCATGCTCGGCTCGACCGCGGAGGCCGACGACGTCGTGCAGGAGGCCTGGCTGCGGCTGGCTCGCACGCCCGACGTCGACAACGCACCCGCCTGGCTGACCACCGTCGTGTCCCGGCTCTGCCTCGACCAGCTCCGCTCCCGCAAGCGCATCGAGTCCTACGACGCGGAGGCGGCCGCCCTGCCCGAGTCGCCCATCGACCCGGAGGCCGACGCGGTCCTCGCCGACCAGGTCGGGGCAGCGTTGCTCGTCGTCCTGGAGACGCTGTCGCCGGCGGAGCGGGTGGCGTTCGTGCTGCACGACCTGTTCGCGGTCCCCTTCGACGACGTGGCCGGTGTGCTCGGACGCTCGCCGGCCGCCGTACGCCAGCTCGCGTCGCGGGGCCGCCGGGCTGTCGCCGGTGGCGACGTCGAGACGGAGCGACGCACCCACCACGAGGTGGTCGACGCGTTCCTCGACGCCGCCCGCGGCGGTGACCTCGGGCGGTTGCTGTCACTGCTCGCGCCCGACGCGATCATGCAGTCCGACGCGGCCGGGATCGCCATGGGCACCGACCCGGTCTACGCCGGCGCCGACGCCGTCGCGGCCCGCTTCAACGGCGTGCGCGGCGCCCAGCCCGTCACGGTCGACGGCTGGTCGGCCGCTGCCTGGGTCCACCATCGCGACGTCAAGGTGGCGTTCCTGTTCACCGTCGCCGACGGTCTCATCACCGGTGTCGACCTCGTCGCCGACCCGGAGACGCTGGGCCGGATGGAGGTCGAGGTGGGGAGGAACCGGGCGCGCGACGGCAGGTGACCGTCGGTTCGGCCTCCTTCCTGAAGCCTGGCGGGGTCAGGTGGATGACCGAACTGACGGTCACCTGTCGGCGTACGCCGCCGCCACCGCCGCGCCGAACCAGGCGTTGTTCTTCACCAGCGCGATGTTGGCGGTGAGCGAGGCACCGCCGGTGATCTCGACGATCCGACCGAGCAGGTAGGGAGTGATGTCCTTGCCGGTGACGCCGAGCCGGTCGGCGTCGGCCAGGGCCCGCTCGATGATGCCGCCGATCTCGGCGGCCGGGATCTCGTCGTCGACAGGGATCGGGTTCGCGACGACGACGCCGCCCGGGAGGCCGAGCGACCACTTCGCCCGCAGCACAGCGGCGGTCTCCTCGGGACCGTCGACCCGCATGGGGGCGGCGAATCCGGACGAGCGGGAGTAGAACGACGGGAACTCGTCGGCACCGTTGACCAGTACCGGGACGCCGAGCGTCTCGAGCATCTCGAGCGTGAGCCCGATGTCGAGGATCGACTTCACGCCGGCGGAGACGACGGCGACCGAGGTCCGGCCCAGCTCGGTGAGGTCGGCGGAGACGTCGAAGCTCTGCTGTGCGCCTCGGTGGACGCCGCCGAGCCCTCCGGTGACGAACACCCGGATCCCGGCGAGCGACGCCAGCCGCATCGTCGCGGCCACGGTGGTCGCGCCATGGAGGCCGCGGGCGACGACGAAGGGCAGGTCGCGGACCGAGACCTTGACGACGTCGGGGTCGGAGCCGAGCAGCTCCAGGTCGTCGGGCGCGAGCCCGACCCGCGGTACGCCGCCGAGCACCGCGATGGTCGCGGGCACGGCGCCCTGCGACCGCACGATCGCCTCCACTTCGCGGGCCATCTCGACGTTGCGTGGATAGGGCATGCCGTGGCTGATGATCGTGCTCTCCAGCGCGACGACGGGGCGGCCTTCGGCGAGCGCGTCGGCGACCTCGTCGGTCAGCCGGATCTGGTCATGCACTGGTGCTCCTGACGAGGGTTGCGGTGAGGTCCGGGCGGACGGTGGCGGGGCTGGCGACGGTGAGGGCGGCGGCCGCCTGCCCGAGCCGGGCCGCCTGCTCGGGGGTCGCACCGGTGAGGAGGAAGTGGCAGAACGCCGCCAGCATGGCGTCGCCCGCCCCGGTGACGTCGACGACCGTGCCGCCGCGCGGCGGGACGACGACGGCGCCGTCTGGCGTCGACAGCACCGAGCCGGCCGGGCCGAGCCGGAGCCAGACGAGCTGCGCGCCGCACTCGTGCAGCGCGGCGACCGCCGCTTCGCGGTCGGTCTGTCCCGTGAGCGCGGTCAGCTCGTCGGCGTTGGGCGTCAGCAGGAACAGCGGCCGCCTGATCGACGCGGCGAGGCGGCTCGCCTTCGGCACGGAGACCGGGTCCACGACGACGCGTACGCCGGCCGTCTCGGCCGCGTCGAGCACCGCCGTGACGGTCGCCGGCAGCAGGTTGCCGTCGACCACGACCAGGTCCGCCGCGGCGATCCGCTCGCGAACCGCAGTGATGTGGGCAGGGGTGAGCGACTCGACCGCCGCCATGTCGGCGACGGCGACGACGAGCTCGCCCCCGTCGTCGAGGACGGCCGTGTAGGTGCCGGTCCCGACCTCGCTGCGTCGCACGAGCGAGACGCCGACACCAGCGGCCGCCGTGGCGGCGAGCAGGTCGTCACCCAGCGCGTCGGGGCCGATCGCCGTGAGGAGCGTCGTCGCCGTGCCGAGCCGCGCGAGGTTCTCGGCGATGTTGCGGCCGACGCCGCCCGGCGTCAGCGAGGCCGAGCCGGGATTGCTGGTGGCGGCCACGACCGGGGCCGCGCTGCGCGCCTTGAGATCGACGTTGGCGCCGCCGATCACGAGGACCTCGCTCACGCATCACCCCGGTGGTGCTCGGCGACGTACGTCGCGAGGCTGGTGTCGTCCGGGAGGCAGCTCGCGACCAGGTCACCGAGGGGACCGGCCTCGGTCCCGAAGGCCCCCATCGACAGCAGCACGTTGAGAAGCATGCCGTAGGCGACGAAGTCCCGGACCTCCTCGTCCGGCCAGCCGGTCTCCTGCAGGGTCGCGAAGATCGTGCCCATCCCGGCGCGCGCGACGTCACCGATCTCCGGGACCGAGGCCGCCGCGAAGCCGTGCATCAGCACGTGGAGCAGGTCGCTGTCGGCGAGCAGCATCGTGTAGGTGTGGCCCATCCGGGCCTTGTCGTCCTCGCTGGCGGGGTCGAACGGGCCCTCCTCGAGGATGCCCCGGAAGGCCGCGTCGATCCGGCCGCAGGTGCGGTCGAGGACGGCCAGGAACAGGTCCAGCTTGGTGCCGAACATCCGCACGACGTAAGGCTGGCTGACGCCGGCCTCCTTGGCGACCGCATCGGTGCTCGTGCCTGCGTAGCCGCCGGCCGCGAACGCTCGCGTGGCCGCCTGCAGGATCAGCTCGCGGCGTTCCTCAGCAGGCATCCGGATATTCATGGTTGACATGTTATCAGTCGATTACTTATCGTCGTGACAGCGCTTGTAATCATTCGATGCCAACTTCAGGAGTCAGCGATGTCAGCACTCACCAACCAGCGGACGGAGCCGTCCGTACGGCCGACGGCCGCACGCCGCGTGCCGCTGTGGGTGGCGATCGCCGCCGTCAGCCTGCCGATGTTCATGGCGACCCTCGACAACCTCGTGATGACCACGGCGCTGCCGGTCATCCGGGCCGACCTCGGCGCCAGTGTCACCGACCTGTCGTGGTTCCTGAACGCCTACACCCTCGCGTTCGCCACGTTCATGCTCCCGGCCGCGACGCTCGGCGACCGGCTCGGCCGCCGGCGCGTGATGCTCGGCGGCATCGTGGTCTTCACGGTGGCCTCGATCGGTGCCGGCCTCTCCGACTCCTCCGGCGCGCTCATCACGGCCCGCGCGGTCCAGGGCCTCGGCGCGGCGGCGATCATGCCCCTGTCGCTCACGCTGCTCGCGGCCAACGTCCCGGCGCGGCTCCGGCCGGCGGCGATCGGCATCTGGGGCGGCGTCTCCGGCCTGGGTGTCGCGCTCGGGCCGGTGATCGGCGGCGCGGTCGTCGAGGGCGTGAGCTGGCAGGCGATCTTCTGGCTCAACGTGCCGGTCGCCGTGCTCGCGGTGCCGCTCATCCTCGCCGCCGTCAACGAGTCCCGCGGCGCGTGGCAGCGGCTCGACGTGGTCGGGACGGTGCTGCTCGGCGGCGCGGTCTTCCTCGGCATCTGGGGCATCGTGCACGGCAACGACGACGGCTGGACCTCCGCCGGTGTTCTCACACCGCTCATCGCCGCCGCCGTCCTCGTCCCCGCGTACGTCGTCCACGCGCTGCGCCGCACGGACGCGGTGCTGCCGCTGCGGCTGTTCGCCTCCCGCAGCTTCTCGGTCGCCAACGTGGTCGCGCTCGGGTTCACGGCGGGCATGTTCGGCGCGGTGTTCCTGCTCTCGCAGTACCTCCAGGTCGTGCAGGGCTACTCCCCGCTCGGCGCCGGGGTCCGGACCCTTCCGTGGACGGCAGCGCCGATGGTCGTCGCGCCCGTGGCCGGCATGCTCGCGGGGCGCATCGGTGTCCGGCCGCTGCTGCTCTCCGGGCTCGCGCTGCAGGCCGGCTCCCTGGTCTGGTTCGCCGGGCTGGCCGAGTCGGGGTCGTCGTACGCCGCCTTCGTCCCCGCCCTGGCGATGGCCGGTGTCGGCATGGGCCTGGTGTTCCCGTCGGTCTCCAACGCGACGCTCGACGGTCTGCCGGACAGCGACTTCGCGACCGCGAGCTCGGCGAACTCGACCGTCCGGGAGTTCGGCGTGGCACTCGGGATCGCGCTGCTGGTGGCCGTCTTCCTCGGCAACGGCGGCCAGATCGCACCGGACGGCTACGACGGCGCGATCGGTCCGGCGCTGCTCACGGGAGCCGGTGCGGTCCTCGTCGCGTTCGTCGCCGCGCTCTTCGCCCCGCGCCGGTCCTGACCCCCGCAGACGGCCGGCGGACCGGTCGCCGAGGCGACCGGTCCGCCGGCCGTTCCCACGGCGGCCCGAGCGTGGCAGTCTGTGCGGGTGTTACCCCGCACGCACGACGCGCTGGCGATGGGTCTCGAGGACCTGCCACTGGCGGCGGTCGACGTGCGCGACGGAGAGCCGACCGCCGGCATCGTGACGCTGCACGAGGACTTCGGCGTCGAGATCGGCGTGTGGGAGCTCACCGAGGGCACCGTGACGGATACCGAGGTGGACGAGGTGTTCGTCGTGATCGCGGGCGCGGGCTGGGTCACCTTCGCCGACGGCGAGCGGATCGCCCTGCGCCCCGGTGTCGTCGTCAGGCTGCGAGCGGGCGAGCACACCACCTGGACGATCACCGAGACGCTGCGGAAGGTCTGGGTCGGTCCCTGACCTCCGCTCGGCTCACCAGCGCGAGTGGATCGCCTCGCGCAGGTGGGTGTCGTAGAGCCGGTGGACGGCGTCGTCGAAGCCGGCGGGCAGCTCGATCGACCCGGCCACCGCGTTGGCGCGGGCCTGGTCGGGGTTGCGGGCGCCGGGGATGACGGTCGAGACCTCCGGCAGGGAGGCGACCCAGGCGAGCGCGGCCTGGGCGGGTGTCACGTCCGGGAGGCTTCCGCGGACGAGCTCGCTGAAGTCCTGAGCGGCCCGTACGCCGGTCGCGTAGTCGACCCCCGAGAACGTCTCACCGACGTCGAAGGCCTCACCGTGGCGGTTGTAGGTGCGGTGGTCGTCGGCCGCGAACGTCGTGTCGAGGTCGTAGCGCCCGGACAGGAGCCCGCTCGCGAGCGGCACGCGGGCGATGATGCCGACACCGGCGGTGGCAGCGGCGGGCAGCACCTCGTCGAGCGGCTTGAGGCGGAAGGCGTTGAGGATGATCTGCACCGAGGCCACGCCCGGGCGGCGGATCGCGGTGAGCGCCTCCTCGACGGTCTCGACCGAGACGCCGTAGTTGCGGATCCGCCCCTCGGCGACGAGGGTGTCGAGCGCGTCGAACACCTCGTGGCTGGAGTAGACCGGCGTCGGCGGGCAGTGCAGCTGGACCAGGTCGAGGGCGTCGACGCCGAGGTTGCGGCGGGAGCGGTCGTTCCACTCCCGGAAGTTGTCGAGGACGTAGTTCTCCGGGATCTGGTCGACCCGCCGGCCCATCTTGGTGGCGACCGTGACGCCGGAACCGGCGTTCGCCTTCAGCCACGAGCCGATGAGGGACTCCGAGCGGCCGTCACCGTAGACGTCGGCGGTGTCGAAGAACGTCACGCCGGCGCCGTACGCCGCGTCGAGCACCGCGAGAGCGTCGGCCTCGTCGACCTCACCCCAGTCGGCGCCGAGCTGCCAGGTGCCGAGGCCGATGACGGAGACGGAGCGGCCGGTTCGTCCGAGAGTGCGCGTCTGCATGCGCCCACCCTAGGAGAGGCCTCAGGCGAGCAGCTCGGGGGTGAGCTCCTCGACGCAGGCGACCCCGGCGAGGCCCATCGTGAGGTCGAGCTCCGCGACGACGTTCTCGACCACGGCCCGCACGCCTGCCTCGCCGGCGAGCGCCAGGCCGTAGACCCACGGCCGGCCGAGCAGGACCGCGTCGGCTCCGAGCGCCAGTGCGACCGCGACGTCGGCGCCGCTCCGGACGCCGCTGTCGAACAGCACGGGCACCCGCCCGCCGACCTCCGCGACGACGCCAGGGAGCGCGTCGAGGGAGGCGATCGCGTTGTCGACCTGCCGGCCGCCGTGGTTGGAGACGACGATCCCGTCGACTCCCTGCTCGAGCGCGAGCCGGGCGTCGTCGGGGTGCTGGACGCCCTTGACCAGGATCGGGAGGTCGGTCATCCGCCGGAGCCGGGCGAGGTCGGCCCACGTCAGGTCGGAGCGCGAGAAGACGTCGAGGAATGTCTCCACCGACGCCCGCGGGAGCGGCGAGCGGATGCTCTCGCGCAGGGTCCCGCCGGCCCACCGCGCGTGGTGCCTGGCCATCGACAGGAGCGAGCGCACGGCGGCGATCGTCGGTCGCGGGGTCGGCTCGGTGGAGGCGGGGCGTGCCGCCGCCAGGGTCCGGAAGGCGGGGTCGGAGAGGTATTGCGCGATCCCCTCGCCGCGGGCGAACGGCAGGTAGCCGAGATCGAGGTCGCGGGTGCGCCAGCCGAGCAGGTGGGTGTCGAGGGTGACGACGATCGCGTCCGAGCCGATGGCCTCGGCCCGCTCCACGAAGGACCGTACGACGGTCTCGTCGCTGCTCCAGTAGAGCTGGAAGAGCCGCGGGGAGTCGCCGAGCGTCCGGGCGGTCTCCTCCATCGGCACGCTGCCCTGCGTGGAGAGGACCATCGGCACGCCGAGCGAGCGGGCCGCCCGCGCGACGGCGTACTCGGCGTCGGGGTGGGCCATCTCGAGCACGCCGATGGGTGCCAGCAGCAGCGGGGCCGGGATCGTGCGGCCGAGCAGTGTCGTCTCCAGGGAGCGGCTGGTGACGTCGACGAACATGCGCGGCACGATGCGGTGCCGCTCGAACGCGGCGGTGTTGGCGGCGACCGTGCGGTGCTGACCGGCGCCCCCGGCGACGTAGGCCCACGCCTCCTTGCCCATCCGGCGCCGGGCCGCCGACTCCAGCTCACGCGGCTCGACCGGGACGACCGGCCGGTGCCCGAAGAGTCCGGCGCGGTAGATGCGCCCCTGGATGTCGCGCCCGATGCTGGCTCCGATGCTCACGGGCGTCAGTCTGCCGTGGTCCCCGGCGGCAGCGTGGCGCCGAGCACCAGCTGGAACAGCCGGACGCACCGTGCGGTCATCGACGCGGGCGTCTCGTCGGGGTGGTCCAGCCACCACGTCACCAGCGAGTCGGCGACCGACATCCAGACCGCCGTGAGCGCGGAGACGTCGCGGGGATCCTCGTTGCCGGCGAGGCGCATCATCTCGCCGACGCCCTCCTCGGCCAGCGCCGTGAACCGGTCCGTGTAGAGCGCCAGCTCGGCCGCGATGCCCTGCTCGCCGCGCGGGATCGTCGGGTCGAAGAAGAGCCGCCAGATCCACGGCTGCCGCTCGAGCAGCACGAAGGTGCCCTCGAGCGTGCGCAGCGCCCGCTCCAGGCCCACCGCGTCGCCGCGGGCGATCCGCTCGAACTCGCCTGCGAGGATCTCGATGGCGCGGTGCAGGCAGGCCCGCAGCAGGCCTTCCTTGGAGCCGAAGTAGTTGTAGATCAGCGGTTTGGAGATCCCGGCGCGCTCTGCGATGTCGCCGACGGAGGTCGCCGCGAAACCCTGCGTGCCGAACACCTCGGTCGCGACCTCGACGATCTGCTCCTCCCGATCGGCCCGGGGCACGCCCTTCGTGCCGGCGTTGCGCCGTCCCGAGCCTGCCGAGGGAGAGCGTCGCGTCGTCGTACGGGCCATGCCGGGATCCTAGGCACGAGAACTTAACCGGTGGTAACTTACCGCAGAGTCATATTGTTGCCGCGATCACATCCCCAGGACGGAGCCGATGAAGGACTTCTTCGACCCCACGCAGAACCCGGTGGGCTTCGCCATCCCGTTCTTCATCCTCACGATCGTGCTCGAGCTGGCGGCGCTCAAGTGGCTCGACCACGACGACAACGTCACGGGGTACGCGTTCAAGGACGCGCGGACCTCGATCCTGATGGGCCTCGGCTCGCTGGTGACCACGACGCTCTTCAAGCTCGCCTTCTTCTGGCTGTTCGTGCTGGTCTACGAGCAGGTCGCGCCGTGGCACCTGCCCAACACCTGGTGGGCGTTCCTCGTGACGCTGCTGGCCGTGGACCTCTCCTACTACTGGCAGCACCGCTTCGTGCACCGCGCCCGGGTGGGTTGGGCGGCCCACCAGGCCCACCACTCCAGCGAGTTCATGAACTTCGGCACCGCGCTGCGGCAGAAGTGGAACCCCTGGTTCGACGTGTTCTTCCTGCTGCCGCTGCCGCTGCTCGGCGTCTCGCCGGGCGTGATGTACGTCGGCCTGGGCGTGAACCTCATCTTCCAGTTCTTCGTCCACACCGAGATGGTCGACAGGCTGCCGCGCCCGATCGAGCTCGTCTTCAACACGCCGAGCCACCACCGGGTCCACCACGGCTCCGACCCGATCTACCTGGACCGCAACTACGCCGGCATCCTCATCGTCTGGGACCGCATGTTCGGCACGTTCCAGCCCGAGCTGCACCGGCCGCGCTACGGCCTGACCCACAGCGTCGACACCTACAACCTGCTCACGCTCGAGTACGGCCACTACGCCGACCTCTGGCAGGACCTGAGGACCGCCGGCAGCTGGCGCGACCGGCTCGGCTACCTGTTCCGACCGCCGGGCTGGGCTCCCGAGCGGAGCGCCGCCACCGCCACCGAACCGGTCGTCGAGCGCGCATCGTGAAAGATCGGATGTCTGCTCCGTAGACTCCCCTCGTGGCCGTGACTGACGAGGCGATCCTCAAGATCAAGGAGATGCTCCTCAGCGGGGACCTGCGCCCCGGTGACCGGCTCCCGCCGGAGAAGGAGCTGGGCGAGCGCCTCGGCCTCTCGCGCAACTCGCTGCGCGAGGCGGTCAAGGCCCTGGAGCTCATCCGCGTGCTCGACGTACGACGCGGGGACGGCACCTACGTCACCAGCCTGGAGCCGCGCCTGCTCCTGGAGGCGATCGGCTTCGTGGTGGACCTGCACCAGGACGGGACGGTGCTGGAGCTCTTCGAGGTGCGCCGCATCCTCGAGCCGGCCGCCGCCGCCATGGCGACCCGCCGCGCCGACGCCGACGACATCGCCCGGCTCAACGCGCTGGTCGCCGAGGTCGCCCAGCAGACATCGGTGGAGGACCTCGTCGCGCACGACCTGGAGTTCCACCGCTGCATCAGCGAGATGTCGGGCAACTCCTACCTGAGCAGCATCCTGGAGCAGCTCTCCAGCAGCACCCTGCGGGCGCGGATCTGGCGCGGCCTCACCGAGGAGCGGGCGGTGGAGCGCACCCTCGCCGAGCACCAGGCCATCGTCGACGCGATCGCGGCCGGCGACGCCGACCTGGCGCGCTCCTGCCTGACGGTGCACATCAGCGGCGTCGAGCGCTGGCTGGCCAAGGCCTGAGCGGAGACGGCGAAGGGCGGGGCGGCCGCAGCCACCCCGCCCTCGCCTCCGTCGACGGTCCCCGTCAGGGGGTCACTTGTAGAGGACCGCCTGGATCTTGGGGTCGTTGATGTTGGTCTTGTCGTACCAGTAGAAGCCGGTGTCGATGGTCTTCGGCAGGTCCTCGCCGTTGATCGCCTTCATCGCGGCCTTGACCAGCTCGGCGCCCATGCCGACCGGGTTCTGGGTGATCGCGCCGGCCATGATGCCGTTGTTGATCGCGTCGATCTGGGCCTGCCCCGAGTCGAACCCGACGACGACGATGCCCTTCTTGCCGCTCTCCTCGACGCCCTTGACGACGCCGATCGCGGAGCCCTCGTTGGAGCCGTAGATGCCGGCCACGTCGGGGTGCGACTGGATGATCGACTTCGTGATGTCGGCCGACTTGGCCTGGTCACCGGCGCCGTACTGGACCGGGAGCAGGGTGATGCCGGGGGCGTTGGTCTTCATCCAGTCGATGAAGCCGTCACGGCGGTCGGTGCCGGACTTGCTGGTCTGGTCGTGGACGACCATCGCGACCGTGCCCTTGCCACCGAGCAGGTCGGACATGTGCTTGGCCGCCTCGGCGGCCGCCGCCTTGTTGTCGGTCGCGGCGGTGGTGAGGGGGATGTCGCTCTCGACCCCGGAGTCGAAGGCGATGACCGGGATGTCCGCGCTCTTCGCCTGGTCCAGCAGCGGCGCGGCCGCCTTGCTGTCCAGCGCCGCGAAGCCGAGGGCGTCGGGCTTCTTGGTGATGGCGTTGCTGAGCATGGTCATCTGCTGCTCGACATCGGTCTCGGCCGGCGGCCCCTCGAAGGTGATCCGGGCGCCCTCCTTCTTCGCCTCGTCCTCGGCGCCCTGCTTGACGGCCTGCCAGAACTGGTGCTGGAAGCCCTTGGAGACGATGGCGATGTAGGGCTTGCCGCCGCCGGAGGCGCCGTTGTCGTCACTGCCGCAGGCGGCGAGCCCGAGCGCCAGCGTCACCGCGGCCGCTGCCGCTCCGACACGTCGGATGTTCATGAGTCACTCCCTTGTGCTGTTGATACTTCTGGTGGTGGGGGTGCGCCGGCCGCCGAGCAGACCGGTGGCGTGCCGGCAAGAGGCCGGCAGGAGGTCGAGCGGGCAGGCGGTTCGCTAGGCCTCCTTCTTGCGGATCATGTCCGCGTAGACGGCGACGAGGATGACCACGCCGAGGATGACGTTCTGCCACTCCTGGGGGATCGACATGATCTGGAGGCCGTTGTTGAGGACCGAGATGATGAGGGCGCCGATGAGGGTGCCGACGATCGACCCCTTGCCGCCGGCGAGCGAGGTGCCGCCGATGACGACGGCGGCGATCGCCTGCAGCTCGTAGCCCTGGCCGGTCGCGGGCTGGGCGGACGCGAGCCGCGCGGAGATCATCACGCCGGCGAGGCCGATGAAGAGGCCGGCGAGCGTGTAGATGAGGATCTTCCAGCGGCGCACGTTGATGCCGGAGAGCGCGGTCGCCTCCTCGTTGCTGCCGATCGAGAAGGTGTAGCGGCCGAGGATGGTCCGGTTGAGGACGATGGCGCAGATGACCGTGGCGGCGAGCAGGACGAGCACCGCGTTGGGGAAGTCGAAGCCCAGCAGGTTGCCGGTCGAGATCTTCACGTAGCCGGGGTGGTCGGAGAAGTAGATCGGCGCGCTGTGGGAGATCACCAGCGCGAGGCCCTGGGCGACCAGCATCATCGCCAGCGTCGCGATGAAGGGCGGGATCTTCAGCAGCGCGATGTTGACGCCGTTGACGAGGCCGATGAGGCCGCCGAAGAGGACCGCGCCGAGGATGCCCAGCCAGATCGGCAGGTCCCAGTTGGTGATGAAGACGCCGGCCATCACGGCGCACAGCGTCATGCCGGTGCCGATCGAGAGGTCGATGCCGCCGGTGATGATGACGAACGTCGTGCCGAGCGCCAGCGTGCCGATGACGACCGTGGAGAAGAGGATGCTGGTGACGTTGCCGTAGGTGAAGAACGTCGAGTTCGCGATCGAGAAGAACGCGAAGATGACGATCAGGCTGGCGAAGGCCAGCAGCTGCTGCAGACGGCTCTTCAGCCCGCCCAGCCAGCTCGGCATCGCGGCCGTCTCGGCCGCGGTGTTGAGGGTGCTCATCGGTCTCCCACTTCCGGGTCGGTGTCGTTCGGTTGGCCGGACGTCGCTGCAGCGGGCACCAGGCCCAGCTCGGTGGCGTCGGCGACGTTCTCGTCGGGTCGGAGCGTGGCGAGGTGCATGACCCGCTCCTGGGTGGCCTCGTGGTGCTCGAGCACGCCGCTGACGCGGCCCTCGGTCATCACCACGACGCGGTGGGACATCCGCAGCACCTCCGGCAGCTCGCTGGAGATCATCACGATCGACTTGCCCTGCTCGGCGAGCTCGTTGAGGAGCGCGTAGATCTCCTCCTTCGCGCCGACGTCGATGCCGCGGGTCGGCTCGTCGAAGATCAGCACGTCGCAGTCCTTGACGAGCCACTTCGCGATGACGACCTTCTGCTGGTTGCCGCCGGAGAGGAACTTGACGGTCTGGCTGACCGACGGCGTCTTGATCGACAGCGTCTTGACCATGGCCTGGGCCCGCTCGCGCACGGCGCCGAAGTCGACGAACCCGAACCGGCTGAACCGCTCGGCGAGTGAGCTGAGGCCGATGTTGGCGCTGACGTCCTGCTCGAGCAGCAGGCCGAGCGCCTTGCGGTCCTCGGAGAGGTAGCCGATCCGGTGCCGGGCCGCGTCGGCCGGGTTGTGGACGGCGATCTCCCGACCCCGCAGCCGGATCGTGCCGGCGGAGATCCTGTCCGCGCCGACGATGGCGCGGGCGACCTCGGTGCGTCCGGCGCCCATCAGCCCTGCGAAGCCGAGGATCTCGCCCTCACGCAGCTCGAAGCTGACGTCCTTGAGGAGCTCCTTGGTCGACAGGCCCTCGACCTCGAGCAGGACCGCGCGGTCCGGCCGGACGTTCTCCGGCTTGGCGTCGCTCGTGATCGCGCGTCCGACCATGAGCGAGATGACCTCGCGCAAGGTCGTCTCGCGGGTGTCGAGCGTGTCGACGTACCGGCCGTCGCGGATGACGGTGATCCGATCGCTGATCGCCTTGAGCTCGTCCATCCGGTGCGAGATGTAGATGACGCCGGTGTCGGGGCTCTTGAAGCGCCTGATCAGGTCGTGCAGCGTCTGCACCTCGGCGTCGTTCAGCGCCGCGGTCGGCTCGTCCATGATGAGGACCTTGGCGTCGTGCGAGAGCGCCTTGGCGATCTCCACCATCTGCTGCTTGGCGACGGTGAGGTCGCCGACCCGGGCCCGCACGTCGAGCGGCAGCCCAAGCCGGTCGATGAGCTCGGCGGCCTCCTTGTTGAGCGCCCGGTCGGAGAGGAAGACGCCCGAGCGCGGCTCACGCCCGATGAAGATGTTCTGCGCCACCGTGAGGTGGGGCATCAGGTTGAACTCCTGGAAGATGATGCTGATGCCCTTCTCCTGGGCATCCTTCGGCCCGAGGACCTCCAGCGGCTCGCCGTTGAGCCGGAAGGTCCCGCTGTCCGCGGTGTAGACGCCGGAGAGCAGCTTCATCAGCGTCGACTTGCCGGCGCCGTTCTCGCCGACGAGGGCGAGCACCTCGCCGTGACGCAGGTTCACCCGCATGTCGTCGAGCGCCTTGACGCCCGGGAACTCCTTGCTGACTCCCTCGACCTCGAGCAGGTAGTCGCTCATCGGGCGGTTCCTCTCTGCCCGTCGGGCGCCGGCACGACGCCCTTGCGGACGATGACGTTGCCGTAGGTGCGGATCTCGCCGGTGCGGACCACGAGGTACGCCGATCCGGCGACGTCGTAGAACGCGTGCCGGTCCACGAAGCGGACGCCGTCGAGACCGACGCCGGCCGCGTCGGCGAGCTCGCGCTGCACCGGCAGCACCTCACCGTCTGCGCTGGCCATGAGGTCGACCGCCGGGCGGTCGTCCAGCGGCAGCACCGAGCACACCGCGCGGAGCAGGTCGGGCGTGGTGATGCCCGGGAAGTCGAGGAGCCGATCCGCGAGGCGGTCGGCGGGAAAGTGAGCGTCCGCCAGGCAGACCGCATCCGAGTGACCCATCGCGTCGAGCGCGGCGAGCAGGTCGCCGGTCAGCAAGGGGTCGAGGCCGAGAAGCACGTGGAACCTCCTCCAGAAATCGATTTCTGTACCGTAGAGGTGACGCGCGTCACCGTCAACCGGCCACGACGGGGGGCACTCATCGGGCCGCTCCGATCCGGTAGACCCGGGCGGCCGTGGCGCCGAGGACCTCGTCCCGCTCGGCCGGCGCGAGCTCGCCCACGAGGGCGCTGACGACGTGCCAGTGGGGGTCGTAGCCGCCGTCGGGGACCGTCATCGGCCAGTCGCCGCCGTAGAGCAGCCGCGCCGGCCCGAAGGCCTCGAGCGCGAGCTCCCACACCGGGCGCAGGGCCTGGGTGGTGAAAGGCTGCCCGGGCGACTGCAGCCCGGACACCTTGGCGACCGTGTTCGGCCGCTCGGCGAGGGCGCGCAGCGTCTTCTCCCAGGCGGTCATCGCGTCGGTGCCGCGCGGCGGCTTGCCGAGGTGGTCGACGACGATGGTGAGCTGGGGGTGGTCGTCGGCGAAGGACGCCAGGCCCGGCAGGTGGCGGGGCCAGGCGTCAGGGACGTCGAGCGGCAGGCCGCGGGCGGCGAGCAGCCCGAGGCTCTCGCGGACCGCCGGCAGCTCGAGGAAGTCGTCGCGGGGGTCGTCGTGGACCAGGTGCCGCACGCCGCAGAGCCGGTCGCCGTACGCGTGGAGCTGCGCGGCGGCCGTGGCCGGGTCGTCCAGGCGGACCCAGCCGACCACGCCCGCGACGAACGGGTCGCCGGCCGCAGCCAGCATGGCGCGGGTGTCGGCCTCGGTGTCGGCCGCCTGGACGAGGACAGCGGCGTCGACGCCGGCGGCCGCCAGCTCGGTGCGCGCGTCGGCGAGCGAGAACGTCCGGTCGAGCGGGCCCGGCGGGATCCAGCCGTAGTCGCCGCTGGCCAGGTCCCACAGGTGCAGGTGGGCGTCGATGACAGCCATCACGGCACCAGTCCCTCGGTCGCCAGGTCGGCCCACAGCGCCTCGGGGACGTCGGCCGCCAGCCGGGCGGCGTTCTGCCGCACCTGGTCGGGACCGGCGCCGCCGACGACGACAGCCCGCACGACCTCGTGGCGCAGTGGGAAGCGCAGCGCGGCGGTCGGCAGGTCCACGCCATGGGCGCGGCAGACCTCGGCGATCCGGCGGGCGCGGGCGAGCAGCCCGGGCGGCGCGGGCTCGTAGTCGAACCGCGCGTCGTCGCGGGGTTCCGGTCCCGCGGTCAGGCCGGAGTTGAAGACAGCGGCGGCGACGACGCCGACCCCGTGCTTGCGGCAGGCCGGGAGCACCTCGTCGGCCGCTGAGGTGTCCACGAGGGTGTAGCGGCCCGCGACCATGAGGAGGTCGACGGCGCCGGAGGCGGCGGCTCGCGCCAGCGCGTCGTTGACCATCGAGCCGACGCCGACCGCGCGCACCAGGCCCTCGTCACGCAGCGCCGCGACCGCCGGGAGGCCGTCGCCCAGCGCGCGGTCGAGGCCGCCCTCGACATCGGCTCGCTCGGGGTCGTGCAGGTAGACCACGTCGACGGCGTCGAGGCCGAGCCGCTCGAGGGACTCCTCCAGGCTGCGGCGTACGCCGGCGGGCGTGAGATCCCACTGCCGGCGGAGGTCGGCCGGGACGACGAAGTCGTGGGCGAGGTCGAGCGTCCCGGCGCCGGCCGGATCGGGGACGAGCAGACGCCCGACCTTGGTGGAGAGCGTGAAGTCTGCGCGCGGCTTGGTGGCGAGGAAGGCGCCCAGCCGGCGCTCGGACAGGCCGAGGCCGTAGTGCGGCGCGGTGTCGAAGTGCCGGATGCCGGCCTCCCAGGCGGCCTCGAGGATCGCGTGCGCCTGCTCGTCGCTCAGGGCGCGATAGAGGTTGCCGACGTTCGCCGCGCCGTAGCCGAGCCGGCCCAGCGAGGCCGGGGCCGGCTCAGCCGCGCGAGCCATGGCGGTAGGTCTCGAGCGCTGCCTCGAGCATCTCCGCGCCGCTGCCCGGCGCGGTCGGCGTCACATAGTGCCCGTCGCTGATGACCACCGGCGTGACGAAGTGCTCGTGGAGGTGGTCGACGAACTCCACGACCCGGCCCTCGGTGCTCCCCGAGACCGCGACGAGGTCGAACATCGACAGGTGCTGCACGACCTCGCACAGCCCGACGCCGCCCGCGTGGGGGCAGACCCGCACGCCGAACTTCGCGGCAAGGAGCAGGATCGCGATGTTCTCGTTGACGCCGGCGACGCGGGTCGCGTCCAGCTGCAGGACCTGCAGCGCCTCGGCCTGGAGCATCTGCTTGAAGATCACGCGGTTGGCGACGTGCTCGCCGGTCGCCACCGGGATCGGCGCGACGCCCCGCGCGATGGCGGCGTGGCCGAGGATGTCGTCCGGGCTGGTCGGCTCCTCGATCCAGGCCACGTCGTAGGGCGCGAGCTCGCTCATCCAGTCGACGGCCTCGGCGACGTCCCAGCGCTGGTTGGCGTCCACCGCGATCGCGATGTCGGGCCCGACGACCTCCCGCGCGATCGCCAGGCGGCGTACGTCGTCCCGACGGTCGGCGCCGACCTTGAGCTTGATCTGGGTGAACCCCTCGGCCACCGCCTCGCGGCAGAGCCGGGCCAGCTTGTCGTCGTCGTAGCCGAGCCAGCCGGGCGTGGTCGTGTAGGCGGGGTAGCCGGTGCGCAGGAGGTCGGCCTCGCGCTCTGCCCGGCCGGCGACCGCCTGGTGGAGGATCTCCAGCGCCTCGTCGCGGGTCAGCGCGTCGCTGAGGTAGCGGAAGTCGACGAGGTCGACGATCTCCTCGGGGCTCAGCGAGGCGAGCAGCTGCCACAGCGGCTTGCCCTCGCGCTTGGCCCGCAGGTCCCAGGCCGCGTTGACGACCGCGCCGATCGCCATGTGCATGATGCCCTTCTCCGGGCCCAGCCAGCGCAGCTGGCTGTCGTGCACGAGCTCGCGCCAGAAGCCGCCCAGGTCGCCGAGGACCTCCTCGACGTCACGGCCGAGCACGTGGTGCCGGAGCAGGTCGATCGCCGCCACCTGGACGTCGTTGCCGCGCCCGATCGTGAAGACGAAGCCGTGTCCGCTCATCCCGTCGGCCGCGTCCGTACCGATCCGGACGTAGGCCGCCGAGTAGTCGGGGTCCGGGTTCATCGCGTCCGACCCGTCGAGGGACAGCGACGTCGGGAACCGAACGTCGTCGGTGTCGAACGTCGTGAAGCGGCTCACGGGTCTCCTTCGGGATAGGTTGCGTGCTGCCGACAACCGGTGACAGCGGTCACACCCTAGACATCGGATGTTTTGTTGGTCAACAGGCTCGACAGGGCCGTTTTCGATCCGTAATCTCGCCTGCGTCCCCTCGAAAGATCCGACGACTGCCGCCGCCTCATCTGCAGCGGTGTGACGGGAGCACCATGAGATTCGCCCGCCTCGGCCCGCTCGGCGCCGAGCGACCCGTCCTCGTTCGCGAGGGCACCGGCTACGACCTGTCCGCCATCACGCCCGACATCGACGGCGCTTTCCTCGCCGCCGGCGGCCCGGCACGCGCGGCCGCCGCTCTCGCCGCGGGCGAGCTGCCGCAGGTCGACCTCGACGGACTGCGCGTCGGCGCACCGATCGCGCGTCCGGGCTCCGTGCTCTGCATCGGCATGAACTACGCCGCCCACGCGGCCGAGTCGGGCTCGGCTCCTCCGGAGGTGCCGATCCTGTTCCTCAAGACGTCCAACACGGTCGTCGGTCCCGACGACGAGGTGGTCATCCCGCGCGGCAGCGACAAGACCGACTGGGAGGTCGAGCTGGGCGTCGTCATCGGCCGCCGGGCGGCCTACCTCGACTCACCGGACCAGGCGATGGACCACGTCGCCGGCTTCGTGCTCGCCAACGACGTCTCCGAGCGCACCTTCCAGCTGGAGGTCTCGGGCGGCCAGTGGAGCAAGGGCAAGTGCGCTCCCGGCTTCAACCCGACCGGGCCGTGGCTGGTCACCCCCGACGAGCTCGACCACACCGCTCTCGGCCTGCGCAGCTGGGTCAACGGCGAGCCACGCCAGGACTCCTCGACCGCCGACATGATCTTCTCGGTGGAGCACCTCGTGCACCACCTCTCCCAGTACCTCACCCTCGAGCCGGGCGACCTGATCCTGACCGGCACGCCCGAGGGCGTCGCGCTGTCGGGTCGGTTCCCCTACCTGCGGGACGGCGACGTCGTCGAGGTGGAGATCGACGGGCTCGGACGCCAGCGCCAGACGTTCGTCGCGTGGACGGAGGAGGCACGATGAAGGACTTCGACGGTCTGGTCGCCGTGGTCACCGGCGGCGCGAGCGGCATCGGTGCGGCGATCGCGACCACCCTGCAGGAGCGGGGCGCACGGGTCGCCGTGCTCGACCTCGACCCCAGCACGGCGCCGCCCGGCACGCTCGCGGTCCGGGCCGACGTCACCGACGACGCGTCGGTCCGCGAGGCCGTCGACACGGTCGTGCGGGAGCTCGGCCGGCTCGACGTCGTCGTCAACAACGCCGGCATCGGGGCGCAGGGCACCGTCGCGGACAACTCCGACGAGGAGTGGCACCGGGTCTTCGACGTCAACGTGCTCGGCGGAGTGCGGGTCAGCCGGGCCGCGCTCCCCCACCTGCGCGAGTCGCCGTCGGCCGCGATCGTCAACACGGGCTCGATCGCCGCGACCGCCGGGCTGCCGCAGCGGGCGCTCTACAGCGCCAGCAAGGGCGCCGTACTCGCCCTCACCCGGGCGATGGCGGCCGACCACCTCTGGGAGGGGATCCGGGTCAACTGCGTCAACCCGGGCACGGCCGACACACCGTGGATCGGTCGCCTGCTCGACCAGGCGGACGACCCCGCCGCGGAGCGGGCCGCGCTCGAGGCCCGGCAGCCGCACGGACGCCTGGTGAGCGCCCAGGAGGTGGCCGACGCCGTCGCCTACCTGGCCAGCCCGTCGTCGCGCTCCACCACGGGTACGACGATCGCGGTGGACGGTGGCATGAACGATCTCCGGCTCCGGCCGAGGTCCTGACGCCGTACTCTCGGCGCACCATGGCCACGATCTATGAAGTCGCCGCGAAGGCGGGCGTCTCCCCCGCCACCGTGTCACGCGTCTTCAACGGGATCACGGTGAGACCGGGCTACGCCGAGCGCGTCCGGGCGGCGGCCGAGGAGCTCAGCTTCGTCCCCAACCGGACCGCCCGGCGGCTACGGCGGCAGGCCTCCGAGGTGATCGCGCTCGTCATCCCCGACATCGAGAACCCGTTCTTCACCGCGCTCGCCCGTGGGGTCGAGGACCGGGCGATGGCCGGCGGGTTCTCGGTCGTCCTCTGCAACAGCGACGAGCAGCCGGAGAAGGAGACGCGCTACCTCCAGGTCGCGCTCTCGGAGCACATGGCCGGCGTCGTGCTCGCGCCCGCCGGCGACCACCCCGAGCTCGACGCCCTCCTCGGCCGTTCGACGCCGGTGGTCGTCGTCGACCGACAGGCGCCGCACCACGACCTCGACACGGTCGTGATGGACGACGAGGCGATCGGTCGCGACGAGACGCTCCGTCTCTACGACGGCGGTGCCGCGCTCGTCGCCTGCATCACCGGCCCGACCGGCGTCGGCACCGCCCACCGGCGTGCCGAGGGCTGGGCCGAGGCGTTCGCCTCACGGAGCCCGGACGCGGACCCCGCGACCTACCTCGAGCGGGCCGACTACCGCGTCGAGGGCGGCCACACCGCGATGGAGCGGCTGCTCGACCTGCCGACCCCGCCTGACGCCGTCCTCGTCGCCAACAACCTGATGGGCGTCGGCGCGACCCGGGCGCTGGCCGAGCGCTCGTCCGACGTCACGCTGCTCATCCTCGGCGACCTGCCGTTCGGGATGTTCCCGCGGCCGGGCAGCCGGGTCGTCCCGCTCCCGGCCCGCCGGCTGGGCACCGAGGCCGCCGACCTGCTGCTCGCCCGGATCAAGGGCGACCGCACTCCGACCCGGACGGTCGTCCTCGACGCCGGGCTCTGACGGGAGTCAGCGGTCCCCGTCGAGCCGGGCGTGCGCCGACCGGATGTGCGCCTCGACCAGGTCGGCGGCCGCGGCGCCGTCCCCCGCCGCGATCGCCTCGTAGACGCCACGGTGCTCCTCGGACAGTCGCCGGCGCACGGCCGGCCAGTCGTCGCCGAGCCGCTCGAGGCTGGCGAGGATCGGCTGCCGCATCGCCTCGCGGATCGCGATGGTCATGTCGGCGACGAGCCGGTTGCCGCCCGCCTCGGCGATGGCGATGTGGAAGGTGGTGTCGAGGTCGTTGTAGGACCGGCGGTCCTCGTCGACGCCACCCTCCAACGCCTCCATCGCCGCCAGGGGCGCGGCGATCGCGCTCATCGCGGCCCGGGTGGCGTTGGCGGCTGCGAGCGCCGCGCTCGACCGCTCCAGCGTGATCCGGGCCTCGATGACGTCGCCGACCGGGAAGTTGGCGAGCGCGACGTGGACGCGGAGGAGGCGGGTGAGGGCCTCCGACGGCATCGCGGAGACGACCGTCCCGGCGTCCGGACCCGAGCCGACCCCGGCCCGGACCACCCCCTGCGCCTCCAGCGTCCGCATGGCCTCGCGCACCGCGGCGCGGGAGACCTGGAGCCGGGCCGAGAGCTCGCGCTCGCCGGGGAGCCGGTCGCCCACCTTCAGCGCCCCGGCCAGGATCTGCTCCTCGACCTGGTCGACGACGTGCTGGTAGGCGCGGACCCGCTCCACCGGGCGCCAGGCGTCCCCCGCCCTTGCGTCGATCACGGCCGTCACCCTACAGTCGCGCCATGTGGTCTGACCACATCGAGGTCGGCCAGATATGAGGAGGTACCGGTGCGCGTCGCGTTGTTCGCCACCTGCTTCAACGACGCGATGTGGCCCGAGACGCCGAAGGCGGTCGTCACCGTCCTCGAGCGGCTCGGCTGCACCGTCGAGTTCCCGCTCGGACAGACCTGTTGCGGCCAGATGCTCACCAACACCGGCTACGCCCGCGAGGCGCTGCCGCTGGTCGAGCGGTTCGCCGACGTCTTCGAGTCCTATGACGCCGTGGTGGCTCCGTCCGGCTCGTGCGTCGGCTCGGTGCGGCACCAGCACAGCGGCGTCGCCCGGGACTGCGGCCGGACCGACCTGGCCGAGCGCGTGGCGACCGGGGCCCGGAAGGTCTACGAGCTCAGCGAGTTCCTCGTCGACGTGCTCGGGGTGACCGACGTCGGGGCGAGGTTCCCGCACCGCGTGACCTACCACCCGACCTGCCACTCGCTGCGGATGCTGCGCGTCGGCGACAAGCCCCTGGAGCTGCTCCGGGCCGTGCGCGGCATCGACCTGGTGGAGCTGCCCGGAGCCGAGGAGTGCTGCGGGTTCGGCGGGACGTTCGCCCTCAAGAACGCCGACACCTCGGTCGCGATGGGCTCCGACAAGGCCCGGCACGTGCGCGAGACCGAGGCGGAGGTCCTGGTGGCCGGCGACAACAGCTGCCTGGCGCACATCGGCGGCCTGCTGCGACGGCAGCGGGCCGGCGTACGCGTGATGCACCTGGCGGAGGTGCTGGCCTCCACCGAGGCGGACTTCGCGCGCGGCCAGGAGCTCGGGGCGGAGGCCACGCGATGAGCGGGACGTTCGTGGGCATGCCGGCCTTCCCCGACGCCGCGCGCGAGGCGCTGGCCGACTCCCAGCAGCGCCGCAACCTGCACCACGCCACGCACACCATCCGCGACAAGCGCGCCCGCGTGGTCGGCGAGGTGGGCAACTGGGAGGAGCTCCGGGTCGCCGGTGCCGAGATCAAGGACCGGGTGCTGACGCACCTCGACACCTATCTGGAGCAGCTCGAGGAGTCGCTCACCCGGGCCGGCGCGACGGTCCACTGGGCCCGCGACGCCGAGGAGGCCAACCGGATCGTCGTCGAGCTCGTCCGGGCGACCGGCGCCGACGAGGTGGTCAAGGTCAAGTCGATGGCGACCCAGGAGATCGAGCTCAACGACGCGCTCGAGGCCGCCGGGATCGACGCCTGGGAGACCGACCTGGCAGAGCTCATCGTGCAGCTCGGCCACGACCTGCCGAGCCACATCCTCGTGCCGGCGATCCACCGCAACCGGGCCGAGATCCGGGAGATCTTCCTGCGCGAGATGGGCCAGGTCGGCACGCCGGCCCCCGACGGGCTGACGTCGGAGCCGCGCGAGCTCGCCGAGGCCGCCCGCCGCCACCTGCGCGAGAAGTTCCTCCGCTCCCGGGTCGCGATCTCGGGCGCCAACTTCGCGGTGGCCGACTCGGGGACGCTGGTCGTCGTCGAGTCCGAGGGCAACGGCCGGATGTGCCTCACCCTGCCGGAGACCCTGATCAGCGTCGTCGGCATCGAGAAGGTGGTCCCGACCCTCGCCGACCTCGAGGTCATGCTCCAGCTGCTCCCGCGCAGCTCGACCGGCGAGCGGATGAACCCCTACACCTCGATGTGGACCGGCGTGACGCCCGGCGACGGGCCACAGGACGTGCACGTCGTGCTGCTCGACAACGGCCGGACCGAGGCGCTCGCCGACGAGCTCGGGCGGCAGGCGCTGCGCTGCATCCGGTGCTCGGCCTGCCTCAACGTCTGCCCGGTCTACGAGCGGGTCGGCGGCCACAGCTACGGCTCGGTCTACCCGGGTCCGATCGGTGCCGTGCTCAACCCGCTGATCCGCGGCACGTCGACCCCGGTCGACAAGTCGCTCCCCTATGCCTCCTCGCTCTGCGGCGCCTGCTTCGACGCCTGCCCGGTCCGCATCCAGATCCCCGACCTGCTCGTCAGGCTGCGCACCCGTGTCGTCGACGAGAAGCGCGGTGGGATCCCGTCCGGCGAGGAGATCGCGATGAAGGGGACCGCCTGGATGTTCGCCGAGGCCAAGCGCTGGGAGCGTGCGCAGAAGGGCAGCGAGCTGGCCGGACGGGCACTGCGCCGTCGAGACGGGCTCGGCCGGCTGCCCGGCCCGCTCTCGGCCTGGACCGACGCCCGCGACGCACCCGCGCCGCCGGAGGAGACGTTCCGCAGCTGGTGGCGACGAGAGCGAGGGACCGATGAGCGCGCGTGACGAGATCCTCGGCCGGGTCAGGACGGCACTCCAGGACGCCCCGGACAGCCCGCCTCCGGCCTGGACGTACGGCGCCGGGGCGGCCGTGGCCGACGTACCGGCCCTGTTCGCGGAGCGGGTGGAGGACTACCGGGCGACCGTGCAGCGCGTCGGGGCCGGTCAGGTCGCCGATGCCGTGACCGAGGCGCTCGGAAGCGCCGGCACCGTCGTCGTGCCGGACGGCCTGCCGTCCGAGTGGCTCCCCGACGGGCTCGAGACGGTCGTCGACGACGGCTCGCTGGGAGCCGGCGACCTCGACCGGATCGACGCCGTGGTCACCGGGTCGGCGGTCGGCATCGCCGTCACGGGGACGATCGTGCTCGACCACGGGCCCGGCCAGGGCCGGCGCGCGCTCTCCCTCGTGCCGGACCTGCACGTCTGCGTGGTGAGGGAGGCGGACCTGGTGGCCGACGTGCCCGAAGCGGTGGCGCGGCTGCAGTCCTCGATCGACGCCGGTCGTCCGCTCACCTGGATCAGCGGGCCCTCGGCGACCAGCGACATCGAGCTCCAGCGGGTCGAGGGCGTCCACGGACCCCGGACGCTGCGGGTTCTCCTCGTGAGCGAAGGGCCCTAGGCTGCCTGAGGTGACCGAGCACGTGCCCAGCCGCCACGTCCTGTCCGCCGACGGCGTCTCGCTGGCCGTCTACGAGACCGGTGAGCCGGGGCGGCCGACGGTGGTCGCCGTGCACGGCTACCCCGACGACCACACCGTCTGGGACGGGGTGGTCGCGCTGCTCGCCGCGGACTTCCACGTCGTCACCTACGACGTGCGCGGAGCCGGTGCCTCCGCGGCGCCGCAGCAACGAGAGGGCTACCGGATCCCGCACCTGGTCGACGACCTGCTCGCCGTCGTCGACGCCACGGCTCCGGGCGAGGACGTGCACCTCATCGGGCACGACTGGGGATCGGTGCAGAGCTGGGGCGCCGTCGTGGACGAGCGGCTCGAGCAGCGGCTGCTGTCCTTCACGTCGATCTCGGGACCGAGCCTGGACTACGCGAGCGCGTGGCTGCGCGGGATCCGGCGCCACCCGGGGGCGGCGCTGCGACAGCTGGCCGAGTCGTCCTACATCGGGTTCTTCCAGCTGCCGGTCGTCCCCGAGGCGGCGATCCGCGCGGGTCTGCTCGACCGGCTGCTCGCGTGGAGCTCGGGGGTCCAGGCGCCCCGGTCCCAGCGGGACGCGGTCAACGGCCTCGAGCTCTACCGCGCCAACTTCCTCAACCGGATGGCGTCGCCGGAGCCGCGGTCGACCGTCGTGCCGGTGCAGGTGATCGCACCGAGCCGCGATCCCTACATCTCGACCCGGCTGGCCTGCGAGGCCCCCGAGCCCTACGTCCCCGACCTGCGCACGCACGTCGTCGACGGCGGCCACTGGATCGTCTCGCGGAAGCCGGACGTGGTCGTCGACCTGTTCCGGGCGTTCGCGGCCGACGTGACCAGGTGATCGCCGACCCCTGTCGGAGCGCCGGTGGCCGGGTCTAACGTCGCTCCATGGCCAGCAAGCTCAATCCCTACCTGTCGTTCCAGGACACCGCGCGCGACGCGATGGAGTTCTACCAGTCGGTCTTCGGCGGCGAGCTGTTCGTCAGCACGTTCGGCGAGATGGGCGACCCCGACGCGGCGGGGGCCAACCTCGTCATGCACGCGTCCCTGCAGACCCCGGCCGGCTACGTGCTGTTCGCGTCCGACACCCCACCGGGCATGGACTTCACCCCCGGGAGCCAGATCGCGGTGAGCTTGAGCGGCGACGGCGACTCCGCCGACGAGCTGCGCGGCTACTGGAGCAAGCTCTCCAGCGACGGCACCGTCCGGATGCCGCTCGAGCGGCAGATGTGGGGCGACGACTTCGGCATGGTGACCGACCGGTTCGGCATCGACTGGATGGTCAACATCGCCGGCGGCGACGCCAGCTCATGACGCCAGCGCGACGGCCGTGCCCACCACGGCGGCCGTGACCAGGACGGCGACGACACCGCGGCGCAGCACGAAGAGCGCCACGGCCGCACCGGCCAGGACGGCGTACTGCCAGGCGTCGGTGAGCTCGCGTGCGAGCGGGACCGCCGAGCCGTAGATCGCGCCGATCGCGGCCGGCCCGGCCCCGGCGAGGAACGCCTGCGCCCGCCGGTCCGCGCGGAGCCTGTCGAAGTGCCGGCCGCCCAGCAGCACGAACGCGAAGGACGGACCGAACGCCACCACCGCCGCGAGCAGCCCACCGACCAGTCCCGCCGCGGCATAGCCGACGACGGCGACGGTGTGGACGACCGGGCCGGGCGTCACCTGGCCGAGCGCGACCGCGTTGAGGAACTGCGACCCGCTCATCCAGTGGTGCTCCGCCACGGCGTCCGCCTGCATCAGCGGGATGATGACGAACCCACCCCCGTAGGAGAGCGCGCCGACCTTGAAGGAGGTCCACGCGAGCGAGAGCAGTGCGCCGGCCCCGACCGTCCCGCCGCCGGCGACCGCGAGCGGGAGAACGGCGGAGAGGTCCCTGGCCGGGTGCCGGACGATCAGCTCGACGAGGCCGCACGCGAGCAGGACCACCACGACCCACGGACCGAGCAACGCGGCGGCGGCCGCACCCGCCGCGGCGTAGACCGCCCAGCGGGCCGTCGACTCCCGGCGGCCCCAGCTGGCAGGGGTCAGCCCCCAGCCGGCGTGGACGGCCACGGCCGCGACCGCCGCCCCGGCGCCCGCGCCCGCGCCGAGCACCCAGTCCGGCGGGCCGCCGAGGAACAGGGCCGCCAGCGCGAGGATCGCGACGAGCCCCGGCACGATGAAGGCGAGGCCGCCGACGACCGCGCCGGCCGGGCCGCGGACCCGCCAGGCGGTGAAGATCGCCAGCTGGGTCGACGACGGCCCCGGCAGCAGGTTGCAGGTCGCGATCGCGTCCTCGAACTCCTCCGCGTCGATCCAGCCCTCGCGGTCGACGCACAGCTCGCGCAGGAGCCTGATGTGGGCAGGGGGTCCGCCGAAGCCGAGGCAGCCGATGCGCCCCCAGGAGCGGAGGACGGTCAGCAGGCCGGGCACGGAGCCCATTGTCCCGTGACGAGCAGGGCGGCGCGCGACTCCTCGGGACGTGCGCGGATATCCGGCGCGTCCACCGGGTACGAGGGGTCCGCCATGAGCACCGATACGAAGCCCCTGCACGGCCGTCACCGCGCCGCGGTGGAGACCCGTTCCGCGTTCCGGCCTACCGTCCGGCCGATGCTGCTCGGCGGCGCGACCGTCGCGCTGGTGTCCCTGATCCTCACCTGGCAGGTCCTCTGATGCGCCTTCACGTCCGGTCCCTGATCCAGGTGTCCGTCTCGCTCACGCAGGCGGTCGTCCTCCTGAGGGCACGCCGCACCGCCTGACAGTTCCCTACGCCGTCGGCGGGACCGCGTCCCCGCGTCAGGTCAGGCGTGCCGGCAGGTGCTCCCACCCGCGCAGGATGCGGGTGTCGCGACGCCGCGCGCCCGGCTCGAGCCGGAGGTCGGGGAAGCGCTCGAAGACCGCTCGCAGCCCGACCTCGCCCTCCATCCGAGCGAGCTGGGCGCCGAGGCAGTAGTGCCGCCCGGCCGAGAACGACACGTGCTCGCGGGCGTTCGCACGCGTGATGTCGAAGCGCTCCGGGTCCTCGAACACGTCGGGGTCGCGGTTGGCCGCCGCGAGCACCGTCGTGACCGGACGACCGGCGCCGATCTGCTGACCGCAGACCTCCGTGTCGCGCAGCGCGATCCGCCCGGTGAGCAGCACCGGCGGGTCGTAGCGCAGCACCTCCTCGACCGCGTTGGACCACGGGGCACGGCCACCGAGGAGCGCGTCGAGCTGGTCGAGGTGCTCGCGGAGCAGCACGATCCCGTTGCCGAGCAGGTTGACCGTGGTCTCGAAGCCGGCCGCCAGCACGAGGCCCGCGGTGGCCTTGAGCTCCCGCTCGCTGAGGCCGACGCCGTCCTCCTGGGCGGTGAGGAGCTGGCTGAGCAGGTTGTCCCCGGGGTGCCGGCGCAGGTGCTCGAGGTGCCCGGTGAGCCAGTCGTCGAACTCCACGAGAGCGCTCTCGATGGTCCGGAACTGCCCCCAGCCGACACCGAGGTCGAGGGCGGCGCCGGCCTGGTTGCCGAGCTCGAGGATCCGCTGCCGCATGCCCTGGGGGACGCCGAGGATCTCCGAGATGACGATGACCGGCAGCTGCCCGCAGTAGCCGGCGACCAGGTCGACCGGCGAGGTCGGGTCGATCGAGTCGAGCAGCTCGGCCGCGATCTCCTCGGTGCGCCCGCGCAGCTTCTCGACGGCCCGCACGCTGAAGACGCGGGTGACGAGCTTGCGGTAGCGCGTGTGGTCCGGCGGCTCGGTGACCAGCAGCGACGGCGGCTCGACGGGGTTGAAGACGTCGGTCGCCGCCCACCGGGCCAGCCGCGACATCGACCCGGAGGTCGTCGGCAGGCCCGTCGAGAAGTCGTTGCTGCTCAGCACCTCCTTGACGGCCGCGTGGGACGCGGTCATGAAGCTGAACCTGCCCTTCGCCAGCGTCCCGCTGTCGCGCAGCTCGTCGAAGATCGGCACCAGTCGGTCGGTCCGTCCGTTCTCGGCCGCCGCGGTGATCAGGCGGCCCTGCAGGTCGCCCTGGCGGGCGGCGCGACCGATGACGGTGCGGGGGATGCCGTGGCCCAGGCTCCAGCGGACCAGCGGCTTGACGGGCTCCGTGACGCGGTCGGCGAGCCGGCGGGCGAGGCTCGGGGCGGGCACGGTCGACAGCTTGAGCATGGATGACCTCCTGCCTCGCACGATACGGCGTGGCCCCGACGCCGGGACAGCGTCGGGACCACGGGTCGAGCCGGGCGGGCCGCGTCAGGCGACGGGTGCGCGCCCGAGCGTGACGGTCGCGGTGTGCGCCTGGCCGCTCGTGTCGGTCCAGCCCACCCGCACCCGGTCCCCGGCGTCGTGCTTCGCGACAGCGGTCGACAGCTGGTCGATGGACGTGACCTCGGCGCCGCCGAACGACGTGATGGTGCTGCCGGTGGTGATCCCGGCGTCGGCCGCGGCACCGTTGTCGACGAGCCCCGCGACGACCGGGGCACCGGAGGCCCCGTAGAGCTGCACGCCGAGTGCGCCGTCGTACCCGAGCTCGATGTCGCCGGTGGTGTCGCCCGCGATGATCCGCGTCGCGAGGTCGAGCACGGTGCCGATCGGGATCGCGTAGCCGGTGACGTCGGCGCGCCCGCTGGAGGCGGCGACGTTCATGCCGATGACCTCGCCGTCGGAGTCGAGCAGCGCGCCGCCGGAGTCGCCGGAGACGACGTCGGCGTTCACCTGGATGAGGTGGCTGAGGCTCTCGGTGCCGCCCTGGTCGTCGGAGACGGTGATGTTCGAGCTGGGGGCGGTGACGGTGCCGTCCGCGGCGAGCAGCGTGCCGCCGCCCTCGGCGTTGCCGACCGCGGTGACGGCCTGGCCGGTGGTGGCGCCGCCCGTGTCGGTCGTGACGGTCGCCAGGCCACTGGCGTGCTCGAGCTGGAGCACCGCGACGTCGTCGGTCGCGTCGTAGCCGACGACGTCGGCGACGTACTCGCGCCCGGTGCTCGGCACGGTGACGGTGATCGACGTGCTGTCGGCGACGACGTGGTGGTTGGTGAGGACGATGCCGTCCGCGGTCAGGACCAGCCCGGTCCCGGCGGCCTCGCCGGTGCCGTAGTCGACGACGGTGTCGACGAGGACGACGCCGGTCGACTCCTGGGCGGTCGCCTGCTGGGCGTCGAGGGTGCTGGTGGTGGGGTACGACGAGTAGCCGCCGTAGCCGTAGCTCTGGTCGCCCCCGTCGCCGCCGTAGCCCGAGCCGGCCGACCAGCCCCCGCCGAGTCCGGGGTAGCCGTAGTCGGCGGCGGCGACGGCCGCCGGAGCGGCGACGGGAAGTGCGACCAAGGGCGCGGCCAGGACGGTGGCGGCGACGATGCGACGAAGACGGTGAGCCATGGGGAGCCTCCTGGGGACGGGAACGACTCGACTGTCCGCCTGCCCGCTGTGGGGTTCCTGTGGCGCAGCCCGGATCCTCCTACGGAGTCGGCTACGGGCTCAGCGCCGCGCCGACCACGACCAGCCGGACCGTGACCTGGTCGCCGTCGTCGAGCCCCTCGCTGCGCCGGACGGCCGCCTTGACGCCGAGGAGGTAGCGGCCCTCCTTCGGGAACAGCGAGGTCTCGTACGACGTCTCGCCGATCGTCGCCCGCACCGGGATCACGCCCCAGCCGTAGGTCACGGCGTTCGCGATGTCGCGGATGTCCTCGCTCTCCTCGTCGGGAACGGCGACGTAGTAGAACGGCGCCGGCCCGCGCCACGTGAAGATCGGGCCGGAGAAGGTCAGCTCCATGTGATGCTCCGGTGATGCTCCGGTGATGCTCAGGTGGTCCTCGGTCGGTCGTCGCGGGCTCAGCCGGCGAGCTCCGCCGCCACCATGAGCGGTCGGACGCCACTGAGCCGCTTCTCGTAGCGGACGTGGTCGGCGTACTGCTCGAGAACGTGCCAGAGCGCCTCGTGCGCCGCCCACGGCAGCGGCTCGTCGCCGCGGTGCCAGGTCTCGCCGAAGCTGATCCACACCGGCACCCACTCCCCCGCGCACTCCCAAGCGCCGCGCTTGGCGATCAGCAGGGTGCGCCGCACCTGGAACGCGGTGCGGGGGCCGTCCAGGCAGATCGGCGCGGTCCGGATCGGCCACAGGCGCAGGTCGCGCTCCATGAGCTCGAGCTCGAGGTCGACGAGGGCACGCGGCTCCACCAGGACTGTCGCAACGATCTCGTGGGGCCGGCGCCTCATGGAGCGACGCTAACCCGCGGTCGCCGCTGACGAAAGGTCCCACATCCAGGGGCAGCGACGGTCAGCGGTTGGCGTCCGCCCGGCCCCAGAGCCGCCGGCCGGTGACCTCGACCGGGTCGACCCGCACGACGAGGCTGCGCGGGCCGGGGACCCAGACCCGCATCTGGAGCACGGAGTCGGGCACCTCGTCGCCGTCCACCACCTGCGCGGTTCCGATGGCCACGACGCTCCACGCGGACTTGTCGACGTGGTCGACGTGGTCGACCTCGACGGCCACGCGGCCGCCGTGCACCTGGCGCCCCAGCGCCGAGTAGGGCTGCGTCCGGAACCACAGGGACTGATGGGTCACGGTGTAGTTGACGGGGACGATCGCGGTGCCGTCGGGTCCCGACCACGCGACCCGGGCGACCTCCTCCGTGGGAAGCAGGCGCCAGCAGTCGTATGCCGTCAGGACCGCTGGAGGCCGGGTGCCGGACGGGGTCGTCACGGCGTGCCCCGCATCAGGCGCGGACGTTCACGCACAAGTCCCACCTCCTGGCCGTCGGCTCCTCCCAGTACCCAGGTCCGGCCGCCTCAGCGGGCACTCAGAGCGTTCCGAACCGCCACTCGATCGTGGAGCGGTAGGTCTCCCCGGGCGCGAGGCGCGCGGACGGCCAGGTGGGGTGGTTCGGCGTGTCCGGGGACAGCTGCGGCTCCAGCGCGATCCCGTCGCCGACGCGGTAGCGCCGACCGTCGCGGCCGGGGCCGCCGAGGACGTTGCCCGTGTAGACCTGCAGGCCCGGCTGGTCGGTCAGCAGCTCGAGCGAGGTGCGCGTCCGCGCCGAGGACAGCAGCGCCGCGGGACGCAGTCCGGCGCCCCTGACGACGAAGTTGTGGTCGATCCCGCCGGCATCGGCCAGCTGCGGCTCGTCGACCCGCAGCACCGGACCGAGCAGCGTCGGCGTGCGCAGGTCGAACGGCGTGCCGTCGACCGGGGCGTGGTCGCCGAGCGGGATCCCGGTCGCGTCCACGGGCGTGAAGTGGTCGGCGTAAACCGCGAGGGTGTGGGCGTCGACCGTGCCCGCACCGTCACCGTCGAGGTTGAAGTAGCTGTGGTTGGTCATGTTGACGACCGTCGGCGCGTCGGTGGTCGCCGTGTGGATGATCCGGACCGTGGCGCCGTCCACCTCGTAGGTGACCGACGCCGTCACGGTGCCGGGGAAGCCCATGTCGCCGTCGGGGCTGACCAGCGTCAGCGTCACGGAGGTGGCGGAGGACGACGCGACGGTCCACAGGCGCTTGTCCCAGCCGTCGGGGCCGCCGTGCAGCGAGTTCCCACGGTCGCTGGTCCCGATCGTCACGGGCGCGCCGTCGAGCGGAAACCGCCCACCGGCGATCCGGTTGGCGTAGCGGCCGATCGTCGCGCCGAGGAACCCGTCCACGCCGAGCAGGTGCGCGACCGTGTCACGGCCGAGCGCCACGTTGCGTCGTACGCCGTCCCCGCCGGTGACCTCGACCCGGTGGGCCGTCGCCCCGAGGGTGAGGACGTCGACCACGACCCCCGGCGCCGCACCGATCGTGACCCGCTCGACCGGCCGCCCGTCCGGCATCTCCCCGAAGCCCATGGGCGGAACGCTATCGAGCGCCTCGGAGGACCGACCGCACCGCCTCGTCGGTCCGCGCGGCACCTCGAGGCAGGCGGGGCTGATCCAGCTCTCCACCCGGGCAGTCCGGCGACCCATGCCTCACCGCATCGATCGCGGCGGCCACGACGGCTGCTGGGACACCGACGGTGCCATCCGAAGACGCTCCGCCGGATGCGGTGGGCCAACGCGAAGATCAAGGAGACGTCCGCCCAGGCCATGGTCACCGGCTGAGCCGGCGGCGGCCGCGCCGGGCGGAGGACTGGTCCCACCGGTCGCCGGGGCGTAGAAAGGACCCACGGTCGAGCGGACGACGGTCCTCGTGGTCGGTCACGACAGCCTGACACCCGGAAGGCGGAAGATGCCGCACGAGACAGGCAGCGAAGTCCAGGACGAACAGCTCCCCCGGCCGACCCGGTCACTGCGCGCGACGTGGATCCGGCGAGCCATCCTCCTCGTCCTCGCCATCGCCTGCGCGCGCATCATCATCGACCTCGTCGGGTCGATCGACTGGCACGCGGTCTGGGACGGCATCGACCACCTGCACACCTGGCAGCTCGCGCTCCTCATCGTGCTCGTCGTCATCCGCCAGACGCTCAACGCGATGCCGCTGGTCTACTTCATCCCCGGCCTGTCGGCGTTCCGCGCGACCGCGTCCGACCAGGGGGCGACGCTGATGTCGATGATCGCGCCGCCCACCACCGACCACGTCTTCCGGCTCGTGGTGCTGCGCTCGTGGGGCATCGACCTCGGGCGGGGAGCCGCCGGCAGCACGGGCAACATCCTCGTCTTCTACATCGCGCGCTGGATCGCCCCGCTCGTCGGCGTCGTGCTCCTGGCCCCCGTGAGGTTCGACCTCACCTACCTGGTCGTCGCCGCCGCGTCGCTCGTGGTCGCCGTGGCGATCCTCGTGGGCGGTCTCCTGGTGACCCGGTCGCAGGCGCTCGCCCAGCGGCTCGGTCGCTGGGCAGGCACCTGGGCGGCGCGCGTACGCCGCTCGGTCGACCCCGAGGCCTGGGCGTCGGCGACGGGCGGCTTCCAGACCCACATCGCCGACCGCTTCAACACCGGCGTGATGCTGTCCATCCCGACGCTCGTCGCCAAGCTCCTCGTCGACGCGACGATCGCCCTGTCCGCCATCCGGTTCGTCGGCGTCAGCGGCGACCAGCTCGCGGCGGTGGAGGTCATCGCCGCCTTCCTCGTGGTCTTCCCGCTCACGCTGTTCCCGTTCCAGGGGATCGGCCTGCTCGACGCGACCCTCGTCGCCGCGCTGACCGGCGTCGGCGGCGTGCAGCTCGAGGCCCAGCTCGTGGCCGCGATGGTGACCTACCGGGTCGTCACGCTCGGCGTGCCGGCGCTCATGGGCCTGCTGTTCATCCTCGTCTGGCGGCACACGACGCAGGAGCCGGTGCGGTTCCGCTCGACGGGGCGGTCGGACTGACCTCTCGAGCCTCCTCGGATGCCTCCGGAGATGAAGGCCCGAGATGACGGCCGGAGATGACGGCCGGAGATGAAGGAAAGCCCCAGGGAGACCCTGGGGCTTTCGTTCACGTGCGCGAGGGGGGAGTTGAACCCCCACGTCCTTTCGGACACACGGACCTGAACCGTGCGCGTCTGCCTATTCCGCCACTCGCGCGTGAAGCAGTCCGAACGTTATCCCAGGCCCGGCTCGGCGCCCAAACCGGCGTGCGCCGCCCCCACCGAACCCGCCCCGGCGGCGCGCGTCCGAGCCACCCCTGAATGGCCCCGATACGATCGACAGGCCCGCCGGAGATCCTGCGGGCTTTCATGCATGTGGACACGACTGGACGTGAGGAGGCGCCGTGGGCGGGCTGCAGCGGTTCGAGCAGCGCCTGGAGTCGATGATCTCCGGCGTCTTCGCCCGGGCCTTCCGCAGCGCAGTGCAGCCGGTGGAGATCGCCGCCGCCCTGCAGCGCGAGTGCGACAACAACGCCCAGGTGCTCTCCCGGCAGCGGCGGCTGGTGCCCAACGACTTCCACGTCGAGCTGAGCCAGCCCGACCTCGACCGGCTGCAGCCCTTCGACACGGCACTGGTCGACGACCTCACCCACCAGCTGCAGGACTACGCCGAGGAGCAGGGCTACGTCTTCCCGGGCCCGATCGCGATCGACTTCGAGCGCGCCGACGACCTGACCACCGGCCGCTTCCGCATCAAGAGCGGCGCGAAGGCACAGGTCAGCGGCAACGCGACCGAGACGCGGATGACGCGTGCGTCGGCGTACCTCGAGGTCAACGGCACCCGGCACCCCCTCGACCGCAACCTGGTGGTCGGCCGCGGCAACGACGCCGACCTCCGCATCAACGACCCGGGCGTGAGCCGACGGCACGTCGAGTTCCGCGTGAGCCACGGTCCGGTGCCGCAGATCGAGGTGCACGACCTCGGCTCGACCAACGGCATGCTCGTCAACGGCCAGCGGATGGTCCGCGCGCTGGCCGACGACGGCACCGAGGTACAGATCGGGAACACGACCATGACCGTCCGCCTGGTGGAGGAGCCGGCCTGATGTCCGAGCTGACTCTCTTCCTCATCCGGATCGCCTATCTCGCGATCCTCTGGATCTTCGTGCTGAGCGCCGTCTCGGTGATCCGCTCCGACATGTTCGGCGCACGCGTGCCCGAGCCCACCCGAGGCGGCGGCGCCGCTGCCAAGGCACGCAAGCAGCCGAAGGCTCGCCCCAGGAAGGGCGTCCCCACCCACGTGCTGGTCGTCGAGGGCGCCAACGCCGGGGAGCGCGCCGACCTGGCCGACGCCCCGGTCCTGATCGGCCGCGGCACCGACGCCGCCATCAGGCTCGACGACGACTACGTCTCCACGCGGCACGCCCGGATCGCGGCCAGCGGCGACCAGTGGTTCGTCGAGGACCTCGGCTCGACCAACGGCACCTACATCGGCACCGTGCGGATCAACCAGCCGACCACGCTGACGCTCGGCACCCAGGTGCGCATCGGGAAGACGATCCTGGAGCTGCGCAAGTGACCCTCCAGCTGCGCTTCGCGGCCATCTCCGACGTGGGGCGGGTTCGCAAGGACAACCAGGACAGCGGGTACGCCGGCCCCTGGCTGCTCGTCGTCTGCGACGGCGTCGGCGGCGCCGCGCGCGGCGACCTCGCCTCCAGCACGGCCGTCCAACAGCTCCGCAACCTCGACGCCGCGCCCGACCCCGAGCACACCGCCGACGAGCTCGTCGGCCAGGTGGCCGGTGCCCTCCACCGCGCCCACGACCGGATCGCCGAGCTGGTCGACCACGACCCGGCCCTGAGCAGCACGAGCACGACCGCGACCGTCTGCCTCTTCGACGGCGAGCAGCTCGCCGTCGGCCACGTCGGCGACAGCCGCGCCTACCTCTTCCGCGAGCACGGGCTCAGCCAGGTCACGCACGACCACACGTTCGTGCAGACCCTCATCGACGACGGCCGGATCACCGAGACCGAGGCGCGCTCCCACCCGCACCGCAACCTGATCCTCAAGGCGATCGACGGTCAGCGCGAGGCCGAGCCCGACCTCTTCGTCGTGCCGCTGCAGGCGGGCGACCGGCTGATGCTGTGCAGCGACGGCGTCTGCGGCGTCCTCGACGACGGCCGGATCGCCGACGTACTGGCCGGCGGCAGCGCCGACTACGCGGCCGTCGAGCTGGTCAGGGCCAGCCTGGAGGCCGGCAGCAGCGACAACGTCACCTGCATCGTCGCCGACGTCGTCGAGGCGGGCGCGGTCGACGGGGCTGACGGGGACCTCGAGCCGCAGCTCGTCGGGGCGGCCGCCGAGCTGCGCCGTCGCCGGCTGTTCAAGGGTCACCGCAGCGGCGACACCGGCGAGCTCGAGCCGATCGTCGCGGACGGCCTCGGCGATGACATGGAGGGCCTGCCCCCGGGCGCCATCCCCGACGACCCTCTCGACCCGGACCTCCACGAGGCGCTGCGCTACGCGCCCCGTGCCCCGCGCCGCGCCGTCTGGCTGCGCCGGATCCTCGCCCTCGCCGTGGTCGTCGGCATCGTCTGGATCGGCGCCGCGGCCGCCTGGTCGTGGGGCCAGAAGCAGTACTTCGTCGGCGTCGACGGCGACGACGTCACGATCTTCCGGGGACTCAACACCTCGTTCGTCGGGATCGACCTGTCCACGCCGTACCTCCGCACGGACCTCGCGGTCGACCAGCTCGCCAGCTATGACGCGCACCAGGTCCGCCAGGGCGTGACGCAGAGCGACCTCACCGACGCGCGCCGCTACGTCGACAGCCTCGCCTCGCGGATCGGCACCGACACGGGAGCCGAATGACGATGGCAGCACTCTCCCCGGTCCGGGCCGTCACGCAGGCCACGATGTTCCGCAGCCGTCGCGGCGCGGAGCTGTTCCTGCTCGTCCTCGCCCTCTTCGTCGGCATCGGCGCCTACGCGGCGGTGGGGCTCGGCGTCGACCAGCAGGTCCCGCCCGACATCGTCGGTTACGGCGGCTGGCTGGTCGCCCTCGTCGTCGCGGCCCACCTGACGGTCCGCTTCGTCGCGCCGTACGCCGACCCGGTGCTGCTGCCCGTGGTGGCCGCGCTCAACGGGCTCGGTCTGGCGGTCATCCACCGGATCGACCTCGCGAAGACCGACACCGACTTCGCCGCGAAGCAGCTGTTCTGGATGACGGTCGGCGTCGGCCTGTTCATCGCGACCCTGGTCTTCCTCTCCGACCACCGCGCGCTGCAGCGCTTCACCTACACGTCCGGCCTCGCGGCGGTCCTGCTGCTCCTGCTGCCCCTCGCGCCCGGCCTCGGTACCGAGATCAACGGCGCCCGGATCTGGATCCACGTCGGCGGGCTGAGCTTCCAGCCGGGCGAGATCGCGAAGGTGCTCCTGGTCATCAGCTTCGCCGGCTACCTGGTGCTCCACCGCGACGCCCTCGCGCTGGCCGGCCGCCGGTTCGCCGGCATCGACCTGCCCCGCGGTCGCGACCTGGGTCCGATCCTGGCGATGTGGCTGGTCAGCCTGCTGGTCCTGGTCGCGCAGCGCGACCTCGGCTCCGGTCTGCTGTTCTTCTGCCTGTTCATCGTGATGCTCTACGTCTCGACCGAGCGGGCCGGCTGGCTCGTGGTCGGCGGGTTCCTCTTCGCGGCGGGCGTCACGGCGACGTACGTGCTGTCGGGGAGCATCGGGTTCCTCGTCCACGTCCGCAACCGGTTCGACATCTGGCTCAACCCGATGGAGTACTACGACCGCACGCCGGGCAGCTTCCAGCTCGTCGAGGGCCTGTTCGGCATGAGCTGGGGCGGGCTGCTCGGCCGCGGCTTCGGCGAGGGCCGGCCGACGCGCGTGCCCTACGCCGAGTCGGACTTCATCATGGCCGCGATCGGCGAGGAGCTCGGCCTGACCGCGGTCATGGCCGTGATCCTGCTCTACGGCCTCATCGTCGAGCGCGGCCTGCGCATCGCGCTGATCTCCCGCGACAGCTTCGGCAAGCTGATGGCGACCGGTCTCGCGGCCCTCGTCGGCCTCCAGGTCTTCACCGTCGTCGGTGGCGTCACCCGGCTCATCCCGCTCACCGGACTGACCACACCCTTCTTGTCCTACGGCGGGTCGAGCCTGGTCGCCAACTGGGTGATCATCGCGCTGCTGCTGCGCATCTCCGACCACGCCCGCCGTCCCCTGCCCGACCTCTCCGTCCCCGACGACCAGGACGAGATGAACACCCAGGTCGTGAAGCTGCCATGAACAAGCCCATCCGAACCATCTCGATCTTCCTGATGCTGCTCTTCGCGGCACTGCTGATCAACGCGACCTACCTGCAGTACTACGCGTCCGGGAAGTACAACGACGACGCGCGCAACCGCCGGGTCGTCGACGCCGACTTCTCCCGCCACCGCGGCGCCATCCTGGTCGGCCGGGACCCCGTGGCGGAGAGCGTGAAGTCGGACGACCTCTACAAGTTCCAGCGCACCTATCCCAAGCCGCTGCTCTACGCCGCCCTCACCGGCTACTTCGCCTACGGCGGCTCGATCACGGGTGTGGAGAAGTCGCAGAACGCCGTCCTCTCCGGCAACGACTCCCGCCTCTTCGTCAACCGGCTCATCGACCTGCTGGGCAACAAGGGCCCCGAGGGCGGCGACGTCGAGCTGACGGTCAACGCGAAGGCGCAGAAGGCGGCCTACGACGCGCTCACCTCGCTCCCGGGCAACGTGAAGGGCTCCGTCGTCGCGCTCGAGCCGAGCACCGGCAAGATCCTCGCGATGGTCACCACGCCGACCTTCGACCCCAACAAGGTCGCGACGCACGACTTCCAGGCCAACCAGAAGGCGTTCAGCAAGCTCGAGGCGGACCCGGGCAAGCCGCTGCTCAACCGAGGCGTCCAGATGGCGCTGGCGCCGGGCTCGACGTTCAAGGTGGTCACGGCGAGCGCCGCCATCAGCTCCGGCAAGTACAACGCCGACTCGATGGTCCCCGGCGGGGCGACGTACCAGCTCCCGCAGACCTCGGGCGAGTCCGGCCTCATCGACAACGAGGGCCGCGACTGCGGCGTGAAGACCGTGAAGTTCACGCAGGCGATGGAGAACTCCTGCAACACCGTCTTCGCCCAGCTCGCCGTCGGCGTCGGCGCCGACGCGATGCAGAAGCAGGCGGAGGCGTTCGGGTTCAACGCCGACCCGTCCTCCGTCTTCAACGACCTCCAGGGCACCAACGGCAAGACCACGCTGGTGAAGTCGAACTTCCCCACGGACATGAACCCGCCGCAGACCGGCCAGAGCGGCATCGGGCAGTTCGAGGTACGCGCGACGCCGCTGCAGATGGCGATGGTCGCGGCAGGCATCGCCAACCACGGCACGGTCATGAAGCCCTACCTCGTCGACCAGGTGCAGTCGGCCGACTCAGACACCGTCGCGACCACCGAGCCGGAGAAGTTCTCCCAGGCGGTCACTCCCGAGACGGCCCGCGAGGTGACCAAGCTGCTCGTCGCCACGGTCAACGAGGGCACGGCCTCCCCCGCAGCCATCACCGGCATCCAGGTCGCCGGCAAGACCGGCACCGCCCAGAGCGGCCAGGACAACGTGCCGCCGTACGCCTGGTTCGTGTCGTTCGCGCCCGCTGACAACGCCAAGGTCGCGGTCGCCGTCATGATCGAGAGCGCCGACATCCCGCGTGACGACATCGCCGGCGGCAAGTGGGGCGGTCCCATCGCCAAGAAGGTCATGGAGGCGGTGTTGAACCAGTGATCCCGCCCGACAACGGCACCGAGGACGGCACCGTCTACGCCGACGACGCAGGCCGCTACCAGCTCCAGAGCCGCATCGCCACCGGTGGCATGGGGGAGGTCTGGCGCGCCCGCGACACGGCCCTGGGACGGGACGTCGCGATCAAGCTGCTCAAGCCCGAGCTGGCCGGCGACCCGGTCTTCCGCACCCGCTTCGAGGGTGAGGCGAGGCACGCCGCCGGGCTGCACCACCCGGGTATCGCCGCGGTCTACGACGTCGGCGAGCAGATCCTCCAGGACGGCTCGGTTCGCCCGTTCCTCGTGATGGAGCTGGTGGACGGCCGGCCGCTCTCCTCGGTCATCCGTCCCGGCGTCGGGATGGACCCGGCGGTGGTGCGCGACCTGCTCGCCCAGGCTGGCGACGCCCTCGCCACGGCCCACGCGGCCGGCATCGTGCACCGCGACGTCAAGCCGGCCAACCTCCTGGTGACGCCCGACCGGAAGCTGAAGATCACCGACTTCGGGATCGCCCGCGCGCTCTCCTCCGCCGCCGTGACCGGGACCGGCGCTGTGATGGGGACGCCGCAGTACCTCTCGCCCGAGCAGGCCCGCGGCGAGGTCGCCACGCCGGCCTCCGACGTCTACGGGCTCGGCGTCGTCGCCTACGAGTGCCTCGCCGGGCGGCGGCCGTTCGAGAAGGAGACGGCAGTCGCGACGGCGTTGTCCCACCTCAACGACCCGGTCCCGCCGCTCCCGGACACCGTCCCCGCCGACCTGGCGGCCGTCGTGATGCGGGCGCTCGCCAAGAAGCCCGCCGAGCGCTTCCCCGACGCCGCCGCCTTCGCCGCGGCGCTGCGGGGCGAGCCCGGGCCGGGCGAGGCCCCGACCCAGGTGGTCGCGCCCATGATGGCCCCGCCCCCCGACGCCACCCAGGTCATCACCGGGGTCGGCGCGCCCGTTCCCCCGACCTCGGCCACGCCCGCCCAGGAGGCCGAGGAGGAGCCCCAGGAGGAGCGCCGTCGCGTGAGTCCCTGGCTGATCGCCGGCATCGTCGCGCTCGTCCTCGCGATCGCACTGGTGATCTGGCTGCTGCTGCGCGACGGCGGGAACGACACGCCCCCGCCCGAGCCGACCACCCCGACCGCGACGGCCACGACCCCGACGCCGACCGAGGCCACGTCGCCGACCGAGACGGCGCGGACGTTCGACCTCGACGAGGCCGACTACGTCGGTCGGGACCTCGACGAGGTCCTCGCCGACCTGCGCGGCCTGGGCCTGGAGACCCGCACCCGGGAGGTCGCCAACCCCGGCGACCAGACCGCCGAGACCGTCACGGCCGTCTCGCCGACGCGCGGCCTGCAGGAGGGTGACCGCGTCGAGGTCGCCTACTACGGCCGGCCGACTCCCACCCGGTCGCCGACGACGCAGTCGCCGACCCAGGAGCCGACGACGCCCGCCCCCACGACCACTGCGCCGCCCACGCCCCCCGCGACGACGCCGCAGACCGCCCAGACCGACACCAGCACCGCCACCGCGAGCGACACCCTGACGCCCGCAGCCCGGAAGGACATGTCCCGATGACCAACGCAGAGCCGACGATCGTCGGCGGCCGTTACGAGCTCGGTGAGCTCCTCGGCCGCGGCGGCATGGCGGAGGTGCGCAAGGGCACCGACACCCGCCTGGGCCGGGTCGTCGCCGTGAAGCGGCTGCGCACCGATCTCGCCAGCGACGCGACGTTCCAGGCTCGCTTCCGCCGGGAGGCGCAGTCGTCCGCTTCGCTGAACCACCCCGCGATCGTGGCCGTCTACGACACCGGCGAGGAGGTCACGCCGGACGGCGTCCACCAGCCCTACATCGTGATGGAGTACGTCGCCGGCCGGACGCTGCGCGACATCCTCCGCGAGGGCCGCAAGATCCTGCCCGAGCGGGCGCTCGAGATCACGTCGGGTGTGCTGTCGGCCCTGGACTACAGCCACCGGGCCGGCATCATCCACCGCGACATCAAGCCCGGGAACGTGATGCTCACGCCGTCGGGCGACGTCAAGGTGATGGACTTCGGCATCGCCCGCGCCATCAGCGACGCGCAGTCCACGATGACGCAGACCGCGGCCGTGGTCGGCACCGCCCAGTACCTCTCCCCCGAGCAGGCCCGCGGCGAGACCGTCGACTCGCGCTCGGACGTCTACAGCGCCGGCTGCCTCCTCTACGAGCTGCTCACCGGCCGTCCGCCGTTCGTGGGCGACTCGCCGGTGGCGGTCGCCTACCAGCATGTCCGCGAGCAGCCGCAGCCGCCGAGCGACCATGACACCGAGCTGCCGCCCGAGGTCGACGCGATCGTCATGAAGTCGCTCGCGAAGCGCGTGGAGGACCGCTACCAGTCGGCGGCGGCGATGCGCAGCGACATCGAGCGCTACCTCGACGGCCGCCCGATCTCGGTGGTGGCTGCCGCTGCGCCCGTCGGCTCCGCGCAGGGCGGGCCGCCGACCTCGACGGTCGTCGCCGCTCCGCTCACGGCCGCCGGCACCGGGCCGGGCGCACTCGAGGAGGAGGCCGAGGACGAGCACCGCTCCCGCACCGGCCTGCTGATCTTCCTGGGCGTGCTCGTGATCGCGCTGATCACCGCCGCCGTGCTCCTCTGGCCCAAGCTCTTCCCGAGCTCTCCCGACCAGATCCAGGTGCCCCGCCTGGTGAACCTCACCGAGGCACAGGCCCGGTCGGCGATCGGCGACGCCGGGCTGACGGTCACCAACGTCGAGTTCGACAACAGCGACACCGTCGCGGCCGGCAGCGTGATCCGGCAGCAGCCCCAGCCCGACACCTACGTCGACCCCGGCTCGGGCGTCGAGATCACCCTGTCGGCGGGCAAGCCGCAGGTAGCGGTGCCGAACGTCGTGGGCATGCAGCTCAAGGACGCGAAGGCGGCCCTGGAGCAGGCCGGGCTCACCGCGAAGACCCAGGAGCGGGAGTCCGACGAGCCGAAGAACAAGGTGCTCGAGTCCAACCCGACCCCAGGCCTCAAGGTCGACGCCGGGCAGCCGGTGACGCTCTACTACTCCGACGGGCCCGAGCAGGTGCCGGACGTCCGCGGCAAGACGCAGGCCCAGGCCGAGCAGATCCTGCGCGACGCCGGCTTCGACCCGGAGGCCAGGCCCGAGCCCAACACGACCCAGCCGAAGGGCACCGTCGTCGACCAGTTCCCGCAGGCGCCGGAGACCCGCAAGCAGGGCGAGAAGGTGCTGATCTTCGTGTCGACGTACGAGCCACCGCCGCCGGTCACGACGCCCAGCACCCCGTGCATCACGCCGACGCCCGGCATCCCGCCGCTGCCCGGCGAGCCCTCCGCCTGCCCGACCAACGGCCAGCAGTGACGGGTCGGCGCATCCCCGGACGGCGGGGATGCGCCACCCGGTTCAGTCGATCGGGCGCGCGTAGGTCAGGTCGCGCAGGCCGCCGTACGCCGGCGCGGTGACCCGGCTCCGCTCCTGCATGCCCCAGCCGATCGCGATGTCGGGGTTGGCCGCCTGGTCGCGGTAGACCTTGACGTAGGCGTCGTCGTCGATCGAGCGCGTCAGGTCGGCGGGGTTGCCGACCGCCTCGATGACGAACGGCTGGGGATAGGGCACGCCCTGGAGCTGGATCGTGCTGCCCGAGCACTTGATGCCGGTCGTGCTGATCACGCGCTGCCCCTGGATGGTGACCGCGTTCGCGCCGCCGCGCCACAGGGCGTTGACGACGGCCTGGACGTCCTGCTGGTGGACGACGAGCACGTTGGCCGCCTGGTCACCGACCTTCTCGAGCTTGTCCTGGGGTGCGTCGGAGAGCGTGATCCGGACGCCGGGCCCGCTGTGCGCGACGAGGCCGGCCGGGTCCTTGAGCTCGTCGACCTCCCGCTTGTAGCGCTTGACCGTGTTGTCGTCGACCTGCTGGGTGAGCCGGCTGACCTCCTTGTCGGTCTGCGCGACGCGTTCCTCCAGGTGGGTGTAGCGCAGCTTCTCCGAGCCCGTGACGGTGGCGAGGTCCGTGTAACGGCCGGGCCGCAGGTCGGTGCCCTCGCTGTTCTGGGCGCTGACGACGAACAGGCCGCCGCAGATCAGGATGACCAGCGGCGTGCCGACCCGCCACGCGGAGAGCCGACGCGCACCCCGCCCGGACCCGTGGGTCGGGGCTTTGTGCGGGTGGCCGGTCATGGCGACTAGGCTACGGCGCACGTGCGCCAGCACCACAGTCGTCACCGAACCCAGGAGTCTTCCTCGTGCCCAAGCTGAAGCCCTCGAAGGACTTCGTCGACCCGACGCGAGGACCGGTGTTCAGCGTCCGCTTCATCGTGTCGCTGATCCTGATCGTCGTCGGGATCGCCTGGATCGCCTACTACTACGTGGCGGTCCGGCCCGGTGACGACGGCAAGGCGGGCAGCCCCGCGTTCATGGCCGACTGGGGCAACTGGAACTACCTCATCGGGTTCGGGCTCTTCTTCCTCGGCCTGTTCGTCTCCGCCCACCCCTCGACGCCGCTCGGTCGTGGCCGGGGAGTCGTCGTGGGGATGCTCGGCTGCTTCCTGCTCGGCCTGGCCTGGATCTGCGTCTTCTACATCTTCTCCGACGACCTGTCGAACCTGTGGGTGTTCAACGACCTGGGTCAGAAGAACCTCGTCGTCGGCATCGCGTTCATGGCCACCGGGTTCGCCTTCGCGACCAGGTGGGAGTGACGGCACCGGTTCGTCACGTTTGAGAACGCCGCTCCTGGGCAACCAGGGCGGCGTTCCTGCTTTTCGGGGCGGTTCTTCACAACTCGGGATAAACCTGTGGACGAATCACAAGCATGTGATTCGTCCACAGGTGTGTGCACAGGGTGTGCATTTTCACGCCGATTCGCGGCTGTTCACGTTGGCGCGCGACCCGCCGAGGGGTCGCGCGAACGACAGTCGAGCAGCCCGCACACACCGGTGGGCGGCGGGCACCCGCGCGTACCCCTCAATTGGGTACGGCGGCCGGGCTCGGGCTCAGACGAGGGCGGCGGTCCGCAGAGCGATCGTGACCGCGATGGCGACGGCGACCAGCCCCATCCCGCCCCACTGGATCTGCCGGCGGCGCTTGCGCGGCGCCCACACGATGACGGCGGAGACGAGCACGCCGCCGATGAAGCCGCCGAGGTGGCCCTGCCAGGAGATGTTGGGCACCGAGAGGGTCAGCACCGCGTTGATGGCGATCCACACCAGGATCGACGAGGCGTTCGTGCGGGTGCGCACCGCGACGACCAGCAGCGCGCCCATGAGGCCGAAGATCGCGCCCGAGGCACCGACGGTCGGCGTGTAGAGGGGGGCGGTCGCGTAGACGAGAGCCGAACCGGCCAAGCCGGAGAGGAGGTAGAGCGCGAGGAAGCGCGCTCGGCCGAAGAGCTGCTCGACCTGCGGACCGAGCACCCACAGGGCGAGCATGTTGAAGCCGATGTGCAGCACCTCGACGTGCGTGAAGGTGCTGGTGATGAGCTGCCAGTAGGCGCCGTCACTGACCCCCGGGTGATAGGTCCCGGCGTGCGCGGTGCACGTCTCGCGGGAGACGTCGAAGCCGGCCGGTCCGATCTCGCACAGCCCGCTGGGGCGCAGCTCTAGGTAGGACAGCAGCCTGCTGCTGTTACGGCCCGTGACCATCACCAGGAGCCACACGACGGCGTTGATCCCGATGAGCACCATCGTCACGAAGCCGGGGGCGGACGGGCGCAGGCCGCCGTACGTCGTCCGGACCGGACGCTGCGTGCTGCGCCCCTCCTTCACGCACTCGGGGCACTGGAACCCGACCGACGCAGCGGTCATGCAGTCGGGGCAGATCGGGCGCTCACACCGCTGGCAGCGGATGTGAGCCTCGCGGTCGGGGTGCCGGTAGCAGGTCGGCACCCCGGCCGCGGAGGACTCCGTCACTGTGGGGCCGCGTCAGACGATCTCGACGGACTCGATGACGACGGCGTCCTTCGGACGGTCGCCCGGGCCGGTCGCCGTGGTGGCGATGGCGTCGACGACGTCGCGGGAGGACTGGTCGGCGACCTCGCCGAAGATCGTGTGCTTGAAGTTCAGCCACGACGTGGCGCCGACGGTGATGAAGAACTGCGAGCCGTTGGTGCCCGGGCCGGCGTTGGCCATCGCGAGCAGGTAGGGCTTGTCGAAGACGAGCTCGGGGTGCGGCTCGTCCTTGAAGGTGTAGCCCGGGCCGCCGGTGCCGGTGCCGAGCGGGCAGCCACCCTGGATCATGAAGCCCTCGATGACGCGGTGGAAGGTGAGGCCGTCGTAGAACGGGCCGGTCTTGCCGTTGCCGGCGTCGTACGCCTTCTCCCCGGTGGCCAGGCCGACGAAGTTCGCGACCGTCTCCGGCGCGTGGTTCGGGAACAGGTTGAGGGTGATGTCACCCCGGTTGGTGTGGAGGATGGCCTGCTGGTCCGCCATGACTGTCCTTCTCTGATGTGGGTACTGCTGATTGAGTGCGGGTCGATCCTCGCACGCCTGCCCAATGCCCACGACGTCAGGAGGCCCCACGATGACCAGGCAGACAACGCTCCTCGAGCGCGCCACCGACCGGACCACCGATGCGGTGGAGATCGCGGTCGAGGCGGCACAGGAGTTCATCGAGAACACGGCCAAGCCGTTCGTGGAGAACACGGCCAAGCCGGCGATCCAGGGAGCGGCCGCCAAGACGGCCCCGATCGTCGCCGCGGGCGCCGGCATCGCGGCCGAGCGCGCGACGCAGGCCAAGCAGTTCGCCGAGGCGAAGTCTCAGGAGCTGACCGGCCACCCGAAGAAGAAGCGCAAGGGCCGCAAGCTGCTCATGTTCGCCCTGCTCGGCGGCCTGCTCGGCGCCGCGGCCGTGCTGGCTCGCAAGTTCATGGGTGACTCCGGTGAGTGGACGTCGGCCGGGCCGGCCTCGACGCCCGACAGCCCCGGCGAGACGCTCTACACCGACGAGCCGGTCGACGACCTGACCACGCCGGTCAACAAGCCGCCCTACAGCCCGAGCTGACCCGAGCTGACCCGAGCTGCCGAGCCTCAGACGGTCGCGAGCTCCGGGTGGTCCGCCTGCACACGGCGGATCGCCCGGAACTCCGCCCAGAAGCTGGCGATGGGGATCGTGCCGCAGATGAGCGTCACGATCGTGAAGGGCAGGTCCCATCCCGCCTTCCGCGACAGGATGAACGTCGTGACGAGGTAGACCATGTAGAGCCACCCGTGGGCGACGCCGACGTTCTGGGAGATCCAGCGGCCGGCGTCGTGCGCGGAGGTGCCGTCGGCCGCGAACAGGTCCATCGGCAGTCCGACCAGCACGAGGACGATGAGCAGGACCCCGACGACCGTCGCGATCACCTTGTAGAAGTTGAGCGTGCCCTTCACGTCCCTGAGGGTACGGCGTCCGCCTGAGCGTCCTTCTCAGGGGCCGGTCGAGTGACGTCCAGCATGTGACGCCACCAGATGTAGATGACGAACCCGCCGAAGACCCACCACTCGAGGCCGTAGAGGAAGTTGCGCAGCCCGGTCGTGGTCCCGGCGTCGGGCAGCTGCTCGACGGTGGCCGCCTGGAGGCCGGCCCCGGGCTGGCGGTCGATCACGAAACCGCCGTAGAGGTCCTGGTCGACGTGCTGGATGACGTCGGCGATCCGCAGCTGCGGGAGGACGTCGTCGGTCGGGTCGTCGTCGACGACGCCCTGGTCGCCCTCCGGCGGCTGCAGCCAGCCCGTGAGGTCGACCGATCCCGTCGGCGGGGCCGGCGCGTCCGCGGGGCTCTGCACCCATCCCCGCACCACCGGCATGGCCGGCTTGCCCGGACCCCCGACCGCGACCGGGGTGACCACCCAGTAGCCGTCGACGCCGTGGTGCCGGCGACCGCTGATGTAGAGCGTGCCGTCGGGCACCCAGTCGCCGCTGATCTCGACCGGGTGGCCGACCATCAGGCCCGGGAACGGGTCGTCGGGCCCCATGACGTCGCCGAGCGGCTTGACCGCTGCCTTCGTGGCGTCCTGCTTCTCCGCCGTGCGGTGGTCCTGCCACACGCCCAGCTGCCAGAGGCCGAGCCCGACCGTGCCGGCCAGCAGCACCAGTGCCAGCAGGTGAGCTCCCCACAGACGCGGGGACCAGATCTTCGGCGGCACGCCTGTCAGGGTACGTCCGGGCAGGTCAGGACGCGCAGACGGCGAGAGTCGCCCGGGTGTGATGTCCGCCGCGGTCCCCTCGGAGACGCCGCGAGGCCCTCGTCCGCGGGACGAGGGCCTCGTGCGAGTGAGTGGAGCGTAGGGGACTCGAACCCCTAACCCCCTGCTTGCAAAGCAGGTGCGCTACCAATTGCGCCAACGCCCCTGATGCAGTCAGGCCTGGTGGGTGGGACTGACGGTGTCGGTGGCCTCCGCCCACTGGGCCCGCTCGGCGTTGCTCTTGTCGAGCTGCTTCTTGGCGAGCACGGCGCCGGCGGCTGCGAGTGCGATCAGGATCAGCTTCTTCACTGTCGTCTCCTTGTGAAAAGCCCCGGTCCGCTGTCGCGTCCGGGGCTTGTTCCGTGGGCCTAGGAGGACTTGAACCTCCGACCCCCACATTATCAGTGTGGTGCTCTAACCGTCTGAGCTATAGGCCCGGGTGGCTGCCGGGTGGAAGCCCCGACGGCCGATGGCAGACATTACCCGAGCGGCCGAGCGGCCGCCAAAACGGCGGGACGTCAGACGTTCCGGCGGCCAGGCCGACCGGCTCGTACGACGTCCCGGCGCCGGTCAGCGGTCTTCGGTCAGGGTGACGTCGATGCCGCCGAGCAGCGCCGCCGCCATGTTGTAGAGGAACGCGCCGAGCGTGGCGACAGCGGTCATCAGGACCACGTCGATCACCGCGACGATCATCGTGAAGCCCATGACGCGCGACATGCCGACGTAGTCGGTGACGTCGAACGAGCCGGCGTCCTGGCCGCCGACGATGTCCTGGACCGTCTGGTTGATCGAGTCCCAGACGCCGGCGGCGCCGAGCACCGACCAGACGATGAAGACCGACACGATGGTCACCACGCCGAGCGCGATGGACAGCAGGAACGACGTCTTCATGACCGACCACGGGTCGATCCGGGTCAGCCGCAGCCGGGCCCGCCGCGGGGGACGGGCCCCCTGGCGACTCCGCTGTGGCGGCGTCGATCCGGTGTTCGCCGCGCGGAACTCGTCCGCCGCGGCGCTCAGTCTGTCCTTGACCTGCTGGGCGAACCCCGGGCGTACGGCGGTGTCGTCGTCGCGCTGCTGCGCGGGACGCCCGCCCACCCGAGTGGCGGTTCGCTCGCCGGGACGCTCAGGCATCCTCACTCCTCCGTGTCGTCGGCTGTCTCAGCCGCACCTGCGGCGTCGGCCGCATCGATTGTTGCATCCGCGTCCACATCGACCTTCGGAGCGGCGCCCGGCTCGCGGGACGCATCGGCCACGGCCGCGGCCAGCTCCTCGTCCATCTCCTCCTCGCGGGTCTCCACCGAGCGGGCCACCACGGCGACCGAGTCACCGTTCTTCGGCGACACGAACTTCACGCCCATGGTGGAGCGGCCCTTCGCCGGGAAGTCGGCGTCGATGGGCGAGCGGACGACCTGTCCGTTGGTCGTGATGGAGAGGATCTCGTCGCCGTCCTTGACGATGAACGCACCGGCGAGCACGCCGCGCTTCTCGTCGGTCAGCTGCATGGCGCGTACGCCGAGACCGCCACGGTTCGTGATGCGGTACTCCGAGATCCGCGACCGCTTGGCGAAGCCGCCGTCGGTGATCGTGAAGACGTACTGCACGTCCTCGTCGGACTCCTCGTGCGCCGCGTCGGCGGCGCGGATGATCGACATCGACAGCACCGCGTCGCCGTCGCGGAACTTCATGCCCGTGACGCCGGAGGTCGCGCGGCCCATCGGCCGCAGCTGCTCGTCGCTCGCGACGAACCGCACCGCCTGGCCCTTCCGCGAGACCAGCAGGATGTGGTCGTCGGGGTTGACCAGCTCGGCGCCGACCAGCTCGTCGTCGTCCTCGCGGAAGTTGATCGCGATGACGCCGGCCTGGCGCGGCGAGTTGTAGTCGGCCAGTCGGGTCTTCTTGACCAGGCCGCTCCGCGTCGCGAGGACGAGGTAGGGCGCCTGCTCGTAGTCGCGGATCGCCAGCACCTGGGCGATCGACTCGTCCGACTGGAACGACAGCAGACCGGCCACGTGCCCGCCCTTGGCGTCACGTGCCGCCTCGGGGAGGTTGTAGGCCTTGGTCCGGTAGACCCGCCCGGCGGTGGTGAAGAACAGCAGCCAGTGGTGGTTGGTCGTGGCGATGAAGTGCTCGACGACGTCGTCGCCGCGCAGCGTCGCACCGCGCACGCCCTTGCCGCCGCGCTTCTGCGAGCGGTACTGGTCGGCGCGGGTCCGCTTGGCGTAGCCACCGCGGGTGATGGAGACGACCAGCTCCTCGTCGGGGATGAGGTCCTCCATGGAGAGGTCCCCGTCGGCCGCGATGATCTGCGTGCGTCGGTCGTTGCCGAACTTCTCGACGATGCCGTCGAGCTCCTCGACGACGATGGCCCGCTGGCGCTCCGGCTTGGCGAGGATGTCCTTGAAGTCGGCGATCCGGACCTCGAACTCGGCCAGCTCGTCGATGATCCGCTGGCGCTGCAGGGCGGCCAGCTGGCGCAGCTGCATGCCGAGGATCGCCTCGGCCTGCAGCTCGTCGATGTCGAGGAGCTGGATGAGGCCCTCGCGGGCCTCGGCCACGTCGGGCGAGCGGCGGATGAGCGCGATGACCTCGTCGAGCATGTCGAGCGCCTTGACGAGACCGCGCAGGATGTGGGCCCGCTCCTCGGCCTTGCGCAGGCGGTACGCCGTGCGCCGCTGGATCACGTCGATCTGGTGCGCGACCCAGTGCGAGATGAACGCGTCGATCGGCAGGGTCCGCGGCACGCCGTCGACCAGCGCCAGCATGTTGGCGCTGAAGTTGGTCTGCAGCTCGGTGTGCTTGAGCAGGTTGTTGAGGACGACGCGAGCCACGGCGTCGCGCTTGAGCACGACGACGATCCGCTGACCGACCCGCGAGGAGGTCTCGTTGCGGACGTCAGCGATGCCCTGGACCCGGCCGGAGTCGGCCAGCTCGGCGATCTTCACGATCAGGTTGTCCGGGTTGACCATGTAGGGCAGCTCGGTGATGACGAGCATCGTGCGGCCCGACTTGTCCTCGTCGACCTCGATGATCGCGCGCTGGGTGATGGAGCCGCGACCGGTGCGGTAGGCCTGCTCGATGCCCGAGCGGCCCACGATGAGCGCGCCGTTGGGGAAGTCGGGACCCTTGATCCGCTCGATGAGCGCTTCCTGCAGCTCCTCGCGGGTCGCCTCCGGGTGCTCGAGCGACCACTTCGCGCCCTCGGCCACCTCGCGCAGGTTGTGCGGCGGGATGTTGGTCGCCATGCCGACCGCGATGCCGGCGCTGCCGTTGACCAGCAGGTTGGGGAACCGCGCCGGCAGGATCGTCGGCTCCTGGGTCTTGCCGTCGTAGTTGGCGGTCATCTCGACGGTGTCCTCGTCGATGTCCCGCACCATCTCCATGGCGAGCGGCGCCATGCGGCACTCCGTGTAGCGCATGGCCGCGGCCGGGTCGTTGCCCGGCGAGCCGAAGTTGCCCTGGCCCTGCACGAGCGGCGCCCGCATCACCCACGGCTGCGCGAGGCGCACGAGGGTGTCGTAGATCGCCGAGTCGCCGTGCGGGTGGTAGTTACCCATGACGTCGCCGACGACGCGGGCGCACTTGTTGAAGCCGCGGTCGGGCCGGTAGCCGCCGTCGTACATCGCGTAGAGCACGCGACGGTGCACGGGCTTGAGCCCGTCGCGTACGTCGGGCAGGGCCCGGCCGACGATGACGGCCATGGCGTAGTCGATGTAGGACTGCTGCATCGACTGCTGGAGCTCGACCGGCTGGACCCGGCCTCCGGCCGGGGGAGTGGGAGTCTCAGTCATCAGATATCGAGGAACCTAACGTCCTTGGCGTTGCGCTGGATGAAGGAGCGACGCATCTCGACGTCCTCACCCATCAGGATCGAGAAGATCTCGTCGGCGTGGGCGGCGTCCTCCAGGGTGACCTGGAGCAGCACGCGGTTGTCGGGGTCGAGCGTGGTCTCCCACAGCTCGTCGGCGTTCATCTCGCCCAGACCCTTGTAGCGCTGGATCGGCGCTTCCTTGGGCAGCTTCTTGCCCTGGGCCTGCCCGTCGCGTACGACGGCGTCGCGCTCCGCGTCGGAGAAGACGAACTCGTGCTCGGCCGGCTTGTTCCACTTGATGCGGTAGAGCGGCGGCTGTGCGAGGTAGACGTGGCCGGCCTCGATCAGCGGCTTCATGAAGCGGAACAGCAGCGTGAGGAGCAGCGTGTTGATGTGGTGGCCGTCGACGTCGGCGTCGGCCATCAGCACGATCTTGTGGTAGCGCAGCTTGGCGATGTCGAACTCGTCGTGCACCCCGGTGCCGAGCGCCGAGATGATCGCCTGCACCTCCTGGTTGGCGAGCACCTTGTCGAGGCGGGCCTTCTCGACGTTGAGGATCTTGCCGCGGATCGGGAGGATCGCCTGGATGCGGTTCTCCCGGCCCATGACGGCCGAGCCGCCGGCGGAGTCACCCTCGACGATGAAGATCTCGCACTCTTCGGGGTTGTTGGAGCTGCAGTCGCGCAGCTTGCCGGGCAGGCCGCCGCCACCGAGGATGCCCTTGCGGTTGCGGGCGAGGTCGCGTGCCTTGCGGGCCGCGATGCGGGCGGTCGCCGCGGCCTGCGCCTTGCGGATGACCTCCTTGCCCTCGGCCGGGTGCTGCTCGAGCCAGGCGCCGAGCTCGTCGTTGACGACGCCCTGGGTGAAGCCCTTCGCCTCGGTGTTGCCAAGCTTGGCCTTGGTCTGGCCCTCGAACTGCGGCTCGCCGATCTTGAGGCTGATGATCGCCGTGAGGCCCTCGCGGATGTCGTCACCCGTGAGGCGGTCCTCCTTCTTCTTGATCAGGTTCCACTCCTCGCCCCAGCGGTTCATCAGGCTGGTGAGCGCGGCGCGGAAGCCCTCCTCGTGGGTGCCGCCCTCGGGAGTGTTGATCGTGTTGGCGAAGGTGTGCACGGCCTCGTTGTAGGACGACGCCTGCCACTGCATCGCGAGCTCGAGGCTCATCGGGTTCCGAGCGTTGCCGGCGGTCTCGGCCTCGAAGTGGATGACCGGGGAGACCGGCGTCTTCCGCTTGTTGAGGTACTCGACGTAGTCGGCGAGCCCGTTCTCGTACTTGAAGATCTGCTCGAGGATCTTGTGGCCGCCCTCCTCGGCCGCGTGGACCTCGGAGGCGCCGTCGATCTCGACGGTCTCGTCGGCGACGGCCTCGGCGATCTCCTCGGTCTCGGGCCGCTCGTCGCGCAACACGATCTGCAGGCCCTTGTTGAGGAACGCCATCTCGCGGAAGCGGGTCGAGATCGTCTCGAGGTTGTACTCGACGGTCTCGAAGATGTCGGGCGAGGCCCACCACGTGACGGTCGTGCCGGTGCGCTCGCCGTCCTCGAGGGGGCGGACCTGCCGGAGCGGGTAGTCGGGCGTGCCGAGCGAGAACTCCTGCTCCCAGAGGAAGCCGCGGTTCTTCACCTGCAGGTGAAGACGCGTCGAGAGCGCGTTGACCACCGACGAGCCGACACCGTGGAGTCCACCGGAGACCTTGTAGCCGCCGCCGCCGAACTTGCCGCCGGCGTGCAGCACGGTGAGCGCGAGCGTCGCTGCCGGGAGCTCCTGGCCGGGTGCAGTGTCGGTCGGGATGCCGCGACCGTTGTCCTCGACGCTCACCGAGCCGTCGGGGTTCAGGGTCACGAGGATGTTGTCGCAGTATCCGGCCAGCGCCTCGTCCACCGCGTTGTCGACGATCTCCCAGATCAGGTGGTGGAGACCTCGCGCGCCGGTGGAGCCGATGTACATGCCCGGCCGCTTGCGCACAGCCTCGAGACCTTCGAGGACCTGGATCGCGGAGGCGTCGTACTCCACCTGAAGGGGGGTGGTGGGGGTGGGCTGGATGTCGGCGGTCTCGTCGGCTTCGCTCACGGCCCTATGTTACCGGTTGGAAGGCCGGAATCCACGATGCTGCCTTCCGGAGGGGGACATCTGGGGAGGAAAGGTGCCCCGAGACGCCGCATAAGCGGGGCTGCGAGCGCCGTACGGGGAGACGGATGGGTCCCGGTACCGTCGTGCGGACGTCAGAAGGGCAGAGACACCGCGACGACACCGCGACGACACCGCGATCAGCCGTAGGTGTCCCGTGGGCCCCGACCGTCCCGTGAGGAGAGTCGGCCCTTCTTCCATGACGGCCCGTGCGGGCCGAGCACCTCGATGGCGGTGACGGTGCCGTGACCGAGCTCCTCGTTGAGCCGGCGGACCACCGTCGGCCCGAGCAGCCGCAGCTGGGTCGCCCAGGCGGTGGAGTCGGTGCGGACCACCAGCCGGCCCTCGCCGAACGACTCCGGCGTCGCGTGGTCGGCGATCTCGGAGCCGACGATGTCGGACCACCGGCCGAAGACGCCGTGCACGCGGAGGTCGAGCTCCCACCCGTGGTCGGCGACCAGCCGGCCCAGGGTCGCGTCGAGGAGCTGGGGGTCGCGGTCGTCGGGGTGGCTGCCGCTCACCCGGCCGCGCGCGGGCGGCTGGTCCCGGCGCCGCTTGCGGGTGACCTTGCGCGTCGACGAGCCGGCCGTCGCACGCATCAGCGCGCGGGCCAGGTCGAGCCCGTCGGCGGCCGGCGTCTCGTCGTCGGCGTCCGCGTCCCCACGAGCCGTCTCGGGCAGGTCGGGTGCGTCGTCGTCAGTCATCGCTGGTCACCTCCCCGCCGGACACGAGGTAGCGGGTGCCACGGAGCGCCTCGGGTACGTCGGCGCCGACCGCCGCCGTGACGAGCACCTGCTCGGCGCCGGCCACCAGCGCCGCGAGCTGCTCGCGTCGCTCGCTGTCGAGCTCGGCGAAGACGTCGTCGAGGATCAGGATCGGGTCGTCGCCGTCGGCCCGGAGCAGGTCGTAGGACGCGAGCCGGAGGGCGAGCGCGAAGGACCACGACTCCCCGTGCGACGCGAAGCCCTTCACCGGGAGGTGTTGGTCACCGGCGCCGATGGTGAGCAGCAGGTCGTCGCGGTGGGGTCCCACGAGCGAGACCCCGCGGTCGAGCTCGTCACGCTGGCGCCGGGCGAGCTCGGTGTGGATCGCCTTCTCCAGCTCCGGCTGCGTGGTCGCGCCCTCGAGGTCGAACGACGGCCGGTAGGCGATCTCCGCGTCGTCGCGGGACGCGCCGCGGGCGACGGTCTCGTAGGCCTTGCCGACGTACGGCCGGAGCGCGTCGGTGAGGGCGAGCCGCTCGGCGAGGATCTCGGCGCCGGTGCGCGCGAGGTGGTCGTCCCAGACGGCGAGCGTCGCGAGCACCGAGTCCTGGCCGCCGCGGCCGCCGGCCCGGCCGCTCTTGAGGAGCGAGTTGCGCTGCTTGAGGACGCGGTCGTAGTCGGCGCGCGCGCCTGCGAGGCGCGGCGTGCGCAGCACCATCAGGTCGTCGAGGAAGCGCCGTCGCTCGCCGGGGTCGCCCTTGACGAGGGCGAGGTCCTCGGGCGAGAAGACGACGGTGCGCACCAGCCCGACCAGCTCGCGGGTGCGCGGCAGCGGCGACCGGTTGATCCGAGCGCGGTTGGCCCGGCCCGGGTTGATCTCGACCTCGAGGATCGCGGTGCGGCTGTCCTTGACGACGGCCGCCCGAACCACCGCCTGGTCGGCGCCGGCCCTGACGAGTGGGGCGTCGGAGGCGACCCGGTGCGACTGCAGCCGCGAGAGGTAGTCGATCGCCTCGACGAGGTTGGTCTTTCCCTGGCCGTTGCGGCCGACGAACGCGGTCGCGCCCGGCCCGAGCTCGACGTCGGCGCTCTCGTAGGACCTGAAGTCGTGGAGGGTCAGGTGCGAGACGTGCACGACTCCTCCTCCCCGAACGCCGGTCCGGAGGCAACTCTAAGCGGGAGCGGGGACGACGCCGTGCTCGGCCAGCAGCTTCTCCAGCTGGTCGTGCCCGTCACGCAGGTGCCAGTGGATGCCGGCCATCCCGACCTCGCGGGCGCCGTCGACGTTCGGCTCCACGTCGTCGACGAAGAGGACCTGCTCGGGCGGCGCGCCGATCAGCTCCAATGCCCTGCGGAAGTACGCCGGGTCGGGCTTGGCCAGCCCGAGCTCGGCCGAGTAGCAGGACACGTCGAAGAGGTCGTCGTACCCGAGCTCCTCGCGCATGTACGCCGCCCGGCGCAGGCTCTGGTTGGTGCCCAGGTGCACCCCGAACCCCGCGGCCCGCAGCCGGCGCACCAGGTCGAGACTCGCCGGCACCGGCTCGATGCGGTGCCAGACGGACTCGAAGACCTCGTCCGGCGAGGCCGTCACGCCGTAGCGGTCGAGGACCTCGCCGAGCACCTCGACGGCGTCGCGCTCGCCCCGGATCGCGGGCTTCTCGGCGGCGAACATCTCCTCCAGGAACACGTTCGCGCGTACGCCGAGCCACTCCTCGAACGCGGACTCCCACCCACCGGGCCGGTGCTGCAGGACGCCGTCCGCGTCGAGGAGGACGTGTCGGATGCCGTTGGCCGACAGGGCGATCAGGCCTCCGACTCGGAGATGACGGCGTGGCCACCGAAGCCGTTGCGCATTGCGGCGATCGCCTTCATCGCCACGTCGTCCTCCTGGCGGGAGACGAAGCGGGCGAAGAGCGACGCGGAGATGGCCGGCATCGGGACCGCATTGTCGATCGCGGCCTGGACGGTCCAGCGGCCCTCGCCCGAGTCCTCGGCGTAGCCCCTGATCTTGTCCAGGTGCTCGTCGGCGCGGAGCTGGTCGACGAGGAGGTCGAGCAGCCAGGAGCGGACGACCGTTCCGGTGCGCCACGACGCGAAGATCTCGGGCACGTTCTGGACGATGTCGACCTTGTCGAGCAGCTCCCAGCCCTCGGCGTAGGCCTGCATCATCGCGTACTCGATGCCGTTGTGGACCATCTTGGCGAAGTGGCCGGCACCGGCCGTCTCGCCGCAGTGGACCAGGCCGTCGTCGGTGCCCTCGGGCTTGAGCGCCTCGAGAGCGGGCATGACCTTCTCGGCCTCGGTGGCCTTGCCGCCGTACATCAGCGCGTAGCCGTTCTGGAGGCCCCACACGCCACCGGAGACGCCGCAGTCGACGAAGCCGATGCCCTTCTCGCCGAGCGAGGCGGCGTTGAGGGCGTCGTCGGTGTACTTGCTGTTGCCGCCGTCGACGACGAGGTCGCCCTCGTCGAGGATCTCCTTGAGCTCGGCGATGGTCGACCGGGTCGGCTCGCCCGCCGGCACCATCACCCAGACGACGGTCGGGCCGTCACCCAGCTTCCGCAGCTGCTCGACCATGTCGGACAGGCTGCTCGAGTCGGTCAGGTCTTGGTTGCGGTCATAACCGACGACGGTGTGGCCGGCGTTGCGCAGACGCGTGCGCATGTTGCCGCCCATCTTCCCGAGGCCGACGAGTCCGATGTGCATGGCGATCCTCTCGTGGTTGGTCCCGATCTCCCTGGTGCCCACTTGGGGCCGAGATCAGGACAGCAGGCGACGCGGCATCAGCAGGTAGCGGAACCCGGGGTCCGCGTCGGCGGCCGAGCCGCTGAGGACGACGGGCTTCGATGCCTGCGTGAACGCGAGCTCGACGGTGGGCTGGTCGATGGCGGTGAGACCGTCGAGCAGGAACTGGGGGTTGAAGCCGGTGGTCAGCTCCTCGCCCTGGATGTCGGCCTCGATCGACTCCGAGGCCTGGGCCTCCTCGCCGGACCCGGCGTCGAGGGTCAGCACGCCGTCGGAGAACTTCAGCTGCACTGCGGTGTTGCGCTCCGCGACCAGGGAGACCCGCTTGACCGACTCGACCAGCGCCGCCTTCTCGACGAGCGCCTTCGTGAGGTGCTCGTTGGGGAACAGGCTGCGCACCTTCGGGAACTCCCCGTCGAGCAGCCGGGTCGTGGTCCGTCGTACGCCGCCCGCTGCGGCGCCCTCGAAGCCGATGATGCCCTCGCCGGCACCGCCGGTCGACAGGGCGATCGTGACCTCGCTGCCGTTGGTCAGCGACTTGGCGGTGTCGGCGAGCACCTTCGCGGGGACGAGCGCGGCGAGCGTCTCGTCGGGGGTGCTCGGGTTCCACTCGAGCTCGCGGATGGAGAGCCGGAAGCGGTCCGTCGCGAGCAGCGAGATCGTGGAGCCGTCGATCTCCAGCCGGACGCCGGTGAGCACCGGCAGCATGTCGTCACGGCCTGCGGCGGTCACGGCCTGGGACACGGCGTGGGCGAAGACGTCACTCTTGACGGTGCCGGCCGCGGTCGGCATCTCGGGCAGCGTGGGGTAGTCCTCGACCGGCATGGTCTGGAGGCTGAAGCGCGCCGAGCCGCAGGTCAGGCTCGCGCGGGCACCGTCGAGGGTGAGCTCGACCGGCTTCGCCGGCAGGCTGCGGACGATGTCGGCGAGCAGCCGGCCGCTGACGAGCGCCTTGCCCTCGTCGGAGACCTCGGCGGACAGCGTGGCGCGGGCCGACGTCTCGTAGTCGAAGGTCGACAGCACCAGGCCCTCGTCGCTCGCCTCGATGAGGAGTCCGGAGAGAACGGGAGTGCTCGGCCGGACGGGCAGGCTGCGGGCAGCCCAGGCGACGGCATCCGCGAACACGTCGCGGTCGACGCGGAACTTCACGATGTGTGGTCCTTCTTGCTCGGGCGTGGGTGGTGCTCCAGGCGTGGGATCTGAATCCTGCCACGCGATGGGGACGCTCGGCACGGGCGGGTGAAAGGAAGGCTCACAAGTTGTCGTTCGCGGGCTGTTGTCCCCAGGAAAGGGGCGTTGTGGGTTTTCACGGAGGATCGATCAGGATGTAGGTCCGACGGAGTCATAGGGTCCGTGGAAACTGTGGAGAACCGACGTCGTTGCAGGTCGCGGGCCGGAACGGTGCGCACAGGGCATGTGGATTCGGTCGTGGAGAGACGACGGGTCGTGTGAGCGGCGTGGTCGCTGTGTGGGTTCCTCCCGGGCTCGTCCTCAGATCCTCCCCGTGTAATTCCGACTGTTCGGCCCTCGAACTACACAAGTCTCGTGATGTCGCGCGGGAAGACGGAAGTCCCCCGCGAGCTGGGTCGCGGGGGACTTCGAACACGGTTGCCGTCGGGGGCCTAGGTCTGGCGCGCCTGCAGCTTCACGCGGTTGGTGAGCTCGCTGACCTGGTTGAAGACGGCGCGGCGCTCGGCGAGCAGCTGGTTGATCTTCCGCTCGGCGTACATGACGGTCGTGTGGTCGCGGTTGCCGAACTGCGCGCCGATCTTGGGCAGCGACATGTCGGTGAGCTCGCGGCACAGGTACATCGCGATCTGACGCGCCATGACGAGGTGCCGGCCGCGCGACGGCCCGGTGAGCTCGTCGATGGACAGCCCGAAGTAGGCGGCCGTCTGGGCGATGATGAGGCCAGCGGTGATCTCCGGCTCGCCGCCCTCGGGGATGAGGTCCTTGAGGACGATCTCGGCCAGGGTCATGTCGACCTCCTGGCGGTTGAGGTTCGCGAACGCCGTGACCCGGATCAGCGCACCCTCGAGCTCGCGGATGTTGGTCTGGATCTTCGTGGCGATGAACTCGAGCACGTCCGGCGGCGCGGTCAGCCGGTCCATGGCCGCCTTCTTGCGGAGGATCGCGATGCGGGTCTCGACGTCGGGCGGCTGGACGTCGGTGATCAGGCCCCACTCGAACCGGTTGCGCAGCCGGTCCTCCAGAGCCTCGAGCCGCTTCGGTGCGCGGTCGGAGGTGAGCACGATCTGCTTGTTGGCGTTGTGGAGCGTGTTGAACGTGTGGAAGAACTCCTCCTGCGTCTGGGTCTTGCCCTCCAGGAACTGGATGTCGTCGATGAGCAGCACGTCGACGTCGCGGTAGCGGCGCTTGAACCGGTCCTGCCGGTCGTCGCGGATCGCGTTGATGAACTCGTTCGTGAACTCCTCCGAGCTCACGTAGCGCACCTTCGCCCCGTTGTAGAGGCTGCGGACGTAGTGGCCGATGGCGTGGAGGAGGTGGGTCTTGCCCAGCCCGGACTCCCCGTAGACCAGCAGCGGGTTGTAGGCCTTGCCGGGTGCCTCGCTGACGGCCACGGCCGCGGCGTGCGGGAAGCGGTTCGACGAGCCGATGACGAAGGTCTCGAAGGTGTACTTCGGGTTGAGCCTGGTCTCGAGCGCGCTCGGCCGGGCGTCTCCCCCTGGCGGCGGGGTCGACGGCACCGCGCCCAGATCGGGCATTGTCGACATATCGACTTGTGGACTTGACGAGCTGCCGAGCTGCTCGTCGAGCGGGGCCTGCGGTGCCGTCGGCGCCTCCATGGAGACGATCGGCTGGATCTCCAGCTCGGGGTTCACCGTGACGGCGATCCTGACCTCGCGGGCCAGCTCTCGGCTCAGCGCGTCCTCGAGGTCCTTGCGGAGTGCACCCTCGAGCCGGTTGCGCGTGAAGTCGTTGGGGACGGCGATGATCGCGGTGTCACCGTGGATGGCGACGGGCTGGCTGGTCCGCACCCAGGCCTGCTGGCTGGGCTGGAGCTCGCGGACCACGGCCGACCACGCTGACTCCAGCGACGCCTCGCCGGAGTCGCTCGCCGACCCCTCTGGTCCTGTCGTCGCCGGCTCCGGAGCTGACGTGTCGTCCACGCTGGTCAGCCTTCCCTGTCAGGAGTCGCAGGCGTCGGTACGACGGCCGCGATCGATCGTGGTCGTGATGGTCTCCACAAGTTTGTCCACAAGCTGTGAACCCGACTCGCACTGTGTGGACCGAGCCGGACCGAGACACGGCGCCGATCGGGATCCTCGGACATCTTCGCAGGTCAGAGCGGTTTCCGAGTGATCTTCCGGCTGCTCCCCCCGCGGAAGCGTCCGAGGTTTCTCGGCGACGGCAGGGAACCTCGGTACCTGAGGAAACTAACCCTCGCGGCTGGTTCCGAGCAACCCGTTGTCCACAGGCCACGACGATCGTCCCGCGGGTACTGTCCGAAGGAGTGACCGGGAGGGTCGCCGTGGTTTGACCCTGTGAGTTGCCACCGCGTACCGTTGGGCGGTCGCCGGTAGCAGAAAAGAGCGTCGACCGACGCCGCATGTCCACGGAACCCCGATGCCTCGGGGCTCGACCGCGGGCGGGCGGTGCCAGCCGACCGGGTCGATCCACCGTGGTCTGCACAGTGGATCACGGTGCTGCCGACTGTTGCCGGGCGACACGCCAACCCGATCCACCGAAGGAATTCTCGTGAGCAAGCGTACGTACCAGCCGAACAACCGTCGTCGCGCCAAGACGCACGGCTTCCGCCTGCGCATGCGCACCCGCGCCGGCCGCGCGATCCTTGGGGCTCGCCGCCGCAAGGGCCGCAAGACCCTCGCCGTCTGAGTCGGCCCGGTCCCCCGCTGACCCTCGCGTCGGCGCACTGCTGTGCTGGCCCGTGCTCACCGGCTCACCGACGCCGCTGACTTCGCCTCAGCGGTTCGCGGTGGCCGCCGCGCGGGCAGCCGCACGCTGGTCCTCCACCTCGAGAGCCTCGAGGGTGAAGGACCGGTGCGCGTCGGCTTCGTCGTCAGCAAGGCCGTGGGACCGGCGGTGACCCGCAACCGCGTGAAGCGGCGACTTCGACACCTGGCCCGGGAGCAGCTCTCCGTCACGGAGACGCCGCTCCCGGGCTCTGCTGTGCTCGTGGTCCGGGCGCTCCCGGCGGCTGCCGGCGCCGACTACGAGGAACTACGCGCTGACCTGGCTCGTTGCTGGGAGCGGGTGACCTCGTGATCGATCCGGTGAAATACCTGCTCATCGGCCTGCTGAAGGCCTACCGGCTGCTGATCAGCCCGCTCTACGGACAGGTGTGCCGCTACCACCCGAGCTGCTCGGCGTACGCGCTGGAGGCGGTTCAGGTGCACGGCAGCCTGCGAGGGAGCTGGCTGGCCGTACGCCGGGTCGGGCGCTGTCACCCCTGGGCCGCTGGCGGCTACGACCCGGTCCCCGCCCCTCGACCTTCCCGTGTGCGCACGGGCACGTCCCACTGACCCCGTTAGGAGCCCTGACCTCGTGGGAGATCTGCTGAGCACCATCGGCACCCCGCTCTATTACGCCATCTCGGCGATCTGGTTGGCCTGGCACCGGCTCTTCGCCCTGCTGCCGATCTCGTCGGGATGGGCGTGGACGCTGGCGATCATCGGCCTCACGGTCACGATCCGGGCGCTGCTGATCCCGCTGTTCGTCAAGCAGATCAAGTCCAGCCGCAACATGCAGCTCATCCAGCCGAAGGTGAAGGAGCTGCAGAAGAAGTACGGCCACGACCGTGAGCGTCTCGCCCAGGAGACGATGAAGCTCTACAAGGAGACGGGCACGAACCCGTTCGCCTCGTGCCTGCCGCTCATCCTGCAGATGCCGATCTTCCTCTCGCTGTTCCACCTGCTGCGCAACGCCGCGAACGGCGAGGCCAAGGGCTTCCTGACGACGGCCGACGCGAAGGAGATCCAGAACGGCGAGATCTTCGGCGCGAAGATCTCCGAGTCGCTGACCAACCACACCACGACGAACGTCGTGGTCCTCGCGATCATCCTGGTGATCGCGATGACGGCGACGACCTTCACCACGCAGCGTCAGCTGATGAGCAAGAACATGCCGACCGACGCGATGAGCGGTCCGTACGCCCAGCAGCAGAAGCTGCTGCTCTACGTGCTCCCGATCGTCTTCGCCGTCGGTGGTATCGCGTTCCCGATCGGTCTGATGCTCTACTGGACGACCTCGAACATCTGGACGATGGGCCAGCAGTTCTACGTCATCCGCAACAACCCCGCGCCGGGCACTCCTGCCGCGAAGGCCAAGGAGGAGCGCGACCGGGCGAAGGCCGCCCGTCACGGCGTCGTCGCCGTGGACGGTCCTCCCGCGACCGACGTCCCCGAGGCCGATCGCCGGCCCGCCCAGCGCCAGCAGCCGAAGCGCCAGTCGCGCGAGCAGCGCAAGTCTTCCCGCCCGAACCAGCCGAAGAAGGACGACAACCCATGACCGAGGAGATCACCGACCCCACCGGCCACGACGCCGACCGCGTGAAGCAGCTCGAGCAGGAGGGCGACATCGCCGCCGACTACCTGGAGGAGCTGCTGGACATCGCCGACCTCGACGGTGATCTGGACATGGACGTCGAGGGCGACCGTGCGGCCGTGTCGATCGTCGGCGCTGAGCTCTCGCAGCTCGTGGGGCGGGATGGTGAGGTCCTCGACGCGCTCCAGGAGCTGACCCGCCTCGCCGTCTACCGCGAGACCGGCGAGCGCTCGCGGCTGATGCTGGACATCTCGGGCTTCCGCGCCGACAAGCGCACGGCGCTCGAGAAGGTCGCTGCGGAGACCGTGGAGAAGGTCAACGCGACGGGTGCGCCCGTCGCGCTCGACCCGATGTCGCCGTTCGAGCGCAAGGTCGTCCACGACGCCGTCGCCAGCGCGGGCCTGACGTCCTCGTCCGAGGGCGTCGAGCCGCGGCGCTACGTGGTCGTCCAGCCGGCCTGACGGCCTCGTTTCACGTGAAACCCCCGGCTTGCGGCCGGCCCGTTTCACGTGAAACATCGACCACGATGACTGACCAGACAGACCACGGAGCACCCTCCCTGCCCCCGGCGATGCCGGACACGGCAGGGAGGGTGTTTCCTCTTGAGCGGCTGCCACTCGCCGAGCGGTACGGCGGCTGGCTCGCGGACGACGGCGTCGTCCGTGGCCTAATCGGGCCCCGGGAGGTCGATCGGCTGTGGGACCGCCACATCCTCAACTGTGCGGCTCTCGCGGCTGCCCTCCCGGAGAGCGGGACCGTCGCCGACGTCGGGTCGGGCGCCGGACTGCCCGGGCTGGTGGTGGCGATCGTCCGTCCGTCGCTCGAGGTGACCCTCATCGAGCCGCTCTTGCGCCGGACCACGTTCCTCAGCGAAGTCGTCGCCGACCTGGGCCTGGCGAACGTCGAGGTGGTCCGCGGGCGTGCCGACGCGCTGCACGGTCACCGCACCTTCGACGTGGTGACCTCCCGTGCCGTCGCTCCCCTGGGCCGACTGCTCGAGTGGTCCATGCCGCTCGTCGCGCCGACAGGTGCGCTCGTCGCCATGAAGGGCTCGGGGATCGCCGCTGAGATCGAGGAGGCGCGACCGGTGCTGGACAAGCTCGGCTGTGCCGAGCCCTCGATCTCCGAGCTCGGATCCGGCCTGGTGGAGTCGACGACCTTGTGCGTCCGGGTGGCCTGGGCAGATCCGGCGAAGGTATCTTTGCCCTCTGCTCGGCGGCCGACGGGCTCGGCGAAGAAGAAGCGTAGACAACGAGACCGGAGGCGGAACGCGTGACCGACGGGGACCAGCGCAACATCGGCCAGCCGGAGTTTTCCACCGGTGGAACCGTGCCCTCTGAGCGTGAATATCCACAGAACGGTGTGTCTCATCCACAGGATGGCAATGCAGGCGCGGACGATGTTTCACGTGAAACACGGACCGGGACGACGTTCCAGGTGAAGACCGCGGCCGACCTCGCGGCGTTCTCCGTGGACCTCGCTGACAGCGAGACTCCCCTCGCGCGGGCAGCAGAGAACAGCGTCCTGGCGCGCATCGGATCCCAGAACCGGCCGGCGATCCCGCGACCGGTGGCGACCCGGATCTTCGTGGTCGCGAACCAGAAGGGTGGCGTCGGCAAGACGACGTCGACCGTCAACGTGGCTGCGGCACTCGCCCAGCTGGGCCAGCGGGTGCTCGTCATCGACCTGGACCCGCAGGGCAATGCCTCGACGGCGCTGAGCATCGAACACTTCCAGGGGACGCCGGGCACCTACGAGCTCCTCGTCGACGGCTCCCCCCTGGAGGACGTCGTCGTCCCCTCCCCCGAGATCGCCGGGCTGGACGTCGTACCCGCCACGATCGACCTCGCCGGCGCAGAGATCGAGCTCGTCAGCGTCGTCGCGCGTGAGAGTCGGCTGCAGAGGGCCCTGAGCGCCCACGCGCGGGTCGGCGCCGCCGACGAGGCGGGCGAGGACCGCTGGGACTACGTCTTCATCGACTGCCCGCCGTCGCTGGGGCTGCTGACCATCAACGCGCTCGTCGCGGGCGCCGAGCTGCTCATCCCGATCCAGGCTGAGTACTACGCCCTCGAGGGACTCGGCCAGCTGCTCAAGACCGTCGACATGGTGCGGGCCCACCTCAACCCCGAGCTCGCCGTGTCGACCATCCTGGTCACCATGTACGACGCCCGCACGCGACTGGCGTCGGGGGTGGCCGAGGAGGTCAAGGCGCACTTCGGCGACCAGGTGCTGCGCACCTACATCCCCCGTTCGGTGCGCGTCTCGGAGGCGCCGTCGTACGGCCAGACGGTGATGACCTACGATCCCGGGTCACCGGGCGCGCTCAGCTATCTGGAGGCGGCCCGTGAGATCGCCTCGAACGGAGTGAGCAGATGAACAAGCCTGCGGCCAAGCGCGGCCTCGGTCGAGGGCTAGGATCGCTCATTCCCACGGCCCCGGTTGTCAACCAGGACGTCCGGGATCCGGACTTTGCCCCAGGATCGACGAACAGCCACACCGCGGACCCCGGGTCCATCGCCCCCACGAACGGCCGCCAGATCGAAGAATCGGTGCTGGCGCCCGTCGAGGGGGCTCATTTCGCCGAGATCCCGGTCGGGTCGATCCGACCGAACGCGGTCAACCCGCGCCAGGTCTTCGACGAGGAAGCCATGGCCGAGCTGGTCCACTCGATCAAGGAAGTGGGCCTCCTCCAGCCGGTCGTCGTGCGCAAGACGGGCGACGACGACTACGAGCTCGTCATGGGCGAGCGTCGGTGGCGCGCGACCCAGCAGGCAGGGCTCGACACGATCCCCGCGATCGTGCGCGAGACCGACGACACGGCGATGCTGCGCGACGCGCTGCTGGAGAACCTCCACCGCGCCCAGCTCAACCCCCTCGAGGAGGCGTCGGCTTACCAGCAGCTCCTCGAGGACTTCGAGTGCACGCACGATGAGCTCGCGAGCCGGATCGGTCGCTCGCGTCCGCAGATCAGCAACACCATCCGCCTGCTCAAGCTCTCCCCCGCCGTCCAGCGCCGGGTGGCTGCCGGCGTACTGTCCGCCGGCCACGCCCGGTCCCTGCTCGCCGTCGAGGATGCAGGGGTCCAGGACCGGCTGGCGCAGCGGGTCGTCGCGGAGGGCATCAGCGTCCGCGCGCTCGAGGAGATCGTGGCGGTCGGCGACGGCACCGACGGCAAGCCCCAGCGGACCGTGCGCGCCAAGCCGGTCGCCCCGGGCCTGGCGGAGATCTCCGACCGACTGGGTGACCGCCTCGAGACGCGGGTCAAGGTCGACCTGGGCCGGGCCAAGGGCAAGGTGACCATCGAGTTCGCGACGCTCGACGACCTGCGTCGGATCGTCGAGATCATCGACCCGCGCAACCGCACCGACCGCCCGATCTGACCCGCAGATCGATCTAGCGATAAGTCGGTTTGTCGACAAAGCGACGAATCGCCCTGCGGACGGAGTACCCGGTTCACCGGGTAGAACGGAACTCCCGGGGTGCCATGACGCCCCGGAAGTGACGGAGTACCCGGTGAACCGGGTACTCCGTCCCAGCGTCAGTGAACGTCGGTACCCGGGTTGTCGAGACCGGCGCCGAGACGCAACTCGCGGGTGTCGCCGAACGTGTCGAGCAGCTCGAGCTCGGCCTCGATGACGCCGGCGAGGCGACGTACACCCTCGCGGATCCGCTCGGGCGTCGGGTAGCAGTAGGACAGCCGCATCGACGACGAGCCGAAGCCGTCGGCGAAGAAGGCGGTGCCGGGCACGTACGCGACGCGGGCGGTCACGGCACGGGGAAGCATCGCCTTGGCGTTGACGCCCGGCGGCAGGGTGAGCCAGACATAGAAGCCGCCGTCGGGGACGTTCCAGCGGACCGACGCCGGCATCATGTCGGACAGGGCGCCGATCATCGCGTCGCGGCGCTCGCGGTACATCTCGCGGAACTGCTTGATCTGACCCTGCCAGTCGTGCACCGAGAGGTAGGCCGAGATCGCCATCTGGCTGAACTGCGGCGGGCACAGCGTCGCGCTCTCCTGCGCGAGCACCAGCTTCTCCCTGACCGAGTGCGGGGCGAGCGCCCAGCCGACGCGGAAGCCCGGCGCGAAGGTCTTCGAGAACGACCCGAGGTAGATGATGTTGTCGCTCTGCAGCGACCGCATCGCCGGGAGCGGGTCACGGTCGAAGCCGAGCAGGCCGTAGGGGTTGTCCTCGAGGATGAGGATGCCCTCCTCGGCGCAGATCTCGACGATCTCGTGGCGGCGCTCGACCGACAGCGTCACGCCGGCGGGGTTGTGGAAGTTCGGGATCGTGTAGAGGAACTTGATCGTCTTGCCGGCGGCCTTCGTCGCCCGGATGGCGTCGCGCAGCGCCTGCGGCACGAGACCGTCGGCGTCCATGTCGGCGTGGACGACCTCGCACTGGTAGCCCTTGAAGACGCCGAGGGCGCCGACGTACGACGGCGCCTCGCAGATGACCACGTCGCCGGGGTCGCAGAACACGCGCGTCACGAGGTCGACCGCCTGCTGCGAGCCGACCGTCACGACGACGTCGTCGGCGTGCGCTGCGATGCCCTCGAGCCGCATCACGTCGCAGATCTGCTCGCGCAGCTCGGGGACACCCTGACCGGAGCCGTACTGCATCGCCGTGGGGCCGTCGGTCGCGACCAGGTCGGCGATGGCACCACCGACGACGTCGAGCGGCAGGCCCGAGATGTTCGGCATGCCACCGGCCAGCGAGACCACCTCGGGCCGCGACGCCACCGCGAAGAGGGCGCGGATCTCGGAGGCGGTCATCCCTGCCGTGCGGGCTGCGTACCGGTCGACGTAGGGGTCGAGGACTGACGGTTGACGCGTGGGCACGGAGGATGGCAGAGATTCCATGATCCTCCTAGCATGAACGATGACCCGCGCCGACGTACACCGTCTCGGACAACGGTCGCGTCACATCTGCGCCGCCGGCAGGAGGACCAGGAGGGCATCGCGTGTCCCGGAAGGTTGCCAGGCTCACCCTCGACCGTTTCGAGGAGCTCCGTGCGCCCTGTCGCAGCTGCCTGTTCTGGGAGCTCGACCCCGTACGCCGGGCCCAGGTGTGCGACGGCGAGGAGACCGACGAGAAGGAGGCGTGGCTCTCCGGGGTCCTGCGTGAGTGGGGCTCGTGCGGACGGGTCGTCCTGGTCGACGACCGGCCGGTCGGCTACGTCGTCTACGCGCCCGAGGCGTTCGTGCCCGGCGCGGCGAGCTTCCCGACCGCGCCGATCTCCTCTGACGCCGTGCTGCTGACCACCGCGTGGGTGCACCCGGACCACCGCGGCGGGGGGCTCGGCCGGATGCTCATCCAGGGCATGGCCCGCGACCTCATCGAGCGCGGCGGGATCAGGGCGGTGGAGGCGTTCGGTGACCGCGGGTTCAGGAGCGGCGTCCACGGGCAGCGGTGCGCAGCACCCGAGCAGTTCCTCGCGCGGGTCGGCTTCAAGACCCACCGCGCACACCCGACGGCCCCGAGGCTGCGGATGGAGCTGAAGGGCGCCGTGCGGTGGCGCGAGGAGGTCGAGGGGGCGCTCGAGCGGCTGCTGGGGGTCGTACGGCCGAAGCAGCCGGCGCCGAAGGCGACCCGCGGGACCCCGAAGACGCCACTGCCCCAGCACCGTGAGGTGCCGGGGCAGTGAGAGGGTCTCGATGCCCTCGCCGAGCGGCTCGGGCCGGTCGACCAGCGATCAGGCGATGAACTCGGAGAGCTCGTTGAGGATCGCGGCCTTCGGGCGGGCACCGACGATGGACTTCACGACCTCGCCGCCCTGGTAGACGTTGATGGTCGGGATGCCGGTGACGCGGTAGTTCGACGGAGTGACCGGGTTCTCGTCGACGTTCATCTTGAGGAACGTCACCTTGTCGCCGTGCTGGCCGGCGATCTCGTCGAGGATCGGGGCGACCTGCTTGCACGGGCCGCACCACTCGGCCCAGAAGTCCACCAGGACGGGCTTGTCGGACTTGAGGACCGCGCTGTCGAACTCGGCGTCGGTCACGGCGGAGATGTTGTCAGCCACTTCGGGCCACCCTTCGGTGTCGGTTGAACGAAACGTCTGTGGAGAGAACCTACGGCGTACGTCGGGCATTCCCGGCCGACGTACGCCTGCGGCTCAGGCGTCGGCGAACGCCGCGTCGACCTCGGACTCCTCGGCGGCACGGCGGGCCGCGGCCGTCTCGTGCTCGAGGATCGCGAGGAACCGCTCGGCGTCGAGCGCCGCGGCGCAGCCGGAGCCCGCGGCGGTGATCGCCTGGCGGTAGGTGTGGTCGACCAGGTCGCCGGCGGCGAACACGCCGCGCAGGTTGGTCGCGGTCGAGCCCGTGTGCGTCAGGACGTAGCCCTCGGCGTCGAGGTCGACCTGGTCGGTCAGGAGCTCGGAGCGCGGCTCGTGACCGATCGCGATGAAGAGGCCGGTGGCCGGGAGCTCACGGGTCTCGCCGGTGATGGTGTCCCTCAGCGTGAGCGAGGTGAGCCGGTCGTCGCCGTTGATGCTGTCGACGACGCTGTTCCACTCGATCTCGAGCTTGGGGTCGGCGAAAGCGCGCTCCTGCATGATCTTGGAGGCGCGCAGCTCGTCGCGGCGGACGATGAGGGAGACCTTCGAGCCGAAGCGGGTGAGGAAGGTCGCCTCCTCGATGGCGGAGTCGCCACCGCCGACGACGGCGATGTGCTGCTCGCGGAAGAAGAAGCCGTCGCAGGTCGCGCACCAGGAGACGCCCTTGCCGGACAGCGCGTCCTCGTTGGGCAGGCCGAGCTTCTTGTAGCCCGAGCCCATCGCCAGGATGACGGCCTTGGCGTAGAACGTGCCGCCGTAGGTGACGACCTTCTTGACCTCCCCGGTCAGGTCGACCTCGATGACGTCGTCGGCGACGAGCTCGGCGCCGAAGCGCTCGGCCTGCGCGCGCATGTTCTCCATGAGCTCCGGGCCCATGATGCCGTCGCGGAAGCCGGGGAAGTTCTCGACCTCGGTGGTGTTCATCAGGGCGCCACCGGCGGTCACCGATCCCTCGAAGACGAGGGGCGCCAGCGACGCGCGGGCGGCGTACACGGCGGCCGTGTAGCCGGCCGGGCCGGACCCGATGATGATGACGTTGCGCGGCTCGGACTGGTCGGTCATTGCTCTCCTCGGTTGACTCCTTGGCTCCAACGGATCCTAGGTGAGGTTTGTTCCGTGTCCGGTCACGCCGTCAGCGAGCCGGAAGCGTCACCGACGCGAGGACGTCGGCGGTTCCGCATTGGAGGACCTCGGCCTTCTGCCGGCCGTGCGCCGGCGGGCGCAGCGCCAGCATCGCCGCCCGGCCGTCGAACATGACCGGGTGCACGGATCCGGTGCCCCAGTCGGCGCCGGCGCACGCGAAGTCGGGGGGCGCGGACGGCTGCGAGAGCGCCGCACCGGTGCTCGGCAGGACGACGACGGCCCGCCGTACGTCGGCCTCGAGCGTGGCGCTGTGCAGCTCCGGCAGCACCGCCTGCTCGGCGCTGGGGGACGCGGCCCGGCCGCCCGACGAGGCGCTCGAGGACTTGTCGGAGGCCGACGACCCCGGTCCCTCGGGCCACAGCGCGCGCAGGCTCACTCCGCCGACCACGACGGCGGCGGCGGCGACGAGAGCGGTCGCCCAGCGGCGCCGGCGACCGACGGGATGCGCCCGTCGGAGCGGGGTGGCGGCGGACTGCTCACGCCGCTCGGCCGCCAGGTCGTCGAGGACACCCTCGAGCCGCGCGGCGACGTCGGCCGGCATCGGCTCGTCGGCGCGCGCGTCGGCGAGCAGCCGGCGAACCAGCTCCTCGTCGGGGGTGTCGGGCATGTCGTCCTTCTCTGGGCTCTGGGGGTCGTGCATCGGGCGGCTCGGAGACGGTTGATGGCTCACCGCCGCCAGCGAGGCTCAGCCCGGTGGCGCCCGGGCGGGCGGGTCCGCGGATGGGACGGGCGGGAGCGGCTGCTGGTTCCCCTCGGCGGCGACCGGCGGCACCGGGTCCAGGACCCCGGCGTCGCGCAGCAGCACCGCCAGCCGTGCCCGGCCGCGGGAGCATCGGGACTTCAGCGTGCCGAGCGGTACGTCGAGCACGGCCGCCGCCTCGAGCACGGGCATGCCCTCCATGTCGACGAGCACGAGCGCTGCACGCTGGTCGGCCGGGAGCTCGCCGAGGGCGGCCAGCACGAGGCGGCGCTGGTCGGAGCGCTCGGCGGCGAGCGCCGGGTCGCTCGCGTCAGCGGCCGCGGCCGGGAGAGGAGCGTCGTGGTCGTCGGCCAGGGCTGTGGTGCGTCGTACGGATGCGGCGCGGAGGCGGTCGACGCAGGCGTTGACGACGACGCGGTGCAGCCAGGTGCTGACGGCCGCATCCCCGCGGAACGTCCCGGCCCGGCGGTACGCCGCCACCAGCGCGTCCTGCAGCCCGTCGGCCGCGTCCTCGGGGTTGCCCATGGTGCGCAGCGCGACTGCCCAGAGCCGGTCGCGGTGCCGGGCGAACAGCTCGGCGAAGGCGTCGCGGTCGCCGGCGACGTGGGCGGCGAGCAGCTCACGATCGGGGCGCCCGTCCGCCCGGTCGGTCACGCCCGCGTGCCGATCACGGAGACCTCGGACAGCTCGGCCCGGAAGCCGCCGGCGACCTGCGGCAGCGAGGTGAGCCAGACCGTGACGAACCGGCCGGTCGCCGCCGGGTCGATCGGGACCTGGGTCCGCTCCGCCGCCGTGGCCCTGGCCGCCGGGGTGCCGAGGTCGTCCGCCGACGTCGGGGCGGACGCCCCGACGTAGATCGAGACGCCGACGCCCGGCTGCGCGAAGGTCAGGTCGACGCGCGAGACGTGGTGCGCGGTCTTCAGGTCGACGATGAGCCCGACGCCGCTCTTGATGCCACCCGGGCCGAGGTTCTGCCGGTAGGTGGAGGTGCGCCAGCTGGTCGAGGGGTCGCCGTCGACGGCCCGGGGCGCGAGGTCGCTGTTCTCGGCCGGGGGCGAGCCGAGCGGGTCGAAGTCGTTCGCCGTCGTGCCGGAGATCGGCCGGGCCGCGGGTGTGGAGGTCGGGGTCGCCCGGGGCGACGTCGTGGGCGTGTCCGCGGCGTGGTCGCCGCCGTCCCGGACCTGCCAGGCGACGATGCCGCCGATGACGAGCAGCAGCAGGGCGCCGAGCAGCAGCCCGAGCCGCAGCCAGCGCCGTCCCGGGACCGGCGGCTGTTCGGGCTCCGCGTCGAACGGCCAGTACGCCGCCGAGTCGGCCGCCCGCTCCGAGGTCGACGCGGTCGACGGGGTCGACGGACGCGCGCGGCGGGCCGGTGCGCCGTCGGACGGTTCGGGCGCGAACAACGGTCGCTCCGGCGGCGGCTCGAGCGGTGGCGGCGGCTCCGGCGCGTCCTCGCGAGGCGCGAACCAGGCGTCGTACGGCGTATCGGCGGGGTCCTGCGCCCCGGGGGCCTCCGTGTCGTCGAAGACCGGGAGGCCGGCCACGGTCGCCTCGGGCTCGGCGGCGGCCGGCGGCTCGTCCTGCTCGGACTCCTCCTGCGCCGCCGCCTCCTCCGGCTCGGCAGCCGGTGCCGGCGCAGGCGCAGGCGTCCGGCCGACCACCGACGTCGGCGAGTTGTCGGCGAGCTCGTCGGAGAGCCCGTTGCGGTCGCCGACGTAGCCCGCGAGCACGGCGTGGATCTCGCCGGCGGTGTTGGGTCCGGCGTGCCGGCCGTGCGACCGGTTCAGCACCTCGTCGACCAGGTCGTCCAGGACCCGCGGTACGCCGGCCCGGATCTGCCGCGGCCGCAGCACGCGGTACTCGGTCCCGTGCTGCTCGCGCGGGGCCCGCGGCACGGCGGACTCCGAGAGCCCCGGCCACTTTCCGGTCAACGCGAAGTGGAGGAGGCCGGCCAGGTCGACCACGTCGATGCCGATCCGGTCGCCGTCGAGGCCGTAGAGCGCCGCCTCGACGGCGAAGCCGATGATCCGGACCGAGCCCGTCGTGTCGATGAGCACGTTCTCGGGGTTCAGCCGGCCGTGCGCGACACCGCGGTCGTGCGCCGTCTCCAGCGCGCTCGCGACCTCGTCCACGATCCAGGCGGCGCGCCGCGGTGGGAGCGGTCCCTCGGCGGCGACGAGGTGGTCGAGCGACGTGCCCTTGCCCCACTCGTTGACGACGTAGCAGATCTCGCCGTCGTTCTCGACGTCCAGCACCCGGAGCAGACGCGGCTCGACGATGCCGGCGGACTCGCGGGCGGCGTCCAGGAGCCGCTCCGCGCGCTCGTCGTGGGCGTCGATGACGTGGATCGCGACCGGCCGGGAGAGGACCCGGTCGTGGCCCCGCCAGAAGCGGCCCTGCCCTGACTCGGTGAGCAGGTCGTCGAGCCGGTAGCGCCCCGCGAGCACGTCCCCAGGACGCTTCCTCGTCATGGCACCTCCCCCCGGTGACCGACCCGCACCCCGTCGGGTCGCCATCGTAGGACGATCAACGTCCCAGACGTCGTGTCATCGTGTCGACGACGTCGGTGAGCTCGGTGATCCGCATCGCGCGGGCGACCACGAGCAGGACCCCGAGGCCGACCGCGCCGACGACCGCGCACTGGACGAGCGAGCCGGCCAGGCCGTAGGTGTCGGACATTCCCGGCACGACCAGGACGACCGCGAGGGCCACGGCGACCGCCGCGACGACGGCGAGCGCCAGCCGGACGAGGAAGCGCAGCAGCGTGCGGGTCGTGAGGCCACCGAGCCGGTGCGACAGCGTCAGGTAGGAGACCAGCGCGCCGACGGCGTACGACAGGCCGTAGGCGATCGCCAGCGCCGGAGTCGTCTGCTTGTCGGAGGCCAGGCTCACCAGCACGAGCGCGGCGACGATGTTGGTCGCGGCCACGGCGCACTGGATGTAGAAGACGACGCGGTTCTCCTCGCGCGCGTAGAAGCCGCGCAGCAGGAGGTAGTGGACGGTGAAGAACACCAGCCCGGGGCCGAAGAGAACCAGCGTGGGCACGTAGTTCTGCACGTCGGCCCTCGCGGCGCCGTAGCCCCACAGCACGTGGGCGGCCGGGCTGGCGACCAGGGGCAGGAACGCGGCGAACGGGATCATCACGGCCAGCGCCGTGCGGAGGGTCGGCGCGAGCGTGCCGGCCAGGCCGCGCCGGTCGCCGGCCTCGGCGTACGACGACATCCGCGGCAGGATCGCGGTCGCCAGCGAGACGGTGACGATCGCGTGCGGGACCATGATGATGAGGAACGTCTGGCCGTAGACGGTGTAGCCGGTGCCGGTCGACGTGCGGTCCGCCGTACCGGTCGAGGCCAGGTGCACCACGACGGCGTACGCGATCTGGTTGGCGATGACGAAGAGCACCGTCCAGCCGCCGAGCCGCAGGGTGTGGCCGAGCCCGGAGTTGCGCAGGTCGAAGCGCGGGCGCAGCGACACCCCCGCCGCGCGGAGGTAGGGCACGAGGACGAGCAGCTGGGCGACGATGCCGAGGGTCGAGCCGACACCGATGAGGAGGCCGCGCCCGCCGGTGAAGGCCCCGTGCAGCGGGTCGTCCGGGCCGAAGACCACCAGGTAGGTGATCAGCACGGCGACCGAGATGACGTTGTTGGCGATCGGCGCCCACATCATCGGGCCGAAGTAGCGCCGAGAGTTCAGCACCTGCCCGACGAGTACGAACATGCCGTAGAAGAACACCTGGGGCAGGCAGTAGCGGGCCAGCGTCACCGCCGAGTCGTACGACGCCGCGCTCCACGAGTTCGACACGAAGATCCGCATCCACCACTGCGCGGTGAGCATCAGCACCACGGTCACCGCCGCGAGGAAGACGCCGACGAGGGTGATCACCCGGCTCGTGTAGGCCTCGCCCCCGTCCGGGTCGTTCTTGAGGGACCTGACCAGCTGCGGCACCAGCACGGCGTTGACGACGCCGCCGGCCAGCAGGATGTAGAGCATGTTCGGGATCGTGTTGGCGATGTTGAACACGTCCGCGTGGATGGCGTTGCCGAGCGCCGCGGCGAGGAGGGCCGACCGGACGAACCCGGACGCCCGCGAGACGAGCGTGCCGGCCGCCATCACGGCGCTGCTGCGGAGGACTGACTGCTGCTCACTCACCGGCATGCACCTGGTGCTCCGATCGGGCGGCCGGAGCGTCGTCGTCCGGGAGGTCGGGTCGGCGGGCGGCGCGCACGCGGCGCACCAGTCGGACGGCGATGGCCCCGAAGAGCAGGGCGCCGCCGACGGCGAGGAAGAGCCAGATGATCCGGCTGACATGGGCGGCCCGGATCGGCACCCGCACCGACTCGCCGAGGCGGGTGCCGTCGGAGTCGACGAGCTGCAGCTGCACGTTGTGGACGCCGGCGCGGGTGGCCTTCGCGTCCAGCAGCACGGTGATCCGCCCCAGCGCGGCGATCTGGACCGAGCGCGGCGCCGAGACGGCGATGCCGGGGTCGTTCTGGAGGGCGCGGATCGCGACGGTCACGGGCTGGTCGAGCCCGTTGACGACCGTGGCGGCGAAGCGCCCCGACGCACCGGACAGGGTCACGCCCGACGGCGCCTGCACCCGGATCTGGCCGAGCTGGGTCTCGATCCAGCCGCGCGAGGAGGCGGCACCGTCGCTGACGCTGTCGCGGGCCGGGTAGCCCAGGTCGGTGAGGGCCTCGTCGACGACCTCGGCGGCGACCGTGTCGTTGCGGGCGAGCACCCGCTGCAGCGTGCGGCCGGTCCTCATGAGCGCGTTGGCGGAGGCGAACCGGGTGCCGGGGAGCTGCTCGCGCGCGGCGCTCGCCGGGTAGTGCAGGTCCTTCTCGTCCACCTGGGTGGCGAGCTGGCTGTTCATCGCCGCCCCCAAGCCGTTGAGCTGCAGCCACGGCTGCGAGAGGCCCCTCACGAAGCCGGCCGGGTCGGCCACGTGCCACCGCTCGGGCAGGGTCACGACGAGCGGCGGGTGGGTCGGGTCCAGGGCGCGTACGGCGGCCTCGGCGAGCACGCGCTGCCGCAGGGAGACGCCGGCCAGCGGGTCGTCGGGGCCGGGCCCGCCGCTGGCGGCGGCGCTGGAGGAGACGGCGACCCGCCACGCGCCCGCGCTGAGCACGGCCGGTGCGGCGCTGCCGGTCGACGCGAGGTCTTCCGGCAGCGCGGCGTCGGAGAGCACCATCGGCGTCCCGGTCTCCGTCATGGTGAGCGCGTCGGGGCTCAGTACGCCACGCGGCGGGGCGTTGACCTGGGTCGCGGTGATGCCGAGACCCTCGAAGAGGGCGACGCTCCTGCTCCGGGCGGTCTCGTAGACCTCGGGGTCATGAGCGGCTGCAGCGGACAGGTCGAGGTCGCCGTACGGCAGGGCGAGCACCTCGGACTGCTTGAGCACGGGCAGGATCGCGTCGAGCCAGCTGCTGGCGAGCGTCGCCACGGTCGTCGTCTGCGAGTCGGCCGCCGGGTCCGGCTCGGCGGATGGCGACGGGGTCGGCGAGGCGGACTCGGTCGCGCCGCCGTCGGACTTCTCGGTCGGCGCGATGTTGCGCGGCGGGTTGCCGGCCGCGAGCTGGCGCACGGCGTCGACGACCCCGGGGTCGACCAGCCAGCTGAGCGACTGGCCGCCGCTCGACGTCGCCGCCTCCCGCGCCCGGGCGAGGCGGCCGGTCGGCGAGAGCAGCCGCTGCCAGGCGTCGAGGTCGGCGACGGAGCCGTCCGGGTTGTGCACCACGTGGGCCCGCAGCGGCACCAGCACGGCCGCACTGACCGGGGCGGTGTTCCCGCGCAGCAGCGGCAGGAACGTCCGGGCGCGGCCGTCCGCCACCTTGTCGTTGCCGTCGGGCCCCGAGCCGAGGGCGTGGACCCCGAACCAGTAGACGCCCGGCTGGGTCGACGGCAGGTCCTTGCGGGGGACGATCAGCGTGTAGGGCGTGGCCTCGCCAGGCTGGAGGTCGCCGATGCGCACCAGGTCGGTGAGGATCCGCGGACCGACCTCGACCGTCTGGTCGACCCCGGCGGCGGCGGCCAGCTCGCCGGTGGTCGTCATGGGCGCGGCGGACGCGAACGGGTACAGCGTCACGTCGACCCAGGGCTGGTCGTCGGTGTTCGTCACGGTGCCGGTGACGGTGACCGTCCCACCCCGGTGCGGCGTCATCGCCGACGGGGTCAGCGTGTCGATGGTGACGGCGAGCGGCGCGGCGTCGTCCGTCCGGTCCGCCGCGTGCGCCGGAGCCGGCACCAGCCCGATGAGCCCGATCAGCACCGTCAGGAGTCCCCCGAGCACCGCGGCGAGCACGGCGGTCTGGGCGCGACGAAGCGCCGCTCGGGGTCGAGGCATGCAGGCGAGGATATCGGCCGCGTCTGAGTGGTCTCTTAGACTGCTCACCCGTGTCCGAAACTGCCCTCCCGCCCCTGACGATCGCCGACGTGCAACGCTCGGTGACCGCCGAGCTGGACCGCATCGGACCAGTGATCGACGAGCTCGGCGAGCTGTTCGCCGCGGCCGGCCACGAGCTGGCCCTCGTCGGCGGGCCGGTCCGCGACGCGATGCTCGGCCGCCAGCACAACGACCTGGACTTCACGACGTCGGCGCGCCCGGACGACACCGAGGCGATCCTCAAGCGGTGGGGGGACGCCACCTGGGACATGGGCCGCGACTTCGGCACGATCGGCTGTCGCAAGGGGCCGTGGCAGGTCGAGGTGACGACGTACCGCTCGGAGACCTACGACCCGAGCTCGCGCAAGCCCGACGTCGACTTCGGCGACTCGCTCGCCGGCGACCTCGGCCGCCGCGACTTCACCGTCAACGCGATGGCGGTCCGGCTGCCCGGCCGCGAGGTCGTCGACCTGTACGGCGGCGTGGTCGACCTGGCCACCCGGGTGATCCGCACCCCGGGGACTCCGGAGGCGTCCTTCTCCGACGACCCGCTGCGGATGATGCGCGCCGCGCGGTTCGCCGCCCAGCTCGGCTTCGACGTCGCGCCCGAGGTCGTCACCGCGATGACGGAGATGGCCGACCGGATCTCCATCATCAGCGCCGAACGGGTCCGCGACGAGCTCGTGAAGCTGGTCACCGCGCCCCACCCACGGCGCGGGCTGACCCTGCTCGTCGACACCGGTCTGGCCGACCGGGTCATCCCCGAGCTGCCGGCCCTGCGGCTCGAGCGCGACGAGCACCACCGCCACAAGGACGTCTACGAGCACACCCTCACCGTGCTCGAGCAGACCATGGACCTCGAGTCGCGGCTCCCGGGCGGCGGACCCGACTTCATCGCCCGATTCGCCGCCCTCATGCACGACGTCGGCAAGCCCAAGACGCGGCGCTTCGTCGACGACGGCACCGTCACGTTCCACCACCACGACGTCGTCGGCGCCAAGCTGACCCGCAAGCGGATGCAGGCGCTGAAGTTCTCCAACGCCGACATCGACGCGGTGGCCCACCTGGTGGAGCTCCACCTGCGCTTCCACGGCTACGGCTCGGGCGAGTGGACCGACTCGGCGGTACGGCGCTACGTCCGCGACGCCGGCGACGAGCTGCAGCGCCTCCACATCCTCACGCGTGCTGACTGCACCACCCGCAACCGGCGCAAGGCCGAGCGGCTCTGGCGCACCTACGACGCCCTCGAGGAGCGCATCGAGCGGCTGGCCGAGGAGGAGGAGCTGGCCTCGCTGCGGCCGGCCCTCGACGGCAACCAGATCATGGCGATCCTCGGGCTCACCCCCGGCCGCGAGGTCGGCGAGGCCTACCGCTACCTCATGGACCTGCGCCTCGACGAGGGTCCGATGTCGCCGGAGGAAGCCGAGGCCCGGCTCCGCGAGTGGTGGGCGGCCCGCGGCTGATCACGATCAGCACCTCGCCACGGAAGTGACTGGTCAGTAACGTGTGGCGGCATGACGACCACAGCCGCCGCCTCCGCCACCGGGTCCGAGCTCAAGGCCACCCTCACCGTCGCAGCCGCGCCCGCCCAGGTCTGGGCCCTCGTGACCGATGTCGCCCGGATGGGCGAGTGGAGCCCGCAGGTGGTGAGGACGTTCGTGCTCCGTGGCCCGGTGCGGCGCGGCACCCGCTTCCTCAACCTCAACCACCAGGGCTGGAAGCACTGGCCGACCACCGCGAAGGTCGTCCGCTTCGAGCCGCACCGCGACTTCGCCTTCCGCATCAGCGAGAACCGCACGGTGTGGTCGTTCCAGCTCGAGCCGACCGCCGACGGCGGCACGTTCATCACCCACCGGCGCGAGACGCCGCACGGGATCTCGCCGGTCTCCAACGCCCTGGTCGGCGCCGCTCTCGGCGGTCAGGCCGCCTTCGTCCCGGAGCTCCTCGAGGGGATGAGCCGGACGCTCGAGCGCATCAAGGCCGAGCTCGAGGGCTGACCCTCACCCGACACGAAGGCGAAGGCCCCGCCTCCCGGGTGACGGGAGGCGGGGCCTTCGTAGTCTCGATGCGCTAGGTGGCGCTCGCTAGTCGACCAACGAGGGGTCACTCGCCGGAGATGAACTTCTCCAGCAGGGCGCGACCCTCGGTGTCCTCGATCTGGACCGGCGGGCTCTTCATGAGGTACGCCGACGCCGGGATGATCGGGCCGCCGATGCCGCGGTCCTTGGCGATCTTCGCGGCGCGGACGGCGTCGATGATGATGCCGGCGCTGTTCGGGGAGTCCCAGACCTCGAGCTTGTACTCCAGGTTGAGCGGGACGTCACCGAACGCACGACCCTCGAGGCGGACGTAGGCCCACTTGCGGTCGTCGAGCCACTGGACGTAGTCGGACGGGCCGATGTGGACGTTCTTGTCCTCGACCTTGCCGGCGAGCTCGCCCTTGAGGTTGGACGTGACGGCCTGGGTCTTCGAGACCTTCTTGGACTCCAGACGCTCACGCTCGAGCATGTTCTTGAAGTCCATGTTGCCGCCGACGTTGAGCTGGTAGGTGCGGTCCAGCGCGACGCCGCGGTCCTCGAACAGCTTCGCCATGACGCGGTGGGTGATGGTGGCACCCACCTGCGACTTGATGTCGTCACCGACGATCGGGACGCCCGCGTCCTCGAACTTCTTGGCCCACTCGGGGTCGGAGGCGATGAAGACAGGGAGGGCGTTGACGAAGGCCACGCCGGCGTCGATCGCGCACTGGGCGTAGAACTTGTCGGCCTGCTCGGAGCCCACGGGCAGGTAGGAGACGAGGACGTCGACCTGGGCGTCCTTGAGCACCTTGACGACGTCGACCGGCTCGGCGGCCGACTCCTCGATCGTCTGCTTGTAGTACTTGCCGAGGCCGTCGAGCGTCGGGCCGCGCTGGACCTCGACGTGCTTGAACGGGACGTCGGCGATCTTGATCGTGTTGTTCTCGGAGGCGTTGATGGCCTCGGAGAGGTCCTTGCCGACCTTCTTGTCGTCGACGTCGAACGCGGCGACGAACTCGACGTCGCCGACGTGGTACTCGCCGAACTTGACGTGCATCAGGCCGGGCACCGTCGAGGACGCGTCGGCGTTCCCGTAGTACTCGACACCCTGGACGAGGGAGCTGGCGCAGTTGCCGACTCCCACGATTGCTACACGTACCGAACCCATCAGGGCTCCCTTCCTAGTTCTGAGAAGCGTGCGGGTCGCTCTCGGTGGAGCTCCGCTGAATCGGATGTGTTGAAGGGTTCCTCTCGGCGTTGATGAGGTCGGAGAGCCACCGCACCTCTCGCTCGACCTGTTCGACGCCGTGCCGTTGCAGCTCGGCGGCGTACCGGTCGACCTCCGCCTGGGTCATCGACAGCTCGCGCTGAACGCGGTCCAGCCGCTCCTGGAGGCGGGTACGGCGTCCCTCGAGGACGCGCAGCCGGATCTCCATGTCGGTGCGACCGAAGAACGCGAACCGGATGTCGAAGTTGTCGTCTTCCCATGCGGTGGGACCGACCTCCGACATCAAGCGCTCGAACTCCCGATGGCCCGCCTCGGTCACCCTGTAGACGATCCGCGGGCGACGGGTCACCGGGGTGACCGACGCCGTCTCCTCCTCGATGAGGTGGGCCCGCAGCATCTTCTTCAGGGTGGGGTAGAGCGAGCCGTAGGACAGCACCCTTCCCCAGCCGAGCATGAGGTTGAGCCGCTTGCGCAGCTCGTAGCCGTGCATAGGACCCTCGTGCAGCAGTCCGAGGACTGCCAGCTCGATGGTCTCTGCGCGACGTGCCATGCGACCTATCGTAGCGATATATCCGCGTGTTGCGAACCCCCGGTACATCGGCGGGTCATGTCGGAGTCGAGGAACGGCTCGCGAGGGTGGGACAGGGGCGCGGCGTACTTCGGGGATCTGCGATCGCTGGGGACAGTGCGTACCCTGTTCACCCGTGAGTTCTCCGACCCCGAGTGGTAAGCGCCGTGCGCCCGAGAAGAAGGCACCCGCCGGGGGGCGGGGCAAGGCGGCCACCACCAAGACCCCACGCAACCTGAAGGGCTGGCTGCTCTGGGCTCTCAAGTGGGGCCTGGTCAGCCTCCTCGGCCTGATCGTGCTCGGCGCGATCGTCCTCGTCGTCGCCTATCAGAAGACCTCGATCCCGAACCCGAACAAGGCCTTCCAGACCCAGACGACGAACATCTACTACGCGGGCGGCAAGAGCAAGATCGGCCAGTTCGCGGTCCAGAACCGCGAGTCGATCGCCTACGACGAGATGCCGGCCTGCATGAAGACGGGCGTCGTCGACGCGGAGAACCGCTCCTTCTGGACGGACAAGGGCATCGACCCGAAGGGCATCATCCGCGCGGCCTTCACCAACGCGAAGAGCGGCGGCACCACGCAGGGAGCCTCCACGATCACGCAGCAGTACGTGAAGATCCTCTACCTCAACCAGGAGCGCACCTACACGCGCAAGATGAAGGAGGCCTTCCTCTCGCTCAAGCTGCAGCGCACGCTGAGCAAGCAGGAGATCCTCGAGGGCTACCTCAACACCATCTACTTCGGCCGCGGCGCCTACGGCGTTCAGGCGGCCTCCCACGCGTACTTCGACAAGCCGGCCGCGAAGCTCACCGTCCCGCAGTGCGCCGTGCTCAGCGCGGTGCTCAACAACCCCTACCGGCTCGACCCGGCCAACGGCGACGCCAGCGAGGCGGCGCTGCTGTCCCGCTACCGCTACGTGCTCAACTCGATGGCCGACGCCGGTGACATCACCGACGACGAGGCCGCGAAGGACGAGGCGGCGCTGCCGAAGTTCCCGAAGGTCAAGGCGAACTCGTCCAAGGGCGGCCAGAAGGGCCACATGCTCGCCCTCGTCAACAACGAGCTGCACCAGCTCGGGTTCAACGACGAGGAGATCGCCGGCGGCGGACTCAGGGTCACGACGACGTTCGACAAGCAGGCGATGGCCAACGCCGAGGAGGCGGTGAAGGAGGCCGCCCCGACCCAGGCGAAGGACGGGTCGAAGATCACCGACAAGCAGCTCCATGTCGGTGTCGCCTCCGTCGTGCCCGGCACCGGAGCGCTCGTCGGCTTCTACGGCGGCCAGGACTTCCTCAAGTCCGAGATCAACTGGGCCTCGGCCGGCGGCATGGCGGGCTCGACCATGAAGCCGTTCACGCTCGCCGCTGCGCTCGAGTCCGGGTTCTCGCTCAAGGACACCTTCGACGGCAACTCGCCGTTCACCTACCCCGGCTCCACGCTCCAGGTGCACAACGAGGGTGAGCAGGCCGGCGAGGCGAACGGTCACTCGTACGGCTCGCAGATCACCGCGATCACCGCGCTGGAGCAGTCGGTGAACACCGCGTTCGTCGACATGTCGAGCGCGATCCCGAACGGTCCGAAGAAGGTCTACGAGACCGCCACGAAGATGGGCCTGGCTCCCGAGCAGGCGCAGCAGGACCTGCCGGGCATCCCGTCGAAGACCCCCGACCTGTCCCCGAAGGACAGTCTCATCACGCTCGGCCGGGCGCAGGCCAGCCCGATCAACATGGCCAACGCCTACGCGACCATCGCTGCCGGCGGCAAGCGGGCCAACGTGCACGTCATCACGAAGGTCGTCGACCGCACCGGCGCCGTCCGCTACCAGTACAAGAACCACACCGAGCAGGTGATCCCCGAGGACGTCGACGCGGACGTCGCCTACGCGATGCAGCAGGTCGTCAAGAACGGCACCGGCCGTAGCGCCCTGCCCCTCGGTCGGCCCACCGGTGGCAAGACCGGCACCGCCACCAACGACAAGGGCGAGGTGTCCTCCGCGTGGTTCGTCGGCATGACGCCCCAGCTGTCGACCGCCGTCATGTACGTGCGCGGCAAGGGCCGTGAGGCACTCGACGGCTGGATGCCGTCGTACTTCGGTGCCGACTACCCGACCGACACCTGGCTCGCGGTGATGAAGCGTGACCTCGAGGGCAAGGAGGTCCTGGACTTCCCGCCGCCGGCCTGGGTCGACGGCAACGCGCCCGCCCACGGTCACGAGCCGGTTCCGACCAAGGCGCCGGAGCCGCCGAAGCCCACGAAGACCAAGACGCCGAAGGCGACCAAGACCGCCTCGCCTCCGCCGCCGCCGACCAGCTCGGCCGCGCCGTCGCAGACGCCCACCCCGACGCCGACGCAACCGACCTGCGGTGTCCTGAACCCGTGCGACACGCCGACCGGCAACGGCAACGGCAACGGCAACGGGAACGGTAACGGGAACGGTGGCGGCAGCACTGGCACGCCACCACCACCCCCCGGGCGTAACGAGACTCCCTGAGCCGATGCCCGTGGCCGTCGTACACCCGACCGAGGACGACCCCGTCGCCCGTGCGCTGAGCGAGGGCATCGGGGGTCCCCGGGGTGTGCACGCCCGCGGGCACCGCTGGTGGACGCCGGTGCGGCTGCTGCTGGCGCTGACGGCGCTGACGTTCGCGCTGGGGATGGTGCAGAAGTCCGGCTGCTTCGCCGACACCTGGGAGGACGGGACCGCCCGCTACACCCAGATGTGCTACTCGGACCTCCCCTACCTCTACACCGCGCGGGGGTTCGCCGAGCTGAACTGGCCGTTCAGCTCCGACCCGCAGGTGCGGGCGCGCTACGAGGTGATGGAGTACCCGGTCGGCATCGCCTACTGGGCCTACGGCGCCGCCTGGGTCACGCACTGGCTGAACGGCTCGCCGTCGCTCGACGAGCGCTACGTGGCGCCGGTGGAGAGCCTGTGGGGCATGCCGGACGTGCATCGCGAGATCCGGCTGTACGTCGTCGTCAACGCGATCGGCTTCGCGGTCCTGGCGCTCCTGTCGACGTGGCTGCTGGCCGGCGTACGGCGTGACCGGCCGTGGGACGCGGCGGGATTCGCCCTCGCGCCGACATTGCTCGCCGCCGGGCTGGTCAACTGGGACCTCGTCGCCGTCGTGTGCGTCGCCGGCGCGCTGTTCGCGTGGTCACGCGATCGACCCGGCTGGACCGGCGTCATGATCGGGCTGGGGACGGCCGCGAAGCTCTACCCGCTCTTCCTGCTCGGCGGGGTGCTGGTGCTGGCCTGGCGCTCGCGGCGATGGGCGTCGTTCGGTCGAGCGCTCGCGGGCGCGGTCGTCACATGGGGTCTCGTGAACCTGCCGGCGTACCTGTCCGGGCCCGACCAGTGGAAGGTGTTCTGGTCCTTCAACTCCGGCCGGACCGCCGACCTGGGCTCGCTGTGGCTGGTCGCCTCCGACGTCTTCCACACCACGTTCGACGCCCCGACCATCAACCACTGGTCGTGGCTGCTCTTCATCGCGTGGTGCGCGGCCGTGCTGGCGGCGGGGGTGCGCGCCCGACGTACGCCGACGCTCGCAGAGCTGGGGCTGCTGATCGTGACGGGCTTCCTGCTGGTCAACAAGGTCTACTCGCCGCAGTACGTCCTGTGGCTGCTGCCGTTCGCCGTCCTCGCCCGGCCGCGCTGGCGCGACCAGCTCGTCTGGCAGGGCGCCGAGCTGGTCTACTTCGCCGCGGTGTGGTGGTACCTCGGTGGCTTCCTCACCTCGGGCCGGGGCGACTCCCACCCGGTCTACGACCTCGCGGTGCTCGTCCGCGTCGCGGGGCAGCTGTTCCTCGTCGCGCTGGTGGTGCGGTCGTGGTTCCCGCGGGTGTCGGGCGCTGCCGCCGTGGGTGGTGAGCCATCAACCGATGACGCCGGGCGGATGGTTGACGAGTCCCCGCTGGTGGGGGCTGCTGTCGGGCGGTGAGTGGTCGACCGTTCGGTGGGCGCGGACGGTTCATGAGTGACCGCTGGGCCGGGCTGCGTGCACAGAGCGGCGCTGCAGCAGGCTTCTCCACAGACGCGCGACTGACCCCTGCCGGGGGGACGTCGTGACCGCTTGCCTGAGCGGTCATGAAGGAGATCCCGTCCGAGCTGATGTCCGGACCCTTCACACGACGCCAGGCCCGCGCAGCCGGTGTCACGGACAGGATGCTGCAGAGCAAGCGGTTCGTGAGGGTGCATCACGGGGTGTGGCGACTGGCGTCGTACGAGATGACCGGCCCGGACCTGGTCGTCGCTGCGCGACTGGCGCTACCAGATCGGGCGCGCATGACCGGGCTCACGCGCATCCAGGCGCTCGGGCTCGACTTCGGGCCGAGTACGCCGGTGCGCTTCGTCATCGAGGGCGACCACCACCTGGCGCTCAAGGGCGTCTTCCTGCACCGGACCCGGAAGCTCGCGCCGGGTGGCGCGATCGCCGTATCGCCGGCTGCCGCCTTCCTCGCCTTCTGCGCCGAAGCCCGGGCGATCGATGCCCTCAAGGTCGGGGACTGGCTGCTGCACCACGCCCACATGACGGTCGAGGAGGTCCGCGAGCTCGCCCTCGCGGCCCTGTGGCGCGACGGCGCACACGAGGCGCTCTTCGTGCTGGAGGACCTCGACCCGCGATCGAAGTCCCTTCCCGAGTCCGAGACGCGTGCGGTGCTCACGTGGGCCGGACTCCCGCGCCCGGAGGTGAATCCCGTGGTGCATCTCGACGAGAGCGTCAGCGTCGAGCTCGATCTGCTCTACCGCGAGCAGCGGATGGCGGTCGAGTACGAGGGAAGCCAGCACCAGCTGGATCGGGAGCAGTACGCGTCCGACATCGACCGGTATGCGCTCTTCCGGGAACGAAACATCGCCTATGTGCAGGTCACCAAGGAGAAGCTCAGGTCGCCGCGTCGCCTGGTCGCGGAGGTCCACCGAGCGCTCGTCACACGTGGGTACGCCGGCTCTCCGCCGGACTTCGGCGAGCGCTGGGCGATGTTGTTCGAACGGGTGTCGAGCGCCGTCGGGTCTCGGAAGGACCGGATCCTCGCCGCGTACCGCGAGGGCGTGGTGAGCTAGCAACCGATCCGAGGCCGACTTCGGTTGATGGCTCACCGCTGGCTGGGGGGTGTGCCACCCGGCGGTGGGTGGTGAACCGTTGGTCGGGTCCGAACGGTTGATAGGTCACCGCTGGCTGGGGGTGTGCCGTAGGCCGGTGGGTGGTCAACCGTTGGCGGTGCCGGAACGGTTGATAGGTCACCGCTGGCTGGGTCGGGTGCCGTAGGCCGGTGAGTGGTCAACCGTCGGAGATGCCGGAACGGTTGATGGCTCACCGCCGCCGACGCTGGCCGCCGGAGGCCGGTGAGTGGTCAACCGTCGGAGATGCCGGAACGGTTGATGGCTCACCGCCCGAGCCACCCCCGCCACAGCGCTCAGCTGACCGTGACCGAGTCGAACGTGGTGGCGGTGTAGCGGACGCGCACGTCCAGCTTCTCGCCGACCTCCGGCACCCGGGTGCCACGCGGGAGGAGGAGCATCGAGGCCTGCATGTGCGGGGGCTCGGCGAAGTGCAGTGGCTTCCCGTCCAGGACGTACGGCGACCGCAGCACGCCCAGCGTCTCGAGCCCGCCCTTGGCGGCGACCGCAGCGCGGCCGCGGAGCCCGGCGTCGCCGGAGGGGGCGGCCAGGCCGATGCCGTGGGCGGTGCCGCCGGACGCGATGACGAGGTGGCCGGATGCACCGTGCCGCTGCCGGTAGCCGTAGGACTCGCCTCGCGAGAGGGGGTGCACGTCGAGCACCTTCGCGGTCACGGAGAGCGCGCCCCGGTCGCCGAGCCAGAGGCCGGTGCCGACGCGGGGGCGGATCGTGATGTCTGGGTAGGCGGCCTGCAGGCTGCGCAGCTCGTCGAGCGTCAGGTGGCTGATCCAGACGGTGGACGCTTCCGCGCCGACGACGTCATCCATCAGCCGCCGCGCCTCGGCCAGGTTGCCACCGGTCATCGGCAGGTGGATGGTCACGCCCTCGATCCGAGCCCGGCGGCGCGCGATCGGGGCGGTGTCCCAGAGCTCGGCGGCGCTCAGGCCGTGCCGGCGCATCGACGTCATCCGCTCGAGCACGACCCGGGGAGCCTGCTGCCGGGCGGTCAGCGCGCCGAGGTCGGCGGGGCGCGAGATGGTGTGGATGACGCGCCGCTGCAGGTCGGGAGCCAGCGGCGCGACCCAGGGCCGCCACGGCGTGAGCACCAGCAGCGAGCCGGGGAAGCGCGACGCCACCTCGGGCAGCTCGTCGTAGGTGCCGACCGCGAGGGTGTCGACGCCGAGCCACTCGGCGCGGCGGGCGAGCCGGCCCAGGCCGAGGCCGTAGCCGTTGCCCTTGGCGACCGGTACCAGCCCGGGCGTGGAGGAGGCGACGGTCCGGAGGTGGGCGCGCCAGCGCTCCCCGTCGACGATCAGGTCGAGACTCATGGCATCACCGCCTGCTCATGTAGAGGGTGAAGGCCTTGTAGAGCACCGACCGCAGCGGCAGGTCCCATTCGCCGGCGTACTCGACGGCCTGGCCGCCGGTGCCCGCCTTGAACTGGATCAGCCCGACGTGCGGGTCGTCGGCCGACAGCGTCGGGGTGATCCCGCGCAGGTCGTAGACGTCGCAGCCGGCCGCGATCGCGTCGCGCATCATCGCCCACTGGAGGGCGTTGGACCCGCGCACGTCGCGCTTCTCGGTCGATGACGCCCCGTAGGAGTACCACGCGTGCGCGCCGACGCGGACCATGATCGTGGCGGCCACCAGGTCGCCCTCGTGGCGGGCGAAGTAGAGCTTGATCCGCTCGGGGTCCTCGGCGCTCATCGCCTCGACCATCGTCCGGAAGTAGGACAGCGGCCGCGGCGTGAAGTGGTCGCGCTGTGCCGTGTGGACGTAGAGGTCGTGGAACGCCGCGAGGTCCTCCTCACGACGGGCTCGACCGGCGGCGGGGTCGGAGACGGTGACCTCGACGCCCTCCTTCTCCGCGCGCTTGATGTTGCGCCGCCAGAGCTGGTTCATGCCCTTGAGCACGTCGGCCTCGGTGCGGTCGGCCAGCGGAATCTCGTAGGTGTACTGCGGCTGCCCGACGCCGAAGCCGTCCTCCGGCGACTGCGCCAGCCACCCGGCCGCCCGCAGCTGGGACACCACGCGGGCACCGGCGGCGTCTCGGTGCTCGGGGGCGAGGTCGGTGAGCCGGCGTACGTCGTCCGACGCGACACCCTCCTTGACCTGCGCCGCGCTCCAGGTCGCCGTGCGGACCGGCGGCCCGAGCCGGACGGCGAAGGCGCCGTGCGCCTTGAGGTAGGCGGCCAGCGGGTCGAGCCACTCGGCGAGGTCGCCCGACCAGTCGATCGACGGTCCCTCGGGCAGGTAGGCGAGCGTGTAGCGCTTCAGCCTCGGGATCGGACGGTGCAGCACCAGGCCGGCCCCGACCAGCTCGCTGCCGCGGAACCAGCCGAGCGACTCGGAGCGCCACTCCGTCTTCACCCGGGCCCACGCCGGCGTCTGCAGGAAGCTCACCGACCGCTGTCGCGAGACGTAGGCCAGGTGCTCCTCGGCACTGATCGGTCGGACGGTGAGAGCCACACCGAGACCCTAAGGGACGCCCCCAGAGGGACGGGCACGCGCACCTGGCGGGCGCCGCTAGTCGGCCGCCGGCGACCACCCCAGCGCCGGACCGAGATGCTCGGCCATGTCGGTGAGGATCTGGACGTAGTCGGCGTGGCCGAACGTGAACGGCAGCGCGAAGGCCACCTCGTCGACCGACTGGAAGCCGGCGTGCGCCTGCAGCGTCTCGGCGATCTGGGCCGAGGTGCCGACGATGTCGGGGGCGAAGAGCAGGCCGGCCGGGCCCTGCGGCTCGCGGGTGCGGGGCAGTCGCGCGTCGGCGTACGCCGCGTAGCGGGCGACCTGCTCGGGCGTCGCGGAGTCGGTGGGGATCACGACGAGCCCTTGGGACACGCGCGCGGAGGCGCCGGCCGGATGGACCGAGCGGAACAGGTCGATCTGCCGCCGCTGGATCGCGGCGAAGGAGTCGGCCGAGCCCTCCGCCTTCACGACGCTCGAGGAGAGCAGGTTGAGTCCGTGCTCGCCCGCCCACCGGGCGGAGGAGAGCGAGCCGGCGCCGTACCAGACCCGTGACGCGAGCCCCGGCGACTGCGGCTGGACCAGGCGCGAGAACGTCTCGATCCCGACGGTGCCCTCGAACTCGCTCACCGGCGAGCCGGAGACGTAGGCGAGGAAACGCTCCAGCCGCGGGTAGCCGAGCTCCTCCTGCGCGGCCGTGTCCGGGTAGAGGGAGGAGCTGAAGCGGTCGTAGTTCATCGGCGGCCCGACCGAGAAGCCGGGGTTGATCCGCCCGCGGGAGAGTACGTCGACGGTGGCGAGGTCCTCGGCGAGGCGGAACGGGTTCTCCGCGCCCAGCGGCGTGACGGCCGTTCCGAGCTCGATGCGGGAGGTCCGCTGCGAGGCCGCCGCCATCACGGCGACCGGCGAGGAGATGCCGAACTGCAGGTGCCGGTGGCGCAGCCAGGCCGAGTCGAAGCCCAGCCGCTCCCCCAGCTCGATGATCCGCAGCGTCTCCTCGTGCCCGGCGGCCGGGTCGGCCGGGTCGAAGAGTCCGATGGTCAGGAAGCCCAGGCGGCGCAGCACGGATCAGAGACTAGTTGTCCGGAATGGTCGCCGGACCGCCCCGATCGGTGCCACGCTGGGCAGTGGCCGGCCTCCGGCCCGTACCTAAAAAATTCTCGGGCCGTGTATCAACCGGTCCCCCCGGTGCTCCTCGGGGGGCGTGACAGTGACGAGCACTCGGGGAGCAAGACCCATGAGCAGCAGCACGATCACCGAACGCGGTGACGCCGGGCAGTCGCCCGGTGGCGTGTGGGCACAATCGGCCGACGCCTTCGACCGGTGGATAGCGGGGGATCCATCGGCGTTGGACGACCTGGTGCGGGCGATGACGCCCGTGCTGTGGCACGTCGTGCGCGCCTACCGCCTGGACGCCGACGCAGCGGAGGACGTCATCCAGAGCACCTGGCTGGCGTTCGTCCGCAGCAGCGCGACGATCCTCGACACCGCGGCCGTCGGCGGGTGGTTGACCATGACGGCGCGCAGGGAGGCCTGGCGGGTCTCCAAGGGCGCCGGTCGCACCACGCCGACCGACGAGGAGGAGCTGGCGCCGCACCTGCCTCGGCAGCGCTCGGCCGAGACCGATGTGGTCGAGGCCGACCGTCGTGACCGCCTGTGGGGGGCTGTCGACGGGCTGCCGGAGCGGTGCCGCCGGCTCCTCCGGGTCGTCGCGTTCGAGAACCGACCTGACTACGCGAGCCTCGCCAGCGAGCTCGGCATGCCCATCGGCAGCATCGGCCCGACCCGCGGCCGATGTCTCGCCAAGCTGCGGGTCGCTCTGATCGAGGCAGGAGAGCTGTGATGAGTGAGATGAGCCGCGAGCTGATGCTGTCGGTGGTGCGTTCCGTGTACGACGACCGCGACCCCGTCCCCGACGGGCTGGTCACCCGGATGCAGGCAGCCGCGCGTGAGGCGGCCGACGATCTCGGGTTCAGCCTCGAGGTCGAGCTGATGACGCTGCTCGAGCGGAGCTCGGAGCTCGTCGGCACGCGCAGCGACGCGGCGACCCGCGCCGTCTACACGCTCCGCTTCGTGCACGGCCAGGTCGACCTCCTCCTGCGCGTCGCCCCCGAGGGCGAGCGCTCCCGCATCGACGGCTGGGTGGTCCCACCCGAGCCGATCACCGTCCGGGTCGTCCACGACGACGGCAGCACCTTCGCCGCGATCATCAGCGACACCGGCCGCTTCGAGATCCCGGACGTACCGCTCGGCCTGGTCCGGCTCCGGCTGGAGCCGCACGACGACCGGGCGCCCTTCGTCACGCCCTCGTTCGAGATCTGACCCGAGTTCCCACCACCCCACAGGAGCCAACCCATGCTGGACTTCGATGACCCGCGCCGTCAGAAGCGCCGCGGTCGCCTGCCGCAGATGCCCCAGCCGGAGCAGATGCCGTCGATCAACGCCCGTGCCCTCGACCCGAGCCGGGCCCTGCCCGGTGCCACGGTCGACGGCATCGAGATCTACCCGACGTTGTACGTCGGCAACCGCCTGCTGGTCTCGAAGGCGGTCGACTTCCAGACCGCCTTCGCGGCGATCACCGAGGCGGCGAAACCGCTGGGCTGGGGGGTGGAGGAGGTCCACGACCCCGTGACGGGTGGGCTCCCGTTCGGCGTGCGGAGCGTGAAGCTCTTTCTCGAGGCGGAGGACGTCGCCCTCGCCCCCGACGCCTGGGTGGTCCTGCAGCAGGCACGCCGGCAGGACCGCGACGCCGTCAACGGGGTCAGCCTCGACCACGTCGTGTTCGACAGTCCCTACAACGCGGGTCATCCCTACAACGCCGGCCACCCTTACAACGCCGGCCACCCCTTCGGGGAGACCAACCCGGTCAGCAGCTACGCCGTGCCCGGCAGTGGCGGCCTGCAGCCGATCGCCTACACGGGTCCGGCCCCGGCGCGGAAGGACGAGGTCGAGCCGCGCCGTCCCGTCGTCGCCATCCTCGACACCGGCTGTGGCAAGCACCCCTGGCTGGACCACGTCGTCAAGACTGACGTCAAGCTCGACGGCCACACGATCGGCTTCGACCACACCGTGCCGGACCCCGAGGAGGACGGCGACACCGTCGGGGGGCTGGACGGACTGCTCGACCCGCACGCCGGCCACGGCACGTTCATCGCCGGCCTCGTCCTCCAGAACTGTCCCGATGTCGAGATCCTCTCGTGGCGGATCATGCCGCCCGACGGCCCGGTGTCGGAGTTCTACTGGGTGACGGCGTTGGCCCAGATCGTCGAGCTCGTCCGCCGCCACCAGGAGGGCCTCCCGGGTGGCCACGCGATCGACGTGCTGAGCCTGTCGATCGGCTACTACCACGAGACGCCGGAGGACGCGCTCTTCGACATCTCGCTCTACTCGGTGCTCGACGAGCTCTGCAAGCGCGGCGTCGTCGTGGTGTGCTCGGCGGGCAATGACGCGACCGCGCGGGAGAACTACCCAGCCGCTTTCGCCCCGTGGCGGAACGGCAAGGGTCCGATCAAGCCGAGCTCGGCGCACACGCCGATCGTCTCGGTCGGCTCCCGGAACCCGAACGGCACCGTGGCGCTCTACAGCAACAGCGGCCCGTGGGTCCGCACCTATGAGCAGTCGTCGGGGGTGTTCAGCACCATGCCACCGTTCCAGGGTGGCCTGGAACCGGAGGCCGAGACACGCGCGTACGGCCACATCCGCGAGTCGATCGATCCCGACGACTTCCGCGGCTGGAGGAAGCGCGGCGGGTTCGCGGTGTGGAGCGGGACGTCGTTCGCCGCCCCGATCGTCGCCGGAAAGATCGCGCACGCACTGATGCCGTGGCTCGACCGCGGTGACGACCCGACGGTCGCCGTCCAGCGCGGCTGGGAGGCGGTCACCGAGGTCACCAAGATCTCGCTCGCGGACGGAAACGACTGACGCGAGGGCCTCGGCGCACGCCATGATGGAGGCGTGCTGTCCGCCGAGGAGCTCCATCGCCGTGGCGTCGTCGCGATGAACGCCGGACGCCTGGCGTTCGCGTCGCGCTACATGGCGCAGGCTCTCGGGCGGGCGGACGATCCGTCGCTTCGGGCGAGGATCGAGGCGAGCCTGGCCTACGTCGCCACTGACAAGTCCGACCTGGCGAGCGCGCTGGAGCAGTGCGACCGCGCGCTCGCCTTTCCGGACATCCCGGAGCAGGTGCGCGGCGTGCTGCTCTGCCAGCGCGCGCTGATCCTGAGGCGCAGCGGCCGCGCCTCGGACGCGCTGGAGAGCTTCAGTGAGGCGATCGGAGCCCTCGGTGACCTGCCGACCGACGTCGGCAAGGCCTACCTGAACCGCGGCACGGTCCACCTCGACCGCGGTGAGCCCGAGGTCGCCGCTCGCGACTTCGCCGACGCGGCGCGCTACTTCAGTCGGGCGGGAGAGACAGAGCTGCAGGCGATGGCCGACCACAACATGGGGTACGCCCTGTTCCGGTCCGGCGATCTGGTGAGCGCGATGCAGGCGATGGCGGAGGCCGCGCGCGTGCTCGGTCCGGTCAGCGCGGTCAGCCGTGCCGTCGGCGAGCAGGATCGCGCCGAGGTCCTCCTGGCTGCCGGGCTGGTCACCGAGGGCTCGGCACGGCTGCGAGGCGCGGCGACCGACTACGGCAGCCGGCGCCTCCGACAGCGACAGGCCGAGGCTGAGCTGACCCTGGCCGCGAGCCTGCAGAGCTACGACGCCGCGGCTGCGCGGCGGGCCGCCCGCTCGGCCGAGCGCCGGTTCCGCCGGCTCGGGGCCGAGGAGTGGCGCGCCCGGGCGGAGGCGGAGGCGCTGCTCGCCGAGACGGAGCTCGGCGGGACCGGTCAGCGTCTCGTCGACGAGGCGGACCGACTGTCCGCCGCGCTCGAGGCGCAGGGACTCCAGTGGCCGGCGGCCCGGACGCGTCTGCTCGCCGCCCGGGTCGCCGTACGGCGGGGCGCCTTCGCCGATGCCGAACGGCGGCTGACCGAGATCCGGGCCGCGGGGGCGCCGCTGGACGTGCGCCTGCTGGCGGCCGACGTCCGTGCCGAGCTGATGGCCGCGCAGGGCGGTCGGGCGACGGCGTTCAAGCACCTCCGCGCAGGCCTCGAGGGCCTGCACGCCTGGCAGTCGTCGTTCGGCTCGCTCGACCTGCAGACCAACGTCGCCGGGCACGGCGTCCGACTCGGCACCAGGGGCCTGGCCCTGGCGGTGGAGTCGCGCCGGCCGGCCACCCTCTTCGAGTGGTCCGAGCGCGCCCGCATGCTCGCGTCCCGCGTGCAGCCCGTGCGCGCACCCCAGAGCGCCGAGATCGCCGGCCAGCTCACGGAGCTGCGCGGCGACGTCGCGCCCGACCGCGAGGCGGAGCTGCGGACCCGGGTCCGCGAGCTCGCCTGGCAGCACGCCGGATCGCGTGCGGTCATCGACCCGGTCGCGCTGCGCGACCTGCAGGCGTCCCTCGGCGAGGAGACAGCACTCGTCGCGTATGTCGTCGCTGCCGGTCAGGTCGTCGCCCTCGTGGTGACCAGCGATGGTGCTGCCTGGCGCGACCTCGGACCGGACGGCGCCCTCCGTGAGCTGCTCGGCGGGCTGCTGCCGGACCTCGACATGGCGGCCTCCGACCTGCCCGACCCGATCGGCCCCGTGGTGCGGGGCGGACTCGTCGACCGGCTCGAGAAGCTCGCAGCGCTCCTGGTGGCGCCCCTCATCGCGGACGTCGGCGATCGAGCCGTCGTGCTGACCCCGTCCGGCGTGCTCGCCGGTCTGCCGTGGACGCTGCTGCCCGGCCTCGCGGGCCGTCCCGTGACGGTCGCACAGTCGGCCACGTCGTGGCTGGCGCGGCGGGCGACGCCCTTGCGGACCGCGTCGGCCGGTTTCGTCGCCGGCCCTCGGGTTGCCCGCGCCGAGGACGAGGTCACGGCCGCCGCCAAGGAGTGGCCGAACGCAGCGGTCCTCACGAACTCGGCGGCGACCGCGGAGGCCGTCTCCTCGCTCGCGGCCGGCGTCGACGTCCTCCACGTCGCTGCCCACGGCCAGCACTCGGCCGAGAACCCGCTCTTCTCCGGTCTCCAGCTCCATGACGGGCTCTGGTTCGGCTACGACATCGACCAGCTCGCGGCCGTGCCGGACGTGGTGCTGCTCAGCGCCTGCGAGGTCGGCCGTTCCACCGTGCGTTGGGGCGAGGAGCTCATCGGCATGGCGACCGCGTGGCTGCACGCCGGCGCGCGCTGCGTCGTCGCGTCTCCCGCGGCGGTCGCCGACCAGGCGGCCTACGACGCGCTGGTCGCCGTGCACCGCGGTCTAGCGCAGGGGCTGGACCCGGCCGCGGCGCTCGCCGCGGCGGTGCCGATGGCGACGGCCGATCGGCCACCGGTGCCGTTCCTCTGCTTCGGCTGAGCTGTATCAACGCGCGTCGGACGCGCTCCTCAGGGGAAAGCCATCCCGGGAGGAGCCAGCCATGACCACCCTGCAGAGCAGTGCCGACACCATCGAGATCTTCACCGTCAGGAACCCGGCCACCGGCCAGGTCGTCGAGATCGACGCGGGCAACCGGCTGGACGTGAGGTTCAGCGGCACCGGCCTGGTCTCACGCTGGGAGATCGTCGAGCGACCGTGCAACCTGGTGCCGCTCGCGGTCGGCCGGGCGTCGTTCAGCTTCCTCGCGTTCCGGTCCGACGTCCCGGTGCAGGAGCTGGTGCTGCGCCGTAGCGGCGGCGTGCGGGGCGACGAGACCCGCAGGTTGCGCGTCGTCACCCACCCCTGAGACCGGGCCAACGGTCTCGAAACGCCTTCGCCTGGTGGCTGCGGCAGTCGACCAGCGAGCCGTCAGGCGATCCGCTCCCTCATCCACTCGAAGTCGGCGCGGTGCTCGGCCGCACCACCGGGCGTCTCGCAGATCACCGGAGCGCCGGCGTCGCGTACGACGGCAGCGAGCAGGTCAGGATCGATCCGTCCGGCTCCGAAGTTGGCGTGCCGGTCGGCCCCGGAGTCGAAGTCGTCGCGCGAGTCGTTAGCGTGGACCAGGTCGATGCGACCAGTGATCTTGCGGACGTCGTCGACGATGGTCTCCAGCGGGTTGCCACCCGCGTGCGCGTGGCACGTGTCGAGGCAGAAGCCGACCTGGTCGAACTGCTCGGTCGACGCGATGGCGTCCCAGACCCCGGCGATCCGCTCGAGATAACGCGTCATCGCGTTGTCGCCACCGGCGGTGTTCTCGATCAGCACGGGCAGCTTGAGGTCGGTCGCCTCGACCGCCTTGCGCCAGTTGTCGAACCCCTTGGCCGGGTCGTCGGCCTTGTTGACATGGCCGCCGTGCACGATCAGGCCCTTCGCGCCGATCGACGCCGCCGCGTCGACGTGCTGCTGGAGCAGCTTGCGCGACGGGATCCGGATCCGGTTGTTCGTCGTCGCCACGTTGATGATGTAGGGCGCGTGCACATAGAGGTCGATCCCGGCGGCCTCGGCGTCCGCGCGCAGCGCCTCGGCGCCGCCGGCGTACGCGAACTCGGGGCCTTGGTAGCCCTGGGGGTCGCCGAGGAAGAACTGCACGACGGTCGTGCCGCGCGCCTTCGCCTCTGCGATCGGGTCGGCCTGGTCGACATGGGCTCCGATGACCACCATGGCCCCAGCGTAGGTGCCGGCACGGACACTGCGGCCGGAGCCGTCGTTCCTCGCTCACGACCTGGGGTTCTGGTACCCACCAGGGGTATCCTTGGACCATGACGCACGCACACCCCGGATACGTCGACCGCAAGGCCGACCACCTCAAGCGACTGCGCCGGATCGAGGGTCAGGTCCGCGGCCTCCAGCGCATGGTCGAGGAGGAGCAGTACTGCATCGACGTGCTGACCCAGATCTCCGCCGCGTCCAAGGCGCTCCAGTCCGTGGCGCTGAGCCTGCTCGACGAGCACATCGGCCACTGCGTCGCCGACGCGATCAAGGAGGGGGGCTCCGACGCCGACGCGAAGATCAAGGAGGCGAACGACGCGATCGCGCGCCTGGTGAAGTCTTGATCCAGATACCCTAGGGGGGTATGGTTCCCGACATGGAGACCACGACCTACACCGTCATTGGCATGACCTGCCAGCACTGCGTCGCCTCGGTGACCGAGGAGGTCACCGACATCCCCGGTGTCACCGCCGTCGACGTCGACCTGGCCACGGGCGCGCTGAACGTCACCTCCGAGCAGCCGATCCTCGACGAGGCCGTGCGCGGCGCCGTCGAGGAGGCCGGCTACCAGCTCGCATGAGCACGCCGGTCCGGCTCGCCACGTTCGTCGTCGCGATCGCGGCAGTGTTCGGCGTCGCCGCCGTCGTCGGCCGGGCCCTCGGCCCGGAGGCCGCCGACGAGCCGGTCGCTCACGACATGGCGATGGACGAGGGCGCCCACGGAGACTCCGAGCACTCCGAGCACTCCGAGCACTCCGAGCACTCCGAGCACTCCGAGCACGCCGCCGCCACGCCCGCCGGGCTGACGGCGACGCAGGACGGCTACACGCTGAGCCTCGGCGCCGACCGTGCCCGTCCGGGGAGCGCGGTGCCGCTCTCGTTCACGATCGCGGGGCCTGACGGCGCCCCGGTCACCGACTACGACGTCCAGCACGAGAAGCGCCTCCACCTCATCGTCGTACGACGCGACGCGACCGGGTTCCAGCACGTCCACCCGACGCTGGCGGCCGACGGCATGTGGTCGGCGCCCGTCGACCTGACGCCGGGCGCGTGGCGGGTCTATGCCGACTTCAAGCCCGCGGCCGGCGAGGCGATGACGCTCGGCGCCGACCTGCTGGTGGCCGGCGACTTCCGGCCGGCCGCCCCGCGCGCCGACACCCGGAGCGCGACGGTGGACGGCTACACCGTCACCCTCGACGGCGACCTCGCCGCCGGGGACGACACCGTCCTCACGCCGCGCGTCACCCTCGACGGCCGCGACGTCACCGGAGAGCTCGAGCCCTACCTCGGGGCCCTCGGCCACCTGGTCGCGCTGCGCCGCTCCGACCTCGCCTACCTGCACGTGCACCCCGAGGGGCTCGACTTCCACACCTCGGTCCCGACCGCCGGGACCTACGAGCTCTACCTCGACTTCCAGCACCGGGGCGTCGTACGCACCGCTCACTTCACGATGACCGCAGGAGGTGGTCATGCCCACTGACCTGTTCGCCTCGGACCTCGCCCACTCGATCGAGCTCGAGATCGGCGGGATGACCTGCGCCTCGTGTGCCAACCGCATCGAGCGCAAGCTCAACAAGCTCGACGGCGTGACCGCGAGCGTCAACTACGCGACCGAGAAGGCACGGGTCGAGTACGCCGCCGGCGTGACGCCCGAGCAGCTGGTCGACACGGTGGCGGCGGCCGGCTACACCGCCAGCCTGCCGCAGACCGAGGCGACCGCGGCCGGCGAACCGGTCGACCGGGACGCCCCGCTGCGCCAGCGGCTGATCGTCTCCGCGGTGCTCACCGTGCCGGTGGTGGCGATGGCGATGGTGCCGGCGCTGCAGTTCACGAACTGGCAGTGGCTCTCGCTCGCGCTGGCCGCTCCGGTCGTGACGTGGGGCGGCTGGCCGTTCCACCGGGCGGCGTGGCTGAACCTGCGCCACGCCACCTCGACGATGGACACCCTCGTCTCGCTCGGCACGCTCGCCGCGTTCGGCTGGTCGGTCTACGCGCTGTTCTGGGGCACCGCAGGGACGCCCGGCATGACCCACCCGTTCTCGTTCGCGATCGAGCGGACCGACGGGTCGGGGGACATCTACCTCGAGGCGGCCGCGGGCGTCACGACCCTGATCCTGGCCGGCCGCTACGCCGAGGCGCGCTCCAAGCGACGCGCCGGGGCGGCGCTGCGGGCGCTGCTCGAGCTCGGCGCCAAGTCGGTGTCGGTGCTGCGGGGCGGCGTCGAGACCTCGATCCCGGTCGACCAGCTGGCCGTCGGCGACCTGTTCGTCGTCCGGCCGGGTGAGAAGGTCGCGACCGACGGCGTCGTGGAGTCCGGTACGTCGGCCGTCGACGCGTCGATGCTGACCGGGGAGTCGGTCCCTGTCGACGTCGGCCCCGGTTACGCGGTGGTCGGCGCGACGGTCAACGCCGGTGGCCGCCTGGTCGTCCGCGCCACGCGGGTCGGGTCCGACACCCAGCTCGCGCAGATGGCCCGGCTCGTCGAGGAGGCCCAGCACGGCAAGGCCGAGGTCCAGCGCCTCGCCGACCGCGTCTCGGGCGTCTTCGTCCCGATCGTCATCGGCCTGGCCGCCGCCACGCTCGGCTTCTGGATCGGCGCCGGCTGGGGTGCTGCGGCCGCCGTGACCGCCGCCGTGTCCGTCCTGGTCATCGCGTGCCCCTGCGCGCTCGGGCTGGCGACGCCGACCGCGCTCATGGTCGGCACCGGGCGTGGCGCCCAGCTCGGCGTGGTCATCAAGGGTCCCGAGGTGCTCGAGTCGACGCGGCGGGTCGACACGGTCGTGCTCGACAAGACCGGCACGGTCACGACCGGCGTGATGGCGGTGACCGGCGTACGGCCGGCCGACGGCGTCTCCGCCGAGGAGCTGCTGCGGATGGCCGCGGCCGTCGAGGCCGCCTCCGAGCACCCGATCGCGCGGGCGATCGTGGCGGCGGCGGGCGACGCCCCGCCCGTCACCGACTTCGTCGCCACCCCCGGCATCGGGGTCGAGGGCACCGTCGAGGGTCGCCGGGTCACCGTCTCCCGGGCGGTCTCGACGCGCTCGGCCGACAGCAGCGACACGGCCGTCGACGTGGTCTGGGACGACCGCCGGCGCGGCACGATCAGCGTCGCCGACGAGATCAAGCCGACGTCGTACGACGCCCTGCGAGAGCTGAGCTCGCTCGGACTGCGTCCGGTCCTGCTCACCGGCGACGCCCGCGGTGTGGCCGAGAAGGTGGCCGCCGACCTCGGCATCGCCGAGGTCCACGCGGAGGTGCTGCCCGCCGACAAGGTCGACGTGGTGAAGCGGCTGCAGGACGAGGGTCGGGTCGTCGCGATGGTCGGCGACGGCGTCAACGACGCCGCCGCGCTGGCGACTGCCGACCTCGGGATCGCGATGGGGACCGGTACCGACGTGGCGATCGAGGCCTCGGACCTGACCGTGACCAGCGGTGACCTCCGCAAGGCGGCCACCGCGATCCGGCTCAGCCGGCGGACGTTGGCGGTCATCAAGGGCAACCTGTTCTGGGCGTTCGCCTACAACGTCGCGGCCATCCCGCTCGCGATGGCGGGACTGCTCCAGCCGATGATCGCCGGCGCCGCGATGGCCTTCTCGTCGGTGTTCGTGGTGGGCAACAGCCTGAGGTTGCGCCGCTTCCAGTAGCGACCGCGCCGCCTCGTCGGTCGAGTAGCCCAGCCTCGCTGGTCGAGTAGCCACCGAGCGCCAGCGAGGTGGCGTATCGAGACCGAGGGTCTCGATACGCCCGCTCGTTCCTCGCGGGCTGCTCGACCAGCGACGGGCGGGCTGCTCGACCAGCGAGGGTGACCTAGAGTCACTCCGTGCCACGGATCGACCTGTCCCTGCCCGAGCTGTGGGAGTACCACCCGGAGCTGCCCGAGCCGCCCGACGTCGACGCGTTCTGGGCGCGGACGCTGGCCGAGCAGTCGGCGTACCCCCTCCACGCGAGCTTCGAGCCGGTCGACAACGGGCTGGTCGCCGTGGACACCTACGACCTGACCTTCGCGGGGTTCGGCGGCGACCCGGTGCACGGGTGGCTGCACCTGCCGGCGGCGCCGCTGCGGGGCGACGGGCGGCTGCCCGGCGTCGTGCAGTTCCAGGGCTACAACGGCGGCCGCGGCATGCCCCACGAGCACGTGTTCTGGGCGGCGGCCGGCTACGCGCACCTGGTCATGGACACCCGCGGCCAGGGCAGCGGCTGGACGACCGGGGCGACCGGTGACCCGCACGGCTCGGGGCCGAGCACGCCCGGCTTCCTGACCCGCGGCATCGGCCACCCGGACGCGCACTTCTACCGTCGCGTGTTCGTGGACGCCGTCCGCGCGGTCGCCGTCCTGCGCGACCACGAGCTGGTCGATGCCCGCCGGGTGGCGGTCACGGGCATCAGCCAGGGCGGCGGGATCGCCCTGGCCGCCGGCGCCCTCGCGGAGGGCGTCGTGGCCGTCATGCCCGACGTGCCGTTCCTCTGCGACTTCCGCCGCGCCGCCGACCTCCCGACCCTCGACCCGTACGCCGAGATCGGCCGCTACCTCTCCGCGCACCGCGACGAGGTGGAGCTCGTCTTCGCCACGCTGGCGCACTTCGACGGCGCGATCCTGGACCGCCGGGCGACGGCGCCCGCGCTGTTCTCCGTCGCGGTCATGGACACGATCTGCCCACCGTCGACCGTCTTCGCGGCCTACCGGTCCTACGGGGGACCGAAGGACATCGCCGTCTACGAGTTCAACGACCACGAGGGCGGCGGCCCCTACCAGCAGGCGCGCCAGGCGGCCTGGCTCGCGGGCGTCCTGTCATGAGCGTCGGGACCACCTGGGCCGGCTCGCACACGTACGCCGCCCGCGCACTGCGTCGCCCGACGTCACTCGACGAGCTGTCCGCGCTGGTCGTCGCGGAGCCGCGGCTGCGCGCGCTCGGCAGCCGGCACTCCTTCACCGACCTGGCCGACTCACCGGGAGTCCTGGTCGACGTCACCGGCCTGCGGGGCGAGGTCACGATCGACGCCGCCCGACGGGTGGCCCGCGTCCCGGCCGGCCTGCGCTACGGCGACGTCGCCACCACGCTGCACGAGGCCGGCTGGGCCCTCGGGGCGCTCGCCTCGCTGCCGCACATCAGTGTCGCCGGGGCCGTCGCCACCGGCACCCACGGGTCGGGCAACACGGTCGGGTCCCTGGCGTCGACCGTCGCCGCGGTCGAGCTGGTCGACGGCCGGGGCTCCCAGGTCCGGCTGGAGCGCGGCGACGCCGACTTCGCCGGGGCGGTCGTCGCCCTCGGTCTGCTGGGGATCGTCACCACGCTCGAGCTCGACGTGGAGCCGACGTACGACGTCAGCCAGGTGGTGCTCGAGGGACTCACCTGGGACGCGCTGCTCGCGCGCGTCGACGAGGTCACCGCGGCGGCGTACTCCGTCTCGGTCTTCACCCGCTGGACGGGCGACCTCGTCGGGCAGGTGTGGCTCAAGGAGCGTGGCACGCCGCGGGAGCTCGCCGGGACGCACCCGGCGCCCGAGCAGCGGCACATGATCGCGGGCATGTCGGTCGAGAACACGACCGAGCAGCTCGGCGTACCCGGGCCGTGGCACCAGCGGCTGCCGCACTTCCGGATGGGCTTCACGCCGAGCGCCGGCGAGGAGCTGCAGTCGGAGTACTTCGTGCCGCGCGCCCGGCTCGCCGAGGCTCTCGCCGCGGTCCGGGCGATCGGTCACCTCGTCGAACCGGAGCTGCTGGTCAGCGAGGTGCGCACTGTCGGCGGCGACGACCTCTGGCTCTCCGGCGCGTACGGCGGCGACGCGGCCGCCCTCCACTTCACCTGGCAGCGCCACCCGGCGCAGGTCCTCCCGCTGGTCGACCGGCTCGAGGAGGTCCTGCTGCCGCTCGGTGCGCGGCCGCACTGGGGCAAGGTGTTCCGCGCCCGCGCCGACGTGGTGAGGCCCCGCTACCCGCGGATGGACGACTTCCTGGACCTGGCCGCGCGGTTCGACCCCGAGGGGCGGTTCCGCAACGAGTGGACGGCCCGGACCTTGGGACGGTGAAGGATTTCGGGCCGACGTACGGCTCTTGGTAACCTGACGCGTCGCTCTCCGTCCTGGGAGAGCGCAACCGCATCAGCCCTCCTGCCACGGAGAGACCGTGGCCGCTGAGTCCAGAGGAGGTGGAGATCGCTATGCGTGCTTATGAAGTGATGGTCATTCTCGACCCGAGCCTCGACGAGCGCACCGTCGCTCCGTCGCTCGACAAGTACCTCAACGTGGTCCGCAACGACGGTGGAACCGTCGACAACGTGGACGTGTGGGGTCGCCGTCGCCTGGCGTACGAGATCAAGAAGAACCCCGAGGGCATCTACGCCGTGGTCACGCTGACCGCGGAGCCCGCGACGGTCAAGGAGCTCGACCGCCAGCTGACGCTGAACGAGTCCATCCTGCGCACGAAGGTCATCCGCCCCAGCAAGTGAGCTGTGGATGATCCCCGTCCAACTGTCGGTCCGATCCGCGAGGATGGGCCCGACACACGGACACCGATCAGAACGAGCTAGGGAGAACCCATGGCAGGCGACACCGTCATCACCGTGATCGGCAACCTCACCGACGACCCGGAGCTTCGCTTCACGCCGTCGGGCGCTGCGGTCGCCAACTTCACGGTGGCGTCGACCCCCCGCACCTTCAAGCGCGAGTCGAACAGCTGGGAGGACGGGGAGACCCTGTTCCTGCGCTGCTCGGTCTGGCGTCAGGCTGCGGAGAACGTTGCCGAGTCGCTCACCCGCGGCACCCGCGTCATCGTCCAGGGGCGGCTCGTGTCGCGCTCCTACGAGGACCGTGAGGGCCAGAAGCGCACCGTCTTCGAGCTGCAGGTCGACGAGATCGGCCCGTCGCTCACCTGGGCCACCGCCAAGGTGACCCGCGCCTCCCGCCAGGGTGGCAGCGGTGGCTTCGGCGGCGCTCCGTCCGGCGGTGGCGGCGGTCAGCAGTCCGCTCCGACCAACGACCCGTGGGCGACCCCGGCGGCTCCGGCCGGCGGCGGTGGCGGCGGGTACGGCGGCGGCGGCCAGCAGTCCGCTCCGGCGAACGACCCGTGGGGTGCTCCCGGGGTCGGCTCCGACGAGCCCCCGTTCTGATCGAGAAACACCCCGTAACCGAATCCGAAACCATTCCGGCGCAAGCCGGGCTTCTAGAGAGGAAGCACCACAATGGCCAAGGCAGTGATTCGCAAGCCCAAGAAGAAGGTTTGCCAGTTCTGCAAGGAGAAGGCGACCGGCGTCGACTACAAGGACGCCACGCTGCTCCGGAAGTTCATCTCCGACCGCGGCAAGATCCGCGCGCGTCGGGTGACCGGCAACTGCGTCCAGCACCAGCGCGACGTGGCCACCGCCGTCAAGAACGCCCGTGAGGTCGCCCTGCTGCCCTACACCTCGACCGGTCGCTGAGAGAGGAGCTGACACATGGCTACCAAGATCATCCTGACCCAGGAGGTCACCGGCCTCGGCTCCGCCGGCGACATCGTCGAGGTCAAGGACGGCTACGCCCGTAACTACCTCGTCCCGCGTGGCGACGCGATCCGTTGGACGCGTGGCGCCGAGAAGCAGGTCGAGGCGATCAAGTCGGCCCGTGCGGCCCGCGCCCTGCGCGACGCCGACCACGCCGGCGAGGTCAAGACCAAGCTCGAGTCCGCTCCGGTCCAGCTCAAGGTCCGGGCCGGCAAGGAGGGTCGTCTGTTCGGCTCCGTCACCGCTGGTGACGTCGCCGAGGCCCTCTCCGCCGCCGCTGGCGAGTCGGTCGACAAGCGCACCGTGGTGATCGGCAACCCGATCAAGTCCCTCGGCGCGCACCAGGTCTCGGTCCGGCTGCACGACGAGGTGTCCGCTTCGGTGGCCCTCAACGTCGTTCCTGCCTGACGTTCGAGTCACTCGGACGGGGTCGGCCCTTCGGGGCCGGCCCCGTTCGGCATTTCTCGGCCCGTTCCTCCGGCGGGCGGGGGGTGAGTGGTGAACCGTCTCCGTGGGGGGATTCGGTTGATGGCGTACCGCCGCAGGACGCCCAGCGACGAGCCGGCGATCAGTACCGCTCGGCGATCGCGGTCAGCCGGGCGACGTACGCCGGCCAGTCGATGTCGCCGGGGACGTTGCTGTTGCGGACGTTCATCCCCGCGGCGCCGTCGATCTCCTCGCGCAGGATGTCGGCATGGCCGGCATGCCGGGCGACGTCCTCGATGACGTGGAGGATGATCCGGTGCAGGGTGACCTCGCCGCGATCCGGCGGCCACCACGGGACCCGGCCGCGTGAGTCGAGCGGCAGCTCCTCGACGGTGGCGTCGACGTAGTCGCCGACGCGCCGGTAGAGGTCGATGAGGCCGGCCGCGGTCTCGGACTCGGTGGCGTACCAGTCGACCTGCGGGTCGGACTCGTAGGCCGAGAACGGGACCAGCTCATCGGCCATCGGGACCCGTCGACCGAACGTCGGGCCGAAGTAGCCCGCCTCGATGTTGAGGCAGTGCTTGACGATGCCGATGAGGCTGGTGCCGGTCGGCGTGCGCGGGAGGCGCAGGTCGCGCTCGGAGAGGCCCTCCGTCTTCCAGAGGACCGCCTCGCGGGCGGCGCGCAGATAGAGCAGAAGGGCTTCCTTGTCGGACGTCATGTGCCGACGCTAGGCCGGAGCACCGACCACGAGCCAGGAGTTTCCCCGAGCGCGATGCACCACCACGACCAGCCGCGCGCCCATGAAGAGCGCCGAGAACACGAGCCACACCGCGACCAGGCTCGGGTGGAGAAGCAGCACGACGGGTGCGTAGACGGCCAGCGTGACCAGCCCGCCGTAGGCCAGGTAGCGGCCGTCGCCTGCCCCGATGAGCACGCCGTCGAGCACGAAGACGATCCCGCAGATCGGCTGCCCCACGGCGACGACGACCAGCACCGGCACCAGCAGGTGCCGCACGTCCGGGTCGCCGGTGAACAGCGCCCCGATGAACGGGCTGGCGGCGATGAGCAGCACGCCGGTCACCACGCCGGACACCACGCCCCACCAGACCATCCGCGCGGTGATCGAGCGGGTGCCGTCGACGTCGCCCGCGCCGAGCGAGCGCCCGGTGAGGGCCTGCGCGGCGATGGCGATCGCGTCGAGCACGAACGCCAGGAACGTCCAGATCGTGAAGGCGATCTGGTGGGCGGCGAGCTGGGCGTCCTGGTCGGAGCGTGAGATCAGCGTGACGGCGTACGTCGTCACCAGGAGCGCGGCCCGCAACGTCAGGGTGCGGACCACCAGCGCGACGCCCGCCCGCGCAGCCTGGCGGATCCCGGCGAGGTCGGGTCGCAGCGGTGCCCGGTGCCGCCGGGCGCCGCGGACCACGACGCCCGCGAGCGTCGCGGCGGAGAGCGCCTGGGCGATCACCGAGCCGGTCGCCGAGCCGGCGATGCCCCAGCCGTCGAACGAGCCGACGCCGTAGACGAGCAGCAGGTTGAGCACGACATTGATCGCGTTGCCGCCGACGGCGACCACGAGCGGCGTACGCGTGTCCTGCAGGCCGCGCAGCACGCCGGTCGCGGCGAGCATCACCAGGAGCGGCGTGACGCCGAGGACGGCGATCCGCAGGTATGTCGTCCCCTGGTCCACCACCACGCCGTGGGCCCCCACCGCGCGGACCAACGTCGGAGCAGCGAGCAGGCACGGGATCGTGACGAGGACGCCGATGATGACCGCCAGCCACAGCCCGTCGACGCCCTGCGCGACCGCGCCGCGCAGGTCGCCGGCCCCGAGCCGGCGGGCGACGCTGGCGGTCGTTCCGTAGGCCAAGAAGACGCAGATGCCGACGATCGTCTGGAGGACCGCGCCGGCGACCCCCAGCCCGGCGAGCTGGGCCGTCCCGAGGTGACCGACGATCGCCGAGTCGACGAGCAGGAACAGTGGTTCGGCGACGAGGGCGAGGAAGGCGGGGACCGCCAACCGCACGATCTCGCGGTCGTGGGTGCGGTCCATTCAGAGCAGGATAGGGGGCCCGATCGGACCGGTGGATAACCGGGGGATAACTGGGGTCCCAGGACGGTCCTCGCCACTTTGTCGACAAACGGGCACGAAACCGGCACATGGCCGGAAAGTGAACTGGATCACGTCGAAAGTATTTCTGCTCCACATCCGGAGGAAAGCGTTTCCGCAGGTCAGCCCGCGATTTGAGAGGGATGTGGGAGCGTGGTCCACAGCCGTCTCCCCAGCCCGTGCACATCTCACCGCGTGTCGTCCACGGGCTTCACCGGGTTATTCACACCCCCCTGTGGACAAACCGATTTCCCAGCGGTCCCCACGAGACCTACGGTGACACGTCGCCACACCCGGGCGGGACCTCGCACAGGGGTGTCGGGGCGCGCTTGCGACGGCTGTCGGTGGGTCGCGGCTAGCGTGCTGGGCAGTGGGTCGAGTCGTCGCGAGGAACGCGGAGGAGCAAGCAGTGAGCGTGGCGCAGTCCGACTCCCGGGACGCTCCGGAGCCCCCCTACGACGACTGGGGCGACGGCCCGGTCGCCTACGAGCCCGGTGAGCGCCGGAGCTCCTCGCCGGTCGACCGGACCCCGCCGCAGGACATGGCCGCCGAGCAGTCGGTGCTCGGGGCGATGCTGATCTCCAAGGACGCCATCGCCGACGTGACCGAGGCGATCCGCGGGGTCGACTTCTACCGCCCGGCCCACGAGACGATCTTCGACGTCGTCATCGACCTCTACGGCCGCAACGAGCCCGTCGACATGGTCACCGTGGCCGCCGAGCTGCAGCGCCGGGGCGAGCTGCAGAAGATCGGTGGCGCGCCTTACCTCCACACGCTGGCCGCCAACGTGCCGATCGCCTCCAACGCGGCGTTCTACGCCGAGATCGTCAAGGAGAAGGCGACCCTGCGCCGCCTGGTCGAGGCCGGCACGAAGATCGTGCAGATCGGCTACGCCGGCGAGGGCGACGTCGACGACATCGTCGACGAGGCCCAGGCCGAGGTCTTCAAGCTCACCGACAAGCGCTCCACGGAGGACTACGCCCCGCTGAGCGACATCATGGGCGGCGTCCTCGACGAGATCGAGGCCATCTCCAACCGTGAGGCCGGCATCTACGGCGTACCGACCGGCTTCGCCGACCTCGACGAGCTCACCAATGGCTTCCACGGCGGCCAGATGATCATCGTCGCGGCGCGTCCCGCGATGGGTAAGTCGACGCTCGCCCTCGACTTCTGCCGCGCGGCGTCGATCCACAACAACATGACCAGCGTCTTCTTCAGCCTGGAGATGGGTCGCGCGGAGATCACCATGCGTCTGCTCAGCGCCGAGGCGAAGGTCCCGCTCAACCACATCCGCAACGGCAACATGACCGACGACGACTGGAACAAGCTCGCCCGCAAGATGGGCGAGGTCTCCTCGGCGCCGATGTTCATCGACGACTCGCCCAACATGACGATGATGGAGATCCGCTCGAAGGCGCGCCGGCTCAAGCAGAAGCACGACCTCAAGCTGATCGTGCTCGACTACCTCCAGCTGATGAGCTCGGGCAAGAAGGTCGAGTCGCGCCAGCTCGAGGTCTCGGAGTTCTCCCGCCAGATCAAGCTCCTCGCCAAGGAGCTGGAGGTCCCGATCGTCACGCTCTCGCAGCTCAACCGTGGCTCCGAGCAGCGCGCCGACAAGCGGCCGATGGTCTCCGACCTGCGTGAGTCCGGCTCGCTCGAGCAGGACGCCGACATGGTCATCCTGCTGCACCGTGACGACGTCTACGAGAAGGAGTCGACCCGCCCCGGCGAGGCCGACGTCATCGTGGCCAAGCACCGCAACGGGCCGACCCGCGACATCGTCGTGGCGTTCCAGGGTCACTACAGCCGGTTCGTCGACATGGCGCACTGAGGACACTCGTCCGTCGGTTGTCGCGGTGCTCGGTGCCGACGCGAGGACCTCCGGACCGAGGCAGCGGTCGGGTTGCCGATGCCTTGGTGCGGAGGTCTCCACGTGGTCGGTAGGGCCAGCGCGCCTGTCCGCGGTCCGCTAATCGCCGAGCGTCTCCTGCTTCAGCCGGTAGGCGCGGACTGCGAAGACCGCTCCGGCGAGGGATACGACGACGGCGATGGCTGGGTGCATGTCCTTGGACAGGCTGGGGGCTCGGTCGGGGCCGACGGCCCACATGAGGAGCGGCACCGTGTAGAGCGTGGCGAGTCCGGCGGCCCAGGGCCGAAGCTTGCGCAGGCCGGGGTCGCGCCAGGTCGTCACGGTCGCGATGGCGACCGGGACGATCGCCATCATGGCGAACTCTCCGGCGATGAGCGTGGGCACGGCGGCGCCGGCGAGGACGGTGCGGCGGAACGGGTGCCGGACGCGGCGCTTGGTGGGGCTGGTCGTGATCTCCATGGTCTTCTCCTTGGTCTGGGTGAGGTAGGCGGCCAGGTCCTCGGCGCCAGCGCAGTGGTGCGCTGGCGCCGAGGCGGGCAGATGGGTGGGTGGGTCGGGGCCGGGTAGGTGCTGGGGTTAGTGGGTGGGTGCGACGGCCTCCACGCGGTCGCTGCGGCGTACGGCGGTGAGGGTGACCGCTGCGGCGAGGAGCGCGATCCCGGCGGTGCCGAGGAAGGCGGTGGTGTAGCCGTCGGTCATGGCGGTGAGGACGCCGTGCCCGGTCGCCAGCGAGGAGCCGGTGCGGTTGTTGGCGAGGGCAGCCAGGGCGGCCAGGCCGATCGCGCCGCCGATCTGCTGGCTGGTGTTGACCAGGCCGCCGGCGACGCCGTTGTCGGTGGCGGGGACGCCGGCGACGGCGAGCGAGGTGACCGGCACGAAAGCCGCCCCAGTCCGATGCCGACGAGCAGGGAGGGGCCGAGGATGTCGATCAGGAAGGTGCCGTCGGGACCGGCCAGGGAGAACCAGCCCAGGCCGGCGGCGAACACGACCAGGGCACCGGCCAGCACCGTGCGGGTTCCGAACCGCTCCATCAGCGGTGCGGCGAGGCCGGCGGCGGCGATGAGGGCGAGGGCGAGCGGGAGCTGGGAGAGACCGGCGGTGACGGCGCCGTAGCCGAGGACGAGCTGCTCGTAGAGGGAGAGGAAGTAGAACAGGCCGAGCATGGCGGCACCGACCAGCATCATGACGGTGTTGCCGGCGCTGACGGTGCGCAGGGCGAAGAGGCGCATCGGGACGAGGGCGTGGGTGCTGCGACGCTCGATGGCGAGGAAGGCGGTGAGGAGGACGGCGCTGGCGGCGAACAGGCCGATGACCGAGGCCGAGGTCCAACCCCAGGAGTCACCCTGGGAGAGCGCCGTCACGAGGGTGGCGAGGCCGCCGGTCACGGTGATGGCGCCGGGCAGGTCGAAGCGGGCCAGGGTGAGGCGGCCCGCAGGGCGGGCGACCTCGTCGACGTAGCGGCGGATCAGCGCGAGGACCGTGATGCCGACCGGGATGTTGATGAGGAACACCGAGCGCCAGCCGAAGCCACCGGTGAGCAGGCCGCCGAGGAGTACGCCGGCGGCGCCACCTCCTGCGGCCACGGCTCCCCAGATCGCGAGTGCCTTGGTCCGCTCGGCGCCCTCGGCGAACAGGCTGGTGACCAAGGAGAGCGCGGCCGGGGCGAGCAGGGCCGCGCCGACGCCCTGCACGGCGCGGGTGCCGATCAGGAGGGCGCCGGTGGGGGCGAGTCCAGCGGCCAGGGAGGCGACGGTGAACAGGCCGACGCCGCTGATGAAGAGCCGGCGGCAGCCGAGCAGGTCCGCCAGCCGCCCGCCGAGCGGCAGGAGGCCGCCGAAGGCGATGACGTAGGCGGTGATGACCCAGGCCAGGCCGCTGGCGGTGAGGGAGAGGTCGCGGCCCATGTCGGGCAGGGCGATGTTCACGATGGAGGCGTCGAGCACGACCATGAACTGGGCGGCGGCGAGCAGGCCGAGGCCGGTCCAGGCGCGCCGGTCGGCACGGGCGGGGGCGGCGATCGCTCCCGGGGCGTTGGCGGTGAGGGACATGTCAGGTTCCTTTGCAGTGTCAGCAGGTCAGTGAGTTCGCGAGTCAGCGGTCGTGAGGGCAGGGAGGGCAGTCGGTGGGCCGGGTGCTCAGTCCCAAAGGGAGGCCATGAGGAAGATGAGGATCGAGAGCGACCAGACGCTGATGCGCCACAAGGTGAGCTCGGTCGTGGCGGACATGGGATTCTCCTGATGTATGTAAACGGTCACTTACTTGACGGGGTCGAAGAGAGGGCCACCATGCGGGTGGCCCGAGTTGTGGCCCGACGGTCGAGGGTGGGCGGCTTCGGTGCTGGGGGGTGCTCGTCAGTTCCAGGCGCTGAAGAGGGTGACGGCCAGGACGAGCAGGGCGGCAACGGCGCCCCAGCGCAGTCGGCGGTGGGTCATGACTTCACCTCCTCCCCGGCCTTGGTGGTCAGCGGCTCGAGGTGGCGGATGCCTTGGGTCAGCGTGCGCGCCCAGGGCCGGTCGATCTGGTCGAGCTCGGCGGTGACGATGAGGTGGCACAGCTGGCCGTAGGCGATGAACCGCTGCACCTGTTCGGGTGCGGCGTGGGAGCGGTCGCTGACCAGTTGGGTGACGCGGGCCATCCCCCGTCGAATGGCGTCACGGACCTCCGCGATGTCGGCGGCGCTCTGCGCGTGCACCTGCAGCATCAGCAGGTCCCGGTCCGCGATGAGCTCGACGTAGGCGTCACTCATCGCATCGAGCACCTCCTGCGGCTCGCCACCTCGCACGTGCTCGGAGCCGGCGTCCAACGCCTCGGCGATCCGCTCGAAGCAGGCGTCCACGACGGCCACGAACAGCTCGAGCTTGGTCCCGAACAGTCGGATGACGTAGCCCTGCGAGATGCCTGCCGCCGTCGCTACGTCACTGACCGGAGTGGCGTGGTAGCCGGTCTTGGCGAAGACCCGCAACGCCTGCGGCAGGACGCCCGTACGGCGCTCGTCGGCGGTGGACCGGAGCCGGGTCGATGAGGTGTTCACGTATGTAAGTGAACAGTCACTTCCTTAGGTTGTCAAGCCCGACTCCTGCGCGGGCCTCCTTCCACCTGGGCCTCACGGTCGGTGCGAGCTCACAGCGCGAGCGCGACCTCGAGCGCCCGCTCGGCGGGACAGGAGTGGTCGGGAACGACGCCGACGCCCTCCCAGTTGGTGCCGGTGACGGCGTGCACCGATCGCGCGACCGGGACGTGGAGCTGCAGCCGGGCGGTCAGGTCGAAGGCCTCGCGGGGGTGGGCGCCGCCCGCGGTCGCCTCCCCGACGACGACGGCGCGGCCCAAGGCCTGCAGGTCGTAGGCGAGCTCCTCGCCGCCGCTGAAGGTGCGGCTGCTGGTGAGGACGACGACGGGCACGTCGGGCAGTCGCGGCGCGACAGCAGGGGTGGTCGACGACCGCTCGACCGAGCCGTCGCGGTGGATGAGATCCACCAGGTGCACCGGCGCGTCGCCGAGGAGGTGGCTGACCAGCAGGGCCACGGACTCGGGTACGCCGCCCACGCAGTCGCGCAGGTCGATGACGAGCCGGCGTACGCCGTCCAGCAGCGTGAACGCGGCAGCAGCGGCCGGGCGAACGAACTCGGGCGGCAGGATGACCGGGCCGATCTTCAGCAGGCCGACGTTGCCGTCGAGGCGGCGTACCTCCGTGATGGCAGGCCCGTCGTGCCGGGCCCGCTCGGCGAAGTGTGCGCGCACGTCGTCCTCGTCCTGCTCCGGGGGTACGCCGTCCGGGTAGTGCCGGACCCGCAGGTGCCGGTCGCCGTTGACCGACTGCAGGGCGGTCGTGAGCTCCTGGGCGAGCTCGGGCTCGTCGAGGCCGGCGACGGCGAGGTCGTCGAGCGACTCGGCGATGGCGACCGCCACGTCGGGGAAGACGTAGTGGGTGCGGACGAGGTCCTGGATCCGGGTGATCAGCATGCGGGTAGTCGACCGTGGCGCTTGACGAAGCGTCAAACCCTCTTGACGCTTGATCCATGGACGAGGCGATCACGCGCACCACTCCCGCCCAGCGGCGGGCGCTGGGCCACCCCACTCGGCACCTCATCTGGCGCGCGACCGACAGCGACGGTGCGACGGTCAGCCAGCTCACCTCCCGCCTGCGCATCAACAAGGGCAACGTGGCGCACCACGTCAAGGTGCTCGTCGACGTCGGGCTGCTGCGGCCGGACCGCACCCGGACCGTCCGCGGCGGGACGGAGCAGTACTACGTGAAGACCGCTCGCCGGCTCAGCGTCGACGGTGACCAGGACGCGACCCGGGCGATGTTCGCCTCGATCGCCGACGAGGTCGTCGGCGCCGTGGACCCGTTGCTCAACCACCGCACGATCCGGCTCACCCGCCGCCAGGCCCAGGCGGTGGCCGAGCATCTCGACCGCGTGGTCAACGAGCTGGTCCCCGCCGGACCGGCCGAGCCGACGTACGGCGTCCTCGTCGGTGTCTATCGGCGCTAGCCGTCGTGCCGGTCAGCCGGTGGGCAGTCCCGCCCGCGTGCGCTCGCCCTCGGCACGACCGAGCGCGCGGGCCCTGGCGAGCAGGGCGACCACCTCGCCCGGCGTACGTCCGGGGCTGTCGTTCCAGCGGACGAGATCCATCACGTGGCCGGCCCGCTCGGTCGACGAGGGGCACCACCGGACTCGTTCCCGGGCGCCGCGGAACGTGGCGTGCCAGGTCAGGTCGATCGACCGCTGGACGAGCTGGCTGCTGGCCTCCGACGGGCCGCCGGCAGCGTGCACGATCGCGCCGACCAGGCACGTCGCCGTGACCTGCTCCGGCGACAGCCGGCGCGCGATCCGCGGCGAGCAGCCGGTGACGAGCACCCGCACACCCCCGTCGTCGACGTAGGTGAACCACCCGTTCTGCAGCCACCCGCGCTCGACCACGTGGGCGGCGTCGGTGAGCAGCGCGTCGATGCGGAACAGCTCGGCCAGCTTGGCGCTGGCCCGGTCGCGCTCGCGGAGCGCACGCCGCTGTCTCCGCCGCTCACGGCGGCTCGGACGACCCGTCAGGACGACAGGACCCTCAACCAGTGACATCGCGGCTCCCCCTACGCCGAGCCAGCCCCAGGGCGGCTGCCGAGCCGTCGCCCGTTCGCCCTGAGACTTGTGAATCTACGCTTCGAGACGGACCCGGTCGAGGGTTGCGGCAGCCTTGCCCGGCGGACGGATCACCCTCGGTGTCCCTCAGTTCACCCGGATCGGGGGAACGAGGCCGACGGCCGCCGCTGGGAACGTGTTGCCCACCGCCCGGTGGCCGTCGAGAGGACCTGCCGACATGGACAACATCACGAACGACTTCTGGGACGTCCTGCTGTGGAGCTTCTGGTTCTTCATCTGGATCACCGCTCTCTTCATCTGGTTCCGCTGCCTGTTCGACCTGTTCGGCGACCGCACGCTCAGCGGGTGGGCGAAGGCCGGCTGGGTGGTCCTGCTGATCCTCATCCCGTGGCTGGGCGCGCTGATCTACCTCATCGCCCGTGGACGGAGCATGACCCAGCGGCAGATCACGGCCGCCGCGGACATGAAGGCCGAGCAGGACAAGTACATCCAGAACGTCGCGCGCACGGCGAAGTCCCCCGCCGAGGAGATCGCGGAGGCCAAGCGGCTGCTCGACAGCGGGATCATCTCGGAGAACGAGTTCGCCTCGCTCAAGGCGAAGGCCGTGGCCTGACGCCCCGTCCTGCGGCGGTCACTCGAGGGCTTCCTCGTCGGCCGTCGCAGGAGGACCGCCGGGTCCCGACTCGCGCGTGATGTCGTCGGCCGACAGCTCGTCCGGCACGTACCGCGGCAGCCTCGACGCCGGGAAGATCGACAGCAGCGAGATCCCCGCGACGATGAGGAACGATGCCTGGACGGCGCGGCGCATGGCGTCCTCGTTGACCGCCACCGCCTCCTCCACCTGCGCCGGCGTCGCACCGGTCGCGGCGAGGACGGTCCTGAAGTCGTGGCCGGTGACGAAGTCGACGTCGCCGAGGCGGGCTTGGGGAGTGAGCTCGCGCGGGAGATCGGTCCGGCTGAAGCCCATGGTGAGGAACACGCCCAGCAGCCCCACGGCCACGACGCTCGAGAACGCCGCGCCCAGCGCGTTCGAGACGTTGTTGGCCACGCCGCGCAGCGCGCCCACGTCGCCGGCGAGCCGCTTGGGGGACGCCGAGACGAGGACGTTGAACAACAGCGTGAGCAGGGTGCCCTCGCCGACCCCGACCAGGAGCAGGCCCAGGATGACGGCGACGGTGCTGTCGCTGCCGACCGTGTAGGCGGCCACGGTCAGGCCGACGGCGATCAGCACGAACGCGGCGATCCCGAGCCTTCGGGGAGAGACCAGGCCGTAGAGGCGCACCGACAGGACGCCGGCCGCGGCGATCGCGACGGCGTACGGGAGGATCGCCACCGCCGACGCCAGCGGCGTACGGCCCTGGACGATCTGGACGTAGAGCGGGATCAGGAAGCCCACCGCGAGGCCGAGGCTGCCGGCGACGAGGAACGCGACGACGGCGCTGCGCTCCTCCTTGCTGTCGAGCACCTCCATCGCGAGCAGCGGCTGCCTCCCGGCGCCCACCCGCCGGTGGGACCACGCGAAGAACGCCTGCCCGAGCACGATGCCCACGAGGATGAACATCGGCGCGGGCGACAGCCGCAGCACCGAGAACGGCGCCCCGCTCCTGGCCACGAGCGGACCCCAGGTCTGGATGTTGTTGAAGCCGACCAGGATGAGCGCGATCGCGCCGGCGGAGAGGACGACGCCGAAGCGATCGATCGTGATGCCGGGCTGACGCGGGACGGGGCTCAGCCGGAAGCTCAGGAGGAGGACGACGACCGCCAGCGCGACGATCAGCCAGAACGAGTAGCGCCAGCTGAACGCAGTGGCGAGGAACCCGGCCAGGACGAACGTGACGGCGCTGGCGACCGCGGGGATGCCGGCCAGCACTCCGAGCGCCGTCGCCTGCTGCCGGCCGTGGTAGTTCGCGGCGATGAGCACCACCAGGGTGGGGACGAGGGCAGCGGCCGTGACCCCGGCGATCGCCTGGGCGATGTTCATCGTGACGGCGCTGGTGCTGGTCGCCATCAGCGCCATCGAGACGCCGTGCGCGACGACGCCCACCTGCAGCACGCGACGCTCGCCGAGGAGCTTGCCGATCTTCGCCCCCGGCATGACGAAGGCGGCGACGAACAGCGAGTAGAGGAGGAGCGCCGTCGCCGTCGCCGTCACAGGTGCGTCCAGGTCCTCTGAGATCGGCCCCAGCGAGACCGGCAGGACGCTGATGTTCATCGCCATCTGGAGCTGGGCGAGGACGATGACGACCAGCGGTAGCCAACCCGCGCGGGTCGTGGGCGTGTCGTCGACGGAGGACGGGGCGCGTGTCGTCATGGAATCCACTCCTGAGGCGTGGAGCGCGTGCTGGGCGGGCTCTCCCGGGTCCTGCTCCAGCCTAGGGGTCGGCACCGGGGTGATGCCTCGCCCGCCCGGCCGGGAGTAAAGGCGATGCCGCGCGGGAACCGAGGGGCGTGACCGGGCCCGAACCGGCGATCGGCGATGCCGCCGATCCGGACGCGATGGAACTTCGTTCTCGAACCTGGGAGTGAACGGCGTGACCTCTGAGCGAGCGCTGTCGGTGGATGTCGAGCAGGACGGAGACCTCACCGTCGTACGGCTCACCGGCGAGCTGGACGTGTCGACGACGGGCGGCGTACGCACCGTGCTGGACGACCTGCTCATCGACGGCGCCCCCCGACTCGTCGTCGACCTGACCGCCCTGGACTTCATGGACTCCGCCGGACTCGGTCTGCTCGTCAGGACCCACCGACAGGCGAGGACCTTCCGCGGGGCGTTCGCCGTCGTCTGCCACGAGGGCATCGTCACCCACCTGCTCAGCATGACGGGCCTGGCCCACGTGATCCGCGTCTTCAGCTCGGTCCAGGACGCCGCTGCCGCGATGTAGGGGTCCGCTCGGCGAGCGGTCAGTCCTCCTCGTGCAGACGAACCGCGACCAGTGCGACGTCGTCGTCGGGCTTGTCGGGCAGCATGCGGCGCAGGAGCTCGTCGCAGAGCTCCTCGAGGGGAAGGCCGGCGGCGATGAGCTCGGTGAGGACTGCGGACAGCCGCTCGATCCCGCGGTCGATGAGCTCGCCCCGACGCTCGACCAGACCGTCCGTGTAGAAGAGCAGGGTGCTCCCGCGCCGCAGCGTCACGACGTTCTCGTCGCGTTCGACGCTCGGTTCCAGGCCGAGCAGCAGGTTCGGCGCGGACCCCCACAGGACCTCGGCCAGCGGTCCGCCACCGTCCGCGGTCGGGCAGACGACCACGGGAGGCGGGTGTCCGGCGTTCGCCCAGCGCAGCCGGGTGAGCCCCTCCTGACGCTCCTCCGGCGTCTGCTCGAGCCGGGCGACCACGACGGTGGCGGTGATCTCGATGAGCAGCTCCGACATCGCCGTGTCGACCTGGCGAAGCAGCTCGGCCGGCGACGAGTGCGTGGCCACCGCGACGCCACGCAGGATGTTGCGGAGCTGGCCCATGGCGGCGGCCGCGGCGGTGTCGTGACCGATGACGTCGCCGATGACCACCACCGTGGCATCGCCCTGGACGAAGGCGTCGTACCAGTCGCCGCCGACCTGGGCGACCTCCGCGGCGGGCTCGTAGCGCACCGCGACGTGGAGGTGGTCGGGCTCGGGCGGAGCGGTCATCATGCTGCGCTGCAGCTGCTCGGCCAGGTCGCGCTGCTCGGCGTAGAGCCGCGCGTTGTCGAGCGCGAGGCCGGCACGGTCGCCCACCTCCCGCGCGACGGCGACGTCCTCGGCGGAGAACGACGGCTGCGAGCGACCGCGGAACACGGAGAGCACGCCGAGGGTCCGTCCGCGCGCCCGCATCGGGATGCAGAGGACGGCGCCGGGGTCGAGCCGCAGAAGCAGGTCGCGCGCCTCGCCGTCCCGGAGGACCGACGCCACGGCGTCGGCGGCGTTCTGGGCCACCACGACGGGGGCCGAGTCGTGGAGCGCCCGCGCGAAGAAGGAGTCGTCGGTGAGCGCGCCCAGGCGCTTCTCGCTGTAGCGCCGCACCAGCGGGCTGGCCGCCGGGTCGGCGTGCCACCAGCCGACATCGCGGAGCCCGCGGCGCCAGTCGACCGGGGAGATCTCCCCGCGGTCGGTCAGGGTCACGATGCACCACTGCCCCAGCTCGGGGACGAGCAGCTGCGCGAGCCGGGCGACGGCCGCATCGGCGTCCCAGGTCTCGGCCAGAGCGGCGGCGACCTCCGCCGACAGCCGGGACCGGCGGCTGGCCCGGGCGAGGGTCTCCTGCGCTTGGTGATGGGCCGTGACGTCGAGGAAGTAGACCGACAGCCCGTCGGGCGTCGGCCAGCCACGCACCTCGTAGTAGGCGTCCAGCGGCGGGGGGTAGTAGGCCTCGAAGGTGACGGGTTCGTTGGTCTCCATCGCGTGCCGGTACTGCCGCTCGAACTCGCTGCCCACCGCGGCCGGGAAGAGCTGCCAGATGTCACCGCCGACGATGTCGGCGCCGATGCCGCCCAGCAGCCGCTTCGCCTCGCCGTTGGCGTAGGTGAAGTGCCACGAACGGTCGAGGCTGAAGAACGCCGACGGCATCGACTCCAGGACGCGGGCGACCCGTGTCTCCTCGGCACGGACGGCCGTCGTGTCGGAGGCCGCCCCCAGGAGCCGGACCGCACGACCATCGGGGCCGGCGACCGCTCGACCGCGGGCCGCGATCCAGCGCAGCTCTCCGTCGGGAAGGAGGACGCGGTACTCGGCGGCGTAGGCGCCGACGTTCTTGACCGCCTCGGTCAGCGCCTCCGTCACCCGGTCCCGGTCCTCCGGGTGGACCGACTCCTTGAACGCCTCGATGGTGCCACCGAACGTCGCGTGATCGAGTCCGAAGAGCTCCAGGAGCCGCTCGTCCCAGCGCAGCTCTCCCGTGACGAGGTCCCAGTCGAAGGCGCCGACCTCACCGGCGTCGACGGCGAGCTGCCACAGGGTGCGCTCGTCCTGCTCCACGGCCGCCAGCTCGAGCTCGATCGCGGCGGAGTGGGCCAGCGACGTCAGGAGCATCACGTCGTCGTCGGTCCAGTGTCGCGGCACCGGCTCGTAGACGCACAGCACGCCGAGGACGACCCCGGCGGTGTCGAGCGGGACTCCGAGGTAGGAACGGACGGCCTGCCGGGCGGCCGGGGGGAGGTGGTCCAGCCGATCGTCGGCGACCGCGTCCTCGATCCGCACCAGCTGCCCTGTGGCCGCGACCAGCGAGCACAGCGACTCGGCCGCCGCCTGCGGACCCTCCAGACCCGCGGAGCCGATGACCGTGGAGACGTCGCCGGCCGGCGACACCCGTGCCGAGGCCACGCCGATGACACGTGTCGCCAGTGCGGCGAGGCCGTCCAGCGCGGGGATCCGGGCGTGACGGCTCAGCCGCGTCGCGCCGCTCGCGGCGGGCCGCTCCGTCCGGCCGTTCGACGTGAACACGCCCGTGCTCCCGTCGTCGCGACCTCGTCCATGCTCCTCCGGCGTCATCGGATACCTCCTTCGACGCCAGCCACTTCTCCAGCCCCGCTGCTGAGGCCAGCTCCGACCGAAGGCGGAAGCCTGCAACGATCCTGTCACACCGATCGACGCGGCGCCCGAAGGTGGTTGCATCGCGCCGACCGCGACGGGCGCGCCCGGCGCGGCGGTCGGCGAATAGGCGGCCGGACGGGCCGCCTTTTACGATAGGAGCAGTAGAGGGTTTCACGCGTCTTGGAGGTGGGTTCGGCGCGTCGCTCAGACGCACCCGAAAGGCCACCCCCGTGTCACCCCTCGCCACCTATCGACGGCTCTTCGCGCTGACCGGGACGACGTACGTCCTGGTCGCATTCCTCGCCCGGCTGCCCCTGGCGATGAGCCAGCTCGGCACCCTGCTCCTCGTCTCCGAGTCGACCGGCAGCTATGGCCTGGGCGGGCTGTCCGCCGGCGCGCTGGCCGTCGCGAACGCCCTCGGTGCACCGATCGCCGGCTCGCTCGCCGACCGGCTCGGTCAGCGCCACGTCGTGCTCGTCCAGTCCCTGGCAGGCGCGGTCGCGATCACGGCGCTCGTCGCGCTCGTCCACGCCGGTGCCGCCAACGCAGCGGTCGTCGGGGTCGCCGCCCTGGCCGGTCTGGCGATGCCGCAGGTCGGCCCGCTCGCGCGGGTGCGCTGGCGCCCGATCACCGCACACACCGGGTCCCAGCAGCGCCGTCTCGTCGACATCGCCTTCTCCTACGAGGGTGCCGCCGACGAGGCCTCCTTCGCGATCGGGCCGGCCCTGATCGGGTTCGGCGTGGTGGTGATCTCGCCCGGCGGGGCCCTGCTGACGGCGGCCGGTCTGCTGGCCGTGTTCGGGACGGCGTTCGCGCTGCACCGCACCGCGCGAACCGAGCGCGATGGCGCCGCCTCCGCACACGTCGGGCGGCTGGTCACGCCGGTGCTCGTCGTGCTGGCGGTCGCGCAGCTGCTCATCGGCTCGCTCTTCGGCGCGACGCAGACCGGCACCACCGTGCTGGCCACCGACGCCGGCCAGCCCGGCATCGCGGGCTTCGTACACGCCACGCTCGGGGTCGGCAGTGCGCTGGCGGGCGTCGCCACCGCGTTCATCCCCGACCGGATCAGCCTGGAGCGCCGCATCCTCGTCGCCGCGACCGCGCTGCTGCTGCTGTCGACGCCGCTGCTGCTCGTCGACGGGCTGACGACGCTGGTCCCGGTGGTCGCCGTCCTCGGCTGCGCGGTCGCTCCGTTCATGATCGGCGTCTTCACGATCGCGGAGCGGGTCGTGGCCCCGGCCCGGGTGGCCACGGCGATGACCGTGCTGGCCAGCGCGACCGGCCTCGGCTACGCCGTCGGATCCTCGGTCGCCGGCCGGCTGGCCGACCACCACGGCTACACCGCGGCGTTCGCCGTGACAGTGACGGCGATGGCCCTGGCGCTCGGGCTGGTCGCGGCCTCGCAGCGACGGCTCCGCGCCGCGCTCGCGGCGTCCACCTCGATCGCTGACGCGGGGGTTGATCCGGTCGCCGAGGTGCCGACCGAGTCGGTCGTCGCCTGACCGTACGTCGCTCCCGATCGGTTGCGCGTCCTGCGCGGCTGACGACACCCTGGGCTCGTGCTCCGGCTCGCGCGGATCGCCGCGCTGTGCATCGGAACCCTTCTGCTGCTCGTCGGAGCCGTGGCCGGGGTCCTCAACCACGAGGTGCTCGACGCTGACCGCTTCGCCGGCCACGTCGACGCCGTCCGGACCGACCCCGACGTCGCCCGCCAGCTCGGTGGGCTGCTCACCGACCGCCTCCTCGACGAGCAGCCCGACCTGGTCGCGCTGCGCCCGCTGCTCGAGACCACGGCGACCGGCGTGGTCTCGAGCCGCAGCCTGAGCCCCCTCGTCCGCCGCAGCCTCTCCCCGTTGTACGACGCCCTCGTGCTCGGCGAGGACGACCCGGTCGTCCTCCGGCTGGCCGATGTCGGCGCGGTCGTCGTCGCCGCGGTGACGACGCTCGCTCCGCAGGTGGCGGTGTCGTTGCCAGCCGACCTGGACGTCCGGCTCTCCGACATCGGGGCCGGAAGCCTCGGGTCGAGCGCCATCGGTCCGATCCACCTGGTCCGCCTGCTGTCCTGGCTGGCGCCGCTCCTGGGTCTGGTGGTGCTGGTCGCGGCGGCGTTCCTGACGCCCGGATCGGACCGCCTGCGCAGGGCGGCGGTCGACGTCGGGCGCGGTGCGGCGGCCGCCGCCGGGCTGCTGGCTGCCCTGCTGGTCGTCGCCGGCGCGCTGGTACGGCGCAGCGATCCGGAGACGCTCGACGGTGCCGTCCACCGGGCGGTGTGGGACCAGCTGTCCGGGCCGTTCTGGATCGTGGCGGCCGTGGTCGCCGCCGCCGGGCTGGCGCTCGTGCTGGTCGCCGGTCCGCCCTCCGATCGGTCGCGCGCCCTGCTGCGCTCCGGCCTGATCGCCATGGTCGGCCTCGCGCTGGTCATCGACCCCGCACGGGTCGCGACCGCGCTGCTGTGGGTCGTGGGTGCGGGGCTGCTCGTCACCGGGGTGGTCACCGCGGTGGTGACGCTGACGCGCGCTCGGATGGTCCGAGCGTGGGCGTTCGCCGCGGCCGCGGTCCTGCTGGTCGCCGTGGTGATCGGCGCCTGGCCGGGAGACCACCACCTCGCAGCGTCACAGGCGGCGGACGACGGGGCCTGCAACGGGCACGTCGAGCTCTGCGACCGGCGCTACGACGCGGTCGCCTTCCCGGCGACGCACAACTCGATGGCGGCCGCCAGCGAGCCGGGCTGGTTCTTCGCCGAGCAGCCCGACGGCATCGTCGCCCAGCTCGACGCCGGCATCAGGACGCTGCTGATCGACAGCTGGTACGGGCGGGCGACCGACCGGCCGCGCATCGTCACGACCGTCGGAGAGGCGCGCGACCGTGCGATCGCCGAGGCCGACGGGTCGTTCGGCAGGGCCGCCGTCGACAGCGCGCTGCGGCTGCAGAACGCGATCGGTCTCGCCCCGCGCGGCCCGGAGGAGGCCTACCTCTGCCACGGGCTGTGCGAGGTCGGCTCGACGTCGTGGCGCGCGAGCCTGGACGGGCTGAGGTCCTGGCTCGACGCCCACCCCCGCGAGGTCGTCACGCTGATCGTCCAGGACGAGGTCAGCCCCGCGGACACGGCCGCCCTCGTCGAGCAGGCGGGGCTGCTGTCCGACGTCTACACGCCGACGGCCGGCGGGACATGGCCCACGCTGGGCGAGATGGTGGAGTCGGGCAAGCGCCTGGTCGTCATGATGGAGAACCACGGCGGCGGCACCGCCTTCCCGTGGCTGCTGCAGGGCTTCGACTGGGTCCAGGACACGCCCTACCTCTTCCGGACCCCCGCCGCCCTCATCGACGGCCCCGACACGTGTCGGCGCAACCGGGGTAGGCCGGACGCGCCGCTGCTCCTCGTCAACCACTGGGTCACCGACAAGACCGCCGAGGTGACTAACGCGGCGCGCGTCAACGCCCGCGCGGTCCTGGGCGCTCGCGTCGCCGAGTGTCGACGCGAGCGCGACATGCTGCCCAACTTCGTCGCGGTCGACTTCTACGACCGCGGCGACCTCTTCGGGGTCGTCGACCAGCTGAACGGCCTCGACTGAACGGGGGCGCTGGACGCCGAACGCGGAGCCGCCCGGCGTACGGTCCCGCCTCCTCCCTACGATGCCGTCATGCCCCCGACACCGCCCGCCAAAGAGGGGGGACGCGGCCCGAACATGGCCGACGTCGCCGCGGCGGCGGGCGTCTCGCACCAGACGGTCTCCCGCGTGCTCAACGGCTCACCGCTGGTCAAGGACGCGACCCGTGCTCGAGTGCTCGCGGCGATCGAGCAGCTCGGCTACCGGCGTAACTACGCCGCGCGGGTGCTCGCCACCAACAGGACGCACCGGGTCGGCATGATCGCCGCGCACCTGCAGCTGCACGGGCCCAGCATGATCGCGGTCTCCGTGCAGGCCGCCGGTCACGAGGCGGGGTACGACGTCTCCCTCGTCGGCGTCCAGGACTTCTCGGCCAGCACGCTGCGCGCGGCCGTCGATCGGCTGCTCGACGAGGCCGTCGAGGCGATCGTCGTCGCCGTCGCCCACCGGGAGGCCATGGACCAGGCGCTGTCGCTCGACCTGCCGGTGCCGATGATCGTCGTGCAGGGCGTGAGCTCAGGTCAGGCGATGGCGGTGGGCATCGACCAGTACGAGGGCGCGCGGCTCGCGGTCGACCACCTGCTCGACCTGGGACACCGGCACGTCGCCCACGTGACGGGGCCGCCGGAGTGGGTCGAGGCGGGCCAGCGGCGGGCCGGCTGGCACGAGGCGCACGAGCGGCGCCGCCTCCTCCCGGGGCCGGAGCTCGCCGGCGACTGGTCGGCCCGCAGCGGCTACGAGGCAGGCCTGCGGATCGCCGAGGACCCCGACGTGACGGCCGTCTTCGCCGCCAACGACAGCATGGCGCTGGGTGTGCTGCACGCCCTCCACGAGCACGGCCGGGACGTGCCCGGCGACGTCAGCGTCGTGGGCTTCGACAACGGTCCGGCGTCGGCTTTCTACTGGCCCGCGCTGACGACCGTCAACCAGGAGTTCTCCCTCCTCGGCCGCCGGGCGCTGGACCTCGCGCTGCAGGCCATCGAGGGCGCACCGAGCCCGACCAGCGACCTGATCCGGCCCACCCTGGTCGTCCGCGCGTCCACCGCGCCGCCCCGCGCCTAGCTGCCCGCGGGGCCGTTGGATCGTTCAACGGCGTACGTCGCAAGGTGAACGCTCACATTTCTCTGGATCCGACTGAGAAATGGGTCTTGACGCCACGCAATGTTAGCGCTCACACTCACTGCCAGTGACGCTGGTCACAGGGCGGACAGCCCGATGATCTGGAGGAAGAACAGTGGTGAAGAAGACCCTGATCGCGACAACCGCGATCTCCGTGGGCGCACTCATGCTGAGCGCCTGCGGCTCGTCCGACGGTGGCTCGGCCAGCGGCAAGGACGACGGCAAGATCACGATGGGCTTCGCCCAGGTCGGTGCTGAGTCCGGGTGGCGCACCGCCAACACGAAGTCGATCCAGGACAGCGCCAAGGAGGCCGGGATCACGCTCAAGTTCTCCGACGCCCAGCAGAAGCAGGAGAACCAGATCAAGGCGATCCGGTCCTACATCCAGCAGAAGGTCGACGTCATCGCGTTCAGCCCCGTCGTCGAGACCGGGTGGGACACCGTCCTGCTCGAGGCCAAGCGCGCCCACATCCCGGTCATCCTCACCGACCGCGCGGTCGACTCGAAGGACACCTCGCTCTACAAGACGTTCCTCGGGTCGGACTTCGTGGTCGAGGGCAAGAAGGCCGGTCAGTGGGTCGTCGACAACGCCAAGGACGCCGACACCAACGGCGACGGCAAGATCGACGTCGTCCAGCTCGAGGGCACCACGGGTGCTGCGCCGGCCATCGACCGAGGCGAGGGCTTCGCTGACGCCACCAAGGCCAACCCGGCCATCAAGGTCGTGGCCTCCCAGACCGGCGACTTCACCCGGGACGGCGGCAAGAAGGTCATGGAGACCTTCCTCAAGACCCAGAAGCACATCGACGTCCTCTTCGCCCAGAACGACGACATGGGCCTGGGTGCGCTCGAGGCGATCGAGGCCGCCGGTCTCAAGCCCGGTCAGGACATCAAGATCATCACGGTCGACGCCGTGCACGACGGCATGCAGGCCCTGGCCGACGGCAAGTTCAACTTCATCGTCGAGTGCAGCCCGCTGCTCGGGCCCCAGCTGATGGACCTGGCCAAGAAGGTCGTCGCCGGCCAGGAGGTCGAGCCGCGGATCCTCACCGAGGAGACGACGTTCGACCAGGCGCAGGCGAAGGAAGCGCTGCCGACCCGGAAGTACTGAGCGGCCACTCCGCACCTCAGGTGTGGTCGGGGGCTCCGGTGATCGGTCGCGCGACCGAGCCACGGATTCGCCTCCACGTCACTCGGGTCACTCCGACGACCGAGCACCGAGCAGCTGTTGGGCCCGTCCGCCCTCTCACGGACGGGCCCGACGGCACCCCCGACCGCACCACCGACCGATGAGCCCAGCGAGCAGGACCAGGAGAGGACGATGACGCAGATGGACGTCCAGGCACCCGACGAAGGTGCCCCCCGCGAACAACCGGACGCGGTGATCACGATGGAGGACATCTCCATCGCGTTCGGCGGCGTCCAGGCGCTCGACGGCGTCAGCCTGCGACTGTTCCCCGGCGAGGTCCACGCGCTCATGGGCGAGAACGGCGCCGGCAAGTCGACGCTCATCAAGGCGCTGACCGGCGTCTACTCCATCGACTCCGGCCGGATCGTCGTCGGCGGCGAGGAGCACCTGTTCTCCACGCCGGCGGAGTCGCTGGCCGCGGGCATCAGCACGGTCTACCAGGAGGTCAACCTGGTGCCGAACCTCACCGTCGCGGAGAACATGTTCCTCGGCCGGGAGCCGCGCCGCCTCGGAGGCATCGACAGCCGAGCGATGAACCGCCAGGCCCGCGCCACCCTCCAGCGACTCGGGATCGACGTCGACCCGGCGTCGGTGCTGGGCGAGCACCCGATCGCCGTACAGCAGCTCGTCGCCATCGCCCGGGCGGTCGACGTCGAGTGCCGCGTCCTCATCCTGGACGAGCCGACCTCCAGTCTCGACGCCGGCGAGGCCGAGAAGCTCTTCGACGTCATGCGTCGGCTGCGCGAGCAAGGCGTGGCGATCCTGTTCGTCTCCCACTTCCTCGAGCAGGTCTACGAGGTCGCCGACCGGATGACGATCCTGCGCAACGGCCGGCTCGTCGAGGAGCGGCTCGTCAAGGACACCCCCAGGCTCCAGCTGGTCAAGCTCATGATCGGCCGCGAGCTCGAGACCCTCGAGCGTCTCGAGAAGGAGACCGCGACCAGCACCGACCGGGCCGAGCGTCCGGTCCTCACCGCGGTGGGGATCAGCCGCCGCGGGTCGCTCGAGGCCACCGACCTCGAGCTCTACGAGGGCGAGGTCATCGGTATCGCCGGTCTCCTGGGCTCCGGGCGGACCGAGCTCGCCCGGCTGCTCTTCGGCGCCGACACCGCCGACCACGGCGAGCTGCGCGTGCGCTCGACCAAGCGCCGCTTCCGCAGCCCGCGGCACGCGATCGACCGCAAGATCGCGTTCACCAGCGAGAACCGTCGCGCCGAGGGCGTCGTCGAGGACCTCACCGTCGCCGACAACATGCTGCTCGCGCTCCAGGCCTCCCGCGGCTGGCTGCGCCCGATCCCGCAAGGCACGCGAGCCCGACTGGTCAAGGAGTACATGGAGGCGCTCGACATCCGCCCCGCCGACCCCAACGCCCTGATGCGCAACCTCTCGGGAGGCAACCAGCAGAAGGTCCTGCTGGCCCGCTGGCTGATGACCCAGCCGGAGGTGCTGATCCTCGACGAGCCGACGCGCGGAATCGACATCGGCGCCAAGGCGCAGATCCAGCAGCTCGTCTCGGACCTGTCCGACCGCGGCCTCTCCGTCATCTTCATCTCCGCCGAGCTGGAGGAGGTGCTCCGGCTGGCCGACCGGCTCGTCGTCATGCGCGACCGCCGCAAGATCGACGAGCGCCACAACGCCGGCGTCACCGTCAGCGACGTCATGGAGATCATCGCGGGCGAGGCCACCGCCGAGGCCGCCGTCGCCGAGCAGGAGGAGTCCCGTGCGTAAGGTCCTCAGCCACCCGCTGGCCTGGCCGGCGATCGCGCTCCTGGTGCTGCTGGTCGTCAACGTCATCGCTCAGCCGGAGTTCTTCCACCTGCGCATGCAGGACGGGCACCTCTACGGCAGCCTCATCGACATCCTGCGCAACGGCGCCCCGGTCCTGCTCGTCGCGCTCGGTATGACGCTGGTCATCGCCACCCGCGGTATCGACCTGTCCGTCGGCGCGATCGCGGCGATCGCCGGCGCGGTCGCCTGCGTCCGGATCGCGGGCAGCGCCGACGAGTCGGCGACGTCGACCGCGATCGCTGCCTGCGCCCTCGCCCTCGCCGTCTGCGTCGTGCTCGGGCTGTGGAACGGGTTCCTCGTCGCCGTCCTCGGCATCCAGCCGATCATCGCGACGCTGGTCCTGATGACAGCCGGGCGCGGGCTCGCGATGCTCATCACCGACGGGCAGATCACGACCGTCCACAACTCGTTCTTCGACAAGATCAGCGCCGGCTACGTGCTCACCATCCCGCTCGCGATCATCGTGGCGCTCGCGGTCCTCGGCCTCACGGCGGTCCTCACCCGGCGTACGGCGCTCGGCATGCTCGTCGAGGCGGTCGGCATCAACCCCGAGGCCAGTCGGCTCGCCGGCGTGCGGAGCCGGACGATCATCTGGACCGTCTACGTGTTCAGCGCGTTCTGCGCCGGCGTCGCCGGCCTGATGATCGCCTCGAACACCAACGCGGCCGACGCCAACAACGCCGGCCTCTGGATCGAGCTCGACGCGATCCTCGCCGTCGTGATCGGCGGCACCTCGCTCGCCGGTGGCCGCTTCTCCCTGACCGGCACGCTCCTCGGCGCGATGTTCATCGCGACGCTCGCGGTGACGATCCCCAACATCGGGATCCCGTCGGAGACCAACTACCTCTTCAAGGCCGTCGTCGTCATCCTCGTCTGCCTCCTGCAGTCGCCCAAGGCACGAGCCGCGCTCCGCATCCGACGTCGCGTCACCCCGACCCCCGTCAGCGCTCCTGAGAAGGCCGCAGCATGACCACCACCACCGCCACCCCCACCGGCTCGACCTGGGGGCGGATCCGCAGCTACGCGCCGACCTCCCGCTACCTGCCGGTGCTGACCACCCTGGCGCTGCTCATCGGGATGTTCGGCGTCGGCGGGATCCGCTACGACGGCTTCGCCGACCCCCAGGTCGTGCTCAACCTCTTCGTCGACAACGCGTTCCTCATCATGCTGGCCGTCGGCATGACGTTCGTGATCCTCACCGGCGGCATCGACCTGTCCGTCGGGTCGGTCGTCGCGCTCTCGACCGTCATCGCCGCGTGGACGCTCGAGCACGGCTGGCCGCCGGTCGCCGCCGCCCTGGCCGTGCTGGTCGTCGGCACCCTGCTCGGCACGGTGACCGGGCTGGTCATCCACTACTTCGACATCCAGCCGTTCATCGCGACGCTCGCCGGCATGTTCCTCGCCCGCGGGCTGTGCTTCCTCATCAGCGTCGAGTCGATCCCGATCCACGACAAGACGTTCTTCGACATCGCGGCCAACCAGATCACCCTGCCGGGTGGCTACACGATCACCCCGACGGTCATCGTCGCCGTGGTCGCGGTCGCGATCGCGGCCTGGGTGCTGGCCCGGACCCGCTTCGGACGCACCGTCTACGCCATCGGCGGCAACGAGGCCTCCGCGATGCTCATGGGCCTGCCGGTGGCACGGACGAAGGTCGCCGTCTACGCGATCAGCGGGTTCTGCGCCTCCGTCGGCGGGCTGCTCTTCTCGCTCTACATGCTCTCCGGCTACAGCCTGCACGCCGTCGGCATGGAGCTGGACGCGATCGCCGCCGTCGTCATCGGCGGGACGCTGCTCACCGGCGGTCGCGGGTACGTCGTCGGGTCGATGCTCGGCGTCCTCGTGCTCGGGACGATCCAGACCTTCATCTCCTTCGACGGAACCCTCAGCTCCTGGTGGACCAAGATCGCGATCGGGTCCCTCCTGCTCGTCTTCGTCGTCATCCAGCGCGTGATGACCCGGCGGCAACCATGACCCAAGGAGCCGCCGCGGCGCGCAACGAGCGGACACCGGTCATGGCCGACGTCGCCCGCCTCGCCGGCGTGTCGCACCAGACCGTCTCCCGCGTGGTCAACGGCCAGGACAACCTGCGTCCCGAGACCCGCGAGCGGGTGCTCGACGCGATCAAGAAGCTCGGCTACCGGCCCAACACGGCCGCCCGGGCACTCGCCAGCCGTCGCTCCGGAACCATCGGCGTCATCGGGTCGAAGACCGGCTTCTGGGGACCCAGCAGCATCCACCGCACCGTGCAGGCGGCCGGCCGCGAGGCCGGCTACTTCGTCAGCGCCGTCAACCTGCAGAGCCTGACCCGCGCGGAGTTCGTCGACGCGATCGAGCACCTGCGCTCGCAGCACGTCGAGGGCATCGTCCTCATCGCGGCGACCGACGAGGCCATCGAGGTGGCCCGCGCCCAGGAGGACGTCCCGGTCGTCGTCGTCGAGGGCGACCCGGGCAAGACCCGGTGGACCGTGGGCGTCGACCAGACCGCCGGCGCGGAGCTGGCGACCCGTCACCTCATCGAGCTCGGCCACTCCGAGATCGTCCACGTCGGCGGCCCGCAGGCGTGGGCCGAGGCCCGCGCCCGGCTGCAGGGTTGGCAGAACGCCATGTACGCCGCCGGGCTGCGGCCCTCCCGCCAGGTCGAGGGTGACTGGTCGGCCCGCAGCGGCTACGAGCTCGGGCTCGAGATCGCCGAGCGGCGGGAGGTGACGGCGGTGTTCTGCGCCAACGACCAGATGGCCCTCGGTCTGCTCCGGGCGATGGGGGAGACCGGTCGCTCGGTCCCCGGCGACGTGAGCGTGGTCGGGTTCGACGACATCCCCGAGGCGGCGTACCTGCTGCCGCCGTTGACCACCGTGCAGCAGGACTTCGCCGCCGTGGGCCACCGCGCGATCGGCACGCTGCGCGCCGCCCTCGAGGGCGAGGCGGCGCCCGAGCCGCTGATCAGCCCGGCGCTGGTCGTCCGCGCGAGCAGCGCCTCCCCCGGAACCGCACGACAGAGGAGCCGCGCATGAGCGCCGAGGAGCAGTACACCGTCGGAGTCGACTTCGGGACGCTGTCCGGGCGCGCCGTCGTCGTCCGCGTCTCGGACGGCGCCGAGCTGGGCGCGGCGGTGCACCCCTTCGCCCACGGTGTCGTCGACGACCGGCTGCCGGCGACGGGCGCCCGGCTGGCGCCGGAGTGGGCGCTGCAGGTGCCCGAGGACTACCGGGAGGTGCTCCGCACGGCCGTGCCGGCCGCGGTCGCGGCGGCCGGCATCGACCCCGCGCGCGTGATCGGCATCGCCACCGACTTCACCGCCTGCACGATGGTCCCGACGCTCGCCGACGGGACGCCGCTCTGTGAGCTCGAGGAGTACGCCGACCGGCCGCACGCCTACGTGAAGCTCTGGAAGCACCACGCGGCCCAACGCCAGGCCGACCGGATCAACCGGCTCGCCCGGGAGCGGGCCGAGACCTGGCTCCCCCGCTACGGAGGGCTGATCTCCTCGGAGTGGGAGTTCGCCAAGGGGCTGCAGCTCTTCGAGGAGGACCGCCAGCTCTACGACCGCATGGACCACTGGGTCGAGGCCGCCGACTGGATCGTGTGGCAGCTGTGCGGCCGCTACGTCCGCAACGCCTGCACGGCCGGCTACAAGGGCATCCTCCAGGACGGCCGCTACCCGTCGCGCGAGTTCCTCGAGAAGCTGGCTCCCGGCTTCGGTCGGTTCGTGACCGACAAGCTCGGGCACGAGATCGGCCAGCTCGGGCAGGCCGCGGGTCGGCTCACCGCCGAGGCGGCCGCCTGGACCGGACTGCCCGAGGGCATCGCGGTCGCGGTGGGCAACGTCGACGCGCACGTGACCGCACCCGCCGCCCAAGCCGTCGAGGCGGGCCAGATGGTCGCGATCATGGGCACCTCCACCTGCCACGTCATGAACGGCGACGTGCTGCGCGAGGTGCCGGGCATGTGCGGCGTCGTCGACGGCGGCATCGTCGCCGGTAAGTGGGGCTACGAGGCGGGGCAGAGCGGCGTCGGCGACATCTTCGGGTGGTTCGTCGACACCTCGCTCCCGCCGGCCTACCACCAGGCGGCGGCCGCCGCCGGCGAGTCGCTGCACGAGCACCTCACCCGGCTGGCCGGGCAGCAGCCGGTGGGCGAGCACGGGCTGGTCGCCCTCGACTGGCACAGCGGCAACCGCTCGGTCCTCGTCGACCACGAGCTGTCCGGACTCGTCGTCGGGCAGACGCTGGCCACCCGCCCCGAGGACACCTACCGCGCGCTGCTCGAGGCCACTGCGTTCGGCACGCGGGTCATCGTCGAGACGTTCGCCGACAGCGGCGTCCCGGTGCGGGAGCTCGTCATCGCCGGGGGCCTGGCGAAGAACGCGCTGCTCATGCAGATCTACGCCGACGTCACGCGGCTGCCGTTGTCGATCATCGACTCCGAGCAGGGGCCCGCGCTCGGGTCGGCCATCCACGCCGCCGTGGCAGCGGGCGCCTACCCGGACGTGCCGACCGCCGCGAAGAGCATGGGCAAGGTCCGCCGGCACGTCTTCCTCCCCGACGAGCAGCGCGCGCAGACCTACGACGCGCTGTTCGACGTCTACCTCGAGCTGCACGACCACCTCGGTCGGCGTACGCGGGTGATGCGCCGGCTCAAGGCGATCCGGCGCGAGGCGCTGGCCGACCGTTCCGAGGGGGCGCGATGACCGTCGTGGCCGACGTCCGGGAGACGGTCGAGGCGCTCCGGCGCGAGGTGTGCGCGCTGCACGCCCACCTGCCGGCGTACGGCCTGGTGGTGTGGACGGCGGGCAACGTCTCGGCGCGCGTGCCCGGGCATGACCTGCTGGTGATCAAGCCGAGCGGCGTGGCCTACGACGAGCTGACGCCTGCGAACATGGTCGTCTGCGACCTCGATGGGCGCGTGGTCGAGGGCGAGCACGCGCCGTCGTCGGACACCGAGGCGCAGGCCTACGTCTACCGCCACCTGCCGCGCGTGGGCGGCGTCGTGCACACCCACTCGCCGTACGCCGTGGCGTGGGCGGCCCGCGCCGAGCCGATCCCGTGCGTGACGACGATGTGCGCCGACGAGTTCGGCGGGGACATCCCGCTGGGTCCGTTCGCGATCATCGGCGACGACTCGATCGGCCGCGGCATCGTGGAGACGCTGAGCGGGTCGCGGTCCTCGGCCGTGCTGATGCAGAACCACGGCGTGTTCACCATCGGCCCGACCGCCAAGGCGGCGGTCAAGGCGGCGGTGTTGTGCGAAGAGGTCGCCCGCACGGTTCACCTCGCCCGCCAGCTCGGCGAGCCGGTGCGGATCGCGAAGCGCGACGTCGACTCCCTCTTCGACCGCTACCAGAACGTCTACGGCCAGCGCTGACCGCGCCCCGACCTCGAAAGGACACCATGTCTGCCACCTCCGCCACTCACGAGGTCTGGTTCCTCACCGGCAGCCAGGCCCTCTACGGACCCGACACGCTCGCGCAGGTCGCCGAGCAGTCGCAGGCAGTGGTCAAGCGGTTGGCCGACACGGGACTGCCGGCAGAGGTCGTGTGGAAGCCGGTCCTGCTCGACGCCGGCGCCATCCACCGGCAGATGCTCGAGGCCAACGCGGACCCGGCCTGCGTGGGGGTGATCGCGTGGATGCACACGTTCTCCCCGGCGAAGATGTGGATCGCCGGGCTCGATGCGCTGCGCAAGCCGCTGCTGCACCTGCACACCCAGGCCAACGTCGCGCTGCCGTGGTCGACCATCGACATGGACTTCATGAACCTCAACCAGGCCGCCCACGGTGACCGGGAGTTCGGCTACATCCAGTCCCGCCTGCAGGTGCCGCGCAAGACGGTCGCCGGCCACGTGGAGTCCGCCGACGTGCAGCGACGCGTCGCGCACTGGGCGCGGGCGGCCCTCGGCGTGGCCGAGCTCCGCACGCTCAAGCTGGCCCGCTTCGGCGACAACATGCGCGACGTCGCCGTGACCGAGGGCGACAAGGTCGCCGCCCAGCTCCGGTTCGGCGTCTCCGTCAACACCTACGGGGTGAACGACCTCGTCGCCGCCGTCGAGGCGGTCGCCGACGCCGACGTGGATCCGCTCGTCGAGGAGTACGCCGACACCTACGCCGTCGCCCCGGAGCTGCTGCCCGGCGGCGACCGGCACGACTCCCTGCGCGACGGCGCCCGGATCGAGCTGGGCCTGCGGGCCTTCCTCGAGGCCGGAGGGTTCCGGGCGTTCACCACGAACTTCGAGGACCTCGGTGGGCTGCGTCAGCTCCCCGGCCTGGCCGTGCAGCGACTGATGGCTGAGGGCTACGGCTTCGGCGGCGAGGGCGACTGGAAGACCTCGGTCCTGCTGCGCGCGAGCAAGGCGATGGCCGCCGGGCTGCCAGGCGGCACGTCGTTCATGGAGGACTACACCTACCACCTGGTGGCCGGCGAGGAACGGATCCTCGGCGCCCACATGCTCGAGGTCTGCCCCTCGCTGACCACCGCCCGGCCCTCGCTCGAGATCCACCCGCTCTCGATCGGCGACCGCGACGACCCGGTCCGGCTGCGGTTCGTGGCCGACCCCGGCCCCGGCGTCACGATCGGCCTTGCCGACCTCGGCGACCGGTTCCGGCTGACGGCCAACGTCATCGAGGTCGTCGAGCCGGCCGAGGCGCTGCCGAAGCTGCCGGTCGCCTGCGCGGTCTGGAGGCCCGAGCCGTCGCTGGCCACCTCGGCGGAGTCGTGGCTGGTGGCCGGCGCGCCCCACCACACCGTGCTCACCACCGCCCTCGACCGCGAGGTCTACGAGGACTTCGCCGACATGGTGGCCACCGAGCTGGTCGTCATCGATGCCTCGACCACGGTGCGCGGCTTCCAGCGCGAGCTGCGCTGGAACGACGCCTACCACCGCCTCACGGGCGGGGCGCGCTGACGGCGTCTGTCCGACGGACAACAGACGCGTCGGAGGCGCTCCGGCGGCGAAGCAGTCCGTCGTCCTCCTCGGGATGGTCGGCTGACGGCGGTTCAGCGCCGATCGGCGTAGGAGTCCAGCACGGCGACCAGGCGCTCCGCCGTGTCGTCCCCCGCGCCGTGGGCGTCGGCCTCGACGATGTCGAGTGTCGCGTGGGGGACCCGCTCCGCGACCTCGTACGCCGACCGGAGCGGCGAGGCGATGTCGAGCCGGCCGCGCAGCAGGTGGGTGGGGATGCCCGCGAGGCGGTCGAGCCGCCCGACGATGGCGTCGTCGGCCAGGAAGGCGTGGTTGCCGAAGTAGTGGGTCACCAGCCGGGCGAAGCCGAGCCGCAGCCGCGGGTCCAACGAGCGCGGGTGGGGCCGCACCGGGCCGGTGAGCGTCCCGAGCCGGTCCTCCCACGCGCACCAGGCGCGGGCCGCGCGGTCGCACACCTCGGGGTCGTCCGACATGAGCTGGGCATGGAGGGCGGCGGGGATGTTGCCGTCCCTCTCGTCGGGGTCGAGCACCGACCGCAGCTCGTCGAACTCCTGGGGATAGACCTCGCCCATGACGTGGGTGAGCCAGTGGACGTCCCGTGCCCGGGTGGTGGCGACCGCCCACAGGACCAGCTCGCTCACCCGCTCGGGGTGCGCGACGGCGTAGGCCAGGCCGAGGGTCGACCCCCACGACGCCCCGAAGACCAGCCAGCGGTCGACCCCCAGCTGCGTGCGCAGCCGCTCGAGATCGGCGATCAGGTGGGCGGTCGTGTTGTCCTCCAGCGCGCGCCGGTCGTCACAGGCGTTGGGACGGCTCCGGCCGCAGCCGCGCTGGTCGAGCAGGACGACCCGGTAGCGCTCGGGGTCGAAGAACCCACGCCACCACGGCGTAGCGCCTGACCCCGGCCCGCCGTGGAGGACCGCCGCCGGCTTGCCCTGCGGGTTGCCACAGACCTCCCAGTAGACGTGGTGCCCGTCGCCGGTGTCGAGGAGACCGGCGTCATGGGGCTCGGTGAGGGGGTAGGCCACCGCCCGACCGTAGCGATTCCCGGTGCCGTCAGGGGTCTCGCTGGCGTCTGTTCGTCGAGGTATGCAGACGAACCATCACTTCCCCGGCGGAACTCCGCGTGGGAGGTGCGCACTCGGCGGCATACCTCGATGAACATACCGAGGCCCGGCACCCCTGGCAGGTGTCCGAGAACAAGAGCGGAGGGGCCGCGCCCCTCCACTCTCAACGTATAGCGGCCCCTGGGTCTTGCCGCAAGACCCTGGTCGAGGGGAAGAATCCAGCGATCGTGAGCACTCCTCGACCCGCCGGCGCCTTCCGTCTCGACGCCCATCCGCAGAAGGCCGACCCGGCCCTCATCGCCGACGACGAGCGCCACTTCGCGGCCATCACCGAGAGCCTGCAGCAGACGGTCGGCCATCTCGAGAGGCGCCTGGACGAGGAGCGGCGCAAGGGCGGCGGTCGCATCGGGCAGGCGGCGATGGACCGCGACCTGGAGATCCACCGGCTGACGCAACGGCTGCGCACGTTGCGGCGCTTCAGTCTCGAGCTGTGCCTCGGCCGGATCGTGGTGGCCGGCGATCCCGAGCCCGTCTACATCGGACGGCTCGGGCTCACCGACCCACGCGACCCCGAGGGACGGCTGCTCGTCGACTGGCGCTCGCCGGCGGCCGAGCCGTTCTTCGCGGCGACCCACGCGAACCCGATGGGGCTGCTCAGCCGCCGCCGCTACCGGTGGGTGGGCGGCCGGATCACCGACTACTGGGACGAGGTCTTCGATCCCGAGGGACTCGAGGGGTACGCCGCCCTCGACGACCAGTCGGCGTTCATCGCCAGCCTCGGCACCAGCCGGTCACCGCGCATGCGGGACGTTCTCGGCACGATCCAGGCGGACCAGGACGCGATCATCCGCGCCGGCTCGCGCGGTGCGCTCGTCGTCGACGGCGGGCCCGGCACCGGCAAGACGGTCGTCGCCCTGCACCGCACCGCCTATCTCCTGTACGCCGACCCGCGACTCGGCCACCGGCGCGGCGGCGTGCTCTTCGTCGGACCGCACCAGCCCTACCTCGCCTACGTGTCCGACGTGCTCCCCAGCCTCGGCGAGGAGGGCGTCCAGACCTGCACGCTGCGCGACCTGGTGCCCGAGGGGGTGGCGGCCGGGCCCGAGACCGACGCCGACGTCGCCCGGCTCAAGGCAGACGCGCGGATGGTCGACGCGATCGAGCCCGCCGTACGGCTCTACGAGGAGCTGCCCACCCAGGGCTCGGAGGTCGAGACCCCGTGGGGCGATGTGTGGCTCAGCTCCACCGACTGGGCCGAGGCCTTCGACGCCGCCGACCCCGCCGCGCCGCACAACGAGGTGCGCGACGACATCTGGGAGGCGCTGGTCACGATCCTGGCCGACAAGCTCGAGGACGACCTACCGCTCGAGCAGGTGCGCCGGGCACTGGCGGGCAACGCCGGGCTCCGGAGCGCGCTCGACAAGGCGTGGACGATCATCGACCCGGCCGACCTGGTCGGCGACCTGTGGACGGTGCCGGCGTTCCTCCGCCACTGCGCGCCCTGGCTCGAGCCCGACGAGGTGAGGCTGCTCCAACGCCCCGACGGTCAGGGCTGGACCGAGGCGGACCTGCCGGTGCTCGACGCGGCCCGGCTGCGGCTCGGCGACCCCGACGCGTCCCGCCGCCGGCAGCGGCGCGAGGCCGTCCTCGCCGCCGAGCGGGAGGAGCGGGCCAAGGTGGTCGACCACCTGATCGAGACCGACGACTCCGAGATGCACCTGATGTCGATGCTGCGCGGCGCCGACCTCCAGGGCGCGCTGGACGACAGCGCCGCCGTGCCGGCCGCCGACCCCGACCTGCTGGCCGGCCCGTTCGCGCACATCGTCGTCGACGAGGCGCAGGAGCTGACCGACGCTCAGTGGCGGATGCTGCTCCGGCGCTGCCCGTCGCGCAGTCTCACGATCGTGGGCGATCGCGCCCAGGCCCGGCACGGCTTCACCGAGTCGTGGCAGGAGCGGCTGGGCCGGGTCGACCTCGACCACGTCACGATGGCCTCGCTCACCATCAACTACCGGACGCCGGAGGAGGTCATGGCCGAGGCCGAGCCGGTCATCAGGGCCGCGCTGCCGGACGCCAACGTCCCCACCTCGGTGCGCAGCACCGGCGTCCCGGTGCGGCACGGAAGTCCGGCGGAGCTGGACGGGATCCTCGGGAGCTGGCTCGACGCGCACGCCGAGGGCATCGCCTGCGTCATCGCCGCCGGGCCGCTCGACCCCTCTGCGGACGCCCGCGTCCGCCGGCTCACCCCCGAGCTCGCGAAAGGGCTCGAGTTCGACCTCGTCGTCCTGGTCGAGCCGGAGACGTTCGGCACCGGGATCGAGGGTGCCGTCGACCGCTACGTCGCGATGACGCGCGCCACCCAGGAGCTCGTCATCCTCACGGCTCCGGTAGAACAACGCCATGGAGACGACTGACGTCGACGTCGCGCTCGCCGCGGCCGCGGCCGGCGCCGAGGTGGTGCGACGGATGTACGGCGCCGACCTGGCCCACCTGGAGAAGTCGCCGACCGACTTCGCGACCGAGGCGGACCTCGCCTCGGAGCGGGCGATCCGCGACGTGATCGTCGCGGCCCGCCCGGGCGACACGTTCGAGGGCGAGGAGACGGGAGAGACCACCGGCGTCACCGACCGGCGCTGGCTGGTCGACCCGCTCTGCGGGACCCTCAACTTCGCCGCTCGTACGCCGCTCGCGGCGGTCAACGTCGCGCTCGTGACGCCGGACGGGGTGGCCGCGGCCGCGTCCGTCGACCCGATCGCCGACGAGCAGTTCTGGACCGACGGCAGCGGCGCCTGGGTCCGCCACGCGGGCGCCGACCGCGCGCTCGTCCCCTCGGCCAGGTCGCTGGTCGTCGACGTCAACTGCGACGGCAAGCGGGACACCGAGTTCCTGGGTGCGCAGCTGATCGCCGATCCGGCTTTCCGCGAGGTCTTCGCACCACGCGTCCTCTCGACGACGCTGGCGGTCGCCTGGGTTGCCGACGGTCGCCGGGCGGCGTACGTCACCGACGGCCGGCTCGACGGCAGCGTCCACTTCACGCCGGGGATCGCGCTGTGCCAGGCCGCCGGCTGCGTCGTCACCGACCTCGCCGGCGACCCCGTCCACACGGGCCGCGGCCTCATCGCGGCCGCCGACGAGGCGACCCACGCGCGTCTGCTCGCGCTCGTGGCTCCCCACCTCGAGCGGCTCGGCTAGGCGGCAGCCGTCAGGGCGGCGCCGATCGCGGCGAGCTCGTCGACGACGGTGCGCACGGCCAGCCGCGCATGGCGGTCCGGGCGGCACAGCGCGGAGATCGCCCGCTCGGAGCGCACCCCGTCCAGCGGCCGGGTGGTCAGCCCCTTCCCGACCGGCGTGGTGAACCGGGGCAGGAGCGCCAGTCCAGCGCCCTGCCGGACCAGCTCGGCCACCAGCTGGTTGTCGCGGAGCCGCACCCACCGGGCCAGCCGCTCGCCGATGCTGCGCTCGACCGACAGCAGGATGGTGTCGAACGGATAGCCCTCCGGCACGCCGACCCACGTCGTGCCGCGCAGGTGCTCCGGGCGCAGCCGCTCGTGTCGGCACAGCGGAGAACGGGACGGGAGCGCGACGTCGATCGGCTCGCGGGTGAGCACCCGGCGGGCCAGGCCGTCGCTGCCGAGCGGGAAGTCGCCGGTCAGGCTGTGCGCGATGACGATGTCGACGTCGAGCGTGCGCGCGGCGTACCCGCTCTCCGCGAGGTCGAAGTCGTCGAGGTCCAGATCGATCTCCGTGCCACGGAGCCGCCGGACGAGCGGGGGGAGGAGCGCGGCCCCGGCCGACGGAAGGGTGCCGATCCGGACGGTCCCCTTCGGCTGCCCGATCGCCGCGTCCAGCCGAGCCCGTACGCCGGCCAGCACGGCGCCGACCTCGTCGGCGCTGTCGGCGAGCAGCTGCCCCTCGGCGGTCAGCCGTAGGCCGCGACCCACCGGCTCGACCAGCCGGACCCCCAGCTCACGCTCCGCGGTCCGCAGCTGCTGGGAGAGCGCCGAGGGTGTGCGGTGCGTCGCCGCCGCGACCGCGGCCAGGCTGCCGCGCATCGCGAGCTCGCGCAGCAGCGTGAGGTGCGCCGGGTTCATGTAGGCAGCCTAATCAATCCATGCAGAAGGTTTCGCTGGACTGTCGAATGGCACGCCGTCACGCTGGACGCATGCCCACCCGACACGTGCTGCTCGCCGTCGTGGTCTCCGTCGTCTGGGGACTGAACTTCGTGGCGATCCACGAGTCGTTGGACTACTTCCCGCCGCTGTTCCTCGTCGGCCTGCGCTTCCTCGTGATCGCGGTGCCGACCGTCCTGCTGGTGCCGCGCCCGCAGGTGCCGGTGCGGTGGCTGGTCGGCTACGGCCTCGGGTTCGGTACCGTCCAGTTCATCGGCCTCTACCTCGGCATGGCCGCCGGCTTCCCTGCCGGTCTCGCGTCGCTGGTGCTGCAGTCGTCAGCACCGTTCACCGTCGTCCTGGGCGCCGTCCTGCTGCGCGAGCGCCTCACCCCTCGGCACGTGGCCGGCGTCTCGGTCGCCGTGCTCGGGCTGGCGCTGGTCGGCCTGGCCCGCGCCTCGGCGACGAGCTGGGGCCCCTTCCTGCTCGTCGTGATGGGCGGCCTCGGGTGGGCGTTCGGCAACCTGGCCAGCCGCCGGGCGGCGCCGCCCAACCCGCTGCACCTCACCCTCTGGATGTCGGTCGTCCCGCCGCTGCCGATGTTCGCCCTCTCCTTGGTCGCGGAGGGGCCCGGGCGCATCGGCGACGCGATCACCGGCTCGCTGACGGCGGCGGCCGGCCCCGCCTGGGTCGGCCTGGCCTACACCGTCCTGCTCGGCACGATCCTCGGCTCCGGCCTGTGGGTCTGGCTGATGGCCCGCCACCCCGCGGGCCTGGTCGCGCCGTTCTCGATGCTGGTGCCGGTGACCGGCATCGCCGCGGGCTGGGCGTTCCTCGGCGAGGCTCCGACCTGGCTCGAGGTCCTCGGCGGTGTCCTGGTGATCGCCGGCGTCCTCGGGGCGACCGTGCGCACCATCCGGCCGCTAGCGCGGCCGCGGGATCCGCACGTGGCGCGCACGGAGGAACGCGCCCACGTCTGACCAGGTCGCGCCCTGCGAGATCGCGTGCTGGATCGCGGCCAGCGCTCGTGCCTTGTGCACGCCCACGAGGCGCAGCTCGGAGATCGCCTGGTCGAGGCTGTCCTCCCAGGCGGCCGGCTGCTTGGCCACACGAGGGTGTGGCGAGGAGAGCGCCACGTCTTCGATTTTGCGCTCGGAAGCGGCCGATGTCGAACGGGAATCTCGGCGCTGACGTGCGGATCCGCTCGTGTGCGGGGCGAAGGGCCCGGAACGGGTGGGGTCGCGAGGTGGGTGCAGCCGGGCTCAGTGGCGGCTCGAGCCCACGCCCGCAGCGTGCCACGCCCGCAGCGTGCCGAGCGTGTCGCTCAGAGCGGGGTCACCGGGAAGAGCTCGGTGCGCGCGACCACCCGGTCGCGCTCGTCCGCGAGCGCCAGTCGACGCGGGTCGCCGAGATAGGCCTGGAGGGCGCCCTGGTCGTCGAACCGGAACAGCTGGACCTCGTTCGGACGCCCGTCGGCGCCGTCAGAACGGGCCCGTTGGACCACCGCGCCGCGGTGCTCGGCCACGAAGGCGAGCACGCGGTCCTCGTAGCGCTCCAGCGCGGCCTCCTCGCCGGGCGCCGCCCAGAGGAAGCAGCACAGGAACAGCTCGGCGTCGGTCATGGTCGCAGGCTAGCGACGCCCAGCCACGCTCAGCCGACCGGCCAGCAGACCTCGGTGACGTGGGCGAACAGGTCGTCCTCGGCGCCGGTCGGGAGATACCGCTCGCGCACCGGCCCGTCGGAGGAGCGGGCCTGCTCCCACACCCAGGCGCCGACGGCGCTGTAGGCCTGGTCCAGGTCGACCAGCGGGCCGTCGTACGACGTCACCGCGACGCGCGCGCCGGGTACCTGGATCACCTGCACCCGCCCGCCGACCGCCGGCGCAGCCTCGCCCGGGATCGGGACGAAGGCCACCAGCTCGCCGCGCTCGTCGGTGAACGCCTCGGTGGGGAAGAGCGCGCCGTCGGGGCCGGTCCGCGTCAGCCCGCTCGCCCGCAGCTCGGCGTGCAGCTCGGTGAACGCGGCGATCCACCACGGGATCCACTCCGAGGCGTCCACCGTCTCGACGATGCCGAGCGCCGTCACGGGTGTCTCGTCGCGGTAGGTCACGGTCAGCTGGGTCGGTGCGGTCAGCAGTCGCTGCAGCGACTCCACGGTGGCCTGGGTCTCGCGCAGCTGGGCGCTCATCCGCTCGAGGTGGCCGACGATGACGCGGTTGCGCGACGCCTCGTCGGGCGCCGACAGCACCGTCCGCACCTCCTCGACCGGGAGGTCGAGCGATCGGAACCGCCGGATCAGCTGTGCCGTCGTGACCTGGTCGAGGCGGTAGTAGCGGTAGCCGCTGTGGTCGTCGACGTACGCCGGCTCGAGGAGCCCGACGTCGTGGTAGTGCCGGAGCGTCTTGACGGACAGGAACGTCATGCGGGAGAAGTCGCCGATGCTCAGGAGGCCGTTCATGGCGGTCAGTCTGCAGTCTCCCCTCGGGGGAGGGTCAACGAGGATTCGGGAGCGTTGACTCTCCCGTTAGGGGAGGGCGGAGAACGGTGGCATGACCACTCTCCAGACTCCTCCTCGCGCCGCGGCACCGTCCGCGGCCTCGGGCTGGCTCCCGCTGGCCGTCCTGCTGAGCGGCACCTTCCTGGTGGTGCTCGACTTCTTCATCGTCAACGTCGCGCTCCCGTCCATCCAGCGCGACCTCGGCGCCGGCGACTCGGCCGTCGAGTGGCTGGTGGCCGGCTACGGCCTCACCTTCGGGGGCCTGCTGATGGCCGCCGGGCCGCTCAGCCAGCGCTGGGGGCGGCGCCGTACCTATGTCGCCGGCGTCCTCGTCTTCGTCGTCGCCTCGGCCGTGTGCGGGCTCGCGCCCGGCGCCGGGACGCTCATCGGCGCCCGGCTGGCCCAGGGCGTCGGCGCCGCGATGCTCGCGCCGATGGTGCTGGCGCTGATCGGCGACCTGTACGACGGCCCGCAGCGGCTCCGCGCGATGAGCGGCTACGCCACCGTGATGGGGGTGGCCGCCGCGTCCGGCCAGCTCATCGGCGGCCTGCTCATCCGGGCCGACGTCGCGGGCCTCGGCTGGCGGACGGTCTTCCTCGTCAACATCCCCGTCGGTCTCGCCATCGTGCTGGCGGCGCCGCGGCTGCTTCCGGGGACCGAGTCGCGCGAGCGGGCGCGGGTCGACGTGACGGGCCTGGTGCTGGTCGTCGCCGCGACCACCGCCTTCCTGCTGCCGCTGCTCGAGGGTCGTCGGCTCGGCTGGCCGGCCTGGACCTGGGCCAGCATGGCGGTCGGCGTCGCGCTCGGCGGCTGGCTGGTCCGGCGTACTCAGGTGCTCGCCGCGCGTGGCGGCAACCCGCTCGTCGACCCCACGGCGTTCCGCAGCCCCGCCGTCCGCGGCGGGCTGATCGCGCAGGCGCTGCTGTTCTGCGGGATGGCGTCCTACTTCCTGGTCCTGGCCGTCTACCTCCAGGTCGGCCACGGCCTCGGGCCGCTGACGTCGGGGCTGGTCTTCACGGTGATGGCGGTGGCCTACATGGTCGGCACCCGCCGAGCCGGCGGGCTCGTGGCACGGTTCGGCCGCTGGGTCGTCCCCGTCGCGGCGCTCGTCTTCGCCGCCGGTCACGTCCTGGTCCTGCTCGCGGTCGAGGCCATCGGTGTGACCGGATCCGTCCTCTGGCTGACGCCCGGGCTCGCGGTGTCGGGCCTCGGGATGGGCGTGTGCCTGAGCGCCCTCGTCGCCACGGTGATGGCCGGCGTCGAGCCGCGCTACGCCGTCGCGGTGAGCGGGACGCTCTCGACCGTCCAGCAGCTCGGCAACGCGCTCGGCGTCGCCCTCATCGGACTGGTGTTCTTCGGGGGGACGGGCCACATCGACGTCGCGTTCGCCCGCAGCCTGCTCTGCCTTGCCGGCGGGACCGTCGCGCTCGCGGCCGTCACCGCGGTGACGGGCCGGTCGTCAGGAGCCCGCTAGGCGCTGGACGAGCCGCTCACGGACCGTCGGCCACTCCTCGGCGAGGACCGAGAAGACCGCCGAGTCCCGCAGGCGGCCGTCCTCGCCCGGCGCCCAGGACCGCGCCGAGCGGCGCAGGACTCCCTCGAACGTCGCCCCCACGGCCGCGATGGCCGCCCGCGAGCGCTGGTTGCGGGCATCGGTCTTCAGGTCGAGGCGGGCGACGCCGAGGACGTCGAAGGCGTGGCCGAAGAGCAGCAGCTTGGCCTCGGTGTTGATGCCGGTGCCCTGGGCGGAGGCGGCGAGCCAGGTGAACCCGACCTCGACCGCGGCGATCCCGGTGCCGTCGGGCCAGGGCCGCGGGTCGCAGAAGGACGTGTGGCCGACCGCGCGGCCGGAGGCCGTGGACACGACGGCGTACGGCGCCTGAACGCCCTCCGCCGCGCGAGCGAGCTGCGTGGCGACGTAGTCCTCCACCTCGGTCGCGGTCGGCACCCAGGTGTAGGTGTAGGAGCCGCGGTCCTCCTCGCAGGCGACGGCCAGGTCGGCCGCGTGCCGGTGGCCGAGCGGCTCGAGGCGGACGAGGCGGCCCTCGAGGGTCGGCGCTGGCAGGGCGAACACGCGGCCGGACGCTAGCACCCGCCTCGTCGTACCGACCGCTTCTCAGCCCAGGGCGTCGGCGATCGAGACGACGAGTCCGCCGAGCAGGAACGCCACGATGACGGCGGCCAGCGAGACGGCGGAGAAGGACGGGATGAACCGGCGGGCGCCGGTCGGGGCGGGCGCATCGTGATAGCCGTGGGTCAGGGCATGACCCGTGCCGCGTTGGAGCTGGAACCGGTTGACCGGGTAGGCCGCAGCGAACGCCACGATCAGCGAGATCATCAGGCTGACCCAGAACACGACGTTGACCAGGCCCGCGTCCATGGCACCGGGGATGACGGCGACGACGAGGTTGTCGACGACCTCCATCGTGGCGATCGAGAGGGTGTCCGCCGCGATGACGATCCGGAGGGCGGCGCCGAACGACAGGCCGGCCCTGAGCAGCGGCAGGGTCGAGAGCGAGAAGCCGAAGACGAAGGCCAGCGCGATCGAGATGACGATGGTCCAGCCGTTGGCGAGGCCCGCCGCGGTGCCGATCAGCATGCCGACGATCTCGCCGATCGCGCAGCCGGTCAGGCAGTGCAGGGTCGCTGAGACGGCCATCGCCGAGACGTTGCCGCCTCCGTGGTCGTGAACGTGACCGTGCCCGCCGTGGGCGTCGGTGTGGTGGCCGGCCTCGGTCATCGGTCCCGGTACCCCGCTGCGACGGGGACCGTCGACTCCTCGACCTCGCCGCCGTCGAGCGGCGGCCGCGACGCGTCGCCGGCCTCGCCCTGCTGCCGGCGTACGTCGGCCTCCGCCCAGAGGTCCGTGAGAACCGCCGGCCAGATGTCCTCGTCGGTGCCGGCGAGCTCCGGGCGGCTCCACCAGTGGTGGGCGGTCATGGTGGTCCGCTCCTCCTCGGTGTGGCCGGCGTCGGAGACCTCGAAGGCCGGCACCCAGCACGCGTAGAAGGCATCCTCCTGGTCGATGACCACGTCGGTGTAGCCGTGCCAGACGCGGCGGACGAGGAGCGGTCCGAGCAGCTGGTCGGCGGAGACGCGGAGGCCGGACTCCTCCTCGAGCTCGCGGACGGCGGTCTCCAGGTCGGTCTCCCCGGGGTCGACGCCCCCGCCCGGCGTGATCCACCAGCGCGAGCCGGGGATGCCGGGGTCGGAGTCGCGGAAGAGCAGCAGCCGGTCGCGGTCGTCGACGAGGAGGACCCGCACGGTGCGGCGGGTGCGGAACGGTCGCTCCGCGGGCGGGACGGGGACGAGGGTGCGGGCGGACCCGGAGTCGGTGCTCACCCGGCCATTGTGCCGACGAGGCCGCTGCGGCGCTCGAGGAGGACGACGTCGCGCCACCGGCCGGCGTACGGACCGGCGGACATCCGGCCGACGCGCTCACGGGTGCCGACGACCCGGAAGCCGGCCGCCTCGTGCAGCGCCAGGCTGGCGACGTTCTCGGGGAAGACGCCCGACTGGATCGTCCAGATCCCGGCCGCCTCCGTCGACGCGACCAGTGCCGCCAGGAGGGCACGCCCGACGCCGCGCCCCTGCGCGCCCGGGTCGACGTACACGGAGTGCTCGACGACGCCGGCGTAGACGCACCGGTCCGACACGCTCGACACGGCCACCCAGCCGAGCACGCGGCCACCGTCGAGCGCGACCCACCGGTGCCCGGGAAGCTTCCCGGCGTCGAACGCCTCCCAGGTCGGTGGCGTGGTCTCGAAGGTGGCGTCGCCGGTGGCGATCCCGGCGGCGTAGATGCGCTCGACCTCGGGCCAGTGGGCGGGCTCCAGGGGCACGATCCTCATGGCTCCATCATGGCCGCTCCGGCGGATCTGCTCACGGCAGATCCGCCCGCAGGCGAATCGCTTGGGTCGACGACCTCGCCGCGGCGAGGCTCGAGGCATGACCCAGAACCCCGACCAGGCCGCCGGCCCGCTGGACGACCAGCTCACGGTCCGGCTGCAGCACCAGCGCATCATCGTCCTCGGCCAGGAGGTCGACGACCCGATCGCGAACCGGATCTGCGCCCAGCTCCTCCTGCTGAGCGCCGAGGACCCGCACCGCGACATCAGCCTCTACATCAACTCCCCGGGCGGTTCCGTGACGGCCGGCATGGCCATCTACGACACCATGCAGCTCATCCCCAACGACGTCTCGACGCTGGCCATGGGGCTGGCCGCGAGCATGGGGCAGTTCCTGCTCACGGCGGGTACGCCGGGCAAGCGGTTCGTCCTGCCCAACGCCGAGGTGCTCCTCCACCAGGGGTCGGCGGGCTTCGGCGGCTCGGCGAGCGACATCGAGATCCAGGCCGCGAGGCTGGCGCGGATGAACGAGCGGATGCTTCGGATCACCTCCGAGCGCACAGGGCAGACCGTCGAACGGGTCAGCCACGACTCGCTGCGCGACAAGTGGTTCACCGCGACCGAGGCGTGCGACTACGGGCTGGCGGACTCCGTGCTGACCGACCCGCACGCCGTGACACCGGCCCCGCGCGGCATGTTCGGGCTCTCGGACGGACTCCCGGGCGACGCGGTGGTCGCCCGATGAGCAGCTACACGATCCCGTCGGTGGTCGAGAAGACGCGCCACGGCGAGCGCGCGGTCGACATCTACAGCCGGCTGCTCAGCGATCGGATCGTCTACGTCGGGACCCCGATCGACGACGGCGTCGCCAACGTCGTCATCGCCCAGCTGCTGCACCTCGAGTCGGACAGCCCGGACGCCGAGATCAACCTCTACCTCAACAGCCCCGGCGGCGAGCCCACCGCGATGCTGGCGATCTACGACACGATCCAGTTCATCCGGGCCCCCGTCGCGACGACGTGCGTCGGGCAGGCGGCCAGCACCGCGGCGGTGCTGCTCGCCGCTGGCGAGCCCGGCCGGCGTACGGTCCTGCCGCACGCGCGGATCGTCCTCGACCAGCCCTCGGCCGGCACCCGCGGGGCGCTGCCCGACCTGCAGGTCGAGGCCAAGGAGGTGGCCCGGTTGCGGACCGAGCTCGTCGAGCTGCTCGCCCGGCACACGGGCCGGTCGGTCGAGCAGGTGCGCACCGACACCGAGCGCGACCTGGTGCTCGGGGCGTCGGACGCGGTTGCGTACGGCGTCGTGGACGTCGTGCTGGAGAGCCGGAAGCTCGCTCCGGTGTGAGCGGGTGTGAGCCGGTAGCGGCCGGGCCGGATCAGACGGGTCAGGCAGCGAGCGCCAGCGGGCCGCGCGGAGCCTGTCGGGTGGCGACGAGGCGCCGGGTGACCCGCGCCGTGAGGTCCACGAGCGTGAGGCCGAGCGCGCCGCCCACGGCCTCGATCACCTCGGAGCTCGGCTCCTTGCGACCGCGCTCCACCTCGGAGAGGTACTGCGTCGAGACGCCCGCGTCGCTCGCCACGTCGGCGAGCGTGCGCTCCTGGCCGCGCCGCTCGTCCCGGAGCTCGCGGCCGACCGCCTCGCGCCACAGCGGTGCCGGCTCGACCTCCCGGGTCGGCCGGTTCGTGGGCTGCGGGAAGCGGATCACGTCACCCATGAGGTCAACCTAGGCCCGGGCCGGCGGTTCTGCGAGGTTCGTTCGCCGCGGGCGAACGAGTGGGCGGACTACGCCGCCGACCGCGGCGCCGTCTCGAGCACCAGCCGGGCCAGCTCCTTGGCGACCGCCACGGCGGCGGGCTGCGCGTCGAGCCGCGCGCCCGAGGCCGCGCCGTCGTAGATCACGCGGAGTCGGTCGGCCACGCCGGAGGGGTCGTCGTACGCCGCCTCGGTGGCCAGCCGGAGGAGCAGGTCGCCGAACCACCCGCGGTAGGTGCGCAGGGCGACCGCCTCGACGCTGCCCGGGGCGGCCTCGGCGCTGGCGTTGGCGAACGCGCAGCCGTTGTAGCCGGGCTCACCGACCGCTTCCTGCAGCGCGTCGAAGACCGCGAGGAGCTTGTCGACCGGGTCGGTCAGCCCCTCGGTGTGGCGTGCGATGCGGGCGCGGCGGCGCTCGTCGCGACCGGCGAGGTAGGACGCGACGAGGTCGTCCTTGCCGGCGAAGTTGTAGAACAGCGACCCCTTGGCGACGCCCGCCTCCTCGATGATCCGGTCGATCCCGACCGTGTGCACGCCCTCGGCATAGAAGAGTCGGTCGGCTGCCTGGAGCAGCCGATCGCGGGCGGACGGTCGCGTCGCTGTCATCTTTCCGAGGATATCAGACAGATCTGTCCAAAATGGCCTTGCCACGATTGAACCGATCTGTCTAACATCGAGGCTCACCTAGACAGAACTGTCTAAAGGAGCCTTGATGTCCCGCACGCTCTCGCCGACCGCCGCCTTCGCGGGGGTCGCCGCCGTCTTCGCCGCCTTCTTCCTCGCCGCCGGCGCACCGACGCCGCTGCTCGCGCTCCGCCAGCAGGAGTGGGGCTTCTCGGCCGGGACGCTGACCCTCGCGTTCGCCGTCTACGCCCTCGCCCTGCTCGTCGCGGTGCTGGTCGGCGGCTCGTTGTCCGACCATGTGGGTCGGCGTCCGGTGCTGCTCGGCGCGCTGGCCGGCGAGCTCCTCGCGATGGCCGTCTTCCTCGTGGCCACGGACATCACCTGGGTGATCGTGGCCCGGGTCGTCCAGGGACTCGCGACCGGCTTCGGTACCAGCGCCTTCAGCGCCGCGATCGTCGAGCACGCGCCGGACCACCTCAAGCGGCTCGGTGTGAGCTTTGCGGGCACGGCGGCTGCCGGCGGGCTCGGGGTCGGCGCCCTCCTCACCGGGGCGGCCGTCCAGTTCACTCCGGACGCCAACGCGCTCGTCTTCGGCGTCCTCGCCGTCGTGATGGTCGTCGGCTTCGGGGTCGTCGCCCTCACGGCCGAGACGGCCACCGCCCGTCCGGGCGCGCTGCGGTCGCTCGACCCGCGGATCACCGTCCCGGCGCCCGCTCGACGCGAGCTGCTCGGCGGCATCCCGGTCCACCTGCCTGGCTGGATGCTCGGCGCGTTCTTCATGGGCCTCTCGCCGGCGGTGCTGCGCGTGCAGTTCGGGCTCGACGGCGGCCTCGTCGCCGGGTTCACCGCGTTTCTGGCGCCGTTCTCTGGCGCCGTCGCCACGCTGGCCTTCGGTCGCCTCACCGCGCGCCGTACGACGGTCAGCGGCGTCGGCCTGGTCCTCATCGGGACCGCCGTCGTCATGGTCGGCGTCGACGCCGAGTGGCTGCCGCTCGTCTGGCTCGGCGGGATCGTCGGCGGTGCCGGCTTCGGCGCCTCGTTCGCCGGGCACCTTCGTCTGATCGGCCCCCACGTCGAGCCCCACCAGCGCGCCGGCGTCTTCGCCGGCGTCTACACGACGGCGTACCTCTCGTTCGGCATCCCCGCCATCATCGCCGGCCAGCTCGCCACCCACCTCGGCCTGCTCCCCACGGTCGAGGGGTACGGCGCCGTGGTGCTCGTCGTCGCCGTCGTCGGCCTGCTCGTCCAGCTCACCCTGGCCCGGGCGGACTCCGCCGCTGCCGAGGCCGACGTCGCCCCCGACCCGGTGCTGCGCGAGGCGGCGTGAGCGCGGGATAGCGTCGGCGACGTGAAGTTCTCCCTCTGGCCCAACGCGGCCCGTCCCGCCGGCGAGATCCTCACGGCCGCGCGGGAAGCGGACGCGGCGGGGTGGTTCGGCGTGTGGGTGGCCGACCACTACATGCCCAACACGGGCGACACGTCGTTCGCTCCCGGCGACACCCACGAGGCGTGGGGGCTCCTGCCGGCGATCGCGGCGACGACCGAACGGGTGCGGGTCGGGACGCTCGTCTCGCCGACGTCGGTCCACCACCCGGCCCTGCTGGCCAACCGCGCGGCGACGATCGACCACGTGTCCGAGGGCCGGATGGTGCTCGGCCTGGGCGCGGGGTGGCAGATCAACGAGCACGCGGCCTACGGCATCGACCTCGAGGCGCCCGGCCGCCGGGTCACGCGCTTCGAGGAGTCGATCCAGATCGTGCGCTCGCTGCTCAGCGAGCAGGCGACGACCTTCCACGGCGAGGTCTTCACGATCACCGACGCCCCCTGCGACCCGAAGCCGGTGCAGGAGCGGCTGCCGATCCTGGTCGGGACGGGCAGTCCGCGGATGCTCCGCATCACCGCCCGGTACGCCGACGAGTGGAACACCTGGGGTACGCCGGAGTCCGCCGGTGCGGTCCGGGTGCGGCTGCTCGAGGCGTGCGACAGGGTCGGTCGCGACCCGGCCACCGTGTGGTGCTCGGTCAACGCCATGGTCGACCTCGACGGCGAGACACCTGCTCCGGGCCGGCCCCACATCGCGGGGTCGGCGGAGCAGCTCGTCGACCTGATGGGGGCCTACGCGGAGGCGGGCTTCGACGAGTTCAACCTGCCCGACGGCAACCTCGGCGCGGCGCTCACGGAGCGCAGCGACCGGGTGGCGCGGTTCAAGTCCGAGGTGATCGACCGACTGGGCTGAGGCTCTGGTCGAGGAACGTCGGCCGGTCGGCCCGCGGGTCGGGCACGCCGCGACGTCGGCGTACCGCCTCGATGACGGCCGGCTGCCCCAGCAGCGCGCCGCCGAGCACGAGCACGATGCCGACCGCCCGGACGATGCCGAACGACTCGCCCGCCAGTGCGACGCCGACGACCGTGCCGGTCACGGGGTTGAGCAGGCCGACGAGCGAGACCGCCGCGGCCGGGAGGCGTCGCAGGCCCGCGAACCAGGCGGCGTACGCCGCGACCGTGCCGAGCAGCCCGAGGAACCCGAACCCCGCGGCCGCGCGGCCGTCCAACGCAGGCGGTGCGCCCTCGACGGCGAGTGCGACCGGTGTGAGGAGCAGTCCTCCGAAGACCAGCTGCCAGGCCGTGAAGGTCGCGAGCTCGACCGGCGGACGCCAGGTCTTGACCAGGATGAACCCCAGGGACGAGACCGCGACGGCGGCGAGCGAGGCGAGCACGCCCCACGGATCGGCGGAGACGCCGCCGCGCAGGACGAGCAGCGCGACGCCACCCACCCCGACGATGGCCGCGGCCAGCGAGGCGCGGTGAGGTCGCTCGCCGGCGAGCGCCCAGGCGAACAGCATGACGGCGATCGGCGACGTCGCGGTGATGGTGGAGGCGAGGCCGCCCGGGAGGCGGTAGGCGGCGACGAAGATCAGGACGAAGAACGCCGAGAAGTTGAGGGCGCCGAGCAGTGCGGTCCGCCACCACCAGGAGCCGGACAGCCAGCCCGGACGCAGCGCGAGGAGCAGCAGCCCGAACGGCAGCGCGCGGACGGCGGCACCGAAGAGCGGCCGGTCCGGCGGAAGGTAGTTCTCGGTGACGTAGTAGCCCGCGCCCCAGGTCACGGGTGCGATCGCGGCGACGCCCAACCATTTCGCTTCCATGGAAGACACAATATCTTCCATGTCAGATATATTCCGCTGTCATGACTGACCACGTCGCACGGGTGATGGAGCAGTGGCGACGCGAACGGCCCGATCTCGACCCGTCCCCCCAGGGAGTCATCGCCCGGCTGCACCGCGTCGGGCTGCGGCTGACCGAGGAGCTCGTCGCCGTCTACGCCGAGCACGGTCTCGGCGAGGGGGAGTTCGACGTCCTGGCGACGCTGCGCCGGCAGGGGCCGCCGTACGCCCTCACGCCGGGGGACCTCGCCGCGCAGACCATGGTCACCACCGGCGCCGTCACCAAGCGCGTCGACCGCTGCATCGCCCAGGGCTGGGTGACCCGGGCGGTCAGCGCCGACGACGCCCGCGGTCGCGTCATCGCGCTGACCGACGCCGGCCGCGAGCTGATCGACGGGGCCTTCACCGCGCACATGGCCAACGAGCACCGCCTGCTGGAGGTCTTCACGGCCGCGGAGCTCGAGCAGCTGGCCGGCCTGCTGCAGCGGTGGGCTGAGGACCTCGGCGCTTAGGTCACTCGCCCCGGTCGCCGGGTGAGGTGATGACGAGGACCGCCGTGGCGGGACCGTCGACGGCGGCGTATCCGTGCTCCACGTCGCTGACCCAGGTGACCGCCTGGCCCGGACCGAGGTCGACCTCTCCGCCGACCCGGCCGACGCGGGCGCGTCCGCTCGTGAGCAGCAGGTGCTCGCGGACACCGGGGCCGTGCGACGGCGAGCGGTGCGCTGACGACGGGTCGAGAGACAAGAGGTACACCTCCACGACGGTGCCGTCCGGGTGCTCCGCCGCGTCGAGCAGGCGGGCGTCGATGCCCGGGGATGCGACGGTGCTCCCGGCGCGCTCGGCGAGCAGCGTCGCCAGCGGGACGCCGAGGGCGCCCGCCAGGGCGTAGAGCGTGGCGAGCGTCGGGTTGCGGGTGCCGTTCTCGAGCTCGGAGAGCGAGCCCTTGCCGATGCCCGCGGCGGCGGCGAGGGCGCCGAGGGAGAGCCCGCGCTCGTGTCGGACGGTCCGCACGCGCGCGCCGACGGCGATGGCGAGCTCGGTGTCCACGACTCGATCCTAGTCGCCAGGGTTCTGTCTACAGAACTAGTGTTCTGTCTATGGAACGCACCGTGGCTGCCGGCATCATGACGGCGCTCGTCGGCTTCACCAGCTCCTTCGCCGTCGTCCTCGCGGGACTGCGAGCCGTCGGAGCGTCACCCACGCAGGCCGCGTCGGGTCTGGTGGCCGTCTGCGTGGCCCAGGGACTCGGGATGCTCTGGCTCACGCGGCGCTACCGCCTGCCGCTGACCCTCGCCTGGTCGACCCCCGGAGCAGCCCTGCTCGCGTCGACCGGCGCCGTCACCGGCGGCTGGCCGGCCGCGGTCGGTGCCTTCCTCGTCACCGGGGGCCTCATCGTGCTCACCGGCCTCTGGCCGCGGCTCGGCGCGCTGATCGCGGCGATCCCCACCGCGATCGCGCAGGCGATGCTGGCGGGTGTGCTGCTCGCCCTGTGCGTGGAACCGGTCCACGGTCTCCTCGAGGATCCGTGGCTGGTGGCGCCGGTCGTGCTCACCTGGCTGGTGCTGCTGCGCCTCGCCCCGCGCTGGGCGGTCCCTCTCGCCTTCGTCGTCGCGTTCGCGGGGATCAGCGTCGACCTCGCACGCCACGGCGGGCTGGTCGGGCCGCTGGTGCCTCGACTCGACCTGACTGCTCCGACCCTGACCTGGTCGGCCCTGCTCTCCCTCGCGGTGCCCCTGTACGTCGTCACGATGGCCTCGCAGAACGTGCCGGGGGTCGCCGTGATGTCGTCCTTCGGGTACACCGTGCCGTGGCGCGCGGCGATGACGGTCACCGGCCTCGGCACGGTCGCCGGGGCGGCGGCTGGCGGTCACGCCGTGAACCTCGCCGCGATCACCGCCGCGCTCGCTGCCGGTCCCGAGGCGCACCCCGATCGCGAGCAGCGCTGGCGGGCCGCCCACACCGCGGGCTGGGCCTACCTCGTGCTCGGCGGGCTCGCGACGGCCCTCGCGAGCGTCGCCGTCGCTGCGCCCGCCGGGGTGGTCGGCGCGGTCGCGGGTCTGGCGCTGCTCGGCACGCTCGGGTCCGCCCTGGCGGGTGCCACCTCGGCAGTCGACGGGCGCGCGGCAGCGATGGTGACGTTCGTGGTCGCGGCCAGCGGGGTGACGCTGGCCGGGATCGGCGCCGCGTTCTGGGCGCTGGTCGCCGGGCTCGTCGTCAGGGCCGTCACCCGGGAGCGGATGCCCGGGTGAGGATGCGCGCCGGGGTGGCCGTCGGTGGCACGATCCGGTTGTGCGTGACTTCATCCAGGGCCTGCCCAAGGCCGAGCTCCACGTCCACCACATCGGCTCCGTCTCGCCGCGCATCGTCTCCGAGCTGGCCGGTCGACACCCCGGGGTCGTGCCGACGGACCTCGAGGAGCTGCGCAGCTACTTCGCGTTCCGCGACTTCGGCCACTTCATCGACGTCTACCTCTCCGTCGTCGACCTCGTGCGGACCCCTGAGGACCTGCGCTACCTGACCTACGAGATCGCCCGCGACATGGCCGAGGCGCAGTCGCTGCGGTACGCCGAGCTCACCTGCACCCCGCACACCTCGGTGATCCGCGGCATCCCGATCGAGGCCTACACCGAGGCGATCGAGGACGCCCGCGTGGCCGCCGAGCGCGACTTCGGACTCGTCCTGCGCTGGGTCTACGACATCCCGGGCGAGCTGGGTGTCCCAGCCGCCGACGCGACGCTGGGCTATGCGCTCGACCACGCCCCGGAGGCGCTGGTCGGGTTCGGGCTCGGCGGCCCCGAGGTGGGGGTGCCGCGGCCGCAGTTCCAGCAGCACTTCGAGGCCGCGGTCGCGGCCGGGCTCCACTCCGTCCCGCACAGCGGCGAGACCACCGGCGCCGACACGGTCTGGGACGCCGTACGGCTGCTCAAGGCGGAGCGGATCGGACACGGCACCTCGGCGGCGCAGGACTTCACGCTGCTCGAGCACCTGGCCGGCGAGGGCATCGCGCTCGAGGTCTGCCCGTCCTCCAACGTCGCGACCCGTGCGGTCGCCTCGATCGAGGAGCACCCGCTGCGCACGTTCGTCGACGCGGGCGTACCCGTGTCGATCGCCTCCGACGACCCGCCGATGTTCAACACGACGCTCAACCGCGAGTACGAGATCGCCGCCGAGCTGCTCGACCTCGACCGCGACGGCATCGCCGACCTGGCCCGCTCGTCGGTGCAGGTCTCCTTCGCGCCTGAGGACGTCAAGACGCGGATCCTCGGCGAGATCGACGCGTACGTCGTTTCTCCGGTGGTCGAGTAGCCGACGAGCGCCGGCGAGGCTGCGTCGCGAGACCACGCGCGTGGGGTCTCGCTACGCCCTCGCCCAGCGGCTCGGGCTACTCAACGGCGAAGGGCTGACGGCTCGGGCTACCCGAACGAGGAACGGCCCCTCCCGGGTGGGAGGGGCCGTTCGTCCGCTGGTTCGGGTCAGGCGCGGGAGACGCGGACCATCTCGTCGCGGGGGACGACCTTGATCCGCTCCCGACCGGCGGCCTCGCCGAGCGAGAGCTCGTGGGCGTCGAGGAGCGCCCAGCCGGCCTCGGTCGTGAACTCCACGCCGCGGGACTCGAGGTGCTCGACGATGGCCTCGGGACCGGCGACCTCGGGAGCGGCCAGCCCATCGACGTCGGAGAGGAGCCGCTCGATGGTCTCCTTGGCGTCCGACTTGGTGTGGCCGATGAGGCCCACCGGGCCGCGCTTGATCCAGCCGGTGACGTAGACGCCGGAGAACGGCTCGCCGTCGTCGAGGACGCGGCCGCCGTCGTTGGGGATGACGCCGTCGCTGTCGTCGAACGGCACGTCGGGCAGCGCGGTCGAGAGGTAGCCGACCGCGCGGTAGACGGCCTGGACCGGCGTCTCGACGAACTCGCCGGTGCCGCGGACGGTGCCGTCGCCGTTGTACTCGGTGCGCTCGCTGCGGATCGCCACCACGTTGCCGTTCTCGCCGATGATCTCGACGGGGTTCTGCATCATGTGGATGTGGATCTGGTGCGGAGCACCGGTGGGCTCGGCCTCGAGGTACTTGAGGAGCGTGTCGACGACGAGCTTGGTGCCCTTGCTCGAGGAGATCGCCGCCTGGCCCGCGTCGTCGATCTCGAAGCCCTCCTCGGTGACGAACACGTCGACCGACGGGGAGTGCGAGAGCTCGCGCAGCTCCATCGGCGAGAACTTGATGTGTGCCGGGCCGCGGCGCGCGAAGACGTGGACCTGCTTGGCCTTGTTGGCCTTGAGGCCCTGGTAGACGTTCTCCGCGATCTCGGTCGTCAGCTGCTCGTCAGCCGGCTTGGCCAGCATCCGGGCGACGTCGAGGGCGACGTTGCCGGCGCCGAGGACGGCGACCGACTCGGCGTCGAGCGGCCAGTCACGCTGTACGTCGGGGTGGCCGGCGTACCACGAGACGAAGTCGGCCGCGCCGTAGCTCTGCGGCAGGTCGATGCCCGGGATGTCGAGCGCCCGGTCGGCCATCGCCCCGGTCGCGAAGATGACCGCGTCGTAGTAGCGGCGCAGGTCGTCGAGCTTGAGGTCGGTGCCGTAGTCGACGTTGCCGAAGAAGCGGATGCGCTCGTTGTCGAGCACCCGGCGCAGGGCCTTGATGATCTCCTTGATGCGCGGGTGGTCGGGGGCGACGCCGTAGCGCACCAGGCCGTAGGGCGCGGGCAGGCGTTCGAGCACGTCGACCTGAGCCTGCTCGTGCTCGCGGGTCAGGATGTCGGCGGCGTAGATGCCGGCGGGTCCGGCTCCGACGACCGCCACACGGATGGGTCGCATGTATCAATCCTCCAGAGGCTGCAAAGGCAAGCCTAACTTGCACGGGGTTCCCAGCCACTGAGAGTTGTCTCACGCTCCGGACCGGGCCCGACGCGGCCCCCAGAGGGCATAGAAAGTTCGGTTCGCGCCTTCTTCCAGGGTGACGACTCAGGTGCAGGGTGAGCGGAAGGTCCCGGGCGGCAAGCTGGTCCGGGTCGCGGCGCGGGTGGAGGACGGCCGGCTGGCCGACGTCGTGTTCTCCGGTGACTTCTTCCTCGAGCCGGACGAGGCGTTGGAGCGGATCCGTTCCTCCCTCGAGGGGATCTCGGTCGACGCCCCGTTCGACACGCTGACCGCCCGGGTCGCGGAGGCGACCGAGGGTGCCGTGCTGCTCGGGTTCGAGCCGCGCGACGTCGCGCTCACGGTGCTCCGGGCGCTCGGCCGTGCGACGACCTGGGAGGACCACGACTTCGAGCTCGTCGAGACCGGCCCGCTCGAGCCAGCGGTCCAGATGGCGCTCGACGAGGTGCTCGCTCGCCAGGTGGCGGAGGGCCGGCGGACGCCGTCGCTGCGGATCTGGGACTGGGCCTCGAGCGCGGTCATCATCGGCTCCTTCCAGTCGCTGGCCAACGAGGTCGACAGCGAGGCCGCCGAGCGCCACGGCGTCAGCGTCGTACGCCGGATCTCGGGCGGAGGCGCGATGTTCGTCGAGCCGGGCAACACGATCACCTACTCGCTCTACGTCCCCGGCACGCTGGTCGCCGGGCTGAGCTTCGCGGAGTCCTACGCCTTCCTCGACGCCTGGGTGCTGCGCGGGCTGCGCGCCCTCGGCGTCGACGCCTCCTACGTCCCCCTCAACGACATCGCCTCACCGCTCGGGAAGATCGGCGGAGCCGCGCAGAAGCGGCTGGCCGCCGGCGGGGTGCTCCACCACGTGACGATGGCCTACGACATCGACGCGGAGAAGATGCTCCAGATCCTGCGGATCGGTCGCGAGAAGCTCTCCGACAAGGGCACCCGCAGCGCCGCCAAGCGGGTCGACCCGATGCGGGCGCAGACCGGCCTCGAGCGGGAGAAGGTCGTCGAGGGCCTGCTGGACGAGTTCGAGGCGTCGTACGGACTGCGGCGGGTGCCGCTCGACGCGGCGACGCTCGCCGACGCCGAGGAGCTGGCCGCCACGAAGTTCAGCGACCCGGCCTGGCTGGCCCGGGTTCCCTGACCGGCGGCGCGACCACGGCGGGGATCGGGTAGGAAAGGACCCATGACCGCCGTCACACCGCGCTGGACGCCCACCCCGGAGCAGATCGAGGCGACCACGCTGCACGCCTTCCAGGTCGAGCGGGGGTACGACGACTACGAGTCGCTGCGCCGGTGGTCGGTCGAGCGGCCGGAGGAGTTCTGGCGGGCGATCTGGGACCGCTTCGGCGTGGTCGCGGACGGTGACCCGACGACCGTGCTCGCCGACGACTCCATGCCGGGCGCCCGGTGGTTCCCGGACGTGTCGCTGTCCTACCCGGAGCACATCTTCAGGGGCAAGGACGATGGGGCGACAGCGCTGCTGCACGCGTCGGAGCTGCGCGACGTCGGCCGTGGCGCGCAGGTCTGGACCTGGGCCGATCTCCGGGAGCAGACGGCCCGCATCCGTGCCGGCCTGAAGGGGCTCGGGGTCGGCCGCGGGGACCGCGTCGCGGCCTACCTCCCCAACATCCCCGAGGCGCTCGCCGCGATGCTCGCGACCACGTCGCTGGGTGCGATCTGGTCCAGCTGCTCGCCCGACTTCGGCTCGAGCACCGTCCTCGACCGCTTCGACCAGATCGAGCCGAAGGTGCTGCTCGCCGTCGACGGCTACCGCTACGGCGGGAGGGACTTCGACCGGCGCGACACGGTCGCGGAGCTGACCGCCGGCCTGCCGACCGTCACTCGCACCGTGACGCTGGGCTACCTCGACGAGTCGGCCGGCGACTGGAACCAGGTGTTCCTGCCGACCGACGAGCCGCTGGAGTTCGAGCGAGTGCCGTTCGACCACCCGCTCTGGATCCTCTACTCGAGCGGCACCAGCGGGAAGCCGAAGGCGATCGTCCACGGCCACGGCGGGATCCTGCTCGAGAGCCTCAAGACGGCATACCTCCACCTCGACGCGCGGCCCGACGACCGGGTCTTCTGGTTCACCACGACCGGCTGGATGATGTGGAACTTCCTGGTCTCGGTGCTCCTGACCGAGGCGCAGATCGTGCTGTACGACGGCACACCCGCCGGTCCCTACCCGGCCGTGCTCTGGGACGTGGCCGAGCGGACCGGCGTCACGATCTTCGGCACCAGCGCGGCCTACCTCCACGGGCAGATGAAGCTCGGCGTCGAGCCGACCGACGGTCGGGACCTCTCCGCGATCCGGGCGGTCGGCAGCACCGGGTCGCCGCTGTCGGTCGCCGGCTTCGAGTGGGTCTACGAGCACCTGGGCAGCGACATCTGGCTCTTCTCGATCTCCGGGGGCACCGACGTGTGCTCCGCCTTCGTCGGGGGCGTCCCCACGCTGCCGGTGCACGTCGGCGAGCTGCAGGCGCGCTCGCTGGGCGTCGCGCTCGAGGCGTGGGGACCGGACGGCCGCCCGGTGGGGACGGGTGTGGTGGGCGAGCTGGTCGTCACCCGGCCGATGCCGTCGATGCCGGTCGGCTTCTGGAACGACCCGGACGGCGCCCGCTACCGCGAGGCCTACTTCGAGTTCTTCCCCGGCGTCTGGCGCCACGGTGACTGGATCGAGCTGACCGACCACGGCTCGGCGGTCATCCACGGCCGCTCGGACGCCACCATCAACCGCGGAGGCATCCGGATGGGCACCGCGGAGATCTACGCCGCCGTGCTCTCCGTCGAGGGCGTCACCGACGCGCTCGTCGTCGACATCCCCGACGCCGACCCGGCGGCCGACTCGTGGATGCCGCTCTTCGTGGTCACCGACCGCGAGCTGACCGACGACATGGTGGCGGCGATCAAGCAGCGCGTCCGGGCGGAGTGCTCGCCGCGGCACGTGCCCAACGTCGTCGTACGCGTGCCGGCCGTGCCGCGCACGCTCACCGGGAAGGTCCTCGAGGTACCGGTGAAGAAGCTGTTCCTCGGCGCTCACCCCGACCAGGTCGCAGCCCGCGACGCGCTCGCCAACCCTGACGCGTTCGACTGGTTCGTCGATTTCGTGAAGGTCCGGCGGGGCTGAGGCGGTCGGGGCTGGGCGGTGGGTGTCTCGCCGGTGGATGTTCGTCGAGGTATGCAGCCGAATGTGCACCTCCCCAGCGGAGTTCCGCGTGGGAAGTGGTGGTTCGTCTGCATACCTCGATGAACCGACGCGTGGCTCCGCCGAGCTCGCCTGCGCGAGCGCCCCGGGTGTCGCGTCGCTGAATGTCCGTCGAGGTATGCAGCCGAACGTGCACCTCCCCAGCGGAGTTCCGCGTGGGAAGTGGTGGTTCGGCTGCATACCTCGATGAACCAATCGACGCCGCCGCAGCAACTACCCCGCCGGCGCGAGCAGCCGCAGCGCCGCGTCGGTGACGGCGTCGACGGTCGCGGGGTCGATGCCGCCGGACAGCGCGGCGTGGTGCAGGAGCGACCCGACGACGACGTCGAAGGCGAGGTCGACGGCGGTGGGGTCGGCGTCCCACGCGGCGACGAGGCGGTCCTCGAAGGGCTGACGGATTCGGTGCCGCAGGGCCGTGCGCACGGACGGGTTGCCGACCGCCTCCCCGACCAGGCCGACGAGCAGTCCGTGGGCGGCGGGGTCGCTGATCCGCCCGGCCAGCCAGCCGACGGTGTCGCGCAGCTCGTCGCCATGGGTTGGGAGGGGCGGCTCGCCGAGGACCTCGACGAGGGCGTCGAGGACGAGCTCGGCCTTGGAGTCCCATCGGCGGTAGACGGTCGTCTTGGCGACCGCGGCGGCGCGTGCGATCTGGTCGAGCGTGGTACCGGCGTAGCCCTGCTCGCGGACCAGCCGCACCGTCGCCGCGCGCACCGCGGCGTCGACGTCCGCGCGTCGCGGACGACCGGGCCTGTGCTCCATCTCATGCCCCTCCGGGCTCGTGCGGGGAATCCCGAGGACGGTACCGTCGCTATAACGATACCGACAGTAGCGTAATGAGGAGTCCACCGTGCGACCGACCTTCACCCAGGAGCTGCGCGACGCGATCGCGCCGCGCACCGTCCTGCTCGTGCTCGGCGTCCTGTTCGTCCAGGTCGCCTTCATCGCGTCGTACGTCGGCGCGTTCCACCAGCCGACGCCACACGAGGTGGCCGTCGGCGTCGTCGCGCCGGCCGGCCAGGCGCCGGCCGTGGCCGAGCGCCTCAACGCCCTCGACGGGAGCCCGCTCACCGCCGCGCCGGTCGCCGACGAGAGCACTGCCCGCGACCGGCTGAAGGACGGCACCCTCGCTGCCGCGATCGTCGTCGACCCGTCCGGGACGCAGGACCACCTCCTCGTCGCCACCGCCCGCGGTGCCTCGCTGACCACCGCCGTCGAGGAGGTCGCCCAGCAGGTGAGCGCCCAGCAGGGCAGGACCATCACCACGACCGACGTCGTACCGCTGCAGGACGGCGACGCGCGCGGGCTCACCGGCTTCTACCTGAGCATCGGCTGGCTCGTCGGCGGCTACCTCGTCGCCTCGCTGCTCGGCGTCGCGAAGGGCGCGCGCCCGGCGAACCGCCGGCGGGCCGTGATCAGGCTCGGCGCGATGGTGCCGTACGCCGTCGTGTCGGGCCTGACCGGCGCCCTGGTCGTCGACCAGTGGCTGGGCGCGCTCACCGGGCACTTCTGGGCGATCGCCGGCGTCGGCATGCTCCTCGTCCTCGCGAGTGCGACAGTCACGATGGCGCTGCAGGTGCTGTTCGGCACGATCGGCATCGGGCTGACCGTGCTGCTCTTCGTGGTCCTCGGCAACCCGAGCGCCGGCGGGGCCTACCAGACCGAGCTGCTCCCGGCGCTGTGGCGCCACGTCGGTCAGGCCCTCCCCAACGGCGCCGGCACGACTGCGCTGCGCGAGATCGTCTACTTCGGCGGCCACGGCGCCGCCGCGCACGTCTGGCTGATCGCCGGCTACGCGGTCGTGGGCACGCTGGTGGCACTGGCGGCCTCGGGAATGCGGCCGGAGCCCGCGGACCACGAGCTAGGCAGGCACGTCAGCAACGCGGCCTGAGCCGTCCCGCTCGACGACCAGGCCCGCGGCGCTCCGGCGGAGCGCGGTGAGGACGTCGTCGGCGTCGAACGCCTGTGCCGGGGCGAGCGCTCCGGGGCCCGCGTACCGACCCTCGAGCATGCGGACCACGCCCTCGACCACGATCGGCGCCGACACGGCGTAGATGTCCCGGCCCGCGGCTGAGATCCGGGAGGTGTCGGATCCCCGACGGACGACCACGTCGACGACGAACCGCTGCGCCGACCGCCCGTCCTCGCCCGTCGCGCTCGGTGCCGGCGTGGCGGCGTCGCGGAGCTCCTGGAGGGGAGCGAGGTTGAGGTGGGAGCGGAGCGCGCCGACCGCGAGGTGGCGGTCGATCGTCATGACCTCGGAGAAGGGCAGCTCCACGACGGGCTGCTCGCCCAAGGGGGCAGGGTAGGACCAGCTGCGCGTCGGGGCCGGACTGGTCAGCGGAACGAGGCGTCCGTCCCTGATCACCTGGCGGACCGACGTGTTCCGGACCCCGGTCAGGCGCGTGCCCGACGTCGGCCACCAGTGGTCGAGACCGATCGCGACGTCGATCTCGTCGGCATCGGTCGCGCCCTCGAGCGACGCCGTGACCAGCAGGTCGGCAAGGCCGCCGTAGAAGGCCATCGCCGGGACGACGCCCACGCCCGCTGCGCGGGCAGGGCGGTCCAGCCGGTCGTAGAGGTCCCGCACGACCGGCTGCTCGGCGGTCACGTCGAGGTAGTGCGCGCCGACGGAGACCGCGGCCGTCGCGAGCGGCACCGCGGTGTCGAGGAAGGGACCGGCACAGTTGACGACCGCACCGACGTCGGAGACCGCCCGGGCCAGCAGCTCCGGGTCGTCGAGGCCCACCACGCGGCGTTCCAGGCCACGGTCGGGCACGACCTCCGCGAGGCGCTCGGCGTTGCGGCCGCCGAGCACGGGGGTCAGCCCGCGTCGCAGCAGCTCGTCGATGACGAAGCGCGCGGTGTGACCGGTGGCGCCGTAGACCAGGACCCGTGAGTTCGTGTTCACGGCAGGATCCTCGCCGTCCGGCGAAGGCCCGGCGAGTGTCCGAAACGACCTGGTGCGTACAGTTTCGGACATGCCCCGCGTCGCTCTCGCCCTGCACGGGTCGGTGATGCTCTACGAAACGGCCATCGCCGCGGAGATCTTCGGCGTCGACCGGTCGGAGCTCACCGCCCGCGGGGAGTGGTACGACCTCCTCGTCTGCACGCCCGACGGCGCGCCACACCGCTGGCTGCCGCAGCTGCCGACGGCGTCGTACGCCGCGATGGCCGACGCCGACCTCGTCGTCGTGCCGTCCGTCGAGGACCTCGACGCCGAGCCCGAGCCGGCGCTGCTGGCGGCGTTGCGCAGCGCCCACGACCGGGGTGCCCGGATCGCGTCGCTGTGCACGGGGGCCTTCGTCCTGGCCGCGGCCGGGCTGCTGGACAAGCGGGCGGCGGCCACGCACTGGATGCACGCCGACGACCTGGCGCGGCGGTTCCCGGCGGTGCGGGTGCGCTCCGACGTGCTCTACGTCGACGAGGGCGACGTCCTCACCTCGGCCGGCAAGACCGCCGCGCTCGACCTCTGCCTCCACCTCGTCGCCGGCGACCTCGGTGCTGCCGCGGCCAACGGCCTCGCCCGCCGGCTCGTCGTCCCCACCCACCGCAGCGGCGGGCAGGCGCAGTTCATCGTGCCGCCGAGCCAGCCACGCAGCCCGGACGGCCTCGCCCCCACGCTCGACTGGGCGCGCGGTCGCCTCGACCAGCCGCTCACCGTGCGAGACCTGGCGGAGCACGCCGGGCTCAGCACCCGGCAGCTCGCCCGCAGGATGCAGGCCGAGCTGGAGGCCGGCCCGCTCGACTGGCTCCACCGGGAGCGGATCGGCCGTGCGCGTGAGCTCCTCGAGCGCACGGACGCCAGCATCGAGCACGTCGCCGCCGGCTGCGGCATGGGGACCGCGGCCACCCTGCGCCGCCACTTCCATCGCGCGGTCGGCGTGACGCCGACCGCCTACCGGGCCAGCTTCCGGGCGGCCACCACCCGCTGACCACACCCATGTTGGTGACGTCGGTGTGCGACCACGCCGGGTGGGGACCGCCGCCGCTAGCGTCGGCGCCATGGACGAGACGGTCGGCATCGTCGGCGGCGGCATCATCGGGCTGGCCGTCGGCCGCGAGCTGGTGCGGCGCCGTCCCGGCACGCGGGTGCTCGTCCTCGAGAAGGAGGACCGCCTCGCCGCGCACCAGACCGGGCACAACTCCGGCGTCGTCCACGCCGGCATCTACTACCGTCCCGGGAGCCTGAAGGCGCAGCTGTGCACCCGTGGCCGCGGCCTCCTGGAGGAGTACGTCGCCCAGCACGCCATCCCCTACCGGCGCTGCGGCAAGCTCGTCGTCGCCGTCGACCCCGCGGAGATGCCACGCTTCGACGCGCTGGAGAAGACGGCGCGCGAGAACGGCGTACCCGGGCTGCGCCGCCTGCAGGGCGCCGAGATCACCGAGGTCGAGCCGCACGCGTTCGGCATCGCCGCGCTGCACTCACCGGCGACCGGGATCGTCGACTACCCGGCCGTCGCGGAGACGCTGGCACAGGAGATCCGGGCGGCGTACGGCGAGGTGCTGCTTGGCGCCGAGGTGACAGCCGTCGACCGCGTGGCCGGCGGGATCGCGGTGACGGCCGGGGGGTCGACCATGCGCGTCGACCGGCTCGTCGTCTGCGGCGGCCTCCAGTCCGACCGGCTCGGCGAGCTGGTCGGCGGGCCGAAGGCGCCGCGGATCGTGCCGTTCCGCGGCGAGTACATGCGGGTGTCCGAGGAGAAGCAGGAGCTGGTCCGCGGCATGGTCTACCCGGTGCCCGACCCGCGCTACCCGTTCCTGGGCGTCCACTTCACCCGCCGCGTCGACGGCACCCTGGAGGTCGGCCCCAACGCCTTCCTGGCGCTCAGCCGGGACGGCTACCGGCGGGCCTCCTTCGCCGCTCGCGACCTCGGCGACACGCTGGCGTGGCCGGGCTTCTGGCGGTTCGCCGGCGAGCACTGGCGAACCGGCCTGACCGAGCTGCGTGGCGTGCTGTCGCGGCGCGCCTACATGGACGCGGCCCGGCGCTACGTGCCCGAGATCGGTGTGGCCGACGTCGTACGGGCGGGGATGGGGCTGCGGGCGCAGGCGCTCGACGCGGACGGCTCCCTGGTCGACGACTTCGTCATCCACTCCGACGACCGGATCACCAGCGTCCGCAACGCCCCCTCGCCGGCGGCCACGTCGAGCCTGGCGATCGCGGAACTCGTCGTCGACCGGATGGAGGGCAGAGCGCCGGTCAGTGGTGCCTGACCGCGACCACCTCGAACCTCTCGCTGCCACCCACGAGGTCCTCCTCCCGCACGATGCCGACGCCCTGCGCATAGAGCTTGGCCGAGATGACGCCGGGCTCGAGCCGGGACCACTCGAACGTGCGGACGACGTGGTGGAAGGCCCGCATCGGGGTGACCACCGTCCGGGCGAAGCCGACGATCCAGGCCTGGTCCTCGGCGTGGCCACGCCACAGCTCCTGCCGGTAGGCGGCGGTCGCCCGCGGGACCCCTGGCATGACGAGGCCCGCGACGGCACCGTGGACCCCGGCCTGCCAGCTCCCCTCGCGGCTCTCGAGCCGGCCGTTCGCGCCGTAGGTGGCGGTCCGCTCGCCGAAGTACCAGACGTTGCCGTCGTTGTCCGTGGCGTACCAGTCGAAGGTCCGCTCGGCGAGGCTGCCGTCCGTACGCCGCAACACGTCCCGCACGACCCGGGCGGTGATGCCCCTCTGGACGACGCGAGTCCGGTGGGTGACGTGGACGCGCTCCCGGAACGACTGGCCCTCATCGGTCCCGCGCAGGATCGTCGTCGTGCCCGGGACCAGTGGGAACCACGGGTTGGCGACGGGCACCCCGAAGTTCACCGGGTCCGGCGAGACGGGGCCCGTGACGACCGTACGGTCGTGGCCGGGGTGTCGATGCGACGTGCTGGCGTCGGCGCCGGTGACGACGACGGAGGCGACTGCGGCGGCGGCGACGAGTGCTGCGAAAGAGAGATGCATGTGTCTGCCCTCCTCAGACGATGCTCTTCCGTCAGTGTGGACCCGTCCGACCCGGATGGCGCTCCGCCGGACCGGGTGATGTCAGTGCCGGTAGGCAGGAGGGCGGCTCGCCGGCGTCGCGCGCGTCTCGAGGAGGGGAAGCTGGCGCGGGGCGATCAGCTCGGACAGCACGACCACGCTCGTGGACCGGCGCACCGACGCCGCCTGGTCGATCCGGACGAGCACGTCCTGGAGCTGGGCGTGCGACGCCGTGGCGACCCGGCACAGCACGTCGAAGGACCCGGTCGTGACATGTGCCTCGAGCACCTCGGGGATCGCGACCAGGTCGGCACGGACCTCGTCCAGGGCTCCCTGTGCGATCTCGAGCGTCACGAGTGCCTGCACCGGGAAGCCGGCCGCGGCGACGTCGACGGTCGGCGCCCAGTCGCGGACGACGCCGCCCTCGGTGAGGCGGCGCAAGCGGCTCTGGACGGTCGCGCGGGCGACCTTCGTGATCCGGGACAGCTCCAGGTCGCCGATCCGCGGATGGTCGCGGAGCGCCTCGAGCAGGGCGACGTCGAGCTCGTCAAGAGATGTCATGGGATCAAACTAGGCAACCTGCGCAGCCCCTGACAGGTGCAGGGCGACAGTTTGGGCACTTTGGCCAGCATCGGATGGGCATGTTGCCGCCATCACACGACGATCACTTGACTGTCGCTCATGACGCTCGTGGACACCCTCACCAGTGAAGAGAAGCTCGCCGACCTCGACCTCGACACGCTCAAGCAGCTCGTCGGTCTCGTCGAGCACGACCCGGCCAGCGACCCCTTCCCGGTCAACGGCTGGGACGCCGCCGTCTGGGCGGTCGGCAACGCGACGCAGAGCGCGCACTTCTTCCAGTCGGCCTTCGGCATGGAGCTGGTCGCCTACTCGGGACCCGAGACCGGCAATCGCGACCACGTCGCGTTCGTGCTGCGCAGCGGCGGCGTGCGGTTCGTCGTCAAGGGCGGCGTCACCTCGGGCAGCCCGATCGCCCAGCACCACGCCCGCCACGGCGACGGGATCATCGACATCGCGCTCGAGGTCCCGGACGTGGACAAGTGCATCGAGCACGCCCGTGCCCAGGGCGCGACGGTCGTCGAGGAGCCCCACGACGTGACCGACGAGCACGGCACCGTGCGCGTCGGCGCCATCGCGGCGTACGGCGAGACCCGTCACACGCTCGTCGACCGCAGCCGCTACGACGGTCCCTACCTGCCGGGCTACGTCGCCCGCAGCTCCTCCTTCCGCAAGCGCGACGGCGCGCCGAAGCGCGTCTTCCAGGCCCTCGACCACATCGTCGGCAACGTCGAGCTCGGCAAGATGGACGAGTGGGTCGCGTTCTACAACCGCGTCATGGGCTTCACCAACATGGCCGAGTTCATCGGCGACGACATCGCCACCGACTACTCGGCGCTCATGTCGAAGGTCGTGGCCAGCGGCAACCACCGCGTCAAGTTCCCGCTCAACGAGCCGGCGGTCGCTGCGAAGAAGTCGCAGATCGACGAGTTCCTCGAGTTCTACGAGGGCCCGGGTGCCCAGCACCTCGCGCTGGCGACCAACGACATCCTCCAGACCGTCGACGTGCTGACCGCCGAGGGCGTGGAGTTCCTGTCGACGCCCGACTCCTACTACGAGGACCCGGAGCTGCGCGCGCGGATCGGTGAGGTCCGCGTCCCGATCGAGGAGCTGCAGAAGCGCGGCATCCTGGTCGACCGTGACGAGGACGGCTATCTCCTGCAGATCTTCACCAAGCCGCTCGGCGATCGGCCTACGGTGTTCTTCGAGTTCATCGAGCGGCACGGCTCGCTCGGCTTCGGGAAGGGCAACTTCAAGGCCCTCTTCGAGGCGATCGAGCGCGAGCAGGAGCGTCGGGGCAACTTCTAGGTCTCGACAGGCTCGACCAGCGATCCGACGGCTCGACCAGCGAACAGGAAGAGCGATGGCCTACTACCGGTCGGCGGGGGACGTCCCGCCCAAGCGCCACACCCAGCACCGCTCGCCCGACGGGCGGCTCTACTTCGAGGAGCTGATGGGCGAGGAGGGCTTCTCGTCCGACTCGGCACTGCTCTACCACGTCAACGTTCCGTCGGCGATCGTCGAGTACCGCACCTGGGAGCTGCCCGACCAGGCTCTCGTGCCGAACCACCCGCTGACGCCGCGGCACCTCTCGACGCACAAGCTGTTCGAGGAGGGCGCGAGCGGCGTGGACGGGGTGACCGGCCGGCGGCTGCTGCTGGGCAACGCCGACGTCCGGATCTCCTACGTCGTGGCCGACGTGGCCTCGCCCTACTACCGCAACGCCATCGGTGACGAGTGCCTCTACATCGAGGCCGGGTCGGCGGTGGTGGAGACGGTCTTCGGCGACCTGCCGGTGGGCGAGGGCGACTACGCGATCGTCCCGCGTGCGACGACGTACCGGATCGTGCCGGACGGCAGCGTGCGCATCTACGCCATCGAGGCCAACTCCCACATCGCGCCGGCCCGGCGCTACCTGTCGAAGTACGGCCAGTTCCTCGAGCACGCCCCGTTCTGCGAGCGCGACCTGCGCCCGCCGAGCGCGCCACGGGTCGTCGAGGGCTCGGACGTCGAGGTGCTCATCAAGCACCGCAGGCCGGGCCCGGGCGGGCTGGCCGGCACCGTCCACACGCTCCCGCACCACCCGTTCGACGTCGTCGGGTGGGACGGCTGCCTCTACCCGTACGCCTTCAACGTCCGTGACTTCATGCCGATCACCGGCAAGGTGCACCAGCCGCCGCCGGCGCACCAGGTCTTCGAGGGCAACAACTTCGTGATCTGCAACTTCGTGCCCCGCAAGGTGGACTACCACCCGCTGTCGATCCCGGTGCCCTACTACCACTCGAACGTCGACTCCGACGAGGTGATGTTCTACTGCGGCGGCGACTACGAGGCCCGCAAGGGCTCGGGGATCGGGCAGGGGTCGATCAGCCTGCACCCCGGCGGCTACCCGCACGGACCCCAGCCCGGCGCCTACGAGCGTTCGATCGGCGCCGAGTTCTTCGACGAGCTGGCGGTCATGGTCGACACGTTCCGCCCGCTCGAGCTGGGGGAGGCGGCGCAGGCCTCCGACGACGGCGTCTACGCCTACTCGTGGGCCCGCGGCGACCGCGGAGCCCTTCGAGACGCCTCGTCCCTCGGCTCTTCAGGGACCGATGGGGCGACCGACGGATGAACGTCTTCCGGGGACTGCTCGACGATGCAGCGATCTTCCCGCCGGGCGACCTGCCGCTCGACCAGGCGGTGCCCGCCCACCTGTCGCACCGTCAGGCCGGGTACGGCGAGCTGGTCGGTCCGTTCGTGGTCGGCGCGGCCGCCCTCGACGAGCTGGCGCGCGTCGTCGACGTGCTGCGGCCCGGTTGCTTCGAGGTGTCCCTCGTCGCGCCCGTCCCGGCGCTCGGCGAGGCGCTGGACCGGGCCGCCGCGATCCCGGCGGTCCGGGTCGTCGCCGTCGAGGTGGCGTTGCCCGAGGACATGTCGGCGGGCGAGGCGGTCGACGTCGTCGGGCACCACACGGACAGCCCCGGGGTCTTCGTCGAGCTGCCGCGCGACCAGCGCCGGGGCCAGCTGCTCGCCGCACTGGCCGAGGTGGGCTTCGCGGCCAAGCTGCGCACCGGCGGGATGAGCGCCGACGCTCACCCGTCGGAGAAGGAGCTGGCGTCGGTGGTCGTCGCAACGGTTCGGGCGGGCGTCCCGTTCAAGGCCACGGCCGGGCTGCACCACGCCGTGCGCAACACCGACCGCGCCACCGGTTTCGAGCAGCACGGGTTCCTCAACCTGCTCGTCGCGACGGCGGCGGCCCGTCGGGGCGCCCAGCCGGCGGAGGTGGCCCGGCTGCTCGCCGAGCGCGATCCGGCGCGGGTGGTGGCCGGCGTACGGCACGTCGACGCGTCGGTGCGCCGGTGGTTCCGGTCGTTCGGGACCTGCAGCATCATCGAGCCCGTCGGGGAGCTCGCCGAGCTCGGGCTCCTCGCCGAGCCGGCCGGGGCGCCCGCGTGACGCGCCTGTCCGTGCCCGAGGACGACCTCTTCGGGCTGACCAACCTGCCCTACGGCGTCTACTCGGTGCCGGGCCGGTCACCGCGGGTGGGGACGCGGTTCGGTGACTTCGTCGTCGACCTGTGCCTGCTCCTGGACGACCCGACGTTCGCGGCGCCGTCGCTCAACCCGTTCATGGCTCAGGGGCGCGGGCGGTGGGACGACGTGCGATCGCGGCTGCGGTCGGCGCTGTCGGGCGACGTACCCGACGAGGCGGTGCACGCGGTCTCCGACGTGACCCTGCACCTGCCGTTCGAGGTCGCCGACTACGTCGACTTCTACGCCTCCGAGCACCACGCCTCGAACCTCGGCCGACTGTTCCGGCCGGACAGCCCCGAGCCGCTGATGCCGAACTGGAAGCACCTGCCGGTCGGCTACCACGGCCGCTCCGCGTCCGTCGTCGTGTCCGGCACCGACATCGTGCGACCGTCCGGCCAGCGGCTGCCCGCCGGGGCGACCGCTCCGGTGTTCGGGCCGTCGACGCGGCTCGACATCGAGGCGGAGGTCGGCTTCATCGTCGGCCGCGGCAACCCGATGGGGAGCCCCATCCCGGCGTCGTCGGCCGACGACCATCTCTTCGGCGTCGTGCTCTTCAACGACTGGTCGGCGCGCGACATCCAGGCGTGGGAGTACGTCCCACTGGGTCCGAACCTCGGCAAGTCCTTCGCATCGACGGTGTCGCCGTGGGTCGTCCCGCTGGCGGCGCTGGACGCCGCCCGCGTGCCGGTACCGCCACAGGCGCCGAGCGTGCTGCCCTACCTCGAGATGTCACCGCCGTGGGGGCTCGACATCTCGCTGGAGGTCGAGTGGAACGGCGAGGTCGTCTCGCGGCCGCCGTACGCCGCCATGTACTGGTCGCCCGCCCAGATGCTCGCCCACCTCACCGTCAACGGCGCCCCGACGCGTACCGGCGACCTGTTCGCCTCCGGGACCGTGTCGGGCCCGTCGCGCCACGAGCGCGGTGCGTTCATCGAGCTGACCTGGGGCGGGTCGGAGCCGGTCACCGTCGCGGGTCGATCGCGGACGTTCCTCGAGGACGGGGACGAGGTCGTCCTCCGCGCCACCGCCCCCGGGGTCGGTGGGACGCGGATCGGGTTCGGGGAGGCGCGGGGGCGGATCCTGCCCGCTGTCCACTGAGCGGGGAGTGGTCAACCCCCCGGGGCGGGGTGGACGGTTGATGCTGGGTGGGCGCAGCGGCGATCGGAATGGGCGGACCGCGGGAGACGACGCAGGTCTCGATACGCCCTCGCCTAGCGGCTCGGGCTACTCGACCAGCGGAGGGCTGCGGTTCGCTGGTCGAGTAGCCGTCGCGAGGGACGAGCGACGGCGTATCGAGACCTTCCTCTGCCGTCGGCAGAAGTCGCTGGCCAGCAGCGGCCGTCGAATGCTGAGGTGAGCCATGCGCATCCTCGTCCTCGGCGGCACCGTCTTCCTCAGCCATGAGATCGCCGCGCAGGCGGTCGCCCGCGGGCACGACGTCGTCTGCGCCGCCCGCGGCAGCAGCGGACACGCGCCCGACGGCGCGCGGATGGTCCCGTGGGACCGGAGCGAGGAGCCGCCGGGCGAGCTCACCGCCCTGGAGCCCGATGCCGTCGTCGACGTCGCCCGGCTGCCGTCGTACGTGCGCCGCGCGGTCCACGCGTTCCCGGACGCGCACTGGTCGTTCGTGTCGACCTGCAACGTCTACGCCGACGAGGGGACGGCCGGCGGGACCGCGCGGTCGGCGCTCAAGGAGCCGATCGACGAGGACCTCGACCCCGCGTCCTCGCCCGAGGCCTACGGCCGGATGAAGGTCGCCTGCGAGCGGCTCGTGCAGCGGGGGGCGAGGCGGGCGTTCATCGTCAGGCCGGGCCTGATCGTCGGGCCGCACGACACGTCGGGCCGGTTCGCCTACTGGCCGTCCCACGCCGCGGCCGCCGCCGCTGACGGGGGTCCGCTGCTCGTCCCGGGCGAGCCCGACGACCCGGTGCAGGCGATCGACGTACGCGACCTCGCGGCGTGGATCCTGGACGCCGCGGAGGCCGGCTGGACCGGTGCGTACGACGGCAACGCCGCGCCGATCACGCGGGAGGCGTTCCTCGCGGCGCTCGCAGAGGGCGTCGGTGCCGACCTCGACACCCGCTGGGTGCCGACGAAGCGACTGGTCGAGGCAGGTGTGCGCGAGTGGAGCGGGCCCGGCTCGCTCCCGCTGTGGATCGGCGAGCCGGGCTACGAGGGCTTCATGGCCCGCGATGTCGGCGCCTCGCTGACCGCGGGGCTGGCCCCGCGGCCGCTCGCCGAGACCGTCCGCGACACGCTGGACTGGCTCCGCGACGAGCCGGAGGCGCCGGTCACCGGCATGAGCCGCGCCGAGGAGCTCGCGCTGCTCGACCGGGTCGCCGCGGACGAGGTCAGCTGAGCGACGCCCGGATCGGGCGACCCGGGAACGCCTCCGGGTCCAGGGCTCCGTCGCGCACCACGAACGTGCCGTCGACCAGCAGGTGGCGTACGCCGACCGAGGGCCGCGTCGGGTCGACGTACGTCGCGCTGTCGCTGATCGTTCGCGGGTCGAGCACGACCAGGTCGGCGTCCGAGCCGGCGCCGACCCAGCCCTTCCCGCGGGCCGACGGCGCGAAGCCGGCGACCACCTGCGCGGGCAGGTAGGAGCAGCGGCGGAAAGCCTCCGCCCACGACCAGGCACCGGTCTCGAGGACCATCCGCCGCAGGGAGCGGGCGAAGGTGCCGGCGGTGCGCGGATGGGTCTGACCGCCCGGCGGCAGCGGCCACTCGCGGCTGTCGGTCGACCCGTCCGACCACTCGACGTGCATCGCGTCGCTCGCGACGATCGAGTCAGGGAAGGAGAGCGAGCGCTGCAGCAGGGCGGCGTCCTCGGGGTCCTCCTCGTCGAGGAACGCGACGACGCAGACGGCACCCGGGTCGGCCGCCCGGAGCTCCGCCAACCGCGCGACCGACGCGATCCGCTCGCCGGTCGCGACCATCGTGAGCGACGACGGCGTCAGTCCCCACGCGGCCAGCCGTTCGGGGGCGAGGAAGAACGCGCCGATCGCGGTGCTGCCGGCGCCGTAGGGGTAGGCCTCGACCGTGACCCGGGAGCCGTTGGACCGGGCGGTGTCGAGCAGGCCGAGCACGCGGTCGACGTGGCGGCGCGAGGTGCTGTTGACGTGGCAGTGGTGCATGGCGGCACCGGTCTCGGCGGCGGCGCGGGTGATCTCGAGCGACCCGTCGATCGGCGTCGTGGGGTCAGCCTCGACGATCTCGCGCACGTGCGTGAACGTCGCCGTGCCGGTGCGTGCCGCCAGCCTCGCCACGTCGAGGAACTCGTCCGGGTCCGAGCGCGGCGCGTAGCCCATGAGGACACCGATGCCGAGGGCGCCGGCCTCCAGCTCGGCCTCGAGCAGGCGCAGCCAGGCGGCCCGCTCGCTCGGGGAGGAGGTCCGCTGCCAGGCCGGGTCGCCCAGCATGACCAGCGAGGCCTGCAGGTCGGCGTCAGGGGTGACGCCGAGATGGACCGCCGCCCGGGCGTCTCCCCACGAGGCCGAGAAGCCGTAGTGGAGCGGGCGCCCGTCGGCCGCGGCCCGGGCGTACGCCTTCTCGACGGGCATCAGCCCGGCCTCGAGGTCGAGGGTCGCCGTCACGCCGTCCAGCGCCTGCAGGCGCTGACCCGCGATGGAGTGCACGTGGCTGTGCAGGTCGACGAAGCCGGGCCCCACCACGAGCCCCGACACGTCGACCTCGGTCGCCCCGGGGTGGGCGAGCGAGGGGCCGACGGCCACGACCCGTCCGCCCTCCACCGCCACGTCGCCAACCTGCTCTGTCCCGGAGCGCGGGTCGACCACGCGTCCGCCGCGGAGAATCAGCACCCCGCTATCCAACACTGCGCGCCATCGACCCCTCACTGGACGTTTGGACAACTCGAGGCGCCGTGGCCTGTTCGATCCGACGAATACAGGCCACGCGCGGCGGACCTACGGTGGCCGCCATGTCAACAGTGCCCGAGAGCGCGGACGCGGCCGCCCGCTGGTTGGACGACAACTTCGCGCGCCTCGTCGCGGAGCACGACGTACCCGGCGCCACCGTCGCCGTGCTCGCCGAGGGTCGCGTCGCCACCGCCGTCGGCGGCGTCACCAGCCTCGCCACCGGAGTCGACGTCGACACCGACACCGTCTTCCAGATCGGGTCCATCACCAAGATCTGGACGACCACACTGGTCATGCAGCTCGTCGACGACGGCCTGCTCGACCTCGACCAGCCGCTGCTCGACTACCTGCCCGAGCTCGTCATCGGCGACATGGAGGCGGCCAAGGCGCTCACCACCCGCCGCCTGCTCACCCACACGGCCGGGTTCGAGGGCGACATCTTCACCGACACCGGTCGCGGTGACGACGCGATCGAGAAGTACGTCGCGACGCTCGCCGACCTGCCCCAGCTCTTCGCCCCGGGCGAGACGTTCTCCTACAACAACACCGCGTTCGTCGTCCTCGGCCGGCTCGTCGAGGTCCTCCGTGGCAAGCCGTACGATGAGGTGCTGCTCGAGCGGATCGCCCGGCCGCTCGGCCTGGAGCGCGTGAGCCCCAGCCCCTACGAGGCGATCCTCCACCGCGCCGCGACGGGCCACGTCGGCGGTGAGGGTGAGGCGGTGTCCCCCGCGCCGACCTGGGCGCTCGCCCGCTCCAACGCGCCGGCGGGCTCGATGCTCGCGATGACGCCGACCGACCTCGTCGGCTTCGTCCGGATGCACCTCGACGGTGGCGCGGCGCCCGATGGCACCCAGGTGCTCAGCGCGGAGTCGGTGCGCGCGATGCAGACCCGCCAGGTGGACCTGCCGCGGCTCTCCGGGATGGGCGACGCCTGGGGCCTGGGCTGGGAGCTGTTCGACACCCCGCAGGGCACCGTGGTCGCCCACGACGGTGGCACGATCGGCCAGGCCGCGTTCCTCCGGGTCGTGCCCGAGGCCGGGGTCGCGATCGCGATGCTCACCAACGGCGGCGACTTCTTCGGGCTCTTCAACGACGTGGTCGCCCGGCTGCTGACCGACCTGACGGGCGTCGTGCTCCCGGCCCGGCCGACCCCGCCCGCCGAGCCCGGGCTCCCGGGCTCGGTCGACGTCAGCCGCTACCTCGGCCACTACGCCGACACGATCTACGACATCACGGTCAGCCAGGACGCCGACGGCAAGGTCTGGCTCGACCGGGTGCCCAAGGACATCATCGCGGAGATCGGCGAGAAGCCGATGCGCTTCGAGCTGGTCCACCTCTCCGGCGACTCCCTCATCTCGGTCGAGTCCTTCCACGGCATCCACGTCGTCTTCGCGTTCATCGGCGACGTCGCCGGGAAGGCCAAGTACGTCCACTACGGCCGCGTCGTCTCGCGCGTCGAGTGAGCACCACCCCCCACCACCCCGAAGAAAGAGGAACGCCCATGAGGCCGGTCCGCTCGAGTGCCCTCCTGGCCCTCTCCCTCTCCGTGGCCGCCGTCGGCCTCGCCGCCTGTGGCGGCGGGTCCGACGACAACAGCGCCGGCGGCGGCAGCAAGTACGTCGACGGCAAGACGTTCACCCTCGCCGTCGCGACCGACCCCGGCGCGCTCGACCCACAGGGCTCGGCGGTCAGCGCCGCCCTGCAGCTCGGCCGGTTCGCCTACGACACCCTCGTCGCGGTGAACGCCAAGGGCGAGGTCCAGCCGCAGCTGGCCTCGAAGTGGACGGTGAACGGCACCACCGTGACGTTCGACGTCGCCGACGGCGTGACCTGCGCTGACGGCTCCGCCTTCGACGCCCAGACCGTCGTCGACAACATCAGCTGGGTCGAGGACCCGGCCAACAAGAGCCCGCTCCTCGGTGTCTACGCGCCCGCCGGCGCGACCGCCACCGCCGCCGGCTCCACCGTCACCGTCAAGCTCGCATCGCCGGCCCCGTTCGTCCTCAACGGCTTCGCGAACCTGCCCATGGTCTGCGAGTCCGGCCTCAAGGACCGCGCGTCGCTCAAGGACAAGACCGCCGGCACCGGCCCCTACACGCTGAAGGAGGCCGTCCCGGGCGATCACTACACCTACGCGGTCCGCAAGGACTACGCGTGGGGCCCGGGCGGCGCCAAGACGTCCGAGAAGGGCACGCCCGCGACGATCGAGGTCAAGATCGTCGCCAACGAGACCACCGCCGCCAACGAGCTGACCAGCGGCCAGATCAACGCCGCCTCGATCCTCGGCCCCGACGCGGCCCGCCTCACCTCCGCGAACGTCCCGGCGGAAGACACCCAGCTCGTCGTCGGCGAGCAGTGGGCCAACCACGCCGACGGTCACCCGACCAGCGACCCCGCCGTCCGTACGGCGCTCATCCAGGCGCTCGACCTGGCCCAGCTGCAGAAGGTGCTCACCTCCGGCACGGGCGCCGCGGCGACCGGGCTCGCGATCCTCGCGCCGGCCTCGTGCCCCGGCGACTCGGTCAAGGGCAACGTCCCCGGCACCGACGCCTCGGCCGCGGCGTCCTCGCTCGAGGGGGCCGGCTGGGCGAAGGGCTCCGACGGTGTCTACGCGAAGGACGGGAAGAAGCTCACCGTCACCTTCCTCTACGACAGCGTCCTCGGCAGCGGCGGCTCCGCGGCCGCCGAGCTGGCCACCAAGGCGTGGAAGGACCTCGGCGTCGACGTCAAGGCGAAGGGCGAGTCGACCACCGACCTGCAGCCGGTCCTCTTCGGCTCGGGGAACTGGGACGTCGCGTGGGAGCCGATCAACGTGAGCAGCCCCGACCAGCTCGTGCCGTTCTTCTCCGGCCCCGGTGTCAAGGACGGCGGCACGAACTTCGCCGGCATCGACAACGCCGACTACTCCGCCAGTGTGAAGACCGCGATGGGCAAGAACGGTGCGGACGGCTGCGGTGACTGGCACGCCGCCGAGGGAGCGCTCTTCAAGTCGGCCGACGTGGTGCCCTTCGCCAACAACGTCATGAAGACGTTCCACAAGGGCGCCGACTTCGACATCACCGGCTGGATCGAGCCGACCAGCATCCGGATGCTGGGCTGATCCGTCCGATGGCAGCTCTGACACCAGCAGTCGTCCCGACCCGCGCAGCCTGGCTGCGGAACCGGTGGGTGCGCTTCGCCGTACGCCGGACGGGGCGGCTGCTGGTGTCGCTGTGGGTCCTGGTGACCGCCTCGTTCCTGATGATCCACTTCGTCCCGGGCGACCCGGTGCGGGCCGCCCTCGGGCTGACCGCACCGGCCGACCTGGTCGCCGCGAAGCGCGAGGCCCTCGGCCTCAACGACCCGCTCCTCACCCAGTACGTCCACTACCTCGGCAACCTGCTGCACGGCGACCTCGGCGAGTCGATCCAGAGCCAGCTCCCCGTCGCGGAGACGATCGGCCAGCGGCTCCCCGCGACCGCCTCGCTGGCGTTCCTCGCGTTCGGGGTGGCGATCGCGATCGCCGTCCCGGTCGGCGTCGCGGTCGCCGTGGCCACCCGCCGCGGTCGCCGCCGGCGTACGGAGCTCGCCTTCGCCGGGACGAGCGTCGTGCTCGGGGCCATCCCCGACTTCCTCCTCGGCGTCGCGCTCGTCGCCGTCTTCGCCGTCAACCTCGGCTGGTTCCCCGTCGCGGGCCGCGACGGTGCCTCGTCCTACGTGCTCCCGGTCCTCGCGCTGGCGATCGGCCCGGCGGCCGTGCTCGCGCGCATCGTCCGGGTCGAGATGCTCACCGTGCTCGAGACCGACTACATCCGCACCGCCCGCGCCAAGCGGCTGCCGGCGCTGCGGATCCACCTGCGCCACGCGCTGCCCAACGCCGTCACCGCGACGTTGACCCTCGGGGGCATGCTGCTCGCCTCGATGGTCGCCGGCACCGTCCTCGTCGAGAACGTCTTCGCCTGGCCCGGTCTCGGCAGCACCATCGTGCAGTCGATCGTGAGCAAGGACTACCCGCTCGTCCAGGGCACCGTCCTCGTCTACGGCGTCATCGTGCTCATCGTCAACAACCTCGTCGACGTCGCGCTGGCCGTCCTCGACCCCCGCTCGACGATCGGCGACCTGTGATGACGAACCGCTGGTCCCGTGTCCTCAAGACCCCCGTCGGCATCGCTGGTGTCGGCCTCCTGACGCTCGTTCTCCTGCTCGCCGTCTTCGCCCCGATCCTGTGGGGCGACAAGGCGAACGCCGTCGACACCGACAACCTGCTCGCGGGCCCGTCGGCCGACCACTGGCTCGGCACCGACAACCTCGGCCGCGACCTGTTCTACCGCGTGCTCGTCGCGACCCGGCTGTCGGTGTCGCTCGCCCTGCTGGCGACGGCGCTGGGCACCGTCGTCGGCGTGCTGCTCGGCACGGCGCCGCTGCTGCTGGGCCGCCGGGCCGGGCGGCTGGTCACGGCGCTGGTCAACCTGCTCGTCGCCTTCCCCGGACTGCTGCTCGTGCTGTTCTTCGCCGTCGTGTTCGGCGTCGGCGCCAAGGGCGCGGTGCTGGCCATCGGCCTCGCCGGCGCGCCCGCGTTCGCGCGGCTGTGCCAGACCCTCGTCGCCGGGGTCGCCGAGCTGGAGTACGTCGCCGCCGCCCGCATCGCCGGGGTCGGCCGGTTCCGCATCCTCCTGCGGCACGTCCTGCCCAACGTCGCCGAGCCGCTCGTCGTCAACGTGACGATCAGCGCGGGCGGGGTCCTGCTCAGCTTCGCCGGGCTGTCGTTCCTCGGGCTCGGCGTGCAGCCGCCGTCGTACGACTGGGGCCGGCTGATGCAGGACGGCCTGGCCGGCATCTACACGCACCCGCTCGCCGCGCTCGCGCCGGGGATCATGGTCATCGTCGCCGGGCTGGCGTTCAACCTCACCGGCGAGGCGGTCGCCGGAGCCTTCGGCATGTCGGCCGTCACCCGCTTCGGGCAGGCGCTGCAGGTCGACACGGGCGAGACGCCGGCCAGCGACCTCAGGCACGACGCCGACGCCGACCGTGACCTCGTGCTCGACGTGCGCGACCTCCGGGTCTCCTTCCCGGGGGCGGCCGGCCCGGTCCACCCGGTCCGCGGCGTGTCCTTCGGCGTGGCCGCCGGCGAGGCCGTCGGCGTCGTCGGTGAGTCCGGTTCGGGCAAGTCGCTGACCGCGCTCTCGATCGCGCGGCTCGTCGAGGAGCCCGGCCTGGTCGACGCCCGGCACCTGACGTTCTGCGGCACCGACCTGCTGGCCGAGAGCGACACCGACCAGCTGCTCGGCACCTCGCTCGCCGTCGTCTTCCAGGACCCGATGACCTCCTTCAACCCGGCCATGCGGATCGGCGCCCAGCTCGCCGAGGTCGGCCGCCACCACCAGGGACTGGACCGCAAGGAGGCGTCCGACCGGGCGGTCGACCGGCTGCGCGCCGTACGGGTGCGGGAGCCCGAGCGCCGGGCCCGGCAGTACCCCTTCGAGTTCTCCGGCGGCATGCGCCAGCGGGCCATGATCGGCATGGGCCTGATGGGCAGCCCCCGGCTCATCATCGCCGACGAGCCGACCACCGCCCTCGACGTGACCGTGCAGAGCCAGGTGCTGGCGCTGCTCCAGGACGTCCGGCGCGAGGAAGGCGCGGCGCTCCTCCTCATCAGCCACGACGTCTCCGTCGTCTCCGACGTCTGCGACCGCGTCCTGGTGATGTACGCCGGCCGGATCGTCGAGGACCTCCCGACCGCCGACCTGCACACCCGGGCGCAGCACCCCTACACCCGCGCGCTGGTCGCCGCCGTGCCCGACATGGCCACCGCTCTCGACGCGCCGCTCGCGACGATCCCCGGCCATCCGGTGGACCCCGCGCAGATGCCCGTCGGATGCGCGTACGCCGCCCGCTGTCCGCTCGCCACCGCCGTCTGCCGCGAGCAGGACCCGGCGCTGGTGGCCGACACGAGCGGCCGCCGGGTCGCCTGCTGGCACGCCGGTGAGCCCATCGAGATGGTCACGGCAGAGGAGGCCACGGCATGAGCGAGCTGGTCTTCGACCACGTGACGGTCCGCTACGGCACGAGCACGGTGCTCGACGAGGTCAGCCTGACGGTGCCCGACGGCGAGGTCGTCGGCCTCGTCGGCGAGTCCGGCTCCGGCAAGTCGACGCTCGCGAAGGCGGCGGTCGGCCTGACCCCGGTCCAGGGCGGCCGGATCCTGCTCGACGGCGAGCCGATCCGGCAGCGCGGCCGACGACGCCCGGTGAGCATGGTTTTCCAGGACCCGTTCTCCTCGCTGGATCCCCGTATGACGATCGGGGAGAGCATCGCGGAGGCGATCCCCGAGCGGCTCTCGCGTGCCGACCGCCGCGCCGAGATCGTGCGGCTGCTCGAGCTGGTCCACCTCGACGCCGGCCGCGTGACGCAGCTGCCCGGCCAGCTCTCGGGCGGCCAGCGGCAGCGGGTCGCGCTCGCCCGGGCGCTCGCCGGCCGGCCGCGGCTGGTCATCGCCGACGAGATCACCTCCGCGCTCGACGTCTCCGTCCAGGGCGCGGTCCTCAACCTGGTCAGGGAGATGCAGCGCGAGCTCGGCCTCTCGCTGCTCTTCATCTCGCACAACCTGGCGGTGGTCCGCTACGTCGCCAGCCAGGTCGCCGTCCTCGAGGGCGGCCGGATCGTCGAGCACGGCCCCACGGCCGACGTACTCGAACGCCCCCAGCACGCCTACACCCGCCAGCTCCTGGCGGCCATCCCCGGCAGCAACCACACTCAGACGAAGGAGAACCGATGACCACCGCGACGAATTCTGGGATCGACACTGCCCACTGGGAGGCGCGCTTCGCCGAGCTGGTGAAGAAGCACGGCATCCCGGGCGCCCAGCTCGGCATCCTCCGCCTCGGCACCGACGGCGCCGAGGACGAGCTCTTCACGACCGCGACGGGCGTCCTGCACGCCGGCACCGGCCAGCCGGCCACCCCCGACTCCGTCTTCCAGATCGGCTCGGTCTCCAAGGTGTGGACCGCGACGGTCGTCATGCAGCTGGTCGACGAGGGCAAGTTCGCCCTCGACACCCCGGTCACCGAGATCATCCCCGAGCTGTCGCTGCGCGACCCCGACGTCACCAAGAGCGTCACTGTCTGGCACCTGCTCACCCACACCAGCGGCATCGACGGCGACGTCTTCACCGACACCGGCCGCGGCGACGACGCGCTCGAGAAGTACGTCGCCCAGCTCGGCGAGGCGGCCCAGAACCACCCGCTCGGCGCCACCTGGTCCTACTGCAACTCCGGCTTCTCGCTGCTCGGCCGGATCATCGAGGTCACCACCGGTCAGACGTGGGACCAGGCGCTGAAGGAGCGGCTCTTCACCCCGCTCGGCCTGACCCACACGACCACCCTCCCCGAGGAGGCGATGGTCTTCGGTCACGCGATGGGCCACCTCCAGGGCGGCGACGACCCGCAGATCGCCCCGGTCTGGGGCCTGCCGCGCTCGGTCGGCCCGGCCGGACTCATCACCTCCCGTCCCGAGGACGTCCTCGCGTTCGCCCGCATGCACCTGACCGGTGGTCTCGCCAAGGACGGCACCCGCGTCCTGTCGGAGGCCAGCGTCGCCGCGATGGCCGACTACCAGACCGAGTGCCCGGAGAAGATCCTGCTCGGCGACTCGTGGGGCCTGGGCTGGTTCCGCTGCGACTGGAACGGCCACCGCGCGATCGGCCACGACGGCAACACGATCGGCCAGGCCGCCTTCCTGCGCCTGCTGCCCGAGGCCGGCATCGCCGTCTCGGTCAACACGAACCTCGGCAGCGCGATCCCGCTCTACCAGGAGCTCTACGAGGAGATCTTCTCCGCCCTGGCCGGCGTCCACCTGCCGACGCCGTTCGAGCTGCCGAGCGAGCCCGTCGAGGTCGACCCGACGCCGTACCTCGGCAGCTATGCCCGCGAGTCGGTGCTCGAGGAGGTCTACGTCGAGGACGGCAAGACCTGGATGCGCACCACGGTCTCCGGGCCGGTCGCCGAGGCGTCGGGCGAGTCCGAGCCCGAGGTCCACGAGCTGATCCCGGTCGGCGACGCCCTCTTCGCGGTCAAGCCCGACAAGAGCGCCGCCTACTACCCCGTCCGCTTCTACTCGCTGCCGACCGGCGAGGAGTACATCCACTTCGGCGCCCGCGCCACCCCGAAGAAGACTGCATGATGACACTCTCCGCTCCTGCGCTCGACGCGCTCCTCGCAGACCTGCGGGAGCTCGTCGAGTGCGAGTCGCCGTCGAGCGACCTGGCCGCCGTCGAGCGGTCGGCCGACCTCGTCGCGCGGCTCGGTAGCGATCGGCTCGGCGTCGCGCCGGAGCGGCTCGTCATCGAGGGCGTCCACCACCTGCGCTGGCGGTTCGGCGAGCCGTCGACGCCGGCGGCGCCCACGGGGGTGCTGGTGCTCGCCCATCACGACACGGTCTGGCCGCTCGGCACGCTCGCCCGGCAGCCGTTCACGATCGAGGACGGCGTGCTGCGCGGCCCCGGCTGCTTCGACATGCTCGCGGGGCTGGTCATGGCCCTGCACGCGATCGCTGACCTGAGCGACCGGGAGGGCGTCACCCTGCTCGTGACCGGTGACGAGGAGCTCGGTTCGGGCAGCTCGCGCGGGCTCATCGAGGAGGAGGCACGTCGCGCCTCGGCCGTCCTGGTGCTCGAGGCCTCGGCCGACGGCGGGGCGATCAAGACGGCCCGGAAGGGGACGTCCCTCTACGAGGTCGACGCCGTCGGCCGCGCGGCCCACGCCGGGCTGGAGCCGGAGAAGGGGATCAACGCGACCCTCGAGCTGGCGCACCAGGTGCTGGCCGTCGCGGCCCTCGCCGACCCGGCGGCCGGCACGTCGGTGACACCGACCGCGGCCACCTCCGGGGTCACCATCAACACGGTCCCGGCGTGGTCGCGGTTCGCGGTCGACGTACGGGCGTGGAGCATGGCGGAGCAGGAGCGCGTCGACGCCGCGCTCCGCGCGCTGCGGCCGACCCTCCCGGGTGCCGAGGTGCGGATCAGCGGCGGGATCAACCGGCCGCCGCTGGAGGACTCGGCGTCCCTGCCGCTCTACGAGCGCGCCCAGGCGGTCGCGGCCCGGCTCGAGCTGCCCCTCTTGACCCGCGCCGCCGTGGGCGGCGCCTCCGACGGCAACTTCACCGCCGGCGTCGGCACCCCCACCCTCGACGGCCTCGGTGCCGTCGGCGGCGGCGCCCATGCCGACGACGAGCACGTGCTCGTCGACCGGCTGGTCGACCGGACCGTGCTGCTGCACGGACTGCTGGAGGACCTGCTCGCCGATGGGGGAGGCGTGTCATGACGAGCGGCATGACCAGCGAGGCGTGGGCGTCGTACGACGCCGCGGCCGCCGCGTCGCGCGTCGTGGTCCGCGAGCTCGCCGAGCTGCACGAGATCCAGGAGGCCGCCGCCGTGCTCGGCCGGATCTGGGGCAAGCCGGACAACCCGCCCATGGGTGCCGAGCTGCTCCGGGCGCTGGGCAAGGCCGAGAGCTACGTCGCCGCCGCCTACGACGGCACCGGCCCGGACGCCGCCATGGTCGGCGTCTGCGTCGGGTTCCACTCGACCCCGGCCGCCCGTGCGATGCACAGCCACATCGCGGGCGTGACCACGGCGGTCGCCGGCCGCCACGTGGGGTTCGCGCTCAAGCTGCACCAGCGGGCGTGGTGCCTGGACCGGGGCATCGAGCTGATGGAGTGGACCTACGACCCGCTCGTCGCCCGCAACGCCTACTTCAACCTCGCCAAGCTCGGGGCCCGGGTCGCCGAGTACCTCCCGGACTTCTACGGCTCCATGGACGACGACATCAACCGCGACGACGAGACCGACCGGATCATGGTCCACTGGTCGCTCGCGTCGGCCGAGGTGGTCGCCGCCTGCGCCGGCGCCCCGGTGCGCCCGGTCGTGCCGACCGGGGCCGCGGCGTCCTGGGTGCACGTGCCACGCGACATCGAGTCGCTGCGGCTCACCGATCCCGAGCAGGCCCGCGGCTGGCGCACCAAGGTGCGCGACCAGCTGCATCCCGCGCTAGCCGCCGGTGGCCGTGTCGCCGGCTTCGACAAGGAGCAGGGCTACCTCGTCCTGCCCCACGAAGGAGACCCGTCGTGAACGTGAAGCTCGAGGGCGTGGAGCTGCGCCGGATCGCGATGCCGCTGGTCTCGCCGTTCCGGACGTCCTTCGGCACCCAGACCGCCCGCGACATCCTGCTCCTGCGGGCCGTCACCGCCGACGGCGAGGGCTGGGGCGAGTGCGTCGCGATGTCCGACCCGCTCTACTCCTCCGAGTACGTCGACGCGACGGCCGACGTGCTGCGGCGCTTCCTGCTCCCGGCGCTGTCGGAGGCGTCCGACGAGCTGCTCCGCCACGGCGCGCACGCCGTGTCCTCGGTCCTGCACAAGTTCAAGGGCCACCGGATGGCCAAGGCGGCGCTGGAGATGGCGGTGCTCGACGCCGAGCTCCGCGCGGCCGACCGGTCGTGGGCGCGCGAGCTCGGGGCCGTCCACTCGCGGGTGCCGTCAGGGGTGTCGGTCGGCATCTTCGACAGCCTCCCGCGGCTGCTCGACGTGGTCGCCGGCTACCTCGACGCGGGGTACGTCCGGATCAAGCTGAAGATCGAGCCCGGCTGGGACGTCGAGCCGGTGCGCGCGGTCCGCGAGCGCTTCGGGGACGACCTGCTCCTGCAGGTCGACGCCAACACGGCGTACACGCTCCGGGACGCCCGCCACCTCGCCAAGCTCGACGCCTTCGACCTGCTGCTCATCGAGCAGCCGCTCGAGGAGGAGGACGTGCTCGGTCACGCCGAGCTGTCGCGGCAGATCAAGACGCCGGTGTGCCTGGACGAGTCGATCGTCTCGGCCCAGACGGCGGCCGCCGCCATCTCGCTCGGCGCCTGCTCGATCATCAACATCAAGCCGGGCCGGGTCGGCGGCTACCTCGAGGCCGTGCGCATCCACGACCTCGCCGCCGCCCACGGCCTCGCCGTGTGGTGCGGCGGCATGGTCGAGACGGGCCTCGGCCGAGCCGCGAACGCCGCCCTCGGCGCGCTGCCCGGCTTCACGCTCCCGGGCGACATCTCCGCCTCCGACCGCTTCTACCGGACCGACATCACGGCCCCGCTGACGATCACCGACGGCTACATGGACGTCCCCACCGGGCCGGGCCTCGGCGTGACGCCGATCCCGGAGATCCTCGACGCGGTCACCACCTCCCAGGAGTGGATCGCCCTCTGACCGCGCACCTGACCTTCCGAACGATCCCCCGGTGTGTCGCTGTTCGGAAGGTCAGGTGCGCGCACGCACGGCGCACCTGAAATATCCTGAACCCGTGAACCAGCGACCCCGCGCGAGCCTGGGACGGGTGCTCGACGACCTGGGCGACTCTCTGCTCGAGCTGGTCGTCGGCGACCCGGCGCACGAGGGGGAGATCGGCGGCATCGTCATCCACGACCCGGACGACGAGCCGGTGCAGCCGCCGGCGGCGCTGGTGCTCGGCGTGGGGATCCGGGGCAAGGAGCTGCCCGAGCTGGTGCGGGACGTCGGCAAGCGAGGTGCGGTGGGGCTGATCGTCCGCGCGCCGGTCGCGGTCACGCCGGAGCTCGACGCGGCCGTGGCCGAGTCAGGGCTCGCCCTGCTCGGCCTGCGCCGCGGTGCGACGTGGGCCCAGCTGACCGCGCTGTTGCGCTCGCTGCTCGCCGAGGGCGACATCGGGCCGGCGGAGGCGGAGTCGATCGGCGGGCTCCCGTCGGGTGACCTGTTCGCGGTGGCCAACGCGGTCGGGGCGCTGCTCGACGCACCCGTGACGATCGAGGACCGCAGCTCGCGGGTGCTCGCGTTCTCCGGCCGCCAGGACGAGGCCGACCCGTCCCGCGTCGAGACGATCATCGGCCGCCAAGTGCCGGAGAAGTACGCCAAGATGCTCACCGACCTGGGCGTCTTCCGTGAGCTCTACCGCGAGTACCGGCCGGTCGTCGTCAACCCTGCCGACCTCGGCGCCGACTCGATCAGCATGCAGCGCGTCGCGATAGCGGTGCGCGCCGGGGACGAGGTGCTCGGTTCGATCTGGGCGGCCATGGACGGCGACGTGACGCCCGAGCGCACCGCAGCTCTCCAGGACGCCGCCAAGCTGGTCGCCCTCCACATGCTCCGGGTCAGGGCCGGGGCCGACGTGCAGCGCCGGCTGCGCACGGACCTGGTCAGCACTGCCCTCGAGGGCGGCGCCGGCGCGCGCGACGCGCTGAGCCGCCTCGGGCTGGCCGGCAAGCAGGTCGTCGTACTGGCCGTGGCGCTGCGGGCCGAGCACCCCGTCGGCGAGCAGGCGGCCGGCGACACCAGCGACCTCGAGCGGGTGGCCGACGCCCTGGGTGTGCACCTGTCCGCCTCGGTGCCGTCGTCGGCCGTCGCGGTCATCGGAGGCATCGCGTTCGCGCTGCTGCCGGTCTCGTCGGGCGCGCACGGCAGCGACCCCGAGGAGCGCGTCGCGCGGCTGGCCGAGGAGTTCTGCGAGCGGCTCGGCACCCGCCTCCCGGTGGTCGTCGGCATCGGCGGCACCGCGGCCGACGTCAGCGGCGTCACCGAGTCGCGGGCCACCGCCACGCGGGTGCTGCGCGTGCTGCGGGAAGGCTACGCCAGCCGTCGCGTCGCCCGGCTCCCCGACGTGCACACGCAGTCGCTCCTGCTCGAGCTGCGCGACCTCGCGGCCGCTCGCGGTGAGCGGCCGGTCGGCCCGATCGCCCGCCTCCTGGAGTACGACGAGCGCAACGACTCGGGGCTCGCCGACACGCTCGAGGCCTGGCTGGACGCGCTCGGCGACGTCAGGGCCGCCGCGGCGGCGCTCTTCATCCACCCGAACACGCTGCGCTACCGCCTGCGCCGCCTCGAGGAGGTCAGCGGGCTCGACCTCGCCGATCCGGAGCAGCGCTTCTCAGCGATGCTGCAGCTGCGGATCCTCGCCCCGCGCTAGGGAGTCGGCACGAAGTCCTGCGTGCCGATCACGCGGAGGAGCTCGAGCTTCTCGGCAGCATCGGTCCCCTCGGCGGGGAAGTAGGCGATGAACTGGATGTCGGCGTCCTCGGTGAGCAGCACCTCGCACCGCACCTCGATCGGACCGACCTCGGGGTGCTCGAACGTCTTGCGGTCGATACGGCGTACGGCCACCTCGTGCCGCTCCCACAGCTCGCGGAACTCAGCGCTCCGCTCCAACAGGTCGTGGACGAGCGAGGCGACGTCGGCGTCGCCGGAGCGGCGCGCGTACGTCGCCCGGAGGTCGCTCACGTGCGAGGCACTGAGCCGCGCGGACTGTGCCTCCGGGAACGGCTGCGACTCGGGCTGCGTGAAGCGGAGCCAGATCACGTTGCTGGCCCGGCCCTGCCCTTCGAGCAGGTGTGGCGTCAGTGCGCGGCCGAGCGGGTTGCGCCAGACGATCTCGCCGATGTCGGTGCAGATGATCACGGGAACGTCGACGAGGCGGTCGGCGAGGCTGATCAGGCCGGGTCGGACGTGCCGGCCGGCGCGCCGCGGCGGCGGCGTCAGCCCGGCCAGGTGGAAGAGGTGGTCGCGCTGGTCGAGATCGCACTGCAACGCCCGCGCCACCGCGGAGACCACCGACGCCGACGGCGCCGAGCCGCGGGCCTGCTCGAGTCGCGTGTAGTAGTCGACCGACATCCCGGCGAGCTGGGCGACCTCCTCTCGCCGCAGCCCCGGCGTGCGCCGGCGCAGGCCGGGCGGGAGGCCGACGTCTGCCGGTCGGAGCAGCTCGCGCCGCCGGCGCAGGAAGTCGGCGAGATCTCGGCGATCGGTCACGCTCCCATCCTCCGCCCGCCGACGTCGGCTATCCAGGGAGAGGCGGTCCCTGGATGAGCCGGTCCTGCCGCGCGCCGGCCGGGCGCGGCAGCGTGGTTGCCATGACGAACTCAACCACGAACTCAACCACCGACCTCATGCTCCGCCGGCTCGGAACGACCGGCCCCACCGTCACGTCACCGGGCCTCGGCGGCCTGACCCTCGCCGGGGCGTACGGCCCCGTGGACGACGACGCGGGAGCCGACGTCGTCCACGCCTACCTCGACGCCGGCGGCACGCTCCTCGACACCGCCGACTTCTACGGCGCCGGCCGCAACGAGATGCTGATCGGCCGCGTCCTCCGAGAGCGGCGTCGTGACGAGGTGGTGCTGTCGGTGAAATTCGGCGCGCTCGTGACGCCCACCGGGATGCCGTCCGCGTTCGACGGTCGCCCCGAGGCGGTCAAGTCCTCCCTGACCTACTCGCTGCAGCGCCTGGGCACCGACCACGTGGACATCTACCGCCCCGCGCGCCTCGATCCGCAGGTGCCGATCGAGGAGACGGTCGGCGCCGTCCAGGAGATGGCCGAGAGCGGCTACGTCCGCCACATCGGGCTCAGCGAGGTCGGCGCCGAGACCATCCGACGGGCGGCGGCCGTGGCTCCGATCAGCGACCTGCAGATCGAGTACTCCCTGCTCACCCGCGGGATCGAGAGAAACGGGATCCTGGACGCCTGCCGCGAGCTCGGCATCGGCATCACCGCCTACGGCGTGCTCGGCCGTGGTCTCATCGGCGGCAACGCCACCGGCGGGAGCCGGGCGAACCACCCGCGCTTCCAGGCGGAGAACCTCGAGCACAACCGGGCGCTGGTGGCACGGCTGCAGGACATCGCGGATGCCAAGGGCGCCACCCTCGCGCAGGTCGCGATCGCGTGGGTGGCAGCCCAGGGCGAGGACATCGTGCCCATCGTCGGGTCGCGTACGCCGGCCCAGGTCGAGTCGATGATCGGCAGCACCGCGGTCACGCTGGACGACGCCGACCTGACGAGGATCGACGAGCTCGTGCCCGCCGGGTCGGCGCACGGCGACCGGTACCCGACCCGGTTCATGCACCAGCTCGACAGCGAGCGGTGAGACGGGGCGGCGCCATCGTGTGAGGCCCGTCTCTTTGGATCGATCCGATCCGTTCCTGCGACGAGACGGCCCTTCCCGCCTGGGTACTTCGCTGGCATGGTGCCTTCCACCCGCTCACCGGAAGCACCCATCGACGAAGGAGCCCTGGTAGATGCGCATCGGAGTGACCCGCGAGACCCGCCCCGGGGAGACCCGCGTCGCCGCGACGCCTGCGACGGTCAAGCAGCTGATCGGCCTCGGCTACGACGTGCTCGTCGAGCGCGGCGCCGGCGAGCTGTCCAGCTTCGCCGACCAGGCGTACGCCGACGCCGGAGCGACCCTCGGGTCGACCGCCGAGGCGTGGGGTGCCGAGGTGGTCTTCCGCGTCAACGCCCCGTCCGAGGGCGAGATCGGCCAGCTGCGCGCCGGCGCCGTCTTCGTCAGCCTGCTCGCCCCCGCGCTCAACGAGGACCTGGTCGACCGCCTCGCCGCCGCCGGCGTGACCGCGCTGGCGATGGACGCGGTGCCGCGGATCAGCCGGGCCCAGTCGCTCGACGTCCTGTCGTCGATGGCGAACATCGCCGGCTACCGCGCCGTCATCGAGGCGGCCCACGAGTTCGGCCGCTTCTTCACCGGCCAGGTCACCGCCGCCGGCAAGGTCCCGCCCGCGAAGGTGCTGGTCGCCGGCGCCGGTGTCGCCGGCTTGGCGGCGATCGGCGCGGCGAGCAGTCTCGGCGCCGTCGTACGCGCCACGGACCCGCGGCCTGAGGTGGCCGACCAGGTGAAGTCGCTGGGCGGGGAGTACCTCGAGGTCGTCGTCGACGAGGTGCAGGAGCAGTCCGGCACCGGCTACGCGACGGCGACGAGCGAGGCCTACAACGCGCGTGCCGCGGAGATCTACTCCGAGCAGGCGGCCGACGTCGACATCATCGTCACCACCGCGCTGATCCCGGGCCGCCCGGCACCCCGGCTCGTCACCGCCGCCGACGTGGCCGCGATGAAGCCCGGCAGCGTCGTCGTCGACATGGCCGCGGCCCAGGGCGGCAACGTCGAGGGCAGCGTCGCCGACCAGAAGATCGTCACCGACAACGGCGTCACGATCATCGGCTACACCGACCTGGCCGGCCGGCTGCCCACCCAGGCGAGCCAGCTCTACGGCACCAACCTGGTCAACCTGATGAAGCTGCTGACCCCCGGCAAGGACGGGAAGGTCATCATCGACCTCGACGACGTCGTGCAGCGTGGCATCACCGTGGCCCGCGACGGCGAGAAGCTGTGGCCACCGCCGCCGGTCCAGGTCTCGGCGGCCCCCTCACCTTCGCCGGTCGGGGAGCGAGCCCCGGCGAGCCTCGAACCCAAGAAGAAGATGTCGCCGGCCGTGAAGCTCGGCCTCGCGGCAATCGGCCTCGTGGCCCTCTTCCTCGTCAACGCGACGGCGCCGGCGCCCATCCCGCAGCACTTCACCGTCCTCGTCCTCGCCATCGTCGTCGGCTACTACGTCATCGGGAACGTCCACCACGCGCTGCACACCCCGCTGATGAGCGTCACCAACGCGATCTCCGGGATCATCGTGGTCGGCGCCTTCCTGCAGCTGGCCATCGACGACACCGCCATCCGCGTGCTCGCGTTCGTCGCGACGCTGCTCGCCTCCATCAACGTCTTCGGCGGCTTCGCCGTGACCCGACGCATGCTCGGCATGTTCCAGAAGGGCTGATGCGCCGATGAACGCCACCTCCGTCGCCACCGCCGCCTACATCGTCGCGGCCCTGCTCTTCATCCTGTCGCTGGCCGGCCTGTCCAAGCACGAGACCGCCCGTCGCGGCGTCTGGTTCGGCATCACCGGGATGGCGATCGCCATCGTCGCGACGTTCGCGCTCGTGGTCGACCTGGCCACCGGCTCGGACACCCACGGCGGCGGCGGGTCGCTGAGCGTCGTCCTCCTGCTCGTCGCCGTCGTCATCGGCGCCTCGATCGGCCTCTGGCGGGCCCGGATCGTGGAGATGACCGGCATGCCCGAGCTGATCGCGCTCCTGCACTCGTTCGTCGGCCTGGCCGCGGTGCTGGTGGGCTGGAACGGCTACCTGGAGTACCGCGGCGAGCCGCGCGCCGGCGACACGCTGCTCCACATCCACGACGCCGAGGTCTTCATCGGCATCTTCATCGGCGCGGTCACGTTCACCGGCTCGATCATCGCCTTCCTCAAGCTCAGCGCGCGGATCAAGTCGGCGCCGCTCATGCTGCCGGGCAAGAACCTCATCAACGTCGGCGCGCTGGTCGTCTTCGCCGCCCTCACCGTCGCCTTCGTCGCCGACCCCCAGCTGTGGGAGCTGATCGCCGTCACCACGGTCGCGCTCGCGCTGGGTCTGCACCTGGTCGCCTCCATCGGCGGCGGCGACATGCCCGTCGTCGTGTCGATGCTCAACAGCTACTCGGGCTGGGCGGCGGCCGCCTCCGGCTTCCTGCTCGACAACGACCTGCTCATCGTGACCGGTGCGCTCGTCGGGTCGAGTGGTGCCTACCTGTCCTACATCATGTGCCAGGCGATGAACCGCTCGTTCATCTCGGTCATCGCCGGCGGCTTCGGCATCGAGGCGACCGGCGGCGCCGAGATCGAGGGTGAGCACCGTGAGATCGACGCCGAGGGCGTCGCCGACCTGCTGACCTCCGCGTCGTCGGTGGTCATCACGCCCGGCTACGGCATGGCGGTCGCCCAGGCGCAGTACCCGGTCGCCGACCTCACGCGTCGGCTGCGGGAGCGCGGGGTCGACGTACGGTTCGGCATCCACCCGGTCGCCGGCCGCCTCCCCGGGCACATGAACGTGCTGCTCGCCGAGGCCAAGGTGCCCTACGACATCGTCCTCGAGATGGACGAGATCAACGACGACCTCGCCGCGACCGACGTCGTCCTCGTCATCGGCGCCAACGACACGGTCAACCCGGCCGCCGCCGAGGACCCGTCGTCACCGATCGCGGGTATGCCGGTCCTCCGGGTGTGGGAGGCCAAGAACGTCGTGGTCTTCAAGCGGTCGATGGCCGCGGGGTACGCCGGCGTCCAGAACCCGCTGTTCTTCCGCGAGAACACGCAGATGCTCTTCGGTGACGCCAAGGAGCGGGTCGGGGACATCCTCGCCGCGCTCGCCCGGGTGCCCGCGTAGGTCTCGACACGCCCTCGCCTAGGGGCTCGGGCTACTCGACCGGCGAGCCGTCGGTGGTCGAGTAGTGAGCGACCGCCAGCGAGCGTGTCGAGACGCGCGCCGCCAAGCGCCAGGGCTCCAGCGTCTCGTGGTCGGCGTCGGAGGTGTCGCCGGTCAGGGGTGTCCCACTCCTCACCCACCCCGGATCGACGCACGAAGGCCGTGCGGCAGACTCCTGCGGGTGAGCGTCACGCCCGAGGAGATCGCGAAGGCAGCCCAGCAGACCATCGCCCAGCGGACCCCGCTGGAGCGGTCCGCCCGCCTCAGTGAGCGGTACGACGCCGAGGTGCTGCTCAAGCGCGAGGACCTCCAGCTCGGCCGGTCCTACAAGGTCCGCGGCGCCTACCACCTGATGAGCTCCCTCACCGCCGAGGAGCTCGGGCGCGGCGTCGTCTGCGCCAGTGCCGGCAACCACGCCCAGGGCGTCGCGATCAGCGCGGCCCGGCTCGGCACCCAGGCGCACATCGTCGTGCCGACCAACACGCCGCGCCAGAAGCGCGAGCGGATCCTGGCCCTGGGCGGGCCCAACGTGGAGCTCAGTCTCATCGGCCGCACCTACGACGAGGCGAGCGCCGCGGCCCACGAGCTGGCCGAGAGCACCCGGGCGACGTACGTGCATCCCTTCGACGACCCGCGCACGATCACCGGGCAGGGCACCGTCGGGGCCGAGCTCACCCAGCAGGCGGGCGCACCGCTGGACCTGGTCGTGGTGCCCGTGGGCGGCGGCGGCCTCCTCGCCGGCCTGGCCACCTGGGTGCGGCACACCTGGCCGCGAACCCGGATCGTCGGCGTGGAGCCGGTGGGCGCAGCCAGCATGAGGGCAGCCGTCGCCGCGGGCGGGCCGGTCCGGCTGGACGCGCTCGACACGTTCGTCGACGGGGCCTCGGTGGGGCTGGCCGGGTCGGCGACGTACCCGGTCGTCCGTGACCTCGTCGACGACGTCGTCGCCGTCGAGGTGGGCGCGATCTGCGCGGAGATGCTCGAGCTCTACCAGGTCGACGGGATCATCGCGGAGCCCGCCGGCGCCCTGGCCACGGCCGCCCTCGCCCAGCTGCGGCCCACCGGCCGGGTCGGCGCGATCGTGTCGGGTGGCAACAACGACGTGTCCCGCTACGCCGAGGTCATCGAGCGGGCGCTGGTCCACCAGGGGCTGCGGCACTACTTCCTCGTGAGCTTCCCGCAGGAGCCGGGCGCGCTGCGCGGCTTCCTCGACCACGTGCTCGCCGAGGGCGAGGACATCGTCGTCTTCGACTACATCAAGAAGTCCAACCGCGAGACCGGGCCGGCGCTGATCGGGATCGACCTCGACAGCCCCGATGGCATCGACGGCCTGCTCGACCGGATGGCCGCCAGCAACCTCGTGATCGAGAAGATCCCGTACGACAGCCCGCTCTTCACGTTCCTGCACTGACCTGCACTGACGTGCACTGACCCCCGGCTGGCTCAGCTGTCGCCGGCCTCGCTCGCATAGAGCGCCGCGCCGACCACGCCCGCCCGGTTGAGCAGCGTCGCGGGGATGATCTCCGTCTGGATGTCGATGAGCGAGAGGAACTCCTCGCTGTGCTTCGACACCCCGCCGCCGACGAGGAAGAGGTCGGGGGAGAAGAGCAGCTCGAGGGTGCGGTAGTACTTCGTCAGCCGCTTCGCCCACTTCTCCCAGGAGAGGTCCTCGCGCTCCCGGGCGCTGTTGGCCGCCCGCGTCTCGGCGTCGTGGCCGTCGATCTCGAGGTGCCCGAGCTCGGTGTTGGGCACGAGCACGCCGTCGTTGATGAGCGCCGAGCCGATCCCGGTCCCCAGGGTCGTCACGATGATGACCCCCTTGCGGCCGGCCGCCGCGCCGTAGCGCACCTCGGCGAGCCCGGCCGCGTCCGCGTCATTGACCACGTGCACGTCGCGTCCCGTGGCCTCGGTGAAGAGCCGGTCGGCGTCGGTGCCGATCCACGACTCGTCGATGTTGGCGGCCGAGTGCACGACCCCGTGGCGTACGACGCCCGGCACCGTCACCCCGACCGGGCCGTCGCTCTCCGGGAACTGCGCGAGCAGCTCCACGAACACCTCCGCCACCGCGGCGGGCGTCGACTCCGCGGGCGTCTTGAAGCGCACCCGCTCCGCCCCGAAGTCGCCCGTGCCGAGGTCGACCGGTGCCCCCTTGATGCCGGTGCCGCCGAAGTCGATGCCGAAGGGCCGCGTAGTCCGCATGGGTCCAAAATAGGCGGCGCCGGCGGGATTCGACTGTCACGCTGGAGGCGTGCCCACTCAGCTGCTGCCGAACCGCCACCTCGAAGGGCTCCGCGAGGCCATGCTCGCATTCGTCCGGTACGGCGACCGGGCCGGTCTGGACGCACGCGTACCGACCTGCCCCGGCTGGAGCCTGCGCGAGCTGATCGCCCACCAGGGCATGGTCCACCGCTGGGCGACGGCCAACCTGCGCGGCGAGCGGACCGACCCCGACACGCTCGAGCGGGCCGGTCTGACCGATCCCGATCCGCTCGAGTGGCTCGCGGACGGCGCCATCGACCTGGTCACCGCGTGGACCCAGGCACCGGCCGACGTGGCGACCGTCGTCTTCCTCAACGACGCGCCCGGCCCGAAGCAGTTCTGGGCTCGTCGCCAGTGCCACGAGACGACGATCCACGCGGTCGACGCACTGGCCGCGTCGCTCGGCCGGCCGCCGAAGGCCGAGGAGGTCTGGGTCGACGCCGAGCTGGCCGCCGACGGCATCGACGAGCTGCTCTGCGGGTTCCTCACGAGGTCGAAGTCCCGGCTGCGCAGCGACGAGCCCGGCGTGCTGGTCGTCGCCCCCGACGATCGCGAGGAGTGGTGGGAGGTCAGCCTCTCCCCGCAGCCGGCGGTCAGCAGTCGGCGTACGGACCTGGCGCCTGCGGACGCCGACTGGGTCCTCACCGGTCCCGCCGTCGACCTCTACCTGCGGCTGTGGAACCGCGGCGCGGACGCCGTCGACGTCGCCGGCTGGGCCGAGCGGGCACCGGTCACCTGGGCGTGACGAGCGCCTGAGCCGCCGTCCGCCGCGTTGGCACGGCCTCTATCGTTGACCGCCGGGGAGGTCAGGATGGACAGGCGTCACGGGATGCGGCTGGCGGCCGCCGTGCTCGGCGTGCTCGGCGTGCTCACCCTGGCGGCCTGCCAGGACGCCGGCAACGACCCGACCGCCGACCCCGCCGGCGACCCCACGACCGCGAGCTCGCCGGCGGCCTCGACCACCAGGCCCGCGGCCTCCGCGACGCCGACCACGCCGGTCGCCGACCCGCAGCACGCCGTCCCACCGCCCGGCCCGCGTACCGGTCCGCTCGTCCCGGCGGACCTGCTCGTGCTCTCCCAGGACACCATCCCGGACGGGGTCGTCCAGCGGATCCGCCACACCAAGGGCGTCACCGGCGTCGCCCAGATCTCGATGGCCAACCCGTCGGTCGAGGACCGGCTGCTCAAGGTCGTCGCGGTCGACCCCGCGACCTACCGCAACTTCACCGAGGTGCGCTCCGCCGACAACCAGCAGGTGTGGGACCGGGTCGCCGGCGGCGAGGTCGCCGTCGACTGGAGCCTCCGCAAGACGCTCGCGCCTGACGCCAAGGGCTACCTCAAGCTCGGTGCCGACGCCGACGCGCCCCGCATCCACGTGGGCGCCTGGGCGCCCCAGATCGCCGGCACGGTCGACGCGGTCGTCAACCAGAAGTGGGGCAAGGCGCTCGGCATGAAGACCGGGAACGCCCTGCTCGTGACGACGACCAACTACGCCCCCGACCGGGTGGTCGGTCCGATCCAGCAGATCGTCGGCAAGGCGGCGTCCGTGCAGCGGCTCGACGCCGTCGCCAAGTTCGGCCTCGACCCGCAGGCCGTGCAGATGCCGGTGCTCTACGGCGCCCTCGCCCAGGCGGTCGGCAACTACACCTTCTCGGTGGCGGGTGGCCGGGTGACGCCGTCCGCCGCCTGGGTGAGCTCCCACATCACCACCGAGACGGTTCCGATCCTCGGCGCGGTGACCTGCAACAAGGCGATCTTCCCGCAGCTCAAGGGGGCGCTGGCCGAGGTCGTCAGCCGCGGGCTGACGGACAAGATCCACCCCGGGGAGTACGCCGGCTGCTACTACCCGCGCTTCATCGCGGGCACCCACTCGCTCTCCAACCACGCCTTCGGGCTGGCGCTCGACCTCAACGTGCCGGGCAACCAGCGCGGGACCGTCGGGCAGATGGACCGCAGCGTCGTCGCGATCTTCGAGAAGTGGGGCTTCACCTGGGGCGGTCGCTGGCACTACACCGATCCGATGCACTTCGAGATGAACCGGATCGTCCACCCCGGCTGACGGCCTCGTGCTCCCACGGTGCGGTTAGGGTTTCGACCGTGAGCACTCTCGACGAAGCCCGCGACGGCTACGACGTCTCGATCCGGCCGCAGGACGACCTCTTCGGGCACGTCAACGGCACCTGGATGGAGACGGTGGAGATCCCGTCCGACCGCTCGAGCTGGGGCCCGTTCATCCAGCTCGTCGACGTCGCCGAGGAGCAGGTCCACGCGATCATCGAGGAGCTGGCCGCCGGTGAGGCCGCCCCCGGCTCCGAGGCGCAGAAGATCGGCGACCTGTTCGCCGCCTTCATGGACACCGACGCGATCGCCGCCGCCGGGCTGACCCCGGTCCGGCCGATGCTCGACGTCGTCGGCGGCGTGCGCGACGTCCGCGACCTCGCCGCCTTCCTCGGCGAGCTCGAGCGGATCGGCGGCCGCGGCCTGTTCGGCTCCTACGTCGACTCCGACGACCGCAACTCCGACCGCTACGTCGTCAACCTGCTCCAGGGCGGCCTCGGCCTGCCGGACGAGTCCTACTACCGCGAGGACAAGTTCGCGGAGGTCCGCGACAAGTACGTCGCCTACATGGAGCGGCTGCTCGCGCTCGCCGACATCCCCGAGGCCGCCGACAAGGCCCGCACGGTCCTGGCGATCGACACCGCCCTGGCCGGTGGCCACTGGGAGCGCTCGGAGACGCGCAACGTCCAGAAGACCTACAACCTCAAGACGTTCGAGGAGATCGTCGCGCTGACGCCGTCCTTCGACTGGGACGCCTACGTCAAGAACGTCTCGGCCGGCCAGATCCCCGCCGCGGACCTCCTCTTCGAGGCCACGGTCCGCCAGCCGTCGTACTTCGAGCACCTCGAGACGGTGCTCACCAGCACCCCGATCGAGGACTGGCGCGCCTGGCTGACATTCCACGTGCTGCGGCTGGCCGCGCCCTACCTGCCCGACGAGTTCGTCGAGACCAACTTCGACTTCTACGGCCGCACCCTCAACGGCACGCCGGAGCTGCGGGCGCGCTGGAAGCGCGGCGTGGCGCTCGTGGAGGGCTCGCTCGGCGAGGCCGTCGGCCGCGAGTACGTCGCCCGCCACTTCCCGCCCTCGTCGAAGGCGCAGATGGACGAGCTGGTCGCCAACCTGCTCGCGGCGTACCGCGTCTCCATCGCCAAGCTCGACTGGATGACGGAGGAGACCAAGCAGCGGGCGTTCGAGAAGCTCGACACCTTCCGGCCCAAGATCGCCTACCCGGACAAGTTCCGCGACTACTCGGCGCTCCAGATCGTGCCGGGCGACCTGCTCGCCAACGTCTTCGCGAGCTCCGCGTTCGAGACCGACCGCCAGCTCGGCAAGATCGGCTCGCCGGTCGACCGCGACGAGTGGTTCATGCTGCCGCAGACCGTCAACGCCTACTACAACCCCGGCACCAACGAGATCTGCTTCCCCGCCGGCATCCTGCAGAAGCCGTTCTTCAACCCCGACGGCCGGCTCGCCGAGAACTACGGCGGCATCGGCGCCGTCATCGGCCACGAGATCGGGCACGGGTTCGACGACCAGGGCGCCCAGTTCGACGGTCTCGGCAACCTCAACGACTGGTGGACCGCCGACGACAAGGCCGCGTTCGAGCTGCGTACGAAGGCCCTCATCGAGCAGTACGACGGCTACGAGCCGCGCGACCTGCCCGGCGAGCGCGTCAACGGGGCGCTCACCGTCGGCGAGAACGTCGGCGACCTGGGCGGCTTGACGATCGCCCACACGGCGTTCCTCATCGCCCAGCCGGACGCCACGGTCGAGGAGCGACGCGCCCTGTTCAGCAACTGGGCGTTCTGCTGGCGCACCAAGCGCCGCAAGGAGCAGGCGCAGCAGTTCCTCGCCATCGACCCGCACAGCCCGCCGGAGTTCCGCGCCAACATCGTGCGCAACCTCGACGAGTTCCACGAGGTCTTCGGCACCGAGCCGGGCGACGGGCTCTGGCTGGACCCCGAGGCGCGGGTCCGTATCTGGTGATCACCGCCCCCGGGCTGAGCCTGCGAAGCCCGGGAGAAGGCGGGGAGGTCGAGGAGCGTCGACGCACCCGAGCGCAGCGAGGGGGCGTGACGCGTCTCGAAACCAGCGCGCTTCCGGAGTACCCGGTTGACCGGGTACTCCGGAACTCCGCGGGCTCCATGACACCCCGGGAGTTCCGTCCTTCCCTGGGTGCGGTGACCACTGTGACCGGTGGGTTCCAGGGACGCCGAGCGTCTGTGGATGGCAGCCGCCGCGCTGTCGGGCGCGGCTGGTAGACAGGTCGCCATGCCCGTCACCACCCTCCGCGACCGCGCCGAGGAGCACCTGCGTGCCCTCGTCGGACGTCCCGACGCCGAGCTCCGGGAGGACCAGTGGTCGGCGATCGCGGCCCTGGTCGAGGACAAGCGGCGCGCGCTCGTCGTCCAGAAGACCGGTTGGGGCAAGTCGGCCGTCTACTTCGTCGCCACGCTGCTGCTGCGCGAGGCCGGCTCCGGGCCGACCGTGATCGTCAGCCCCCTGCTCGCGCTGATGCGCAACCAGATCGCCGCCGCCGAGCGCGCCGGCATCCGCGCCGCCACCATCAACTCGACCAACATCGAGGATTGGACCGCCATCGAGGAGTCGATCCACGCCGGCTCAGTCGACGTACTGCTGGTCAGCCCCGAGCGGCTCAACAACCCCGGCTTCCGCGACGCGGTGCTGCCCCGGCTGGCCGCCGAGTGCGGGCTTCTCGTGGTCGACGAGGCGCACTGCATCTCCGACTGGGGTCACGACTTCCGCCCCGACTACCGCCGGATCCGGACGCTCCTCGGTGACCTGCCCGACGGCATCCCGGTGCTCGCCACGACCGCCACCGCCAACGCGCGGGTGACGGCCGACGTCGCGGAACAGCTCGGGCGCGACGTCCTGGTCCTCCGGGGATCGCTGGACCGGGAGACGCTGCAGCTGGGCGTCGTACGCCTCAGGACGGCGGAGCAGCGGCTCGCCTGGCTCGCCGACCACCTGGCGGAGCAGCCGGGGTCGGGCATCGTCTACTGCCTGACGGTGGCGGCCACCCAGGAGGTCGCCGACTACCTGCGCTCGCGGGGGCACGACGTGGCGGCCTACTCCGGTCGGACCGACACCGCCGAGCGGCAGGCGCTCGAGGAGGACCTCGCGTCCGGGCGGATCAAGGCGCTGGTCGCGACCAGCGCGCTCGGCATGGGCTTCGACGCGCCGCTCGGCTTCGTGGTCAACCTGGGCGCACCGTCGTCGCCCGTGTCCTACTACCAGCAGATCGGTCGTGCCGGCCGCGGCATCACGGGGCCGGCGTCCGTCGTGCTGTTGCCCGGCCTGGAGGACCGCGACATCTGGGCCTACTTCGCATCGCTCGCCTTCCCGCGCGAGGAGCTGGTCCGCCGCACGCTGGGCTCGCTCCAGGAGGCCGGACGGCCACTGAGCACGCAGGCGCTCGAGACGTACGTCGAGCTCAACCGCACCCGCCTCGAGACCATGCTCAAGGTGCTCGACGTCGACGGCGCCGTCCGCCGCGTGCAGGGTGGGTGGACGGCGACCGGCGAGGAGTGGGTCTACGACACCGAGCGCTACGCCCGGGTCGCCGAGGCCCGCGAGCGGGAGCAGCGGGCGATGCTCGCCTACCTCGACTCCACCGAGTGCCGGATGCGCTACCTGCGCGAGCAGCTCGACGACCCCGAGGCGGCCGACTGCGGCCGCTGCGACAACTGCGGCGGGCTCACGCTCGGGACCTCGGTGTCGGAGGAGTCGCTCGCCACGGCCGGTGAGCGCCTGCAGCGCCCCGGCGTCGTCATCGAGCCGAAGAAGATGTGGCCGACCGGGCTCGACCGGCTCGGGATCGCCCTCAAGGGCAAGATCTCCGGCGGGCCGGAGGAGGGCCGTGCGGTCGCCCGGCTGACCGACCTCGGCCACGGGCAGGCGCTGCGCGAGCTGTTCCGACCCGAGACGCCCGACGGGCCGGTCCCCGTTCCGCTCGTCAAGGCGGTCATCGAGGTGCTCGGCGAGTGGCGGCCCCAGATCGACGCGATCGTCCACGTCGACTCGGCGCGGCGCCCGACACTGGTCGCCGACCTCGCCGCCGGGCTCTCCCGCTACCTGCACCTGCCCGTCGTCGGCACCTACGCGATCGTCGACGAGACCGTCGAGCCCGACCGCGGTGCGGTCAACTCAGCCCAGCGCGTCGCCGCCGTGGGTCGTCGCTTCTCCCTGCAGGCCGACCTCCCGCCCGGCGCTCGCGTGCTCCTCGTCGACGACCTCGTCGGCACCGGCTGGACGCTCACGCTGGCCGCGAAGGCGCTGCGCGAAGCGGGCGCCGAGGCCGTCCTCCCGCTCACGCTGGCCGTCTCCGGCTGATCGGACGCCCGGCGGGGGCGCGCAAGGTCCTGCGCGGTGGTTGCCTTTCTCGACCGTCACGATGCCCGCTTGCGCGGCGCCCACCGCACGGATGTCCGCAACGCGCTCGGCGCGAGTCTTCGGCAATACGGTGCTCGGCGAGTCGGTCATGTCACGACGATCGCGCCCCGGCGCGGACCGCCGCCTCCGAGGTCGACGAGGCCTGTGGACAGCGATGCACCTGCGGCGTCGGTGGACCACGAGCGGCCCGGCGTACGCCCGACCCCCCCAGAAACGTCCTGCGCCCCGGCTGCCGGAGCAGCCAGGGCGCAGGACGCGGTGGACGAAGGTGTCAGTGCGACATCATCGCGGCCGGGTCGACCGGCTTCTCGGCCTTGGTGCGGGGCAGGAAGAGCGCGGGGATGATGCAGCAGCCGACGAGGATCGCCGCGATCCCGTAGACGTTCGCGAACGCGTCGCCCATGTCGTCGAGCGCGGTCGTGAACAGGTGCGGCAGCCCGCTCGGGTCGAGGCCGAGCTTGGAAGCGGCCTCGGCCAGGATGTTCGGGTCCTTCGACCCGTTGGTCTCGTGGTTGAGCGCCGTCACCGAGGTGATCGCGTCGCTGCGGTTGAAGTACGTCGTCAGCAGCACCGAGAACAGCGCGGTACCGGCGGACGCCGCCACCTGTTGGGTGATGTTCATCAGCGTCGAGCCGCGCGCGATGTTGTGGTCGCTGAGCGTCGCTAGGGCAGCCGAGAAGACCGGCATCATCGTGGCGCCCATGCCGAAGCCCATGACGACGAAGGCGATGAGGAAGTACCCGTAGGACGTGTCGGCGCCGGTGAACGCCAGCATCCCCATGCCGGCGGTGTCGAGGACGAGGCCGGTGAGGACGACCTTGCCGGGGCCCATCTTGTCGGCGAGCATGCCGGCGATCGGCATGGTGACCATGGCGCCGAAGCCCTGCGGGGCGATCGCCCAGCCCGACTTCACGGGCGAGTAGCCGCGCACCTCCTGGAAGTAGAGGGTGAACAGCAGCGAGGCACCGAAGAACGCCATCGCGAACAGCGCCATCGTGATGACGGCGACGGTCATGTGTCGATCGGCGAACAGCCGCAGCTCGACCAGCGGGTGGATGTTGTGCTTCCGCAGCGCCCACGGGACGAAGGCCGCGACGAGCACGATGCCGAGGAGGGTGGTGCTGACGACCTCGGTGGTCCAGATCGTGCCGTGGTCCTGCTTGGCGCCCGGGATCGAGGAGATGCCGTAGAGAAGCAGGGCGAGGCCCGGGGACAGCAGCAGCATGCCGACGAAGTCGAAGCTCTCCGAGGGGGAGACGTTGTCCTTCGGGAGGGCGAGGTAGGCGTAGACGAGCGCCGCGACGCCGATCGGCAGGTTGATGAGGAAGATCCAGTGCCAGGACGCGGCGTCGATCAGCCAGCCACCGAGGATCGGGCCGAAGATCGGGCCGAGCAGCATCGGGATGCCGAGCACCGCCATCACGCGGCCGACGCGGTCGGGGCCCGCGGCGCGGGTCATGATGGTCATGCCCAGCGGCATCAGCATGCCGCCGCCGAGGCCCTGGAGGACGCGGTAGGTCACCAGCAGCTCGAGCGAGCCGGCCGTGGCGCAGAGCACCGAGCCGGCGGTGAACAGGGCGAGGGCCAGCATGTAGAGCCGCTTGGTCCCGAACCGGTCGGCGGCCCAGCCGGTCAGCGGGATGACGGTCGCGAGCGCGAGGGTGTAGCCGGTCATCGTCCACGCGACCTGGGCGGTCGTCGCGTCGAACTCGGTCTGGAAGGTCCGCAGCGCGACGGAGACGACGGTGATGTCCAGGATGGACATGATGGCGCCGAGCACGACGACGCCTGCGATGATGAGGACTCCCTTGTCGAGCTTGTCGCTCGATTGCGCGGGCGGGTCCTGGGTCAGATCTGCGGTCACTTGCAAAACCCTAGGATGCGGCGCCGACACTGCCCAATTCGTTTTCGTGAACGATCCGTGAGCACTGGCATGATCTGCGCGCGTGACACCTCCCGCGGAAGGCGCCTCGATGCCGGCACTGGTGATCTTCGACTGCGACGGCGTTCTGGTCGACAGCGAGCGGATCGCGTTGCGTCTCAACGTCGAGATCGGGCCCGAGCTCGGTTGGGCGATCACGCCCGATGAGGTGATGCACCACTTCGTCGGCCGCTCCAGCGCCTCGATCCGCGCCGTGATCTCCGAGCGCCTCGACGCCGCGGCGGCAGCGCGCTGGGACGAGCGCTTCATCGAGCGTCATCGCGCCGCCGTCGACAGCGACCTGGAGGCGGTCGCCGGGATCCACGAGGCACTGAGCCGGATCACGGTGCCCACCTGCGTCGCCTCCAGCGGCAGCCACGAGAAGATGCGCCACACGCTCGGACGCACCGGCCTCTACGAGCACTTCGAGGGCCGCATCTTCAGCGCGACCGAGGTGCGCGACGGCAAGCCGGCGCCCGACCTGTTCCTGCACGCCGCCGCCCGCATGGGCGTCGACCCGAGTCGGTGCGTCGTCGTCGAGGACAGCCGGTACGGCGTCCAGGCGGCTCGGGCGGCCGGGATGCAGGCGCTCGGCTACTGCGGCGGACTCACCCCGCGGGAGTGGCTCGAGGGGCCGGACACCCGTGTCTTCGACGACATGAGCGACCTGCCGGCGCTGCTCGCCGCGACGCCGGTGACGTCTCCGACTAGTTGAGCGCCGCCTTGATCGCGGCCACGACCCGCTCGTCCTCGGGCTCGACCTGCGGCGAGAACCGCGCGATCACCTGGCCGTCGCCGGACACCAGGAACTTCTCGAAGTTCCACTGGATGTCGCCGTCGGTCCCCTTCTCGTCGGCCGTCTGCGTCAGGGTCGTGTAGATCTCGTGCCGACCCTCGCCGTTGACCTCGATCTTCTCCGTGAGCGGGAACGTGACGCCGTACGTCGCCGAGCAGAACTCGGCGATCTCCTCGGCCGTGCCGGGCTCCTGGCCGAGGAACTGGTTGCACGGGAAGCCGACGACCGCCAGGCCGTCGTAGCTCTCCGCGAGCCGCTCCAAACCGGCGTACTGCGGCGTGAGGCCGCACCTGCTCGCCACGTTGACCAGGAGGGCGGGCCGACCGCCGGTGAGCTCGCCCAGGGTCGTGGGCGTGCCGTCGAGGCGGCCGATGGAGGAGTCGAGGATGCTCATGCACCCGAGAGTAGCCGGGCTGTCGGGAGGGGCAGGTAGCGTCCGGCGGGTGAGCTTCCTCCCCTTGACCGGACCGGCGGTGCTGACCGTCGGCAGCCGGCCCAGGGACGGCTCGGTCACCTTCCGTGACGACCGTCGCTCGGTCTCACTGCCGATCGTCGCCGCGGTGCCCGTGCTCACCAAGGCGCTCGCGCGCGAGGCGACGCACCCCTCCGTGGGCCTGCTCGGCGCCTCCGCTCACTTCGCACTGCGACTCGTGGCCGCGGGGAAGTTCGAGCAGACCTCCACAGGCTGGGCGCCGGTCATCGTCGGTGACGACGTCCAGCGGCTCCGGCTGCTCGCCGAGTCGAGGACCTACGACGGCGTCGACAGCGAGACCGCCGAGGCGCTGATCTGGTCGATGGTGGCCGCGGTCGTGGATGCGATGCCGACCGGGTCGGCGCAGGGCGCGGCCCGTCGCGCGGCCGCCGCGGTGACCCCCGCGACGCCCACGACGCCCACGACGCCCACGACGCAGCGATCGATGGCCGAGCGCCTGCGCGAGCGGCTCGACCGGCAGCGGGTGATCGTCCCCGACGACGCCCCGGCCGAGGTGTCCATCTCGCTGCGCGTGGAGGCCGACGAGGAGTCCCTCACCGAGGGCGTCCTGCGCGTGGTGCTGCAGGTCCACGACGAGGCGAACCCGCTCCACCTCGCCGACGCCGCCGTCCTCTGGCGCGACGACCCGCGCGAGCACGGGTTCGGCCCGCAGACCCGTTCCCAGGTCGCACGGCGGCTGGGCGACGCGAGCCGGGCGTGGCCGCCGCTCCAGCGGATGCGGTTCCAGGCGTCCCCGACCGAGATGGCCCTCGAGGGTGACGACATCGGGTCGCTGCTGGGCGAGGGCGTCGCCGCGCTCCAGGAGATCGGCGTCGACGTCATGTGGCCCCGCGCTCTCGGGCGCGAGCTGACCGCCCGGCCCGTCGTCGACTCGCGGCCCCGACCCGGCGGCAGCCGCGAGGAGGCGCTCAACACCGGCCTGTTCGCCGTCGAGGACCTCTTCAGCTTCAAGTGGCAGCTGGCGATCGGCGACGAACCGCTCACCGACGAGGAGATGGACGAGCTGGCGCAGGCCACCGCCCCGATCCTCAAGCTGCGCGGTTCGTGGACGATCGTCGACCCGGGCATCGCGCGCAAGGCCCGCAAGCGGCTGCTGCGCCAGGTCACGCCGGCCGAGGCCCTCGGTGCCGCGCTCACCGGGGTGGCCGAGGTCGAGTCGGCGACCAGCGACGTCATCGTCGGCGCGACGCTGGCCAAGCTGCGCGATCGCGTCGCCGACGTGGGGCAGGGCGAGCTCGCGCCCGTCCCGGCGGGGCTCCAGGCCACGCTCCGCGACTACCAGCGGCGCGGCCTCACCTGGCTCGCCGACCTGACGGAGCTGGGCCTCGGCGGCTGCCTCGCCGACGACATGGGCCTGGGCAAGACGATCACGCTCATCGCGCTCCACCTCCACCGCGCCTCGACGAGCCCGACCGGCCGGGGTGGACCGACGCTCGTCGTCTGCCCGACCAGCCTGATGGGCAACTGGGAGGCCGAGATCGCGCGGTTCGCGCCGGGCGTCACGGTTCGGCGCCACCACGGCAGCGCCCGCGACCTCGACGGTCTGGACGAGCTCGACCAGCCGGCCGGCGCGATCGTCCTGACGACGTACGGGACCATGCGCCGCGACGCCGCCCTGCTCGCGGAGGTGCCCTGGGACCTGGTCGTCGCCGACGAGGCCCAGCACCTCAAGAACCCCGCGAGCTCGACCGCGCGGAACATCCGGCTCATCCCGAGCCGCGCCCGGGTGGCGCTCACCGGTACGCCGGTCGAGAACGACCTCTCCGAGCTCTGGGCGATCCTCGACTGGGTGGTGCCGGGGCTGCTCGGCAGCCGCAAGGCGTTCCGCAAGGCGTGGGCGGCGCCGATCGAGGCGGGCATCCAGGTGACGACGAAGCAGTTCGCCGACCTGATCGCGCCGTTCCTGCTGCGCCGGCGCAAGACCGACCCCGGCATCGCTCCCGAGCTCCCGGCCAAGACGGAGACCGACCACCTGCTCTCGCTCACCAAGGAGCAGACGGTCCTCTACGAGTCCTACGTCCGCGACACCATGGAGCGGATCGAGCGACTGCCCGGCGACGACCCGGCGCGGCGCGGGCTGATCCTCATGATGCTCACCGGGCTCAAGCAGATCTGCAACCACCCGGCGCAGTTTCTCAAGCAGTCCCAGGGCCGGATCGCCGGACGCTCCCAGAAGATCGAGCTGCTCGACGAGGTGATCGAGACCGCGACGAGCGAGGGCGGGGCGGTGCTCGTGTTCACCCAGTACGTCGCCATGGCACGGCTCCTCGAGGCGCACTGGGCGACGGCCGGCATCCAGCACCACTTCCTGCACGGCGGGACCCCGGTGCGCGAGCGCGAGCGGATGGTCGCGTCGTTCCAGGCGGGCGACGTGCCGGTGTTCCTGCTGTCCCTCAAGGCCGGCGGTACCGGCCTCAACCTCACGCGGGCCGACCATGTCGCCCACGTCGACCGGTGGTGGAACCCGGCCGTCGAGGACCAGGCCACCGACCGTGCCTACCGGATCGGCCAGACCAAGCCCGTGCAGGTGCACCGGCTCGTCATGCGCGGCACGCTCGAGGAGCGGATCGCCCTCCTGCTCGACCGGAAGCGGTCGCTCGCCGAGGCGGTCCTCGGTCGCGGCGAGGCGGCGCTCACCGAGCTCTCCGACGCCGAGCTGCGCGACCTCGTCACGCTGCGCCCCGCTCGCCCCTGACAGTTCGAAGCGCGACACGCCGGAGAACGGTTCGGACGGTCAGGTACGCCGGGAGGACAGCGCCCTGAGAGCCATGGCCGTGAGGACTGCCCGCATCTCCTCGTCCGGCAGCAGCCCGCTGTGCGGCGTGGAGTTGATCAGCCCGAACGCCGCGTGTGCCATCGCCCGGGCGGCAGCGAGGTCGAGCCCGGGGTCGAGCAGGCGGAGCTGGGCGGCCCACAGGTCGACGTACGACCGCTGCAGCCCGCGGACCTGCTCGCGCGACTCGGCCGGCAGGGAGGACCAGTCGCGGTCCTGGACGACGATCAGCGCCCGGTGCCGCAGCGCGAAGTCGACGTGCCAGTCGACGAGCGACGCGAGCGCCGCGCCCGGCGACGGTGCCGCCGCCACCCGGACCTGCCCCTCCTCGAGCAGCCGCTCGCTGATGGCGACGAGCATCTCCGCGAGCAGCGCCTCCTTGGACGGGAAGTGCTTGTAGAGCGCGGGACCGCTGATCCCGCACGCCGCGCCCAGGTCGGCCACCGAGACGCCGTGGAAGCCGCGGGCCGCGAAGAGATCGGCGGCGGTGTCCAGCAGCTGCTGGCGGCGGGTCTGCGTCTCGGTCACGGAAGCAGGTTAGCCGCCGCTAACCTTGCCGATGCTGGTTAACGATCGTTAACCTACGAACCGTGACCACCCTGCGCGAGCTCTCCGACGAGCTCCGGGAGCGCCTCGCGACCGTCCGCCTGGGCGGCTCCGAGAGTGCCCGGAAGAAGCACACCGACCGTGGCAAGCTGCTGCCGCGCGAACGCGTGGACCGACTGCTCGACCCGGGCAGCCCGTTCCTCGAGCTGAGCCCGTTGGCGGCGTACGGGATGTATGGCACCAGCGTCCCGAGCGCCGGGATCATCACGGGCATCGGCCGCATCGCGGGCCGCGAGGGCGTGGTCGTCGCGAACGACGCGACGGTCAAGGGCGGTACCTACTACCCGATCACCGTCAAGAAGCACCTGCGCGCGCAGCAGGTCGCGGCCGACAACCGGCTGCCGTGCGTCTATCTGGTCGACAGCGGTGGCGCCTTCCTGCCGATGCAGGACGAGGTGTTCCCCGACCGCGAGCACTTCGGCCGGATCTTCTTCAACCAGGCCAACCTGTCCGCTCGCGGCATCCCGCAGATCGCCTCGGTCATGGGCAGCTGCACCGCAGGTGGCGCGTACGTCCCGGCCATGTCGGACGAGACGGTGATCGTCAAGGACCAGGGCACGATCTTCCTCGGCGGCCCGCCGCTGGTGAAGGCGGCCACCGGCGAGGTCGTCAGTGCCGAGGACCTCGGCGGCGGGCTGGTCCACGCGACGAAGTCCGGCGTGGTCGACCACCTCGCCACCGACGACGCCGACGCGCTGCGGATCGTGCGGGGGATCGTCGACACACTGCCTTCAGGGCTTGGTCTCGAGGCTCGCTCCGCTCGCACCTCGCCCAGCGCCGGCACCGTGCCCGAGGAGCCGCTCGAGGACCCGCAGGGGCTCTACGACGTCGTGCCGACCGACAGTCGGACGCCGTACGACGTCCGCGAGGTGATCCGGCGCATCGTCGACGGCTCCCGGCTGCAGGAGTTCAAGCAGCTCTACGGCGAGACCCTGGTGTGCGGCTTCGCGCACATCTACGGCTACCCGGTCGGGATCGTCGCCAACAACGGCATCCTGTTCAGCGAGTCGGCCCTCAAGGGCGCGCACTTCATCGAGCTGTGCAACCAGCGCGGGATCCCGCTGGTGTTCCTGCAGAACATCAGCGGCTTCATGGTCGGGCGCGAGTACGAGAACGGCGGCATCGCCAAGGACGGCGCCAAGCTGGTCACCGCGGTCGCCTGCAGCGTGGTCCCGAAGTTCACGGTCGTGATCGGCGGCAGCTTCGGCGCCGGCAACTACGGCATGTGCGGTCGGGCCTACGACCCGCGGTTCCTCTGGATGTGGCCCAACGCCCGGATCTCGGTGATGGGCGGCGAGCAGGCGGCGTCGGTCCTCGCGACCGTCGCCGGCCGCCCCGAGGACGACGAGTTCAAGGCGCCGATCCGGGAGCAGTACGAGACCCAGGGCAACGCCTACTACGCCACCGCCCGGCTCTGGGACGACGGCCTGATCGACCCCGTCGACACCCGGCGCGTGCTCGGCATGGGCCTCGCGGCCGCCGCCAACGCACCCGTTCCGGCGCCCAACTACGGCATCTTCAGGATGTGACGGCGATGATCTCGACAGGCTCGATCAGCGAAGGCGGCTCGGTCGGCGACGGCGGCTCGGTCGGCGAAGGCGGCTCGGTCGGCGAAGGCGGCTCGGTCGGCGACGGCGGCTCGATCAGCGAACGTGGCCTCATCAGCGGCGGGGTCTTCATCGCCAACCGTGGCGAGATCGCCGCCCGCATCGCCCGCACCTGCGAGCGGCTGGGCATGCCGGCCGTGGTGAGCACCGGCGACTACCTCGACGGCGACGCTCAGATCGCCCAGGCCCGCGCGGCCGGCGCGACCGCCGTCCACCCGGGCTACGGCTTCCTCTCCGAGAACGCCGGCTTCGCCCGCGCGGTGATCGACGCCGGCCTGGTCTGGGTCGGTCCGCCGCCGGAGGCGATGGAGGCGATGGCCCGCAAGGACCACGCGCGCGAGATCGCGGTCGCGGCCGGCGTACCCGTGGTGCCGCGGGGCGAGGACGCCGGCTTCCCGGTCCTGGTGAAGGCGGCCGCGGGCGGGGGCGGCAAGGGGATGCGCGTCGTGCGCGCCGCCGCCGAGCTCGAGGAGGCGAAGGCGGCAGCCGCGCGGGAGGCGGCGAGCGCCTTCGGTGACGACACGCTGCTCATCGAGAAGTACGTCGAGCGTGGCCGGCACATCGAGGTCCAGGTGTTCGGCGACAGCCACGGCAACGTCCTGCACCTCGGCACCCGCGACTGCAGCGCCCAGCGGCGGCACCAGAAGGTCGTCGAGGAGGCGCCGGCGCCGACGCTCACGGACGACCAGCGCGACCTCGTGCAGGACAGCGCCGTCGCCCTCGCCCGGCAGGTCGGCTACACCAACGCCGGCACCGTCGAGTTCCTGCTCGACGAGGCGACCGGCGCCGCCTACTTCCTCGAGATGAACACCCGGCTCCAGGTCGAGCACCCCGTGACCGAGGAGGTGACCGGCCTCGACCTCGTCGCGCTGCAGCTGCGCGTCGCCGTCGGCGAGCCGCTCGGCCTCGCCCAGGAGGACGTCACGTTCACCGGCCACGCGATCGAGGTCCGCGTCTACGCGGAGGACCCCTACGCCGGCTTCCTGCCCCAGGCCGGCACAGCATCGCTCGTCAGGTGGCCCGCGGGCGCACGTGTGGACCACGCCCTCGAGAGCGGGCAGGTCGTCAGCACGTCGTACGACCCGATGCTCGGCAAGGTGGTCGTCGGTGCCGCCGACCGCGAGACGGCGCGCCGCGCACTGGTCCGTGCGCTCGACGACACCGCGATCCTCGGCATCACCACCAACACGGGCTTCCTCCGGCAGCTCGTCGCGAGCGACGAGTTCCGCGACGCGACCGTCGACACCGCCTGGCTCGACCGCCACGAGCCGGCCCGACCGGATCCGGGTGAGGCGCGGATGCTCGCCGCCTGGGCGCAGCGGCTCGCCGACCCGTCGTACGCCGACTCCGGACCGTTCGCCGCTGACGGGTTCCGGATCGCCGGGCCGGCCGCTCCGGTCGTCATCGAGCTGGACGAGCCCGTCGTCCTGACCGGCGAGCCGCCCACGCAGCCGCCGACCGCCCGGGTCAGCGTCCACGGCGTGGAGATCGCGCACCGCGGCCAGCGCTTCGTGTTCACCCGTCCGGACCCGGCGGCCGCCCACGAGACCGTCACCGACGGCACCGTCGCCAGCCCGATGCCCGGCACCGTGCTGGACGTCCGCGTCGGGGAGGGCGAGGCTGTCGAGGAAGGCCAGGTACTCGGCGTCGTGGAGGCGATGAAGATGGAGCTCGCGCTCAGGGCGCCGTACGCCGGCACGGTGACCCGCGTCGCCGCCGCGGTCGGCGCCCAGGTCGCGCTCGGAGCGCTGCTGTTCGAGGTGACCGCGCATGAGTGACCCCTCGACGAGCTCGGGCCGGTCTCTGCCGATGCGCGTCCCCGAGCCGGGGCTCCCGGAGCGGGTGACGATCTACGAGGTCGGCCCGCGCGACGGCCTGCAGAACGAGCAGGGGATCGTCGACACGGAGGTCAAGGCCGAGTTCGTCACCCGCCTCCTGGCTGCGGGACTGCCCACCGTCGAGGCGACCAGCTTCGTCCACCCGACGTGGGTGCCGCAGCTGGCCGACGCGGCCGACCTGATGACGCGCCTCGGCGAGACCGGGCGCGGGCTCCCCGTGCTCGTCCCCAACGAGCGCGGCCTCGACCGGGCCCTCGAGCTGGGGCTGGAGCACGTCGCCATCTTCGGCAGCGCGACCGAGACGTTCGCCAGCAAGAACCTCAACCGCACGCTCGACGAGCAGTTCGCGATGTTCGAGCCGGTCGTGCGCCGCGCCCGCGACGCCGGCCTCGACGTCCGCGCCTACGTCAGCATGTGCTTCGGCGACCCCTGGGAGGGCCAGGTGCCGGTCGACCAGGTCGTCACCGTCGGCCGCCGCCTGCTCGACCTCGGCGCCAGCCAGCTGAGCCTGGGCGACACCATCGGGGTCGGGACGGCCGGCCACGTCACGGCGCTGGTCGAGGCGTTCACCGCAGCCGGCGTCGGCACCGACCGGCTCGCCCTGCACTTCCACGACACCTACGGCCAGGCACTGGCCAACGCCTACGCCGGCCTGCGCGCCGGGGTGACCACCTACGACGCCAGCGCCGGCGGGCTGGGTGGCTGCCCCTACGCCAAGAGCGCGACGGGCAACCTCGCGACCGAGGACCTGGTCTGGTTCCTCACCGGGCTCGGGATCGAGCACGGCGTCGACCTCGACCAGGTGGTCGCCGCCAGCGTCTGGATGGCCGGCCGGCTCGGTCGGCCGAGCCCCAGCGCCGTCGTACGCGCCCTCGCGGGAGCGTGACCGACCCCTCAGCCTCACGCTGGGTCAACCCGGGCAGACTCTGGGCATGGCTGCGAAGGTCTTTCTACATGTCGGGGCGCCCAAGACCGGCACCACCTACCTGCAGGACAGGCTGTTCCTCAACCGAGCAAGCCTGGCCCGCCACGGCATCAAGTACCCGACCGGCTACCGCGAGGACATGTTCCTCGCTGCCGTCGACCTGACCGGCATCCGTTGGCCCGAGTTCCGCGACAAGTCGCACGGCGAGTGGGACGCGCTCGTACGCCGGACCAAGCTCGCCCACGGCACCGTGGTGCTGAGCCACGAGATCCTCGCCGTCGCCAGGCCCTCCCGGATCCGGAAGGCGGCCGAGGACCTCGGCGACGCCGAGCTGCACGTCGTCCTCACCGCTCGCGACATCGCCCGGCAGCTCACCGCCGACTGGCAGGAGGGCGTGAAGATGTATGGCACGAAGTCCTTCGCCCGCTTCCTCCGCGAGACCATGGCCGGCGACCCGCGCACGTCGAAGCAGTGGTTCTGGCGGGCCCAGCACCTGCCGCGCGTGCTCAGCAACTGGGGCAGCGTGGTCCCGCCGGAGCGGGTCCACCTCGTCGTGCTGCCGCGTTCCGGCGGCGATGTCTGGCAGCCGTTCAGCCGGCTCATCGGGGCCGACCCGTCCTGGGCCCCGCGCCAGACCGATCGGGCCAACTCGTCGTTGGGCGCGGCCGAGGCCACGATGCTCCGGCGCCTCAACAAGCGGCTGAAGGCGGCCGGGCTCGAGCGGTCGGACTACCGCAGCCTGGTCCTCAACGCGATCGTCTACGACACGCTCGCCGAGCGTGACAGCACCCGGATCGCGCTGCCCCCCGACGCCCACGAGTGGGCGACGTCGGTCGCGAAGGAGTGGGTCGACTGGGTCGGCGCGTCGGGGATCGACGTCGTCGGGGACCTCAACGACCTCGTGCCGGGGCCGGCCGTCGTCGACGACGACCGCGTGGACCCGGACCGGCCGGGGCCGCAGGCCGTGCGGGACGCCGCGCTCGACGCCCTGGTGGGCGTCATCCTCGAGGCAGCGCACCGGCCGGACCCCGAGGCTCGGCTGACCCGACGCGCGGCGCGCGCCGCGCGTCGACTCGCCCGCCGACCGCGGCACTAGTTTCTGCGACACCTGTCGCAGTAACCTGGGTCACCACGATTGTCGAGAGACCCAGGAGGAACCATGGTTCCCGTCCAGCTCGCGAAGCGTGTGGTCGGCTACCGCCCGCAGGGCAAGCAGTCCTACGAGGACACGCTGCGCACCCTGTCCGAGGCGTCGGTCGAGACCCACTTCGAGGCGTTCAAGGACATCGCGTGGGACAGTCCCGAGCTCGCCGTCGACCTGGACGACGAGCGCTGGATCCTGCCCGACGCCGACCCGCTCGGCCGGCACCCGTGGTATCGCTCGCTCCCACGGGAGCGCCGGATCGAGGTCGGTCGCCACCGGATGGCGGCCATCGTGAAGACGGGCTCGCAGTTCGAGCAGCTGCTGCTGGTCGGCGGCACGCAGTTCCTGGCGGGGTTGCGCAACGGCAACCCGGAGTTCCGCTACTTCATGCACGAGCTCACCGAGGAGACCCACCACATCCAGATGTTCCAGGAGTTCACCAACCGGGTCTGCCCCGAGGTGCGCGGCGCGCCCGGCTGGCTGGTGAAGGGGATCCCGCGGATCGGCCGCCTCGGCGAGCGCTTCCCCGCGCTGTTCTTCGCGATCGTCCTCGCCGGCGAGGAGCCGATCGACCACGTGCAGAAGGACATCCTCCGCGCCGGCGGCCACCACCCGCTGCTCGACCGGATCATGCAGGTCCACATCGCCGAGGAGGCGCGCCACATCGGCTTCGCGCACGCGTTCCTCGAGGAGCACGCCGCCGAGCTGCCGCTGGTCCGGCGATGGGTGCTCGGCGTCCTCGCGCCGCTGGTGATGCGGCTCGGCGCCGACGCGATCATGGTCCCGTCGAAGACGGACCGGGCCGCCATGGGCATCCCCGAGGACGTCGTGCGGGACGTGTGGGGGGACAACGCGGAGGCGGCGAAGTTCCGACGCGACCTGTTCGCCGACGTCCGGATGCTCTTCGACGGCATCGGCCTGCGGGGCTGGTCGACCCGGTGGGCCTGGCGGGCCCTCGGCGTCGACGGCCGCCCGGCGCGCTACCGCGCCGAGCCGGCCAGCGCGGCCGCCTGACCGGTCCCGGGCGCGCCCCTCAGCGTCGGCGCCACGGGAGCCGGCGCAGGGCGCTCTCCCGCAGCCGGCGGTAGGCCACCACACCGGACTCGCCGGAGTAGATGTCGCGCCGCAGGCCCTCCTCGACCTCCACGAAGCGACGGTCGATGAACTTCGTCAGGTAGAGCACGAGGCCGAGCCCGTGCTCCCCGACGTAGGACCGCAGCGCGGCGTCACGGACGAGGGCGTCGTACTTCTCGTGGTCGTTGCCGGACGAGATCACGCTGTTGCCGTCGACGCCGGTCGCGGCGGGGCGCTGGTGCCAGAAGGCGAGCGGCTCGTCGCCGAGGTAGTCCAGCGACCACTTGGCCAGGATCTTGAGGTTGAACGCCCAGTCACCGACGACCGAGAGGGCTTCGTCGTAGGGGCCGATCTCGTCGTGGAGCTCGTGGCGGTAGAGGAACCCGATCGGCACGAACCGGTTGAAGAGCAGCGTGTCGCCGAGCAGCGGGTCGTGGAGATGACCCTGGAACATCTCGCGGCCGGTCTCGCGGTAGCCGGCGGCCGCCGAGCCCTCCTCCCAGATGATCTCGATGCGGGAGACGACGCCGGGCGCGAGCGGGTGCTGGTCGAGGTAGCCGGCCGCGCGCTCGAGGAACGTCGGCGCCCAGCTGTCGTCGTCGTCGTGGAGGACCAGGTACGCCGCCCCCGACTCGGTCGCGGCCCGCACGCCGGCGTTCGCGCTCGGCCAGCGGCCCAGCGAGTGCGGGTGGTCCAGGACGGTCACCCGGGCCCGGTGCTCGGCCGGCAGGTCGCCGACCACGCCCGCGACGGCGACGGGGTCGCCGCCGTCGTTGACGACGAACGCCTCCCAGTCGTCGTAGGTCTGCGCGGTGATGCTGCCCAGCGCACGGGCGAGGAAGTGAGGGCGGTCCTTGGTCCTGACCACGATGCCGACGGTTGCCACGGGCACCGATCCTAGAGCCCTCTACGATGACGCCATGGCTGGCCGCGTGTTGCTCCACATCGGGACCCCGAAGACCGCGACGACCTATCTGCAGGACATCCTGTTCCGCAACCGCGACGTGCTGGAGAAGCACGACGTGCACTACCCGGCCGACCACTTCGACGCCCACTTCCGCGCGGCCCTGGATCTCACCCGCCGCGAGTGGGGCGGGCTCGAGGACGAGGTCGTCGGCGAGTGGGACGCCCTCGCGGCCCGGACCCGCTCCCTCGACGGCACCGTCATCATCAGCAACGAGATCCTCGCCGGCGCCACCGCCGAGCAGGCCGCCCGTGCGGTCGCCAGCTTCGGCGACGCGGAGGTCCACATCGTCGTCACCGTCCGCGACCTGGGGCGGCAGATCCCCGCGGAGTGGCAGGAGACGGTCAAGCACTACAACACCGAGACCTACGCCGAGTTCCTCCGGATCATCCGGGCCGACGAGGGTCGCAGCGCCGACCTCTTCTGGCGCGTCCAGCGGCTGCCCGAGATCCTGGAGCGCTGGACCGGCGACCTCCCGCCCGAGCGGGTCCGCCTGGTCACCGCGCCGCCGCCCGGCGCGGCGCCCGACGTGCTGCTCGGCCGGCTCGAGGAGGCGTTCGAGATCGACGAGATCCCGCTCGCCTACGAGAGCAACCGCACCAACGCCGGGCTCGGCGTCGCCGAGACCGCGCTCATCCGGTTGGTCAACGAGCGGGTCGACCGGACCCTGCCCGACATCAAGTACCGCTACCTCGTCCGCGAGGTGCTCGCCCATCGCCAGCTGGCCGAGCGGACCACCCGCACCGGGTCGTCGCGGGTCACCCTCCCGCCGGACTACCAGCCGTGGGCCGAGGAGCTCGCCGAGAACTGGATCGGCCGCCTCAGCGCGGCCGGCTACGCCGTCACCGGCGACCTGGCCGACCTGCGTCCGACGCCCCCGCGGGTCGAGTACGTCGACCCCGACCACGCCGACCCACGCGAGCTGCTCGCGGCCGCGGTCGAGTCGATCATGGCGCTGATCCACGAGGGGTCGCGGATGATCGTCGAGGAGGAGGAGCTCCGCGAGGAGCTGCACCACGCGCGCGCCGAGCTCGAGGTCCAGCGCAGCATCCCGCTGCGCCGGCGGGTCCGTGAGAAGGCGTTCGACACCCTCAACGGCAGTGCCGCCGGCCAGAAGGCGCTGGCGACCTACCGGCGCGCTCGCGGCAGGAGCTCCCGCGAGGCGTAGCGCCCGACGCGGAAGGTCTCCCAGCCGTCGACGGTGGCGCCCACGACGCCGCCGACGATCGGCACCTTGCGGGCAACCGTGCCCGCGACCCGCTTGCCGGCGACGCGGGTGATCAGCTCCGAGGTGACCTCGGCGGCGACGACGCGGTCGAGGTCGGGGTCGTGCACCGGCGCCGTGGCGATCGCCATCGGGGGCGCGGGGAGCTTCTTGCGCTTGACCTGCCGGTTGACCTTGTCCTCGCCGAGGAGGGTCACCAGGATCGCGTCGCGGACCCGCGGGTCGTCGAGGTCATAGCCGCGCAGGTGCGCGATGCCCGCCACCATGCGGCATTCGATGAGCGCCAGCCCGGCTACGTTCGCGGGCATCGTGACGGCGGCGGTGATCAGTCCGCCGATGTTGGTCGCGAAGCCGTTGACCGATGCATAGGCGACGTGGTTCTCGATCACCTCGCGGACGGCCTTCGTGCGGTCTCCGCGCTGCTCCTCGAGCTGCTTCTCAGCGGCGTGCGCCGCGCCGGGCAGCGGCCCGACCCCGATGATCGCGCGGTGGAGCGCCGTCTGCACGACGCCGGACGAGATGCCCGGCGCCAGCTCGACCAGCTTGGGCGCCAGCGTGGTCCCGACCGCCGCCGCGACCTTCTTCGTCGCCTTGCTCATGCGTTCGATCCTAGGGACCTGTCGGTAACTTCAGACTCGTGCCCATCGAGCCGCCGCCGTCACCGTGGCTCTTCGCCGACCCCGACGACGACCGCTACGACGACCTGGTCGGACTCGGCGCCGACCTCGAGCCCGGCACGCTGCTGGCGGCGTACCGGCGTGGGCTCTTCCCCATGCCCGGCGACCGCCGTCAGGACCCGCTGCTGTGGTTCTGCCCGGTCCGGCGCGGCGTCCTGCCGCTCGACGGCCTCAAGGTCTCGAAGTCCCTGCGGCGCTCGGCGCGCGACTTCGAGGTCCGGGTCGACACCGCCTTCGACGAGGTGGTCACCGCCTGCGCCGACCCGTCCCGGCCGCAGGGCTGGATCGACGAGCGGATCCGGACGGCGTACGGCGACCTGCACCGGCTCGGCTGGGCCCACTCGGTCGAGGCCTGGCGCGACGGGCGGCTGGCCGGTGGGCTCTACGGTGTCGCCGTCGGCGGCCTGTTCGCCGGTGAGTCGATGTTCCACCGGGAGACCGACGCCTCCAAGGTCGCCCTCCTCGGCCTCGTCTCGCTCCTGCGCGACGAGCACGCCGACCGCCGGCTGCTCGACGTCCAGTGGTCCACCCCTCACCTGGCCTCGCTCGGCGTCGTCGAGATCGAGCGCAGCGACTACCTCGCCCGGCTGCACGAGACGCTCGCGTTGCCGCTGCCGGGTGCGTTCGCGTAGCGAGGGGGCAGCGGAGTCCCCGGTCAACCGGGGACTCCGGAACTCCCTGGGCGCCATGCCACCCCGGGAGTTCCGTCCTTGCCTGGGCGGCGTGACCGGTGTGGCCGGTGGGACAACGCTCAGCCGGCACGCCGACGTGCTCATCCGGCATGCCTCATCCGGCGGCCAACGGGGAGCTCCAGGCGCACCCACCGCGCCTCACGCTCCCACGATCGATGGTCAGACGACCTGCGGCGCCTGACCGGTCTCGCTGACCATCGGGCGCCCAGCTGCCGACCAGTCGATCATCCCGCCCTCGAGGTTGGCGACGTCGTAGCCCTTGCCGGCGAGGTACATCGTGGCCTGCGCGGAGCGCCCGCCGATCTTGCAGACGATGAGCGTCTGGCCCTCGGGCAGCTCGTCGATGCGCGCGGGCAGCTCGCTGAGCGGGATGTGGACAGCACCCTCGATATGGCCGTGGACCCACTCGATGTCCTCGCGGACGTCGAGGACGCTGAGCCCCTCGGGGAGCGGGTCGGGGACCTGGTCGAGCGAGACGGTCGGGATGCTCACCCGCTCATTCCAACACGTCACGCCGCTCGGATCCATCGGACGATCGGCCGAATTTTTACTTGAGGAGCTTGGACATCCGGCGGTCGGCGAGCGGCTTGCCGCCGGTCTGGCAGGTGGGGCAGTACTGCAGGCTCGAGTCGGCGAAGCTGACCTCGCGGACCGTGTCGCCGCAGACAGGGCAGGGGAGTCCGGTGCGGCCGTGGACGGCCAGGTGGGACTTCTTCTCACCCTTGAGCTCGCTGGCCGCCAGGCCGCGGCTGCGCTCGACGGCGTCGGTGAGCGTCGTGCGGATCGCGTCGTAGAGCACGGCGAGCTCGTCGTCGGTCAGGTCGGCGGGCTTGAACGGCGACATCCGCGCCGTGTGCAGGATCTCGTCGGAGTAGGCGTTGCCGATCCCGGCGATGGTGCCCTGGTGGCGCAGCACGCCCTTGATCTGCTTCTTGCCCTGGGCCGCGAGGATCTCGCGCAGCCGCTCCTTCGTGAAGTCGTCCGTGAGCGGGTCGGGCCCGAGCGTGGCGATGCCGGGCACGTCCTGCGGGTCGTTGACGACGTAGAGCGCGAGCGACTTCTTCGTGCCGGCCTCGGTGATGTCGAGGCCGGCCTCCCCTGATCCTGTCGAGGGGTCGTCGAGCACCACACGCGCGGCCAGCGTCGACTTCGTGCTCGGGCGCGGGGGAACGGCGGGGACCTCGTCGCGCCACCGGACCCAGCCGGCCCGGGCCAGGTGCAGCACCAGGTGGACGCCCGAGGCCTCGAGGTCGAGGAACTTGCCGTGTCGGCGTACGTCGTCCACCAGCGTGCCCTCGAGCGCGCTCAGCGGCGGGTCGTAGGTCTTGAGTGCGCTGAACTGGACCAGGTGGATCTTCGTGATGGCGCGGTCGCGCAGCCGGCCCTTCAGATCGAGGGCCAGCGCCTCCACCTCGGGCAGCTCCGGCACGCGGACAGTGTAGGGACCTGCCGTTCGATCGGGTCGGCTAAAGGAATCTAAGAACAGCGCTAGAGAGCCAGATAGGGGCCGAGCGACTCGCGTCGATGCGACTCGCTAGCGAAATCTAGGGCGCGGTCTAGAAACGTCGATACGGTCCGATCATGGACCCGATCCGCAACCCGTACGCGCCCGGCGCCGGCCAGCGGCCGCCGGAGCTCGCCGGCCGCGACGACCAGCTGCGCGCGTTCGACGTGGTGCTGGAGCGGGTCGCGCGCGGCCGGCCCGAGCGCAGCCTCGTGCTCACCGGGCTGCGCGGGGTCGGCAAGACCGTGCTGCTCAACGCGTTGCGCAGCGCGGCGGTCCGCAAGGGCTGGGGGACCGGCAAGCTCGAGGCCCGGCCCGACCAGTCGCTGCGGCGGCCGCTCGCCAGCGCCCTGCACCAGGCGGTCCGCGAGCTGGGTCACCCCGCGGAGGACCAGGTCGACCACGCGCTCGGGGTCATCCGCGGGTTCGCGCAGCGCGACGCCGGGCCCAACGCCAAGCTGCGCGACCAGTGGTCGCCGGGCATCGAGGTGCCCGTCGTACGCGGTCGTGCGGACTCGGGCGACATCGAGATCGACCTCGTCGAGCTGCTCAGCGACGTCGGCGGGCTCGCGGCCGACGTCGGCAAGGGCGTCGGCGTCTTCATCGACGAGATGCAGGACCTCGGGCCCGACGACGTCTCGGCACTGTGCGCCTCGTGCCACGAGATCAGCCAGTCCGGCCTCCCGCTCATCGTGGTCGGCGCAGGTCTGCCGCACCTCCCCGCCGTCCTGAGCGCCAGCAAGTCCTACTCCGAGCGGCTGTTCTCCTACCAGCGCATCGACCGGCTGACCCGCGAGGCGGCCGACCGCGCGCTCCAGGCGCCGGCGGCCGAGGAGGAGGCGGAGTTCGTCGGGGCCGCGCTCGAGGCGATGTATGCCGCGACCGGCGGCTACCCGTACTTCATCCAGGCCTACGGCAAGGCGGTCTGGGACCTCGCGCCGCGCACCCCCATCACCCCCGACGACGTCGAGGTCGCCGCTCCCGAGGCGGAGCGCGAGCTCGCGGTCGGCTTCTTCGGCTCCCGCTACGAGCGGGCGACCCCCGCAGAGCGGGACTACCTGCGGGCGATGGCGGACGCGGCGATCGAGCTCGGCGCCGACGCGGACGCGGTCGGCTCCGTGGCGACCTCCGACGTCGCCGCGGTCCTCGGCAAGAAGCCGCAGTCGCTCTCGCCGGCCCGTGACGCGCTGCTCAAGAAGGGGCTCATCTACTCCGGCGAACGGGGGCGGATCGCGTTCACCGTGCCGCACTTCGGCCGTTACCTGCTCCAGCAGGGCTGACCGTTCGGACGGGTCTGCGCGAAGACGGCCCGGCGCGCGCCGCCCGGTGCTAGCGTTCGCCGGTCGCAGCGATCGGAGCGCTGCCGGGTCTCGGAAGGCAGTGCTCGGATGGTCGTTCGTCGTGCATCGATGACGGGCGCGCTCGCGCTCCTCCTGGGCCTCAGCGCCCTCGCGACAGCACCGGCCGCCCACGCCGGCGACGTCCTCGACGTGTGGGCGACGGAGCACGTCGTCGACACGACTGCCACCTTCACGGCGACCGGCTACACGGCGGCCGACGACTTCACCGTGTGGATCGACGACGGCGGGTCGACGACGGTCCATGCCCTTCCCTACGCGGTGGACACGACCGGCCTCGCGGAGGGCGTGCACACCTTCCACATGGACGTGAACGGCTTGACGGACTCCTACGACTTCGTCGTCGACCACGCCGCCCCCGCACTCACCGTCGCGCCGACGGACGGCGACACCGGCTCCACCGCCTTCTACCCCGAGGTCCGTACGCCGTCGTGGCACATCGCCGCCACCGACGCGGCCTCGTCGGTCACGGTCCGCTGCGCCACCAGGAGCGATCGCGGCGACTCGGGCAGCGGCGCCTGCTCGACCGCCACCGACTACGTGCCCGCCCTGTCGTTCGGCAGCTGGGTCCTCACGGTCACCGCGACCGACGAGGCGGGACACGCCACGACGGTCACGCAGCCGTTCACCTACGCGCGCCACCCCGACGCACCGGTGATCGACGGCCCGGCGGTGACCGGCGCGACGGCCACGTTCTCCTTCGGCTCGACCCTCCCGGACGTCACCTTCGAGTGCCGGCTCGAGGGCTCCGTGTGGCAGCCCTGCACCAGCCCCACGTCGTACGCCGGGCTGGGCGGCGGCTCGCACACCTTCTGGGTCCGCAACGTCGGCGCCGACGGGACGCCCGGGCTCTCCAACACCCTGGGCTTCACCGCCGACGTCACGGCGCCCACCTGGTTGATCACGAAGCCCGCCGACGTGGTCGGACCGCGTGACGCGCCGCTGAGCTGGTCGTTCACGACGGTGGAGTCGCATCCCACCACCAACGAGTGCAGCCTGACGCTCGCCTCGGCCGAGCCCGCGTGGACGCCGTGCAGGACCCCGTTCAAGGGCACGCCCCAGAACGGCAGCGGGGCCTACGTCTTCCGGCTGAGGATGACCGACGCGGTCGGCAACGTCGGGTCCGCCAGCCGCACGTTCACCTACGACGCCACGCCGCCGGGGATCACCGTCGGCGCGCCGGTCCGCCGAGCGTTGCGCCAGCGGGTCTTCAGCCTGACGGCCGACGAGGTGGTGACCGGCCAGGAGTGCCGGGTCGACGCCGGCGCCTGGTCCCCGTGCAGCGACGAGCTCGTGGCGCTCGGCCTGGCGGACGGACGGCACACCGTCCAGGTCCACGCGACCGACCGGGTCGGGCTGGTCGGCACCGCCACCCGTGACTTCGAGGTGGACGACACCGCGCCGAGGGCGACGTTCCTGGGACACCCGAGCCGGACGATGCACCTGCGTGGCAAGAAGGCCTCGCTGAAGGTCGTCGACCTCCGCGCCGGCGAGCCGGTCGTCTTCTCCTGCAGTCTCGATCGCGCCGCGTGGTACCGCTGCGGCGGCTCCACCGCGCGCCGGGTCACGGCGGCGACCGTGTCGGTGCGGGTCCGCCGGGGCACGCACGGCCTCCGCATCCGGGCCGTCGACGCCTCGGGGAACCAGGGTCCCGTGGCGCAGGCCCGCTGGTTCGTGAAGCCCTGAGTCCTGGCGCGTCAGGCCTTCTCGACCACCGTCCAGCCGGTCCAGCCCCGCTCGGCCAGCAGCCTCCGCAGCCGCTCGACCACCTCGTGGCCGTCGGCGAAGGAGTCCATCAACGCCACGAAGCCCTCGTCGGCGAACTCCTCGCTCTGCCGGCTGAGCGTCCCGGCGGCCTCGGCCTCCTCGAACATCGTGACCAGCAGGTCGGCAGTCTCCTGGAGGAGCCCCTCCTGCCCCCCGCCCTCGACCATCTGGCCGAAGAGCCCGTAGAGACGCAGCGTCCGCGGGTCGGAGAGCTGGGCGACCTTGTCGGCCATCATCTCGGGCATCGCCTCGGGCCAGCGCGCGGCCATCAGGATCCAGGCGTCCCGCTCGGCGTCGACCAGCACCGCCGGCGCTCCGGTGGCGCGCAGCCGGTCGAGGTAGTCGACCACGACGTCCGGGAGTGCCAGCGAGTCGCCGGCGGCCAGCTGGGCGATCCGCCGACGGTGCGCCTGCAGCTCGCGGATGTCCGCCCGCAGCTGGCGGTCGATGTCCACGACCGCCGCTGCGAACGTCTCCTCGTCGGCGTCGAGCAGCTCCTGGACCCGCGTGAGCGGCACGCCGGCATCGCGCAGGGTCCGGATCCGGATCAGTCGTACGACGGCCTCGGCGCCGTACGTCCGGTAGCCGGAGCCGTCCCGCTCCGGCTCCGGCAGCAGCCCGACCTGGTGGTAGTGCCGGACGGCGCGGATGGTGACGCCGGCGTAGGACGCCAGCTGTCCGATCGTGAGCACGCGCTCAGCCTGCCGTGCTCGTCAACTGATCTTGCGGCGGTACGTCGACATGGCGAGGGCGAAGGCGACCACGAGGATGCCGACGCACCAGCCCAGCGCGATCCAGAGGTCGTTGCCGATCGTCTGCTCCGCGAAGAGGTCGCGGATCGTGTTGACGATCGAGGTGACCGGCTGGTTCTCGGCGAAGGCGCGCACCGGACCGGGCATGCCCTCGGTGGGCACGAACGCGGAGCTGATGAACGGCAGGAAGATCAGCGGGTAGGAGAACCCGCTCACGCCGTCGACCGACTTCGCGGTCAGACCGGGGATCACCGCGAGCCACGTCAGCGCGAGGGTGAACAGCACGAGGATGCCACCCACCGCGACCCAGGACAGCACGCCCGCGCCGGTGCGGAAGCCCATGGCGAGCGCGACGAGGACGACGATCGCGAGCGAGATCAGGTTGGCCACGACCGAGGTCAGCACGTGCCCCCAGAGCACCGAAGAGCGGGCGATCGGCATCGACTGGAACCGCTCGAAGATGCCGCCCTTCATGTCCATGAAGAGCCGGTACGCCGTGTAGGAGATGCCGGATGCGACGGTGATCAGCAGGATGCCGGGCAGCAGGTAGTTCACGTAGCTGTCCGAGCCGGTGTCGAGCGCGCCGCCGAAGACGTAGACGAACAGCAGCATCATGGCGATCGGCGTGATGGCGGTGGTGATGATGGTGTCCGGGCTGCGCAGGATGTGGCGCAGCGAGCGGTTCACCAGGACGAGGGTGTCGGCGAAGAAGCGGGTGTTCATGGTCGGTCCTCAGTTCTCGGTGCCGGCGGCGGCCGTGTCCGCGGAGCGGTCGTGGCCGACGATGGCGAGGAAGATGTCTTCGAGGGACGGCTGCTTCTCGACGTACTCGACCTTGGTCGGCGGGAGCAGCTGCTTGAGCTCGGCGAGGGTGCCGTCGGCGATGATCACGCCTTCGTGGAGGATCGCGATGCGGTCGGCGAGCTCCTCGGCCTCGTCGAGGTACTGCGTGGTGAGCAGGACCGTCGTGCCGTTGGCGGCGAGCTCCCGGACGGCGTTCCAGACCTCGATGCGGGCCTGCGGGTCGAGTCCGGTGGTCGGCTCGTCGAGGAAGATGACCGGCGGGTCCCCGATCAGGCTCATGGCGATGTCCAGACGCCGGCGCATGCCGCCCGAATAGGTGGCGACCCTCCGTCCGCCGGCGTCGGTCAGCGAGAACCGCGCGAGCAGGTCGTCGGCGATCCGGCCGGGGTCGGCCAGATGGCGCAGCCTCGCGACGAGGACCAGGTTCTCGCGCCCGGTGAGGATCTCGTCGACCGCGGCGAACTGGCCGGTCAGGCTGATGGACTCCCGCACGCTCGCGGACTGGGTCGCGACGTCGAAGCCCTCGACGGTCGCCGTACCCGCGTCAGCCCGGAGCAGGGTCGAGAGGATGCGGACGAGGGTGGTCTTGCCGGCCCCGTTGGAGCCGAGCAGCGCGAAGATGCTGCCGCGCGCCACGTCGAGGTCGACGCCGCGGAGGACCGGCAGCTCCTGGTAGGCCTTCTGGAGGCCCCGCACGTGGATCGCGGGGGAGGGTGATGTGGTCATGACGAACAGCGTGGAGGGTTGACGCTACGTCAAGGTCAAGCCATTTCCGTGAAGTTCGTGCGCGGGCGTCCGCGCGGCCGCTTGCGAGGGATCACGGTCCCCTGTTGGAACAGCTCGCCGCCCCACACGCCGAGCGGCTCGCGCCGGGCCAAGGCGCCGTCGAGGCACCTCGTGCGGACGGGACAGCCCCGGCAGAGCGCCTTGGCGTGCTCCACGTCCTGCGGGGAGTCGGCGAACCAGAGCTCCGGGTCGTGGTCCAGGCACGGCAGCAGGTCGTCAGCGACCGTGCCGGCGGCTGTGTGCAGCAGGCGCAGGGTGACCGTCATCGCTCAACCGAGCTCGGCGGTGATGAGCCGGAGACCGACGTCCAGCTCGGAGAGGTGGCGCAGGTGCCCGTACCGCGCGTCCCAGGCGCCGGTGCGCAGGTCCTCCGCCAGCCCCTCGACCGCGGCGGCCTCGCGGGCCTTGTCCATGCGCGCGAAGCCGCTGGTCGCGGCACGCGCGCCGGGGTCGAGCACGGTCTCGGGACGGCTCCAGAAGGCGAGGCCGAAGCCGTCGAGGCAGTCGTGCGGCACCGGGAGGGGAGTCACGGTCGTGTTGCCGCCGAGGGCGGCGACCACATCGTCGATCGGCGGGAACTCCCTGCGGTCGCGCTCGCCGATCTCAGGGACGTAGTCGGCGAACAGCCACATGTCGGCCTGGACGTCGGCGTCGATCGTCATGAGGACGACCCGCCGGCGGGCGACCCGCTTGAGCTCGGCCAGTCCCCGCGACACGTCGCACCAGTGGTGCATCGTCATCATCGCCATCGCGGCGTCGGCCGTGCCGTCCGCCAGCGGCAGGCTCTCCGCGACGCCGAGCACGGCCGGCGGCAGGGCGTGGTCGCGCTGCAAGGCCATCGCCGTCGACGGCTCCACGGGTACGACGGGCCGGTCGGTGGGCTCGTAGGAGCCGGTGCCGGCGCCGACGTTGACGACGGTGCGCGCGTCCCCGAGGGCAGCCAGGACGGCGGCGGCGATCCGCGGGTCGGCCCGGCGGTAGTCGGAGTAGCCCCGGCCGATCGTGTCGTAGCGGACGCCGCCGGCGGACATCCGCGTGACCAGCGCCTTGAGCTGGGCCCACGAGACGAAGCCGTACTCCCGAGCGAGGACGCGCTGCGCAGTGCTCAGGGTGACCGGGAGGTCGGGTGCGTGCGTCTCGGCGCGCTTGAGCGCTGCGGGCTCGTCAGCCCTCAGGTCCTGCAGCAGCTGCTTGGCCTCGCGCCGGAGATGTTCCAGATCGGGGCGGCGAGGCAGGGAGAAACTGTTCACGATCGACCACTTCCTTGTGGCCCGACATGTCCGCATCGGAGATCGAGCGCATGGTTCACGTTCGGCCGAGCTCTTGAACACGGGGTGGGCGTGACACCCTGTCTGCGGACCAGACGCGGCCCCGACCGCGCGCCACGGAGTTTACAATATTCACGGCAGCCCCAGCACCCGTCTTTGGCGGTCCGCGTGGCATTTCCGGCCCTCGGCCTCCCCTGGGGACAATGGGCACATGAGACCTCAGGTCGTCGCGCACCGCGGCGCCAGCCACGAGATCGCCGAGCACACCCTGGGGGCGTACGTCGCGGCGCTGGATGTCGGTGCCGAGGCGCTGGAGTGCGACGTACGGCTGACCGCCGACGGTCACCTCGTCTGCGTCCACGACCGGACGCTGAAGCGCACCGCGCAGACGCGCGGCGTGGTGTCGACCATGGAGCTGGCGGACCTGGCCGAGCTCGACTTCGCGAAGTGGAAGAACCCCTGGATCGACCTCGACGACGAGGCGCCGGACCGCGACGAGAAGCTCGACCGGGTGCTCACCCTGCGCACCCTGCTGGAGACGGTCCGCGACTACTCGGCGCGCACCGGACGGCGCGTCGAGCTCGCCATCGAGACCAAGCACCCCACCCGCTACGGCGGTCTGGTCGAGAAGCGGCTCGTCGAGCTGCTCGCGGAGTTCGGCTGGGCCGGCCGCGACGCCCCGGTGCGGGTCATGAGCTTCAGCTACACCGCGCTGCAGCGGGTCGAGCGGCTGGCGCCGGGCCTGCGGCTGGTCCAGCTCATCGAGCACTCCCGCAACTGGGCGATGCTCAGCCGCGTCATCGGTCCCGAGTGGATCGTCGGCCCCGGCATCGAGGTGCTCCGCGACCACCCGAAGCTCGGCCGCCGCATCACCCGCGCCGGGCACGACCTCCACGTCTGGACGGTCAACAAGCCGAAGGACCTCGACATCTGCCTCGACCTCGGGGTGAAGGCGGTCATCAGCGACCGGCCGGCGTTCATGCTCGAGCTCCTCGACAGGTAGGGTCCGCGGGTGGCCAAGAAGTCCCGCAACCGCGTCGAAGAGCCCCTGCCCCTCTACGACGGGAAGGTGGTCGGTCCCCGCGAGCCCTGCCCGTGCGGAAGCGGCAAGCGCTACAAGGTCTGCCACGGCGCGCCCGGTGCACGGACGTTCGTGAAGCGTCCCTTCGAGGGGCTCCCCAACGAGTGCGACCTCATCGCGATGCGTGAGCTCGTGCCCGCCGCGACCGCGCCCCTCACGATCAAGGGCTACGAGGAGCGCACGGTGCTGCTCGCCTCGCTGCTGCCGCTCGCCGCGCCCGCGATGGCTCGTGACAGCGGCCAGGTGTGGGCCGGCCTGCAGGTGCAGCACGGGTTCGGCGACCCGTCCCGCGAGATCGCCGCCGCCCTGCTCACCGCGCTGGACGCGCCGGAGTCCGGGATCGTCGGCATGCTCGAGGCGCCCGGACCCGGTCCGCGGCTGCAGGACCTCGTCGTCAACGACACGATCGACGTGACGGTGCACGAGGGCTTCGACTTCTGGATCAGCGACATCGACAACCGCGACGGTCTCGAGGACGCACTCCAGCAGGCCAACGACGCGGCGTCGCCGACCACCCGGCTGAGCAGTGTCGAGGCGGCGTACTGGACCAACGTCGGGACCAAGGAGCACCTGCGCTGGGTGATGCCGGAGCCCGAGGACGACCTGCTCACCGCACTCGCGCGGCTGCACGTGACCGGCGCCGACGTGCTCGTGCCGGGTGCGCGGTTCGTCGGGATGTTCCGCGCGCTGGGGCTGCTCGCCCCGGTGTGGGACCTGCCGCTCGGCACCGGCGCGGAGGCGCTCGAGGAGCCGGCGGCTGCGTTCAAGGCAGCCCTCGACGAGGCGCTCGCCGTCGGGCCGGAGCTGACCCCCGAGGAGCGGTCCGCCCGGGCCGGGCTGGCCAACCGGCAGGTGACGATCCGCTAGTCGGGTGGCTGGCTGTTCATCGAGGTATGCAGCCGAGTCGTCACCTCCCGCGCGGAGTTCCGCACGGGAAGTGCGCGTTCGCCTGCATACCTCGACGAACAGTCACCGCAACCGCCGCAGCGCGAACGGCTGCAGCCGGGAGTACCCCTTGACCGACGTACGCCGGAGGCGGGCGAGCGAGTAGCCGCCGGTCAGCACGGCGGCGGCTCCCTCGTCGATCACCACGGTGCCGGGACGCGCGACGTCGGTGAGTCGCGAGGCGATGTTGACGGTCGGGCCGAAGACGTCGCCCAGGCGGGCCACGACCTCGCCGTGGGCCAGCCCGGCGCGGACGGCCGGGAACGCGTCGTCCGGGTCGGCACCGCGTTCCGTGGCGGTGAGCGCGACCTCGGCCGAGCCGACGGCGTCGTCGCAGACGAAGAGCACCGCGTCCCCGAGCGTCTTGATGACCCGGCCACCGTGGTCGACGACCAGGCCGGTGCAGGCGTCCTCGAACTCCTCGACCCACGCGACCAGCTCCTCCTCGCTCAGCGAGCGGCTGCGCGAGGTGTAGCCGACGATGTCGATGAAGCACACCGCCATCGTCAGGCCCGCCTCGGTGGTCGTCAGGAGGCGGGTCGCGGCGCTCGCGACGTGTCGGCGCCAGACGTAGGACTGCAGCGCCTCGAGATCCGGCACCACGCCGACGGCGAGCGAGCTGAGCTCGTCGACCGTGTCGCCGGGCCGTTCCGACGCGAGCTCGGCGAGCAGGGCCGTCTGCCACTCGGCGAGCCGGGCGAACGACCGGCCCCAGGTCCGTACCAGCGCCGCCTGCCGGTCGGGGCTGAGGATGCCGTGGCTGACCAGCTTGGCGCTCAGCTGCAGCGCCTCGACGTCGGCATGGGTGAACGCGGCCTCGTCCTCGCCCGCGCGCGGGAAGCCGAGCAGCCGCCACAGCTCGTTGGCGAGGTCGACGGGTACGCCGGCCGCGTCGGCGACCTGCTGCTGGGTGAGCGTCGGCGTCTCGCCGAGCAGGACGCTGTCGACCAGCTCGTCGAGCGCCGGGCCGTCGTAGTCGCTCAGCTGGACCTGAGCCTCTCCGCCGCCACCGTCTCGAGCGCCTCGTGGAAGCGCGGCATCTCGACCGAGAGCCGCACCAGTGACTCGGCGGAGAGGTGGATCAGCTCGAGCGGGGTGAGCGCGATGATGCTGGCGGTGCGCAGGGACTTGTTGAGGATCGCGGCCTCACCGACGATGTCGCCCTCGCCGAGCTGCGCCACCTCCCGGCCGTCCTTCCGGACCGAGACGGTGCCGGACAGGATGATGTAGGCCTTGTCGGCGGGGGTGTCCTCCCAGATCGGGGACCAGCCCTCGGGCAGGTTCACCCGGGTGCCGGAGGCGCTGATCTTGGCGATCTCCTCGGGCGTGAAGAGTGAGTAGAACGAGCCGTTCGCTGTGGCCACCTGGACCCCTTCGGATGAATGACGATCAGTGATGAAACGTCAACGAGCCAGGCGCGCGAGGGGTACGCCGACCGGGTCAGGCCGAGCTCGCGCGGAACTGGTCGGCCGGGTAGACGCCGAGGATCTTCACGTCGGTCGTGAAGAAGGCCAGCTCCTCCAGCGCCCGCTTCAGCCCAGGCTCGTCGGGGTGCCCGTCGACCTCGGCCAGGAACTGGGTCGCGGTGAACTCGCCGCCGACCATGTAGGACTCCAGCTTGGTCATGTTGACGCCGTTGGTGGCGAAGCCGCCGAGTGCCTTGTAGAGCGCGGCCGGGAGGTTGCGCACGTTGAAGATGAAGGACGTCACGACGGGCCCGTTGCCGGCCGGCGCCTGCACGAAGTCGGGGGAGAGGACCACGAACCGGGTGGTGTTGTGCTCCTCGTCCTCGACGTCGTGGGCGAGCACCTCGAGCCCGTAGATGTCGGCGGCCAGCGGCGGGCTGATCGCCGCCATCGTCGGGTCGCCGGCCTCGACGACCTCCCGCGCCGCCCCGGCCGTGTCACCGGAGATGACCGGCGTGAACCCGTGCTCGCGGATGATCTTGCGGCACTGGCCGAGCGCGTGGACGTGGCTGTGGACGGTGCGGACGTCCTCGATGCGCGTGCCCGGCAGCCCCATCAGGTGGAAGCGGATCCTCAGGAAGTGCTCGGCCACGATGTGCAGCGACGACGCCGGCAGGAAGTGGTGGATGTCGGCCACCCGGCCGGCGATCGAGTTGTCGATGGGGATCATCGCCAGGTCGGCGTCCCCGCCGTCGACGGCCGCGAAGACGTCCTCGAACGACGCGCACGGCACGGCCTCCCAGTCGGGGTAGTGCTGTGCGCACACCTGGTGGGAGTTGGCACCGGGCTCGCCCTGGTAGGCGATCCGCTTCACGGTCTCGGGCACCCGCTCAGTCTAGGGTTCAACGCGTGCTCGCCCTGACCCTTCTCAGCCTGCTGACCGCCGTCGTCGCGCTGGTCCTCGCCGCCCTCGCCTGGAGGCGTACGACGACCGCCGACCGCGCCGAGGGCCCCGACGCCCCGCCGGCCGACGTCCTCGGTCTGCGGCAGGAGGTGGCCGCGCTCTCCTCCGAGTCCAAGCAGACCTTCCGGCACCTGGCCGTCGTCCGCTACGACGCCTTCGGCGACATGGGCGGGCACCTGTCCTGGTCGCTGGCCCTGCTCGACAACGCCGGCAACGGGGTGGTCCTCACGAGCATCCACGGCCGCTCCGACGCGCGGACCTACGCCAAGAGCGTCACCGACTGGACCTCCGATGCCCAGCTGTCCCCCGAGGAGGAAGAGGCGATCGCCTCGGCACGCCCGAAGCGCTGACCCTCGAGTGTCTCGACCACCCAGGGGTGGTCGAGACACTCGAGGGTCGGGTGACGTGGCCTAGCGCGGGACGCGGACCAGCAACCGCCCGTGGACGTTGGTCATCCGCAGCTCCCGGCCGGTGCCGATCGTGTCGCCGTCGAGCTGCCGGGGGGTGTCGCGGTCGGCGCGGATGACGACGGTGCGGCCGGTCATCCGGTTGACGAGGTCGTCGGTCTGCGGCCGCTTGGCCAGGACGCGGAAGGCGAGCGGCACCCAGGACCAGAAGCGCTGCGGGTAGAGCAGGACCACGTCGAGCAGGCCGTCGTCGATCTCCGCGTCGGGGAGCAGCGGCATGCCGGCGGTGAGGGAGCCGACGTTGCCGACCACGATCGTGCGGGCGCGGTGCTTGGTGAACTTGGCGTCGTCGACGGAGATCTCGAGCCGCACCGCGGGGAACATGAGGGCCTTGAGCCCGGAGAGCACGTAGGCGACCCAGCCGACCCTGGCCTTGATGTCCTCGTTGACGCCCTCCATGATCGCGGCGTCGAAGCCCATGCCGGCCATGACCAGGAAGTGGGTGGGCTCGATGCCGTCGCCGTCGACCTCGACCATGTCGATCGCGCGGTCCTGGCCGGTGAGAGCCACGTCGATGGCAGCGCGCAGGTAGAGCGGGATGGCGAGGTTGCGGGCGAGCAGGTTGCCGGTGCCGGCGGGAATGATCCCGACCGGGATGCCGGTCCCGGCGAGCTCGGCGCACACCTCGCGCACGGTGCCGTCGCCGCCGCAGACCAGCACGAGCTCGGCGCCGTCGACGGCGGCCTGCTCGGCCTGGCCGGTGCCGGAGTCCTCGATGGTCGTGAAGTACCACCGCGGCGTCTGCCAGCCGGCCTCGATCGCCATCGAGTTCACGATGGACTGGAACTGGCCGACGCTGTCGACCTTGCTCGGGTTGAGCACGACCGCGCACTGCTTGTCGCCGTGGAAGACCTCGGGCAGCGGCTCCGCCTTGATCGCGTGCGAGACGGGGCGCGGCGAGTAGAGCGCGAGCCCGATGAGCACCAGCCCGAAGCCGAACAGCAGGCCGCCGATCACGTCGGTGATGTGGTGCCGCCCGAGCAGCAGGCGGTCGGCGCAGACCAGCAGGGTGAGGAGCCCCGAGACGGTGACGAGCAGCCGTCGCAGCGCCGTCCTGCGGATGAAGATGAGCGCCAGCGCACCGGTGACGCCGAAGAACGCGGCCGAGTGGATGACGTGGCCGCTGGGGTAGGCCAGGCCGGTGTAGGGCGACAACGGGTCCTGCCACGCCGGACGCGGTCGGTCGACGACGTGCTTCACGACCTGGCTGACGACGAGCGCGGCGGCGTTGACGCCGAGTGCGTAGAGGGCCGCGCGTCGGTAGCTCTTGAACCACAGCGCGCCGGCGAGCACGAGGTTGTAGGCGACGAACGGCAAGAACTCGAAGATCGCCTCGACCCACCGTGCGACGTGGTAGACCGGCCCGTGGTGGACGACCAGCGGTTCGCCCAGCGCCTTGTCGAACCCGTCGACCGCGCCGAGCCCGACCAGGACCGCGAGGACGATGCCGAGAACCAGACAGGTGATCCCGGCGACCAACGGGGGAGTACGACGGTCCGGCACGCGCGACAGGATACGGTCCCCGTCCCGATAGGCTCATGTCGTGATCGACCCCCGCATCCTCCGTGAAGACCCTGACCGCGTCCGTGCCTCGCAGGCCAAGCGTGGGCTGAGTGGCGAGGTGGTCGACCAGGCGCTGTCAGCCGACGCCGCTCGCCGGGCGGCCATCGTCGCCTTCGAGGAGAAGCGGGCCGAGCAGAAGCAGCTCGGCGGTCAGGTCGCCAAGGCCCAGGGCGAGGAGAAGCAGGAGCTGCTGGCGCGGACCAAGGCGCTCTCCGCCGAGGTGAAGTCGCTCGAGGAGGCGCAGCGCGCCGCCGACGAGGCGTGGGTCACCGCGCTCAAGAGCATCCACAACGTGACCGCCGACGAGACCCCCGCCGGCGGCGAGGACGACTTCGTCGTGCTGGAGCGGGTCGGCACCCCGCGCGACTTCGCCGCGGAGGGCTTCGAGCCGCGCGACCACGTCGAGCTGGGCAAGCTGCTCGGCGCCATCGACCTGGAGCGCGGCGCCAAGGTCTCCGGCAGCCGGTTCTACTACCTGACGGGCGTCGGAGCAGAGCTCGAGTTCGCCCTCATCAACCTCGCCATGGAGCAGGCCCGCGAGGCCGGCTTCACGCAGGTCATCGCGCCGGCGCTGGTCCGGCCCGAGGCCATGGAGGGCACCGGCTTCCTGGAGCAGGCGGAGGAGAACGTCTACCGGATCCAGGGCGAGGAGCTCTACCTCGTCGGCACCAGCGAGGTGCCGATGGCGGCCTACCACGCCGACGAGATCCTCGACACCGCCTCCCTGCCGCTCCGCTACGCGGCCTTCTCGTCGTGCTTCCGCAAGGAGGCCGGCTCGGCGGGCAAGGACACGCGGGGCATCATCCGGGTCCACCAGTTCGAGAAGGTGGAGATGTTCGTCTACACCACGCTCGAGGAGTCGTACGCCGAGCACCAGCGGCTGCTCGACTGGGAGAAGCAGTTCCTCGACAAGCTCGAGCTGGCCTACCAGGTGATCGACGTCGCCGCCGGCGACCTGGGCAACAGCGCGATCCGGAAGTTCGACTGCGAGGCGTGGATCCCGACCCAGGGCAAGTACCGCGAGCTGACCTCCACCTCCAACTGCCTGGACTTCCAGGCCCGCCGGCTCGACATCCGGGGCCGGTTCGAGAAGGGGACGGCCCCGGTCGCGACCCTCAACGGCACGCTGACGGCGGTCACCCGCGCGATCGTCGCGATCCTCGAGACCCACCAGCAGGCGGACGGCTCGGTCCGCGTGCCGAAGGCTCTGCAGAAGTGGCTCGGCCGCGAGGTGCTCGAGCCGGTGAAGCGCTGAGATGACGGTTTCCTCCACGCGGGGCTCCTGGAAGCCCCGCGTCGTCGCGCTCGACATCGACGGCACGTTGCTGAAGTGGGCCGAGGGGCAGAGCGCGCCGGTCGAGGAGATCCCGCCCGCCGTCTACGAGGCCGTCAACCGCGCCTACGACGCGGGCGCCGAGATCGTGCTCGCCTCGGGCCGTGCGCCGCACGGCATGACCCGGGTCGCCGACCTGCTCGACCTGCCCCACGGCGGCCGCGACCGGCTGTGGATCGTCGCCTCGAACGGTTCGGTGGTGCTGCGCTACCCGCCCATCGACGTGGTGCACGAGGAGACGTTCGACGCCCGCGAGGCCGTCTACGCGATCCTCGACCGGCACCCGTCGGCGCTGGTGGCCGTCGAGGAGCGCGGCATCGGCTACCGGCTCAACGACCACTTCCCGCCCGGCGAGCTCTCCGGCGACATGATCGTCACCCCGGTCGAGCAGCTCGTCGCCCAGCCGGTCTCGCGCGTCATCATCCGCGACCCGTCCTCGACCGCCGAGGACTTCGTGGCGCTGGGCCGCGACCTGGGCCTCCAGGGGACGTCGTACGTCGTCGGCTGGACCGCCTGGCTCGACCTGGCCCCGGTCGGCGTCTCGAAGGCGTCCGGCCTGTCCCACGTCGTCAACCAGCTCGGCCTCGAGCCCTCCGACGTCCTCGCGATCGGCGACGGCCGCAACGACGTGGAGATGCTGACGTGGGCCGGTCGCGGCGTGGCCATGGGCCACGCGCCCGACGAGGTCCGCGAGATCGCCGACGCCGTCACCGGGACGGTGGACGACGACGGCGCCGCCATGGAGATCTGCAAGTGGTTCTGACCCTCGCTCCCGTCGCGACGGAGCGCCTGTCGCTCCCGTTGTGGGACGCGCCGACCGTCGCGGCGATCCGGAGCGGTCAGCGGCTCGAGGGCTGGCACCCCGAGTTTCCCCGGGAGGACGACCGCGACGCCGCGTCGCTGTGGCACGACGGCGACGTGTGGGGTCCGCGCTCGATCGTGCGCGGGGTGACGACGCTCGGCTCGGTCGGGTTCTTCGGGCCACCGTCGGTCGCACAGGACGGCGTGCCGGAGACCGAGGTCGGCTACGGCCTGGTCGCCGAGGCGTGGGGCTGGGGGTTCGCCACGGAGGCGCTGCGCGCCCTGCTGGGGCACACCGACGAGGCCGGCGTCCGGCTCAGGGCGTCGGTGGCGCCGGAGAACGCCCGCTCGCTGCGGGTGCTGGCGAAGTGCGGCTTCACCGAGCTGCGTGGTCCGAGCGAGGACGGCGAGCTGGTGCTGGCCCGCCCGCTGCCCGGCGCGCGGACCTGAGCTGCTTGTCGGCGTACATGAGCGCGTCAGCTCGCGCGACGAGGGCGTCGACGGTCAGCTCCTCGGCCGACTCCACGGCGGCGAGCCCGATGCTGGCGCTGCCACCGGCCCCGGTCACCTCGGCGGCGAGCCGGTCGCGGAGCGCGTCGAGGCCGTCGGCCCAGCGGCAGAGGAAGACGGCGAACTCGTCGCCGCCGAGCCGGGCGACGACGTCGTCGGGGCCGGCGACGTTGAGCAGCGCGCCCGCGACGGCCCTGATGGTGGCGTCGCCGACCGCGTGGCCGTGGGTGTCGTTGAGCTCCTTGAGCCCGTCGAGGTCGAGGTAGGCCACCACACCGCCGGGGTGCGCGGCGAGACGTGCCGCGGCGCGGGTCCAGAAGCCGCGCCGGTTGTAGAGCCCGGTGAGCTCGTCGGTCTCGGAGAGCCGGCTCAGCTCGCTCTCGAGGTGCACCCGCTGCTCGAGCTGCTGGCGGACCTGCACGTGCGCGAGCGCGACGGAGGTCGAGTCGGCGAGCGCCTGGAGCAGCCTGATCTCGGACTCGGTCGCGACGTGCCGCTCGGCCCAGTAGTTGCCGATCGCGCCGATCGGGTCCATCGAGCGGATCGGCACCATCGCCAGCGACTTCACGAACGTCGGCCGGTAGGCCTCGTGCAGCACCCGCTCGTCGGCGTAGATGTCCTCGATCACGGCCGTCTGACGGTGGAGCATCGCCCAGCCGCTCACGCACGCCTCGAGCGGGAAGCGCATACCGCTCCACAGCGGCGAGACGGCGTTCTCGTCGACGTAGTAGCACTGCTCGCCGTCGCGGAGCACGAACGTCGCCCCGTCGGCGCCGGTGAGCTCGCGCGCGGTCACCCGGACGATCTCGACGACGTCGTCGAGGCTGTCGGCCAGCGCCAGTCGCTGGATGGCGTCGATGAGGAGGTCGGTGCTGGAGGGGGGCTCCGCACGAGGGGTCACCCGTGCCTCCTGACGTCGTTCGGTCCTCCCCGCGCCATGTTATCGCCGGGCTGCGGCAGAATACGGCCCGTGGTGCCACCCGCCGAGACGTCCCAGCGGCTCCCGCGGCTCGTCGCGACCGACCTGGACGGCACGCTCGTCCGCTCCGACGGCACGGTGTCGGCGTACACCGCGCAGGTCCTGGCCGACCTCGACGACCGTGGCGTGCACGTCGTCTTCGTGACCGGGCGGCCGCTGCGGTGGGCGCGGGACGTGTTCTCCTACGTCGGCAGCCACGGCCTCGCCATCGTGTCCAACGGCGCCCTCGTCTGGGACGTGGCCGCCGACCTGCCCTGGCTGGAGCGGCCGATGTCGCCGGCGGTGACGCTCGACGTGGCGCGGTCCCTGCGCGCCGCGATCCCTGGCGTGCGGTTCGCGGTCGAGACCGTGGCGGGCTGGGCGATGGAGCCGGACTACCTGCGCCACCGCGCCGACGACGACCGCGGGTTCAGCCCGCGGCGCGAGGTCGCGCTCGAGGAGCTCGCCGACGGGCCGGTGCTCAAGCTGCTGGCCCGCGGCGGCGGCCTGGCAGCCGACGAGTTCGTCGCCGCCGCGGTCGCGGTGGTCGGGGACCGGGTCAACGTCACGCACTCCTCGTTCCCGCTGCTGGAGATCAGCGCGCTGGAAGTGACGAAGGCGTCCACGCTCGCCCTCATCGCGGAGAAGCTGGGCGTCGAGGCAGCCGACGTGATCGCCTTCGGCGACATGCCCAACGACCTGCCGATGCTCACGTGGGCCGGGACGTCGTACGCGATGGCCGACGCGCACCCCACGGTGCTCGAGTGCGCGACCCACGTCGCGCCGGGCCATGACGACGATGGCGTGGCGCAGGTGCTGGCTGGAGTGCTCGACCGGTGATCTGGTCTGATGGGCGGATGCTCCGCCGTGCCCTCGCCCTCGTCTTCGTGGCGGTCTGCGCTGTGGTGATCGGGCCGCAGGCGTCCGACGCCGCGGCCCCGGCCTGCCCGCGGCCGGCGCCCGCCGTGGCCGTGCAGCGCGCGACCGTGGTCTTCACCGGAGTGGTGACCACGTCGGCGGCCAGCGGCACCTCGTTCGTCCAGACTGTGCAGGTCGACCGGATCTACAAGGGTCAGGTCACCACCGCCAACGTGCGCGTCCGGACCACCGGCGGCACGTGCGGCCTCGGGAAGCTCACCGCCGGCGAGAGGTACGTCGTCATGGCGACGCCTGACGGCGACAGCTGGCTCGCCGGCCCGCGTTCGGGCACGGCCGCCGCGAGCGACGCCCTGCTGGCGCGCGTGCAGGCCCTCCTGGGGCCGGGCACCGCGCCCGCCCCGACGCCCACCCCGACGCAGGTGAGCTATGAGCAGGTCGGGGCCACCCACCCGCGGCCGTTCCTGCGGATGGCGGCACCGGGCTTCGCGCTCGTCATCGTCGGGTTCCTCGGCCTGGTCGTGTCGCGGCGCTGGCGACGCTCGGCCGCGGAACGGGCCTAGAGGTACATCCCGCCCGCCTGGCCCGGCTGCGGCGGGCCCTGCGGCGCCCCCGGCTGCTGCGGCGGCTGGGGCTGCATCATCGCCTGCGGCAGGCTGCGGCGGATCTGCTCGAACTGGGCGCGGGCGGCGACCTGCTGGGCGTAGATGGCCGTCTGGATGCCGTGGAAGAGTCCCTCGAGCCAGCCGACGAGCTGCGCCTGGGCGATCCGGAGCTCGCCCTCGGACGGGACGCGGTCCTCGGTGAACGGCAAGGTGAGTCGATCCAGCTCCTCGACGAGCTCGGGGGCGAGGCCCTGCTCGAGCTCCTTGATCGAGGACTGGTGGATCTCCTTGAGGCGGGTGCGGGAGGCCTCGTCGAGCGGCGCGGCCTTCACCTCCTCCAGGAGCTGGCGGATCATCGAGCCGATCCGCATGACCTTCGCGGGCTGCTCGACGAGCTCGGTGATGCTGCGCTCGTTGTCGTCCTCCGGCCCCTCGGCGGCGGGCTGCGGAATGGCGACCGGCCGACCGTCCGGGCCGATGACGACTACCTGGTCCTCGCTCATGGCACCCACAGTAGTCAGACGGTCAGGAGCAGCTTCCCGCTGTGCGCACCCGACGTCATCCGCTCGTGCGCGGCAGCGGCGCGGGCGAGCGGAAACGTGGTGTCGACGAGCGGGCGGATCGTGCCCGCCTCCATCAGCGGCCAGACGTGCTCGACGACCTCGGCGCAGATCGCCGCCTTGCCGCGCGGGCCGTCGGTCGGGCGGCTGCGCAGGGTGGTGCCCATGACGGAGCCGCGCTTGCGCATCAGCCCGTTGATGTCGAGCTCGGCCTTGGCGCCGCCCTGCAGCCCGATGATGGCCAGGCGGCCGCCGTCGGCGAGGGCGTCGAGGTTGCGGGCGAGGTACTTCGCGCCCATGTTGTCGAGGATGACGTCGGCGCCGCCGTGCTCCTGGGCGACCGCGACGAAGTCCTCCTCCTGGTAGTCGATCGTCACGTCGGCACCGAGCTGTCGGCAGAGCTCGCGCTTCGCCTCGGTGCCCGCGGTCGTGAGGACGGTGACGCCGAGCGCCTTGCCGAGCTGGATCGCGAAGCTGCCGATCCCGCCCGCGCCACCGTGGACGAGCAGCGTCTCGCCGGGCTGCATCCGCGCCGTCATGACGAGGTTCGACCAGACGGTGCAGGCCACCTCTGGGAGGGCCGCCGCCTCGACCAGGGGTACGCCGGCCGGCGCCCGCATCACCTGGCCGGCCGGGACGACCACCTTCTCGGCGTACCCGCCGCCCGCGAGCAGCGCGCACACCTCGTCACCGATCGTCCAGCCGGTGACGCCCTCGCCGAGCGCGGCGACGGTGCCGCTGCACTCCATGCCGATGATGTCGGAGGCGCCGGGCGGCGGCGGGTAGAACCCCTGCCGCTGCAGCAGGTCGGCCCGGTTGAGGCCGGCGGCGACCACGTCGAGGAGGACCTCGCCGGGTCCGGGCGACGGGTCGGGCAGATCGGTGACGGTGAGGACTTCGGGGTCTCCGGGCTCGGTGACGACGATCGCTCGCATGGACCTCAGGCTAGGAGGCGGGTCCTGACGTCGGCTCGGTGCCGGGGCGCTCGACCGCGTCGGGACGCGTCGGGCCGGTGCTCCGTCCGGGAACGCGGGCCGCGGTCGTCACGGAGTAGGCGGGGGTGAAGGGCCGCAGCGGCGGCTTGCTGGGAATCGCTTTGGACATGCGGGAGGGCCTCGGGGGAGTGGTGCGGGGTGGTGCACTTGGTGCCAATAAGTCGGCAGACTCTACGTCCGACCTGAGGGGTCGTGCGAAATCAGGTGCCGTCCTCGCGAGGCGATCTGCATCACGCCAGGTCGCGCAGGTCGGTCCACGTGTCGACGTCGCGGTGCTCGTCGCCGACGGCGGCGACCTCCGCGAGGTCGAGCGGCCCGAGCAGCCGCCACAGGGCGAGATCGTGCTGGTGCTCGTGGTCGGGACGGATCTCCCGCAGCCGGCTCGTAGCGACCACCAGGGCGAGCTGGCGTCGCCCGTCGGGTCCGACGAGGACGCTGCCGTCGCGCCCGTCGGCGGCGTCGGTGAGCCGCCGCAGGGTGCCCATGGTCAGTCGCGGCATGTCGACGGCCACCGCGGCGACGTACGCCGGCGGGTCCAGGAGCGCGTCGACGCCGGTGAGCAGCCCGGCCGCCGGGCCGCCGTAGCGGGGGCTCTCGCGGGTGAACGTCACCGGCCGCTCGGTCGGGACCGGGTCGCCGACGACGACCACCTCGCGGGCGTCGACCACGGCGTCGAGCGCCCACTCGAGCAGCGTGCGGCCGCCGACCTCGATCCCCGCCTTGTCGACGCCGTCGAGCCGGGAGCCACGTCCGCCGGCGAGCACGACGGCGGACCAGGGCAGCAGCACGGGACCACCCTAGAGTGGCGGCATGACCGCGTGGGACTCGCTCGACGTCGCCCTGGTGCAGGCCGCGGCCGACCTCGTGCCGGACAAGAACCGGGCTCGCCTCGACGAGCTCGCCCCGACCGGGACGGACCTGGTCGTGCTCCCCGAGGCGTTCGCCCGCGACTTCGGGCCGATCACCGACGACCTCGGGCCCGACGCCGAGCCGCTGGACGGGCCGTTCGCGACCGAGCTGGCCCGAGTGGCCGCGGACCGAGGCAGCACAGTGGTGGCCGGGATGTTCGAGGCGACCGACACCCACCCGTTCAACACGCTGCTCGCGACCGACGGCGCCACGCAGCGCAGCTATCGCAAGATCCACCTCTACGACTCCTTCGGCTACCGCGAGTCCGACCGGCTCAGCGCCGGGTCGATCGAGCCCGCGCTGGTCGAGGTCGGTGGCGCCACCCTCGGCCTGATGACCTGCTACGACCTCCGCTTCCCCGAGCTCGCCCGCGCGCTGGTCGCGGCCGGCGCGGAGATCCTCGTCGTGCCGGCGGCCTGGGTCGCCGGCGAGCGCAAGGTCGACCACTGGCGGACACTGGTGCGGGCGCGAGCCATCGAGAACACGGCCTACGTCGTCGCGGCCGGTCAGCCCGCCCCCCGCTACTGCGGCCACTCGCTGGTCGTCGACCCGCTCGGCGACGTCCTCGCGGAGGCCGGCGACGGCGAGGAGACCGTGACCGCGCGGCTGGAGCGGTCGGTGCTCGACCGAGCGCGGGAGGTCAATCCCAGCCTCGCCAACCGGCGCATGTGACCAGTCGGTAGTGGTCCTCTAACCTTGGCTGCCGTGAGCAGAGCCGCCCCCCGTCGTCGAGCCGAACCGGTTCGCGGTCGAGGCGGACGGCGAGCCGCCCAGCGCCGCCCGGCGAACGGTCACCCGACCGATGTGCGGCGGACGGAGCGGGTACCAGCGGTCATCGACCACCTCGATCCGCCGGTCCGGCGCAACATCGCGCTCGAGGGCCCGGCCGCGCCGGCCGCCGTCGAGCCGGCCGAGAGCACCCAGGCCCCGATCTACGAGATCGTGCTCTGGGTCCTCGTCGTCGCCGGCGGGCTCGCCGCCCTTGCGGCAGGCATCCTCCCGCGGGGGCCGGAGTGGCTCCCCGGCGCAGGCTCGGTGGCCATCGCGACCGCCTACACCTGGGTCCTCGCGGCCCGTACCGGCGGGCGCCCGGTCGTCTTCAGCGCGCTGACGCTCGCCGTCGGGGCCCTCACGCTGGTGCTCGACCGCGCTGACCTGCGCACCGGAGCGGCGGTCGTGACGGCCGCGGTCGCGGCGGTGCTCGGCGTGGTCATCACGGTGCCGGCCGTGCGGTTCTGGGACGCCGTACGAGAGACCTGCATCGCTGTCGTCGTCGCCGGTATCGGCGCGGTCGCGGTGCTCGGCTTCGAGCCGGAGGTCGACGTGACCAGGTTCGAGTACGCCGCCCTCGTCCTCGCCCTGCTGTGCGCGTTCACGCTGGTCTACCGGCTCGGCGCCGGTCTCCACGGGCTCGGCTCGCGCGGGCTCTTCATCGTGCTCTTCGGCGCCGTCGTCCTCGTGGTGACGCTGCTCTACGCGGAGATGCTGCGCCGCTACGGCACCCACGATCTCGTCAACACGCTGCTCGAGGGTGTGCACTGGAGCCGCGACCACCTCGGCGCTTTCCCGCGCCCGATCGAGGCGGTCCTGGGCGTGCCGGCGCTGGTCTGGGGCACCCACATGCGGGCCCGCCGCCGGCAGGGCTGGTGGGTGTGCGCCTTCGGCGTCGCCGGCACCGCCGCCGTCGCCGACTCGCTGGTCAACCCGGCGATCTCGGTCACCGAGTCCGCGCTGTCGGTGCTCTACGGCCTCGTGGTCGGTCTGCTGATCGGGTACGTCGTCATCCGCATCGACCTCGCCCTGACCGGGGCCGGTGGCGGGAAGCGCGCCGTCGGCCGCCGTGGACGTCGCGCCGAGGAGGCCGAGCACGCCGTCCGGCCGGAGCCCAAGCGGACCGACGCGCTCCTCTGAGCCTGCTCTGCTGACCGGCCGGTGACGCCCTACGCGCCGGTAACGGATAGCGTCCGGGGTGTGCCGAGGGAGAGTGTGACCGCGATCGTCGCGGAGATGGTCGCCAATGTCATCGAGGTGTCGGTCGAGGTCGGCGCCTCCGTCGCGGCCGGTGACGCCGTCGCGTTGCTGGAGTCGATGAAGATGGAGATCCCCGTCATCTCCGAGCACGGCGGCGTCGTACGCGCCATCAAGGTCGCGCCTGGCGACGTCGTCCAGGAGGGCGACGTGCTGGTCGAGCTGACCACCTGACGCCCCTGTTCCTCCCGCTCAGAAGCCCCTGTCGCAGCCGCGCGCGGGGGCTTCCGATCATGGGGTCCCGGGCCGGACTAGTCCTTTCTTGTGTCGATGCCTGAACCGTCAACAACAACCGGATTGCCGCGAGTTCTGCTCCTTATGGTTCCGGGAGCCTGGCTCGAAGCGTGAGCCATGTGCCACGTCTCTCGGGACGTTGCCACCGGGGAAATTCCCGGCATGGCTCACACATCCGGAAGGAATCACCAAGAATGAACAGCAGCGGCATCAAGCGGGGACTCGCGGCTTCCGCGATCTCTGCGCTCGCGGTTGTCGGCGTTCCGTGCGCGGCCTTCGCCGCCCCGTCGACTGACGCTTACACCATCACCCTGACCCCCTCCGCCACGTCGGTCTCCACCGGCGACGCGGTGTCCTACAAGGTCGAGGCCAAGAAGGCTGACGGCACCGCCGCCACCGGCGACGTCACCATCAACCTCTCGGCGGCCGTGTCCGGCACCGAGGCTGCGGGTGACGTTGTCATCAACGGCACCGGCGTCGCTCTGGACGGCACGCAGGACAAGAACATCGTCGCCCCGTCGTTCGACGTCGCGGCCGGCAGCACCTTCACGGTGTCGTCGAAGGTCACCGCCACGGTCTCCGTCAAGGCGACCGCCAACGGCGCGGCCAAGAGCTCCTCCTTCGTGGTCGGTGGCGACAAGGTCGGCAACGACAACATCAAGACCATCTCCGCCTCGTCGGTGCCCGCCTCGCTCTACGCCGCGGACAGCGCGACCGTCGACCTGAAGGCGCTCGACGCCAGCGGCTTCGGCGTGCAGGGCGCTCAGCTCTCCTACACCCTCGACAACGGCGCCAAGACGGCCGTGCCCGGCGGTGCCACCGCCGAGGGCTCGTACACCCGCAGCATCACCCTCAGCAACGCCGTCGGTTCGCACACCCTCAAGGTGTGGGCCGACCAGACGACCGGCGACAACACCCCGGCCGCGGACGCGTCCGAGCCGGTCGCGACCATCAGCTGGACCGTCGTCGCCACCCCGTCGCTCGCCCTCAACACGGCTGGCTTCTCGTCCACCGCTCCGGTCGCCGGGCTGCTGCCCGCCGACGAGGCCGTCACCGTCCCGGTGACCGTCAAGGTCGACGACGTCTCCGGTACGCGCAAGGTTGCCGCGGGCACCCCGGTCGCCATCGACGTGACCGTCGGCGGCGGCGACACCGTCCGTTACCCGGCCACCACCGACGCCAACGGTCTCGCGACCGTCTCGGTGCAGGTGACCAAGGCCCAGGCGGTCGACGGCGACAGCGTCTACGCCGAGCTCTACGCGTCCAAGAGCCCGCTCGCGGGTCAGGGCAGCTTCGTCGACGACGCCACCATCGCGACGTTCGATGCCCGCCAGGCCGAGGTCAAGCTGCTCGGCAACGGCGGCCTCACCAACCTGCAGGCCACGCGCGGCGGCACCGTCAGCGTCCAGGTCGAGGTCTCCGACCAGTTCGGCAAGCCCGTTGCTGGCGACGTCCTCAGCGCCGTGATCACCGGTGCGAACCCGACCGCGGCCGGTACGCCGAAGCAGGTCACGACCAACGCCGCCGGCCAGGCGACCCTGTCCTACGCGGACACCGCGACCGCTGGTGGCGACACCATCGTGTTCTCGGACACCACCCACACCGGCACCACGGGCGCGACCTTCACGGTCCAGTTCGTCAAGTCGACCGCCGTGGCCGCCATCACCGCGACCGCCGTCGCGGCTGGCACCCACACGGTCGACTCGGTCAACACCGGCTCTGCCTACACCGTCCGTGTCGCCAACGCCGACGGTGTCGCGCTGACGAACACGAACGTGACCTTCACGACGAACCTCGGCTTCATCGAGGACGCCAAGGGCAACAAGGGCACGTCCGCCACGGTCAAGACCGACGGCAACGGTGACGCCACCGTCAAGGTCGGCTCGACCAAGGTCGGTGAGCAGACCGTCAGCGTCACCGCCGGTGCGGCTCCCGCCAAGGCCTTCGACAAGCAGACCTACACGGTCGGCAACTTCTACGGCTTCACGGTCAACGCTCCGGCGGAGCTCGTCGAGGGTGGCACCGCCAAGGTGACCGCCACGGCGACGGACCGCTTCGGCAACCCGCGCTCCAACGAGGACGTCTACGCCACGCAGACCGGCGCCGGCTCTTTCAGCAGCGGCGTTTCGTCGCTGTGGGGCACCACGGGCCCCGACGGCTCGGTCTCCTTCACCCTGTCGGCGGGCTCCGCTGCGGGTGCGGGTTCCGTGACGCTGGACCCGGGCTACGCCGCGATCGGCACCCCGGCCGCGGACGCCACGGTGTCGGCTTACGCCGGTCCGGTGACCTCGAAGTACGCGGTCAAGGCCCCGGTCGTCGTGACCCCGCCGGCCAAGCCCACCCCGGTGACCCCGAAGGCGATCTCCGCGTCGCTCAAGGCCACCAGCGGTTCGGCTCGTGACATCCTCGCCGTCTCGGCCGCTGCGCCGAACGGCACGACCGTCACGCTGTACAAGAAGGTCAAGGGTCAGTTCGTCAAGGTGACCGCTGGCACGATCTCCGCCGGCAAGAAGGTGTTCCGCATCAAGGACGCCAACGGCAACAAGAAGTCGACCACCTACAAGGCCGTCGTCTCCGCCAGCAAGACCACCAAGGCCGCCTCGACCGCCGCCAAGTCGGTCAAGTGACCTACGGAGTGGGGTTCCGGAGCTGAGGCTCCGGAGCCCCACTCCTCATGCCGGGGGACCCATCTCCCGGAGTCCCCCTGCTGCACCACAAACGAATAACCCCCGGGACCAAGGACGCGGTCCGGACCGTTCAACAGTTTGCCGCTGCGAGAGATCGGTCCGGACCGCCCCTGTCACCTTAGTGGTGGATTTCGCCGTTACACAGGCGAAGACCACCTGCGAGTTTCGGTATCCGGTTTCACGGGCCTTCATGTGGAGGCCCATTTTCCGTGTCTCGAGGGCACTCAAGAGAGATCTGTCCGGCCTTTCGGCCTGGGCGCCTCTCAGCGGGCGAGCCGGGGCCCCTGGTCCAGCCACCACTGCGCGGCGGCGTCGAGCTGCGGGTCGACGCCCCTGACCTGGTCCGCGTGGCCGTGCATGCCGAGCATCGCGACGGCGGCGCGGCGCACCTCGCCCGCCGCGTCCGAGAGGCAGCCCACGACGGTCTGGATCACCTGGGCCGACGGGTCGGACGGCAGCCGGCCGAGCGCCGAGAGCGCGAGCCGTCGTTCCGACGGCGGGCGCGAGGACGCGGCGACCTCGGCGAGGGTGTCGGCGTGGCTGTCGTCGACGAGCCACGCGATCCCCTCGAGCGCGCTCTCGACCACCGCGTGGTCGCGGTGTCCCAGCAGCTCCAGGAAGCCCTGGCCGACCCGGCCGGCGTACTGGCTCGCTGCCAGGACCCCCAGGGCGGACGCCCGCCGCCTGAAGTGGGAGTGGAAGAGTCCGTCGCGGATGAGGTGCGTCAGCATGCCGTCGGACTCGATCCGCGGGCGTGCGCTCGTCGGGTTCGCGGTGGCCGTCACCTGGCGGGCACAGGTCGCCGCCGTGTCGCGCGCGACGATCTCGTGCGTGGCGAGGACCTGGTGCAGCGCCTTGCTGCGTACGGCGGCCTGCACCTGCTCGAGCTCGCCCTGCGGCAGCTGTGCCGCGGCGTCGGCGAGCTCGAAGCTGCCGGGATCTTGGCGGAGCTGGCGCACCAGCGTCTCGACGAGCCGGCTGTCGGCGCCGTCGAAGCCGCCGTCGGCCAGGAGCGCCGCCAGCGTGCGGGTGGCGTGGATGCGGACCGGCGGGTCCTCGCTCTCGACGAGGCGCAGCGCCAGCCGGCTCGCGTGGCGACCCGGGATGCGCGTGAAGAGGTGCACGGGCTCGGCCCGACGGGCGACCCGCTCGTCGAGGATGACCTCGCCGATCGCGAGCAGCAGGTGGCGCTGGGCGCGCGGGTAGGCGATCAGCTTGCGCAAGGCGCTGGTCCGGGCGATGAAGCCGGTGGAGGCGGAGCGGCAGAACTCGTTGACCAGGACACGCGCCAGCACCTGCCAGTCGGCCTCGCGCAGGTAGACCGCGTCGGTCTTGATCACCCGCTGCGCGAGCTCCAGCCACTCCAGGCCGCTCGCACGGCCCTCGAGCGCCGCGTTGAGCAGCTCGTCGAGCCGCGGGTGCAGGTCGACGTCGTCGTCCTCGACGATGACGCCGTAGGCGGGGGTCCGCGGCGCGCGGACGAGGTCGAGGGCGCCGCGCATCTGGTAGGTCGGCACGCCCAGGACGTCCTCGTACGCCGCCAGGACCGACGTGCCGACACCCTGGGTGCCGGACTCCCACCGGCTCAGCCGGCTGGCGTCGCAGCTGACGCCGCGGTCGGTGAGGGCGGCCACGAAGTCGCGCCGCTGGGCGAACGACCCACCCCGGGCGAGCATCCGCGTCGTGCCCAGGAGCCACGCGGTGCGCGTACGCCGGTCGACGACCGAGGCCTCGGGGGCGACGCGCTCCTCCGGCGGACGGTAGGGGCGACCGTTGCGCGACTCGCGCGCCGGCAGGTCTCCCGGTGTCGTGCTCATGGCTCCGTCTCTGGCCGCGTCGGCCATTTACTCGTCTTAAGGTCTTCTTAACGTTCTCTCATGTAAAGGCCTGAAAACGAATTCCTGACCCCTCACGAGGTGAGGCGCGATCCTGCGGTCTGCCACCACTTCGCGTTGGCGAGGGCCCGGTCGAGGCCCTCGCGCCCGTCGCCGAGCTGCCGCAGCCTCTCCGGATCCGTGACCAGCCCGCCGAGCCCGTGCATCCCGAGGGCGTAGGAGACCGCGTCGACGTGACGCCGCGTCGACCACGGCGCGTCGCTGGAGAGGAGCACCTGGGCCTGCCGCTCGGTGAGCGGGTAGGGGTTGTTGCCCAGGGCGACGAGCGCGACGCGCTGCGTCTCCCCGTCCGAGTCGGCAGCCATCCCGAGCAGCGTGGGCAGCTGCGCGGTCGTCGTGCAGTAGCGCATCAGGCGCGCGACGGCCGTCCTCACGCGAGCGTCCGGGCCGCCGACGACCACCGCGCAACCCGCGGCGACGGCGTCGCGGTAGGGGCTGGACATGAGGAGGTACGCCGCCTGACGGCGCCGCTGGTCGTGGGAGTGGAAGAGCGCTTCGCGGAGCAGCCGCTCGAGCATCGAGTCCGGTTCGCGCAGCGGCGCCGGCGCCGCGGCCTGGACCGCCTGGACGAGCTGCCGCGCGCTCGACTCGGCGAGCTCGGCCGGGACCGTCTCGCTGTTGCGGTCCACCGTCGCCAGGGCCGGGTGGTCCGGGAGGGCGGACCGGACCCGCTCGGCGGCCGCCGGGGGCAGTCGCCGCGCGACGTCGGCCAGGTGGACGGCCGCGCCGGACGCTCGCAGGCCGTCGAGGAGGACCGGCTCCAGCTCGGGCAAGGCCTCCTCGTCGAAGTGTCCGGTCGCGAGCAGCCAGCCGGCCGCGCGGAGAGCGCCCCGCCGCACGCTGTCCGAGCCCTCGCGCAGCAGCCGCATCGCGAGGGCCGTCGCGTCCGGGCCGGGCACGGCGGCGGCGAGCGAGGCCGCGTCGGCGCGGCGCACGGCGCCGGGCTCGGCGACGTACTCCTCGAGCGCGGAGACGAGGTGGGGTCCGACGACGGGGTGGGCGAACAGGCGGCGCAACGCGGCGCGACGGGTCAGGTAGGCGACGTGCAGGGAGCGGCTGGCCTCGTGGATGAGCTGGCGGCTCAGGGTCGCCCAGAGCTCGCGGCGGAGGTAGATCGGCGGGCGGTGGCTCAGCTCGTCGGCCAACGTGAACCAGTCGGCGCCGTTCGGGGCACCGTCGAGGACGACCTCCATGAGGCGGTCGAACTTCTCGTCGGTCGGCCGCTGGCGGACCGCCGTCGCAGGCAGCGCGGGGCCCAGCGTCAGCGCGGCGGCACGCAGCGAGTGCCGCGGGAGGCCGAGCACCTTCTCGTAGCCGGTCAGGACGGCGGCCGGCACGGGTCCGCTCCCGGACTCCCACCGGCTGACCCGGCTCTCGTCGCAGGCGAACCCGCCGCTCTCGGCGAGCGCCGGGACGAACGTACGTCGGGTGGCGTACTCGCCGTCGAGCGCGCTCAGGCGCCGCGTGCCGAGCAGCCACGCGATCCGCGCGTCGGCGCCGCCGGTCGGGTCGGCGTAGGGCGAGGAGTCGACGGGCGGTCGGAAAGGGCGACCGCGCTTGCGTCGCTCGCGCGACGTCTGATCCACCCGCCAACCCCTTGAAACCGACACACCGGAAGGGGTCCAAACTCGCCGGATCGGGTGGGGGCGACGGGGTTGTTGCAGAAGGTAAAAACCCGGTGCAAAAAACTCAGGTGGAAATCTGGGCAGAAAGGCCCAGGTCCGCTCGAGCGGTGGGTTCCGTTGTCGGAGCGGGTGCTACCGAGTCTGCGCGTCGTGGCAGAGGGGGCGGGATTCGAACCCGCGGTAGGTCTCCCTACGACCGCTTTCAAGGCGGTTCCGATCGGCCACTCCGGCACCCCTCCGTGGCTGCCGGGGCAGCGCACCAGGGGAGTCTAACGGCGGCTCACTCCTCGCCGCCGAGCTCCATCTCCACGTCGTCGTAGACCAGGTCGTGCACGTGCTGGACATGGTGCGCGATGTCGATGACCAGGCGCTTCAGGTCGCGACGTACCTCCTCGGCATCGTGCTCCTCGAGCACCGCCGGGGTGAGCGCGCTGAGCCGGGTGAGCAGGCTGTTGCGCTCGCGGAACGCCGCGCCGCCCCGAGCGGCGAGCCAGCCCTCCTGCGGGCCGAGCGTCTCGGCGACGAGCCTGTCGCGCACGGTCGCGAGCCGCTGCCGCACCGCCCAGCGCCAGTTCCCCAGCGGTACGCCGGCGCCACGGGGCGCGTCGAGGGCGTGGTCGAGGGCGCGCAGAGCATCGGAGGTGCCCCCGGCGACAGCCATGCCCCAAGTGTGAGCCACGTCACTCGGCCGGACAACCCCGATGCCATCCCGGCGCGGTGTCCGGGAGACAATCGCGCCATGTCAGAGCAGGACCCGCAGCAGCAGTACGTCGACTACCGCCTCGCGCCTCTCGTGACGGTGCGCTTCATCGGGTTCTACCTCTGCCTGCTGGCCGTCGTCGTGTTCATCGTGACGCCCCTGGTCATCCTGGCGGACTGGTCGCTCGACGTCATTGTCATCGTCGCGATCCTCGGGCTGATCGGGCTCGCCGTGACGGGCTGGTGGCTGCGCTCCCGCGCCTACATCATGCGGGCCGCGCCCGACGGCTACAGCGTGCGGATGGTGCGCGGAGCCGGGGTGAAGGCGGCGCGCTGGACCCAGGTCGAGGACGCGATCACGACGACCATCCACGACGAGCCCTGCGTCGTCCTGCGCCTCAAGGACGGCGGCACCACGACGATCCCGGTCTCGGTGCTCGCCGTCGACCGGGAGCAGTTCGTCCGCGAGCTGCAGCAGCACCTTCAGCACGGTCACCGCCTGAAGTAGCCGGCACCGCGCTCAGCCTGCGTGCAGGTGGGGCCGTCGACCGCGGTCAGGCTCCGCGCGGCGCAGCACCTCACGGGTGACGGGCGCGACCTCGCCGGCGCCGAACAGCAGGAACTTGAGGAGCTGCGCGACGGGACTGCCCTCCGTCCACTCGAAGTAGATGTGCGGCCGCACCCCGGTCTTGTTCCGCAGGTCCAGGACCAGCGCCGCCAGCGCGTTCGGCACCGACGGCGCCTCCAGGGTGAGGACCCGGTAGTGCCCGTGCATCACCGCGCCACGCACCTGCAGGGCCCCCTCGAAGTCGCTGTAGTCCTTGACCGTCACCTCGACGAAGACCAGGTCCGAGGTGTCGGCCAGGTCGTGGTCGTCCGTGATCTGACGCAGCTTGTCGCGGTACTCCTCGACGTCGCGGGAGCCGGGCTCGTTGGCGACGAGCCGGAGCGCACGTCGCGAGCAGTCGCGGATGAACCGCTCCGCCTTGGCGTCGTACTCGATGTCGAGCGTGCGCAGCTCGAACGCCCGCACGACCCGGGAGAGCAGCGAGACCAGGATGATCGCCGCGATGAAGCAGGCGCCGATCTTCACGCCGTCCGGCCGCTCGGCCACGTTGACGACCGTCGTGTAGACGAAGACCAGGGCGACGACGCCGAACAGGATCGTCTGGAACCGTTGCCGGGCCTTCCGGGCGGCCAGCGTCACCGCGACCGCCGCCGACGTGATCAGGACCAGGACGCCGGTCGCGTAGGCGCCACCCTGGGCGTCCACGTTGGCGTCGAAGATCCAGGTGATGAGGAAGCCCACGGCGGTCAGGACCAGGACGAGCGGCCGTACGGCGCCCGCCCACTCCGGCGACATGCCGTAGCGCGGCAGGTAGCGGGGGATGAGGTTGAGCATGCCGGCCATCGCGGACGCGCCGGCGAACCAGAGGATCGCGATGGTCGAGACGTCGTAGACGGTGCCGAAGCTCTCGCCGAGGTAGGTGTGGGCGAGGAACGCCAGCGCGCGGCCGTTCGCCTTCCCGCCCGCCTCGAACTCGTCCGCCGGGATGAGCACGGTGGTCAGCAGGCTCGAGCAGAGCAGGTAACAGCTCATGATGATCGCCGCGGTCGTGAGCAGCTTCTTGGTGTTGCGGATCCGGACGGCGGGCCGGCGCGGGCGGTCGTCGACCGCCCCGCGTACGTGCGGCATCACCGCGACCCCGGTCTCGAAGCCGGACAGGCCCAGTGCCAGCTTCGGGAAGAGCGTGAGCGCGACCGCCACCATCACGAACACGTTGCCGTGCTGCTGGGTGAGCGCGCTGCTCCAGTCGGTGACCAGGTGCCCGTGCTCGACGACGTGCGCCGCGGCAGCCACCATCACGACGAGGTTGAGGGCGAGGTAGCTCGTGACGAGCACGAGGGCGATCCCGATCGCTTCGCTGAAGCCCTTGAGGAACACGGCACCCAGCAGCGCCAGCATCGTGAGGGTGATCAGCATCTGGTGCCCGTCGAGGAACGTCGGTGCGTGTGGGTTCTCGATGAGGTGGACGCTGGCGTCGGCGGCCGAGAGCGTCGTCGTGACGATGAAGTCGGTCAGCGCGAAGCCCAGCAGCGCGAGCACGAAGAGCTTCCCGCGCCAGAACGGCAGCAGCCGCTCGAGCATCGCGATCGAGCCCTGGCCGTGGGGACTCTCCTCGGCCACCCGGCGGTAGACGGGCAGGGCGCCGAGCAGGGTCAGCAGCACGAGGATGACGGTCGCGATCGGGCTGAGCAGTCCGGCGGCGAGGAAGGCGATGCCGGGCTGGTAGCCCAGCGTGGAGAAGTAGTCCAGGCCGGTCAGGCACATGACCTTCCACCACGGCTCGGGCCTCTCGCCCTGCGGCTGCGCAGCGTGAGGGCCGACCTGGGTCGCGGGCTCCGGCCGGTAGAACAGCCAGGCCTTGAAGCCGGCGCGCACGGGCTGGCGCAGGGTGATGGACATACCACCATCCAAGGTGCCCGGAGCCGTTCGAGGTCGGTTCCTAACGCGTTCCTAACGCCGTTCCCGCGCTCGTTCCCGCGCTGCCGATCCGGCCCGGCGTTAGGGGCGCGTTAGCCGTCGTTAGAGCCGCGTTAGGAGGCCCCCGCTCGCGGTCGCCGCCGCCTTCACTGGGAGCCGTGACCAACCGACCCCACCCCCTCGACCAGGTCGAGTTCCGCTTCGGCATCGGTGCCGGAGGGCTCGTGCTGGCCGTCATCGTCGCCCGCCTCGCCGGCCTCGACGAGGCACACGCCGCCGTGCTCCTGCTCGGCGTCACCGCCGCGCTCGGTGCGACAGTCAGCCGTGCCCTCGCCGCGCTGCTCGGCCTCACGGCCTGGGCGCTGCTCACCGGCTTCGTCACGCACCGGTACGGCGTCCTGACGTTCGCGCTCTCCGACCTGCTGCTGATGACCGCGCTGCTCGCGGGCGCGCTCGGCGGCAGCTCGGTCGCGACCCACGCGGTCCGTCACCACCGGACGCCGCACCGGTCGACGTACGGGAGGACCGCATGAGCGACGTCCTCTACCTCGCCATCACGATCGCGTTCTTCGTCCTCGCCGCCCTGCTGACCAAGGCGGTGGGGCGACTGTGAGCGCCGAGAACCTCGTCGGCCTGATCGTCAGCGCCCTCCTCCTCGGCTACCTGCTGCTGGCCCTCGTCCTCCCGGAGAAGTTCTAGAACATGAGTGACACCACCGCCGGCCTGCTCCAGGTCGGCCTCCTCCTCGCTGCCCTCGCCCTCTGCTACCGCCCGCTCGGCGGCTACATGGCGCGGGTCTTCACCTCCGAGCGCGATCTGCGCGTCGAGAAGGTGATCTACCGCCTCGTCGGCGTCGACTCCAAGGCCGACCAGCGCTGGTCGGCGTACGCCGTCTCACTGCTGGCGTTCTCCTTCGCGAGCGTCGTGCTCCTCTACGCCCTGCTGCGGCTGCAGGAGCACCTGCCGCTGTCGATCGGCATGGCCGGCGTCGACCCGGCGCTCGCGTTCAACACCGCCGCGTCGTTCGTCACCAACACCAACTGGCAGGCGTACTCCGGCGAGACCGCCATGGGCCACCTCGCCCAGATGGGCGGCCTCGCTGTCCAGAACTTCGTCTCCGGCGCCGTCGGCATCGCCGTCGCCGTCGCACTGATCCGCGGGTTCACCCGGTCGCGCACCGACCGGCTCGGCAACTTCTGGGTCGACCTCGTGCGGGCGTGCTTCCGCATCCTGCTGCCGATCGCCGTCGTGTCGACGGTGGTGCTGATCGCCAGCGGCGTCGTCCAGAACCTGTCCGGCGGCACCGACATCGCGACGCTGGCCGGCGGACACCAGACGATCACCGGCGGCCCGGTGGCGTCGCAGGAGGTCATCAAGGAGCTGGGCACCAACGGTGGCGGGTTCTACAACGCCAACTCGGCCCACCCGTTCGAGAACCCGACCCCCTTCACCAACCTCTTCGAGATCTTCCTCCTCCTGCTCATCCCCGTCTCCCTCACGCGGACCTTCGGCCTGATGGTCGGGGACCGGAAGCAGGGGTACGCCGTCCTCGGTGTGATGGCCTCGATCTGGGCGGTCCTCGTCGTGGCCGTCACCACTCTCGAGGTCCGCCACCCAGGGGTCGCCCTGCAGGCGGCCGGCGGCGCGATGGAGGGCAAGGAGACCCGGTTCGGCGAATGGGCGTCGTCCCTGTTCGCCGTCTCCACCACCGGTACGTCGACCGGGGCCGTGGACTCGTTCCACTCCTCCTACACCGGTGTCGGTGGCGGCCTGCTGATCTTCAACATGGGTCTCGGTGAGATCGCTCCCGGCGGTGTCGGGACCGGGCTCTACGGGATGCTCGTCCTGGCGATCCTCACCGTCTTCGTCGCCGGCCTGATGGTCGGCCGGACGCCGGAGTACCTCCGCAAGAAGATCACCGCCCGGGAGATGAAGCTGGTCTCCCTCAACATCCTCACCATGCCGCTCCTGGTGCTGATCGGCACCGGCATCGCGATGTCGTTCGCGGCTCCGCGGGCGTCGATGCTCAACGCCGGACCGCACGGGTTGTCCGAGGTGCTCTACGCCTTCGTGTCGGCGTCCAACAACAACGGCTCGGCGTTCGCCGGCCTCTCGGCGAACACCGACTTCTACAACATCGCCCTCGGCCTGTGCATGCTCGCCGGGCGCTTCGTGCCGATCGTGCTGGTGCTGGCCCTGGCCGGCTCCCTCGCCAGGCAGGCGGAAGTGCCCCGCACCGGTGGCACGCTCCCGACCCACGGCCCGCTCTTCGCCGGCATGCTCGGCGGCGTCGCGGTCATCGTCGCGGGCCTGACCTTCTTCCCCGTCCTCGCTCTCGGTCCCCTCGCGGAAGGCCTCGCATGACCACGACCATTCCCGCCCCTGCGCCCACACCCCCCGCTCCTGCAACGGCGCCTCGTCGTGTCGGCGGTGGGCTGCTCGACCCGCACCTGCTGCTGACGGCGCTCCCGGACGCGGTGCGCAAGCTCGACCCGCGGGCGATGGTCCGCAACCCCGTGATGTTCGTCGTCGAGGTCGGTGCGGTCTTCTCGACGGTCTCCGCGATCTTCGACCCCGGCGTCTTCGCGTGGACGGTCGTCGTCTGGCTGTGGCTCACGGTCGTCTTCGCCAATCTGTCCGAGGCCGTCGCCGAGGGCCGCGGCAAGGCCCAGGCCGCCACCCTGCGTCGCGCGAAGACCGAGACCACGGCGCGACTGCTTCTCACCGGTCGGGTAGCGAGCGCCGGCGAACGTGTCGAGGCCGAAGAGGTCCCGGCGACCCAGCTCAAGGTCGGCGACCGCGTCGTCGTGGAGGCCGGCCAGGTCATCCCCGGCGACGGCGACGTGGTCGAGGGTGTCGCGAGCGTCGACGAGTCGGCCATCACCGGCGAGTCCGCGCCGGTGATCAGGGAGTCCGGCGGCGACCGCAGCTCGGTCACCGGCGGTACCCGCGTCCTGTCGGACCGGATCGTCGTGGAGATCACCGCCAAGCCCGGCGAGAGCTTCATCGACAAGATGATCGCCCTCGTCGAGGGCGCCAGCCGGCAGAAGACCCCCAACGAGATCGCGCTCAACATCCTGCTCGCGTCCCTGACGATCGTGTTCCTCGCCGCGACGGCCACCCTGCAGCCGTTCGCGATCTACTCCGGCGCCGAGCAGTCCATCGTCGTCCTCGTCGCCCTGCTGGTCTGCCTCATCCCCACCACGATCGGCGCGCTGCTCAGTGCCATCGGCATCGCCGGCATGGACCGACTGGTGCAGCACAACGTGCTCGCGATGTCCGGACGTGCCGTCGAGGCGGCGGGCGACGTCAACACGCTGCTGCTCGACAAGACCGGCACGATCACGCTCGGCAACCGGCAGGCCGCCGAGCTCATCCCGGTCGGGGAGTGCAGCCACGCCCTCCTCGCCGACGCTGCCCAGCTCTCCTCGCTCGCCGACGAGACGCCCGAGGGCCGCTCGATCGTGGTGCTGGCCAAGCGGGAGCACGGCCTGCGGGAGCGCACCGCCGGTGAGCTGCCGACGGCACAGTTCGTTCCCTTCACCGCCCAGACCCGGATGTCCGGCGTCGACCTCCCGGGCCGGCGGGTCCGCAAGGGCGCGGCCGCTGCTGTCATGAAGTGGGTCCGCGAGAACGGCGGCCATCCCACCGAGCAGGTCGGCGCGATCGTCGACGCCGTCTCGACCGCCGGCGGGACGCCGCTGGTCGTCGCCGAGCACGTCGACGGCCGCCCGGCACGGGCGCTGGGCGTCGTACACCTCAAGGACATCGTCAAGCAGGGCATGCGGGAGCGCTTCGACGAGATGCGCCGGATGGGTATCCGCACGGTGATGATCACCGGCGACAACCCGCTCACGGCGCGCGCCATCGCCGAGGAGGCCGGCGTCGACGACTTCCTCGCCGAGGCGACGCCCGAGGACAAGATGGCGCTCATCAGGAAGGAGCAGGAGGGCGGTCGGCTGGTCGCGATGACCGGCGACGGCACCAACGACGCGCCCGCTCTGGCCCAGGCCGACGTCGGCGTCGCGATGAACTCCGGCACGTCCAGCGCCAAGGAGGCCGGCAACATGGTCGACCTCGACTCCAACCCGACGAAGCTCATCGAGATCGTGGAGATCGGCAAGCAGCTGCTCATCACGCGCGGCTCGCTCACGACGTTCTCGATCGCCAACGACGTGGCGAAGTACTTCGCCATCATCCCGGCGATGTTCGCCGGCGTGTACGCCGGCCTCGACAAGCTCAACGTCATGCGCCTGGCGACGCCCGAGTCGGCCATCTTGTCGGCCGTCATCTTCAACGCGCTGATCATCGTCGCCCTCATCCCGCTGGCGCTGCGCGGCGTCCGCTACACGCCCTCGTCGGCCGCATCCATGCTGCGCCGCAACCTCGGCCTCTACGGACTCGGCGGCATCGTCGCGCCGTTCGTCGGTATCAAGCTCATCGACCTGCTGGTGTCCCAGATCCCTGGCATCGGCTGAGAAACTCGGAGACCTCCCATGACCACCCCTGTCCTTCCCGCCTTCCGCCACGGCTGGGCCGGCCTCCGGATGATCCTCGTGATGACGGTGATCCTCGGGCTCGCCTACCCGCTCGCGATGACCGGCTTCGCCTGGATCGCCTTTCCCGGCAAGGCCGACGGCTCGCTCGTGAGCCGCGACGGCAGCGACGTCGGCTCCGCGCTGATCGGCCAGTCCTTCACCGGCAGGCCCGACTACTTCCAGGGCCGCCCGTCCGCCGCCGGCGACGGCTACGACCCGCTGGCGTCGTCGGCCTCCAACCTCGGCCCGACCAGTCCGGTGCTCCTCGCGGACGTCGACCAGCGCCGCGCCGCCGTGGCGAGGCTCGACGGGACGCCTGCGACCGAGGTCGCCCCCGACGCGGTCACCGCCAGCGGGTCGGGTCTCGACCCCGACATCAGCCCCGCCTACGCCGCCCAGCAGGTCGACCGCGTCGCTGCCGCGCGCCACCTCGACCCGGCCGTCGTACGTCGGCTGGTGGAGGAGAACACGGACGGCCGCCAGCTCGGGTTCCTCGGTGAGCCGCGGGTCAATGTCTTGATGCTCAACCTGGCGTTGGACGGGGCGGGCGGCCGGTGACTGTTCGTCGAGGTATGCAGGGAACTGCGCACTCCCCGGGCGGAGTTCCGCGTGGGAAGTGACCACTCGGCTGCATACCTCGACGAACAGCCGGTAGCAGCCCCCCACGGTGACAGGATTGCCCCGTGACGAAGGGACGGCTGCGGGTCTACCTCGGTGCCGCTCCCGGCGTCGGCAAGACCTACGCGATGCTCGGCGAGGCCAGGCGCCGCGCCGACCGGGGCACCGACGTGGTCGTCGGCTTCGTCGAGACGCACGGGCGCAAGCACACCGCCGACATGCTCAGCGGCCTCGAGGTGGTGCCGCGGCGGACGGTTCCCTACCGCGGCACCACCCTCGAGGAGATGGACGTCGACGCGGTGCTGCGTCGTCGGCCACGCGTCGCGTTGGTCGACGAGCTCGCGCACACGAACGCACCCGGCGTCCGCAACGAGAAGCGCTGGCGTGACGTCGAGGAGCTGCTCGACGCGGGGATCGACGTCATCACGACGGTCAACATCCAGCACCTCGAGTCCGTCAACGACGTCGTCGAGAAGATCACCGGCGTCCCCCAGCGGGAGACGGTGCCGGACGCCGTCGTACGCGCCGCCGATCAGGTCGAGCTGGTCGACATGTCGGCGGAGGCGCTGCGTCGCCGGCTGGCGCACGGCAACGTCTACGCGCCCGACAAGGTCGATGCGGCGCTCTCCAACTACTTCCGGGCGGGGAACCTGACGGCACTGCGGGAGCTGGCCCTGCTGTGGGTGGCCGACCGGGTGGACGACGCGCTGCAGGACTACCGGCAGCAGCACGACATCAGCGGCACCTGGGAGGCCCGAGAGCGGGTGGTCGTCGCGCTCAGCGGCGGCCCGGAGGGCGAGCACCTCATCAGACGAGCCGCACGCATCGCGGCGCGGTCGGGAGCGGGCGACCTGCTGGCGCTCCACATCAGCCGCTCCGACGGCCTCACCGGCGCAGACCCCGCGCACCTGAGCGCGCAGCGCCGGCTGGTGGAGTCGCTCGGTGGCAGCTTCCACCAGGTGCTGGGCGACGACGTGCCGGAGGCGCTGCTCGCGTTCGCGCGCGCCGAGAACGCCACCCAGCTGGTCCTCGGGGACAGCCGGCGACCGCGCTGGCAGACCCTGTTGAGCGGAACCGGAATCGGCAGCCAGACGATCAGACGCTCCGGCGACATCGACGTCCACATCGTGACGCACGCCCACGTCGGCCGCGGGCGGCTGCTACCCGATTCGCGGGGCAGCCTCAGCGGTCCGCGCCGCGCCCGCGGCTACCTGCTCGCCGTCGTCCTGCCGCTGGCGCTCAGCGGCCTTCTGACGCTCGTCGACGACCTCTTCGAGCTCAACTTCGCGAGCGACATGATGCTCTTCCTCATCGTCGTCGTCGGGGTCGCGCTCGTGGGCGGCCTCGGCCCGGCGCTGGTCGCGGCGCTGTTCGGCTCGATGCTGCTCAACTACTTCTTCACACCGCCGCTCTACGCGCTGACGATCCAGAGCAGGAACAACGCGCTCGCGCTGGTGGCCTACATCCTCGTGGGACTCATGGTCTCGTCGGTGGTCGACGTCGCGGCCCGGCGTACGCGCGAGGCGGCGCGGGCCGTCGCTGAGTCGCACGTGCTCGCCAACCTCGCCGCGACGCCCATCGTCGGGCGCCAGGCGCTCGACGACATGTTGGAGCGGTTCCGCGAGACCTTCAGCCTCGACTCGGTGGCCCTCCTCGAGGAGGACCAGGGCGGTCGCCGGCTGGTCGGGGCGGCCGGCACGTCCGCGGCGCGTACGCCGGACGAGGCCGACCAGCTCATCGAGGCCACCGACACGGCGGTGCTCGCGCTCCGAGGACAGCCGCTCACCGACTCCGACCAGCGCATCGCACAGGTCTTCGCGGCGCGGACCGGACAAGCGATCGAGCAGATCCGCCTCGCTCGCGCGGCTGCCGAGGCCGCCCCGCTCGCCGAGGCCAACCGCGTCCGCACGGCCCTGCTCGCCGCCGTCGGCCACGACCTCCGCACGCCGCTCGCGACGGCCAAGGCTGTGGTCTCGGGCCTGCGGAGTCCCGATGTCGAGATCGCGCCGCACGACCGGGCCGAACTGCTGGAGACGGCCGACATCGCCCTCGACCGGCTCTCCGGGCTGGTCGACAACCTGCTCGACATGAGCCGCCTGCAGGTGGGGGCGATGCCGGTGCACCTGCGCCGGATCGCGGTCGAGGAGGTCCTCACCCGGGCGCTCGACGACCTGGGCGTCTCGCCGCGGTCGGTCGTGCTCGAGCTCGCCGAGGGACTGCCGCCGGTCCTGGTCGATCCGGGGCTGCTCGAGCGCGTCATCGTCAACCTGGTCTCCAACGCCCAGCGGTACGCGCCACCCGGCGCCCCGCCCCTGGTCGGCGGCAGCAGCGTGCCGGGACGGGTCGAGCTGCGCGTGGTCGACACCGGGCCGGGGATCCCGTCCAGCGAGCTGGAGAGCGTCTTCCTGCCGTTCCAGAGGCTGGGCGACACGGACACGACGACGGGCGTCGGCCTCGGCCTCGCCGTGTCGCGCGGCCTCGTCGAGGCGATGGGTGGCACCCTCGAGCCCGAAGAGACGCCCGGAGGTGGGTTGACCATGGTGGTGTCGCTGCCGACGGACGCGACGTCGGGGGAGGGGGCGACATGACCCGGGTCCTCGTCGTCGACGACGAGCCGCAGATCCTGCGGGCTCTGGCCATCAACCTGCGCGCCCGCGGCTACGAGGTGACGACCGCCGGAGACGGCGCCGAGGCGTTGGCCGCGGTAGGGGCCCAGCCTCCGGACGTCGTCGTGCTCGACCTCGGCCTGCCCGACATGGACGGAGTCGCCGTCATCGAAGGACTGCGGGACTGGTCGAAGGTGCCGATCCTCGTCCTGTCGGGTCGCTCGGACAGCGCCGACAAGGTCGACGCCCTGGACGCCGGTGCCGACGACTACGTGACGAAGCCGTTCGGGATGGACGAGCTGCTCGCCCGGCTGCGGGCGATGGTGCGGCGCAACGCGCCGGACGACCCCGAGGAGTCGGCCGTCGCCTTCGGCGACGCCGTCGTGGACCTCGCGGCGAAGAGGGTCACGGTCGCGGGGGTGGAGGTACGGCTCACCCCGACCGAGTGGCACCTCCTCGAGGTGCTGGTGCGGCGTCCCGGTCGTCTCCTGAGCCAGAAACAGCTGCTCACCGAGGTCTGGGGACCCGGCTACGAGACCGCGCAGGGCAACCTGCGGCTCTACATGGCCCAGCTGCGGCGCAAGCTGGAGCCGGATCCGGCCCGCCCGCGCTACTTCCGCAACGAGCCCGGAATGGGGTACCGGTTCGAGCCGTAGGGCTCCTGACGACAGCGATTGGCCGCGCGCGGTCGGTGCCTTGTAACGTGTCCCACGCTGTCGGGGAGGCGTCGCCTAGTCAGGTCTATGGCGCCCGCCTGCTAAGCGGGTTTGGGGCTACAACCCCATCGAGGGTTCAAATCCCTCCGCCTCCGCCAGCTGGATGTCTTGCTGGCATCTGCGAAGGCCCGGATCCGCGGAGCGGATCCGGGCCTTCTGCCTTACCGTGGAGGGGACGTCCAGCGAACCCAGCACCAGGTTGCAACTTTATGCAGTGCAACTTTTTGAGGGACTAAGGTCCTGCATGGTTTGCGTCGGGCCCGGGGAGACTTGGGCCGACGAAGGCGTCTCGGGCCCGCCCCCCAGCATGACAAGGACACAACCATGAAGTTTGTTCGCAAGATCGGTGTTGTCGCGGCTGCTTGCGCCGTCAGCTTCGGCCTCCTGGGCATCTCCGCCCCCGCGCACGCCGACCTGACCTGGGGCCTGTCGGTCCGGAAGTGACGAACGAGGACTTGCACGGCGCCCGCACCAACCCCCTCTAGCGGGCGCCGGAAGCAGACGACGAAGGCAGTGACCTCAGGGTCACTGCCTTCGTCGTCTTGATGAGCCGTGGGGCTCAGTCCTCCGACGCCTCGTCGGCGGCGCTGACGCCGAGCTTCCCGAGCGTGTAGCCGAGCTGGAACCGGGTCTCGGCGTCGAACTCCTCCTTCAGGTCCGCCACGTAGCCGGCGTAGGTGCGAGGGCTGACGCCCAGCCGCTTCGCCGACACCGGGTCGGAGTGGCCCTCGATCAGCATCCGCATGGTCATCGCGCGTTGCTCCCGGGCGATGTGGCGCATGACAGTGGCATCCCGTGCCGTGAAAGGACGGGCCCGCTCCCAGGAGCGCATGAACACGTCGACGAGGTAGCCCACCACCGTCGGCTCGCGGACGGCGAGCGCGACCTGGATCCCTTCCGGAGAGGGGATCACGGCGACGCGCCGGTCGACGATGATCATCCGGTTGAAGAACTCGTCGAGTGTGCGGACCTCGCCACCGAGCTCGGTCACCGCGCCGACGTACTCCCGCGTGGCGGTGCTGCGGCGGGCGCTGTGCTGGTAGAGCGTCAGCAACCGCACTCCGCGACTCAGCAAGGTGCGCTCGATCTCGGTGGCCTCCTCGAGTGCCTCGCCGGTCTCGCGCCGCTCCTGGGGCTGGGCGGTGAGCAGCTCCTCCTGAGCCTCCGACCCCAGGCTGACGATGTAGGCCGGGATGTTCTTGCCGCGCAGGTAGGTGAAGGGGCCGCGATCCTCGGCGACCGCTGACTTGCGCCAGGCCTGAGAGAGGATGCCGAAGTGCTGCGCCCAGTGGGACGACTCCTCCAGGAGTCGGGAGCCCTCCGTGCTCAGCGGAGTCACGACGCGGGACTGGACGCCCGTCGGGTCCTCGGGGATCCATCGGTTGACCTCGTCGTCGAAATGGACGAGGCCCATGCCGACAAGCAGGTCGAAGGCGGCGCGCTGCGCCGAGCCCTCTGCGACGCGCTCGTCCTCGGGAGCGAGTCCTCCCTCCGCGGCGAGCGCCTCGTAGAGCGGAATCGACTCGCTCTCGAACAGCGCACGCTCGTCCGCGCCGTACCCGCTCAACCCATCGCCCCTTCCCGACGTGAGGGATCCTTCCACAACGGTTGGTGCGTCCGCCCTGCTCTCCTGGCGATTTCGGTATCGCTCAGAGCGTCCGCTATCCTCAACCAGTCTTGTGCGCAGCACAGGGCATGCGCCCGTAGCTCAACGGATAGAGCATCTGACTACGGATCAGAAGGTTTGGGGTTCGAATCCCTACGGGCGCGCAGACGGCGAAGGCCCGGGTCACCGACCCGGGCCTTCGCCACTTCCGCTCAGCCGCTGGTCTCGATCAGCGCTCGGGCCCGCGCGTCGGCGATGGCCGCCGACAGCGTCTCCAGGTTGAACGACCCGTGGTGGCGTCGACCGTTGATGAAGAACGTCGGCGTGCCGGCGACGCCCGACATGTCAGCCGACGCCACGTCGCGGGCGATGCGGGCGGCGTGGCGGTGCTCGATCATGTCGTCACGGAACCGGGCGAGGTCGAGGCCGAGCTCACGCGCGTGCTCGAGCAGGTCGTGCGGCTCCAGCCGGTCCTGGTGGTCGAGGAGCCGGTCGTGCATCTCCCAGAAGCGGCCCTGGGCCCCGGCGGCCTCGCTCGCCTCGGCGGCCAGCTGGGCGTGGGGGTGGACGTCGGTGAGCGGCAGGTGCCGCCAGACGTAGCGCAGGTCGGTGTCCTTGAGCAGCTCGCGCACGACCGGCTCGGCGCGGCCGCAGTAGGGGCACTCGAGGTCGCCGTACTCGACGAGCGTGACCTTCGCCGTCTCTGACCCGCGGACGTGGTCGTGCTCGGACCCGACCTCGCAGTAGAGGTCGACGAGCGGGGTCGAGTCGCCCAGCAGGGCGCGGGCCCGGCGCACCTCGGTCATGTGCTTGGTGCGGGCGAAGACGACGACGGAGACGCCCGTGCTGATCACGGCCGCCGTCAGCACGCCCAGCTTGGCCTCGGCGAGCTGGGGCCCTTCGAGCGCCATGTCGGCGACGATGAACGACACGGTGAAGCCGATCCCGGCGAGCGTGCCGCTCCCCACCACGCCGGTCCATCCCACCGCCGGCCGCACCGAGCCGCCGGTCAGCCGCTCGACCAACCACGACGCACCGACGACGCCGATCGGCTTGCCGACGACGTACGCGACGACGATGGCCCAGACGAGGCCGTGGGAGTAGGCCGTGCGCAGGAAGTCGGGGTCGAGGTCGATGCCGGCGTTGGCCAGTGCGAAGAGCGGTACGACGACGTAGCCGCTCCACGGCTGCAGCCCGCTCTGCAGCAGCGCGTTGCCCGAGACGCTGCGCAGCACGCCTGCCTTGGCCGCGAACGCGAGCTCCGCTGTCGGCTGCTCCCGGAACCCCAGGAACAGGGTGCTGGCCTGCTCGAGGTCGTCCCTCGACGGCGCGTACGCCGACGTGGCGAGGCCGACGACGAGGCCCAGGATGATCGGGTCGACGCCGCTCTGCATCAGCGCCACCCAGGCGACACCGAGCAGGAGGACGGGCACGAGGAGGGGCCGGACGGGGGCGAGCCGGCGTACGACGAGGACGAGGGTGAGCGCGACCAGGGCGATGAGCACGGGCCGCAGCTCGACGTCCTCGGTGTAGGCGAGCGTCACCACGACGAGGGCCACCACGTCGTCGACGACGAAGACCGTCACCAGGAAGACCCGCAGCCGCTCGGGCAGACCCCGGCCGACGACGCTGAGCAGGCCGAGGGCGAGCGCGGTGTCGGTCGAGATGACCATTCCCCACGCGTCCGCACCGGTCTGGCCGTGCCGGAGGAGCGCGTAGATGACGGCGGGGACCAGCATCCCGGCCAGCCCCGCGGCGCAGGGGAGCACGAACCGACGGCGCTCACGGAGGTCCCCGAGATCGAACTCGCGGCGCGCCTCCAACCCGACGACCAGGAAGAAGATCGTCATCAGGCCGCTGTTGACCCAGACGCGGAGCGTCTCGCTCAGCTCGTGGCCACCGACCGCGATCCGCAGGTGCGTCGACCAGAACGACTGGTAGCCGTCAGGCGACGCGGTGCACCAGACGAGCGCGACGACGGCCGCTGCGACCAGCACCGCCGCGCCGGAGGACTCGGCGGCGGCGAACGCTTTCAGCGGGGCCGCGACGCGGTTGACCCAACGGGTGGACTCGGGCTCGGCGTAGACCACGGGCACATGGTGCCAGCAACCTGGCTCAGCGTGTCGTGATCGTCCCCTGGTCGGACGCGTCGAGGCTGCGCGAGATGACCATCCGCTGGATCTGGTTGGTGCCCTCGAAGATCTGCATGACCTTCGCCTCGCGCATGTAGCGCTCGACCGGGAAGTCCTTGGTGTAGCCCGCCCCGCCGAGCACCTGGACCGCGTCGGTCGTGACGCGCATGGCGTTGTCGGTGGCGACCAGCTTGGCGACCGACGCCTCGCGGGCGAAGGGCAGACCCGAGTCGCGGAGGTACGCCGCATGCTCCAGCGTCGCCCGGGCCGACTCGATCGCCGCCTCCATGTCGGCGAGCACGAACGCGAGGCCCTGGTGGTCGATGATGCGCTTGCCGAACGTCTCGCGCTGCTGGGCGTAGGCCACCGCCTTGTCCAGCGCGCCCTGGGCGAGACCCGTGGCGACCGCTGCGATGCCGAGCCGGCCCGAGTCGAGGGCGGAGAGAGCGATGCGCAGGCCCTCGCCCTCACCTCCGATCAGCCGGTCCGCGGAGACGCGTACGCCGTCGAGCCGCATCGTCGCGGTGGCGGAGCCCGTCAGCCCCATCTTGCGCTCGGGCGCGTCGGCCGTGAGGCCGGGGGAGTCGGCGGGGACGAGGAAGCAGGAGATGTCCCCGCCCCGCCGCTCCGAGCTCGTCGCGGGGTCGCCGGTGCGGGCCATCACCGTGTAGAAGTCGGCGTGGCCGCCGTGGGTCGTCCACGCCTTCGCGCCGGTCAGCACCCAGTCCTCGCCGTCCCGTACGGCACGCGTGCGCATCGCCGCAGGGTCGGAGCCGGCGTGCGGCTCGGAGAGGCAGTAGGCGCCCAGCAGGTCGCCACCGAGCATCTCCGGCAGCCAGCGCTTGCGCTGCTCGTCGGTGCCGCGAGTGACGAGCGGGTAGCACGACAGCGCGTGCACGCTGACGCCCACGCCGACGCTGGCCCAGACCGCGCCGATCTCCTGGAGGACGCGGAGGTAGTCGGCGTAGGACACGCCTCCGCCGCCGTACTCCTCGCCGTAGGGAAGACCGAGCAGCCCGGTGCGGCCGAGCAGCCGGAAGACGTCGCGGGGAAACGCCTCCTCGGCCTCCGCCTCCGCGGCGCGTGGGGCGAGCTCGTCGGACGCGATCTGGCGCACCAGGCGGAGCAGGTCGGCGGTCTCGTCGCTGGTGACGACGTGGCGTGCGGGCATGCCCCCACGCTAATAGATGGACGTCCTAGGAACTACTGGGCAGGGCGGTCATCACGCCGAAGCCGGCGATGTACTCCCGGATCGGCCGGTAGTAGGACGACGTCACCGCGTAGGGCCCGGACGCCGCGAGCGCCGCGAACGCCGCTACCCATGTGCGGACCTCGTGTGCCGAGTTGCCGGCGTCCCGCGCCATCTGGGCCGGGTCCATCGCGTCGAGGGCGGTGAGGTCGCCGGTGGCGAACGTCGCCATCAGCGCTCGGTCCCACTCGGGGTTGAGGTCCTGGATCGTCGCGGTTCCGGCCGCGAACGCCTTGCCCGCGTCGATGACGTTCTGCTGCCGGGCGTCCCGCGCGGCAGCGGTGGGGTGCCGCCCGTTGAGCAGGAGCGCCCGCTGGGCGTCGTTCGCGGTCGCCCACTGCGGCACCGGCGGGTCGTGCGAGAGGCCGCCCGATCCGATGACGAGGACGCGCTCGTCCTCGAGGCTGGCCAGGAAGGACCCGACGGCTTCGCCGAGGCGGCGTACGCGGGACATCTTCACGAACGGCCGGGCGACCCCGTTGACGAAGACGGGGATGGTCGGGACGGTGTCGATCCCGCCGAGGAGGATCTCCAGCGGCTGGATCGCGCCGTGGTCCACCTCCATCCTGCGCGAGATCGCGATGTCGAGGTCGCGCTCGGCGACCCACTGGGCCAGCTCCTCGGCACGAACGGTGGGGACGTCGAGCGGACCCTCGGCGGTGCCGTAGTCGCCGACGCCGAGCGCCTCGTAGCCGATGCAGAACGGTGGCATCAGGTCGTAGAAGAAGCCGTTGTAGTGGTCGGGCGCGAAGGAGACGACCAGCGTCGGGTCGTAGGCGTGGACGAACGCGCGGGCCGTCGCGAACGCGCTGTCGACCTCGGCCTTCACCTCGGCCGGCGGGTCGTTGAACTCGAGCAGGGGGCTGTGCGACATGCACACGAGGGCGACGCTCATGCGAGCGCTCCTTCCGGGACGGGGGTGGTGAGGGAGCCCGCCGTCACGACGGCGGCCAGCGCCTGCGACGCCTGCTGGGCGAGCGCGGCGGCGGCGACGAACCGGTCCGGTCGCAGGATCACCAGGCCGCAGGCGCGGAGGTCGAACCAGTCCTTGAGCGCCCCGGTCGTGTCGCCGGCGACCGTCACCGGCACGGCTGCGTCGGCGTACTGCTTCTCGGCCCAGGTCCGCTGGGTCTCCGGCATGAAGGACACGAGCGCGATCCGGTGCCGGCGGACCAGCTCGAGGTCGGCGGGCGTGAGGTACGCCGTCGGATCGGTGCCCCACGTCGCGAGGGTCCACCAGTCCCCGCTGACCTCGTCGAGCAGGGCCCCGGTCCGGGCGGCCGTGTTGACCCGCGGCTGGATGAACTGCAGGCCGACGGGTGAGACCGCCCCGGCGGAGTCGACGAACGGCACGAGTCGGCTGCGCTCGAGGCCGGCCTCAGCGGTGCCGGGGGTCAGGGTCGCCTGGTCCACGACCACGCCGGTGGCGTAGCGGGGCATCGGCTTGAACCGGAGCTCGGTGAAGTAGGACTTCCACCTCGGCACGAGGTTGAGCGCCGAGGCGGCCCGGTCGCGCACCCAGCCGCCGAGCGGCCTCATCTTCATGACCGTGCCGGCGGCCATGTTGACGTCGATCATGTCGGCGGCGTGCCGGCGACGCTCCTCGGTGTAGGTGTCGAGGAGCGCCTCGCCGGCGTCGCCGTGAAGCACGGCCGTCAGCTTCCAGGCGAGGTTGGTCGCGTCGCGGATGCCGGAGTTCCAGCCCTGGCCGAGCCAGACCGGCATGAGGTGGGCGGCATCGCCGGCCAGGAAGACGTTGCCCTTCCGGAAGGAGCTCGCCACGCGGCCGTGGTGGGTGAACGTGCGCTGGTTGATGATCCGCAGCGCCGCCGGGTCGGGCACGTGACGCTCGAGCAGGGACCGCATGAAGCCCGCGTCCTCGACCAGCTCGGTCGGCTCGTCGTCGTGCAGCATGAACTCCCACCGGCGGATGCCCTGCGGCAGGCCGATGGAGACGTAGGGCCGGCGGGGGTCGGCACCGAGGTAGACCGACGGCGTCCCGATCGGGTCGTTCTCGACGTCGACCACGACCCAGCGGGTCGAGGGCGACTTGCCCTCGAACTCGACGCCCATCCACTTGCGGGTGAACGAGCTGCCGCCCTCGCAGCCGACGGCGTACCGGCCGGTGACCGTGACCGTGTCGACCACTGCCCCGGTCTCGTCGAGCCGCTCGGCCGTGACGACGACGTGGTCACGGTGGTCCTCGATCCCCACGACGCGGTGGCGGAAGCGCAGCGCGTGGCCGGCGAACCGGCTCAGGCCGGCCGCCAGCTCCTTGTCGACGAGCGGCTGGATGAACCCGTGCTTGCGCGGGTAGCCGAACTCCTCGGTCTTCGGGTCGTTGGTCGCCAGCACCTGGCCTGCACCGTTCACCAGCCGGACGACGTGGTGGGGCACGGTGAAAGGCCGGACCTGTTCCCACAGCCCGGCCGTGCACAGCGTGCGGATGGCCTCGTCGTCGAGCCCGACACCGCGGGGGTAGTCGATCAGCTCGGCGCGCGCCTCGAGCACGATCGCGCGGCGGCCGCGGACGCCCAGGAGGTTGGCGAGGGTGAGCCCGACCGGACCGGCGCCGATGATGACGACGTCGGTGTCGAGGTTCTGCGTGGTGCTCATCGTCATGCCCCGGTCAGTGGTGGCTCAGGAAGTCGACGACGAGCCGGTTGAACTCCTCCGCGTGCTCGATCATCGCCCAGTGCCCGCAGTGGTTGAGGAGCACCGCGCGCGAGTCGGGGATGTTGGCGAGCAACCAGAGGGTGATCTCGAAGTGCAGGACCCGGTCGTCCTTGCCGTGGATGAGCAGAGCGGGCGCCTGGATCCCGGGGATCTTGTCGCGGTCGACCCGGATCGGGATCGGGGCGCCGAGGGGAAGGCCCTCGACGTAGTTCTTCAGGTGGTCGGGACGCGCGGAGGCCGCCTCGGAGCGGGCCCGGGTGAGCTCCGGGGTGGCGAAGCGGGCCTTGTCGTAGGTCATGATCTCGACGAGCGCCTTCATGTTCTCCGGGCTCGGGTCCCGGTAGGCCCTGACGAGGACCTTCAGCCCCTCGCTCGGGCCGTCGCCGGCACCGAAGAGGCTGGTGGCGCCGCGGCCCAGCGAGGCGCCCATCGTCACGAGGTGGGTGATCCGCTCGGGGTGCAGGGTCGCGAACCGGATCGCGGTGTGCGCGCCCATCGAGTTGCCGACGAGCGCCGCCTTCTCGATGCCCAGGACGTCGAGGAGCGCGACGAGGTCCTTGTCGTGGTCCATGTCCTGGGTGGCCACGGCGTCGGAGTCGCCCCACCCGGGCATGTCCGGCGCGATGACGCGGAACCCGGCGTCGGCGATCACGCCGATGTTGCCGGAGAAGTTCGACCACCCGGTCGCGCCGGGACCCGAGCCGTGCAGCAGGACGACCGGCGGCGCGGTCGCACTTCCCGCCTCGTAGTAGCGGAGGTACGTGCCGGAGGGCAGCGTCGTCTCCCGTGCAGCGGATTCCTGGGTGAGGGTCATGGCCGATGCTCCTGTGCGCTATCTGCATGGAGGAGGGCGATAATTACACCCGCCTGTGCAGCATGTGAGCACGCTCACGGGAGCGCTGTCAAGCCGTCTCAGGCCAGGGAGCGGCCGATCCGCTCGGCGGCGCGGACGAGCGCGGGCGCCGCCGAGGTCGCGATGTCCTCGCGGTAGGTGATCAGGTTGAGGCACGCGGTCGGCATGCCCGCGGCGGCGGCCAGGGGCACCGCGACGCCGTACGCGCCGGGCTCGACCTCGCCGAACGTGGCGGCGTAGCCGCGCTCGCGCGCCTCGGTGACGTCGGGGGTCTCGCCCGCGAGGGCCGGCTGGGCGGCGAGGAGAGCGACGCCCGCGGACCCACGCCCGATGGGGTGGCGGCTCCCGGTCTTGAACGACAGGACGTAGGACGCCGCCGGCGGTTCGACCACTGACAGCGCGACCGCCTCGCTGCCCTCCACGACCAGCAGCGAGATGGTCGCCTTGAGCTCCTCGGCGAGCTCCCGCATGAGCGGCTCAGCGGCCGCCCGGAGCGTGGCGTGGATCCCGGCCGAAAGCGCCGCGAGCCCCGAGCCGGTGCGGTAGCGGCCGTCCTCGCTGCGCACGACCAGGCCGAAGTCGGCGAGGGTCGCGAGCAGGCGCGACGCGATCGAGCGGTGTACGTCGAGCCGGGTGGCGATCTCCTGGATCGTCGCGCCGTCGCGGGCGGTCGCGACCAGCTCGAGGGCGCGCAGGCCCCGGGCGAGGGTCTGGGAGCCGACGGCGGGGCGGGCGGATTCCATGCGCCGAAGCGTAGGGCGTCGAGGCGCCCCGGGCCGCGAGCAGTCGGTCAGCAGCCTCTTGACAAGGTCCTGTGATGGCAGTCACGCTGTGCGACATTCGCACATGACCGTGCATTAAATGCACGTGGAGGAGAGCGCATGGACCTCAGAGACGCCATCCGGAACAACCCGATGACCCGCTTCCAAGGGCTGGTCGTCGCGATCTGCATCCTGCTGACGATGATCGACGGGTACGAGATCCTGATCACCTCGTACACGCTCCCGGCGCTCACGGCGCACTGGGGTCTCGACTCGAGCGAGCAGGGCCTGGTCGCCTCGTTCGGCACCCTCGGCATGGGAGTCGGCGCGGTCTTCCTGAGCCCGATCGCCGACCGGATCGGCCGGCGCAAGCACATCCTCGGCGCGCTGGCGCTCATCGTCGTCGGGATGGTCCTGAGCGGGCTCGCGCCCTCCTTCGGGACCTTCCTCGCGTTCCGTTTCTTCGGGGGCCTGTTCCTGGGTGCGATCGTCCCCAGCGTGAGCGTGCTGGTGGCCGAGTACGCCAACCAGCGGCGCCGCGGCACCGTGATGGGCGTCTACGGGATCGGCCTGCCGCTGGGTGCGGCGATCGGCGGCTTCCTGTCGGTGCAGCTGATCGACTCGTTCACGTGGCGCGGCCCGTTCTTCTTCTCCGCCGTGGTGACCGCCGTGCTGCTGCTCGTCGCCGCCGTCGCGCTGCCCGAGTCCGTGGGCTACCTCGTCGAGAAGCGCCCGGCCGGCGCGCTGGAGTCCTACAACCGGATCGCGGCCAAGGTCGGCGTCCCGGCTGCCAGCGCGCTGCCCGCCCCTGTCGACCTCGTCGCGCAGCGCACCGGCGCCGGCGGGATGTGGCGGGGGATCATGCTGCCCCGCACGCTCCTCCTCTGGATCTCGTACGCCCTGATGATCGGCGCGTTCTACTTCGCCAACGGCCTCACCGCCAAGCTGGTCACCGAGACCACCGGCAACCCCGACTTCGGCATCCGCGCCCAGTCGCTCGTCGCGACCGGCGGCGTGATCGGGGCGCTGCTCTTCGCGCTGGCGGCACGCAGGCTCCACCCGCGGCTCGTGACCGCGCTGATCGCGCTCGCGGGCTTCGGCATCTTCTTCGCCTTCGCCGCGAACTTCACCGACCGGACGATGGTGCTCGTCCTCGCCGTGCTCGTCGGCCTGGCGGTCAACGGCGGCGTCGCTGCCTACTACGCGATCAGCCCGTCGATCTACCCGCTCGCGATCCGTGCCGCCGCCGTCGGCATGATGATGGGCGTCGGCCGGATCGTGGCGTTCTTCGCGCCCAACATCGCGACGTTCCTCCAGGCGCACGGCTTCACGCCTGAGGAGCTCTACCGGCTCTACGGCGTGGTGCTGCTCGTCTCGGCGGTCACGGTGACCCTGCTGCACGCCACCTACCGCGGGCTCAACAGCAGCGACGCCATGGAGGCCGAGGACGTCGAGGCCGCGGAGGAGGCACCGCTCCCGGTCGCGAGCTGAGCGTCAGCCCTCCGCGAGCCGGTCGCCGATGATCCAGCCCGTCCCGAAGGCGGCGAGCAGGCCGTTGCCCGACAGGTAGCCGTCGGAGGACGGCCCGGCGAGACCGCAGGCGGTGCCGCCGCCGGCGAAGAGCCCGGGGATCGGGGTGCCGGTGGCGTCGAGGACCTCGCCGGCCGGAGAGACCACCAGGCCGCCCTGGGTGGTGAGCAGGCCGTGGGTCACCCAGGCCAGATGGTACGGCGCCTCGAGCGGGCGGCGCCCCGGAAGCGGGGCTATCGCCCGCTCGACGTCGGCGACCGGCAGGGCCAGCGCGGCCGCGAGCTCCGGCAGTGTCGCCAGGTCGCGGATCGCCCCCGCGGCCAGGCACTCCCGCATCATCTCCGAGGTGCGGGTGGCGGCCATCGCGGTCGCGTCCCACACCATCGCGGCGCGCTCGCCGGGCTGGGCCTGGAGGACGCCCGCGAGCGAGGAGTAGCCCTTGGACTCCTCGTCGACGAACCGACGGCCGGTGGTGTCGAGGAGGACCGCGCCGTTGAACTGCAGGGCGGGAGAGACGCGGGTCCCGTGGTCGACGACGACCAGTCCCGAGCGCAGGCCGGCGCCCATGTTGCGCACCTGCGCCCCCAGCGCGAGCGCCCACGGCAGGGCGTCACCGGTCGAGGTGGACACGCCGCCGTAGAACGGGTTGCCCAGGTGGGCCAGGTGCTCCTTGACCAGCGCCGGGCTGCCGGCGAAACCGTCGGCGGCGAGGACGACCGCGCGGGCACGTACCCGCTGCAGCGAGCCGTTCTGGGAGACCACGACCCCCGCCACGCGATCGTCCACGACGACCAGCTCGGCGACCGGCGCCTCGTCGACGAAGGCCACGTTGTCGTGGCCGTCGACCAGGGCGCGGAGGTGGCGGATCAGCCGGCCGCCGCCGAGCCGCCCCACGTCGGTGTGCAGCCGGGGCACCGACATGCCCGCCCGGGGCATGTCGGCGCCGATCTCGACGGGGTAGCCGGTGTCAGCGATCCACTCGACCAACAGGGGGGCGACCGCGCACACGGCCTCGACCACGGGCCGCCACTCCTCGTCGCCGCTCGCACGCAGGATGTCGTCGGCGTGTGCCTGCGGCGAGTCGACGATGCCCGCCGCGGCCTGGAAGCGGGTGCCGCCGGCGGCCAGGGAGCCCGAGGAGATCGCCGCGTTGCAGCCCTCGCGGCTCGACTTCTCGAAGACGGCGACCACCAGGTCGGCGTTCCGGGCGGCGCGCAGCGCCGTCATCAGGCCGCACGCGCCGCCGCCGACGACAGCGACGTCGACCTCGGAGTCCCAGGTCGTCATGCCAGTGCCGCGGGGGTGCCGTAGAACGCCCGGGCCGCGTCGACGAGCTCGCGCCGGGGCTGCGCGCCGTAGAACCCGACGCGTGACGGCCTGAGCCCGGTCGCGGCGTGCTGCGCCGCCCGCAGCTCGGCCATCCGGACGCAGGTCCCGATCGAGTCGAGCACCGGTACGTCGTCGACCCGGGAGATGCCCTGGTCGGCGAGGAAGACGTTGAGCGGGGCCTCGCCGGGCACGATGACGTTCGCGCCGGCGGCGATGGCGCGCCGCGCGGCCCGCTCGAAGGCGTCGACGAGACCCTCCGGCGCGGCGTAGGCGGCCATCACGTCGTGAAATGCGGCCTCCACCTGCAGGATCGGCCCGACGAGCGCGTCCAGCCGGTAGTTGCGCAAGTTGCGCCGCAGCTGCGGCTCCAGCGCGGCGATGAAGTTGACGATGCCGACGCGGTCCCCGAGCTGGGCAGCGGCCAGCACCGAGGTCTGACCGAACGTGACCACCGGGATGTCGACGAGGGTCCTGACCTCCTCGTAGGCGGTGTCGGGGATGGTGGCGATGAAGAACGCGTCGTAGCCCTCGTCCTGCGCTCGGAGCGCCGCGTGGACGAACTGCTCCCGGTGCAGGCCGGCGAGGTAGGCGTAGCCGATGTGGGTGCCGGGGTAGTCCGACGGGTACGTCCCCGGCTTCATGCCGTGCAGGTCCACCTCGGTGCCCGGCTGGGTCTGCGCCTGGAGGTGCCGGGCGAGGGCGTCGCGGTAGTGCGGGACGTGGTCGAGCACGGTGAAGGACTGGTGCCAGATCCGCACGCTCACACCCCTGCCTCGAGGGGCTGGCCGTCACCGACGGACGCACCTGCGGCGCGGAGGGCCGCGGCTCGCTCGCCGGCGATCCGGCCGAACGTCGCGCCGCGGAGCACGGACGTGGAGCCGGTGTAGTTGGAGTAGTAGAGGCCGGTGAGCTCGCCGGCCGCGTAGAGACCGCGCATCGGCCGGCCGTCCCGGTCCACGACCTCGGCGTCGGCGGTCGTCTTGAGTCCGCCGAAGGTGAACACGTTGGCCGCCATGACCGGGTAGGCGACGTACGGGCCGTGCTCGAGCGGCAGCGACCAGTTCGACTTCGGCGGCACCAGGCCGGTGGTGGCCAGGCCGTCGGGGGCGAGCGGGTCGTAGCCGGCGGGGTCCGGGCACGCCGCGTTGTACGCCGCCACGGTGGCCTCGGTCGTCCCGACGGGCAGGCCCAGCCGGGCGGCGAGCTCGCCGATCGTCGCGCCGGTGACCGGAGCGATGTCGGTCCGGACGCCGGCCATGATGTTCGGGACCGCGAGGCCCTGCTGGTCGAGGATCACCCAGGCGATCCCCTCGGTCTGGGCCTGGATCGAGCGGGTGGTGCGCTCGTACCAGGCGTCCACGGTGCCGCGGGCCTCGTCGACGAAGCGCGTGCCCTCCTTGTTGAGGAGGACGCCGTAGGGGAAGCAGAAGATCGCCGCCTCCGGCTCGCCGCTGCGCGGGTCGACGGGCTCGGCGTGGAAGAGGGAGAAGTTGCCGGCGGTCGCCGCGCCCAGCGCCAACGCCATCTCGAGCCCGTCGCCCTTGTTGTAGTTGCCGCCGCGGGCGACCGGACGCGACGTCATCGCCCGGTCGCCGTGATAGCGGGCCATCATCTCGAAGTTGCCCTGGTAGCCGCCGCAGGCGAGGACCACCGCACCCTGGAAGAGCGCTGACCCGTCCGGGCCCTGGGCGAGCACGCCGTCGACCCCTGCCTCGGAGACGGTGAGCCGTCGCGCGGTCGTCTCGAAGTGGAACTCCACCCCGAGTGCCCGGGCTGCGCGGCCCATCGTCTCCACGATCGCGAGACCGCCGCCGACCGGCGCCATCCGCGTGGTCGACTGGGTGAGGAAGGGCGTCGGCACGAAGTCGAAGCGGACCCCGTGCCCGGCCATCCACCGCAGTGCCTGCGGCGCCTGCTCGGCCAGCGTGGCGACGTAGTCGGGGTTGACCGTGTGGGTGGCGCGATAGAGCGGCTCCTGGCGGGCGGGAGCCAGCGCGGCGTCGTTGACGATCGACGGGTCGGGGTGGCCCATGAAGTCGTCGACGAGGATCTCCTCGAAGCCGTCGGCGACCTCGTCGAGGGACTGCATGCGCAGGAACGCCTCGGTGTAGCGGGTGTTGCCGCCGGTCTCGGCCGCGGTCGAGCGCTCGAGCAGGGCGACCCGGGCACCGCTCTCCGCGGCCGAGACGGCGGCAGAGAGGCCGGCGACGCCGCCGCCCACGACGACGACGTCGTAGGTGTGCGTGTTGGTCATGGCGGGTCCTCTCAGAAGGTGACGTCGGCGGCGCGGGTGACGGTGCCGAACAGCGGCAGCACCTTCTCCATCGCGAAGGTGTGCAGCTCGGGCGCGAACGAGGCACACATGTCCTCGACGACGCTCACCTGGAGTCCGGAGTCGGAGGCGTGCCGGGCGGCGGACTCCACGACGAGGTTGGTGGCCACGCCGCCGAGCACCACCTCGGTGACACCCTCGGCGGCGAGCAGCTCGCGCAGCGGCGTACCGATGAACGGGTCGACGCACCCCTTGTCGACGACCGGCTCGGTCTCGATCGGCGCCAGTGCCTTGACGATCTGCGACTCGGGGGAGTCGGCCAGCATGGTCCGGTTGGTCTCGTAGGGATCGAACCGGGGCAGGCGGTTGGTCCGCAGCTTGTAGGACGGGTCGAAGGCGAGCCGCACGTGCACGACCAGCGCACCGGCGGCCCGGGCCTTCTCCAGCACCCGCTCGGCGGTGGCGAGCACGTCACGCTGGGCGACCTGCGCCTGGAGCGGCGGCGCCTTCAGGTGCGGCCCGTCCTCGCAGAGCGCGACCTGGTAGTCGAGCATGAGCAATGCCTTCTCGGTCATCATCAGTCCTTCGTGTTCGGTTCGTTGGTCGTCACCACGCGGACCAGCCGCCGTCGACGTACACGACCTGGCCGGTCATGTACGACGACGCGGGGCTCGCGAGCAGCAGGAGGGGGCCGGCGAAGTCGGTGTCGGGGTCGCCGAGCCGGCCGAGCATGGTCCGGTCCCCGAACCACTGCAGGCGCTCGGGGTCGGCGCCGAGCGCGGCGGTCATCTGGGTCGGGTAGAAGACCCCGGGGGCGAGGCAGTTGACGGTGATGCCGTGCCGGCCGAGCTCGCTGGCGAGGGAGCGGGTCACGTTGGCGACGCCCGCCTTGGAGGAGTAGTAGGCCGACTCCGGGACCGGGCCGACCCGTTCGGCGTAGACGGTCGTGAGGTTGACGACCCGTCCGCCGTGGCCCTGGGCGGTGAGCGTCCGGCCGGCCTCGCGGCCGACCAGCCAGGTGCCGGTGAGGTTCACCCGGATGACGCGCTCGAACTCCTCGAGCGAGGTCTGGTCGTACGCCTTGCGGAGCATCACGCCGGCCGCGTTGACGACGACGTCGAGGCGGCCGTGCCTCGTGACGACGTCAGCGAAGAGCGCGCTCACGCTCGTCTCATCGGTCACGTCGACCTCGTGGACGGTGGCGCCGGTGACTTCGGCGGTGGCGGCGAGGTCGTCCTTGCGCAGCGCGAGGTCCGCGGCGGCGACGGTGGCACCCGCCTGCGCCAGGGCGCGGGCGGCCTGCTCGCCGAGGCCGCCGGCTGCCGCACCGACGACGAGGGCCACCTGGCCGGTCAGGTCGAAGGGGCTGGTCACCACTCGAGCTCACTCTCCTCGTCGGCCGCGTGGGTCCCGGCGAGCCGGCCGAAGATGCCGGCCTTCCCGATGGACGTCCCGGTCATGTAGCCGGCGCCGTGCAGACCGCCGACGAGCTCACCGGCGGCGTAGAGGCGCTCGATCGGCTCGCCCCACCAGTCGAGGACCCGCAGCCGGGTGTCGACGGTGAGCCCGCAGTAGGTGGCCAGCACGACGGTCCCGGACGGGTGGGCGAAGAACGGCGGCTGCTCGATCGCGAACGGCTCGCCGACACCGCCCGAGAGGTGGGCCCGTCCGAGCGGGTCCGGTCGGCCCTCGCGGATCGCGTCGTTGTAGTCGGTGACCGTGCGCTGCAGTGCGCCGTCGGGAAGGCCGACCTGCCGCTCCAGACCCGCGATCGTGTCCGCCTCGAGCAGCATCCCGGCGCGGCGGCGGCCGGCGAACTCGTAGATCGGCACCTCGTCGTTGGAGAGGGACATCGTCCGGGAGTCGAAGACCTGCCACGTCGTGACGCCGGGCTGCGCCAGCGCGGCGTCGCCGATCTCCTTGTAGTTGCGCGACTCGTCGACGAAGCGACGGCCCTCGCGGTTGACCGCGATCGCGCCCTTGTAGACGGCGAGGATGCCGGTGCCGTCCTCGTCCGGGTGCTCGGTGTGGAAGTGCCCGTAGGTGCCCTTGATGTAGGGCGTGTCCCGCAGCCCGGCGCCCAGCGCCATGGCCATCATCAGCCCGTCGCCGGTGTTGCCGGCGCCACCCTGACGCAGGGCGTGCTCCATCTGCGGGGCGAACCGCGCGAGCAGGTCGGGGTTCATCGAGAAGCCGCCCGTCGCGAGGACGACGGCATCGGCGGCGATCCGGTGGAGGGAGCCGTCGCGCCGCCGTACGTCGACACCCGTCACGCGGGTGCCGTCGTGGACCAGCCGGTGGGCGGGTGCGTCCAGGACGAGGCGCGCGCCGAGCCGGCCCGCCGCCTTGAGCAGGTGCACGAGCATGCCAGTGGTGTCGCTCGGGTGGCTGCGCGGCGCCGACTGACCGGAGGCGGCGTGGATCTCGCCGTACTCGACGCCGTGCTCCCGCAGCCAGCGGTAGGTCTCCAGCTGGCGGGCGCAGTAGAGGTCGACCAGCGCCTCGTCGTTGCGGTGCCTGCCGACCTCGAGCAGGTCCTTGCGGAGCAGCTCCACGGAGTCGGCGATGCCCTGGGCCGCCTGCTCGTCGGTGCCGGCGAACGCGGAGAGCCCGGCCGACCTCACGGTGGACCCGCCGATGGACCCGGTCTTCTCGATCAGCACCGCGTACCGGCCCGCCTCGGCGGCGGCGAGCAGTGCGGCGCAGCCGGCCAGGCCGGCGCCGAGGACCAGGACGCCGACCTGGGCGGGGAGCTCGGTCTCGAGGGGGAGGCCGGGGATCTGCAGCTGCTCGGTCACCGGATCTCGCCCAGCTCTCGGTCGAGCTGCGCCTGCGCGGCCGCGAAGGCCGGCAGTCGGAAGAGCGTCTGCCGTTCCGTCCAGCCGGCCATGCGGTCGGCGCGCGACGCGGTCTCCCCGTGCGCCTTCAGGTGCGCCAGGGCCTCCCGCCCGGCGAGGTGCAGGGAGCGCATCAGGTAGTTGGCGTAGAGCACGACGCCGAACCCGAGGTCGACGTACTCCTCGAGTCTGAGCTGTGGCGTCTTGCCGCCCTCGACGACGTTGACGACGAGGGGCGTGCCGGCGAGCTCGCGGCCGACCAGGGCGAGCTCGTCGACGGTGCGCGGTGCCTCGATGAAGAGCACGTCGGCGCCGGCCTCGACATAGGCCCGGCCGCGCTCGATCGCCTCCTCGATGCCGTACGCCGACCGGGCGTCGGTCCGGGCGATGATGACGAGCTCGCCGTCGGTGCGCGCCTCGCACGCCGCGGCGATCTTGGTCTGCATGTGCCCGGCGGGGATCAGCGTGTGGTCGTCGAAGTGGCCGCAGCGCTTCGGCATCTCCTGGTCCTCGAGCTGCAGGCCGGCGACGCCGGCGCGCTCGAGGAGGCGGACCGTGCGCATGGCGGCGAGCGGGCCGCCGTACCCGGTGTCGGCGTCGGTGATGAGCGGGATCCGGATCGCGTCCGCGAGCCGGGCGGCGTGGTCGACGACCTCCGTCTGGGACACCAGCCCGAGGTCGGGCATGCCGAAGCCGGCGTTGGCCAACCCCGCGCCCGTGGCGTACGCCGCCTCGAAGCCGGCCTCCTCGACCAGACGCGCACCCAGCGCATCGGTGACGCCCGGCAGGACAAGCGGCGTCCCGGTGAGCGTGTCCTCCAGTGCGCGGCGGAGGGAGCGTCGCCGCTCGGTCGGTCCGGCGAGCGTGCCGGACAGCCCGGCACGGGCAAGCGTGTCCCTGAGGTCGAAGGAGATGGGCATGCGCCGACCCTGGCATCGGGGACCGGACGGAATCCCGTCGGTCGTCCCGTCGGCTGGCACAGCGTCCTACCTGTGCCGCGCGCCGGGACGCTCTACTCGTCGGCATGGAACTGACCGAAGAGAGCACCAGCAGGTTCGTCGAGCTGCCGACCCAGGGCAAGCTGCACTACAACGAGGCCGGCAGCGGCCACCCCGTGATCCTCATCCACGGCAGCGGGGCCGGCGCGAACGGCTGGTCCAACTTCCGCAGCAACATCGGCCCGCTGGCCGAGAGCTTCCACGTGTTCGCCATCGACTGCATCGGCTGGGGCAGGTCGGACGCCGCGACCGCCGACAAGTACGACCACGTCGCCATGGTCGTCGAGTTCATGGACGCGCTCGGGCTCGAGAACGCGGCCCTGGTCGGCAACTCGATGGGCGGCATGATCGCCATCGCCGTCGCAGCCCGGCACGGCGACCGCGTCTCGCACCTGATCACGATGGGCCCCGGTGCCTTCATCTCGACGCCGACGATGTTCGGCGCCGGCGACGGGCCCACCGAGGGGATCAAGATCCTGCTCGAGGGCTACGCCAACCCGACGGCCGCGACGATGAAGAAGCTCGTCGAGATCATGGCCTTCGACGAGGAGTTCGCCACCGACGAGCTCGCCGAGCTGCGGGCGACGGGCGCGGCGGCCCGTCCCGACCACCTGGCCAACGGCCTGAAGTCGTTCGTCGAGGGTGGCCCGGTGCGCAACCAGGCGACCTGGGAGGAGGCGAAGGGCATCACGGCCCCGGCGCTGCTCATCCATGGCCGCGACGACCGGGTGGTGCACTTCGAGCACACCCTGCGGCTGGTCTCGACCATCCCGAACTCGCGCGCGGTGCTGCTCAACCGCTGCGGCCACTGGGCGCAGATCGAGCACGCGGACGAGTTCAACCGACTGGTGCGCGACTTCGTCCTCAGCGCCTGATCGCATGGACCTCACCTACGAGAGCACCAGCCGCCTGGTGCAGACAGCCACCTGGAAGATCCACGTCAACGAGGCTGGTGAGGGGCATCCCCTGCTCCTCCTCCACGGCAGCGGTCCGGGCGCCACCGGATGGTCGAACTTCGGGCACAACCTGCGTGCGCTCGCCGACCGGTTCCACGTCATCGCCGCCGACATGCCGGGCTGGGGAGCCTCCGACGCCGTCACCGTCGACGAGCGGGACCACGTCAGGGCAGCGGTGGAGCTGCTCGACGCCCTCGGCATCGAGAAAGCGGCGCTGGTGGGCAACTCGATGGGCGGGATGACGGCGCTGCGCTTCGCCTACACCCACGCAGAGCGCATCACCCACCTGGTCACCATGGGTCCGGGTTCACCCGGCCCCGTCCTCTTCGGACCGGGGGACGGTCCCACCGAGGGCCTCAAGGTGCTCAACGCCGCGTACGTCGACCCGTCGCCGGAGCGGATGCTGGAGCTCGTGCGGATCATGACGTTCTCCGAGGAGATGGCCGACCCGGCCATCGCGCAGCAGCGGTCCCAGACGGCGCGGTCACGCCCCGACCACCTCGCGAACTTCATCGCGGGAGTCGGCCGTCGACCGTTCGTCGACGCGCACCGGCTGCCCGAGATCGCCGTCCCGACGCTGCTCTTCCACGGTCGGGACGACCGGGTCGTGCACTTCGAGCACTCCTTGAGGCTGTGCGCGGCCATCCCGGACTCGCGGCTGGTGCTGCTCAACAGGTGCGGGCACTGGGCGCAGCTCGAGCACGCCGAGGAGTTCAACGAGATGGTCGCCGACTTCGTCGACCGCTGATCCCCGCCCCACGAGCGCTCTGGAGATCTTTCTCCAGAGCGCTCGTTCCATTCGCGGGCGCCTCGCCCGCGTCCCCCGAACTGTTTCCCGGCAGAACGCTTGTCCTATCTCTGTATCGATCGTTACAGTGACGCGCATCACCCTGTGAACGCCGTCACGCACCAGTGGCGGAGAAGGAGAGAGCGACATGACCGCCGCTGTCGTCGAGAACCCGACCCGCGCCTCCCTGGCCGCCGACGAGTCCGACCGGACCGTCCCGTCCGTCACGAAGGCGCTCCAGCTGCTGGACGCGTTCCGCGATGCCCGCGGAGCCCTCGGCGTCAGCGAGATCGCGCGGCTGGCCGGCGTACCGAAGTCCACGGCGTTCCGGCTGCTGTCCTACCTGGAGAAGGCCGGCTTCGTGGAGCGCGCCGGCAAGGAGTACCTCCTCGGCGGTCGCCTCTTCGAGCTCGGCAACAGCGTCCCGATGTGCCGCCGCGGTGGCCTCCGAGAGGTCGCGATGCCCCATCTGTCCGAGCTCTTCGTCGCGACCGGCAAGGTCGTCCAGCTCGGCATCCTGGAGGGCACCGACGTGGTCTACCTCGAGAAGATCATCGCCCGCGACACCGTCGACGTCCCCACGGCGGTGGGCCAGCGGATGCCGTCGGCGTGCACCGCGCTCGGCAAGGCGATGCTCGCCTTCAGCGATCGCGACACGATCGGCGCGGTCCTCGACAACGGCCTCGTCCGGCGGACGCGCTACTCCCACGTCGACCCGGCCCGCTTCCTCAACGAGCTGCGGCGGGTCCACCAGGAGCGCATCGCGTTCGACCGCGAGGAGGTCAGCATCGGCCTGGTATGCGTCGCCGCTCCGGTGCTACGCGCCGGTCGTGCCGTCGGGGCCGTGTCGGTCTCGGGACGGGCGACCCAGTTCAACCCGGCGGTCGCGGTGACGCACGTACGCCGCACCGCCGAGGCGATCTCACGCCAGCTCGGGTGAGGCCTCCAGCGCGCCCGCCACGGCGCCGGTGAGCACGACGGCCATCTCGCGAGCGTCCCACGTGGGCTCGTCGAGCTGGTCGGAGAAGAACAGCCCGTCGTGCAGGATCATCGTCATCACCGCGAGCCGCTCTGCGTCCTCCGGGCGCATGTCGAGCACGTCGCGGAACCACTCCGTCATGATCAGGCGCTGGCGGTGGCGCACCGAGAGGAACCGGGCGCGCCCGGCCGGTGCGTCATCGCGCCGGAGCAGGAGCAGCTGGTGCCCGATCCGGAGGAAGTCGGGCTCGGCCTGCAGGGAGCGCAGCGCCGTGGCGAAGTGGCTGCGCAGCTCGTCCTGCCACGGCGTGCCGGGAGTCGGCGGCAGCCAGGCCGGCTGCCGTGCCGACCACTCCTGGAAGGAGTGCTCGACGACTCCGGCGAGCAGGTCGTCCTTGCCCTTGAAGTGCCAGTAGAGGGACGAGGGCGGCAGGCCGGCGCGGGCGCAGATGCGGGAGATCGACGCCCCCTCGTAGCCGGACTCGGCGGCCACCGCGGCCGCCGCGTCGAGCAGCCGGTCACGGCTGGTGCGGGCGTCGCCGAGCACGCGCTCGGTGCGGGCGGGCGCGACCTCCCGGTCGGTGGGGAGCGACTGCTCGTGCAGACGTCCGGCGACCGCGGCGATGGCCTCGGCGAGGAGCGGCACCACGAGGTCGATCCGCTCCTGTCCGTCGGACTGGTGCGCGATGAAGAGCCCGTCGAGGGCGGCCATGGTGAGCCGGACGAGCACCGGCCGGTCGCGGGCATCGGCGCTCGCCGACCACCACTCGCCGACGACGTCGCTGGCCTGGCCGCGGATCCGGAGGAACCGCGTGCGGGCCTGCGAGCCGACGGCGGGGCCGGTCTCGAGCGACATCATCAGGCCCATCCTCCAGAAGCCCGGCTCGTGGTCCAGGCCTCGGGTCGCCTCGCTGAAGTGGGTGGCGAGGGACGCCGCGAGCGACTCGCCGGACGTGCCCCTCTCCCAGCGCGGCGAGTGCTCGTGCCACAGCGCGAACGCGTGGTCGAGCGCGTCGGCGATCAGGTCGTCCTTGTCCTTGAAGTGCCAGTAGAGGGACGACGCGGGCAGCCCGGTGGCGCGCTTGACCTGCGCGACAGTCGTCCCGACGTACCCGCGCTCGCTCGCGATGCGCAGGGTCGCATCGAGGATGGCTCGCCGCGACACCTCTCCCTGAGCGTGGGTGCGGCTGGTCTTCCTGGCCATGGGGAGCCGATCCTAGTCCCGGCGGCCGGCGCAGGCCGCCACCTGGCACCCCAGGGCGACGACGGAGGCGGCCAGCATGGTCACGCCCATCCTGCCCGCGGACGCGCCGCCCAATGACGCCAGCGGCGGTATCGCCGCGCCGAACAGGAACTGCGCGGTCCCGATCAGAGCGGACGCGGCGCCCGCCCGCTCCCGGTGGGGCAGCAGGGCGAGCGCGACCGTGTTGCCCAGGGCCGCTCCGAGGCCGACCAGCACCAGCCACAGGGGCACGAGGACGACGGCGAGGGGCGCGCCCAGGACGCCGGCCGCGGCCACCGCTGCGGTCGAGCAGACGATCAGCCCGACCGCCGCGATCAGCATCGACGCGGCGCCCGTACGCCCCACCAGTCGGGCACTGACCTGGCTGCCGAGGATCATGCCGACCGCGTTCGCGCCGAACACGAGCGAGTAGGCCGACGCTGAGACGCCGTACCCGTCCTGCAGGACGAAGGAGCTCATCGAGATGTAGGCGAACAGGACGACCCCGAACGCCGCCGACATCCCGAGGTAGCGCGTGAACCGGCGGTCGCGCAGGAGCAGGCGCAGGTCGCTGCCCCCGACCTGCGCTACCCCGGTCCTCGTCTCCGGCAGCCGGGTCAGCACCGCGACCAGCAGGAGGGTGGAGAGGAGCGCGAGCACGACGAAGATGCCGCGCCAGTCGGTCACGCGCAGGAGCTGGCCGCCGAGCACCGGCCCGAGCACCGGGGCCAGACCCGTCACGAGCATCAGCTCGGAGAAGACCCGCGCGGCGCGCTCGCCCTCGTAGACGTCGCGCACGATCGCGCGGGCGATGACCACGCCGGCCGAGCCGGCCAGGCCCTGGATCGCGCGCAGCACGATCAGCGTGCCGACGTCGGGAGCGAGAGCGCAGAGGAACGAGGTGACCGCCAGGACGCCGATGCCCCACCGCAGGGGTCGCAGCCGACCGACCCGGTCCGAGAGGGGGCCAGCCACCAGCTGACCCAGCGCCAGCCCGATCAGGCAGACCGACATCGTCAGCTGGGTCGTCGCGTCGTCGGCGCCCCAGGCGTCGCCGAGCTGGGGGAGCGCCGGGAGATAGAGGTCGGTGACGAGCGGCGCCACCGCCGTCAGGGCACCCAGCAGGAGCAGGGTGCGGCCCGGAAGGGTCCGCTCGGCCGTTGCCGAGGCGGTCGGGGACGGGATCATGACGAGGAGCCTCCCGGCCGTATCTCGCCGGACGCCAATGCCGTGTTTCCCCGGATGGCACGGAATGGTCGTTCCAGCAGCCGTTTTCCACTCCGCGGCACGCTCCCCCGCGTACGGACGGCAAAGTCCTTGCGCCCGTCCGACGCCTCCGTAGCGTTCGTCCCACTGAGTGACGTGATGGTCGTCACGTCCCGGACAGCGAACCCGAGGAGAGGTCAGTCATGTCCCGCACCCCCACGAACCGCCGCCGGCGCGCCGCCGCGCTGGGCGCGGTCGTCGCCTCGCTGGCACTGCTCGGTGCTTGTGCCCAGAACGACGCCCCCGGTGCGTCCGCCGGCAGCAGCGCCGAGGACCCGACCGCCGGCATCGAGCAGGCCAAGAGCCACCTCGAGGAGCTCGCCGCCCCCCTCACCGCGGCGAGCTACCCGAAGGAGCCGGCGCTCTCGAAGCCGGTCGACCTGGCCGGCAAGAAGGTCCTCTTCGTCGCCCTCGGCGACAACATCCCGGTCATCCACGGCGGCGCCGTCGGTGCCGGCGAGGCTCTCAAGGCGGTCGGCGCGACCAGCGACATCTGCGACGGCAAGTTCACGCCCACGGTCGTCGCCGACTGCCTGCAGCGCGCCGTCGACCGCCGCTACGACGCGGTGATCGCCAGCTTCATCGACTACGACATGGCCGGTGCCGCCTTCGACGCGGTCGAGAAGGCGGGCATCCCCGTGCTCCTGGGCGGTGTCGCGGCGCCCGCGGACAAGAAGCCGTCGACCACGCTCGCGTTCTACGACAACACCCCACGGGTCAACGAGCTCTACGGCGCCCTCAGCGAGAGCGCGCTGGCGCACGGCGGCGCGGACACCAACGCCCTGTGGCTGCGTCTCACCGACTCCACCACGACGACCGACGCCAGCGACGCAGGCATCGACCGCTTCAAGAAGCTGTGCCCGTCGTGCGGGCTGGCGAGCACCGACTTCGCCACCGCGAACATCGACAAGATGCCCGGCGCCGTGTCGGCCGCGCTGCTGCAGCACCCGGACACGAACGTCCTGATCGTCCCTGTGGACAGCTTCGTCCCGCCGGCCATGCAGGGGGTCCAGTCCGCCGGCCTGGCGGACAAGGTCACCGTCATCTCCAGCAGCTCGGACCTGGCCGGCCTGCAGCGGCTGAAGTCCGGGGACCAGGCCGTCGACCTCGGCACGTCGGTCGTCTACGAGGGCTGGAAGCTCGTCAACGCCCTCGAGCAGCTCCTGGCGGGAGACGAGGTCCGCAAGGGAGACACGATGGTCACCCGGGCCTTCACCCCCGACAACGTCAACGACCTCACGCTCGACCAGGCCAGCTACTTCACCACCTCGTGGTTCGGCGACGACTCGTTCAAGGACGCCTTCCTCACCGCCTGGGGCGTGAAGTAACGATGCCGACGCCACGGCTGGAAGCGCGCCACGCGAGCAAGACGTACGGCGCCGCGCGGGTGCTGGACGACGCCACGCTGGTCGTCCAGCCGGGCGAGATCCACGCCCTCATCGGGCAGAACGGCTGCGGGAAGTCGACGCTGGTCAAGATCCTGACCGGCTACCACGCCCCGGACGCGGGTATGGAGCTCGCCGTGGACGGGAAGGCCCTCAGCCTTCCGGTCCAGTGGCGGGCCGCCCAGGCCGCGGGCGTCTCGGTCGTCCACCAGGACCTCGGTCTCGTCGACCACCTGAGCGTGAGCGAGAACATCGGCATCGGCGGGTTCAAGCGCACGCACGTGAGCCGACGGATCGACTGGCGGGCCCAGGACCGGGTCGCCCGGGAGACCCTGGGCCGGCTCGGGCTCGACATCGATCCTCATGCGCCGGCCGGCGATCTTCCCGCCTCCCACCGCGCGGGCGTCGCCATCGCCCGTGCACTGCGCGACGCGGTGCCGGGCGAAGGCCTCGTCATCCTCGACGAGGCGACCCGGGCGCTGCCGCGCGAGGAGCTGGCGCGGTCCCACGAGGTGCTGCGCCGGATCGTCGCCCCCGGGACCTCGGTGCTGATGGTGAGCCACAACCTCGAGGAGGTGCTCGCCCTCGCCGACCGGGTCACGGTGCTGCGCGACGGTCGAGTGGTCGGTCAGGGGCTCGACACCGCCGGCCTGACGGAGGCCGACCTGGCCCGCCTGATGCTCGGCTCGACCGTCGACGCCGTCGTCCGGTCCCCCGCGGTGCGCCCGGAGGCCAGCGCGGCCGCCGAGGTCGTCGGCGTACGGATCGACGGCCACGACCCGCTCGACCTGACCGTCGCCGAGGGCGAGGTCGTCGGGATCACGGGGCTGCCCGGCACCGGCTTCGAGCAGCTTCCGTACCTCCTCGGCGGCGCCAGGCGCGGCGCCGGGAGCGTCGTCACGTCGCGCGCCCGGGTCGACCTGGCCCGCGCCACCGTGCCCCAGTGCCTCGACGCCGGCATCGCGCTGGTGCCCGAGCGCCGGATCACCGACGGCCTCGCCGTCGAGCTGTCCGTCCGCGACAACCTCGCGCTGCCCACGATGCGCCGCCGGGGGAGGCCGTGGCTGGTCCGGCGCGGCTGGCAGGACCGCCTCGCGGCCCGGGCCATCACCGGTCTCGGGATCAGGTCGCGCGGTCCCGGCGCGCTCGTCCGCGAGCTCTCCGGCGGCAACCAGCAGAAGGTCCTCTTCGCGAAGTGGCTCTCGGTCGAGCCGTCCCTGCTGGTGCTGCACGAGCCGACGCAGGCCGTCGACGTCGGCGCACGCGCCGACCTCCTGCGCACCGTCGGCGAGACGGCCGCGGCGGGGGCCGGCGTACTGCTGGTGAGCACAGAGCCCACCGACCTGGTCGAGACGTGCGACCGGATCCTCGTCCTCCATCCCGGGCGGCCGCCGCGCGAGCTGCGCACCTCCGACCCCGACGACGTCCTCGAGGCGATCTACGGCGTCCCGACCACCGCCCCCTCCACCGTCGACACCGAGACAGGAGCCCTCCATGTCTGACACCGAGCAGCTGCCGGCGACCGCGGTCGCGGCCGCCCCCGAGCAGCTGACCGAGCCGAGAAGACGCCCGGCCTGGCTGCAGAACCCGGCCGCGAAGTACTCGCTCCTGGTCGTCTGGGCCGCCATGGCGGCGTACTTCTGGTTCGCCGTGCCCGGCGGCCTCTTCCACACCACCGGCACGTTCCGCAGCATCTTCGGCTCGATGCAGGCGATGGTGCTGGTCTTCCTCGCGATGTCGGCCGTCATCACCCTCGTCGTCGGTGAGTTCGACCTCTCGATCGCCTCCGTCATGGGCATCTCGGCCACCACGGCGGCGGTGCTCGGCGGCCTCCACGACGTCAACCCGGTCCTCGCCTGCCTGGCGGCCATCGGCGTCGGCGCCCTCGCCGGCGCCGCGAACGCGTTCTTCGTCGTGGTGATGGGGGTGTCGTCGTTCGTCGTCACCCTCGGCATGGGCACGGTCTGGATGGGCGTGGCGGAGATGGTCAGCCACAACAACTACGTGTCGATGAGCAGCCCGGGGTTGAAGTCCTTCGCCACCACCTCGGTGCTCGGCATGCCGGTGGCGTTCTACTACGGCGTCGGACTCGCGCTCGTGCTCGCCTACCTGCTCGCCTGGACGCCGCTGGGGCGCTCGATGATCTTCATCGGCGCGAACCCGGAGGTGGCGCGGCTGGCCGGGGTGCGGGTCGCCCCCATCCGCTTCGGCGCGTACGTCGCCGGGGGCGTCCTGGCCGCCTTCGCCGGGATCCTCATCGTCGCCAGCGTGGGGTCGTTCGACAACAGCACGTCGTCGTCGTACCTGCTGCCGGCCCTCGCCGCCGTCTTCCTCGGCACCGCCGTCATCCAGCCGGGCATGTTCAACCCGCTCGGCACCCTCGTGGCCATCTACTTCCTGCAGACCGGCATCCTCGGCCTGCAGCTCCTGGGCTACGACACCTGGATCCAGAACGTCTTCTACGGTCTCGGCCTCGTCGTCGCCGTGACCCTGGCCAAGGTCGTCCGCGACCGCGCGAAGGGAGCCTGACGTGCACGCGTCCGTCCACCACATCACCGCCTCCGCCGAGGAGCTGCGGGCGGAGGCGCTGTCCTCCGACGAGCTCGGCCGGCTCACCGACCGCACGGTCGAGATCCTCCGGGCGTCGGAGGGCATGAAGCTGATGCAGGCCAAGGACCTCGGTGGCTTCGAGGCCCACCCGAACGACTTCTTCGACTGGGTCATGGCCGTCGGCGAGGCCCACCCGTCGGCCGGCTGGGTCGCGGGCGTGGTCGGCATCCACCCGTGGCAGATCTCGATCATGGACCCGCTGGTCCAGGACGAGATCTACGGCGCCGACCCGGAGGTCTGGGTGGCGTCGCCGTACGCGCCGTTCGGCCGGCTCGTGCCGGTCGAGGGCGGCTACCGCTTCACCGGCCGCTGGCCCTACTCCACCGGCACCGACCACGCGCGCTGGATCATCCTCGGCGGGCTGCTGGCCGACGAGTCCGGCGCGCCGGTCGCGCCGGGGCGGATGTGCCACGTCGTGCTGCCGAGGTCCGGCTACGAGGTCGTCCCCGACTCGTGGAACGTGCTCGGTCTGCGCGGCACCGGCTCGAAGGACGTCATCGTCGACGGCGCGTTCATCCCGGAGCACCGCGTGAGCTGGGCCGAGCAGATGTACGACTACACCTACGCGAAGGAGCGCCGGCCCGAGACGCCGCTCTACCAGATGGGCTTCGGGCTGATGTTCCCCGCGGCGATCGCGGCCGGGACCTTCGGGATCGCCCGCAACGCGCTGGCGGTCTTCGAGGAGACGATGGCGTCCCGGATCTCCACCGCCGGCACCGTCGCCAAGACCTCGCCGCTCCAGCTCGACGCGCTCGCCCGAGCCCGGGCCGACGTCGAGGCGTCGATCTGCCACCAGCAGTCGATCGTCGCGCGACTCCACGAACAGGTGGAGGGCGGCGTTGACATCGACACCGAGCAGCGCATCGCGTTCCGGCGCGACCAGGTACGGGCGACCTCGCGCTGCGTCGCCGCGGTCGACGACCTCTTCCGCTTCGCGGGCTCCGGCTCGATGAACAGCGGTCACCCGGTCGAGCGCGTCTGGCGCGACCTCCACGTCGCCGCCACGCACATCTGCAACATCACCGAGGCCGTCTACCAGGGCTGGGGCGCGCAGCGCTTCGGGGCGCCGCTGCCGCCCGGCTTCACCTACTGAGCAGTCGTTCCTGTCCGCGGCACGGCTCGCTTGTGAGCCGCGCCACACGTTCTTAGCGTTCCTGTAGCGATCGTTCCAGAACGCCCAAGCGCCTGAGCCGAGAGAAGGGGCCATGCACGAGGTCATCGACAACATCCACAAGGCGGCCGACACCCTGCGCCGCGAAGCACCCGAGAGCGACCGCCGCGGGAGGCTCACCGACCTCACCGCGCAGACGCTGCGGGAGAGCGGCATCGTCCGGATGCTGCAGCCGAAGGAGTACGGCGGCCACGAGGCGCACCCCGCCGAGTTCCTCGAGGCGGCGATGGAGACCGCGATCGCGGCCCCGTCGGCCGGCTGGGTCGGCGGCGTCGTCGGCGTCCACCCGTGGGAGATCGCGATGATGGACCCGAAGCTCCAAGAGGAGATCTGGGGCCAGGACCCCGACACCTGGGCGGCGTCGCCGTACGCCCCCATCGGGCGCGCCGTCCCGGTCGACGGCGGCTTCCTCTTCACCGGACAGTGGCCCTACTCCAGCGGCACCGACCACTGCCGGTGGGTCATCCTCGGCGGCATCGTCGACCACGGACCCGACGCCAAGCCGGGGCCGCCGGACATCCGGCACTTCGTCATCCCGCGCTCCGACTACGAGATCGTCGCCGACTCGTGGAACGTGATGGGCCTGCTCGGTACCGGCTCCAAGGACGTCCGGATGACCGACGTCTTCATCCCGGACTACCGCGTGGTCGACGGGACCGCGATGAACGCGGGCGCCTACGAGCACCGACAGGAGGGCAAGGCGCTCTACCGGCTCAAGTTCCCGCTCATGTTCTCGGCGGCCATCGGCGCCGCGACGCAAGGCATCGCGCAGGGCGCCCTGGCCGCGTTCAAGGACTACCTCGGCGGGCGGGTGTCGGCGGACGGCAACATCGCCAAGCAGGACCCGATCCAGCTGTTCTCCTACGCCGAGGCGGCGGCCGAGATCGCGGCGTCGCGCTCGCACCTGCTCACGTCGACCAGCGAGCTCTACGACTTCGTCGCCAAGGGCGGCGAGGTGAGCCGCCGCCAGCGGCTCACGTTCCGCCGCGACCAGGCGCGGGCGACCCGCCGCGCCGTCGACGCGGTCGACAGCCTCTTCAAGACCGCCGCCGGCGGCTCCGGGATCCACACGTCGTTCCCGCTCGAGCGCTACTGGCGCGACCTGCAGGTCGCCCAGGTGCACATCTGCAACATCCAGCACAACATCTACACCGCCTGGGCCTCCGACGACCTGACCGGCGAGTCCAACCCCGCCCTCTTCGTCTGACCCGCACACCTCGAGGAGACAACCATGTTGATCACCGCTCTCGGCTACCTCGGCGTGACCTCACCGCGCTCGGAGGACTGGCGCCGCTTCGGCGGCGACTTCCTCGGCGCGATGGTCGCGCCGGACGGCCCCGACGGCGCCGTACGGCTCAAGTTCGACGACGCCGACTGGCGCCTGCAGATCCACCCCGGCGAGGCCGACAAGGTCGAGTACTACGGCTGGCTCGTCAACCACGAGGAGGACCTCGACACCGTCGTCGAGAAGCTCGCCGCCGTCGGCGTCACCGCCTCCTGGGGCTCGGCCGAGCTCGCCGAGGCACGGTCCGTCGACAGGCTCGTGCAGTTCACCGACCCGTGGGGCAACCCGCACGAGGTCGCCTGGGGCCAGGTCACCACGTCGAACTCGTTCCGCACCGGCCGCGGGATGCAGGGCTTCGTCACCGGCCAGCAGGGCCTCGGCCACGTGCTGCTCCTGCTCCCCGACATCGAGGCGGGCCACGAGTTCTTCCACGGCGTGCTCGGCTTCGAGCTCTCGGACAAGATCATCGAGCCCGGCCGGATCAACGCGCGGTTCTACCACGTCAACGCGCGGCACCACACGCTCGCGCTGGGCGAGTGCCCGCCGGGCGTCGCCGGCTTCAACCACCTGATGCTGCAGGTGAGGGACATCAACGACATGGGATGGGCCTACGACCGTCTCGAGGAGTTCGACGTCCCCGAGACCCTGTCGATCGGCCGCCACACCAACGACCAGATGGTGTCGTTCTACTGCACGACGCCGTCGACCTTCCACATCGAGTACGGCTACGACGGCCTCGAGATCACGCCCGACTGGGTGCCGCGGGTCTACACCAAGACCCAGATCTGGGGCCACCAGGTGCACCCCGAGACGAAGAACCGCCCCCCGGGGATCATGCACGAGGTGCCGGTCGCCTGAGTCGCGCGTCAGAGCCCCCAGCCGTTCGGCTGGGGGCTCTGGCGTTTCTGGTGTGGTTGGGGCTCCGGCGGCGGGGAGTCATCACGGGTGTGGTGGCGGCGGATGGTCGAGCACTCACCGCTGCCCCGGGCCGCTCACATCGGGAAGTCGGAGGTATAGCTCCACCAGCCGTGGTCGACGAGCTCCTCGTCGGTCAGGCGAGCGGCGGGTACGTCGGCGAAGCGGCCGTAGGAGCCCTGGAAGAACAGCAGCGGCGTGACCGGGCGGGTGACCTCCATGGCGAGCACCTCGCACAACACGATCCAGTGGTCGCCCGCGTCCACCTGCTGCACCCCGCGGCAGTGCACGTGCGCGACGGCGTCGGTGAGGTGGGGCGCGCCGTGCTCGCTCCGCGACCACTCGACGGAGGCGAACTTGTCCTCGCCGCGGCCGGCCATGGTGCGGCACAGCTCGAGCTGGTCGGCCGCGACCACGTTGATGCAGAGCGTCTCGGCGCGGGCCAGGCGGGCGTAGGTGCTCGACGTCCGCTGCGGCATGAAGGCGACGAGCGGAGGCTCCATCGAGACGGCGGTGAAGGTGCCGACGACCATGCCGACGGGCTGCCCTTCGTCGAAGCCGGTGACGACGGCGACGCCGGTGGGGTAGTGCCCCATCACCGTGCGGTAGACGCTCGGCTCGATGGGGACCTCGATCTGGTTGCTGGTGGTCACCTCGCCAGTGTGTGGCGGCCGGGCGCCGACGGGCCACCGTCGCGTCCCGTCACCCGGAACGACCGGGACGACCGGAACGACCGCGGCTGACGACGCTGCCCAGCGCCTGGGCCGCCGCGCGGACGGCGGTCGCGTGGCTCTCGGGGCGGTAGCGCCCGACCGGCCCGGTGACGCTGATCCCCGCGAGGGCGGTGTGGCCGTCGAAGTCCAGCACGGGCGCCGCGACGCAGAGCAGGCCTGGGGTGGACTCCTCGCGCTCGAACGCGATGCCGGTCTCCAGGACGGCGTCGAGCTGGCGGCGCAGCAGTCCGGGCGCCACGATCGTGTGCGGCGTACGCCGCTCCAGCGGGCCGGTCAGCACCGACTTGCGGACCTCCGGGCCGGCGTGCGCGAGCAGCACCTTGCCGATGGCGGTGCAGTGCAGCGGCATCCGGCCTCCGACGCGGGAGGGCGCGGGCGCCTGCCGGTGGCCGCCGATCTTGGCGACGTAGACCACCGCGTGCCCGTCGGTGACGCCGAGGTGCACGGTCTCGTGGGTCCGCTCGTAGAGGTCCTGGAGGAACGGCATCGCCAGCTCGAGCAGGGTCCGCTCGGCCGACGCGCGCATGCCGAGCTCGAACATCCCGCCGCTCAGCCGGTAGCCGCCCGGAACCTTGTCGAGCAGCTGGTGGCCGACGAGGTCGGCGGCGACGCGGTGGGCCGAGGCCTTGGGCAGACCCGTGCGCCGCACCAGCTCCGCGAGCGGCAGGACCTGGTCCTCGGGTGTGAAGGACCGCAGGATCGCCACCGCCTTGCCGAGGACGGTGTCGAGGTTGGGTCCGAGCTCGCCGGTCATGGACGGATCCTACGTTCCACTGAGTGGGACGGATCCGTGGCGAGGTGCCCGACGGCCGGGGAGGGTGGGCGCCATGACAGACACCCCCACGACGGCCGACCGGACCGCCGTCCTCGAGGCCGCGGCCCGGCTGCGCGAGGCCGCCGCCACCGGTACGCCGGTCGCGCCGGTGCGCGACCTGATCGGGCGCGACGACATCGAGGCGGCGTACGCCGTCCAACGGCTCAACGTCGAGGCCCGCCTCGCCGAGGGTGCGACCGTCGTCGGCCGCAAGATCGGCCTCACCTCCGCTGCCGTGCAGCAGCAGATCGGCGTCGACCAGCCCGACTTCGGGGTCCTGTTCGACGACATGGCCTACGGCGACGGCGACGCGATCCCGTTCGGGACCGTGCTGCAGGCCAAGGCGGAGGCCGAGGTCGCGTTCGTCCTGAAGGACGACCTCGCCGACGGGCCGCTCGACCGCGAGCAGGTGACCGGGGCGATCGACTACGCCGTCGCCGCGATCGAGGTGTGCGGCAGCCGGGTGGCCGACTGGGACATCAGCTTCGGCGACACCGTGGCCGACAACGCCTCCTCGGGCGTCTACGTGCTCGGGACCGAGCGGCGCACCCTCGACGAGGTGGCGCCCGTGGAGGTGACCATGTCGATGACCGTCGACGGCGAGGAGGTCTCCACCGGCAACGGGGCCGCCTGCCTCGGCGACCCGGTCAACGCAGTCGTCTGGCTGGCGCAGAAGGCGCGCGACCTCGGCGACCCGCTCCGCGCCGGCCAGGTGGTCCTGTCGGGCGCGCTCGGGCCGATGCGCGCCATCACCCCCGGCGCCGAGGTCGCCGTCGCCATCTCCGGGCTGGGCACCGTCTCGGCCACCTTCCCCTCCGAGGAGAACGCATGACCAGCGCGGTGAGCAAGACGAAGGTCGCCATCATCGGCTCGGGCAACATCGGCACCGACCTGATGATCAAGGTCATGCGCACCAGCCAGCATCTCGAGATGGGTGCGATGGTCGGCATCGACCCGGAGTCCGACGGCCTCGCCCGCGCCGCCCGGTTCGGGTTCGCGACGACCCACGAGGGCGTCGACGGGCTGATGGCGCTCCCGGGGTTCGACGAGATCGAGATCGTCTTCGACGCCACGTCGGCCAAGGCCCACGAGCACAACGCCGCCAAGCTCGCGCCGCTCGGCAAGCGGCTCATCGACCTGACGCCGGCCGCGATCGGCCCCTACGTCATCCCCGCGGTCAACCTGGAGGAGCACCTCGACGCGCCGAACGTCAACATGGTCACCTGCGGGGGCCAGGCGACGATCCCGATCGTCGCCGCGATCAGCCGCGTCGTCCCGGTCGCCTACGCCGAGATCGTCGCCTCGATCGCGTCCAAGAGCGCTGGGCCCGGCACGCGCGCCAACATCGATGAGTTCACCGAGACGACCTCGGCGGCGATCACCCAGGTCGGAGGTGCCCAGCGCGGCAAGGCGATCATCATCCTCAATCCCGCCGAGCCGCCGCTGATCATGCGCGACACCGTCTTCGCGCTGGTCCAGGCACCCGATCCGTCGACCCGCCCGGACTTCGAGGCGGAGATCCGGCAGTCGATCGAGAAGATGGTCGCCGACGTGGCTGCCTACGTCCCCGGCTACCGGCTCAAGCAGCACGTGCAGATCACCGAGATCCCGGCGGACCAGCCGGTTCACACCCTGCTCGAGGACGGTGCGGCGCGCCCGACCCACCAGGTGTCGGTGTTCCTCGAGGTCGAGGGCGCGGCGCACTACCTCCCGGCGTACGCCGGCAACCTCGACATCATGACCTCGGCCGCCCTGCAGATGGCCGAGAGGATCGCTGCGGCGGCGCAGGACAAGGAGAGCGACCGATGAGCACCCCCGTCTTCGTCCAGGACGTCACCCTCCGCGACGGCATGCACGCCGTCCGGCACCGGATCACCCCCGAGGACGTCAAGCGCATCGTGAGCGCGCTCGACGAGGCCGGCGTCGACGCGATCGAGGTCGCGCACGGCGACGGGCTGGCCGGCGGCTCGGTCAACTACGGCCCCGGCTCCCACAGCGACTGGGAGTGGATCGAGGCGGCCGCCTCGGTGCTGAAGCGCGCCCGGCTGACCACGCTGCTGCTGCCCGGCGTCGGCACGGTCCACGACCTGCAGCGCGCCTGGGACCTCGGCGTCCGCTCGGTCCGCGTCGCGACCCACTGCACCGAGGCCGACGTCTCCGCGCAGCACATCTCGATGGCTCGCGAGATCGGCATGGACGTCTCGGGCTTCCTGATGCTCTCCCACATGGCCCCGCCCGAGGAGCTTGCCAAGCAGGCCAAGCTCATGGAGTCGTACGGCGCCCACTGCGTCTACATCACCGACAGCGGCGGCCGTCTGACGATGAAGGACGTGGCCGACCGCGCCACGGCCTACCGCGACGTGCTCGACCCGGCGACCGAGCTCGGCATCCACGCCCACGAGAACCTGTCGCTGTCCGTGGCCAACTCGGTGGTCGCCGTGGAGAACGGCATCCATCGCGTCGACGCGTCGCTCGCCGGTCACGGCGCCGGCGCGGGCAACTGCCCGATCGAGGCGTTCATCGCCGTCGCAGACCTGGTCGGCTTCCAGCACGGCTGCGACCTGTTCAAGCTGCAGGACGCCGCGGACGACATCGTCCGGCCGCTGCAGGACCGCCCGGTGCGGGTCGACCGCGAGACGCTGACCCTGGGCTACGCGGGCGTCTACTCGTCGTTCCTCCGGCACGCCGAGAACGCCGCCGCGCGCTACGGCGTCGACGTCCGCGACATCCTCATGGAGTGCGGCCGCCGCCGGCTCGTCGGCGGTCAGGAGGACATGATCATCGACATCGCGCTCACGCTCGTGGCCGCGCGGGAGGCTCAGGCGTCCTGAGTCCTGGCACGCCGTACGGCCCGGTCGCTGTGGCGGCCGGGCCGGTGCGTCTTCCGGGCCGGGTCTACCCCCGCGACATCAGCGGAACGCGAACCACAGCCCGACCAGCCCGGGCAACAGGCCGAGCAGCAGCCAGGGGACGTACGGCCACTTGTGCGGCGGGTTCCCGTGGATGAGGATGCCGGCCGCGACGCCGATGACGCCGAACGCGCAGGCGATCACGTTGAGCCCGATCCGGGCGGCGGTGGCGTCCTCGGGGACCATGGAGGCGGCGATCGCGAGGCCGATGGCGAGGTGCGCGATGGTGAACACGGTGAGGACCGACATCACCCAGCGCTGGACGTTGGTGAGCGAGTGGTCGTTGACCGGTCGGACGAGGTTGTCCGGGTCCATCAGGTGCCGCGGGCGCTTCACGGGCTGCTGACTGCTCACACTTAGTTTGTACACCAATGATTGGTACGCTCACAACGTGACGTCGGAGACCACCAACCCGTTGGCGCTGGACCAGCAGGTCTGCTTCGCCCTCGCGATCGCGTCGCGGAGCGTGATCGCCTGCTACAAGCCGCTGCTCGAGCCGCTGGGCCTCACGCACCCGAAGTACCTCGTGATGCTCGCGCTCTGGGAGCAGGAGCCGCGCCGGGTCAAGGAGCTGTCCGAGACGCTGCAGCTCGACCCCGGCACGCTGTCGCCGCTGCTCAAGCGCCTCGAGGCCAAGGGCTACGTACGCCGGGAGCGCGACCCGCACGACGAGCGCGCGCTCGCCGTCGTCCTCACCGAGCGCGGCCGGGCGCTGCGCACCGAGGCCGAGAAGATCCCGGCGGCGATCATCGACCGGCTGGGCATGGACGTCGCCGAGCTCCTCGAGCTGCACCGGCGGCTCACCGACGTCATCGCCGCCGCGACCCGCTGACTACTCGGCGGTCCACACGCGACCGCCGTCCCCGTCGTCGGACAGCAGCAGTACGCCGGCCGCGTCCGCTGCGACGGAGAGGACGTGCTCCCCGGCCGTGCCCGGTGGCGTCGCCGGCGTCTCGGCCCGCGTCCAGGAGGAGCCGGCGGTGGTGCCGCGCCAGAGGGCGTAACGGGCGCCGTCGCTCGTGGTCGCCCAGACGGCGCCGCCGCGGGTTGCGAGGCTGGCGACGAATGGGCTCCTGCTCGCGTCCGAAGGGATCCGACCGAACGTCCCGGCGCGCGACCAGGTGCCGTTCAGTCGCTGCCAGGCGCCGAACGCGTTCCCGCGCAGCCCCACTCCCAACAGGCCGTCGGGCGTCTCGGCGACCCGCTCGACGTCGTCGAACGACCGGCTGCCCGGCACCGTCTCGCGTGTCCACGTCGCGCCGTCGGGCGAGGTCCAGGCCTGCGGCTGCCGGTCGAGGGCGTCGTCCGGCGCGTTGCCCCCGCCGACGACCACCCACTCGTCGCGGTCCCAGGCGGCGTCCTGGGCCAACGCGGCCAGCGCCGAGTCGTCGGCGAGCCCCGGGACGCCTTCGTGCAGCGTGAAGGCCCGCGCGTCGGGCGAGGTCCACACGGCCGGTCCGCTGACGCGGTTGCCGGTGATGAGCCACCCGCCGGGCTTGGCCGCGATCGGCCCGACGTTGGTGGCCTGCTCGCCGCCGTACTGGGTGTAGGGCGCGGCGACGTCGTGGAGCCCGGCCGCGTCCTCGAAGAACGTGGTGACCCGCGGGTTCCCGTGGGCGCCGCCGGAGCGCGCGCCGACGGCCGCGACCGTGCCGTGGGCGCAGGCGGCCGAGGTCAGGATGGCGCGCTGACCCCAGAAGGTGTCGGCCTCGACCGCCAGTGCGGTCCAGGTGCTCCCGTCCGACGAGCGCCAGGCCGCGGGCCGGCTGTCCTGGTCCGAGGTCGGCTGATCCAGGAAGACGCCGCCGACCACGTACCAGCGCTCGCCGCAGCGCACGGCGTCCCGCACCACGATCCGCCCGGGTGCGCCGGGCGGGGCCGGCAGCGACGCCTCGTGCCAGTGTGGCTCGGGTCTTGGCGAGTCGTCGGCGTGGCCGGTGCACGCGCCGAGGAGGAGGACCGCGAGGAGGGGCAGCCGGCGCACGCGCCACAGTCTGCCCCTCCGGCCGCCCCTCAGGCTGCCCCTCCGGGCGGCTCAGTAGGCGTAGAAGCCCTGGCCGCTCTTCTTGCCCAGCAGCCCGGCGTCGACCATGCGGTCGAGCAGCGGCGGCGGGGAGTAGAGCGGCTCCTTGAACTCGTCGTACATCGAGATGCCGATCGCGCGGATCGTGTCGAGGCCGATGAGGTCGGACAGCGCGAGCGGGCCCATCGGGTGGCCGCAGCCGAGCACCATGCCCTTGTCGATGTCGGCGGCGCTCGCGTAGCCGGCCTCGTACATGCGGATCGCGCTCAGCAGGTAGGGCACCAGCAGGCTGTTGACGACGAACCCCGCCCGGTCGGTCGCCTCGATCGGCTGCTTGCCGAGGGTGTCGCCGACGAAGGCCTGCATCCGCTCCAGCGTCTGCGGACCGGTCGTCAGGCTCGGGATGAGCTCGACCAGCTGCATGACCGGCGCGGGGTTGAAGAAGTGCACGCCCATCACGTGGTCGGCGCGGCCGGAGACGGCGCCGAGCTTCACGATCGGGATGCTGGAGGTGTTGGAGGTGAGGATCGCGTCGTCCTTCTCGAGCAGCGCGCCGACCGTCCGGAAGAGCTCGAGCTTGATGTCCTCGCGCTCGGACGCCGCCTCGACGACGAGGTCGCGGTCCTTGAGCTGGCCGAGCTCGGTCGTGAACGTGATCCGCTCCAGCGTCTCGGTCACGTCCTGCTCGGTGATCTTGCCGCGGCTCTGGGCCTTCTCGAGGCTGCCCCTGACCTTCCGCTGGGCCGCGTCGGACGCCTCCTCGCTGACCTCCACCACGACGGTGTCGAGGCCCGCGCGGGCGCACACCTCGGTGATGCCCGACCCCATCAGGCCGCCACCGATGACGCCTACCTTCTCGATCATGTCTGCTCCTCTCTTGCCTGCATGATCCTCCCGGCGTCCGCGGCACCGGCAGGCAGGTCGCGGCTCAGAGACCGGACGTGAGGTCGGCGAAGGTGTCCGCGGCCGGCCGTTCCCGGATGGAGCGGTAGCCCGTGCCGGCCCAGAGGTTGACGTAGTCGGGGTCCCCGGCGGCACCGGCAGCCTTGCGGATCGGGCTGGTCAGGTGGTGGATCGCCGGGTAGCCGGAGGGTGCGCCGCCGTGGTGGGAGGCGAGGAACCGGTTGGGGATCGCCCGCGCCGGGCGGCCGCTGAAGGCGCGCGTCATCAGGGTCGACCCGCGGTCCGGGCCGAGCAGGGCGGCACGGTGGGCGGCCGACGTACCCGCCTCGGGGGAGAGCAGCAGTGCGGTCCCGACGGCGACGGCGAGCGCCCCGGCGTCGAGTGCGGAGGCGACGTTCGCCGTGGTCATGATGCCGCCCGCGGCGACGATCGGCTTCCGGCTCGTCGCCGCGATCTCGGCGACCAGCCCGGGCAGCGGGCGGTCGACAGGAACGTGCTCGGGGGTGAGCGTGCCGGAGTGGCCGCCGGCGGCGGGGGCCTGCACGACGAGCAGGTCGACACCGGCCTGCTCCGCCGCACGAGCCTCCTGGGCCGAGGTGACCGTCTGCGCCGTGGTGGTGCCGACCTTCCTCAGCCGGTCGATGTCCCGGTCGCTCGGGAGGCCGAACGTGAACGACACCAGCGGCACCGGATCGGCGACGAGGAGGTCGAGCTTGGCCTGCCAGGCGTCGTCGTCCTCGCGAGGTTCGGCCGGTACGTCGACCTCGAACCGCTCCGCGTCGTGCCGGATGCGGTCGCGGTAGGTGTCGTAGGCGTCCCGCTCGACCGGGACGGGGTTCGGCGCGAAGAGGTTGACCCCGAACGTGCCCGTTGTCTGCCGGACCGCCGCGACCTGCTCCGCCAGCGCCTCCGCGGTCCGGTAGCCCGCAGCGAGGACCCCGAGACCACCGGCCGCCGCGGCCGCGACCACCAGCTCGGGGGTCGTCGGGCCGCCGGCCATGGGGGCGGCGAGGACGGGGATGCCGAGGTCGTCGAGCAGGGTCATGGTTGCCATGGTGCCAAGGGCGTGCGTCGGGCCGGTTGGCGTGCACACGGCTGTGGATGGACGGGTTGTTCACAGACGCTGTGGCGTGGGCGGCCGGGCGTCGTGTGCGTGCTCGGCGTGGGGTCATGGTTGTTGCTGGGTCTGCTGGTCATCCCGGGCGGCAGCCCAGGTGCTGGCGCTGCGGGGATCGACGCCTCCCCCAGACCCGGGGCGGTTCAGTCAGCTCCACCAGGCGGACCTGAGCGGATCGACGCGCGTCTGCCCGACCCCGGCACAGGACTCCCCACGGATCCGGCTAGCGTGCCGCCATGCCAGGAGCCGAAGGCGTCGAGGGCGTGCACCGACGCTTCTATGACACCGAGCTGGCGGACCGCGCCAGCCGCCCGCTGGGGGACGACCGTGAGCGGCAGGTCCGGGAGTTCGCGCGACGGTGCGTCGCCGAGGACCGCAGGAAGGTGCTGGAGGTCGGCTGCGGCGCGGGCCGTGACGGACGCGTCATCGCGGACGCCGGCCTTGCCTACGCGGGTGTCGACCTGTCCCCTGTCGGGGCACGGATCTGCCGCGACGCCGGGCTCGGCGCCTGCGCGGCGTCGGCGCTCGCGCTGCCCTTCGCCGACGACACGTTCGACGCCGGGTGGTCGATGAGCACGCTCATGCACCTGGACGGGGACGGCATGCAGCGAGCCCTCGCCGAGCTGCGGCGCGTCATCGGGCCGGGCGGGGTGCTGGAGGTCGGTGTGTGGGGCAAGGACGTCGACGACGAGTGGTACGACGCCCACGGCCGCTACTTCCGCCATCGGACGGACCGCGGCCTGCGTCAGCTGCTGGGCGCGGTCGGTGAGGTGACCGCCTTCGCGACGTGGGACCACCTCGACGACGGTGGCGCCCACTACCAGTGGGCGCGCGTCGCGGTCGGTGCGACGCCGTAGCGTCTGAGCCATGGACCCGCTCACCTCACTGCAGCCGCTCGAGGGCGGCTGGTCGGGCGAGACGTTCCTCGCCGAGGTCGCCGGGGAGCGGTCGGTCGTGCGGGTCTTCGCGAGCGCGCGTCACTCGAGGCAGGCGGCCGAGATCCAGGAGGCCCTGCTGCGACTCGTGCGCGGCCTGGTGCCGGTGCCGGCGGTCAGGGAGGTCCGCCGCGCCGAGCCCGACGCCGACGTTCCGGGGCTCCTGGTGACCGAGTTCCTGGACGGCGTACGCGCTGACCTGCTGCTGCCGACGCTCGACGACGACGGCCAGGCGCGGCTCGGCGAGCGACTCGGGCGGGTCGCCGGGACGCTCGCGGGGATGCCGCAGCTGACCGGCGGGCTGTTCGCTGACGCGACGCTCCGGGTCGATCCGTTCGACCCGGACCTCGACGCGTGGGTGGCCGACCACGCGGAGCGGCTCGACTGGAGCGACGACGATCTCGCGGGCCTGCGGGCGGTCGCGGACACCGCCCAGGACCTCCTCGACCAGGTCGGCCGCGTCAGCCTCGTGCACAGCGACCTCAATCCCAAGAACGTCCTCGTCGAGCCGAGCACGCTCGAGGTCACGGGCGTCCTCGACTGGGAGTACGCCCACGCCGGCAGCCCCTACGCCGACCTCGGCAACCTGCTCCGGTTCGACCGCCGCCCGGCGTACGCCGACGCCGTGCTGCGCGGCTACGCCGACCTGCGCGGCGACGACCCGGCGACCGCGCTCGACCGGGCGCGCAGTGCCGACCTGGTCGCGCTCGTCGACCTGGCCGCCCGCCGCGCCGCCAACCCGGTCGCGGCCCGAGCGCACGACCGGCTGCTGGCCATCGCCCGCTCGCGCGACCTGCACGCGACCGACGGGTGATCAGTCGCGGCTGTTGACCTCGGAGTAGGAGTCCGAGCCGAGCTTGCCGGTGAGGATCCCGCGGCCCGCGTCGAGCAGGGCGCCGACCTCCGGGGTGGCGAGCTCGTAGAGCACCGAGGACCCCACCCGGGTCGAGCTGACCATGCCCGCCCGGCGCAGGACGGCCAGCTGCTGGGACAGGTAGGACGGCTCGACGCGCAGCTCCGCGAGGAGGTCGCGCACGTGGGTCGGTCCGGCCTGCAGCCGCTCGAGCACGCGGATGCGGATCGGGTGCCCGAGGATGCGGAACAGCTCTGCCTTGGCGTCGTAGAGCGGTTCGCTGCCCTTCATCTGGGTACCCCCTTCCCAAGGTCCGATCGAAAACCAGAAAACGGCCTCTGACAAGCACAAATAGATGTTCGGAACAACAAATTCGGCGTTGGATCGATCCATTGGGCCGAACGTGATCAATGCCTCAGGATCGTGGACAGTACACCACTTGAAGGATTCTTCAATTCGGGTAGCGTGCCGGACACATCGGCGGATCTGAAGGGCTCATTTGATGGTTGACGTGGACAAGATTCTCGACGAAGCGGGGCTGAAGAATCCGCAGGTGCGCGACTACGTGGCGCACTGGGCAGAGGTGACCGGCGCTGCCGCGATCGAGGTCGTGAACGCCTCCGACGACGCCCGGCTCCTGGCCGAGGCCGTGGCCGCCGGCGAGCTGCTCGAGGCAGGCGAGGGCCGCTACTACTCGCGCTCCTACTACAAGGACACCGCCCGGTCCGAGGAGCGGACGATCGTGGCCACGAACAACCCGCAGGACGCCGGTGCCTACAACAACTGGCGGCCCGCCTCGGAGATGAAGCCGCTGCTCGAGGAGAAGATGCGCGGCGCCTCCCAGGGCAAGACGATGTATGTCGTCCCCTACCTGATGGCCCCGCCTGGATCGCCCCTCGAGCCGTACGCCGCCGGTGTCGAGCTGACCGACGCCCGCACCGTCGTCCTGCACATGATCCGGATGGCGCGGGTCGGCGTGGACCACATCAACAACCTCGCCGACCAGAACTCGTTCGTCCGCGCCGTCCACGTGACCGGCGACCTGGAGAACCTCGGTCACGGCACCGACGAGGACCAGCGTTACTTCGTCACCTGCGCCGACGAGCGCACGATCCTGCACTTCGGGTCGTCCTACGGCGGCAACGCGCTGCTCGGCAAGATCGCCCACGGCCTGCGCCAGGCGGCCTACGACGGCTTCGCGTCGGGCAAGTTCCTGGCCGAGCAGTTCATGCTGCTCGGGATCGTCGACAAGGAGACCGGCAAGAAGTACCACATCGCCGGTGGCTTCCCGAGCGCCTCGGGCAAGACCAACCTCGCGATGACGCTGGCTCCCGACGCGCTCGGCGACCGCTACTACGTCGAGTTCTACGGCGACGACATCGCGTGGATCTGGGTCAACGAGGAGGACGGCCGCGCCTACGCCTTCAACCCGGAGAACGGCGTCTTCGGCGTCGCCAAGGACACCAACGAGAAGACCAACCCGACCGCGCTGGACTCCATCGCCGAGGGGACCGGCGTCATCTTCACCAACGTCGCCTACAACGAGAAGACCCACGAGGTCTGGTGGGAGGGCAAGACCAAGAACCCGCCGGAGGACCTCGACGGCTGGCTGGACTGGAAGGGCGAGGCGATCGCCCGGCGCGGCCTGGGCGAGCAGGGCGAGCCGTGGGCGCACCCCAACTCGCGCTTCACCACCGCCCTCGACAACGTCCCGAACGTCGCCGACGGCTACGACGACCCGCGCGGCGTCCCGCTCGACGCGATCATCTTCGGGGGCCGCACCCGCGACCGTGAGCCCTTGGTCCGTGCGTTCACCGATCTCGCCGAGGGCGTCTACGACGGCATGACGCTGGGCGCCGAGGCCACCTTCGCGGCCGAGGGCGTCGAGGGCCAGCTGCGCTACGACCCGATGTCGATGCGGCCGTTCATGTCCTACAACGAGGGCGACTACGCCAAGCACTGGCTCGACGTGCTCGGCAGGGCCACCGACGCCCCCATCTTCGCCCACGTCAACTGGTTCCAGCGCGACCCCGAGGACGGCCACTTCCTGTGGCCCGGCTACCGCGACAACCTGCGGGCGCTGCTCTGGCTCGTCGCGTTCAAGAACGGCGAGGCGAAGGGCACGCCGACCCCCGTCGGCGTCATCCCGACCGAGGACGAGCTGCTCCTCGAGGGCTGCGAGGTGACGCCGGCAGACCTCGACACGATCCTCTCGATCGACGTCGACCGCTGGAAGCAGGAGATGGGCTTCCGCGAGGAGCACCTCAAGCAGTTCGACCGGCTGCCCGAGGCGATCTGGGAGGCCCACCGCCGGGTCGCCCAGGCGCTGGAGGACGCCGACCGCTGAGCCTGGCGCAGCGCAACGTCAGACGCCCTGGTCGCTTCGGCGGCCAGGGCGTCTGACGTCCTCAGGCCGGCGGTGCGGTCGAGTCCCGCACGACGAGCGTCGTGGGCAGCCGCACCGCCTCGCGGGCCCGCCCCGCGAGGGTGTCGACCAGCAGCCCGACAGCGGTGCGGCCCTTCTCGGCGATGTCCTGGCGCACCGTCGTCAACGGGGGCCGGCTCGCCGAGGACGCCGGATTGTCGTCGAAACCGACGATCGACAGGTCGCCCGGCACCGACCGGCCGAGCGACTCGGCGGCGCGCAGGAGTCCGACCGCGAACAGGTCGGAGAAGCAGAGCACGGCGGTGACGTCGGTGGAGGCGAGCAGCTCCCGGCCGGTCTCCTCGGCTGCGACGAGCGGTCGGTACGCGGCCAGCCTGACCTCCGGCGTGACGCCGGCGGCGTCCAGGGCGTCGTGCCAGCCGAGCATCCGCTCCCGCATCGGGTAGGAGTCGGAGATCAGCGACAGGTCGGTGCTCGGGCCGGGCTTCTCGGCGTCCTGGAGTGCCAGGATGCCGATCCGCGTGTGGCCCAGGTCGAGCAGGTGCTGGGCCGCGGCGCGGGCCCCGGCCCGGTCGTCGATGTTGACCGCCGGCACGCCCTCGCGGACGTTCTCGTCGATCGTGACCATCGGGATCTGGCGCTTCTCGAGCCAGCCGATGCCGGCCGTCTCGGCGTTGCAGCTGTAGACGAGCGCCGCGTCGATGGCGACGTCGCGAGCGGGGAAGAACCCGTCGCCGCGCGGGGGCGCGAGCAGCGTGAGGGCGAGCCCCTCGGCGTTGAGTGCGTCGGCCACGGTGGCCAGGAGCTCGGCGGAGACCGCGTCGGCGAAGGACTCGCTCACGCCCTCGTTGAGGAGCAGGCCGACCGACCCGGTCCGGCCGCGGGCCAGCGCCCGGGCCGCGGGGTCGGGGCCGACGTACCCGAGCTCGGTCGCGGCCGCGAGGATGCGCTCCCGGAGCTCGGCGGAGAGCTGGTCGGGGCGGGAGAACGCGTTGGACACGGTCATCCGGCTCACGCCGACCTTGTCCGCGATCGATTGCAGGGTCACCTTGGCCATGGGTGACCCATTATCGCCGACGGCCGGTGGCGCGTCGGCGCGCGTCAGCGCTGCTCGGCCGGGACCGGGCACGGGTCGGCCGGCTCGAGCCAGGCGGCGACGCGGTGCAGGTCCGCCGCCAGCGTGGTCCGCAGCGCGCGGACCCGGCGGGGACGGGGCTTGTCGGGAACGACGGGAGCGTCGGGTCGGGCGCTCAGGACCTGCTGCTGGGTGAGTCGGACGGCCAGGTAGGCCGCGATGGGCTCGTACGACATGGCTACCTCCGGAAGAGTGGGCTTTACCGGTACAGTAACCAGGGGTTCTGTACCGGTCAAGACGCAATCAGGTCTGAGTCAGGCGGCCGTCCCTACCGTCCAGGACCATGACAGTCACCTCCCCGACCAGTCGATCCCGATCGAGGGTGTTCGCCAGACCCAAGGTCCCCGAGGTCTTCCTCGTCTTCTGGGTGGTCAAGCTGCTGACGACCGGCATCGGCGAGACCGCTTCCGACTTCATGGGAACCGCGAACCTCGTCCTGGCCGGCGTCGTCGGCGTCGGCGGCTTCTTCCTCGCGCTCTGGCTGCAGCTGCGGGCCGACACCTACCACCCGGTCCGCTACTGGGTCACCGTCCTGATGGTCGCCGTGTTCGGCACGATGATCGCCGACGGTCCCCACGTCGCCCTGGGGACGCCCTACTACGTCGACTCGTGCCTCTACCTCGTGCTGCTCGTCGCGCTGCTCGCCTGGTGGCGCCGCTCGGAGGGCACGCTGTCGGTCCACTCGATCACGACGGCTCGCCGCGAGCGGTTCTACTGGGGCACGGTGCTCCTGACGTTCGGCCTCGGCACCGCCCTCGGCGACACCACGGCCGAGAACCTCCACCTGGGCTTCGCCTGGTCGATCGCCGTCTTCGGCGGCCTCATGCTCCTGCCGCTCGCCGTCTGGTCCTACGCCGGCCGGGACCGCGCCGGCCGGGCAGGATCGGTCGCCCTGAGCGTCGGCACGTTCTGGGCGGCGTACTCGCTCACCCGGCCGCTCGGCGCGAGCATCGCCGACTGGATGGCGACCCGGCACGGCCTCGCCTGGGGGACCGGGCCGGTCACGCTCGTCGGGCTCGTTCTCTTCGCGCTGCTCGTCGGCTACGTGGCGATCACGCACAGCGACGTGGAGGGCGCCCACGCGGCGCGCGACCACGGCATCGACTCCGACTCAAACATCGACCCCGACATCGACCCCGACATCGACCCCGACCGGAAGGAGGTGGCCGCATGAGCGCCACCGTCGAGCGCCAGGGAGCGCGCCTGCTCAACAAGGTCCCCGAGGTCACCCTGTGGTTCTGGGTGATCAAGATCCTGTGCACCAGCGTCGGTGAGAGCTTCGCCGACTACATCAACGAGACACTCGGCTTCGGCCTCGTCCCCACGACCGTCCTCTTCGCCGTGCTGCTCGTCGGCGCGCTCGTGGTGCAGTTCCGCACGCGTGCCTACACGCCGTGGATCTACTGGCTGACCGTCGTCCTCGTCAGCGTCGAGGGCACGCTCCTGACCGACAACCTGACCGACGGGATGGGCGTTCCGTTGTGGATCAGCTCCACCGTCTTCGCTGCGTTGCTGCTCGCCGTGTTCAGCACCTGGTACGCCCGGGAGCGCACGCTCTCGATCCACTCGATCAACACGCCGGCCCGCGAGGCCTGGTACTGGCTCACCGTGCTCGTCACGTTCGCGCTCGGCACCGCCCTCGGCGACTGGAGCCTCGACCTCACCGGCTGGGGGCCGGGTACGTCGGTGCTGCTGCCGCTCGGCCTCCTCGTCGCGACGATCGTCGCATGGCGCGCGGGTGCCAACCCGGTGCTCACGTTCTGGATCGCGTACGTGCTCACGCGGCCGCTGGGCGCCAACATCGGTGACTTCCTCGCCTCCGACCGGTCCGAGGGCGGACTCGGTCTGGGGACGCTGGTGCCGAGCGTGGCCTTCCTCGCCGCGATCCTCGCCGTCGTGATCTACCTGAGCGTGAGCAAGGTGGACCGCACCGAGCGGGCCCTGGCCGCGCAGGGGAAGTCGGAGGAGCCGGAGGAGCCCGACGAGCCCGACGAGGCCGTCGCCTGACCTGGTCAGGTTGCGGTCAGGAGGTGCGGCGCACACTCGCCGGCGGGGTGGCTCCTGCGACTCAGCTCCGCGGGAGTCGCAGGACGAAGACGGTCGAGCCCTCATCGGCCCCCACGGCCGAGAGCACGACGTCGCCACCCACCGAGCGGGCAACCCGGCGGGCGATACCCAGTCCTAGTCCCGTCCCGCCGGCGTTGCTCGTTCCCGGCTCGAAGATCCGCAGGCGCTGCTCCGCCGGGACACCGCCACCGTCGTCGCGGACCGCGATCTCCACGCGGTCCGCGACGACCTCGGCCGAGAGCGCGACCGCCGAGGCGGCGTGCCGCCCGGCGTTCTCCACAAGCGGGGCGAGCGCCTGCGAGACGAGATGGGCGGGCGCCGCGACCAAGGGCAGCCCGGCCGCCAGGTCGGTGGTGAAGCGCACCCGCTCGGGAACGTGTGCCGCCATCGCCTCGACGACGTCGCGCACCGAGGAGCGGGCGGCGCCGCGGGCCGTCTCCGGCGAGCGCGCCACCTCCAGCAGCGTCGTGATGACCTGGGCCATCCGCCGCGCACCGTCGCCGATCTCGGCCAGGTCCTCGCGCAGTGCCGGGTCGCCGTCGTGGCGCAGCTGGGCGATCTCCGCGGAGGCGGCGATCGCCGTCAGCGGCGTACGGAGCTCGTGCGCCAGCTCGGCGGTCAGCCGCTGCTCGGTCAGGATCGCCTGCGCGACCCGGTCGAGCAGGCGATCGAGGGTCGCCCCGAGGGCGGCCAGCTCGTTGACGGGCGGCCCGAGGTCGAAGCGGTGCTCCAGGTCGTGCTCGCTCCAGTCGGCGGCGCGCTCGGCCATCTGCTGCACGGGCGCCAGCGCCCGCCGGGTGAGCGACCAGGCCAGCCAGCCGACGAGGGCGACGACCACGACGGCGAGCGCGCACGTCACCAGGAGGGCATAGCGCTCGGACCGCTCGTAGGCGGCGGCGGCCTGCTCCGGGCTGGCGCTGAGCGCCGCGCGGACGTCACGACGTGCGGTGAGCTCGAGCACCGCCTGGGTGCCGACCACGAGCACCACCATGACCGCCGCGGCCAGCAGGACGGTGGAGACGACCAGCTTGCTCCGGAGCGTCCTCACCGCAGCTGGTAGCCCACGCCGCGGACGCTGCGCAGCTGGAGCGGCGAGCCGATCTGCTCGAGCTTGCGGCGGATGCGCGTCGCGTAGGAGTCGAGCGTGTTGTCGCTGACCTGCGCGCCGTCGGGCCAGGCCGCCGCGATGACGGCCCGGCGCCTGACCACCTCGCCGCGCCGGGAGGTGACGGCGGCGAGCAGCCGGAACTCCGTCGGCGTCAGCAGCGCCTCCTCCTCGCCGAAGACGACCGCGTGCCGGGCCGGGTCGAGGAGCAGCTCGGTGGGCGCCGCCGACGTCGTCGCGCGGGTCCGGCGGGCCAGTGCCTCGACGCGCACAGCCAGCTCCGCGACGGAGAACGGTTTGGCCAGGTAGTCGTCGGCGCCCGCAGCGAAGCCTGCGAGCCGCTCGTGCAGCTCGCCCAGCGCGGTGAGGAAGAGGACCGGAGCCAGCTGGCCGGCGCTGCGCAAGGCCAGGCAGACGTCGCGGCCGTCCGCGTCGGGCAGCCCGATGTCGAGGACCAGGACGTCCAGCGACGGGTCGTCGGCGAACCGGCGCAGGGCCTCCCCACCGTCGTACGCGACGACCGTGTCGTGCCCGTGGAGCCGCAGCCCCTCGGTCACGACGCGACGGATCGCAGGGTCGTCCTCACACAGCGCCACCTTCACCATGACCCCGAGTCTCGACCGTCAACCTGATGCGAACCTGACCGTGACACGGCGGTTCCGGGACCTTGGTCCACATTTGACCAACAATTCCACCGAAACCGGTGACAACAGGATGGTTGATGAGGCAATCTTCTTCCCGGAACCCCTGGTGACCCGAGACGCCAGGGGTTCCCTCCATTTCTCGTGAGTCCCCGGTGACGTCTCCTGGTGAACCTGGCGCTCAGTCGACCGACTCGCGCGCGCCTCGCCAGATGTCGATGCCGCCGTCCACGGCGTGCTCCTCGATCGCGGTGAGCTCCTCGTCGGTGAACGCCAGGTTGGCCACGGCGCCGACGTTGGCGCGGATCTGGTCGCCGCTCGACGCGCCCACCAGCACCGACGTCACGCGCTGGTCGCGCAGCGCCCAGGCGAGCGCCAGCTGCGCCAGCGACTGACCGCGCGCGGCGGCGATGTCGTTGAGCGCACGGATGTGCTTCAGCGCCTCGTCGCTGATGAGGTCGGGGTCCAGCGACTTGCCCTGGCTGGCCCGGGAGCCCTCCGGGATCCCGCGGAGGTACTTGTCGGTCAGCATTCCCTGCGCCAGCGGCGAGAACGCGATGCAGCCGGCGCCGACCTCCTCGAGGGTGTCGAGCAGCCCGTCGGTCTCGATCCAGCGGTTGAGCATCGAGTACGACGGCTGGTGGATGAGCAGCGGCGTGCCGAGGTCGGCCAGGATGGCCGCGGCCTGGCGGGTCAGCTCGGCACTGTAGGAGCTGATGCCGACGTACAAGGCCTTGCCGCTGCGCACGATCGCGTCGAGCGCGCCCATGGTCTCCTCGAGCGGAGTGTCCGGGTCGGGCCGGTGGTGGTAGTAGATGTCGACGTAGTCGAGGCCCATCCGCTGCAGCGACTGGTCGAGGGAGGCGACGAGGTACTTCCGCGAGCCGCCGACCTGGCCGTAGGGGCCCGGCCACATGTCCCAGCCGGCCTTGCTGGAGATCACCAGCTCGTCGCGCAGGCCCTTGAAGTCGCATCGGAGGTGGCGGCCGAAGTTCTCCTCCGACGAGCCGTACGGCGGCCCGTAGTTGTTGGCCAGGTCGAAGTGCGTCACGCCCAGGTCGAACGCGGTCCGGAGGATCTCGCGCTGGCGGTCGAACGGCATGTCGTCGCCGAAGTTGTGCCACAGACCGAGGCTGACCGCCGGGAGGGCGAGGCCGCTGCGGCCGGTGCGTCGGTAGGGCATGGCGTCGGGACGCGAGTTGTCGAGGGAGTCGTAGCGGGTCGGGTCCGGCACGTAGGTCATGGCGACCATCCTGCCCCGTCGTGGAGCGGCCGCCGGGTTGACCTCGTCTGACACCCTCTGGGATGTGAAGCGCCTGGTCCTGGAGACGCTCGGCTGGCTGCTCGTCGTCGCGGGTGTGGCCGCGCTGGTCCTGCCTGGACCGGGGTTGCTGATGATCTTCGCCGGCCTGGTCCTGCTGTCGCAGCAGTACGAGTGGGCCGAGCGCCGGGTCGAGCCGGTGCGGCTGCGTGCCCTGCGCGGTGCCGCCGACAGCGTCGAGACGTGGCCGCGGATCGCCCTCTCCACGCTCGGCGCCCTCGCGATCCTGGCCTTCGGCATCCTGTGGGACGTGGACCCGCCGGCGCCGGAGTGGTGGCCGCTCGAGGCGTCGTACTGGCTGCTCGGCGGCGTCTGGACGGGCCTGACGCTAACCCTGTCGGGGCTCCTGGCGCTGGCGCTGCTCGTCTACAGCTATCGACGTTTCCACGGGCGGCCGGAGGCGCGGACCGAGCTCGATCGCGAGATCGAGGAGGCCGACGAGGAGAGCTGACCTGCACACGGCGGTAACGAGGGGCCACGCGAAGGCAACAGTCCCGGGCCGGTGCCGATGCTCGAATCGCGGCGCTGACCTGCGTAGACGGTCCGCAGTTTACCGTTCTGTTAGTGGTGGCGAGGCGCCGGTCGGAACCCTAGTGTCAACGCTGGCGATTCGTCGGAGGGGGTCCGACGGGCGCCGCTCAAGGGGGAGCACCGTCATGGGGCAACAGAGAAGTGTCTCGCCTCGCGTCAGCATCGTCGTCCCCGCGCTCGACGCGGCGACGAACGTCTACTTCGTCCTCCGTCAGCTGCCCGACGCCGACGAGGTCATCCTCGTCGACGCCGGCAGCGTCGACGGCACGCCCGACGCAGCACGTCAGGCCCGACCCGATGTCCAGGTCCTCATCCGTCCCCACGCGTCCCGCGCGACGGCGCTCGCGGCCGGTATCGAGCACGCGAGCGGCGACGTCATCGTGACGCTGCCCATCGACGGCTCCGCCGACCCCGAGGAGATCCCGGCGTTCGTCGCCGCCCTCGTCGAGGGCGCGGACGTCGCGAAGGGGTCGCGCTACCTCGGCTCGTCCGACGTGCCGGCGGCCGGCGACCGAGCGCTCGCATGGCTGGGCAAGCGGCTGCACGGCGCCGCCCTGACCGACCTGGGCTACGGCTTCTTCGCCTTCTGGGCCGACCAGCGCGAGCACCTCCGGCCGTCGGGGGAGGAGGGCGGGTCGTGGTCCGAGCCGGCCGACGTCGCCGTCGTCTGCCAGCTCGCCAGGGCCGGCGCCACGATCGTCGAGGTGCCGTGCCGGCGGATGGCTCCGCTCTTCGGCACCGACGAGCTGCGCGGTCCGGCCTCGTTCTTCCTCGGTGCCCGGGCCGTGCTCGCCGAACGGCGCCGTGCGCGTCGTCGGGGCTCCTCGGCGGCGGTCCGGTCGACCGGCGGGGTCGGCCAGGAGCGCTCGACCGCCTGAGCGCTACCGTGCGAGGCATGGGCGACCTGCCGGCCTCGCGGCGCGCCGTGCTCTCTGCGTCGGTGCTGGCGCCGCTGCTCGCCGCCTGCGGGTCGCCGCGCTCCGAGCGGCACCCACCGGCGGCACCGGCGTCCCCGACCTCGTCTCCCGCGTCGGCCCCTGCGCCGACTCCTGCATCACCGACGACCTCGGCCGCACCGTCCCCGCCGGCACCCGCGTCGGGGCCGCCCCGGCTGCGCCAGGCCGGCACGATCGCGGAGGACCTCGCCGTCCCGTGGGGCATCGCGTTCCTTCCGGACGGCAGCGCGCTGGTCGGCGAGCGTGACACCGCCCGCGTGCTGCGGGTTGCTTCCGGACGCTCTCGGGAGATCGGCTCCGTGCCGGGCGTGGTGTCGACGGTCGACGAGGGCGGTGAGGGTGGGCTGCTCGGCCTGGCGCTGCACCCCTCGGGCGACTGGCTCTACGCCTACCACTCGACCGCCGACGACAACCGGGTCGTGCGGATGTCGTTCGACGGGCGCTCGCTCGGCCGGCCACAGGTCGTCCTCGACGGCATCGCGACGGCGATCCACCACAACGGCGGCGGTCTGCGGTTCGCGCCCGACGGGCTGCTCTTCGTCTCGACCGGCGACGCCGAGGACTCCTCCAGGTCGCAGGACACCGGCTCCCTGAACGGCAAGGTCCTGCGGGTCACCGACCGGGGCGGCGTACCGTCGGGCAACCCGTTCGGCAACCGGGTCTGGTCCTACGGCCACCGTAACGTCGAGGGCCTGGCGTTCGACGCCGAGAAGCGGCTGTGGGCGTCGGAGTTCGGGGACAAGGGCTTCGACGAGCTCAACCTGATCGTCAAGGGCGGCAACTACGGCTGGCCGGAGGTCGAGGGAAGCGACGGCGCCGGCGGCTTCCGCGACCCGATCGCCCAGTGGCCGACCGACGAGTGCTCCCCGAGCGGGATCGCGGTCGTGGGCGGGTACGCGTTCCTCGGCGCGCTGCGCGGGGAGTGCGTGTGGTCGGTCGACCTCGCCTCGGGGAAGTCACGTCGGTGGCTGGAGGGCCACGGCCGCATCCGCATGGTCGCCGCCGCCCCGGACGGGTCGCTGTGGGTCGGCACCTCGAACAAGGACGGTCGCGGGTCGCCCTCGGCCCACGACGACCGGATCTTCCGCGTGACGATCTGAGGTCTGTCAGCGCGGGCGGGACGGCACCTGCCGTCATGGCGCGACGTCTGTGCGGAACCCTCGCGTCACCGCAGGGCGGCTGACCGCTCCTTCGGCGGGCCCGACTCGAGCTCGGCGACCAGGTCGGGCCGGTGGTGGAAGCGCTGCCAGGCGTAGCCGACCAGCACCAGCGTGACGAGGCCGGACAGGGCCTGGCTGACGCCGGCCCAGAAGCCGCCGGGCAGCCAGGTCCAGTCCGGGAGGACCCACCACGAGGGCTGCGGCGGCTTCCACAGCCAGAGGGCGCCAGACCCGGTCAGCGCCACCGTGACTGCGAGCGTCCACAGCGCCTTCGGGATGGTGACGACGCCGCGGGCGGCGCTGAGCAGCGCCCGGTGGCGGAGCGCGTCGACGTACCGACGGGCCCAGGCGTAGCGCTCGGCGAGCAGCGCCATCCCGACCGCCATGAGGAGCAGGCCCGGTCCGGGTAGCGGGAAGAGGACGACGCCGACGAGCAGGAGGACCCAGCCCGACGCGGTCAGCAACGCGCTCCTCACGCGGGCGACAGTGGCATCCGAAGGTGTGCGGCAGGTGAACTGTCGCCGCCGATCGGTAAGTTGCGGCGCGATGGCGCTCCACCTGCACCGCGCCCCGCGCACCGATCAGCTCGCCGACGCCCTCGGCGAGCTGCTCGCCGTGCCGCCGGGCGACCCGTTCGCGACCGACGTCGTCGTGGTGCCCGCCAAGGGCGTCGAGCGATGGCTGAGCCAGCGGCTGTCCCACCGGCTGGGGGCGACCCCGGGGCGCCGCGACGGGGTGTGTGCGGGCGTGGAGTTCCGCTCGCCGTGGTCCCTGTTCGCCGCGCTTCGAGACAGCTCCTCCCTCGGCTCCTCAGGGTCCGGCGACGAGGACCCGTGGGCGCCGGAGTCACTGGTCTGGCCACTGCTCGCCGCGATCGACGACTCCCTCGACGAGCCGTGGGCAGCCACCCTCGCCCGGCACGTCGGTCACGGGCTCGCGGGCGAGGAGGGCGACCTGCGCCGCGGGCGGCGGTTCTCGGTGGCGCGTCGGCTCGCGGGCCTCTTCGCGTCGTACGCCGTCCAGCGCCCGGGCCTCGTCGCCGACTGGTCGGCCGGGCGCGACACCGACGGGTGCGGGCAGCCGGTGCCCGACGACCTGGCGTGGCAGCCGGCGCTCTGGCGACGGCTGGTGGCCCGCGTCGCCGCACCTGCGCCGCACGAGCGGCAGGCGGAGACGCTCGGCCGGCTGCGCGCCGATCCCGGGAGCTTCGACCTGCCCGAGCGCCTCTCGCTCTTCGGTCACACCCGGCTTCCGCTCACCAAGGTCGAGCTGGTCGGTGCGCTCGGCGAGCACCGCGAGGTCCACCTGTGGTTGCCGCACCCCTCCGACGCGCTGTGGGAGGCGCTGCGCCCCCTGGTGGCGGCAGGAGCGATCCCGCGCGACGAGGACCGGTCGCACGACGTCGTCGGGCACCCGTTGCTGGCCACCCTCGGGCGCGACGTGCGCGAGCTGCAGCGCACGCTGGCCACGGTGGCTCCGGAGGACGAGGCGGTCGCGGGGGCTCCGGCGACGCCCGACGACCTGCTCGGCTGGCTGCAGGCCGACCTCCGGGCGAACGCCGTCGGCGACGCCTCGCGGCGCGCGCTCGATCCCGCCGACCGGAGCGTGCAGGTCCACGCGTGCCACGGCCCGGCCCGCCAGGTGGAGGTCCTGCGCGAGGTGCTGCTCGGCCTGCTCGCCGACGATCCCACCCTCGAGCCGCGCGACGTGCTCGTCATGTGCCCCGACATCGAGACCTACGCGCCGCTGATCGCCGCCGGCTTCGGGCTGGCCGAAGTGGTCGGCGAGGACGGCCACCCGGCCCATCGGCTGCGGGTCAGGCTCGCCGACCGCGCGCTCGACAGCACCAACCCGCTGCTCGCCGTGGCCGCCCGTCTGCTCGACCTGGCCGGCGGTCGGGCGGGCGTGGGCGACGTCCTCGACCTCGCGCACAGCGACCCGGTCCGGCGCCGGTTCGGGTTCCGCGACGACGACCTCGACCAGCTCGCCGACTGGGCGCGCGAGGCGGGCATCCGGTGGGCGTTCGACGCCGCCCACCGAGCTGACTTCGGCCTGGAGGGCTACGTCGCGAACACCTGGGAGTTCGGGCTCGACCGCCTCCTCTCGGGCGTCGCGATGTCCGACGACGCCCAGGCCTGGCTCGACCGGACGCTCCCGCTCGACGACGTCGGCAGCGGCGAGGTCGACCTGGTCGGACGGCTCACCGAGTTCGTGCACCGGCTGCGCGACGTCACCGATCGGCTGGTCGGCGCGCGGCCGCTGGAGGAGTGGCTCGACGCGCTCGAGGAGGGCGTCGCCGCGCTGACCAGCGTGCCGTCGACCGACGCGTGGCAGGGCGGCCAGGTCTCCCGCGAGCTCGGCCGGGTGCGGCAGGCGGCCGGCGGCACCGACGTCAGCGAGCTGCGCCTGCCCGACGTGCGCGCCATGCTGGCCGACCGGCTCGCGGGCCGCCCCACCCGCGCCAACTTCCGCACCGGGACGCTGACCGTCTGCACGATGGTCCCGATGCGCTCGGTGCCGCACCGCGTGGTCGCGCTTCTGGGCCTCGACGACGGCGTCTTCCCGCGGATCGGCACCGTCGACGGCGACGACCTGCTCGCCCGCACCCCGCTGACCGGCGAGCGCGACGCCCGCACCGAGGACCGACAGCTCTTCCTCGACGCGATCATGGCCGCGAGCGAGCGGCTCGTGATCACCTACACCGGCGCCAACGAGTTCTCCGGGCAGCGCCGGCCGCCCGCCGTACCCCTCGGCGAGCTCCTCGACGCGCTCGACCTGACGGCCACGACCGACGGCGATCAGCGGGTGTCCGAGACGGTGACCGTGCGCCACCCGCTGCAGCCCTTCGACCGGCGCAACCTCGAGGCGGGCGCGCTGGTGCCGCGCGTGCCGTTCAGCTTCGACCAGGCGGCGCTGTCCGGCGCCAGGGCGGCTCTCGGCGTACGCACGCCCGTGCCGCCGCTGCTCGCCGCGCCGCTCCCGCCGGCGTCCGCCGACGACGTCTCCCTCGACGAGCTGCTGGACTTCTTCAAGAGCCCGGTCAGGGGCTTCTTCCGGCAGCGCCTCGACCTCGCTCTCCCGCGCGACGAGGAGCCGCTCGACGACGGCCTGCCGGTCGAGATCGACAGCCTCGCCCAGTGGTCGGTCGGCGACCGGGTGCTCGGTGACCTGCTGCGCGGGCTCGACAAGGAGCAGGCCCGTCAGCAGGAGTGGCGGCGCGCGCAGCTGCCGCCCGGCCAGCTCGGCTGGCGGCTGCTGTCCGACATCATCGGCAAGGCCGAGCCGCTGGCCCGCGAGGCGCTCGGGCTGCGCACCCGCGCGGCCACGTCCGTCGACGTGGACGTCGACCTGGGCGACGGCCGCCGGCTGCGCGGCACCGTCCCCGAGGTGTACGGCGACCGGCTGGTGCCGGTCTCCTACAGCCGGCTCGGTGCGACCCACCGGCTCCAGTCGTGGATCCGGCTCCTGGCGCTGGCCGCGACCGACGAGGACCGCGCCTGGACCGCCCACACGCTGGGCCGGCCGACCAACAGCAGGTCCCGGACGCCGTACTCGCTGTCCCAGCTCGGCCCCCTCGACCACACCGCCCGCGACGTACTGCGCGACCTCGTCGCCTTGCGCGACCACGGGCTGACCGCCCCGCTGCCGCTGCCGCTCAAGGCGTCCTTCGCCTACGCGCGGCAACGCCGCACCCAGGCGACCACCGACGCCGCCCTGCAGAAGGCCGGCTGGGACTGGGACGACGGGCGCTTCCCCGGCGAGCAGTCCGACCCCGAGCAGGTGCGTGCCTGGGGTCCCGGCGCCGGCATCCCGGGGCTCGACGCCGTGCCGGGCGAAGGCGAGACCTACCCCGGCGAGAGCACACGCTTCGGCGCCCTGGCGCTGCGGCTGTGGAGCCCGCTGCTGATCGCCGAGCAGGGGAGCTTCTGATGAGCACGTTCGACGTCTGTGGTCCGCTGCCGACCGGCACGACGCTGCTCGAGGCGAGCGCCGGCACCGGCAAGACGTTCACGGTCGGTGCGCTCGTGGCGCGCTACGTCGCCGAGGGCGTCGCCGAGCTCGACGAGCTGCTCGTGATCACCTTCGGCCGCGCCGCCAGCCAGGAGCTGCGCGAGCGGGTGCGCGCCCAGCTGGTCGAGGCGCAGCGCGCGCTGGCCGACCCGACGACGGCCGACCGCACCAACACGCTCATCGACTTCCTGCTGCGCGACGGCGCCGACCACGCCGCGATGCACGGCCGGCTCACCGACGCGCTCGCCGGCTTCGACGCCGGCGTGATCGCGACGACCCACCAGTTCTGCCAGATCGTGCTGCGCTCGCTCGGTGTCGCGGGCGACACCGACGCCGGTGCCACGCTCGTCGAGTCGCTCGACGAGCTCGTCGTGGAGGTCGTGGACGACCTCTACCTCGCGACCTACGGCGGTGAGCGGACCCCGCCACCGTTCGACCGGGACGCCGCGCTCGCCCTCGCCCGGACCGCGATCGAGGACCCGCAGGCGGTACTCGCCCCTGCCGACCCGGAGGACCTCCGGGGGAGCGCCCGGGTCACGTTCGCCGATGCGGTCAGGTGCGAGATCGACCGCCGCAAGCGCCGGCTCGGGATCTTGTCCTACGACGACCTGCTCAGCCGGCTGGCGTCGGCGCTCGAAGGGGCGGACGCGCCCGCCCGGGCCCGGATGCGGCAGCGGTGGCGGATCGTGCTCGTCGACGAGTTCCAGGACACCGACCCGGTCCAGTGGCAGGTGCTCGACCGGGCGTTCACCGGCCACGCCACCATGGTGCTGATCGGCGACCCCAAGCAGGCGATCTACGGCTTCCGCGGCGGCGACGTCGTCACCTACCTCGAGGCCGCGCGCACGGCGGCGACGAGGGCGACACTCGGCACCAACTGGCGCACCGACGGGCCGCTCGTCGAGCGGCTCCAGGTCATGCTCCAGGGCGCCGCGCTCGGCAACCCCGACATCGTCGTCCGGCCCGTCAACGCCCACCACGAGGCGACCCGGTTGGTCGGCGCCCCCCACCCCGCGCCGCTGCGGCTGCGGCAGGTCAAGCGGGACGGGTTCCGCCTGACCCGCGCCGGGCTGATCTCGGCGCGGGACGCGCGGGGCTTCATCGCCGACGACTGCGCCGCCGACATCGCGACGCTGCTCGCCTCCGGCGCGACCTGGTGCGACGCCCCCGTCCGAGCGGGTCAGGTCGCGGTCATCGTCGCGACCCGGGCCGAGGGCCAGCTCGTCCAGCACTCCCTCGCCGCGCGCGGCATCCCCGCGGTCATGACGGGCGGGGGCGATGTCTTCCTCACGCCGGCCGGCGACGCCTGGCTCACGCTCCTGGAGGCGCTCGAGTCACCGCACCGCTCCGGACTGGTCAGGGCCGCGGCGCTCACCTGCTTCCTCGGCCGCACCGCCGCCGAGCTCGATGCCGGCGGCGAGGAGCTCACCGCCCGCATCGCCGACACGCTCCGCGGCTGGGCGCTGCTGCTCCGCGGACGCGGCGTGGCGGCACTCGTCGAGGCGGCGGAGGAGCGCGGCCTGACCAGCCGGGTGCTCGCCGAGGAGGACGGGGAGCGGCTGCTGACCGACGTACGCCACCTCGGGCAGCTGCTCCACGAGGTCGCCCTGCGCGACGGGCTCGGGCTGACCGCCCTGCTCGGCTGGTACCGCGACGAGCGCCGGCGCACCGCGGCGACCGAACGGCCGCGGCGGCTCGACTCCGACGCCGCTGCCGTGCAGGTCGTCACCGTGCACGGCAGCAAGGGCCTGGAGTACCCGATCGCCTACCTGCCCTTCGCCTACCAGTACTTCCCCTTCCCCAGCGAGGTCGCCCGCTTCCACGACGACTCGTCCGATCCGCCGCGGCGCACGCTCGACGTCGCCGGCAGCGGCGCGCACTGGCCCGACCACCTCGCCCGACACCAGGCCGAGGAGCTCGGCGAGGAGCTGCGCGAGCTCTACGTCGCCCTGACCCGTGCTCAGTCCCAGGTCGTCGCCTGGTGGGCGCCGACCACCAACACCCCCACCGGCCCGCTCCACCGCGTGCTGCTCGGGCGCCGCCCCGGCGACGCAGTCGTCCCCGATCAGATGGACGTGCGCGACGACGACTACGCCGCCCGCGTGCTCGCCCTCATCGAGGAGATGGGCGGTCCGACCCACGAGCTCGCGGAGATCGCCCCGCCGGTCGCCGCCCCGGAGCCGGAGCCGATCGGTGCGCTCGCGGCCCGCACCTTCGACCGCTCGGTCGACACCGCCTGGCGCCGTACCTCCTACTCCGGCCTGATCCGCGTCGACGAGACGACCCCCGGCCCGGCCGACCACGTCGGCTCCGAGCCCGAGGTGACCGCCAAGGAGGACGACGACGTCGAGACGGGGGTTGTCGCCCCTCGAGATCCGGGTTCTGGCCCCCTGAGCTCGGTGTCGTCGCCCATGTCGGACCTCCCCGCGGGCGCGACGTTCGGCTCGCTGGTCCACGCCGTCCTCGAGCACGCCGACCCGGAGGCGTCCGACCTCCGCCAGGAGCTGCTCGGCCACGTCAGGGAGCAGCTGCGCTGGTGGCCGGTCGACGCGACGCCCGACGACCTCGCGGACGGGCTGCTGCCGCTCAACCACACCTCGCTCGGACCGCTCGCCGACGGACTCACGCTCGCGCAGATCCCGCTGCGCGACCGGCTGCGCGAGCTCGAGTTCGAGTTCCCGCTGGCCGGCGGCGACGGCCTCGACGGCTTCGACAGCTTCGACGGCCGAGGCCGGCGAGATCGACGAGATCGACGAGATCGACGAGACGGCGCCGACGTCCTGCTCCGCGACCTCGCCGGCCTGCTCCGCGAGCACCTGCCCGCCGACGACCCGCTCCGGCCGTACGCCGACCGGCTGCAGACTCCCGCCCTCGGCGACCAGGCGCTCCGCGGCTACCTCTCGGGCTCGGTCGACGTCGTCCTCCGCCTCCCGTCGGGACGGTTCGTCGTCGTCGACTACAAGACCAACCTGCTCGGCGACCAGACCGCCGCCGACTACGCGCCGGACCGGCTCGCCGAGGCGATGCTGCACTCGCACTACCCGCTCCAGGCGCTGCTCTACTCGGTGGTCGTGCATCGCTTCCTGCGCTGGCGGCTGCCCGGCTACGACCCGGCGACCCACCTCGGCGGGGTCCTCTACCTCTACGTCCGCGGCATGCTCGGCCCCGAGACGCCCCTCGTCGACGGGCACCCGACCGGTGTGTTCTCCTGGCAGCCTCCGGCCGCGCTGGTGCTCGCACTCTCGGACCTCCTGGACGGTGAGCGACGATGATCGAGCGCTGGGAGAGCGACGACCCGCGGGACGCCCGGCTGGCGCTGGGCGCGACCGGGCTGCTGCGCGAGTTCAACGAGGCCGGCGTGCTGACGGCGGCCGACGTGCACGTCGCCACCCGGACGGCCGAGCTCGTCGGAGAGCCGGCCGACGACGTACGCCTGGCTGTCGCACTCGCGGTCCGCGCCGCGCGGCTCGGCTCGGTCTGCGTGGACCTCGCCGGCCTGCCGGAGGAGGACGGGACGCTCCCGTGGCCCGACGCCGACGGTTGGCTCGACCGGGTCGCCGCCAGCCCGCTGGCGAGCGGGTCGGTGATCCGCGTCGACGGCGGCCTGCTCTACCTCGACCGCTACCACCGCGAGGAGGGCCAGGTCCGCGACGACCTGCTGGCGCGTCTCGCGACGCCGCCGCCGGTGGTGCACGAGGGCACGCTGGCGGCCGGCGCCGAGCGGCTCTTCCCCGGCGCGGGGTACGCCGAGCAGCGGGCCGCCGCCCTGGTCGCAGCGCGCCAGTGGACCACCGTGCTGACCGGTGGCCCGGGCACCGGCAAGACCACCACTGTCGCCGGCCTGCTCGCACTGATCGGCGAGCAGGCGGTGCGGTCGGAAGGGCGCCCGCTGCGGATCGCGCTGACCGCACCCACCGGCAAGGCGGCGGCGCGGCTGCAGGAGGCGGTCGAGGACGCCCAGCGGGCGGAGCGGTTCATCGCCGACGACCGCGCCACCCTCGGCCACCTCCATGCCAGCACCCTCCACCGGCTGCTCGGCTGGCGCCCGGGCTCGTCGACGCGGTTCAAGCACCACCGCGCCAACAAGCTGCCGCACGACGTGATCGTCGTCGACGAGACGTCGATGGTGTCGCTGACGATGATGGCCCGGCTGATCGAGGCCGTCCGGCCCGACGCCCGGCTGATCCTCGTCGGCGACCCCGATCAGCTCGCCTCGGTCGAGGCGGGTGCCCTGCTGTCCGACCTGGTCACCGGACTCGCGCAGCGGGCACCCGGGACGGTCGCGGCGCTGCGGACCACCCACCGGTTCGGCGCGGCGATCGGCGGGCTGGCGGCCGCGCTGCGCGACGGTGCCGCCGACCGGGCTCTCGAGCTGCTCACCTCGGGCGACCCGGCGCTCGAGCTCGTCGACCCCGACGACACCGCCGCCATGGACGCCCTCCGGGCCGACCTCACCCGGCAGGCCGTCGCCGTCCGCGACGAGGCCCTCACCGGCGACGCGCCCCGTGCGGTCGCCGCCGCGGACACCCACCGCCTGCTCTGCGCGCACCGCGAGGGGCCCTGGGGTGCCGCGTACTGGAACCGCCAGATCGAGCGCTGGCTCGGCGAGGCCACCGGCGTCCCGGTCGGGGCCGCCTGGGGCCACGAGTGGTACGCCGGCCGACCCATCCTGGTCACCGCCAACGACTACGGCCTCGACCTGTTCAACGGCGACACCGGCGTGGTCGTCCAGGACGGCGACAGCCTCACCGCGGTCATCTCGGGACCGCGCCTGGCGACGTACGCGCCCTCGCGGCTCGGCGACATCGAGACCCTCCACGCGATGACCGTCCACAAGAGTCAGGGCAGCCAGGCGCGCGGGGTGACTGTGCTGCTGCCGCCGGAGGACTCGCCGCTGCTGACCCGCGAGCTGTTCTACACCGCCGTCACCCGTGCCCAGGAGCGGGTGCGGGTCGTCGGCACGCCCGAGTCCGTGCGGGCTGCGATCACCCGTCGCGCGCTTCGCGCGACCGGGCTTCAGCGCCGCCTCGCCGACGGCCGACCACCCGCCTGAGGCTGCGTGAGGCTGGCTCGGGTTTGTCCGAGGTGACCCTTGTCGGGGCCGTCGCTCACGGCGCAGAGTGGAGGGACCCGAGCGACGAGGAGGCACGCCGATGCACGCCAACGTGGGTGACCACCTGATGGTCGAGGGCCACACGGTCGGCGAGGCCCGCCGTGAGGGCGAGGTGATGGAGGTGCGGGGCGACGACGGCTCCCCGCCCTACGTCGTGCGCTGGACGGACGGCCATGAGGGCCTCGTCTGGCCCGGGCCCGACGCGCACGTCGAGCCGCCCCGCTGACCCACCGCCGGCCGTCGCCCGGAGCCGGACCGGGCGCTCGTCCAGGACACGGTGACGAAGTGCCGCCGAAACGTCGGGCCGGTACTGTCATCGGGTGCCCTACCTGCTGCGCGTGGAGCTGCCCGACGTCCCCGGCTCGCTGGGCCGGCTCGCCGGCGCGATCGGTGAGGCGGGCGGCGACATCGAGGCGATCGAGATCGTCGAGAAGAGCCACAGCGGCTTCGCGGTCGACGACGTGCTCCTCGAGACCGCCCCCGGGTCGATGCCGGACTCGATCGTCTCGGCCTGCAACGCGCTGGACGGCGTACGGGTGATCTGGATCAGCCGCTACGCCGCGGGCGGCAACCTCTTCCTCGACCTCGAGGCCGTCGAGGACCTCACCGAGGTGCCCGACGAGGCGCTCTCGCGGCTGGTCGACGTGCTGCCGCACACGTTCCGCGTCGACTGGGCCATGCGCATCCACCGTGTCAACGGGCTCATCGCGGGCAGCGAGTCGGCGCCCGCCGACCTGCCGTTCGTCGACATCGACCGGGCCTGCCGGCTCGAGGTGGAGGGCGACCCCGACGACGAGACGCTCTACGCCGGCGCGCGCATCGACGGCAACGAGATCGTCGTCATCGGTCGTCGGGGCGGCCCCGAGTTCCTCGACTCCGAGCTGGCCCGGCTGGGCCACCTGGTCAGCCTCGCCGCCTCCATCGCCCGACCCTGAACCTCGACCCTGAACCCGGGCACCTGACCTTCCGAACCCTCCGGCCGGCGCGTCGCGCTCAGAACGTCAGGGGGCCTCAGTCGACGGGCTCGAGGAGGAACAGCGGGATGGTCCGCCCCGCCGCCTCGGCGCGAGGCTTGTAGTCCGCGTAGGGCTCGTAGACGTCGACGGCCCGCGCCCACCACTCGTCGTACTCGGCCTGGTCCTCGATGAGGCGGGCGCGGTAGAGCTTGGGCTCCGGCCCGTCCTGGAGCTGGACCGTCGGGTTGGCGACGAAGTTGTGGTACCAGATCGGGTGCTCAGGCGCGCCGCCCTTGGACGCGACGGCGAGGTAGACGCCGTCCTTCTCCACGCGCATGACCGGGTTCTTGCGGAGCTTCCCTGACTTGGCGCCGACGGAGGTGATGACCACGACCGGCCAGTCCTTGCGGCCCTGGAGGTACCACCCCTCCTTGCCACCGGTCGACTCATAGAGCTCGACGTTGTCGCGGACCCACTGCTGCGTGCTGGGCTGGTACTCGCCCTCGAGGAGATCGGTCATGTCCATACAGTGCCCGAGGGGTGGGGCCGTATTCCGCGCCGATAGCCTCACCGGCATGAGCGCGATCGACGGAGTGTCCGAGATCTTCGACCCGGCCGACTGGGACGACGTCCCAGGCTTCGAGGACCTCACCGACCTCACCTACCACCGGGCGAAGGCGCACGGCACCGTCCGGATCGCGTTCGACCGGCCGGACGTCCTCAACGCGTTCCGCCCGCACACGGTCGACGAGCTGCTCCGCACGCTCGAGCACGCGCGTACGTCGGCGGACGTCGGCTGCGTCATCCTGACCGGCAACGGGCCGAGCGCGAAGAACGGCAAGTGGGCGTTCTGCACCGGCGGCGACCAGCGGATCCGCGGCAAGGCGGGCTACCAGTACGAGGAGGCCGGTCACGACGACGCCGGCGCCCCGCCCAGCCCGATCGACAAGGCCAAGCTGGCCCGGCTGCACATCCTCGAGTGCCAGCGGCTGATCCGCTTCATGCCGAAGGTCGTCATCTGCGTCGTCCCCGGCTGGGCGGCGGGCGGCGGCCACAGCCTGCACGTCGTCTGCGACCTCACGCTGGCCAGCCGCGAGCACGCGCGCTTCAAGCAGACCGACGCCGACGTCGGCTCGTTCGACGGGGGCTACGGGTCGGCGTACCTCGCCCGCCAGGTCGGCCAGAAGTTCGCCCGCGAGATCTTCTTCCTCGCCGAGGAGTACGACGCCGAGACGATGCACCGGATGGGCGCGGTCAACCGCGTGGTCGAGCACGCGCAGCTCGAGAAGGTCGCGCTGGACTGGGGCCGGATGATCAACGGCAAGAGCCCGACCGCGCAGCGGATGCTGAAGTACTCCTTCAACCTGCTCGACGACGGCCTGGTCGGCCAGCAGCTGTTCGCGGGCGAGACCACCCGGCTGGCCTACATGACCGACGAGGCGCAGGAGGGCCGCGACCAGTTCCTGGAGAAGCGCGACCCCGACTGGTCGCCGTACCCGTGGTACTACTAGTTCCAACTGTCCTCGCAGGTCAGAGCCCTATTCGACCTCCGTGCGTCCGCCTCAGGCGCTGAGTGACTCGATCAGCCGTTCGATCCGGGCCCGGATCTCGTCGCGAATCGGGCGGACGGCGTCGATGGCCTGGCCGGCGGGGTCGTCGAGCTTCCAGTCCTCGTAACGCTTGCCGGGGAAGTACGGACACTCGTCGCCGCAACCCATCGTGATCACGACATCGGACGCCTGCACGGCCTCGGTCGTGAGGACCTTGGGCTGGTTGCCCGCGATGTCGATGCCTTCCTCCGCCATGGCCTGGACGGCGACCGGGTTGATCTGGTTCCCGGGCTGGGAGCCTGCCGAGAGCACCTCGATGCGATCACCGGCGAGATGCTGGAGGTAACCGGCGGCCATCTGCGAACGACCTGCGTTGTGGACGCAGACGAACAGGACGGTGGGCTTGGCGGTCATGTCGGGCTCCTCGTGGGGTCATGGCTGGGGTCGAGCGACGGTCAGTGGATCTTGGGGATGACGACGTCGTCGGCCTTGGCTCCGGCGTCAGGGTAGAGAGCGACCGTGACGGCGATGCCGACGGCGAGGCCGATCAGCTGCATGGCGATGAACGGCAGGACCGAGGCCGGGGCGATGCCGGCGAAGGTGTCGGAGAAGACGCGGCCGATCGTGACGGCCGGGTTCGCGAAGGACGTGCTCGAGGTGAACCAGTACGCCGCCCCGATGTAGGCGCCGACGGCGGGTGCGGTGATGGCGCCGCGCTCGGTGCGGACGAGAGCGAGGATCAGCGCGATCAGGCCGGCGGTGGCGACGACCTCGCCGACCAGGTGGCCGGTGCTGGCGCGGTGATGGGTCGAGATGTGCGTGCCGACCTCGAACATCACGTTGGCCAGCACCGCGCCGCAGATGCCGCCGGCGACCTGGGCGATCGTGTAGGCGCCGACGTCCGGAAGCCGGAGGCCGGTGCCGGTACGGCGGCCGAGGAACCAGTCCGCCAGCGAGACCACGGGATTGAAGTGCGCGCCTGAGACCGGCCCGAACCACAAGATCAGCACCGCCAGGCCGAAGACCGTCGCAGTGGAGTTCTCCAGCAGCTGGAGGCCGACCTGGTCAGGAGAGAGCTGCTCGGCGGCGATGCCGGAGCCGACCACGACGGTGACGAGGAGGCCGGTGCCGAGGAACTCAGCCAGAAGTCGGCGAGCAAGTGGTGCATTCACGGCTGCATCTTGACCGCCTAACTTTGCTCAGTCAATCTTGAGACAATGAACACTGAGCGAATGTCGGAGCTTGAGCGCAGGGCGGCGGTGCATGCTGCGCTCGGTGACGTGGCGCGCCTGCGAGTCGTCGACACGCTGAGACTCGGCGACGCGTCGCCGTCCGAGCTCTCCACCGCGTTGGGTATGCCCTCGAACCTGCTCGCCTTCCACCTCAAGGCGCTGGAGTCTGCTGGCCTCATCACCCGGCACCGCTCGGAGGGCGACGGCCGACGTACGTATCTGCGGCTGGTCAGGGATGCGCTCGACGGCCTTGGTCTCGGGCAGCTCTCCGCCCCGGAGCGGGTGGTGTTCGTCTCCACGGCGAACTCGGCACGGTCCCACCTCGCCGCCGCGTTGTGGCGACGCGCCAGCGACATCCCGACGGCTTCGGCAGGCACGCACCCGGCTGAGCGCATCGATCCTGGCGCGGTCGAGGCGGCCGGCAGGCGCCAGCTACCACTTCCCCGAGTACGGCCCCAGCACCTGGACGAGGTCCTCAGAGACGGCGACGTCGTGGTCACCGTGTGCGACCGTGCCCACGAAGAGCTTCGGCCGACGGCGGCCACCCGCCTGCACTGGTCGATTCCCGATCCGGTCCGGGTCGGGACCGAGGCGGCGTACGACGCCGCCTACGACGAGCTGGCCGCACGCGTGGTCGACCTCGCCCAGCGCTACCCACGCGCCTCCTGAGCACCGCGGCGCTCCGGCGTCGCCTGCGGGAAGGGCTCGACGAGAGCACCGTCCACGCCGAACTCGAGCGCGCCCGGCGCCAGGCCTGGGGTCTCCTGGACCATGCGGAGCCAGGCGACCTCCACAGCGGTCGCGTCGTTGCATCGCAGGCTCGATGCCGAGACCGAGGAGTCATTGCGCCTGAGCATGCACTTCCCCGATTTCCACCGCGGCCAGCTCACGCTGCGCGCGCCTCGCTGACGGGCTCGCGGGTGCCGGGTCGAGAACTCAGGACCGCCAGCGCAACGGCCGCGACGGACAGCCCGGCCAGGATGAGGAACAGGGCGCCGTAGCCTCCGGTGGCTGCGGCCAGGCCGGCTCCGAGGGCTGGGGCGAGGGCGGCGGCGATGGAGACGGGTGCGTTGTAGACGCCGCTGAGGGCGGCGTACCGCTTCGGGCCCCAGTGGTCGGTGACCAAGGTGGCGCCGACGAGGGTGAACAGGCCCCGGGCGGCGCCACTGACCACCGCGATGGCCACCAGCAGGCCCGCCGGTCCGGGCACCACGGCGAGCGCGACCAAAGTCGCAGACAGAAGCCCGATGACCGCGGCGGCCCGCGCGGTCGGTGCCATCCGGCGACTCAGCGCTGGGTAGGCGAGACGCCCGGCGACCTGTCCGGCTCCGCCGATGCCGAGTGCCCAGGCCGCGAGACCGGTGCTCAGTCCGCGTGAGGTCAGCAGCGGCACGAGGTTGACCAGGGAGGCGTACATCGCCAGAGACGTCAGCGTGCCTGCGGCGGTCAGCAGGATGAAGGGGCGGCTGGTCACGACGCCGCGGTCAGCGCTCGAGCGGGCACTCGTGGCCCTGGTCGAGCCGGTCCAGGGGTGCTTCAGGGCGACTGCGTGAGCAGGGAGTGTTGCGAGCAGGACGATGCCGAGGAGCAGGTAGGTGCGTCGCCAGCCCACGGCGCCGTCGAGGGCGCTGGTCAGGGGCGCGAAGATGGTCGACGCGAACCCGGCGACCAGCGTGAGCGTGGTGACCGCCTGAACCCGACGCTGGCCGAACCACTCGGTCACTGTGGCGAACGCCGGCGGGTAGAACAGGCCGGTACTCGCGAGACCGGCGAGCACCCAACCGAGGATGAAGACCGGGAGCGTCGGCGCGAGTGCCACCACCGCGACCGCCACCGCACCCGACAGGCTGCCGAGCGTCATCACTGCGCGTGGGCCGTGCTCCTGAAGGGCGCGACCGACCGGGATGCCCGCGACCCCGCCGACGACGCTGCCCACGGAGAACGCCGCCACGACAGCGGTGTGCGACCAGCCGGTGTCCTTCGAGATGGCCGGCGCCAGGACCGTGAAGGCGTAGTAGAGGACGCCGTAGCCGATGGTGACCGTCACGCACAGCGTGACGAGTACAGGCCGGCGGGAGCCAGGCACGGATGCCTGCCCCCCGCCGTCTGCGTCGAGCGTCTCGTCAGCCACAACCGCCGCTCGAGGTCCCGCAGCTGGACGCGCCTCCGACGGAGAGGCTGGCGGGACCGCCGATGGTGAGCAGGGCCGGGGCAGGTGCGCAGCAGCCGCCGCCCGAGGCGCTCTCGGGGTCGTCGTAGAGGCCGGAGCCCCCGCACACGCCGGTGTCGGGCAGGACCAGCTCGATCCGCTCGGCCGCCTCGACGTCACCGGCGAGCATCGCCGCGATGCTGCGGACCTGTTCGAAGCCGGTCATCGCCAGGAACGTCGGTGCGCGGCCGTAGGACTTCATCCCGACGACGTAGAGGTTCGGCTCCTGCGCGTGGGCCAGGTCGCGGGCGCCGGTGGCCTGGACCGAGCCGCACGAGTGGATGTTGGGGTCGATCTCGACGGCGATGTTGCGCGGTGCCTCCAGCGTCGGGTCCAGGTCGAGGCGGAGCTCGGAGAGGAACGACAGGTCCGGGCGGAACCCGGTCAGCACCACCAACGAGTCGGCCGGCGCGAGCTCGCGGCCGTCCTCGGCCACCACGACGGCACGGCCCGTGTCACCTTCGCTGGCGCGCCGGATCTCGGCGGTCCGGAAGCCGGTGACGACCTGGACGCGGCCGGCCTCGACGGCCGCCCGGGCGCGCAGGCCGAGGGCGCCGCGCTGCGGCAGCTGGTCGGCCTCGCCGCCGCCGTAGGTGGTCGCGGTCGAGCCACGGCGGAGCACCCACGTGATGGTGGTGTCGGGGTGCTGCTGGGCGATGCGGTCCAGCTCGATGATGGCGTTGAGGGCGGAGGCGCCGGCGCCGAGCAGCACGGTGTGCTTGCCGGCGTAGCGGCCCGGTGCCTGGCTGTCGGGCACCGAGTAGGTGACCAGGTCGGAGTTCGCGGTCTCACCGAGGGCGGGCAGGCCGTCGGCGCCGGCCGGGTTCGGCTTGCGCCAGGTGCCGGAGGCGTCGATGACCGCGCGGGCCTCGAGGCGAGACTCGTTGCCGGCGGCGTCGGTGAGGTGGATGGTGAAGGGCTGCTCGCCACGGTCCGCGTCGACGAGGCGGTCGCGGCCCTTGCGGGAGACGCCGGTGACGCGAGCGTCGTACCGGACCCGCTCGCCGAGCACCTTGCCCAGCGGGGCGAGGTACTGCTCGACCCATTCGGCTCCGGTCGGGTAGCCGCTCGTCGGGGCGGTCCATCCGGTCCGCTCGAGGAGGCGGGCGGCGGCCTGGTCGACCAGCTCGGACCACTCCGAGAACAGTCGGACGTGGCCCCACTCGGCCACAGCCGCACCAGGGCCCCGGCCGGACTCGAGCACGATGGGATCGAGTCCCCGCTCGAGCAGATGGGCCGCGGCCGCCAGGCCCTGTGGCCCCGCCCCGATCACGACGACAGGCAGGTCGGACATACCCACTCCTTGCATAGACGTTCTTCGATGTGACAACCATGATCCTCGCATCGACAAATGTCAATGTATCCGTAGAATGGGGCTATGGCGACCTCCCTTCCGCTGATCGAGCCGGCCGGGCTCGCTGCCTGCTGCTCGCCCGTCACCGGCGGAGTGGTGAGCGATGAGACCGCCGAGACGCTGGCGCGGATGTTCAAGGCGCTCGGCGACCCGACGCGGGTCAAGCTGCTCTCGATGATCGCGGCCTCCGAGGACGGCGAGGCGTGCATCTGCGACATGACCGAGCCAGTCGGGCTCAGCCAGCCCACGGTGTCCCACCACATGAAACTCCTCGTCGAGGCGGGCTTGGCCACGCGAGAGCAGCGGGGTCGCTGGGCCTACTTCCGGGTCGTGCCGTCGGTGTTGGAGTCGCTCGCGACAGCACTCACCCCCGCCGCCGGATGACGGCGCTCGCCGAACCGATCCGGCGGGCGATGGACGGCGGACGGCGACTGGGACGAGGATGCCGCGGTCGCGATAGACGTCGATGAGGGGGAGCGCCGTACGCCGACGTGGCTCGGCTGCGGCGCTCCTTCATCGTCGACCCGCTCTTTCGAGAAAGTCATGGACGAGGCGCACGGCCATGGCGCCCTCGCCGACGGCCGACGCCACGCGCTTGACCGAACCGCTCCGCACGTCTCCGACGGCGAACACTCCGGGCGTATCCGTCTCGAACAAGCTGCCACGCCGGCTGGTCACCCCTGTCAGGACGTATCCGTGCTCGTCCAGCTCGATCAGGTCCTCGAGCCAGGCCGTACGGGGCTTCGAGCCGATCAGCACGAACAGCGCCGAGCTGTCGAGGACGTGCGTCCGTCCGTTGCCGAGCTCCCGAAGGACGACAGACCTGATCGCCAGGTCTCCCTCGAGCCGGTGCACCTCACAGTCTCGCCACACGCGGATCCGCGGAGTTCTCTCGATCCGGTCGGCCAGGTAGCGGGACATGTCGCGCTGCAGATCGTGGTGGCGGATCACGAGGTGCACCGCCGACGACCGGCGAGAGAGGAACAAGGCCGCCTGGCCTGCGGAGTTCCCGCCCCCGACAACGGTCACGGGGTCGCCGCCGCACAGCTGTGCCTCGGACTCGGTCGCGGCGTAGAAGACGCTGCTGCCCTCGAAACGGTCGAGGCCGGGCACGTCCAGACGCCGGTACTGGACACCGGTCGCCAGGATCACAGCGTGCGCCGTGACGTCCTCCCCGCCGGACAGTCCGACGACGTGGTACCCCTCGGCCTCCCGGAGGGACAGTGCCTCACCGGGCACGGTGAAGGTGGCCCCGAACTTCCGTGCCTGGACGACCGCCCGGTCCGCCAGCTCAGCGCCGGAGATGCCCGCCGGGAAGCCGAGGTAGTTCTCGATCTGGGACGACGTCACGGCCTGCCCGCCGGTTGCGACCGCGTCGAGGACGAGGGACGAGAGTCCCTCGGACGCGCCGTACACGGCCGCGGCGAGCCCGGCGGGGCCGGCGCCGATGACGACCAGGTCGTAGGCCTCACGCGCGGGCGCGGCGCGTAACCCGATCAGCGTGGCGAGCTCGGTGTTGCTCGGGTTGCGTAGGACGTGCTCGCCCTTCCAGATCACCACCGGCGTCTCCTCCGGGGAGACGCCGAGCCTTCGGAGGAAGCCCTCCGCCTCCGAGTCCTCCTCCAGGTCGACCCACCGGTGCGGGATCCTGTTCCGACTCGCGAAGTCCCGGATCCGGCGGCTGTCGGAGGAGAACCGGGAACCGACGACCCGGAAGCCCGCGCCGGTGCCCGCGTGCAGGCTGCGACGCACGATGAAGGCGCGCAGGATCAGGTCGCCGAGTGCGGGATCCTCGACGACCGCCTCCTGGAGTCGCTCCACGGGGACAGCGAGCGCCTCGACGTCCTGCTCGGCGGTGGCCGTCACGTAGAGGGTCTGTCCGGTGAGCAGCGAGAGGTCGCCGAGGAAGCGGCCGGGACCGTGCACCGCCACGAGCTGCGAGTCACCGTCGGTCTGCTGCCAGACCGAGACCATGCCGTCCAGGATCACGAAGAAGTCGCAGTCCCGGTCTCCTTCGCGGAAGAGCGCGGCCCCCTTCGGCAACCGTCGCCGGGTGCCGAACCGGGACAGCAACGTGATCTGCGCGTCGGTGAGGCGGGGGTACGCGCCGCTTGCGTCGGGCGTCTCGGGTAGGTCCACGAGCTCGAGCTCAGACGAACTGCTCGTCGGCATAACACCATCTCCAGCTCTCCCCGGGCTCGATCGATCGCACGATGAAGTGGCCCGTCGTGGCGTGCGCGCGCGCGTGTCGCATCGGTGAGGAGTCGCAGCAGCCGACCTGGCCACAGGTCAGGCACTGACGCAGGTGTACCCATGGAGTGCCGAGCTGCACGCACTCCGCGCACACGCGCCGCGCGGGTGGCGGCACGGGCCGGACGATCTCGAGGTGTGGGTCGGCGCCGACACGCGTCGGTTCGGTAGTCATCACGCCCCCGCCGGCAGCTTGGACTCGAGCCATGAGCGCAGCCGGTTCTCCGGAAGCGCGCCGATCTGCTTGTCGACCACCTCGCCGTGGTCGAGGAGGACCAGCGTCGGGATCGACTGGACCTCGAACCGCCGACTCACCGTCGGATTGTCGTCCGCGTTGACCTTGACCAGCTTGAGGTGGCCGGCCAGCTCACCGGCCAGCTTCTCCAAGGCAGGGCTCACCATCCGGCAGGGGCCGCACCACGGAGCCCACACGTCGACCAGCACAGGCAAGCTCGACTCGTCCACGACGGCGTGGAACTCGGCATCGGTCGCATCCACCACCCAGCGCAGCGGTGTGCCGCACTTCCCGCAGCGTGGCGTGCCCTCGGCAACCGCCGGGACGCGGTTCTTGGCTCCGCAGTTGCGGCACTCGACCGTTGTCGCCTTCTGGGTGGCCGCGGTCATGCGACGGCCCTGCCTTCTGACGGGTTGCCAGCCGCAGTGATCGTGATCTTCCCGTCGACGACGTCGACCGAGATGGTGCCACCATCAGCCACGTCGCCACGCAGCAGCGTCCGGCCGACCTGGGTCTCCACCTCGCGGGAGATATACCGACGCAGCGGGCGGGCGCCGTAGGCCGGCTCGAAGCCCTGGTCGGCGATGAAGCGACGCGCCGCAGCCGTGACGTCGAGGGTGATCCGCATGTCGGCCAGCCGCTCGTGCAGCTCCTCGAGCTGCAGGTCGACGATGCGCTCGATCTCGGCGAGCGTCAGCGGCTTGAACATCACGATCTCGTCGACCCGGTTGAGGAACTCCGGGCGGAAGTGCGACTGCAGGGTGCGCATCACCATCGAGCGCGCGTCGTCCTTGACCTCGCCGCCCGCGGTGACCCCCTCGAGCAAGTACTCCGAGCCGATGTTGGAGGTCATGATCAGCACGGTGTTGCGGAAGTCGACGGTGCGGCCGTGTGAGTCGGTCAAGCGGCCGTCGTCGAGCACTTGGAGCAGCGTGTTGAAGACGTCGACGTGGGCCTTCTCGATCTCGTCGAGCAGGACCACCGAGTAGGGCTTGCGGCGCACGGCCTCGGTGAGCTGACCGCCCTCCTCGTAGCCGACGTAGCCGGGCGGTGCCCCGACGAGCCGGCTGACGGTGTGCCGCTCCTGGTACTCGCTCATGTCGATCCGGATCATGTTCTCCGCGGTGTCGAACAGGGCGGCGGCCAGCGTCTTGGCCAGCTCCGTCTTACCGACACCAGTGGGGCCCAGGAAGATGAACGATCCGATCGGCCGCCGCGGGTTCTTGATGCCCGAGCGGGCGCGGACGACGGCGTCGGCCACCAGCTGCACCGCCTCGTCCTGGCCGATGACACGTTCGTGGAGCACCTCGTCGAGGCGGAGCAGCTTGTCGCGCTCCCCTTCCTGCAGGCGCGTGACCGGGATGCCGGTCCAGCGCGACACGATGTCGGCGATCTCGTCGGCGGTCACGACCTCGCGCAGCAGCCGGCGGCCGCCCTGCTTGCCGGCGAGCCGGGACTCGGCGGCCTCGAGTCGCCGTTGGATCTCCGGCAGCCTGCCGTGTCGAAGGGACGCAGCTCGGTTGAGGTCGTACTCGCGCTCGGCCCGCTCGCTCTCCAGCCGTACCTGCTCCAGCTCCTCGCGTAGCGACTGCACCTCGCGCAGCGCCGACCGTTCGGCCTCCCACTGCGCGCGCAGGGCATCGGCCTCGGCCCGCGCGTCGGCGAGCTCCTTGCGCAGCTCCTCGAGGCGGGCCCTGCTGGCGGCGTCCTCTTCCTGCGAGAGTGCCGCCTCCTCGATCTCCATCCGGGTCACGCGCCTGGTGAGCTCGTCGAGCTCGGCCGGCATCGAGTCGATCTCGGTGCGCAGCATCGCGCAGGCCTCGTCGACGAGGTCGATGGCCTTGTCGGGCAGGAAGCGGTCGGAGATGTAGCGATGGCTCAGCGTCACCGCCGCCACCAGGGCGCCGTCGTGGATCTTCACGCCGTGGAAGACCTCGAGTCGCTCGCGCAGCCCACGCAAGATCGAGAGCGCATCCTCTTCGTCGGGCTCGTCGACCAGGACCGGCTGGAACCGACGCTCGAGGGCTGCGTCCTTCTCGATGTGCGTGCGGTACTCGTCGAGGGTGGTCGCGCCGATCATGTGCAGCTCGCCGCGGGCGAGCAGAGGCTTGAGCATGTTGCCGGCGTCCATCGCACCCTCGGCGGCGCCAGCGCCGACGACGGTGTGCAGCTCGTCGACGAAGAGCAGGATGCGGCCCTCAGCGCTCTGAACCTCGTTGAGCACGGCCTTCAGCCGCTCCTCGAACTCGCCGCGGTACTTCGCTCCGGCGATGAGGGCACCCATGTCCAGAGCGAACACGGTCTTGTCCCGCAGGCCATCGGGCACATCGCCATCGGCGATCCGCTGGGCCAGTCCCTCGACGATCGCCGTCTTGCCGACCCCGGGCTCGCCGATCAGGACTGGGTTGTTCTTGCTCTTGCGCGACAGGATCTGGATGGTCCGGCGGATCTCCGAGTCCCGGCCGATGACCGGCTCCAGCTTGTCGGCGGCGGCTGCCGCGACGAGGTCGCGGCCGTACTTGTCCAGCGCCTCGTAGGTCCCTTCGGGCGTCGCCGACGTCACCCGCTGGTGGCCGCGTACCGCGGTCAGTGCGGCGAGAAAGGTGTCGCGGGTCAGCCCCTGAGCGTTGAGGAGCCGCCCGGCCGCCGAGCCCGAGCCCTCCTCCACCAGGGCGATCACGAGGTGCTCGACCGAGACGTACTCGTCCTTGAGCCTGCGGGCCTCGCGATCGGCCGTGTCGAGCAGCCGCGAGAGCCGCTGGGTGATCTGCACCTGCCCGGGCGTCACTCCCGGGCCGCTGACCCGCGGGCGGCGGCCGAGCTCGGCTTCGAGCTCTCCGCGCAGCCGGTCCGGATCGGCGCCCGCCCGCGCGAGCAGTGGCGCGACCAAGCCCTCGGGCTGATCGAGCAGGGCGAGGAGCAGGTGCTCCCCGTCCACCTCCACGTGGCCGAAGCGCAGGGCCTTGGTCTGGGCGTCGTGCAGAGCCTCCTGCGACTTCTGGGTCAGTCTGTTCATGTCCATGGAGCACCTCCTCGTCGTGGCATACGCCGTTGTGCCCTCTCCAGCTCCGCGATCCTGTCGAGCAGCTCGACGACCAGCCCGATGGCGCAGTAGCTGAGGTTGAGGCTCATCCGCAGTCGCTGGATCCTGGCCATCTCCCTCACCTGGGAGGGGTCGAACCACAAGCGGCCCTGCGCGTCGCGGGCGACGTCCAGCAACCCCAAGGCGACCAGACGGCGTACGAAGTCGGGATGTACGCCGGCGACCTGTGCATAGCTGTCGAGGCTCAGCCGGTAGGGCCGAGCGAGGGCGAAATGGGTGACGACGGTCATCGTCGGCTCCTCGCGTCGAAGCCGGACACCTTCGCGAGCTCCTCGAAGAGCCGCTGCTCCTCGTCGGTGAGGGTCCCGGGCATGCGGACCTGCAGCTCGGCATAGAAGTCCCCCGGCTTGCCGCGTCTGTTGGGAAGCCCACGACCCTTGAGCCGCAACCGGCGGTGGCTGGACGAGCCTGCCGGAACCTTCACGGTGGCGGCCCCTCCGGGAGTGTCGACGGACACAGACGCGCCCAGGGCGGCCTCCCAGGGAGCGATCGGCAGGAGTGCGTGCAGATCGCGCCCCTCGACCCGGTAGCGCGGGTCGTCGGCGATCCGGACCACCAGGAAGAGGTCCCCGGCCGCCGCCGAGCCGCTGCCGGGGCCGCCCTGACCACGCAGTCGGATCCGCTGACCGTCGACCACGCCCGCCGGAATGGTGACGTCGAGCGCGCGGGGTCCGTCGGGGCCGCTGACCGTGAAGCTGCGCTCGGTGCCGTGGTAGGCCTCCTCGACCGAGACCTCCACCTCGGCCTCGTGGTCAGAGCCCGGGACCGGTCCCGGTCCCCAGCCGCGCCGGTCCCGACCGCCCCGTCCCCGGCTGCCGAAGATCCCCCCGAGCAGGTCCTCGATGTCGACGTCGTCACCGAAGTCGCGGGCACCGAAGTCACCGGCACCGAAACCGCCCGACGGGCCGGCCCCCGACGACCAGCGGCCGCGCGCTCCTGCCCCGGCTTCGGCGTACGTCCGGGCCTGGCGCCAGGCGGCCGGATCCGTGTCGGGAGGGACGCGCCGGAAGTCCTCGCCGAAGGCGTCGTAGCGGCGACGCAGCTCGGGATCCGACAGCACGTCATAGGCCTCGGCGATGTCCTTGAACCGCTCCTCGGCATCGGAGTGCTTGTTGACGTCGGGGTGGTGCTGGCGCGCCAGCCTGCGGTAGGCACGTTGGATGTCGGCGGGCTCGGCATCGCGGGAGACCCCGAGGACCTGGTAGAAGTCTTGGGCCATCAGGATGCCCTGGTGGCCACCACGACCGCGGCCGGGCGCAGGAGCTTGTCATCGGGCCCGTATCCGGGACGCACGACCTGAGCCACCGTGCCGGGCGTCAGCCCTTCACCGGACATGGTGCTGACCGCCTCGTGCACGGCCGGGTCGAAGGCCCGGCCCTGGTCGTCGCGACGCGGGTAGCCGAGGTCGGCCAGGACGCCGACCGCCTGCGCCAGCACGGCACGGACACCCTCGACCACGGACTCCGGGTCGGACGACGCGTGCTCGAGCGCCCGCTCCAGATTGTCCAGGACGGGCAGCCACCTGGTTGCCACGGTCGCCCGCTCCTGCTCGCGGCTGCGGACCACGTCGCGCGCGCAACGCTTGCGGAAGTTGTCCAGCTCGGCGGCCGTTCGCCGCCACGCATCCTCCAGCTCCGCGATCTGGCGCGCCTGGCCGCCGCGCTCGGCCGCGTCGTCGACGTGCTCCGGGGCTTCGTTCGCCGGAGTCTCGTGTGCTGGGGCCTCGTCGCTTGCTGTCCCGTTCGTCGCGGCCTCGGTCGTCGGTGCCTCGTGGTCGGACATGGCCGTCAGTGCGCGGTGAACTCGGCGTCGATGACGTCGTCATCGCTGTCAGACGTCTCGTCGGAGGCGCTCGCCGACCCAGTCGACGATCCGTCGCCGGTCCGGGACGCTGTGCTCAAGACCTGGCTCATCTGGTGGAGCTCCCCGGTGAGAGCGCGGAGGCGGTCGACGGATTCGTCGCCGTCCATGGCTTGCCTGGCCTCCTCGACCAGCATCTCGGCACGAGCGCGGTCGTGCTCAGGCACGGCCGCACCGGCCTCATCGAGGGCCTTGCGCACCTGATAGGCCACGGAGTCGAGCTCGTTGCGGGCATCGACCCGCTCGCGCAGGGCGGCGTCCTCGCCGCGGTGGGTCTCGGCGTCCTTGACCATCCGGTCGACCTCGTCCTGGCTGAGCGTGGAGGTCTCGCTGATGGTCACCTGCTGCTCGGCACCGGTGTCCTTGTCGCGCGCGGAGACGTGCAGGATGCCGTTGGCGTCGATGTCGAAGGTCACCTCGATCTGGGGCACGCCGCGGGGCGCGGGGCGGATGTTCTCCAGCCGGAACCGAGCTAGCACGCGGTTGTCGGCCGCTCTCTCACGCTCGCCCTGGAGGACGACGACGTCGACCGCGGACTGGTTGTCCTCCGCGGTGCTGAAGATCTCGGTGCGCCGCGCCGGGATGGTGGTGTTGCGCTCGATGACCTTGGTCATCACCCCGCCCATCGTCTCCAGCCCCAGCGAGAGCGGGGTGACGTCGAGGAGCAGCACGTCCTTGACATCGCCCTTGATGATCGCCGCCTGGACAGCTGCACCGATGGCCACGACCTCGTCCGGGTTGACGGTCATGTTGGGGTCCTTGCCACCGGTCAGGCGACGTACCAACGCCTGCACGGCCGGGATCCGCGTCGAGCCGCCGACGAGGATGACCTCGTCGATGTCGTCGGCGGTGACCTTGGCGTCCTCCATGGCCAGCTTGACCGGGCCCAGGCAGCGGTCGATGAGGTCGGCAGTGATCTGCTCGAAGGTGGACCTCATCAGGTTGACGTTGAGGTGCTTGGGCCCGGAGGCGTCGGCCGTGACGAAGGGGAGGTTGACAGCCGTCTGGGTGACCGCTGACAGCTCCACCTTGGCCTTCTCGGCGGCCTCGAACAGGCGCTGGAGAGCTTGAGGGTCGTCGCGAAGGTCGATGCCGTTGGACTTCTTGAAGTCGTCGGCCAGGTAGTCGACGATGCGTCGATCGAAGTCGTCGCCGCCGAGATGCGTGTCGCCGGCCGTCGATCGGACCTCGACCACGCCGTCTCCGACAGTGAGGATGCTGACGTCGAACGTGCCGCCGCCGAGGTCGAAGACCAGCACGGTCTCGTTCTCGAGCTTGTCCATCCCGTACGCGAGCGCGGCAGCTGTCGGCTCGTTGATGATCCGGAGGACCTCGAGCCCGGCGATCTTGCCGGCGTCCTTCGTGGCCTGCCGCTGAGCGTCGTTGAAGTGTGCCGGGACAGTGATGACCGCCTCCGTGACCCGCTCGCCGAGGAACTTCCCGGCGTCGTCGACCAGCTTGCGGAGGACCTGCGCCGAGATCTCCTCGGGGGCATACTGCTTGCCGTTGACCTCGAAGCGCGCCGCGCCGTCGGGGCCGGGGACGACGTCGAAGGAGACCGTGGTCATCTCACTGCTGACCTCGTCGTACTTGTGGCCGATGAAGCGCTTCGCCGAGTAGATCGTCCCCTTCGGGTTCAGGATCGCCTGGCGTCGAGCCATCTGGCCGACCAGTCGCTCTCCGTTCTCCAAGAAGGCGACCACGGACGGCGTCGTCCGGTTGCCCTCCGCGTTCGGGATGACCTGCGGTTGGCCACCCTCCATCGCCGCGATCACCGAGTTCGTCGTTCCCAGGTCGATGCCGACTGCCCTGCCCATGACCACTCCATTCGCCGGAAGCTCGTGTCAGGGCCACCCTTCTCGCGGGACCGGTCACCTGCATCCCGTGAACGGGTGCTCTCGACCGGCTGGTCACCACCGGCTCGGGTCTACACCGGGACCTTGTCGGCGAGGATGTCGATCTTCTCGATGTGCGGCTCGGCGAAGAGGACGCCGGTGTTGGGTCCGAGCGCTTGGCCCACGCCGCCGGCGAGATGGGCATCTCGGGCTTGCTCGTCGGGGAACACGTCGTACACGCCGAAGGTCGACGGGCCGAACCGGATCGCGAACCACGCGATGGTGCCTGGCTCCTCCATAACGATCGAGCGCGCTCGGGTGAGGAAGTCGGCGAGCTCTTCCTCCTTGCCAGGCAGTGCCTCGAGACGTACGAGGAGGGCTTTGGTCAGCATGGGCCGGACTCCTTCGTTGCGGACGCGCCACTGCGGCCCGGTGGCCGCGCGTGGCCGACACCCGCGCACTTGTCTGCCGCCATGCTTCTCAGGCGCGCCCATCGGTCGCATCCCGTGAACGGGTGCTTCTTGCCGGGCGGCGTCGCGCCTGACTACTCGATCGGGAGGCGATGCCGCAGCGCGAGCACGGTCAACTCGACCCGAGAGTGGACGCCGAGCTTGAGGTAGATGTGCTTGAGGTGGGCGTCCACGGTGTGTCGGGAGACGGAGAGCTCCTCGCCGACCCTCCGGTTCGTGACCCCCTGAGAGACGCAGGAGACGATCCGCAGCTCGGCGTCGGTGAGCGACGCCCACCCGTGGTCTGTCCCGTCATCGCGATCCCCGGCTACCCAGACCAAGGGATACGCGGTCACCGCGGCAGCTCGGGCAGCCGGCGCGTACTCCGCGGGCTGCAGGTAATGGGGGTTTTCGATGACCGTGCCGTCCAGCAGGACCTTGGGGTGCGTGCGGAGGACTTCGACGAGCATCTCGGCCCCGAACTTCTTCAGGTCGTACAGGCACATGAGGATGGCGGGCTCGTGCTCGACGACGTGGTTGAGGGACGACTCGTAGACGAACAGATCGTCCCAGCCCGGGGCGCCCGACAGCACCCACGACATCTCGCCGGCGGCCCTGAGCAGGTAGAAGTCGTCTGCGAGCGCCGCGTCCACCCTCTCGGAGAGGAAGCTCACCATGTCGTCGACGCTGAAGGCCCCCGAGCGCAGGTAGGCGTCCGATGATCGTTCGACGTCGAGCTGTGCCGACCGTCGCGAGTAGTCCGGACCGGGCTGTCCGACGGCCCGATCGCGGACCAGCGCGGGCTCGACATCGTCGATCAGGCACAGACACTTGTCGCCTTGCCGCAACCCCTCGTCGAGGAACGGGTACAACAGCCGGTCCCGCTCGACTGGGCCCGAGTAGAGCGCGCAGAAGTGCGTTCCAGGACTAACTCCACCGATCCCCGGGATCCCGAGGCTCAGACTGTTCATGGGGGCAACCGATCACCGAGTCCGAGTGACTACGCAAACCTACACGCACGTCGTACGCGTCACCCGATGTCGGTTCGGTGCGCGAACGCCCTGCGGGGCAGCCGCGCCGAACGTGCCGGATGGCAGGGAGCACAGGGATGGCGCCGATCGGCAGCAGCTGGCCAACGGTGTGGTGCCGTGCCGCGAGGGCGTGGACGTCGCGCGCTCGAGACCGGGCTCACGTCCTCGGAGATGATCCTCCGGATACTGATATTGCAGGGGTTGACGTCGACCCCATCGCTAGCCTCTCCTGTGCCGTCTCGACGCTCGAGGTGGCGCCGCGCAGCGGGTGCGGCTGCGGCCTGGAGGGATCGGTGAAGGTAGTGAATGGTCTGCTAGGGCGATCCCGGCACCCCAGATGACCACGTACCGGGTCTGGGTCTTCGATTCCGCGGAGGATGGCCCCGCCGTGCTCGATGCCCTGAGCTCCAACCCTTCGCGCTCGGATGGGCTCACGGGTGGGTCGTCGCTCGTCGCCCTGAGCTGGGGACCGGACGAGGTCAGGCCGCGAATCGAAGCGATCGGTGCACCGTCCGATCTCAATCGTCCTGATGGTCTTGCCCGCCGAGCCGGCCTGTTCGACGTGATTTTCCTCGAACCGTTGCGGCGTGCGAGCCGCGGCGAAGCGCCCGACGACGCCGACAACCCAGCGAGCCGCTTCGGGCTCAGTCAAGGCGACGTCAGCCGTCTTCGCGACGCAGTGACTCCTGGACGCTCCGCCATAGTGACCACCGACGCGGAGATGAGAGGTGCGATCGAGGAGACGCTGACGGGTCGGCGACCTGTCGCGCAGTGGACGATCGAGCCCGGGCCGGGCGCGTGAGCAGCTGTCAGCTGCTTCGGACCGCAGTCGTATCGCTTCGTGGTTTCGCGATGACGACCACGTTGTCGGCGTAGTGGCCGGTGCTCGGGTCGTATCCCTCGCAGGTGACGACGACCAGCTTGGAGGCTCCGTCCTGGGCGAACAGGTGGGTCGCTCGGTGGGCGAGCTTGGCCTTGCTGATGACGCTGACCGAGGTCACGTCGTAGTCGATCCCGGAGACTTGAGCCGTCGACCCGACGGGGGTGAGCTCCAGGTCGTCGAGCTCGCCACCCCCGGTGTGAACCGTGTGGCCGGTCAGGAGGGTCGTCCCGGTCCTTGCTCCGGCAGGCTTGCCCCACCATCCGAGGACGGAGGGGTCGGCGGGTGGGATGAGCTCGCTGCCCGACAAGCGGATCGGCACGACCGGCGCATCGAACTTCCACATGCTCAAGGTCGCCGGCCGCACCGGCCGCACCGGCCGCACCGGGCGCGGCCTGGGTGCCCGAGTCTGGCCAGCGGTGGTCGACGCGGCGATGGACGGCTCCCGCTCCACCCGGTGTGCGGCCGGAGAGCTGGCTGCACAGCCGGTCGCCGCGAACGCGGTCAGGGCCAGGATCGGGAGGACCAGGAGCCGCTTCATCACAGACCTGCGTCGATCAAGGTGGGGACCGTGGTGGTGGGCTGCCGGTGGTGCGCCGCAGCTGTGCCGCGCGGAGCCGGCAGGGCGCTCGGGGCCGCGACGGTCTCGGCGGCGACCGCTTGCTCCAGCGAGTGGTGGCCGCTGCTGCCTGTGTTCTCGGCGCCATCGTCGCCGACAGTCCCGCTGCCGTTGTCCTGAGCGGTCGAGTCGCCGTCACCTGGCGTGGTCGTGCCATTGTCGTCTGAGGCGCCGGCGGCGCCCGTGCGGTCGTCGTCGCAGCTGCCGGGCGTGCCGGGCTTGGTCTCGCGGACCTGCAGAGTCCATCGGTACGTCGTCACCGCCGGGGTGCCGGGGACGAGCTCACGCTGCCAGATCTCCCAGGTCCAGTCGTCGTGGCTGACCGCAGGCACCGCTGGAGCGGACGTCTCGCGGTAGAACCAGCTGCCGTTGCCGTTGCCGCCCTGGAAGACGCCCGCGTTGTCCTGCTCCGGACCGCCGTTGGTCTTCATGTCGCTCCACTTGCCTCGCGCGTCGTGCGGGTAGCTCGGCGGGCCGTCGAAGGTCGTCGGACTGGTCGGGCTGAACTCCGCCCAGCCACCCGGGATCGCGTCCTGAGCGGGCGTGTCGATGACAGTGCTGTTCTGCAGGTCACGCATCTGCTCTGTGTCGCTCCCCATGGAGGCCGGCTTGGCGCCGCCCCTCTGGGTGTGCACGTCGACCAGGTGCCAGTTTGTGTAGGTGTCCGGTGTCCCGGGCGAGGTGTGGCTGATCCGGTTCACCCATTGCTGGGTGTTGTCGATCGAGCTCGGGTCGCTGTCGTCGTCGGCGTCTTCGGGCGCTGCCGCGTCGGTCGACCAAGCCGACTGACCGTCGTCAAACCAGGTGCCAAGCACCGGGGCGGTGCCGTTCGAGGGGACGCACGTGTCGTGCCCGTCGGAGGCGTGAGCGACGGAAGCGCTCCCGCCGGCGATGATCGTCGAGATCGCCAGAACGGCGACCAGCTTGTTCCTCATGTCGCTGACTTCTCCTGTCGGGTGGGGCGGCCGCTCCGCCGCTTCTCACCTCTAAGACGCCTCTATAAGGCGTCTATGACGGAGATATGTAGGATTTAATTGGGACCACTGGGGCGGCCTGCTGCTAGCGTCCGGTACATGGCTCGCCCCTACGCGGATCCGGTGGAGATCATCACCGAACCGATCCCGGCACAGTCCCCGTTCATCCCGGTGGAGGCCAAGATCGTGGTGGGTGCGGTCGCCCCCGCGTCTCCTGACCCGATCCCGATCGTGCTGCTTCCCGGATTCGAGTACCGGCTGCGTGAGTGGCGGCATCCGAGCACTCACGAGATCCATTGGCGGCTCGAGCGGAGGCGGGCGGCCCAATACGACGAGGGCGGGGACTGATCCGACGCCCGTCGCCCCGAGAGTCAGGCTGGGTGACGGTTCCTCCGGCGGGCAGCAAGGCCTACGCCATGTCCGCAGGTCTGCTTCGCCGTATCTCTGCTCCAGATCGCCACCGGTCGCAAAGCCGGCTGGAACTACGTGCCGAGATCAGCCACGAACGGGCTCACCCCCCGTGGCGTGGGCGCGTATCCGATCACGAGCCTGGGCACATCGCGAGCGAAGCCCGCGACCTCGCATGAGCCAGAAGCTGATCATCGGCTGGGTCGCAGTCGCGGGAGTGCCCGCACGCTAGTCGCGCGCCGGCGGAGGTGATCGACAGCGACCACTTCCGACCCACGCTCGCAAACGTGTCTCCGCAGGTCAGCCCCGTGATGTCAACGGTGGCCATCAACCGTTGCTGAGCGTGACGCGCTTCCCCTGGTCCTACTGATCCGAGCCTGCCGGCGAGGTCCGGCCCGTCGTCAGACCGGTCCTCGCAAGGGCCGGTAGCGCAGGGCGAACGCGCCCGACCGGAACTCGTGGCGGTCCACGAGCTCGAGCTGGATGCGCTCACGCAGACCGGCGAGCAACGTCGGGCCGTGTCCGGCCAGGACCGGCTGCACGAGGAACACGTACTCGTCGATCAGCCCCAGGTCTGCCAGCGCCAGGGGGAGCGTCACGCCACCCACGAACAGGCCCTCACCCGGCTCCTGCTTGAGCCGCCGAACCGCTTGCCCCAGCTCGCCTCGCAGCAGCTCGGCCTGCCAATCGGGCCCGCTCAGCGTGCTCGACACGACGTACTTCTTCGTCCGGTCGATGGCCTCGGCGAACGGGATCTGCCACTCATCCATCCAGTCGGGCCACGTGCCCGTGGCCGGCTTCCGCCACGCCGACTCCATCATCCCGTAGGTCACCCGGCCGAACAGCAGGGCATCGGCCCGCTCCATCTCAGCGGTCCAGTGGCGCATCGACTCCTCGTCGGGTGGGAGCCCTGCCTCGTGGTGGCAGCAACCGTCGAGCGTGACGTTGATCGAGTATCGAAGTGGTCTCATCTCGTTGCTCCCTTGGTGCGCGCAGCGTCTCACCGGATCGTGCTCCCATACCGGCGGAGCCCTTCTCCGTGGACCTCACCCTTTTCGGTTGGTTCGGGCCGTTGACGATGGGCGTTCACTCGACCGCATGACCAGTGGCGACTCCTTCGCAGCGGCGTTGTACGGCAACCGGTTCCTGACCCAGCCCGCCCCGGCGACCCACTTCCCCGACACGGGGATGACCGCCTTGGAGGCGATGCGGCTGGTCGACGAGGACGTCGCCATGGAGGGCGACCCGCAACGCAACCTCGCCACCTTCGTCACGACGTGGATGGAGCCGGAGGCACAGCGGATCATCGCGGAGAACCTGCACCGCAACTTCATCGACCACGCGGAGTACCCGATCTCGGCCGAGATCGAGCAACGGTGCGTACGGATGCTGGCGGACCTCTTCCACGCGCCCGGCCCCACGACCGGGTGCCGGACGCAGGGGTCGTCCGAGGCGATCATGCTCGGCGCGCTGTCACTGAAGTGGAAGTGGCGCGAGCGTCGCAGGGCCGCCGGCGGGTCGCTCGACCGGCCGAACCTGGTGTTCGGCGGCGACGTCCACGTCGTCTGGGAGAAGTTCTGCCGCTACTTCGACGTGGAGCCGCGGATCATCCCGCTGGCCGAGGACAAGTACACGATCGGCCCGGACGACGTCGAGCCCCACCTCGACGAGAACACGATCGGGGTCGTGGCCGTCCTCGGGACGACGTTCACCGGGCACAAGGACGACGTCGTCGGCATCAACGAGCTGCTCCTGCGCGTCAAGGAGGAGCGCGAGCTCGACATCCCCATCCACGTCGACGCGGCGAGCGGTGGCTTCGTGTGGCCGTTCCTCTTCCCGGAGTCGAGGTGGGACTTCCAGCTCGAGCAGGTCCGCTCGATCAACGTGTCGGGCCACAAATACGGCCTGGTCTACCCCGGCATCGGCTGGCTGGTCTTCCGCGAGGAGTCCGACCTCGCTCAGGACCTGGTCTTCTACGAGAACTACCTCGGCAAGACCGACGCCACGTTCACCCTCAACTTCTCCACGGGCGCCTCGATGGTCCTGGCGCAGTACTACAACTTCGTCCGGCTCGGCCGGGAGGGCTACACCTACGTGATGCGCCAGATGCAGGAGAACGCGCGGGCGCTGGCCGGGCACGCGGCGGAGAGCGGACGCTTCGAGGTGATCGGCAGCGACCTCGAGCAGCTCCCGCTGGTCGCGTTCCGGCTCGCCGGCAAGAACGGGTACGACGAGTCCGACATCGCCTGGCAGCTCTCGGCCGAGCGCGGGTGGATGGTGCCGGCCTACACGCTGCCCCCGAACGCCGAGCACGTGAAGATCCTGCGGGCGCTGGTCAAGGAGACCATGAGCCGCGAGCAGGTGGAGCGCCTGACCCGGGACATGCACGAGGCCTGCAAGACCCTCGACAAGAAGGGCGGCGCCCACGAGACGGAGCGGCAGCAGGTCAAGCAGGGCACCGGCTACTGACCGACCACGTCGACGTACTGCACCTCGACGGCGTTGTTGCCGTAGCCCAGCCGGTTCCAGGGCGGTACGTCGGGCTGGACGTTGCCGGCGGCGTCGGTGGCCCGCGCCCGCAGCGAGTGCCGCCCCGGCGTGGCGTCCCACGTGAACGTCCAGCTCTGCCACTCGTAGGGACCCCTCGGCGGATCCAGCTCCGCCGCCTGCCACTCGCCGGCGCCGGCGAGGCTGACCTCGACGGCCGTCACCGGACCGGTTCCCGACCACGCCTTGCCGCGCACCGTGCAGGTCCCGGCGGGGATGGTCGAGGCGGGCGCCGGGTCGGTCACCCGGGCGCGGACCCGCATGTAGGTGACCGGCTCGTGCGGACGGTCCGGCCACTCGTAGACGTAGTGCCCGGTCTGGAACTCGCCGGTGAAGGGCCGGGTGAGCACCTCGATGCTCCGCAGCCACTTGACCGAGGCGACGGCGAACCACCGCGGGACGACCAGTCGGAACGGGCTTCCGTGGTCGGGCTCGAGCGGCTCGCCGTTCATGTCGTAGGCGACCAGGATCTCGGACGCCGGGTCGGCCGCATGAGCCAGCGACAGCGACCGCACGAAGGTCAGGTGGTCGCCGGTCTCCGGCAGCACCGGGGTGAGGTGGTAGCTGCCGCTGTCGGCACCGGTGAAGCACACCTCCACCCCATCGGGGCGCGGCGCGGCCGCGGCGAGTACGTCGCTCAGGCGCGCGCCTCGCCACACGGCCGTCGAGACGGCGTACCCGCCCCACGGCTCGCCGGTGGGCAGCGGCCGGGTGTCGAGCCGCCCGTTGCCGGCGCACTCCAGCGTCACGGCGTGCTCGACGGCCGGGAGCGCGCGCAGGTCGGCCAGCGTGAGGGACAGCGGCCGGTCGACGGCCCCGCCGACGCTCAGCGTGCCGTCATGGACCGGCAGCGCGAAGTTGCTGCGCACGTAGTGCTCCCGCGTCGGGGTGATCTCCGCGCCGAGCGCTCGCGGGGGTGCCTCCGCGTTGAAGGGCTGCGGGTTGATCATGACCAGCTGCTCACGCGCCTGCTGGACGTCGATCTCGACTGTCATGGGGATTCCTCCGGTGACTTCGATGGGTCGGTCAGTAGTCCGCGTCGCGGAACACGGGGTCGCGGTCGTCGTTGAAGGCACCGATCCCCTCGACGCGGTCCGGGTGGACTGCGGAGCGCCAGTGGGCCTCCATCATGATCGCGATGGCCTGCTCGACCGGCTCGCCCTGCCCCGACCGCGCCGCGTGCTTGACCGCCTGGACCGCCGTCGGCGAGTTGCTCGCGATCTTCCGCGCGATCCTCAGCGCCGCCTCCATCAGGTCGGCCCGGTCGTGCAGCTCGTTGACCATGCCGAGCCGGTAGGCCTCGTCGGCGGTGATCGGGTCCCCCGTCATGAGCATCTGCAGGGCCCTTCCGGGCGGCAGGAGGCGCGGGAGGAAGACGGGCGAGCCGCCGCCGGCCGCGAGTCCGAGCATCGCCTCCGGCTGGCCGAAGACGGCCTGACGGCTGGCGATGATGAAGTCGGTGCTCTGGGCGACCTCGCACCCCCCGCCGTACGCGATCCCGTTGACCGCGGCGAAGACCGGCTTGCGCAGCTGGCGGAGCGTGTAGAGCGTCCGGTCGAAGTCCTGCCGCTGCCGCAGCCACTGCTCCTTGGTCATGCTCTTGCGCTGGCGCAGGTCGCTGCCGACCGAGAAGGCCCGGTCACCCGCTCCGGTGAGGACCACCACCCGTACGGCGGTGCGCACCGCGACGGTCTCCAGGACCTCGGTCAGCAGGGCGCCCATCTCGGTGGAGATCGCGTTGTCGGCGTGCGGGCGGTTGAGGGTGACGATCGCGACCCGTCCGTCCTCGACGACGTCGAGCAGCACGACCGGCTCGGTGTCCTCCGCGGTGGAGGGTGGGCCGAAGTCGAGTGCGCGCCACCGCTCGGTGGTCTGTTCCGTCTGGGGGATCTGCTGGTCGGTCACGGGGTCTCCTCAGCTGTCCAGGTCGCCCAGCCACTTCAGGGCACGCAGGCCGGGCGCGAAGCAGTACTCGCCGCCGCGGGTGACCACGAACGACGGCAGGTCGCGCAGCCGGCGGCGGATCGGCACGTGCGGGATCGTGAAGTCGGTCGGGGCGTGCGCTCCGCCCACGAGCGGGTCGCTCTCCTCGGGCGCACCGATGAAGACGCCGTCGTTGATCCACTGCGTCTTCACGAACTCGAACTGCCGTTTGAGGTGTGCCCCGGCGAAGACGAAGACGATGCCGCGGTCGACGCCATCGTCCTCGAGCACGTCGTCGGGGAGCAGTGGGCCATAGCTGGTGCCGCGCCTGATCATCCGGTGCAGCCGTACGTCGACACTCCGCTCGTCCTCGAGCGCGTCGCGCGGGTTGGCGCGCCGGGCGTGCGCCCCGGCCGGGCACTTGAAGCCGCGGAGGTCGTCGCGATAGCCGAAGGAGTTGTTGCGGGCGGGATCCGCACCGAGCGCCGGGTCGTCTGCGTCAGGGGCCAGCGCCAGCGGCGCGCCACTCGGCCAGCGGCCGACCATCTTCGCGGCGAGCATCCGCTCCTCGTCGCGGTCCCGCGCCCGGTCCCGCAGGTAGCGGCGGTAGGCCGCGACGTCGGTGTGGAGCTTGCGGAAGACCAGGTAGGTCCCGTTGCGACCCAGCACGTCCGGTTGCGGCATCGGGGGGAGCGAACCCGTCTCGTCGGGGTAGCCGAGGATGAACTCGCCCGCCTTGATCGGTCGCTCCGAACTGTTGCGTGCGGGGAGACCGCTTCCCTCGACGTCGGGGTTGCCGATGCCGTCCTTGAACCCGAAGGACGTGCGCCCGGACGGCAGCTGGTAGCAGTCCTGCCGCCAGACCACCTCCACCGACGCCAGGTCCTCGTAGCGCGCCCGTGCGCCCGCGGCCACCGCCTCGAGCCGCTCCTCGTCGCGCGCCAGCACTGACACGGCGACGTGCACCGCATCCGTGCCCAGGGGCCACTCCCAGTGCTCCGGCGCGCTGGCGCCGACGTCGCCCAGCTCGTGGGCGCGGGCCGCCATGCCCTCGCGGAACTCCCGCGGGAAGGTGTCCAGCGACGAGCGCGGCACACCGAGCGCGGCCAGCCCGGCCCACGTGAAGGCGACGGTCGCCCAGGCCTGGGCACCGGCGCCCTGCGCCCGGTTCCCGGCGACGAGCAGGGAGTGCAGGCGGCGGACGAGCTCACGGCCCTGGGCCGGGTCGTGCAGGCGCAGCAGCAGGTAGCGGCCGACGTACGGCGACGGGCGCTCGTGGAGGGCCCCGGCCTGGATGTCGTCCAGCTCGAGGGCCGGCTGCTGCTCGGTGCTCATCGTCGCCTCCTCGGCGCCTGGTCGGTCAGTGGTGCTCGGGAGGCGTCGGCGGGTCGGGGTTCGGCGGCGCGAGGTAGGGGAAGACGGTCGACGCGGGACGGCTGGACGCGTCCACGCCGTCACTGATCGCGGGGCCCGCGCCGGCGTTGATCCAGAGGTTGTAGAGGACGTCGATGACGTCGTCGTTGAGGGCACGCCCGCCGCAGCTGCGCGGCACGTCGCCGGCCATCACGGCCCGCTCGATCTCGAGGAACGAACCCCGCTCGGCGTACGGCCGGGACGGGTCGACGACGAGGTGGTCGGCGAGGACCAGCTCGGTCAGCGGGTGCCCGCCCGACGGGTCGGGCTGCCACTGGTCGACCCCGTCCAGGCCGTCCCAGAACGCCAGGTTGGCGTTCAGCCTCGCCCGGTAGGCGCCGGTGTAGGAGACACCGAGCGAGAAGGCGTCCTCCATGTTGTAGAGGTCCCGGATCTCCAGGTCGCGGTTGACCTGGTCGAACTGCTTCGGACCGAGGAGCAGGTTCTTGACCTCCGGGCGCCCCACCCGCTCGATCCGGACGGAGAGCGTGCCGCGGGTCAGCGTCTCGGCGACCACCGCGACCGGGTCGACCCGCCCCAGCACGGCGGCGCAGTCGATCTCGACGAGCAGCCCGAGCACGTTCTTGCCGTCGAGGTAGATCGACCCAGGATCGGTGAAGGCGAGCCGCCCCTCGGCGATGGTCCGCAGCCCGGCCGGCGCGTCCATGATGAAGGGGTCCCATCGCGGACCTGCGAAGACCCGCAGTCCCGCCCCGTCGTCCTTTCCGGACTCGTCGTCGACGTCGAACGCGACGACCTCGCCGTCCGGCCGGGTGCAGCGACCGCGCTGGGCGCCACCCGCGGTCGGCGCGTCGAAGACGCAGTCGAGCACCCACTCCGGCCCGTCGGCGGCGCCGACGTGGCGCGAGGCCGGGTCGACCTCCGCCGGGCGGATCCGGAAGCGGTAGACGAGGCCGTCGGAGAACCGCGCATCGGCCGGTGCGAACGGCAGCGTGTTCATCACCAGCGCCAGCCACCCGGGCCGCTCCGGGCTGGGGAACGCGTAGAGGTCGGTGATGTCAGCGATGGGGTCCGCGAGCGCCCGCGGTCCCGAGATGTGGTCCGACACGATGGCCTCCCGGCGTCCGGCTAGGCGTCGGCCGCCTCGTCGAGGAGCGGCTTGAGCGCCGGGTGACTCAACGCCTCCTCGGCGCGCGGGTCGTCGAGGACCCGGTCGAACGCCCCCCTCAGGCGTTCGGCCTTCCGCAGCTCCTTCACCGTGCCGGGGTAGTTCCGGGCGTACGCCGCCGCGGTGACCTGCGCGCCGAGGATGAACTCCTTCACCGCGGCCACGTCGGGCAGGCCGGCGTATCCCTCGGTGTGGCGGAAGATCGCGTCGAACAACTGCAGTGGCCCGGCCGCGAAGTCCTCCATGTAGGCGTCCCAGGAGCCGTCGAAGCTGGTCGCGAACAGCAGCCGGGTGTCGTCGTCGAACAGGGCGAACCGCGCCTCGTGGATGCTGGCGATCGCGACCTCGTAGTCGCCCGGCCGGTAGCCCGGCGTGTTCTGCAGCGCGGTCAGGGCGTCGCGCAGCTCGTCCGCGTGGCCCGGGATGACCCGGAAGAAGAGCGTGAACTCGCTGACGGACCCGACCCGGATCCCCGGTCGCGTGGTCCCTTGATCTGCCGTCGTCACCTGTGCGCCTCCTCGCTTCGTCGTCGCGCCCCGCGGCACCCGCCACGGCCCATCTGCTCACAGGGCACGAGGGGATGAGGTCACCCGTAGCGGGTGGCTTCGCGTCCGCGGGTCGACCGGCCAGGGCCCGCGCGAGGGAACTTCGCCGACATCGCTTGCGAGCGCCCACGAACCGGGTTATGACAATCGGAGGGAGGTGTGCGCCATGGCCGAGATCGTGGTCAACGGCGAGCCGCGCGCCCTGGACGGCGTGCCGCTGCACACCAACGCGCTGGACTTCCTCCGTGGCTGTGGCCTGACCGGCGCCAAGGAGGGCTGCGCGGAGGGCGAGTGCGGCGCCTGTGCGGTGATGGTGGCGCGGCCGGCCCCGGACGGCTCGGCGGCGACCGAGTGGACGGCCGTCAACAGCTGCCTGGTCCCCGCGGCGGCGCTCGACGGCCAGGAGGTCGTGACCGTCGAGGGACTCGGTGCTCCCGACTCGCTGCACCCGGTCCAGCACGAGATGGCGGTGCGCGGTGGGTCGCAGTGCGGCTACTGCACGCCTGGCTTCGTCTGCTCGATGGCCGCGGAGTTCTACCGCGCCGACCGAGCGGCCACCAACGGCACCGGACCGCACCACGACCAGTGGGGGCCCAACGGCTTCGACCTGCACGCGATCAGCGGCAACCTGTGCCGCTGCACGGGCTACCGGCCGATCAAGGACGCCGCCTTCGCGCTGGGGTTCCCGATCGCCGGCGACCCCCTCGCGAGCAGGCGCGCGACCGCGGCCCCGGCGGCGGTGGCCACCCGGCTGCGGGACGAGGAGGCGGCGTACGTGAGGCCGGCGTCGCTCGCCGAGGCGCTGGCGACCTTGCGCGACCACGAGGACGCGGCCGTCGTCGCGGGCAGCACCGACTGGGGTGTGGAGGTGAACCTGCGCGGGCGTCGGGCCGACCTGGTCGTGGCCGTCGACCGGCTGCCCGAGCTGCGCGGCTTCTCGGTCGACCGGCAGGAGATCCGTCTCGGCGCCGCGCTCACCCTCAGCGAGGTCGAGCGGCGCCTCGACGGCCGACTGCCCGTGATCTCGGCGCTGACGAGCCAGTTCGGGTCGCCGTTGATCCGCAACAGCGCCACCCTGGGCGGCAACCTGGGCACGGGCTCGCCGATCGGCGACAGCCCGCCGGTCCTGCTCGCGCTCGACGCCGCCGTGGTCCTGGAGTCGCTCGACGGCACGCGGACGGTTCCGCTCGCCGACTACTTCACGGGCTACCGACAGTCCGTACGCCGGCCGGGCGAGCTGATCGCCGAGATCGTGATCCCGCTCCCGGTCAGCGGTGTCACCGGGTTCCACAAGATCGCGAAGCGGCGCTTCGACGACATCTCGTCGGTGGCCGTCGGCTATGCCATCGACGTGGTCGACGGGGTGGTCCGCCGTGCCCGGATCGGGATGGGCGGGGTCGCGGCGACGCCCCTGCGGGGCCTCGCCACCGAGGCAGCGCTGGAGGGCAGCCCCTGGACCGCCGAGACGGTCGACCGTGCAGCCGCCGTCCTGGCGGGCGAGGGCACGCCGATCTCCGACCAGCGCTCCAGCGCGGCCTACCGCACGGCGATGCTCGGCCAGTCGCTGCGGAGGCTGTTCGAGGAGGTGGCGGCATGACGACCACCACCGATCCCGTCGAGACCAGCCCGCTGTCGCGCCGGCCCGAGCGCGCGGTCGTCGGCGAGGCGCTGCCCCACGAGGCGGCCGCGCTCCACGTCACCGGCCGCGCGCTCTACACCGACGACCTGGTCGGGCGGACGCGCGACGTGCTGCACGCGCACCCGGTGCAGGTGCCGGCCGCGCACGCGGTGGTCACCAGCCTCGACGTGGCCCCGGCCCACGACGTCCGAGGCGTGGTGCGGGTGCTCACCGCGGCCGACGTACCCGGCCTCAACGACGCCGGGATCAAGCACGACGAGCCGCTGTTCCCGACCGAGGTCATGTATCACGGGCACGCCGTCTGCTGGGTGCTCGGCGAGACGCTCGAGGCGGCGCGCCGGGGCGCCGCGGCCGTCGAGGTCGAGTACGACGAGCTGCCCGCGCTCGTCACCGTCGAGGAGGCGATCGCGGCCGAGAGCTTCCAGGGCGCTCGGCCCACGCTCGCCCGCGGGGACTCCGCCGCCGGTCTCGCCCGCGCGAGGCACGTCTTCGAGGGCGTCACGACCTGTGCGGGGCAGGAGCACTTCTACCTCGAGACGCACTGCGCGCTCGCGCAGGTGGACGAGAACGGGCAGGTCTTCGTCCAGTCCAGCACCCAGCACCCGACCGAGACCCAGGAGATCGTCGCCCACGTGCTGGGCCTCGCCAGCCACCACGTCACGGTCCAGTGCCTTCGGATGGGTGGCGGCTTCGGCGGCAAGGAGATGCAGCCCCACGGCCTGGCGGCGATCGCGGCGCTCGGCGCGACGCTCACCGGACGCCCGGTGCGGCTGCGGCTCTCCCGTGCCCAGGACATGTCGATGACCGGCAAGAGGCACGGCTTCCACACGAGGTGGAAGGTCGGCTTCGACGACGACGGGCTGTTCACCGGCCTGGAGGCCACCCTCACCGCCGACGGCGGGTGGAGCCTCGACCTCTCGGAGCCGGTGCTGTCCCGGGCGCTCTGCCACGTCGACAACGCCTACTGGATCCCGGACATCACGGTCCACGGGCGCGTCGCCAAGACCAACAAGACCTCGCAGACGGCCTTCCGCGGCTTCGGCGGCCCCCAGGGCATGCTGATGATCGAGGACATCATCGGCCGCTGCGCGCCGCTGCTCGGGGTCGCGCCGGCCGACCTGCGGCGGCGGAACTTCTACGTCGAGGGCCAGGCGACGCCGTACGGCCAGCCGGTCCGGCACCCGCACCGGCTCGTGGCCGCCTGGGAGCAGGTCGGCGAGACGGCCTCGCTGGACGCGCGCCGGGCCTGGATCGACCAGTGGAACGCCGCCCACGCGAACCGGAAGCGGGGGCTCGCGATCACCCCGGTGAAGTTCGGCATCTCGTTCAACTTCACCGCCTTCAACCAGGCCGGTGCGCTCGTCCACGTCTACAAGGACGGCTCGGTGCTCATCAACCACGGTGGGACCGAGATGGGCCAGGGCCTGCACACGAAGATGCTCCAGGTGGCCGCGACCGCGCTCGGCGTGCCCCTGGCGCGCGTGCGGCTGGCGCCGACGCGGACCGACAAGGTGCCCAACACCTCCGCGACCGCGGCGTCGTCCTCGTCGGACCTCAACGGCGGCGCGATCAGGAACGCCTGCGACCAGATCCTCGAGCGGCTGGCACCGGTCCGCGCGGATCTGCCCGACGCCTCCTGGGAGGAGCTCGTCTCCGCCGCCTACTTCCGCCGCATCCAGCTCTGGGCGGCCGGCTACTTCGCCACCCCCGGGCTGAGCTGGGACGCCGGCACGGTGCGCGGGACGCCGTTCAAGTACTTCGCCTACGGCGTCGCCGCCGCCGAGGTCGAGGTCGACGGCTTCACCGGCGGCTACACCACCCGTCGCGTCGACATCGTCCACGACGTCGGCGACTCGCTGTCGCCGCTGGTCGACGTCGGACAGATCGAGGGGGGCTTCGTCCAGGGCGCCGGCTGGCTGACGCTGGAGGACCTGCGCTGGGACGAGACCGACGGGCCCGGCCGTGGTCGGCTGACGACCAACGCAGCCTCGACCTACAAGGTGCCGTCGTTCTCGGAGCTGCCCGCCGAGCTCAACGTCGCGCTCCTGGAGCGTGCCCACGAGGACGGCGTCGTCTACGGCTCCAAGGCCGTCGGCGAGCCGCCGCTCATGCTCGCCTTCTGCGTGCGGGAGGCCCTTCGCGACGCCTGCGCGGCCTTCGGACCCCCGGGCCGACCCGTCGAGCTGCCCTCGCCGGCCACGCCCGAGGCGGTCTACTGGGCCCTGGCGGCCGCTCGCGAGGCAGCGGGAGCAGCGCCGTGACCGCCTGGATCGAGGCCGTGCGCACGTTGCGCACCGCCCGCGAGGCCGGCGTACTGGTGACGCTCATCGAGGTCCGCGGCCATGCGCCCCGCGAGGCCGGGGCGAAGATGGTCGTCTCCGCCTCACGGACCTGGTCGTCCATCGGCGGCGGCAACCTCGAGGAGGACGCGATCGCCCGCGCCCGCGCGCTGATCGAGATCGGTGCCGTCGAGCCGGCGTCGTTCACGGCCTCGCTCTCCGACAAGGCGCCGCCCGAGTACGGCGTCCAGTGCTGCGGCGGCGAGGTGACCGTGCTGCTGGAGCCGCTGCGGGTCGTCCCGTCGGTCGCCATCTTCGGGATGGGGCACGTCGGCGTCGAGCTGGCCCGGATCCTGGCGCGCCACGACATCGAGCTGCACCTGGTGGACTCGCGCGACACCCGGCTCGACGCCGAGGTGCTGGTGCCGCTTGAGGACGCCGTCGCCGGCGTGCACCGCCACCACGTCCCGGTGATCCCGGAGCTCGTGCTCGCGGAGCTCCCCCACGGCACCCAGGTCCTGGTGCTCACCCACGACCACGCCGAGGACCTCGCGATCATCGACGCGGCCCTGCGCTGCCCCCACCTCGGGTCGGTCGGCCTCATCGGCTCGTCGGCCAAGTGGGCGCGCTTCCGGGCCAAGCTCGCCGCCGCCGGCTTCAGCGCCCACGAGATCGACCGCGTCCAGACCCCGATCGGGCTGCCGGGGCTCACCACCAGCAAGGAGCCAGCGGCCATCGCCCTGTCGGTCGCCGCGGCCTGGCTCGCGTCGCGGGAGTGGGTCAGCGCGGACGCGGCCCGAGCGGCGGACGAGACGTGAGCGCCGACCCCACCACCGTGGCCGACAAGCTGGCCGTCGAGCTCGACGCGCGGCTGGCCGGCGCCGACGCTGCCCTCGAGCGCGGCTACCCCGGCGAGCGGCCCGGCCGCCAGCCCGTCCACACCGTCTACGTCCCGGCCGACCGCTACGACGCCGGCCTCGTGGCTGCCTACGGCTCGGCGGCGCTGCGTGCCCTCGACGAGCACGCGGAGGGCTTCGCGCGGCTCGTGCGGGACGACGACATCGTCGTCCGCGTCCGCGCCAAGCTCGCCGCGGAACCGGTCGAGGACCTGCGGATCGACTTCGAGGACGGGTACGTCGGCAGGACGGATGCCGACGAGGACGTCGACCTGGTCCGCGCCGCGACCGCCCTGGCGGCGAGCCGGCGCGACGGAGCGGCGGCCCCGTTCGGCGGCATCCGGGTCAAGTCCTTCGAGGGACCGACCCGGCACCGGTCGGTGCGCACCCTGACCGGGTTCGTCGCGGCGCTGGTCGAGGGCGGTGGGTCGCTGGAGGGCTGGGTGGTGACGCTGCCGAAGGTGACCAGCGTCGACCAGGTCGAGGCGATGCTGCACACCTGCGCGGTCCTCGAGGACGAGCTGGACCTGCTCGCGGGCAGCCTGCGGTTCGAGATCCAGGTCGAGACGCCGCAGTCGATCCTGGGCGCCGACGGCACGGCGCTGGTCGCCCGGATGGTCCACGCCGCGGGGGAGCGCCTCACCGGGCTGCACTACGGCACCTACGACTACTCGGCGTTCTGCGGGATCGCCGCGGAGCAGCAGTCGATGGCGCACCCGGTCGCCGACCACGCCAAGCTCGTCATGCAGGCCGCCGCGGCCGGCACCGGCGTCCGGCTCTCCGACGGCTCCACCAACGTCCTCCCGGTCGGAGACGCCCACGACGTCGAGGCGGCCTGGTCGCTGCACCACCAGCTCGTCCGCAGGTCCCTCGAGCGCGGCTACTACCAGGGCTGGGACCTCCACCCCGCCCAGCTGCCGACCCGCTACGCCGCCACCTACGCGTTCTTCCGCGAGGGGCTGCCGCGAGCCCTGACCCGGCTGGCGGACTACGCGCGACACGTGACCGGCGGCATCGCCGACGAGCCGGCGACCGCACGCGCCCTGTCGTCGTACGTCCTGCGCGGCCTGGACTGCGGCGCGGTGGACGAGGCGGAGGTCGTCGGCGCGACGTCGCTCACGACCGCGGCGCTGGAGATCCTCGCCCGACACCGACCGAGGAGCACACCGTCATGACGCTCATCCTGGGGGCCAACCAGTACGGCAAGGCCGAGAGCCGCGTCGTGCGGATCGTGCGCGACACGGCGCGACACGAGATCCGCGACCTCAACGTGTCGACGTCCCTGCGGGGCGACTTCGCGGACGCGCACACCACCGGGGACCAGGCCAACGTGCTCCCCACTGACACGCAGAAGAACACCGCGTTCGCCTACGCCAAGCTCCACGGCGTCGACTCCATCGAGGACTACGCGCTCGCCCTCGGCAACCGGCTCCTGGAGGCGACGCCCGCGGCCGCGCAGGCCCAGGTCCGCGTGGAGGAGTACGCGTGGGACCGGCTCGGCGACCACTCGTTCGTGCGGCGCGGTGGCGGTGTCCGCACGGCCGTGGTGACCGTGACGCGCAGCGCGACCCATGTCGTCTCCGGCGTCCGCGACCTCGTCCTCCTCAACTCCACCGACTCGGAGTTCAAGGGCTTCCTCACCGACGAGTTCACCACGCTCCCCGAGACGGACGACCGGATCCTCGCCACGGCCCTCGTCGCCCGTTGGCGACACGGCACCACCGACGGCGTCGACTGGAACAAGTCCTACGCCGCGGGGCTCGACACGTTGCTCCAGACCTTCGCCGGCACCTACTCCCGTGCGCTGCAGGAGACGCTGCACGCCATGGGCACAGCGCTGCTGGAGAGCCAGCCGGACCTCGCCGAGGTGCGGTTCTCGGCGCCCAACAAGCACCACTTCCTCGTCGACTTCGGCGGCTTCCGCGTCGACGGGCTGACGAACGACGGCGAGGTCTTCATCGCCGCCGACCGTCCCTACGGGCTCATCGAGGCCGAGGTGATCCGCGACGACGCACCACCGGCGGGCGACGCCTGGCTGGCCGTGCCGGGGTTCTGCTGATGGGCGCGCGCACCACCCGCGAGACCTTGCTCGGTTGCCTCTCCGTCCCGCGCTGGGCCGACGAGGTCCTCGCCGGGCAGCCGTACGCCGACCAGCGGGCGCTCCTCGAGGCCGCGGCCGCGGCGGCCGCCGAGCTCAGCGACGCCGAGCTCGACCAGGCGCTCGCCGGTCATCCCCGGATCGGCGAGCGGGGTGGAGACCGGTCGCAGGCGGAGCAGTCGGGGATCGACCCGTCCGCCGACGACACGGCCGCGCGGCTGGCCGCCGGCAACGCCGCCTACGAGGCGCGCTTCGGGCGCGTGTTCCTCATCCGCGCCGCGGGCCGCGACGGCGAGGAGATCCTGGGCGAGCTGGACCGCCGGCTCCGCAACGACGACGCCACCGAGCGCACCGAGACCGTGGACAACCTGCGAGAGATCGCCCTCCTCAGATTGGAGCAGGCCCGATGAGCACCCTGTCGACGCACGTCCTCGACACCAGCGCGGGCAGACCGGCCGTAGGGATCGCCGTCCGGCTCGAGACCCGCGACGGCGAGCTGCTCGCCAAGGCGACCACCGACGCCGACGGGCGGGTCGGCGGTCTCGGTCCCGATGGGCTCGATCCGGGCGACTACGTGGTCCGCTTCGACACCGGCGACTACGTCGACGGCTTCTACCCCGAGGTCGTCGTGGTCTTCACCGTCACCGATCCCGACGAGCACTACCACGTGCCCCTGCTCCTCAGCCCCTACGGCTACTCCACCTACCGTGGCAGCTGAGCTCGACCTCGTCGTCCGCGCTCGCCGCGCGGTCGTCGAGGCGCGCGAGGTGGCGGCCGCCGTCGGCGTGCGCGACGGTCGGATCGTCGCCCTCACCTCCCTCGACGACGCACCGGCCGCGAGGTCGGTGGTCACGCTCGAGGACGACGAGGTGCTGCTTCCAGGCCTGGTCGACACGCACGTCCACGTCAACGAGCCGGGTCGCACGGAGTGGGAGGGTTTCGCCACCGCGACGCGCGCGGCCGCGGCCGGTGGCGTCACCACGATGCTCGACATGCCGCTCAACTCGATCCCGCCCACGACCACCGTCGCCCACCTGCGCACCAAGCAGGCGGCCGCCGCGGGACAGGTCCACGTCGACGTCGGCTTCTGGGGCGGCGCCGTGCCCGGCAACCTCGGGGACCTCGAGGCCCTGCACGAGGCGGGGGTGTTCGGCTTCAAGTGCTTCCTGCTCGACTCGGGGGTCGAGGAGTTCGCGCACCTGGAGCCGGACGCGTTCGCGCTGGCCATGAAGGAGACCGCCCGCCTCGGGGCCCTGCTCATCGTGCACGCCGAGGACGGCCGCCTCCTGGACGAGACCGCCCTCCGCGGCGCGGGCTACGCGGGCTTCCTCGCGTCGCGTCCCCCGGAGGCCGAGGTCGCCGCCATCGAGCTCGTGCTCGCACAGGCGCGGGAGTCGGGCGGCCGCGCGCACATCGTCCACCTGAGCAGCGCGAGCGCCCTACCCGCCCTTCGTGCGGCCCGCACCGCGGGTGCCGACGTGACGGTCGAGACGTGCCCGCACTACCTCACGTTCGACGCGGAGAGCATCGGCGACGGAGCCACCGAGCTCAAGTGCTGCCCGCCGATCCGGGAGGCGGCGAACCGCGAGGCGCTCTGGGGCGCGCTCGCCGCTGGCGACGTGGACTTCGTCGTCTCCGACCACTCCCCGTGCACCGCCGACCTCAAGCGGCGCGGCGGCGGTGACTTCGGGCAGGCCTGGGGCGGCATCGCCTCGCTCCAGCTCGGCCTCCCGGCCGTCTGGACCGGAGCCCGCGAGCGCGGTCTCCCGCTGGTCGACGTCGCCGGCTGGATGGCGACCGCGCCGGCGCGCCGCGTGGGCCTCGAGCACAAGGGCCGGATCGCGCTCGGGGCGGACGCCGACCTGGTCCGGTTCGCTCCCGAGGAGCAGTTCACCGTCGACGTCGCGGCGCTGCGCCACCGCAACCCGATCTCCGCCTACGCCGGCCGCTCCCTCCACGGGGTCGTGCGGCAGACCTGGCTGCGCGGGGTCGCGGTCGACGGCGAGCCGCGCGGGCAGCTCCTGAGGAGAGGTCGTCCATGAATCAGAGCTCCTACCACGTCCCAGCGGGCGGGCTCCCGCCGCAGACGGCCTTGACGACCGACCGCGCCCGGTTCACCGAGGCGTACGCCGTCATACCTGCCCGCACGCTCAGCGACATCACGGCCTCCTACCTGCCGACCTGGGCGCGCACGCGCCTGTGGGTCCTCGCGCGTCCGCTGTCCGGGTTCACCGAGACGTTCAGCCAGTACGTCGTCGAGGTCGCGCCGGGCGGCGGCTCGGATGCTCCGGAGGCCGACCGCGCGGCCGAGGCGGTGCTGTTCGTCGTCGCCGGGACGCTCGTCCTGACCCTCGACGGTGAGCAGCACGAGCTGGCGCCCGGGGGCTATGCCTACCTGCCGCCGGGCGCGCGCTGGTCGCTGCACAACCGTGGCGCCGGCCCGGGCACCTTCCACTGGATCCGCAAGCGCTACGAGCGGGTGGACGGCCTGGACGTGCCGGACGCCTTCGTCACCCGCGAGCAGGACGTCACGCCGATCGACATGCCCGGGACCGACGGCGCCTGGTCGACCACGAGGTTCGTCGACGTCGCCGACCTGCGCCACGACATGCACGTCAACATCGTGACGTTCGAGCCCGGGGGAGCGATCCCGTTCCCGGAGATGCACGTGATGGAGCACGGGCTCTACGTGCTCGAGGGGAAGGCCGTCTACCTCCTCAACCAGGACTGGGTCGAGGTCGAGGCCGGGGACTTCATGTGGCTGCGCGCCTTCTGCCCCCAGGCCTGCTACGCGGGCGGGCCCGGGCTCTTCCGCTACCTGCTCTACAAGGACGTCAACCGCCATGTCGGGCTCTGATCCGACCTCCACCGCCTCGACGGCACGACAGAAGGCAGGCCCCGCATGACACCGAACGACCCCGACACCGTCGATCGCTTCGAGGGCGACGGCCCGGCGCTCGAGCACGCCGTCGAGATGGCGACCCGGAACGTGAAGGACGGCGGCGGTCCCTTCGGGGCGCTCGTCGTGCGCGACGGCCGCGTCGTGGCCACCGGCGAGAACCGGGTCACCCGCGACAACGACCCGACCGCCCATGCGGAGGTCGTCGCCATCCGCCGCGCGTGCGCGGCGTTGGGCACGTTCTCCCTCGCCGGGTGCACGCTCTACACCTCCTGCGAGCCGTGCCCGCTGTGCCTCGCGGCGAGCCTCTGGTCACGTCTCGACCGGGTGGTCTTCGCCGCCGACCGGCACGACGCGGCACGGGGCGGGTTCGACGACAGCGCGTTCCACGACCAGTTCCTGCGCGACCCGAAGACGTGGACGCTCCCCGTGGTCGAGGAGAACCGCCTGCCGAGCTCGGTGGCGCCGTTCGACGCCTGGCTCGCCCATCCCGAGCGGGTCGACTACTAGGACGAGGAGGCCCAGGCGCCCGGCGGTCCCGGTGAGCCGCGTCATGTCAACCACGAACAGATTGTTGACAATGATGTGCGACAATGGGACGCTGCCGTCACTCATCCCACGTGTTCAGGAGGCGGCGCCGTGACGGAGGGCCCCAGATGCCTGCGCCGCTCGGCGACATCGCCCACCTCGGCCACGTGGAGCTGCTCACCGCCGACCTCGACGGCTCCGCCTGGTTCTTCACCGAGATCCTCGGCGTGACCGAGACCCGCCGCCTGACGACCGAACCCGACGACCACCTGGACGACGGCCGCATCGCCGCGAAGTGGCTCAGCTTCGGCAACAAGTCCTACGACGGAGAGACACGATGAGCGACCTCGACGACCTCAGCCTCCTCGATGCCGCGGCGGCGATCCGCGCGGGGGACATCTCGCCGGTCGAGCTCACCGAGCACGTGCTGGCGCGCATCGAGGCGACGGAGCCGACGCTGCACGCCTACGCCACCGTCGACGCCGACGGGGCGCGGTCGGCGGCGTCGGCGGCCGAGCGGGCCGTGCTGCGCGGCGACGAACTCGGGGCGCTCCACGGCGTGCCGATGGGCGTCAAGGACCTCTTCGACACCGCGGGGATGCGCACCACCTACGGCTCACCGAGGTACGACGGCCACGTCCCTGACCGCGATGCGACCGCCGTGGCGCGACTGCGCGCGGCGGGTGCGATCGTCCTCGGCAAGCACACCACCCACGAGTTCGCCTGGGGCGGGCGCACCGACAGCGCCTCCTTCGGAGCCACGCACAACCCGCACCGCCACGGCCACATCGCCGGCGGCTCCTCCGGCGGCTCCGGCGCCTCGGTGGCGGCCGGCAGCTGCCTCGGGGCGATCGGCACCGACACCGCGGGGAGCGTCCGGATCCCCGCCGCGCTGAGCGGCTGCGTCGGCTTCAAGCCCTCCCGTGGTCGGATCAGCCTGGCCGGCGTCATGCCGCTCTCGCCGAGCCTCGACCACGTGGGTGCCCTGGCGCGGACGGTGGCGGACGCGGCAGCGATCGCCGACGCCGTGGCCGGCCACGATCCGGCCGACGAGCGCACCCTCCACCTGACCGACGGCCTGGCTCCGGCCCAGGTCGCATCCGCGCGGGTCGCCGTACCCGGCGGGTGGTTCCAGGGGCTGCTGCACCCGGCCGTGCGGGAGGCGGTGACCGAGACGGCGTCGACGCTCGTCGGGCTCGGCGTGGAGGTGGAGACCGTCGACTTCGTCGGCGACCCGGACGTACCGCACGCCGTGCTCACGCGCATCCTGTTCGAGGCAGGGCTGCTGCACCGTCCGGCGTTCTCGACCGAGCCGTCCTCGTTCGGGCCAGACCTGGCCGAGCTGCTGTCGCTGCCGTCGCCCACCCCTCTCGAGCTGGCCGCGATGGAGGCCGCGATCGCGCGGTTCTCCGCGCAGCTGCTCTCGTTGCTGGGTGACTACGACGCGCTGCTGGTGCCGACGGTGCCCGTTCCTGCGCCCGAGCTGGGTCAGCGCTCCGTCTCCTTCGACACCCATACCGACACCGACACCGGGGCCGTGGACGTCGAGATCGAGCACGTCCTGACGCGCCTGACCTCGCCGCTCAACGCGGCCGGGCTGCCCGCCGTGAGCGTGCCCGCGGGAGCCGCCGACGGGCTCCCGGTCGCCGTCCAGGTGGTCGGCCGGCCCTATGACGACGCGACCGCCCTCGGCATCGCGGCTCTCGTCGAACGTCGCTCGGGTCATTGATCGAGAGCCGCGGCATCGCCAGACTGGGATCGCATTCGGCGCGGGCCCGCCGCCACGGGTAGCGGTCACCACGGGTCTGCCCGACCGACAGTGAGGTAGCCGATGTCGATCTCCCCTCCGTTCCGTGCCGACGTGGTCGGAAGCTTCCTGCGACCGGACAGCGTCCACAAGGCGCGCCTCGACCACGAGGCCGGCACGCTCGACGACGCCGGCCTCCGGGCGGTGGAGGACGCGGCGGTCCGCGACACCATCGCGCGGGAGGTCGAGTCCGGACTGCGGCTCGCCACCGACGGCGAGATGCGGCGCGCGTGGTGGCACTTCGACTTCTTCGGCGGCCTCGGCGGGGTACACGTGGTCGAGTCCGACCACGGCATCCAGTTCCAGGGCATGGCCACGAAGAGCCAGGTGCTGCGTGTCGACGACACGATCACCTTCCCGGCCGACCACCCGATGCTGGAGCACTTCCGGTTCCTGCGCGACAACGTCCCCGACGGCGTCGTTCCCAAGTTCTCGATCCCGTCGCCGACGGTGCTGCACTTCCGCCTCGACGCGGACGCCGTGACCGCGAGCGACTACGGCGACGACCACGAGGCCCTCTTCGACGACCTGGCGGCCACCTACCGCGCCGCAGTGAAGGCGTTCTACGACGAGGGCTGCCGTTACCTCCAGTTCGACGACACCGCCTGGGCGTACCTGTGCTCGGACGCCGAGCTCGAGAAGGCGCGGGACCGCGGCATCCACGTCGAGGGACTGGCCGAGCGCTACGCCGCGCTCATCAACGCCTCCCTCGCCGACCGGCCCGACGACCTGGTGATGACGACGCACGTGTGCCGCGGCAACTTCCGCTCGACCTGGATCTCCTCGGGCGGCTACGAGCCGGTCGCCGAGCCGCTGCTGGCCGGCACCGGCTACGACGGCTACTTCCTGGAGTACGACACCGAGCGCGCCGGCAGCTTCGAGCCGCTGCGGCACCTGCCCGAGGGGGACAAGACGGTCGTGCTCGGCCTGCTGACGTCCAAGGACGGCGCCCTGGAGGACCGCGACGCGGTCAAGCGCCGGATCGACGAGGCGACGGCGTACGCACCGCTCGAGCAGCTCGCCCTGAGCACCCAGTGCGGGTTCGCCTCGACGGAGGAGGGCAACGTCCTCACCGAGGACGAGCAGTGGGCGAAGGTCCGGGCGGTCGTGGAGATCGCGAGCGACGTCTGGGCCTGACCGGATCAGATGACGCGGGCGCCGGTGCGGAGGCGTCGGCGCACGTCCCACATCACCACCGTGGTGGGAAGTCGGCGCAGCGGCACCGGCACCGCGCGGTAGAGCGGCCGGAAGACCTGCCAGAACCGGTCGTAGCGGCGCTGGTCGCGCTCGTTCCAGGTGAGGCCGAGGACGTCGCGTGCCCGCGGGTCGAGGTTGCCGCGCGTCATGAGGTCCTGCAGCGGTGCGAGCCGGCGGAGTCCGCGCGGCTGGCCGTGCGGGTCGAGCAGGGCGCGGCAGTAGCGCTGGACCGTCGGCTCGGGCTCCAGGGCGTCGAGCGTCCGGTCCCAGTAGGTCTCGAAGTCGGCGGTCGTCGCCGGCCACTGCTCCGGCCTGACCTGCAGCGCGTTCCCGAAGATCTGCGAGTCGCGGTAGATCCGCTCGCGGCCGGCCGGGTCCAGCGGCCCCCACACCTTCTCGTAGACGAAGATCGCGTTGTGGGCCAGCGTCGCCGCCACCCACAGCTGCAGGTCGGGGTCGTACGCCGAGTAGCGGCCCTCCGATCGCACGGGCGCGTGCGCCCTGTTGACGAGCCTCGTGATCGCCCGGCGCTCCTCGTCCGAGCCCAGGATCATCACGTCGACGTAGGTGAGCGTCGTGCGCAGGCGGTCGAACGGCCGGGTCAGCGTGGTGCTGTGCTCGGCGACACCGAGGCCGACGCCCTTCCGTGCGAGCTGGTAGCAGACGGTCGAGCCGGCCCCGAGCATCAGTGCCTGCTCGCGGACGAGGTCCTCCAGCCGCACGGTTGTCGATCCCACGCCGCGGTCCTCGGGTCGGGTCAGGCCTGCCGCTCCGCGGTGCCCCGGACGGGGCAGCCGGGGGTGAACGTGCCGAGGTCGGCGGGGTCGAACCCGCCCGGATAGCTGCGGATGCGGGGCATGTCGCGCACGAGGGCGGGACGTCGCCGGGCCGGCAGCAGGGCGACCACGCGGGCCCGCAGGCGCAGCGCACCGGTCGAGAGCCGGCGCGCCAGCCGTCCGGGCTCGCGGTAGCCGAAGGCCCGCAGCAGGGGCGGGTCCATGAGCGACCGGCTGAAGACGCGGACCGCGGGCGCGACCGCGCGCGGGTAGAACCCGACGAGCAGGTCGAGGGTCGCGTCGGCGACCCGGCGGGCGCCCTCGTCGTAGGCGAAGTGCGCTGCCTCGTAGTCGTCCATCAGCCGGGCGAAGTCGGCGAACGTGTCGGGGATGTCCTTGATGCCCAAGTGGCGGCCCAGCGACTGGTAGTAGCGCACCGCTGCCAGCTTCTCGGCCTCGGTCAGCGGGCGCCAGCCATAGTCGTCGAGCCAGCGCTGGGGGACGACCACGAAGGTGGACAGCACGTAGCGCATGTCGTCGTTCGAGATGTCGTACATCCGGTGCATGGCGTTGATCCGGCGCAGCGCGTCCTTGCCCTCGCGGGAGTCGAAGCCCGACACGAGCGGGGCCTCGAGCAGCAGCGACGTGTCGTCGTACCGCTTCTGGGTGCGGGCGGCGAACTCGCCGGTCTCGTCGAGCAGGCGGCCGATGCTGGGAACCGCGTAGGTCCGGAACAGGGCGAAGCTGAGCGCCTGGTTGAGGTCCCAGGGGAACTCGTAGAGGCCGAGGTTGCGGTAGATCTCGTGGAAGTCGGTCTCGGGGTCCAGGCCCGCGTTGCGTGCCGGCTTGCCCATCGTGCCGCCTCCTCGGTCGGGTCGAGACGACGCTAGTCCGCTCAGGTGCCTGAGTGAATCCCCTCGACGCCGTTTGCCGACCGGTGGCACGGTGGGGTCATGACCGATTCCGGCAACGACGACATCAAGGCCAGGATGCGCGAGGCCCTGGAGCGGAAGCAGGCCAACGACCGCGGGGTCGAGCACGAGGACCACGACCGCGGCCGCGCCGAGCAGCACGGCCCGGCCGGCGCCAAGCGCGTGCACCGCCGCAAGTCGGGGTGAGTCGCGGCGTACGTCGGAGGCACTACCGTGTGCCGGGATGTGTCCTCACCTCCACCACGCCCAGGCGCACGTCGCGCCCGACCTCGAGTCCGCCTTCACCGTCGACTCCTCCCGCGTCACCTTCGGCGTGGGAGCGCTTCGTGAGGTCGGCCACCGGGTCGCCGGCCACCTGCCCGACGGGGGCCGCGTCGCGCTGTTCACCGATGTCCGCCTGCGCGACACCGAGTGGTACCACGATGCCCTGACCGCGCTGCGCGCCCACAACCTCGAGGTCGTCGTCTTCGACGGGGTCCTCGTCGAGCCGACCGACGTGTCGATGGGGGAGGGCGTCGCTTTCGCCCGCGACACCCGGGCCGACGCGTTCGTCTCGCTCGGCGGCGGCTCGGTCATCGACACCGCGAAGCTGGCCAACCTGCTGGCGACGCACCCGGGCGAGCTCCTCGACTACGTCAACGCGCCGCTCGGCGGTGCCCGGCCGGTGCCCGGCCCGCTGAAGCCCCACGTCGCCTGCCCGACGACGAGTGGCACCGGCAGCGAGGTCACCGGCATCGCGATCTTCGACCTGCTCAGCGCGCACGCGAAGACCGGCGTGAGCAGCCCGATGCTGCGGCCCACCGAGGCGGTCGTCGACCCGCGCACGACCGCCACGCTGCCCGCCCACGTCGTCGCCAGCAGCGGCCTCGACGTGCTCTGCCACGCGGTCGAGTCACTGACCGCGCGGCCCTTCACCAGCCGGCCGGCCCCCGCCCCCGCGACGAGCCGCCCGGCCAGCCAGGGCGCGAACCCCTGGAGCGACCTCGGCGCCCGTCAGGCGATCGAGCTGATCGGCCGCTACCTGCGCCGCGCCGTCGCCGACGGCCGCGACGAGGAGGCGCGCCATCAGATGATGTGGGCGGCCACCCTGGCCGGCATCGCCTTCGGCAATGCGGGGGTCCACGTCCCGCACGCCATGGCGTACGCCGTCGCCGGCCGCGTGCGCGACTACCGCCCCGCTGGCTATCCGCAGGACGCGCCGCTGGTCCCGCACGGCTACGCGGTCGCCGTCAACGCACCGGCCGCGTTCCGCGCGCTGGCGCCGACCGCGCCGTTCCGCCACCTGGAGGCGGCCCGGTTGCTCGGCGGCGACACGGCGGGCGTCGGCCCCACCGAGTCCGGCGAGGTCCTGGCCGAGACGATGGCCCGGCTCATGCGCGACATCGGCGCCCCCAACGGCATCGGCGGCGTCGGCTACACGGCCGACGACGTGCCCGACCTGGTGAAGGGCGCCGCGCCGCAGCGCCGGCTGCTCGACAACGCCCCCAGCCCGGTGCACGAGGCCGAGCTCGACGCGATCTTCCGCGACGCGCTCAGGTGCTGGTGATGGGAGCGCCCCAGGAGAAGGCGCAGCGGCCGACGTACGGCGCCTATCCGCACCACGCCGAGCTCACGACGCGCTGGATGGACAACGACGTCTACGGCCACGTCAACAACGTCACCTACTACAGCTACTTCGACACGGTCGCCAACGAGTACCTCATCCAGCACGGGGGCCTCGACATCGAGCGCTCGCCCGTGATCGGCCTCGTGGTCGAGTCGGGTTGCAGCTATCACGCTCCGGTCTCCTACCCGCAGCGCCTGCGGGCCGGGCTCCGCGTCGACCGGCTCGGCAACCGGGCGGTCACCTACGGCATCGCGATCTTCAGCGGCGACTCCGACGACGCGGTCGCGCACGGCCACTTCGTGCACGTCTTCGTCGACCGCGCGACCCGCACCTCGGTGCCGATCCCGGACAAGATCCGCGAGGCGCTGGCGGCGATCGCCGTCGCCTGATCTCCCAGGCCGAGCTCGCGTGGCTCGCCGACGTCCAGGCGATCCTCTGCGCGCACTCCCACCTCCAGCTGACCCTGCACCTCCGCGGCATCCTCGTCCCGGTGACGCTGGGCGTCATCACGCGCATCGACCTCACCGCGCCCCCGCACCTGGGAGCGCGCGGTGCCTGGCGCCGGCGCGACGGTCGTCGACCTGGGCGGGCAGTTCTCGCCGGCCTTCCACGTGCCCGACCGGCATCGTCCGAGGCTGAAGCCGCCCCTCCGTCCACGTCTGTCCGTCACACGAGACGGCGTTGACTCATTTAAGTCGAGTTACTTACTGTATTTATGTGAGCACCTCCCAGACGTCCCTGTCCGAGACCTGTTGTCCTAGCTGAGGACCGCCGCGGCTCCCATCGCCGCGCGCCCCTGCGGTGCCCGCCCCTCGGGTGCTGCCTCACACCTTCCGGCCGACGACGGCCCTGCCTCGTCGCGCCCGCACACTCCTGCCCTCTCTCGAGAAGGAATCCCATCGTGACCGCCCAGACCGGCCGCCAGCTGAGCCTCAACGCCTTCCTCCACGACACCGGCCACCACGAAGCGTCGTGGCGGCACCCCCAGAGCGCGATCGAGCGCGTCGACGACATCACCTGGTACCAGGAGATCGCCCGCACCGCCGAGGCGGCCAAGCTGGACGCCGTCTTCCTGGCCGACGGGCCGGCCTGGTACGGCAGCGGCTACCGCCCGAGCCACGAGTTCGAGCCGATCACCCTGCTGACCGCGATCGCGACGGTGACCGAGCGGATCGGCCTCATCTCGACGGCGTCCACGTCGTTCTACGAGCCCTACAACCTGGCGCGGCTCTTCTCGAGCCTCGACCGCATCTCCGGCGGCCGCGCCGGATGGAACATCGTGACCACGTTCAGCGAGGACGCGGCCCGCAACTTCGGTCTCGACGGGACGCCGAGCAACGAGGACCGCTACGCCCGCGCCCAGGAGTTCATCGACGTCGCCACCAAGCTTTGGGACAGCTGGGAGGACGACGCGGTCGTCGCCGACCGCTCGTCGGGCGACTACCTCGACGTCAGCAAGATCCATCCCGTCGACCACGTGGGCCGCTACCTCAAGGTCAAGGGGCCGTTCAACGCCCCGCGCTCGCCCCAGGGACGACCGGTCTACGTGCAGGCGGGCTCGTCCAACGAGGGCCGGGCCTTCGCGGCCCGCAACGCCGAGGCGATCTTCACGGCCCATCAGACGCTCTCCGACGCGCAGGCGTTCTACGACGACATCAAGGCGCGGTCGCGCTCGTTCGGACGCAACCCCGACCACGTCCTCGTGCTGCCCGGCATCAGCCCGTTCATCGGCGACACGGCCGAGGAGGCCCGCGAGCTCTACGAGTACTTCAACACCCTGACCGTGCCGGCGTACGGGCTCGACCAGCTGGAGAAGATGGGCGGCGTCTCGCTGCGCCACCTCGAGCTGGACGAGGTCGTCCCGATCGAGGTCTTCGGCGCGGCCGGCAACGTGCTCGACAACCAGCGCAGCCGCAAGCAGGTCATCGCCAACATCGTCGAGCGCGATCGGCCCACGCTGCGCCAGCTGCTCCACCGGCTGGCCGGCGGCCGCGGGCACAACGTCGTGCACGGCACGCCGGTCCAGATCGCCGACACGATCCAGGAGTGGTTCGAGAACGGCGCGGCGGACGGGTTCAACGTCATGCCTCCGCTCTACCCGCAGCTCCTCGAGGCGTTCGTCGACAAGGTCGTCCCGATCCTCCAGGAGCGCGGCCTGTTCCGCACCGAGTACACGGGCGACACCCTGCGCGACCACTACGGCCTGCCCCGCCCCGAAAGCCTCTACAGCGCCGATCTCGCGCTCGCCGCGGGCAAGTGACCCCCGACCCCTCACCCCGAAGGAAGATCCAGTGGCACGTTCCTCCACGACCGACCAGTCGAGCCGGCCGCGCGGCCGGACCCGCCCGACCCTCGTCCTCTCCGCCGTCGCCGCCCTGGCGATGGCAGCCCTGACCGCGTGCGGCGCCTCCTCCGGAGCGGAGACCAAGGGCGGCGTGACCACGCTGCGCTACCAGGGCTGGAACAACCAGGTCACCCTGCCCGAGCTCGCCGAGGACCTCGGCTACTTCACGGGCAAGGTCAAGCTGAAGTGGGTCGGCAACACGATCTCCGGCCCGCAGGACATCCAGTCGGCGGCCACCGGGCAGACCGACTTCGGCGGCGCCTTCGGTGGCGCGGTCGAGAAGCTCGTCAGCTCCGGCGCCCCCATCAAGGCCGTCCTCAACTACTACGGCGGCGACGCCAAGACATTCACCGGCTACTACGTCCTCGACGGCAGCCCGCTCGAGAGCGCCAAGGACCTGGTCGGGAAGAAGGTCGCGGTGAACACGCTCGGCGGCCAGAACGAGGCCGACGTCTTCAACGAGCTGCGCTCGGCCGGCCTGTCCGAGGACGACGTCAAGAAGGTGCAGCTGGTCGTGCTCCCGCCGACCAACCAGGAGGACGCGCTGCGCCGCCACCAGGTGGACGTGGCAGCGCTGTCTGGCCAGTTCCAGCAGCTCGCCCTGGCGCACGGCGGCCTTCGACCGCTCTGGACCCAGCTCGACCAGTACGGCCAGTTCAACGGGGGCCAGTACGTCTTCCGCAAGGACGTCATCGCCAAGAACCCCGAGGCCGTGCGCGCCTTCGTCGACGGCGTCGGCAAGGCGATCGAGTGGGAGAAGAAGACGCCGCAGGACCAGGTCCGCGCCGAGTTCGTGAAGATCATCGAGGGCCGCAAGCGGACCAACGAGAACACGGAGAGCATCAAGTACTGGCTCAGCTCCGGCGTGCCGTCGTCCTACGGCGTGATCAAGGACAGCGACTTCGACCTCTGGAAGGACTGGCTGCTGTCGACCGGCTCGGTCAAGGAGGCCCCGGACGCCGGCGACCTCTACACCAACGAGTTCAACCCCCACGCGAAGCAGGCCGGGTGATCGGCGATGACGACCGAGATCAGCATCAGGAACGTCACCCAGACCTTCCCGGACCGGGCCACCGGCGGTGAGTTCATCGCCCTCGACGACGTCAGCCTCGAGGTGCCGGCCGGCCAGTTCCTCACCCTCGTCGGTCCGTCCGGCTGCGGCAAGTCGACCCTCCTCGACCTGGTGGCCGGGCTGACCCGGCCCACCCGGGGCGAGGTCACCCTCGACGGTCGACCGGTCACCGGGCCCGGCCTGGACCGGGGCGTTGTGTTCCAGCAGTACGCGCTCTTCCCCTGGCGCACCGCACTCGCCAACGTCGAGTTCGGGCTCGAGGAGAAGAAGGTGCCGCGCAAGCAGCGCACCGAGCGTGCCCGCGAGGTGCTCGGCCTGGTCGGGCTGTCGGCCTTCGCGGACCGCTACCCCCACGAGCTCTCCGGCGGCATGAAGCAGCGCGTCGCGATCGCCCGCAGCCTCGCCTACGAGCCCGAGGTGCTCCTCATGGACGAGCCGTACGCCGCCCTGGACGCCCAGACCCGCGAGGCGCTGCAGGACGACCTGCTCGCCATCTGGGACCGCACCGGCACGACGATCCTCTTCATCACCCACGGCATCGAGGAGGCCGTCTACCTCGGCCAGCGGGTCGCGGTGATGACGTCCCGGCCGGGACGGATCAAGGCGACCGTCGACATCGACCTGCCCGAGGCCGGCGCCGGCGAGGACCGGCGCTCGACGCCGGAGTTCGTCGAGCAGCGCCACCACATCTGGAAGCTGCTGCAGGACGAGGTGCGCCGCAGCTTCGAGACCCAGCAGACCCCCGTCGCCGTCTAGGAGCCGCCATGAGTCAGACGATCACGACCTCTCCCGAGCTGAAGGCCGGGGCCGACGCCGACCCGACGGACACGGCGACCCTCACTCCGGCGCAGCCGGGTGCCGGGGCGAGCCGGTCGCCCCGGCGGCGTACACCCCTCGCCGCGGTCGGGCACGGCCTCACCGTCACGCTCAAGCGCGTGATCGCGGTGGTCGCGTTCCTGGCGCTGTGGCAGATCGCGCCCAAGGCCGGCTGGGTCGAGCCGGCGTTCCTGCCGCCGTTCACCGAGGTGGTGCAGGCGCTCCAGCGGCTGGCCGCCGACGGGACGCTGTGGACCGACATCGTCGCCAGCCTGCACCGGTCGCTCACCGGCTTCCTGGTCGCCAACGCGATCGCGATCCCGCTCGGCCTGCTCATCGCCTGGTACAAGACGGTCGCCGAGGTGCTCAGCCCGCTGCTCACGGTGTTCCTCAACACCGCCGCCGTCGCGCTGATCCCTGTCTTCACCCTCATCCTCGGCATCGGCGACTTCTCGAAGATCGCGATGATCGCCTACGCCTGCTTCTGGGTCGTCCTGTTCAACACGATCAGCGGCGCACGCAACGTGGACCCGCTGCTGGTGAAGTCGGCGCGATCACTCGGCCTCTCCAACCTCAGCCTGTTCCGCAAGGTCGTCCTGCCGGCCGCGCTGCCGGCCATCTTCACCGGCGTCCGGCTCTCCGGCGCCGCGTCGATGATGGTCCTCATCACCACCGAGTTCGTCGGCGCCAAGGCCGGCCTCGGCTACCTGATCATCTCGGCCGAGAACAACTTCCAGATCCCCGAGATGTACGCCGGCATCCTCACGATCTCCGTGATCGGGGTCGGCTTCAACTACCTCCTGCTGCTCCTCGAGCGTCGCTTCTCGCGCTGGCGCGCCTGAGTCGTTCCGTCCACCCACCCCTCGAGAGGACCCTCCATGACCATCCAGCTCGACCGCACCCTGACCACCCAGACGATCGCGACGCAGGCCGAGCCCGAGCCGGGCTACGACACCATCGAGGTCCGGAAGGTGGGCGCCAACATCGGCGCGCAGATCGGCGGCGTCACGATCGGCGGGGACGTCCCGGCCGCCCAGGTCGCCGAGGTCAAGCGGGCTCTGGCCGCCTACAAGGTGGTCTTCTTCCGTGACCAGCACGCCGCCGGCGACGCCGAGCAGCGGGCGTTCGCCGAGCTCCTCGGCACGGTGACCAAGCCGCACCCCACCGTCGCGGGCGACGGCGAGGCGATCCTGCCCATCGACTCCGACACCGGGAAGGCCAACAGCTGGCACACCGACGTGACGTTCGTCGACCGGATCCCGGCGGCGTCGCTGCTGCGCGCGGTCGAGCTGCCGCCCTACGGCGGGACCACCGTGTGGGCGAACACGACCCGCGCCTACGAGCAGCTGCACCCGGCGCTCAAGGCGCTCACCGAGCGGCTCTGGGCGGTCCACTCCAACCTCTACGACTACGCGGCCGAGCGCGACGAGAAGCGGATCGGCGGCATCGACGTCAAGGAGCAGGCCTACCGCGACGAGTTCGGCCACCTCGAGTACGAGACCGAGCACCCGGTCGTCCGGGTCCACCCGGTCACCGGTGAGCGCACGCTGCTGCTGGGGCACTTCATCCGGCACTTCGTCGGGCTGTCCAGCCGCGACTCCTCGGACCTGTTCGACCTGCTCCAGCGCCACGTGACGCGCCTGGACAACACGGTGCGCTGGAGCTGGCGGCCGGGCGACCTGGCCATCTGGGACAACCAGGCCACCCAGCACTACGCCGTCGACGACTACGACGACCAGCACCGCCGGCTGCACCGGATCACGCTCGCCGGCGACGTGCCCGTCAGCGTGGACGGTGTGCGCAGCAGCGTCCGCAAGGGCGACGCGACCCACTTCTCGCCGGTGGCGACACCCAGCGCCTGAGCGTCATGACCCAGCAGGGCGCGCCGGTCACCCGGCGTGCCCTGCTGGCTACCCTCGGACCCGTGAAGATCGTCGTGCTCACGGGCGCGGGCATCTCCGCCGAGAGCGGGGTCCCCACCTTCCGCGCCGCCGACGGGCTGTGGGAGGGCCACCGCGTCGAGGACGTGGCCACGCCCGAGGGGTTCGAGCGCGACCCGGAGACGGTGCAGCGGTTCTACGACGACCGGCGCGCCCACCTGTCCACCGTCGCGCCCAACCCGGCGCACGTGGCGCTCGCTCGACTCGAGGCGCAGGGAGACCACGACGTCCTCGTCGTCACGCAGAACGTCGACGACCTCCACGAGCGGGCCGGATCGCACGACGTGCTGCACATGCACGGGGAGCTGCTGAGCGCGTGGTGCCTCGCCTGCGACGGGCGGTTCCGCTGGGACGGGCCGCTGCTGGACCGGCCCGCGTGCCCCGGCTGTGGCGACCAGGGGCTGCGACCCGACATCGTCTGGTTCGGGGAGTACCCCTACGAGCTCGACCGCATCGACGAGGCGCTGCAGCGGGCCGACCTGTTCGTGTCGATCGGCACCAGCGGCGCCGTCTACCCCGCCGCCGGCTTCGTCCGGTCGGCCCACGCGTACGGCGCCCGCACCCTCGAGCTCAACCTCGAGCCGACGAACGGCACCGACCTTTTCGACGAGGCCCGCCACGGGCCGGCCGGCACGGTCGTCCCGGCCTGGGTCGGCGAGCTGGTCGCGGGCTGACTACCCCGACAGCAGCACCCCGGCATGCGCCGGCAGCGTCACCCGCTCGCCGTCGTACGACGCTCCGGCCGGTGTCTGGAAGAGCACCTCCATCCCGGGGGCGTCCACGGTGGCGGGGGAGTCGCCGAAGTTCACGACGATGAGCGTCGCGCCGCGCCGGAGCTTGAACACCCGGGTCTCCTCGTCGGCCGTGGCCTGGACGTGCGTGAACGCCGGGTCGGTCAGGTCGGGGAGGCGGCGTCGGAGGTCGGCGAGCCTGCGGTAGAGCCCGAGCAGGCGGGCGCCGCGCCCGGAGGAGCCTTCGGACCAGTCGAGCCGGGACCGCCGGAACGTCGCCGGGTCCTGCGGGTCGGGGACGGCGGCGGCGTCCCAGCCGTGCTCGGCGAACTCCTGGATCCGGCCCTCGGCCGTCGCCCGCGCCAGCTCCGGCTCCGGGTGCGAGGTGAAGAACTGGAACGGCGTCGACGCGGCGAACTCCTCGCCCATGAACAGCATCGGCGTGAACGGGCCGCACAGCGTGAGCAGCGCGGCACAGGCGAGCTGGTCGTCGTCGAGGTGCTCGGTCAACCGGTCCCCGGTGGCGCGGTTGCCGACCTGGTCGTGGTTCTGGTTGGCCACGACCAGCCGCGAGGTCGGCATGGTGGCCCGGTCGATCGGTCGCCCATGGGGCCGCCCGCGGAAGGACGACCAGGTGCCGTCGTGGAAGAAGCCGTGCTCGCACACCTTCGCGAGCGCCGAGAGCGGGGCGAAGTCGGCGTAGTAGCCCTGGGTCTCGCCGGTGAGCGCCACGTGGAGCGCGTGGTGGAAGTCGTCGCTCCACTGGGCGTCCAGCCCGCGGCCGCCGGCCTCCCGCGGCGTGACCAGCCGGGCGTCGTTGAGGTCCGACTCGGCGATCAGCGTCAGCGGGCGGCGCTGGTCGGCGGAGAGCGCCGCCGTCTCGATCGCCATCTCCTCGAGCAGGTGGGTGGGCGACCCGTCGACGAGGGCGTGCACGGCGTCGAGGCGGAGCCCGTCGACATGGAAGTCGGCCAGCCACATCCGCACGTTGTCGAGGATGTAGCGGCGCACCTCGCCCGAGTCCGGGCCGTCCAGGTTCACCAGGTCGCCCCAGGTGTTGCGACCCTCCTTCAGGTAGGGCCCGAAGAGCGGCAGGTAGTTCCCGGAGGGGCCGAGGTGGTTGTAGACGACGTCCTGGATGACGCCGAGGTGGGCCGCGTGGCAGGCGTCGACGAAGCGCTGGTAGGCCGCCGGGCCGCCGTACTCGTCCTGGACGGCGTGCCACAGGACGCCGTCGTAGCCCCAGTTGTGGGTGCCGTTGAACGCGTTGACCGGCATCAGCTCGACCAGGTCGACGCCGATCGAGCGCAGGTGCCCGAGCCGCTCGACCGCGGCGTCGAGCGTGCCCTCCGGCGTGAACGTCCCGACGTGCAGCTCGTAGATCACCGACCCCGCCAGCTGACGCCCGGTCCAGGTCCCGTCGCCCCAGTCGTACTCCGTCGGGTCGAACGTCCGGGACAGTCCGTGCACCCCGTCCGGCTGCCAGCGCGACCGCGGGTCGGGCCGGGGGGTCTCGTCGTCGCCCAGCAGGTAGCCGTAGTCGACCTCGGGCCCGGCGATGACCGGCGCGGCCGGCGTCCACCAGCCGTCGTCGGCGCGGGTCATCTCGACGGTGTCGCCGTCCACCAGCAGCCGCACCCGCCGCGGACGGGGGGCCCAGACGCTGAACCGGGGCCGGCTCATCGCTGGACCCTCACGAGCAGCGCGACGGGGTAGACGGCCAGCAGGCAGCCGACCTGACCGGTGGTCGTCTCGGCGCCGGACAGCTCGTCGCGCCAGCGGCCCGGGGGCAGCTCGAGGTGGGTCCCCTGCCAGCCGCCGACGCGCTCGAGGCCGACCGGCAGCCGGGTGGCGACGGTCAGGGCGCCGCCCCGATCGAACGCGATGACGTGGTCGGCGGCCGGGCCGACCGCGGTCACCGGCGTGTAGCCGGTGAACAGCTCCGGGCGGTCGCGACGCAGGGTCAGTGCGCGGTGCACGAGGTGCAGCTTCGCGGCGCCGCCGTCGTCGATCTTGTCGGTCAGGGGTGGCTGGCCGACACCGGCGAGCAGCTCGGCCCGCAGGTCGAGGTCGATCGGGCGCCGGTTGTCCGGGTCGACGAGGCTCTGCTCCCACAGCTCGCTGCCCTGGTAGACGTCCGGCACCCCCGGCATCGTGAGGGCCAGCAGCTTGGCGGCGAGGGCGTTCGACCAGCCAGGCCCGGCGATCCGTTCGAGGAGCGGCTCGACCACGCGGCGCACGCGCTGGTCGTCGTACAGGCTGTCGACGAGGCGGTGGACCGCGGCCTCGTAGCCCTCGTCGACCTCGGTCCACGTCGTGTGGTCGCCGGCCTCGCGCATCGCCTTCTCGGCGTAGGCGTGCAGCCGCTCGCGGGAGACCGGCCAGGCGCCCAGCGCCGCCTGGAGCAGCAGCGCGGCGAACCCGGGGTCCGGCGGCTCGGTGGCTGCGAGCACCTCCTCCAGCGTGGCCGCCCACTCGCCGGGCAGCTCGGCCAGCACGGCGATGCGTGCCCTGACGTCCTCGCCGCGCTTGGTGTCGTGCGTCGACAGCGTCGTCATGGCGTGCGGACGGCGCTCCTGGCGCGTGGCCATCGCCTCGTGGAAGCCGGCCACCGACAGGGAGAAGTGTGCCGGGTCGCCGCCCACCTCGTTGAGGGAGGTCAGCCGCGACCAGCGGTAGAAGGCGCAGTCCTCCACGCCCTTCGCCATCACCATGCCGCTGGTCTGCTGGAAGCGCCGGGCCGGCGCCGACCACGGGTCGGAGAGGACCGGCAGCAGCACGTCGTACGTCGCCTCGAGGTCGGGTCGGCGGATCCTGGCCCGGGCGAACGCCTCGTCCAGGTGCTCGCGCCCCTCGGGCAGGTAGGAGCGGTAGACCGGGAAGCAGGCGAGCAGCTCGGCGACCGCGTCCTCGACCTCGGCGAAGGGCGCGCTGATCCCGGGCGTGCGCCGGACCTCGCGGGTGATGCGTCGCACCTCGGAGTTGAGGATCGTGTCGGCGACCTGCCGCTTGAGCCCGTGCGTCAGCGTCGCCCACTCCACCGGGCCACCGCGCAGCCTCGCCTCCAGGTCGTCCAACGGCGCCTCACCGGCGGGGTCGGTCAGCACCCGGTCGACGAGGGCCAGCGCGTCGTAGCCGGTCGTGCCGGCGGTGGCCCAGTCGCCGGGCAGCTCCTCCACCTCGGTTCCTGAGGAGCCCGTGAGGGACGAGCGGGCGTCGCGAAGCGCGAGGATCTTCTCCACGAGCACGTAGGCGCCGCCGGTCAGGGCCGCGAGGTCGTCGAGGTAGCGCCGGGGGTCCCGGAGCCCGTCGGGGTGGTCGACGCGGAGCCCGTCCACCAGGCCCTCGTCGAACCACCGCCTGATCTCGACGTGCGTCTCGGCGAAGACCTCCGGGTCCTCGACCCGGACGGCCGCGAGGGTGTTGACGGCGAAGAAGCGCCGGTAGTTGAGCCCCTCGTCGGCGACGTGCCAGTTGACCAGCTCGTAGTGCTGGCGGTCGTGGACGGTGTTCGGGTCGTCGCCGGGCTCCCACGACCCGGGCGCGATCGGGTAGTGGTGGTCGTGGTAGAGCAGCTCGCCGCCCTCCGGCGTGTCCACGAGCCGCAGGTTGGCGATCGGGCCGCCGGAGGGCGGCTGGTCGTCGTCGCCCACCACCGGGACCCGGATCCGGCCCTCGCCCGCCGCCCAGTCGATGTCGAACGCCGTCGCGTGCTCGGACTCGCGACCCAGCCGCAGCACGTCCCACCACCAGGGGTCCTCGGCCGGCGTGGCCACGCCGACGTGGTTGGGCACGATGTCGACGAGGACGCCCATCCCGAGCCTGCGCGCCTCCTTCGAGACGGCCGCGAGTCCCTCGGGGCCGCCGCGGTCCGGATCGATCCGGTCGAACGCGACGACGTCGTAGCCGTGCTCGCTGCCCGGCTCCGCGGCCAGCAGCGGCGAGAGGTAGACCCAGTCGACGCCGAGGTCGTGCAGGTAGGGCAGCCGCCGGGCCGCCTCGAACAGGTCGAAGTCGCGCGTGATCTGCAGCCGGTAGGTGCTGGCCGGGACGCGCACGGTCGTCACCGGCTGAGCGCCGCGACGGAGGCAGCGACGGAGTCGTCGGGCTCGGTCGTCGTCCCGCGGTGCTCGCGGAACACCATGACGCTGCGGGCCACCAGCGGGAACGTCGAGCCGGCGCCGAGAGTCTTGCCCTCGGCCGAGTCGCCGGTGTCGACGAGCACCTCCCACCGGTCGGCGTACTCCTCCGGGGGGAGGGTGACGTCGGCGTCGCTGTCGGCGTTGAGGTAGATCAGGAAGTGGTCGTCGATGATCCGCTCGCCGCGGGCGTCGGTGCCGGCGATGCCGTGGCCGTTGAGGTACATCCCGATCGCCTGCGCCCCGTCCGACCAGTCGCTGTCCTCCATCGGCTTCCCGCCCAGGCCGAGCCAGACGATGTCGTTGAGCCGGTCGCCGTCCTCGCCCGGCACCTGGGTGCGGACCGTCGTGCCGGTGAAGAAGCGGCGCCGCCGGAACGTCGGGTGCGAGCGGCGCAGCCGGACCAGCGACGCGGTGAACTCCAGGAGCGGGGTGTCGGCCTCGTCCCAGTGCACCCAGCTGAGCTCGTTGTCCTGGGCGTAGACGTTGTTGTTGCCCTGCTGCGTCCGGCCCAGCTCGTCGCCGTGCAGGATCATCGGTACGCCCTGCGAGAGCAGCAGCGTCGCCAGCAGGTTGCGCTGAGCCTTGGCCCGCTCGGCGAGGATCGCGGGGTCGTCGGTCGGCCCCTCCGCCCCGTGGTTCCACGACCGGTTGTGGCTCTCGCCGTCGTTGTTGTCCTCGCCGTTGGCCTCGTTGTGCTTCTCGTTGTAGGAGACCAGGTCGCGCAGCGTGAAGCCGTCGTGTGCCGTGATGAAGTTGATCGACGCCGACGGCTTGCGCCCGCTGTTCTCGTAGAGGTCGGACGACCCCGCCAGCCGCGAGGCGAACTCGCCCAGCGACGGCTCGCCGCGCCAGAAGTCGCGGACCGTGTCACGGAACTTCCCGTTCCACTCGGTCCAGTTCGCCGGGAAGCCGCCCACCTGGTAGCCGCCCGGACCGATGTCCCACGGCTCGGCGATCAGCTTCACCTGCGAGACCACCGGGTCCTGCTGCACGAGCTCGAAGAACGCCGACAGCCGGTCGACGTCGTAGAACTCCCGGGCGAGCGCGGCGGCGAGGTCGAACCGGAAGCCGTCGACGTGCATCTCCTCGACCCAGTAGCGCAGCGAGTCCATGATCAGCTGCAGCGAGTGCGGCTGCCGCACGTTGAGGGTGTTCCCGGTGCCGGTGTAGTCCATGTAGTACTGCTCGTCGTCCTCGACGAGCCGGTAGTAGGTCCGGTTGTCGATGCCCTTGAACGACAGCGTCGGCCCGAGGTGGTTGCCCTCGGCGGTGTGGTTGTAGACCACGTCGAGGATGACCTCGATGCCCGCCCGGTGCAGGGTCTTCACCATCTGCTTGAACTCCTGCACCTGCTGGCCCGCGGCCACGCCCTCGCGCTGCACCGCGTACGCCGCGTGGGGAGCGAAGAACCCGAGTGTGTTGTAGCCCCAGTAGTTGCGCAGACCCTTCCGCAGCAGCGCGTCGTCCTGGACGAACTGGTGCACCGGCATCAGCTCGATCGCGGTGATCCCGAGCTTGGTCAGGTGCTCGATCGTGGCCGGGTGCGCCACGCCGGCGTACGTGCCGCGCAGCTCGGCCGGCACGTCCGGGTGCAGCTGGGTCAGGCCCTTGACGTGCGCCTCGTAGATGACCGAGTCGTTGTAGCGGTAGCGCGGCCGGGTGTCGCCCTCCCAGTCGAAGTAGGGGTTGACGACCACCCCGAGCATCATGTGCGGCGCGGAGTCGTCGTCGTTGCGCTCGTCGGGCGCGTCGAACCGGTAGCCGAAGACGCTCGGGTCCCAGTCGATCTCGCCGTGCGTCGCCTTGGCGTAGGGATCCAGCAGGAGCTTGTTGGGGTTGCAGCGCAGCCCGTTCGCGGGGTCCCACGGGCCGTGGACGCGATAGCCGTAGCGCTGCCCGGGCTGCACCTGGGGCAGGTAGGCGTGCCAGACGAAGGCGTCGACCTCGGTCAGCGGGACGCGCGTCTCCGCGCCGTCCGCGTCGAACAGGCACAGCTCGACACGCTCGGCCACCTCGCTGAAGAGAGCGAAGTTGGTTCCGCTCCCGTCGAACGTGGCGCCGAGGGGATACGGCTGTCCGGGCCAGACCTCCACGGGCTCGATCATGCCGTCAGGTATCCACCCCTGGGAATGATCACCACCCTGAACGGCTTGTGTTTAGTTCGTGACCACCACCGGCATCAGCAGGCGCGACATCGGTCTGCGCAGCGAGCGCGGCCCGATCCTCCTCGCGGTGATGCTGAGCACCGGCCTGGTCGCGATCGACACGACGATCCTGGCCACAGCGGTGCCGAGCGTGGTCGACGACCTCGGCGGGTTCACCCAGTTCCCGTGGCTGTTCTCGGTCTACCTGCTCACCACGGCGGTCACCGTCCCGATCTACGGCAAGCTCGCCGACGTCCTCGGGCGCAAGCCGGTGATGCTCATCGGCATCGGCCTGTTCCTCGGCGGCTCGGTGCTGTGCGGGTTCGCCTGGTCGATGACCGGGCTGATCGTCTTCCGCGCGATCCAGGGGCTGGGGGCCGGCGCGGTCCAGCCGATGGGCATGACGATCGTCGGCGACATCTACACGCTCCAGGAGCGTGCCAAGGTCCAGGGCTACATCGCCTCGGTGTGGGCGATGGCGTCGCTGGTGGGCCCGACGCTCGGCGGCGTCTTCGCCGACTACCTCTCCTGGCGGTGGATCTTCTTCGTCAACCTCCCGCTCGGCCTCGCCGCCCTCTGGATGCTGGTCAGGCACTTCGACGAGGACGTGCAGCGCCGGCGTACGTCGGTCGACTGGCTCGGCGCCCTGCTGCTGACGTCCGGCGGCGTGCTGCTCCTGCTCGGCCTCCTCGAGGGTGGCCAGCGCTGGGCGTGGGACTCCTCGGCCAGCATCGCCGTCTTCGCCACCTCCGTGCTGCTCCTCCTCGGCTTCGTCGCCGTCGAGCTGCGCGCGCCCGAGCCGGTGCTGCCGCTGTGGGTCTTCGGCCGCCGGGTGCTCAACGCGTCGTCGGCCGGAAGCCTCCTCGTCGGCTGCGTCATGCTCGGGCTCTCGTCCTACGTCCCGCTCTACGCGCAGCACGTGCTCGGCCACGGCGCAGTCGTTGCCGGCCTGGCGCTGGCCGCCATGACCGTCGGCTGGCCGATCGCCGCGTCGCAGTCCGGCCGCCTCTTCCTCACGATCGGGTTCCGGGCCACGGTCGCCCTCGGCGCGGTGCTCACCATCGCCGGCGCGCTGCTGCTGCTCACGGTCGGACCGGACGCGTCGTTCTGGCACCTCTCGCTGCCCTGCTTCGTCATGGGCCTCGGCTTCGGCCTCACCGTGAGCCCGGGCGTCATCGCCGCTCAATCCAGCGTCGACTGGCGCAGCCGCGGCGTGGCGACGGGGGCCAACATGTTCGCGCGCTCGGTCGGCAGCGCCGTCGGGGTCGCCGTGTTCGGAGCGGTCGCGAACGCCTACGTCGCCGACCGGCTCGGCGGCCGGGTCTCGTCCCTGGAGCAGGTGCCGGCCGACGTACTCGCTCCGGCGCTGCACACCGTCTTCGTCGTCAGCGCGTGGATCTCGGTCGCCCTCTTGATCGGCGCAGCCGTCATGCCCCAGCGCGTCACGGAGCCCACCCCGCACGTTACGGACCAGTAACTTCGCGAGGTAGCATCGCGCGCATGAAGCGCGACATCTACGACGAGGACCACGAGGACTTCCGCGCCTCCGTGCGGCAGTGGCTCGAGCGTTCGGTCATCCCGAACACCGACAAGTACATCGCCGACAAGGCGCTTCCGCGCGAGTTCTGGCTGGAGGCGGGCGCGAACGGCTTCCTCGGTCTCTCGATCCCGGAGGAGTACGGCGGCGCCGGCGCCGACGACTTCCGCTTCAACGCCGTCCTCGAGGAGGAGCTGGCGAAGGTCGGGGCCGCGTTCCCGACCTGCGTCAGCATCCACGTCGACATCACCGCGCCCTACATCGTCGAGCTCGGCACCGAGGAGCAGAAGCAGCGCTGGCTGCCGGGCGTCTCCTCGGGCGAGATCCTCCTCGCCATCGGCATGACCGAGCCCTCCGGAGGCTCCGACCTCGCCGCGCTCAAGACCACCGCCGTCCGCGACGGCGACGAGTGGGTCATCAACGGCTCCAAGACGTTCATCACCAACGGCTACTCGGCCGACCTCGTCGTGGTCGCCGCGCGCACCGACCCGGAGAAGGGCCCCAAGGGCATCACGCTCTTCGCGGTCGAGGCGACCAAGGAGGGCTTCAGCCGCGGCCGCAAGCTCGACAAGGTCGGCATGGAGGAGTCCGACACCGCCGAGCTGTTCTTCGAGAACGTCCGCGTCACCGACGCCGAGGTCATCGGCGAGCTCAACATGGGCTTCATCCACATGATGCAGAAGCTCCCGCAGGAGCGGATCTCGTGCGCGGTCGCCAACACCCACCACGCCAAGCAGATCCTCACCGAGACGCTGCAGTACGCGAAGGACCGCAAGGCCTTCGGCCAGTCGATCGGCAACTTCCAGCACAACAAGTTCCTGCTGGCCGAGCTGTTCACCCAGATCGAGGTCTGCGAGGCCTACATCGACAAGTGCGTCGCCGCGCACGCCCGCGGTGAGCTGACCGCGACCGAGGCCGCCAAGGCCAAGTGGTGGTCGTCGCAGGCGCAGAGCGAGATCCTCGACCACTGCGTCCAGCTGCACGGCGGCTACGGCTTCATGAACGAGTACCGCGTCGCCCGCGCCTGGCGCGACGCCCGCGTCACCAAGATCTGGGCCGGCTCCAACGAGATCATGAAGGAGCTCATCGGGCGCGAGCTCGGGCTCTGACGCGGCGACGGAGTACCCGGTTCACCGGGAACTCCGGAACTCCCGGGGTGTCATGGCACCCCGGGAGTTCCGCCGTCACCGGTTGACCGGGTACTCCGCCCCGGCCGCCTGAGGGTTGCCTCACCTTTTTTGCGGGCCATCCGCCGGCGCGGGACGATGGGCGCATGACCGAGGCGGTAGATCTCTCCCAGCACGAGCACGGCGACACCGAGGGGCTGAGCAACCGGCTCAACTGGCTGCGGGCGGGAGTCCTCGGCGCCAACGACGGCATCGTGTCGGTCGCGGGACTCGTCATGGGCGTCGCCGGCGCGAGCGACCAGCGCTCGGCCATCGCGATCGCCGGTACGGCGTCCCTCGTCGCCGGGGCCCTGTCGATGGGCGCCGGCGAGTACGTCTCGGTCTCGACGCAGCGCGACGCCGAGCTCGCCCTCATCGAGGCGGAGAAGCACGACCTGGCACGGATGCCCGACGAGGAGCTGGCCCACCTCACCGCGATGCTAGAGGAGAAGGGCCTCTCCCACGAGGTCGCCCACCAGGCCGCCGTACAGATGACGGCGAAGGACGCCCTGCGCACCCACGCCGAGCTCGAGTTCGGGATCGACATCGACGACGTGACCAACCCGTGGGGTGCGGCGCTGGCCTCCATGAGCGCGTTCTCGGTCGGCGCCCTGCTGCCGCTGCTCACCATCCTGCTGCCGTCGCCCGAGCGGTTCTACGTCACCGCGATCGCCGTCGCCGTGGCGCTGGCGATCACCGGGTTCACCTCGGCCCGGCTCGGCCGCGCGCGGCCGTGGCCCGCGGTGGTCCGCAACGTCCTCGGCGGCGTCTTCGCCATGGGTGTCACGCTGCTGATCGGCCGCCTGCTCGGCACCCAGATCTCTTGAGGCTCTTCGCCGCGCTGATCCCGCCCGAACGGGCGCTCGAGGACCTCGACGACTTCCTGGACGTACGCCGGGAGGCCGGCTCGTTCCGCTGGACGCAGGCCGACCAGATCCACGTGACCCTGGCGTTCCTCGCCGACGCGCCCGAACGGTCGCTGGACGAGCTCGTCGAGCGGCTCGGCCGGGCCGCCGCCCGGCGTACGGCCTTCCCGACGGCGATCGCCGGCGGCGGTGCCTTCCCCGACGCGGGTCGGGCCAAGGTTCTCTGGGCGGGCCTCGACCTCGACGACGCCGGCCGGACCGAGCTCGCCCGGCTGGCGACCGGTGCCCGGGCAGCGGGCACCAAGAGCGGCATCGAGGTCGCCGGACAGCGCTTCAAGGCGCACGTGACGGTCGCCCGGCTGGGCCGGCCGCAGGAGGTCACGAAGTGGGTCCGCCTGCTCGACGCCTATCGCGGCCCGACCTGGACCGCCGACACGATCAGCCTCGTGCAGTCACACCTCGGCGAGGGGCCCCGCAACCGGCCGCGTTACGAGGTGCTGGAGGAGTTCGCGCTGGGCGCCGCCGCCTACTGAGCCAGCCCGTACAGCCGGTCCCCTGCGTCCCCGAGACCGGGCACGATGTAGCCCTTCTCGTTGAGCCGCTCGTCCACGGCGGCGGTGACGACCGTGACCGGGATGTCCACGCCCTCGAGCCCCTTCTCGAGGTTGGCCAGGCCCTCCGGCGCCGACAGCAGCGTGATGCAGGTGATGTGGTCGGCGCCCCGGTCGACCAGGAACCGGATGGCGGCCGCCAGCGTGCCACCGGTCGCGAGCATCGGGTCGAGCACGTAGCACTGCCGGCCGGACAGGTCCTCGGGCAGCCGCTCGGCGTACGTCGTGGCCTGCAGCGTCTCCTCGTTGCGCACCATGCCGAGGAAGCCGACCTCGCCGGTCGGCAGCAGCCGCATCATCCCGTCGAGCATGCCGAGACCGGCGCGCAGGATCGGGACGACGAGCGGGGTCGGCCGGGCCAGCCGTACGCCGGTCGTGGGCGCCACGGGCGTCGTGATGTCGTGCGCCTCGACGCGGACCTCGCGGGTCGCCTCGTAGGCGAGGAGCGTGACCAGCTCTTCGGCCAGCGCTCGGAACGTCGGTGAGTCGGTGGTCTCGTCGCGCAGCCGGGTGAGCTTGTGGGCGACGAGCGGGTGGTCCACGACGTGGGTGCGCATGGGCCGAACCCTAGTGGGTGCGCGATCTCGGTGGAGGCCCGCCATCGGGAGGGCAAAGGGGTTGGCGGGTCGCGTGCGGGATGTCAGTCTGGTGTCATGTCCGATGCGTTGGAGGGGGTCGACTTCGCTCTCGCGGTCTACCGCGAGGAGGGGGTCTGGCAGGTCCAGGAGCTCGCGCACGACCTGCTCAACGACGTCGACACGCTGGCGCACGCGTTGCGCCGCTTCCCCGGCGACGGCGGCGCCGTCGGGCTCATCGGGATCGACGAGGACTTCTTCGTCGTCGTACGCGTGGTGGGCGCGAACGTCCGCGTCCTGCTCTCGGACGTCACCGCGGCCGACGAGTGGGAGCTGGCGGCGAGCGTGGTGGACTTCCTGGGGCTGCCGATGCCCGAGGAGGAGGACGAGCCCGAGCCGGCCGGCGACCTGGGGCTGCTCTCCGACGCGGGGGTGAGCGCCATGGACATGGGCGTCCTGCTCGACGACGTCGACCTCTACCCCGACGAGATGCTCTCCGAGGTCGCCCGCAAGCTCGGCTTCGGCAAGGCCTTCGACGACGCGGTCGGGTTCACCAACGCGTGACGCCGGCCCCGGACGTCATACGATCCGGACGCCATGACCGCCGGCCCGTACGACGTCCCGATGACCGCCGCCCTCACCGAGGCGCGCGCCGCCCTCGCGACCGGTGACGTCCCCATCGGCGCGGTCGTCCTCGACCCGGCCGGTGAGGTGATCGGCCGCGGCCGCAACGTCCGGGAGGCCGCCGGCGACCCGACCGGCCATGCCGAGGTCGTCGCCCTGCGCGAGGCGGCCCGCCACCTCGGGGAGTGGCGGCTCGAGGGCTGCACCCTCGTCGTCACGCTCGAACCCTGCACGATGTGTGCCGGCGCGCTGGTGCTGGCACGGGTCGGGAGGCTGGTCTTCGGCGCGTTCGACGACAAGGCCGGCGCGGTCGGCTCGTTGTGGGACGTCGTCCGCGACCGCCGGCTCAACCACCGCCCGGAGGTGGTGTCCGGGGTGCTGGCGGCGGAGGCGACGGGCCTCCTGGAGGAGTTCTTCCGCGGTCGGCGGTGACGTGCTCGCGGGATGTTCATCGAGGTATGCAGCCGAGTGCGCACCTCCCGTGGGGAGTTCCGCCCCGGAAGTGACGGTTCGCCTGCATACCTCGACGAACAGACGCCGGCGACCTCAGTCCATCGGTCGGCGCCCGTTCACACCTGAGCGGCCCTGCATGTTCATCGAGGTATGCAGCCGAATGCACACCTCTCGTGTGGAGCTCCGCCCGGGAAGTGACGGTTCGCCTGCATACCTCGACGAACAGACGCCGGCGACCTCAGCCCAACGTCGAAGCCCGCGCCACCAGCTCGGGGGTGAACATGACCTGCTGGTGCCGATGGGCGGGGTTGCCGGCCTCGTCGAGGACCAGCTCGGCCGCCGCCCGGCCGAGCTCCTGGCGGGGCTGCCGCACGGAGGTGAGGGGTACGGCGGCCGCCGCGGCGAAGTCGATGTCGTCGTAGCCGACGATGGACAGCTGGTCGGGCACACGCAGGCCCACCGAGGTGGCCTGCTGGAGGAGTCCGAAGGCGACGAGGTCGTTGGCGCAGAACGCGGCGGTGGGGCGGCGGCCCGACGGGATCCCGGCGAGCCGCTCGCCGGCGGAGCGCCCGGAGGCGGCCGTCAGTGAGTCGACCGCCAGCAGGGTGAGGTCCTCCTCGGGGAGGCCGGCGGCCGCCCAGGCCTGCCGGGCGCCTTCGTAGCGGTCGGTCACCTGGCCGATGCTGAGCGGGCCGCCGACGAAGGCCACGCGGCGGTGGCCCCGGTCGATGAGATGCTCGACCGCCAGGCGCCCGCCGAGGACGTCGTCGACGGCGACCGAGCAGAACTCGCCGCCCTTGCGGATCCGGTCCACCACGACCAGCGGCGTGCCGCGGCGGGCGATGGCGTCGAGCAGAGAGCTGTCCGGCTCGACCGGCGTGATGAGGATGCCCTGGACGCGCTGCTGCTCGAGGTGCTCGAGGTGGGTCGCCTCCCGCGTGGCCCGACCGTCGCTGTTGCACAGGAAGAGCGACATTTCGGCGCCCTCGGCGGCACGCTCGATCCCCTGGGCGACGTCGGTGAAGAACGGGTTGCTCGCGTCGAGCATCACGTAGGCCAGCGTCCTGGTCCGGCCGGCGCGGAGCGACCGCGCCGACTCGTTGCGGACGAACCCGAGGTCGGCCATCGCGCGCTCCACCCTCTCCCGCGTCGCTGCGGTGACCCGGTCGGGGCGGTTGAGGACGTTGGAGACGGTGCCGAGGGAGACGCCCGCTGCGGCGGCGACGTCCTTGACGGAGGCCGACAGCGGCTGGCGCGCGCTGACCATGCTTCCCCCTTCGATGAGCTGCCCCGAATTGAAACGGTCCAAGCCGACCGTTGTCAACGCGCACGTCACCGGTACGAAATATTTTCGTCGCTTCTCTTGACGTCTGTGATTGCGGTCACCTACGTTCATCCGGTCGTATTAAAACGTTTCAAAAGGAGCGGACATGCCGGAACCGGCCACGGCCGACGTGGTCCTGGAGCTCCAGGACGTCGCGAAGTCGTTCGGCTCCGTGATCGCGCTGCGCGCGGGCAGCATCACCGTGTCGCGCGGCTCGATCCATGCGCTCGTCGGCGAGAACGGCGCGGGCAAGTCGACCCTCGTGAAGATCGTCGCGGGCGTCCATCGGCGCGACGCTGGCACCTTCCGGTTCCTGGGCGAGGACGTGGACTTCCACTCGACCGCCGCCTCGAAGGCGGCCGGCATCGCGGTGATCTACCAGGAGCCGACGCTGTTCCCCGACCTCTCGGTCACCGAGAACATCTTCATGGGTCGCCAGCCGGTCGGCCGCGGCCACCGCATCGACCGGGCCGCGATGTACGCCGAGGCCAGCGCGCTCTTCGAGCGGCTCGGCGTCCGCATCGACCCGCGCCGACCCGCCCGCGGCCTCTCGATCGCCGACCAGCAGATCATCGAGATCGCCAAGGCCATCTCGCTCGACGCCAGCCTTTTGATCATGGACGAGCCGACCGCGGCGCTGAGCGGCCTGGAGGTCGAGCGCCTCTTCGCCGTCGCCCGCAGCCTGCGCGACGAGGGTCGCGGTCTGGTCTTCATCTCGCACCGCTTCGACGAGGTCTTCGAGCTCTGCGACACCGTCACGGTGATGCGCGACGGTGACTACATCTCCACCGACCCCATCGCCGACACCACCGTCGACGAGATCGTGGCGAGGATGGTCGGCCGCGAGGTCGCCGAGCTGTTCCCCAAGTCGCCGGCGCCGATCGGCGACCCGGTGCTCGAGGTGACCGGCCTGAGCTCCGCCGGCGTCTTCCACGACGTCGACCTCACCGTCCGTGCGGGCGAGATCGTCGGGCTCGCCGGCCTGGTCGGCGCCGGACGCAGCGAGATCGCCCGCGCGATCTTCGGCGTCGACGGCTACGACAGCGGCACCGTGCGGATGCTCGGCCGCGAGGTGCCTCGGCGCAACGTGCGGGCCGCCATCCGGGCGGGCATGGCCCTCGTGCCCGAGGACCGGCGCAAGCAGGGCCTGGTCGTCGAGTCGTCGGTGGCCCGCAACATCGCCTCGGTGATCCGTCGCGGCCTCTCGAAGGCAGGCGTGCTCACCACCGGCGCGGAGAACCGGGCCAGCAGCCCCTGGGCGGGACGCCTCGAGGTCAAGACCGCGGCGCTCGACATGCCGGCCACGACGATGAGCGGCGGCAACCAGCAGAAGGTCGTCATCGCCAAGTGGCTGGCGACCCAGCCCCGGCTCCTCATCATCGACGAGCCCACCCGCGGCATCGACGTCGGCACCAAGGCCGAGGTCCACCGGCTCCTCTCCGACCTCGCCGGTCAGGGCGTCGCGATCCTCATGATCTCCTCCGAGCTCCCCGAGGTCCTCGGCATGGCGGACCGGGTCCTGGTTGTCTGCGAAGGCGAGATCACCGCAGACATCGACAGGGCCGAGGCGACCCCCGAGAAGGTCATGCACGCGGCGACGCGGGCGGCCCGCCCCAACGACATCGAGCCCACGACCACGATGGAGGTCTCGGCATGAGCGCCCTCACGCTGACCCCCAGCCAGATGTCGCCGGCCCGACGCATCGTCGGCGGCGCTCTGCGCTCCCGCGAGATCGCCGTCGCGCTGGTGCTGGTGCTGGTGATCGCCGCGACGACGATCAAGAACGACCAGTTCCTCTTCGGCGCCAACGGCTGGCGCGACCTGCTGCTGACCCCCGCGATCCTCGTGCTCCTCGCGGTCGGTCAGACCTCGGTCATCATCACCCGCAACGTCGACCTCTCGGTCGGATCGGTCGTCGGCCTGACGGCCTACCTGACCGGGCGGATCTTCATCGCCCACCCCGGTACGCCGGTCCTGCTGGTCTTCCTCATCGGGTTGCTGTTCGGCGGCGTGCTGGGGCTGGTCAACGGCGCGCTGGTCGCCTGGGGCAAGGTGCCCGCCCTCGTCATCACCCTCGGCACGCTCTACATCTACCGAGGCATCTTCTTGACCTGGGCCGGCAGCAACCGCGTCAACGCCTCCGACATGCCCGACAACTTCCTCAAGCTGGGCACGCAGCAGATCCTCGGCATCCCGGTGCTGACCATCGTCGCCCTCGTCGTGCTGGCCTTGGTCGGCTACTACCTCTACACGGCCCGCGGCGGCCGCGAGCTCTACGCGATCGGGTCCGACCCGGACGCGGCGGAGCTCTACGGCCTCCGGGTGACCCGCCGGATCCTGGCCGCGTTCCTGCTCTCCGGAGCGATGGCCGGCCTGGCCGGGGTGGCGACCGCCGCCCGCTACGGGACCGTGAGCTCCAACGCCGGCCTCAACCTCGAGCTGCAGGCAGTCGCCGCCGCGGTCATCGGCGGCGTCGCGATCTTCGGCGGCAGCGGCACGGTCTGGGGCGCCGCGATCGGTGCCTTCCTGCTCGTGACCATCAACCGTGCCCTGCCCGTGCTGGGTGTCCAGGACTTCTGGCAGCAGTTCGTCGTGGGCGTCCTCATCATCGGCTCCATCGTCCTCGACCGGGTGCTCTCCCTCCGGCGGGACCGCAAGATCATCGAAGCGAGGGACATCGCATGACCTCCGCGACCGCAACCGCCGAAGCACCGGTCGGCCGGACCTACCGGCCCTACAGCCAGCCGTGGTGGCGACGGGTGCTCCTCACCCGCGAGTTCGCGATCATCGGGCTCCTCGTCCTGGTGTTCGCGTGGGCCTCGGCCAACGTCGCCAACTTCAACAGCCCGCTGACGGTCTACTTCCTCGGCCTCGACAACGCCGAGATCATGCTGATCGCGCTGCCCATGGCGCTGGTCATCATCACCGGTGAGATCGACCTGTCGGTGGCGAGCGTCGTCGGCCTCTCGAGCGTCATGGTGGGCCTCCTCCACCAGGACGCCGGCCTCTCGATCCCGCTCGCCGGACTGATCGCGATCCTCGTCGGCGTCGTCGCTGGTGCGCTCAACGGCTTCCTGGTCGCGTACGTCGGCCTGCCGTCGCTCGCCGTGACGATCGGCACCCTGGCGCTCTACCGGGGTCTGGCCGTCGGCCTGCTCGGCACCACCGCCAAGACCGACTTCCCGGACAAGTGGACCACCCTCGCGCAGGAGCACATCGGGACCAGCCGCTACCCCGTCATCGTGATCCCGATCCTCGTCCTGCTCGTGGTGTTCGTCTGGGTCCTGCACTTCTCCTCGTTCGGTCGCGGCGTCTACGAGATCGGGCTCAACGACGAGGCGGCGCACTTCAGCGGCGTCAACGTGGCGCGCACCAAGTTCGTGCTGTTCATCCTGACCGCGGCGGTGTCGGCCTTCGCCGGCATCTACATCACGCTGCGGACCGGCAACGCCCGCGGTGACAACGCGACCGGCGACGAGCTGAAGGTCATCGCCGCGGTCCTTCTCGGTGGGGTGTCGATCTTCGGCGGACGCGGTGCGCTGCACGGCGTCGTCGCCGGCGTCCTGCTCATCGGCGTCATCCAGAGCGCCATGCGGCTCGAGAACCAGACGGTCAACGTCATCAACATCGTCATCGGCGCCCTCCTGGTGCTCTCGGTGATGTCCACCAGCGTGCTCGCCTGGATCTCCAGGCTCTCGGCCCGGCGAGCCGGTCTCGGAAACCTTCGGCGGCGGCAAGCGGTCGCCTCGTCATCCCGCACCACAGAGAGGTAATGAACGATGAAGTTCAGCCACCGACGGCTCACGGCCTGCGCCGCCGTCGTCGCGACAGCCACGCTGGGCCTGACCGCTTGCGGCGGCAGTGACAACGGCTCCAGCAACGCCAGCAGCGGCAACGGGGGCGGGGGCAGCAGCAGCGGCACCACCGTCACCTTCATCCCGAAGAACCTCGGCAACCCCTACTTCGACGCCAGCGACAAGGACGGCGGCAAGAAGGCGGTCGAGGAGTTCAAGGGCAAGTACCAGGAGGTCGGTCCCGACACGGCCACCCCTGACGGCCAGGTCTCCTTCATCAACACCGCCGCCCAGCAGGGCGTGAAGGCGCTGGTGATCTCGGCCGACGACCCCAAGGCCCCGTGCAGCGCCATCAAGCAGGCGATGTCGGCCGGCACCAAGGTCGTCACGTTCGACTCCGACACCAGCGCCGACTGCCGCGACCTGTTCGTCAACCAGGCGACGGCCGAGGGCATCGCCAAGACCGAGGTCGACGAGATCGCCAAGCAGATCGGCGACACCGGCGAGATCGCGATCCTGTCGGCGGCCGCCAACGCGACCAACCAGAACGCCTGGATCGACCTCATGAAGAAGGACCTGGCGGCCGACCACCCGAACATCAAGCTGGTCGACACCGTCTACGGCAACGACGACGACCAGACGTCGTTCGACAAGACAGCGGCGCTCCTCCAGGACCACCCGAACCTGAAGGGCATCATCTCGCCGACCACCGTCGGCATCGCCGCCGCGGCGCGCTACCTCGACACCTCGTCGTCGAAGGGCAAGGTCGCGCTCACCGGTCTGGGCACCCCCAACCAGATGCGCAAGTACGTCAAGGACGGCACCGTCACCTCCTTCGCCCTGTGGAACCCGAGCGACCTCGGCTACCTCGCGGCGTACGCCGCCAAGGCGCTGGTCGACGGCGACATCACCGGCAAGTCGGGTGACTCCTTCACTGCCGGCAAGCTCGGCAAGTTCACGGTCGGCGACAACGGCACCGTCCTCCTGGGCGACCCGTTCGTCTTCACCAAGGACAACATCGACCAGTTCAACTTCTGAGCCGGTCCCGGATCGGCGCCTGCCGGGGTTGACCCCGCCCCGGCAGGCGCCACCGGGCCCGAACAGGGCCAGCGACACCACAGACCACGGAGGAGGAGGAGGAGGGATGCAGCGCGTGTGCTTCCAGCTCCAGGTGAGGCCCGACCGCCTCGAGGACTACAAGAGGCGCCACGCCGCCGTCTGGCCGGACATGGTCCGCGCCCTCCACGAGACCGGCTGGCACAACTACTCGCTCTTCCTGCGGCCCGACGGCCTCCTCATCGGCTACCTCGAGACGCCGTCGCTCGAGCAGGCCCGGGCGGCGATGGCCGCCCGCGAGGTCAACCGGCGGTGGCAGCGGGAGATGGCGGAGTTCTTCGAGGACCTCGGTGACGCCGCCCCCGACGAAGGCTTCCTGGAGCTCGAGGAGATCTTCCACCTCGAGGACCAGCTCGGGCTCCAGCCCGACACAGCGGACAAGACAGAAGCGAAGTGACATGACGACGTTCGAGCAGATCACGCCCCTCCTGGCGGCGCAGGCCATCGAGGTCCCGTCGTGGGCCTACGGCAACTCGGGGACCCGCTTCAAGGTCTTCGGCACGCCCGGCACCCCGCGGACGGTGGAGGAGAAGATCGCCGACGCGGCGGCGGTGCACCGGTTCACCGGCCTCGCGCCGTCGGTGGCGCTGCACATCCCGTGGGACAAGGTCGACGACTACGACAAGCTCCGCCGCTACGCCGAGGACCTCGGCATGAGGCTCGGCACGATCAACTCGAACACCTTCCAGGACGACGACTACAAGCTCGGCGCCCTGACCCACACGGACAGGAAGGTCCGCCAGAAGGCGATCGACCACCACCTCGAGTGCATCGACATCATGGGCGCGACCGGGTCGCGGGACCTCAAGATCTGGCTCGCGGAGGGGTCCAACTACCCGGGCCAGGCCGACATGCGCGGTCGCCAGGACCGCCTGGCCGAGAGCCTGCGGACCATCTACGACCGCCTCAGCGGCGACCAGCGGCTGGTCCTCGAGTACAAGTTCTTCGAGCCGGCGTTCTACCACACGGACGTCCCGGACTGGGGCACGTCGTACGTCCAGGTGGCCGCGCTCGGCGAGCGCGCCGTCGTCTGCCTCGACACCGGCCACCACGCACCCGGCACCAACATCGAGTTCATCGTCGCCCAGCTCATCCGGCTCGGGAAGCTCGGCTCGTTCGACTTCAACAGCCGCTTCTACGCCGACGACGACCTCATCGTCGGGGCGGCCGACCCGTTCCAGCTCTTCCGCATCCTCTTCGAGTGCATCCGCGGCGGCGCGTTCGGACCGGACAGCGACGTCGCCTACATGCTCGACCAGTGCCACAACATCGAGAAGAAGATCCCCGGCCAGATCCGGTCGGTGCTCAACGTGCAGGAGATGACCGCACGCGCGCTGCTCGTCGACCGTGACGCGCTGACGCAGGCACAGGAGGACGGCGACGTCCTGCTCGCCAACGAGATCTTCATGGACGCCTTCTACACCGACGTCCGCCCGCACCTCGCCGACTGGCGCGAGGAGCGCGGTCTGCCCGCCGACCCGATGCGGGCCTACCTCGCCAGCGGCTACCAGGAACAGATCGAGGCGGACCGCGTGGGCGGTACGCAGGCAGGATGGAACTGACCCAAGATGAGTACTCCCCAGGAGCTGATCGCTCGCTCGAACCGACTGGGTTCGGACCCGAAGAACACCAACTACGCGGGGGGCAACACCTCCGCGAAGGGCACCGAGACCGACCCCGTCACCGGCGAGCCGGTGGAGCTGCTCTGGGTCAAGGGCTCCGGCGGTGACCTGGGCACGCTCACGGAGTCCGGCCTGGCCGTGCTCCGGCTCGACCGCATGCGCGCGCTGGTCGATGTCTACCCGGGCGTCGAGCGCGAGGACGAGATGGTCGCGGCCTTCGACTACTGCCTGCACGGCAAGGGCGGTGCCGCCCCGTCGATCGACACCGCGATGCACGGCCTGGTCGACGCCGCCCACGTCGACCACCTGCACCCCGACTCCGGCATCGCGATCGCGACCGCCGCCGACGGCGAGCAGCTGACCGAGAAGATCTTCGGCGACAAGGTCGTGTGGGTGCCGTGGCGCCGGCCCGGCTTCCAGCTGGGCCTCGACATCGCCGAGATCAAGGCGAAGAACCCGCAGGCGATCGGCTGCATCCTCGGCGGCCACGGCATCACCGCCTGGGGGGACACCAGCGACGAGGCCGAGCGGAACTCGCTCTGGATCATCGACACCGCGGCCGCCTACATCGCCGAGCACAGCAAGGCGGAGCCGTTCGGTCCCGCGCTCGACGGGTACGCCGCCCTGCCGGACGCCGAGCGTCGTGCCAAGGCGGCCGCGCTGGCCCCGACCATCCGCGGCATCGCGTCCGCGGACCGTCCGATGGTCGGCCACTTCACCGACTCCGAGGTCGTCCTCGACTTCCTCGCCTCCGCCGAGCACCCGCGGCTCGCGGAGCTCGGCACCTCCTGCCCCGACCACTTCCTGCGCACCAAGGTCAAGCCGCTCGTCCTCGACCTGCCGGCGTCCGCGAGCGTCGAGGAGTCGATCGCCCGGCTCAAGGAGCTCGCGGTCACCTACCGCGAGGACTACCAGGCTTACTACGCCCGGCATGCGGTCTCGACAGGCTCGACCAACGAATGGCCCGCCATCCGCGGCAAGGACCCGCTCATCGTGCTGGTCCCGGGCGTCGGCATGTTCAGCTTCGGCAAGGACAAGCAGACCGCCCGCGTCGCCGGCGAGTTCTACGTCAACGCCATCAACGTCATGCGGGGCGCGGAGGGCCTGTCGACGTACGCGCCGATCGACGAGTCGGAGAAGTTCCGCATCGAGTACTGGGCGCTCGAGGAGGCCAAGCTCCAGCGGATGCCGAAGCCGAAGCCGCTGGCCACGCGCGTCGCGCTGGTCACCGGTGCCGCCTCCGGCATCGGCAAGGCGACCGCTGCGAAGCTCGCCGAGAACGGTGCCTGCGTCGTCATCGCGGACCTCTCGCTCGAGAAGGCGCAGGAGGCGGCGGCCGAGATCGCTGGTTCTCTTGGGGTCTCGACCGACGTCGCCGTCGGCGTCGAGGTCGACGTGGCGAGCGCTGACGCGGTCAAGGCCGCCGTCGACGCGGCGGTGCTCGCGTTCGGCGGCGTCGACCTCGTCGTCAACAACGCCGGCCTGTCGCTCTCGCGCTCCCTCCTGGAGACCACCGAGAAGGACTGGGACCTCCAGCACGACGTGATGGCCAAGGGTTCCTTCCTCGTCTCGCAGGCGACCGCCCGGGTGATGATCGAGCAGGAGCTGGGCGGCGACATCGTCTACATCTCCAGCAAGAACTCGATCTTCGCGGGCCCCAACAACGTCGCGTACGGCGCCGCGAAGGCCGACCAGGCGCACCAGGTGCGGCTGCTGGCCGCCGAGCTGGGCGAGCACGGCATCAAGGTCAACGGCGTGAACCCGGACGGGGTCGTCCAGGGCTCGGGCATCTTCGCCAGCGGCTGGGGTGCGAACCGCGCCGCGGTCTACGGCGTCGAGGAGAAGGACCTCGGCAAGTTCTACGCGCAGCGCACGATCCTCAAGCGAGAGGTGCTGCCGGAGAACATCGCCAACGCCGTCTTCGTGCTGTGCACCTCGGACCTCAGCCACACGACCGGTCTGCACATCCCGGTCGACGCGGGCGTCGCGGCTGCCTTCCTCCGGTGATGGTCGAGGTGCCAGGGGAGCGAGGCTCGACGCCGGTGCGCGTCGCCGCCGTCGACCTCGGTGCCACGAGCGGGCGGGTGATGGCCGCCGAGGTCGGCCCCGACACCCTGCGGATCGAGGAGGTCCACCGCTTCCCCAACGGCGGCGTGCAGGTCCGGGGCTCCCTCTTCTGGGACGTCGTCGGGATCCACCGGGAGGTCCTCGCCGGACTGCGCAACGTCGCCCTGGGCGGCCGTCTGGACGGGATCGGCATCGACTCCTGGGCCGTGGACTACGGCCTCCTCGACCGTGACGGGGAGCTCCTCGGCAACCCGTACTCGCACCGGGACGCGCGCACCGCGGGCGTCCCGGAGCGGGTCGCGGCGATCGTCGACCCGGCCGACCTCTACGCGGTCAGCGGTCTGCAGGAGCTGCCGTTCAACACGGTCTTCCAGCTCGTCGCGGCCCAGGGCACGGCGGCGTTGGAGTCGGCCGCGACGCTGCTCCTGCTGCCCGACCTGCTCACCTACTGGCTGACCGGCGAGGTCGGCGCCGAGCGCACCAACGCCTCGACCACCGGGCTCTACGACGTGCGCTCCCGCGAGTGGTCGGTCGACCTCGCCCGGCGGCTCTCCCTGCCGTGGGCGATCCTGCCGGGTCTGCGTGACCCGGGCTCCCTGGTCGGGCCCGTGCTGCCGGCGGTCGGCGCGGCGATCGGCGAGCCCGGCGTCCCCGTCGTCGCCGTCGGGTCCCACGACACCGCCTCGGCGGTGGTGGGCGTCCCGGCGGAGGGCGACCGGTTCGCCTACATCTCCTCGGGCACCTGGTCGCTGGTCGGGCTCGAGCTCGGCCGGCCGGTTCTCGAGGAGGCCGCCCGCCTCGCGAACTTCACCAACGAGGGCGGAGTCGACGGCACGATCCGGTTCCTCAAGAACGTCATGGGCCTGTGGGTGCTGTCGGAGTCGGTGCGGACGTGGGCGGCCCAGGGCCTGGCTGTCGACCTTCCCACGCTGCTCGCCGGTGCCGCGCAGGCCACGCCGCTGCGCACGGTGGTCGACATCGACGACCCCTCGCTGCTCCCGCCGGGCGACATGCCCGACCGGCTGCGCGCGTTGGCCCGCGCCGCCGGCGAGCCCGTGCCCGAGAGCCCGGACGAGGTGGTCCGCACGATCCTGGACAGCCTGGCGCTCGCCTACCGCCGCAACGTCCGGCTGGCCTGCGAGCTGGCCGGTCACGAGATCGACGTCGTCCACGTCGTCGGCGGCGGCTCCCAGAACGCGCTGCTCTGCCAGCTCACCGCCGACGCGTGCGGGCTGCCGGTGCTCGCCGGGCCGGCCGAGGCGGCCGCGCTCGGCAACGCCCTGGTCCAGGCTCGCGCGCTGGGCGCGGACCTCCCCGACCTGGCGGCGATGCGGGCACTGGTCCGGCGTACGCACGAGCCGGTCCGCTACGAGCCGCGGCCCGGCCAGGACTGGGCGGGTGCGGAGCAGCGCGCTCGCGAACGGGTCGACGTCCCGAGTTCTCGGTAGTCGGCGTGTCGGGACGCCGCCCGGCGGGCTGAGGCCCGCATCCTGGGGGCGAGCGACGTCATGAGTCGGGACCGGGACCGTCTCACCTGTGAAAGCGCCCCACCGCAACCGAAAGCACCCCGATGTCGAAGGCAGTCCCCTCGAAGCCGAACCAGCAGCCGGTCCGGCGCAACTACGTCGTCACGACGACCTCGCGCGTTCCCGGCCGCATCGTCATCAAGCCGGACGGCTCCGCCGACCCGGCGGTGGACCGAGCGGACGACGTCGCCGACGGTCCCGAGCTCTGAGCTCGACCACCACGGCAGCGGTCCGATTTCGTCGGGCACCTCGCTCTCCGGTAGCCTCACCGGCGGTGACGTGTCCGAGCGGCCTAAGGAGAACGCCTCGAAAGCGTTTGTGGGCGCAAGTCCACCGAGGGTTCAAATCCCTCCGTCACCGCCACGCGGAACAGCTCCCGGATCCACACCTGTGGGTCCGGGAGCTGTCATTTCGGCCCCGCCGGCAGGCCCGTACGCCGGACCGCCAGCTCGATGGCGCCGCGGAGCTCGGCCAGGGTGCCGAGCGCGGCGGGCGCGACGACGAGCGCGTCGGCCATCGCCGGCAGCGCGTAGCGGCGTACGGCCTCCTCGACGCCCTGCACGAAGCAGGGGTTCCCGCTGCCCAGGTCGCCGCCGACGATGACAGCGGTCGGGTTGACCAGGTTGCACAGGTCGCTCACGGCGTGGCCGAGCACCCGGCCGGACTCCTGGAGGATGCGGCGCGTGACCGCGTCGGCCGCGTCGCCCAGCGGCACCTCCTCGAGCGGGACGCCGGGGTGCGTGTGCGCGACCTGCTCCAGGACCGAGGTCATGGAGACGACCGCCTCGAGGCAGCCCCGGTTGCCGCAGCGGCACAGCTCGGAGCGGCCCGCCAGGTTGGTGTGCCCGATCTCCCCGGCCAGACCGGTGCCGCCGCGGTAGAGGCGACCGTCGAGCACCAGGCTGGCGCCGATGCCGTGGGCCGCCTTGACGTAGAGGAAGTCGCGGTGGTCCCGGCCTGTCCCGGCGTACAGCTCGCCCATCGCGCCGAGGGCGGCGTCGTTCTCGACGTGGACGGGTACGCCGACCCGGCGGCCGAGCTCCTGGACGGGTGAGCGACCCACCCACCCGGAGAGGATGGTCGGCGACTGCACGAGCCCGGACCGTATGTCGATCGGCCCCGGGATCCCGGCGACGACCGCCTCGATCTCCTCGAGGCCGTGCTCCCGGCGCAGCCCGGCCAGCAGGTCGGCCGCCGCGTCCATCGCCTCCTCAGCGGCCAGGTCGACGTCCATCTCCACGCGGCGGTCGCCGAGCACGGCGCCGGTCGTGTCGGCGATCGCGACGTGCAGGTGGTTGTGGCCGAAGTCGATGCCGGCGACGGGTCCACCGTTGGCGCGCAGGCGCGTCCCGGGACGGCCGCTGCCGGTTCCGGGCCCCTTCGGCGCGGTGTCGGACTCGGTGACGGCCTGGTCGGCGAGCAGGCTCGCGACCGCCGCGTTGACGGCGCTGCGGGACAGGCCGGACAGGCGGGTCAGGTCGGCGCGGGTGACGCCGCCGCCCGCACGGATGAGACGCAGGAGCTCCTCGCGGGTCCGCTCGCGCGGCGACGGCGTGGTCGGCATCCGCCGACTGTAGGGCAGCCCACGGCTCCCGGGCAGCCTTCCTGCCGGCATTTTTACGCACGAAAATGTGCAAAAAAGTGAGCCACTGATCTGCCTTTTGCCCCGTTGACGTCACTAAAAGCCGCGCCTTAGCGTGACTGGCGTCACGTTCGCTCGGGCGACGCTGATCGCCCATGAGTTGTTCAGAGAGGACGACTCCATGCGTCAACCTTCACGCCGTGTGCTCACACGCGGACTCGCGGTGCTCGCCACCGGTTGTCTCGGTCTCACCTGTCTCTCCACGGCACACGCCGCCACCACCGACCCCGGCGTGTCCCCGTTGGAGGCCGCCAACGCCGCGCTGTCCCAACGGGCCGCCACCGAGGGCATGGTGCTCCTCGAGAACCACGACCACGCACTGCCGATGGCCTCGAGCGGCAACGTCGCCGTGTTCGGCGTCGGCGCCTACGTGACCGTCAAGGGCGGCACCGGGTCCGGTGCCGTCAACAACCGCTCGAACGTGACGGTCCGCCAGGGCCTGGAGAACGCGGGCTACTCGGTCACCACCAGCCCGGCGTACTGGAACGCGATGACCTCGGCGTTCGACACGAAGTACCCACCGAACCCCAACGGCGGCGTCCTCGCCGCCGCGCCCGACTACTCCTCGGTCGAGCAGCCGCTCACCGGCCAGAGCGCCGCTCCGACGGCGCCCACCGACACCGCGCTCTTCGTCGTCGCCCGCAACTCCGGCGAGGGCGCCGACCGCAAGTCGGGCCAGGGCGACTACCTGCTCACCGACGCCGAGAGGGGCGACATCGCGCTGCTCGGCAGGACCTACAAGAAGGTCGTCGTCGTCCTCAACACCGGCGGCGTGATGGACACCGAGTTCTTCAAGGACATCAACGCCGACCCGACCGAGAAGGACCCCGCCGGCGGGACCGCGCTGGACTCGCTGCTCCTCATGAGCCAGGCCGGCGAGCAGGGCGGTGCCGCGCTCGTGCAGGTGCTCGACGGCGAGGTCAGCCCGTCGGGCAAGCTCACCGACACGTGGGCGTCGAAGTACTCCTCCTACCCGGCCGCCGCGACGTTCGGCACCGCCGACGGCACGGCCGCCACCGAGAGCTACAGCGAGGGCGTCTACGTCGGCTACCGCTACTTCGACTCCTTCTACCGGCAGCTCGACGCCGCCCACCCCGAGAGCGTCGTCAACTACCCGTTCGGCTACGGGCTGTCCTACACCGACTTCGCCATCCGGCCGCTCGGCGTCACCGCCGACATGCACCAGGTCACCGTCAAGGCGCGGGTCACCAACGTCGGCAAGCGCTACAGCGGCAAGCAGGTCGTCCAGGTCTACGTCTCCGCTCCGCAGACCGGGCTCGACAAGCCCTACCAGGAGCTCAAGGGCTACGTGAAGACCGACCGGCTCGCTCCCGGCGCCTCCCAGCGCGTCACGATCCGGATCGACACGTCGTCGCTGGCCTCGTTCGACCAGGCGAAGGCGCAATGGGTGCTCGACAAGGGCGAGTACGTCGTCCGCGTCGGTGACTCCTCGCGCAACACCCAGGTCGCCGGGCGCCTGGAGCTCGGTGCGACCACGCCGACCGAGCTGGTCGGCCACGAGCTCGCCGACCAGGCCCCGGCCAGCGAGCTGACCAGCGACCCGGCGAGCTTCTACAGCTACCCGGGCGAGGCCCGGCAGCTCGCCGCCGCCCCGCGGATCACGCTGCACGCCCACGGCTTCCACGCCCAGGACGACCGGTCGGCGTACGAGCAGGACGTGCCGGTGGCCACCTCGCTGCCCTACGACGCGGTCGAGCACCACCGGCTCTCGAGCATCACGACCTACGTCGACAAGAAGCAGGCCGACTGGGAGGGCACCGGCGCGGCGTACGCGGCCAAGGCCGGTGAGACGGTCAAGAAGGTCGACGTCGACCGGAGCAGCACGCTCTACGACGTGGCCGCCGGGCGTACCTCGATGGAGCGGTTCGTCGCCGGCCTGAGCGTCACCCAGCTCGCCAACATCGTCGAGGGCGCCAATGTCGGAGGCACGACGCCGTCGGCCATCGGCGCGGCCGGCTACACGACCGCCAAGTACGAGAGCCTCGGCATCCCCGGCATGGCCCTCTCCGACGGACCCGCCGGCCTGCGGCTGACCCAGCAGATCCCGACGACGCCGAAGACCTACCAGTGGGAGACGGCCTGGCCGATCGGCACCATGCTGGCGCAGACCTGGAACCGCGGGCTGATCCAGCAGGTCGGTGAGGCGGTCGGCAAGGAGATGGTCGAGGCGGGCGTCACGCTGTGGCTCGCGCCCGGCATGAACCTGCACCGCGACCCGCTCAACGGCCGCAACTTCGAGTACTACTCGGAGGACCCGGTGATCGCCGGCCTGACCGCCGCGGCGACGACCCTCGGCGTGCAGAGCAACCGCGGCGTCGGCGTCACGATCAAGCACTTCGCCTTCAACAACCAGGAGACGCAGCGCAGCGGCGGCAACTCGGTCGTCGGTGAGCGTGCGGCGCGCGAGCTCGAGCTGCGGTCCTTCCAGATCGCCGTCACCACCGCCCAGCCCATGGCGGTCATGAGCTCCTACAACCGGATCAACGGCACCTACGCCGCCCAGGACTACGACCTGCTCACCGACATCCTGCGGGGCGAGTGGGGCTTCCGGGGCCTGGTGATGTCCGACTGGGGCGGCAGCCACGACGCCACGGCGACGATGTACGCCGGCAACGACCTCATCGAGCCCGGCAACGCACCGCAGAACATCATCAACGCGATCAAGAAGCAGGCGCCGACCATCGACGTCGCCGGTCTGCCCGTCTACACCAGGACGGTCACGCCGACCCGGACGTCGTGGTCGTGGCAGTTCGGCGGCTTCACCCCGTCGGCCACCGGCGCGGAGACGATCTCGACGACGGTCGACGGCAGCACCGACCTGAGCAAGGCGCCGGCCTCGGGAACGGCCACGATCGACGCGATCAACAACCTGACGTTCACGGCCGACCCGAAGCTCGCCACGGTGAACGACGCCTACGCCTACGTCACGAACCTGCTCGCCGGCAGTGCCCTGACGGCGGCCCAGAAGGCCGCGATCAGCGTCACCGACGTCGTGCACCAGAACCCGGCCGACAGCAGCAGCCCGGTGACGTCGTACACGGTCGTCATCAAGGGCGGCTACACCGCGACCGGCTACCCGATGCGGCTCGGTGACCTGCAGCGCAGCGCGCGGCGGGTCCTCACGATCGCGATGCAGTCGGCGCCGTTCGCGCAGCTGGCCCAGAACCAGGGCCGGCACGTGTCGGTGCGGAGCTATGACGACCAGTTCGACCTGCCGGTGCTCGTGGACGCGTCCACGGCGGGTGTCGTCCCCGGGCGGAGGCACGACCGATAGGTCGGTCCCTCCCTGGATCCGGGGGTCTCGGCGGCGCCGAGGCCCCCGGGTCGTCTACTCGGCCAGGAAGCCGAGGACCGCGTCGGCCACCTCGTCCGGCGCCTCCTCGGCCTGGTGGTGGCCCGAGTCGATCACCCGGTGCCGGAGCGGCTGCTCCAGCCACGGCTTCCAGATCGCCGCCGGGTCGCCCTGCAGGTCCAGGTCGTCGTGGGCCGACTCCAGCAGCAGCGTCGGGCAGGCGACCCGGCGGCCCGCCTCGCGGTCGGCGGCGTCATGGTCGCGGTCGATGCCCAGGCCGGCCCGGTAGTCCTCGCACATCCCGTGCACGACGGCCGGGTCGCGCAGCGCCGCCCAGACGTCGGCATGGTTCTCGGCTCCCATCAGCTCCGGCGGGGACGTGCGGTACCACGCGTCCGGGTCGGCGTTGATCACCCGCTCGGCCGGCTTGTCGGTCTGGCCGAGGAACCACCAGTGCCACCACGCCTCGGCGAACCGCGCGTCGGTCCGCTCGAGGTGCTCGATGACGGGCAGCCCGTCCATGACGACCAGGTGCGAGACCCGGTCGGGGTGGTCCATGGCCGTCCGGAACGCGACCAGGGCGCCGCGGTCGTGGCCGACCACGGCGAACCGGTCGTGACCGAGCCGCGCCATCAGCTCGACGACGTCGCCGGCCATCGCGCGCTTGCTGGACTGGGCGTGGCCGGCCGCGTCGGGCGGCAGCGTCGAGCCGCCGTACCCGCGGAGGTCGGGGCACACCACGGTGTGCCTCGCGGCGAGCCGCGCCGCCACGGCGTGCCAGGTCGTGTGCGTGCGAGGGTGACCGTGCAGCAGCACGACCGGGGCCCCCGTGCCGGCGTGCCGGACGCGCAGGGTCACGTCCCCCAGGTCCACCCAGTCCAGGACGAAGCCGTCGAACATGGGCCCGAGCCTAGGGGCGGGCGGGCCTCTGATCGTCAACGACCGGTGAAGACGTCCTCGATCCAGTCGGCGGTGAACGCGCCGACGTGGGGGAGGTGGTCGAGGCCGATGTGCTCGGTCGCGCCCTCCTCCGGGGTGAAGACCCGGAGCTCGCGGCGCGGGCTGTGGACCGCCTGGTCGTAGGACTGGTGCGCGTACTCGACGTTGATCTGCCGGTCGTTCGAGCCGTGGGTGATGAGGAACGGGCAGGTGATCTGCTCGACGACGCCGTTGAGGTGGATCGCCTCGGCCGCCTCGATGAACGCGTCGATGTCGTCGTACCCCCAGACCCACAGCACGTGGTCCCAGTAGTGCGGCACCGGGTTCTCGCCCTCGCGCTCGAGACGCGCCTTCTGCACCTCGCCCCAGTTGTGGTTGGCGCCCCAGGCGACCGCCAGCGCGAGCCGCTTCTCGAACGCGGCCGCCCGCGGCACGTAGTAGCCGCCGAGCGACCAGCCGACCAGGCCGATGCGGGAGTGGTCGACGTCGTCGCGGGTCTCGAGGTAGTCGACGCACGCCGCCGCCCAGTCCTCGGTGGTCACCCGCGCCTTGAGGTCGGCGAACCGCAGCGCCTCGCCGCTGCCGGGGCAGTCGACCTGCAGCACGGAGATGCCGCGCGCTGCCATCTCGGCAGGCCAGCCGGAGCAGTACATGTGCTCCTTGGTCGAGTCCAGGCCGTTCCACATGATGACGGTGGGCGCAGGGCTCCCGTCGGGACGCTCCGCGCGGGTGAGGTACGCCGGCAGGATGCCCCCCTCGAACGGCACCGCGACCCGGGTGGTCGCCGGGTCGACCAGCTCGAACGACTTCTCCATCAGCTCCAGCAGGTGCTGGTAGACGACCTTGCGGCCAGGGTCCTTCGCCGACTGCATCCGCTCCGCCTGGCACAGGTACGCCGCCGCACGGAAGTACTTCTGCCCGGCAGTGCGCAGGTGGCCGGCCTTCTCGGCCTCGGCCGCCTGCTGCTCGAGCTGGTCGGCGACCGCCTGCCACGACCGCATGAACTCGGCAGTCCCGACGTCGGAGCCCTGCTTGGCGAGCTCGCGGATCGGGCGGCAGGCGCGGTCCACCTCGTCGATCAGGCCGCCGCTGTTGAGCGTGGCGGCGACGCCCAGGTTCCAGATGTAGTTGCCGGGAAAGTACTCGAACATGGCTCGACTGTGCCCGCGGTCACATCAAGGGCGGAACCAGGCAGCGGTGATGCTAGGTATCGGCGACCGCTCGTTCCGCCCGGCACCGATCTCGCGTTTGCTGGGCCACGTGACCGACATCACCTTCCCGCCCGGCTTCCTCTGGGGCGCCGCCGGCTCGGGACACCAGACCGAGGGCGACAACGACAACAGCGACACGTGGTTCGCCGAGCAGGTGACCCCGACCGTCTTCGCGGAGCCGTCCGGACCCGCCTGCGACAGCTATCGCCGCTGGCGCGAGGACCTCGACCTGGTCGCCGGCCTCGGCCTCGACGCCTACCGGTTCTCGGTCGAGTGGGCACGCGTGGAGCCGGAGGAGGGGGTGTTCTCCGACGAGGCCCTCGACCACTACGAGGCGATCGTCGACGAGTGCCGTGCTCGCGGGCTGGTGCCGGTCGTGACCTACAACCACTTCACCGCGCCGCACTGGTTCGCGAAGCGAGGCGCCTGGCTCGACCCGGAGGCGCCGGCGTTGTTCGCCCGCTACTGCGATCGGGTGACCGCGCGCTTCGGGGACCGGATCGGCTTCGCGGTGACCCTCAACGAGCCGGACCTGCCGCGGGTGCTGTCGTGGCTCGGCCTCCCCGACGTGGTGCGCGACCTCGAGCGGGCGACGCTCGCCGCCGCGAGCGAGGCGGCCGGCGTGCCGGCGTACCGGCTGGGCAACGTGGTGCTGCCCGAGGAGCTGGCAGCGATGGAGGACGGCCTCGCCGCGGCGCACGCCGCCGGCAAGGCGGCGATCAAGGCCCGCCGTCCCGACCTGCCGGTCGGCTTCTCGCTGGCGCTGATGGACGACGTCGTCGTCGGCGACGACGCGTCCGTCCGGGACCGCAAGCGGGCCGAGGTCTACCAGCGCTGGCTCGAGCTCGCCCGAGAGGACGACTTCCTCGGCGTGCAGAACTACGAGCGGGTGCCCTACGACGGCTCCGGCCAGGTGCGGCCACCGGAGGGAGCGGTGCTCAACCAGATGGGCACCGAGATCGAGCCGGGGTCGCTGGCCGGCGCGGTGCGCTACGCCCACGCCGTCGCAGGGGTGCCGATCTTCGTGACCGAGCACGGCCTGGCCAGCAACGACGACACGCTGCGCGCCGCGTTCATCGAGCCTGCGCTGACCGGCCTGGGCGAGGCGATCGCCGACGGCGTGCCGGTCCTCGGCTACACGCACTGGACGCTGCTCGACAACTTCGAGTGGATCTTCGGCTACGCGTTCCACTACGGCCTGCACGAGGTGGATCGCGCGACGTTCGAGCGGCGCCGCAAGCCCAGCGCCGACGTGTACGCCGGCTTCGTGGCCGCCCAGCGGGCCGGCCTGACCGTCCGGGAGCCGGCGTGAGGCCGACCGCCCTGCGTGCCGAGCACCGTGGCGACGCCCTCGGGATCGGCGAGCCGAGGCCGCGGCTGTCCTGGCTGCTGCCCGAGGGGGCGGCTCGCCAGGACGCCTACGAGGTCGCCGTCGACGACGCGGTCCTGGAGGTCGGGAGCGGCGAGCACGCGCTCGTGCCGTGGCCGGCCGAGCCGCTCCGGTCGGGGGAGTCGCGGGTCGTGCGGGTGCGCGCCCGCACCGACCTCGGGTGGTCGGAGTGGTCGGAGCCGCTGGCCGTCGAGGCCGGGCTGCTGTCCGCCTCGGACTGGGCGACGTCCTGGGTCACCCCGGCGCCGCTCGAGGACGGCGCCCGGGACCGGCCGGGCTTCCGGCCGGCGTACCGGCTGCGCGGCGAGGTCGTCGTCGACCGTCCGGTGCGACGCGCACGGCTGCACGTCACCGCGCACGGCATCTACGAGCCGTGGCTCGACGGCGAGCGGGTCTCCGACGACGAGCTCACGCCCGGCTACACGGAGTACCTCCGGCGCACGCAGGTGCAGACCTACGACGTCACCGCCGCGCTCACGCCCGGCCGGCACGTCCTGGGCGCGCTGCTGGCCGACGGGTGGTACCGCGGCCAGGTCGGCCTGACCCGTGCCCACGACCAGTGGGGCGACACAACGGCCCTGCTCGCCCAGCTCGTCATCGACCACGAGGACGGGACGCGCACCATCGTGGGTACCGACGCCGCATGGCGGTGCGCGACCTCGCACGTCCTCGCCGCCGACCTCATCGAGGGCCAGCAGGAGGACCGTCGGCTGGTCGAGCCGGACTGGTGCACGCCGTCGTACGACGCCTCCGGCTGGACCGCGGTGGCGGTCGACGACCGCGGCTTCGAGATCCTCACCGACACGCCCGCCCCGCCCGTACGGCCGGTCGAGACGCTGCGCCCGGTGTCGGTGCGGCGGTTGCGCGACGGCGTGGACGTCGTCGACTTCGGCCGGAACGTCAACGGCCGGGTGCGGCTGAGCGCGCTCGGCCCGGTCGGCACCCGGCTCACCCTCACCCACGGTGAGGCGCTCGGACCTGACGGTGAAGTCACGATGGACCACCTGGTGCCCAACACGCCTTTCCTGCCCGAGCCGCTCAGCGCCGGCCAGGTGGACGTCGTCGTCTCGGCCGGGATCGCCGACGACGTCTTCGAGCCGCGCTTCACGACGCACGGGTTCCAGTACGTCCGCGTCGAGGGCCTGCACGAGCCGCTGGCGCCCGGCGACATCGCCGCGGTCGTCGTCCACAGCGACCTCGAGGCGCGCGGGACGTTCACGTGCAGCGACGAGCGGCTCGACCGACTGCACGACGCGGCGGTCTGGAGCTTCCGCGGCAACGCCTGCGACCTGCCGACCGACTGCCCGACCCGCGAGCGGGCCGGCTGGACCGGCGACTGGCAGCTCTACGTGCCGACCGCGTCCTACCTCTACGACGTCGACGGGTTCTCCCTCAAGTGGCTGCGCGACGTGGCCGTCGGCCAGTGGGACGACGGCGTGATCGCCTCGATGGCGCCGATCCCGCCGGTGGAGATGCAGGGCATCCTCCACGAGGTCAACGGCTCGGCCGGCTGGGGCGACGCGGTCGTGCTGGTGCCGCTCGAGCTCTACCGCGAGTACGGCGACACCGAGGTGGTCCGCGAGCTGTGGCCGGCCATGGTGCGCTGGCTGGACCGCGTCGAGCAGATGGCCCGCAAGGACCGGCACCCCGAGCGGGTCGCCCGGCACCCCGAGCCGCGGCCTCACGACGAGTTCCTCTGGGACACCGGCTTCCACTGGGGGGAGTGGCTCGAGCCGGGCGACGAGCCGACCGACTTCGTCGCCTTCATCGAGGCTGACAAGTCGGAGGTCGCGACCGCGTTCTACGCGTGGTCGACCCGGCAGGCGGCGTACCTCGCCTCCGTGCTCGGCCTGGGTGCCGAGGCCGAGAGGTACGCCGGGCTCAGCCGACGCGTCGCCGACGCGTGGGCGACCGAGTTCGTCGAGGACGGCCACGTCGTGCCGCGTACCCAGGCCAACCTGGTGCGCGCGCTGGCCTTCGGCCTGCTGCCCGAGGAGCTGCGTCAGCAGGCGGCCGCCGACCTCGCGGCACTGGTACGGGAGTCGGGGGTGCGCGTCGGCACCGGCTTCCTCGCGACGCCGGACCTGCTGCCGGTGCTGGCCGACCACGGCCATCTCGACCTGGCCTACGAGCTGCTGCTCCAGGAGTCGGAGCCGTCGTGGCTGGCGATGATCGCGCGCGGGGCGACGACGGTGTGGGAGCGCTGGGACGGGATCGACGCAGACGGCGTGCCGCACGAGTCGCTCAACCACTACTCCAAGGGCGCCGTCATCTCGTTCCTGCACCGCTACGTCGCCGGGCTGCAGCGCGTCGAGCCGACCTGGCGGCGGTTCCGGGTGCGGCCGCGGCCGGGCGGTGGGCTCACGTCAGCGTCCACCTCACACCTCACGCCGCACGGGCTGGTGGAGGTGTCGTGGACGTCGTCAGGGGGCTCCGTGGAGCTCGCGGTCACCGTGCCGCCGGGATGCGTGGCGGAGGTCGTCGGCGCCGACGGGAGCACCACCGAGGTGGGGCCGGGCAGCCACCGGCTCTGAGCGGTGTCGGGCCTCGAAATGAACGGTCACGCCCCGGTCACCCCTGGCGCCGGGCACGGCCAGCGGAAGATGCTGGGCGCGGGACGCCGAACGGCGCCCTCCAGTCGTCGCGAGGAGGAATGCATGACCATCAAGGACATCGGGCCCAGCCCGCAGAGCTTCGACCTCGAGAAGGCCACGGTCGAGAACGGCAACTACCGCTCGGTCGCGTGGACGGGCAAGTACCTCCAGCTCACCCTCATGTCGATCGAGCCCGGTGACGACGTCGGCCTGGAGGCGCACCCCGAGACCGACCAGTTCCTGCGGTTGGACGCCGGCCGCGGCCGGGTGCAGATGGGACCGGCCGAGGACCGGCTCGACTTCGAGCAGGAGGTCGAGGACGGCTGGGCGATCTTCGTCCCGGCGGGCACGTGGCACAACGTGACCAACATCGGCGACGAGCCGATGCGGCTCTACGCCGTCTACGCGCCGGTGCACCACGCGCCCGGCGCCGTGCAGCCGACGGCCGACGACGCGGAGAGCGCCGAGGAGTCGGGCGCCGACGAGCCGCCGGCCTGGTCGGTCCAGCCCGGGGAGCAGGTCTCGGACGAGCATGCCTGACGACGTACGCCGACCCGGCGTGTGCCGAACCCGCGACATCGCGGCCTCGGCTCGGGCAGGATCTGCCCATGTCTGACGAGCTCATCTTCGGCGAGGACCTCCCCTACGAGGAGACCCGGACGCCGTCGCCGTTCTTCTCGCCGGCGGTGTGCGCGGTCGCCGCGTTCGCCCTCGCCGCGACCGGCCTCCTGGCCCAGAACGCCTTGACCGTGGGCATCTCGACCTTGTTCGGCCCGCAGTTCGCGTCGAACGACAGCGTGGTCGGCTACTACGTCAGCCTGGGCGCGGGCAGCGTGGTGCAGGCCGTGGTCGCGCTGCTGCTGGCCGTGCGGAGCTTCCGTTCGGACGTGCGGTGGGAGGCGAACGTCGGTCGGGCCGCCGCCCTGCTCGCCGTCGTCGCGCTGATCGCGGGGGCGGCCACCATCCTGGGGGCGATCATCCACCAGAGCTCGCTCTCCTGACCGCTGACGGCAGCCGGCGGCGCGTCTGACAGGGTCGACCCGTGCCCTACTTCGAACGGACCGGTCCCACCACGTTCAGAGCGACCGAGCACGTGGGCGGTGCGTGGAACACCGACGAGCAGCACATCGCCCCTTCCCTCGGGCTGATGACGCATGCCGTCGAGGCCGACCACCGCCGGCGCCGCGACGGCGACGTCCTCGCGGTCTCCCGGCTCTCGTTCGACATCCTCGGGGTGCTGCCGATCGACGAGGTCGACCTCGAGGTGCGGGTGCTGCGGGCCGGGCGCACGATCGAGCTGGTCGAGGCGGTGCTCAGCCACGCCGGCCGCCCGGCCGTCCTGGTCCGTGCCTGGCTGTTGGCCGAGCGCGACACGGCGGCGCTCGCCGGCTCCGACCTGCCGCCCCTGCCCTCCCCGGACGCGATGCCGTGCTGGGACCCGACCGAGGTCTGGCCGGGAGGGTTCATCGCCTCGGCGCGGCTGCGCCGCGACCAGGAGTCGCCCGGGCGCGCCCGCTACTGGGTCCGCACCGACGTGCCGCTGCTCGACGAGCCGACCAGTCCGCTCGCGAGCGCGGCCGGCCTGTTCGACATCGCCAACGGCATGACCGTCCGCGTCGCGCCCACCGAGGTGGCCTTCCCCAACGTGGACCTCACCGCACACCTCTTCCGCAGCCCGCGGCCGGGCTGGCTCGGCTTCGACACCACCGTCAGCTTCGGCCCCGACGGGCGCGGGCTGACGAGCAGCCGGATCCACGACGAGGACGGGCCGGTCGGCACGCTCGCCCAGACGCTGACGGTCCGGCCCGCCTGATCGCGGGATCAGCACACGACGCAGGTACGGGCGGTCGGCCTGACCTCGAGGCGCTCGGGCGCGATCGGCCGGCCGCAGCGCTCGCAGATCCCGTAGGAGCCTTCGTCGAGCCGGACCAGCGCGGCGTCGATGTCAGCGAGCTGACGCTGCGCCTGCTGGACGAGCGTCGCGACCTGCGAGCGCTCGAACGCGATCGTGGCGCCCTCGGGGTCGTGCTCGTCGTCGGCGTTGGTCGCGCGGGACGCCTCGACGATCTCCCGGAAGTCGCCGGTCAGCTCGGCCAGCCGTCGCTGCGTGCGCCGGCGGTCGGTGAGGAGGCGCTCGCGGATCGGGTCCATCCGGCAAGTCTGACCTGCGGACCCTGACGGGCCGGTCAGAAGCCGACGACCCCGCGGTGCCCGCCCTCGTGGTCCTCCTTCGAGCACCGTCGGCACCGCAGGTAGTGGGCGGTCCCGTCGTCCGAGTAGCGCGTGACCCACTTGTGCCAGCCGATCCGGCACCTCAGCGGCTTCCGCATCAGCCCATGCTGGCGGACGTGGTGCGGAGGCAGCAAGGGTCGGCGCCGCTCGCCCGGCTCAGGGCAGGATCGAGTCGACGTACCCGCCGTCGACGCGCACCGCCCCGCCCGTCGTCGCGGAGGCGAGCGGCGAGGCGAGGTAGGTGACGAGGTTCGCGATCTCCTCGGGCTCGATCAGCCGCTGCAGCAGGGACTGCGGGCGGTGGTTCAGCATGAACTCGCGCTGCGCCTCGTCCCAGGGGAGGTCGCGGTCGACGAGCTGGTAGACGAAGTCCTCGACCCCGCCCGTGTGCGTCGGGCCGGCGATGACGGAGTTGACCGTGACGCCGGTGCCGGCGGCCTCCTTGGCGAACCCGCGGGACACGGCGAGCAGGGCGGTCTTCGACATGCCGTAGTGGATCATCTCCGCCGGGATGACGACCGCCGAGTCGCTGGCGATGGAGAGGATCCGGCCCCACCCGCGGCCGGTCATCCGGGGCAGGTGGTGCCGCGTCAGGCGTACGGCGGCCAGGACGTTGACCTCGAAGAAGCGGCGCCACTCCTCGTCGGTGATCTCCAGCGCGGGGCGCGACTCGAAGATCCCGAGGTTGTTGACCAGGACGTCGACGTCCGGCAGCGCCTCGGTCGCCGCCGCGAAGCCGTCGTCCGACGCAACGTCGGCGACCACCGGGACGAGCTCGGCGTCGGCGAGCTCCGCGCGGAGCCGGTCGATCGCGCGGTCCACCGAGCCCCCCGACCGGCCGTTGACGCCGACGCGCGCCCGGGCGGCCGCCAGACCACGGACGATCGCCAGGCCGATGCCCTGGGTGGAGCCGGTGACGAGGGCTGTCCTGCCGGTCAGGTCGATCCTCATGCGACGACCGTAGCGGCAGCGGCGTCAGCCCGGATCGACGTCCTCCGGGACAGCGGCCGCATGAACGTCCGCTCGTAGTTCGCGTTCACGAGCCTGATCCAGGCGGCGGCGAACCGCTCGAACGCCTCGCTCTGCCGGGGATCGATCGTGTCGTGCACGACGGACGTGATCACGCCGCGCACGCTGGGCCTCAGGCCCGTGGGCCTCCGTGCATCAGCCCGGCGAGCCCGCCGGGGAGCGTCTCCACGAGCGAGGCGTCGAAGTCCCCGTCGACGAGGACGAACACGACGCGGGCCGGCTCGGTGCCGCGGTTGGCCCAGGCGTGGTCGGTGCCGCGCTGGACGACGATGTCGCCGGCGCGCAGGGTGACCTCGGAGTCGTCGAGGATCAGCGTGATCTCCCCGGAGAGCACGATCCCGTAGTCGATCGAGGCGGTCCGGTGCATCGGTGACTGCAGGCCGCGCTCGTCGAGGTGGCCGGGCTGGAACTCGTTGACCCGGATCTTCGTGCCACACGGCGGGGGAGGTACGGCGAGCGTGCGCTCCGTCGGCTCGCTCGGCTCGGCCGCCGTGATGCGCGCCGGCGCTCCCTCGGTGTTCCAGACCTCGTGGAACCCGACCCCGTCCTCGGGGATCTCGCGGCTGACCGGCACCGGGCCGTCCGAGAGGACGACGGAGACACCGGCCGGCGTGTGGCCGGTGACGACCCGGCGGGGGGCGCTCATGCGTGGGTCCCGATCGGGCCGCCGTGCAGGGCCTCCATCTCCGGCCAGAGGTTCGGGATGCTGAGACGGAAGGGCGGCTCGTAGTCGGTCAGCTCGACGTAGGCGCGGTGCAGGTTGCACACGACCCGCTCACCCTCGGGCCAGTCGCTGTAGAAGTCGGCCTGGTGCTTCTGGGCCGCCTCCAGCGGGGTCAGTCCGGCCGCGAACGAGTCGGTGGCGATGGCGGCGAGGCGGTCGACGTAGGTCTCGAGGTCGTCGAGCACGCGGCCGACCTCGTCGCCGCGGCAGGCCGGCCCGTGGCCCGGCACGAGCACCTCCGGCTCGAGCGCACGCATGCGCTGCAGGGCCGTCCTGAAGCCCCGCATCGAGCCCTCCATGAAGATCGGGTGGCCGCCGGAGAAGGCCAGGTCGCCGGCGAAGACCACCTTCTGCTCGGGGAGCCACACCGCGACGTCGTTGGTGGAGTGCGCGGGGCCCATCGTCATCAGCTCGATCGGGAACCCGTCGAGGTGCAGGGTCAGCCGGTCGTCGAAGGTCACGTCCGGCGGGCGGACGACGAGGTCGCCGTAGTCGGCCTTGAGCTCCCGGGTCGCGGCCAGCCCGGCACGGAGCACGCCCTCCCGGCACAGGTGGTGGCCGACGATCGTGGTCGTCGGCGGCAGGAAGCCGTTGCCGTAGGTGTGGTCGGGGTGGTGGTGGGTGTTCACCGCGATCTTGGGGTCGCGGGCACCCACGCCGGCGACCTCGGCGAGGAGCGCGCGGTTGCGCTTCTCGGTGGACGTCGTGTCCACGAGGACGGCGTCCCGCGACGCGTCGGTGATGACGCCGCAGTTGTTGACCATCCAGCCGCCCGCAGGCTGCACGTAGGCGTAGACGCCCGGTGCGAGCTCCTCCAGGTAGGGCGTCCCGTCGTCCCAGGCCACAGGTCCTCCTCGCTGCATGGAGACGCGGTGTGCGCCCCATCACAGTCAGCCGGATCGCGACGCCAGGAACAAGGTTCCGCGGCATCACCAGGACCGATCACTGGCATCCGTGATCGGCCGTTCCGGGTCGAGTCGGCAGCTGCCAGACTCCGACGGGTGGCAGGGTCAGTCGAGCTCGTCCTCGAGGTCGACGGCGACGTCGTGCAGCAGGTTGCGCAGCCAGACGACCGCCGGGTCCTTCTCGCGGCGCGGGTGCCAGTGCGCCGCCTCGGTGATCCGGACCGGCTCGACCGGCGTCTCGGCCACGACGAGGTCGAGGATCTCCAGGCACCGGCGCGCGAGCCGCGACGGGACGAAGGCGCACATGTCGGTGCCGGCGACCGCGAAGGGCAGCGTGAGGAGGCTGGTCACCTGGACGAGCACCGTCCGGTCGGCCAGGCCCTCGGCCTCCACCGCGAGCTCGAGGGGGCGGCGCCGGTCGCCGGCCGCCGTGAACTCGGCGACCGCGTGCGGCATCCGGCCGAGGTCCTCCAGGCTCAGCGCCCCGCCGCGGAGCAGGGGATGGCCCTGCGCCACGAGGCAGACCAGGTGGTCGGTGAACACGGGCTGCGTCCGGCCCGGGAACTCGAAGCCGAGCGGCGCCACCACCAGGTCACGGCGCATCAGCTGCGTCTCGATCTGGTCGCGGCGTACGTCGAGCGGGTCGAGCGCCAGCGTGCAGCCCGGTGCCTGCTCGGCGAAGACGCGGGTGAGCGGGCGGGCGAGCACGGTCATCGCGTACTCGGACATGCTGACCGCGAACCGCTTCGTGCTGGTGGCGGCGTCGAAGTCGCGCTGGTTGCCGAGCAGCGCCTCGGCGGCCTCGACCGCCTCGGCGACGCGGGGCCGCAGCTGCTCCGCGAGCGGGGACAGCTCGAACCCGCGCCCGGAGCGCACGAGGAGCTCGTCGTCGAAGTGCTTGCGCAGCCGGGTCAGCGCGCCGCTCATCGCCGGCTGGCTCATCGTCATCCGCTCACCCGCGTGCGTGAGGTTGCGCTCCTCGAGCAGGGCGTGCAGGGCGAGCAGCAGGTTGGCGTCGACGCCCCGGAGCCGCTCCCTCACCCTGCGCTCCTCACCCCTGGCTGTGACCGCCGTCACCGGTGGCATGGGACTCTAGTGCCCGGCACGACGAGACCGAGAGGGGACGGCGCATGGCGCTCGGCGGCACCGACCTCAACCTGCTGCTTCCGCTGAAGGTCCTCCTCGAGGAGGGCAACGTGACGCGCGCCGGACAGCGCCTCGAGCTCAGCCAGCCGGCGATGAGCGCGGCGCTGGCCCGGCTCCGGCGGCGCTTCGACGACGAGCTCCTCGTGCGGGCCGGCCGCGACTACGAGCTGACGCCGTTCGCGCGCGACCTGCTGCCCGAGGTGCAGCACGCGGTGCGGCTGATGGGCTCGGCCCTCCAGCTGGAGGACGAGTTCGACCCGGCGACCAGCCGGCACACGTTCCACCTGACGATGAGCGACTACGCGATCGCCGTGGTGCACGAGCCGCTCGTGCGGCTGGTCGAGGCCGAGGCGCCGGGCGTGCGGCTCAGCATCGACCACCTCGGCCCGGAGTCGCGGTCGTCGGACCGGCTGCTGCTCGACAACGACGCGGTGATCGCGCCCATCGGCTTCGGCTTCCCGGGGGAGTCGCGGCCGCTGTGGCGGGACCGGATGGTCGTGCTGGCCGATCGCGGCAACCCCCGACTCGCCGACGGCCGGCTCACGATGGCCGACCTGGCCGAGCTTCCGCACGCCGTCGCGTCGTTCGGCCCGGGCGTCCTGACCCCCGTCGACCGGGTCTTCGGGGACCACGGCATCGATCGGCGCATCGCGCTCCAGGTCTTCGGCTTCCTGCCCCTGCCCTTCGTCATCGAGGGCACGGAGATGGTGGCCGTGGTCCCGGAGCGGCTGGCCCGCATGCACCTGCGGGAGGGCGGCACGATCACCGTCGTCGATCCGCCGTTCGGCGAGGTGCTCCTGCCGGAGGGCTACTGGTTCGCGCCGAACCGGATCTCCGACCCCGCTCACCGGTGGCTGTTCGACCGGCTCGACGCGGTCGGCGCGGAGCTCGCCGGGCATCAGGCCAGGTAACCGACGAACAGGCAGTCCGGGTCGCGGTCGGCGTACACCTGCTGGAGCCGGTCCCACGCCGCGTCGGAGAGGAAGCGGTGCCGGCGCCGGCGCAGGTCGCTGTCGCCGAGGTACTGCCCGACCGTGACCGGCTCGAGGTCGGCCATCACATCGGCGAGCCACGCCTGGTGGCGCTCGTCGTCGGCGGCGTCCTCCCACAGCACGTACGACGCCAGGTAGATCTCCGACTGCACGGAGAACGCCATGTCGGGGAGCTCCCGGAGCGGCGCCATGCCGAACCAGATCGTGAACGCCTTGTCGTTCGGCAGCGTCGTGTAGGCGCGGCGCATCGCCGGCACCACGTCGGCCGCGGAGCCGGAGAGCCAGGCGTTGTCGACCGCCCAGCGGTGCCCCTCGGGGTTGTCCTCGAGCTGGCGGGCGCGCTGCTTCTCGGGCGTCGTCGGCTCGTTGTCGATGAGGAGGTTCGCGCGGTCGAGGGCCGGGTTGTCGCGGAACGGCGCCAACGCACGGTCCGCCTCGAGCTCGTCGTCGACCATGGCCAGCGCGGTGACGAGCAGGACCGGGTCGGGGGAGATCGCGTGGTCGGTCTTGGTGAGCGCGACGATCTCCACGGTGTCGGCGACCGTGCCGTGGACGTCGTGCAGCCAGGTCATCACCTCGTCGAAGTCCTCCATCCGGAAGCCCTGGACGGTGTGCGCGAAGTGCCGTGGCAGCGGCCGGGTCTGCAGGTGGAAGCGCGTGACGACCCCCGGGAAGCCGGGACCGGCCCCGCGCGCGGCCCAGTAGAGGTCGCTGTTCTGCGTCGCGTCGGCGCGGACCAGCTCGCCGGCGGCGGTCACGACGTCCACCGCGACGACGTACTCGGCCGCCCAGCCCCAGCCGCGCGCGTTCCAGCCCTGTCCGCCCTGCAGCAGGAAGCCGCCGATGCCCACCGTCGGACAGTGGCCGCCGAGGAAGAACCGACCACGCTCGGCGAGGTAGGGCGCCAGGTCGGCGCCGCCCCGCACGGCCGGCGACGCCGACACGATGCCGGTCGCCTCGTCGTAGTCGATCTCCTGCAGGGCGCCGAGGTCGAGGACGAGCGCGTCGTCGCGCACCGACCACTGCGCCCAGCTGTGCCCGCCGGAGCGGACGGCGACCTGCCAACCGCGCTCACGCGCCAGCCGTACGGCGGCCACCACCTCCGCCTCGGTCTCGGGGCGCACCACCGCGACCGGCTGCCGGTCGGGCAGCCGGCGGTTGAAGATCCGGTCGACCCGGGCCTCCTCGAAGCCGGCCGACCCGCGCTCGACGAGCGAGCCCGGCATCAGGCGGGCTCCACCAGCGCGTGCAGCGTCTGGCCCATGATCCGGCCCGGGTCGGCACCCGGGGTGTCCGGGTGGATCTCCCAGTCGGCCAGCGTGAGGCTGTTGTCGAGCACCATCTTCACGCGCGGGAAGCGGCGCTCCATGAACGCCGGCAGCACGTCCTCGACGGTGACGGACGGGTCGCCGCTCGTGAGCATCTCGGCCAGAACCACCGCGTCCTCGGCACACATGGCGGCGCCCTGGGCGATGAGCGGCGGGCAGGCGTGCGCGGCGTCGCCGATGATGATCGAGCGGCCCCGGTGCCACGGCGAGTCGACGCAGATCGCCTCGATCCACTGATAGTTCACGACCGCGTCGTCGGAGAGGCTGTCACGCACCTCGCCCCAGATCCCGCCGTAGCCCTGGCCACGCTCCTTGAGCTCCTTGCCGCGTGGGCCCTCGCCGACGAACGAGCGGTCGAGGTTCTCCTCGAGCAGGAACGCGTAGCAGAGGTCCTCGGAGATCGGCGTGTAGCCGGCCTTGTACTTGGGTCCGCCGTAGTACATCTCCGAGCAGTCCATCTCGGGCGGGCGCTTGGCGACGGTGCGCCAGATGCCCATCCCGACCGGCTTCGGCTCGGCCTCGATGCCGATCATGCCGCGCACCTTCGACCGGATCCCGTCGGCGCCGACGAGCAGGTCGACCGTCTCGGTGCTGCCGTCGGAGAGGGTCACGGTCACCGAGTCGCCGTGGTCGTCGATGGCCGTGAGCGTCGTCCCGAGCCGTACGTCGACCCCGGCCGAGACGACCTCCTCGGCCAGGATGTCGGCGATGTCGCCGCGGACCGCCCCCATCGTGCCGGGCAGGTCCGGTCCGCCCATCGGCGGCGCGGGGATCTCGGCGATCACGTGCCCGTCGGCCGTCTTGAGCCGCAGGTGGCTGAACGCGAACCCGCGCTCCGAGAGCTTGTCGTAGATGCCGACCGACCGGAACGCCTTGAGCGCGTTGCCCTGGAGCGTGATGCCGTGCCCGACCCCGCCGAGGGACTCGCGCAGGTCGACCAGCACCACCTCGACGCCCTTCTGGGCGAGGGCGAGCGAGAGCACGCCGCCGGTGATGCCGCCGCCGACGACGAGGACGCGGCCGACGGTGTGGGCTTCGGTGTGGGCTTCGGTGTGGGCTTCGGGGCTGGACTGGGACATGTCAAAACTCCTGGAGCGGGTGCGAAGCGGAAGAGGAGGGGTCACGCGGCGAACATCGACGGCCGCGAGCCGGTGATCCAGCCGACGACGTGGTCGCGGTCGGCGCCGGCGGTCGGCAGGTCGGCGACCTTCCGGCCGCGGTTGAGGATGACCAGCCGGTCGGCGACCTCGTAGCAGAGCGGCAGGTCGTGGGTGACCACGACGATCGCGATGCCCTGGTCGGCCATCCGGCGGATGAGGCCCTCGACGTTCTTGGTCTGCTCGTAGCCCAGGGCGGCGGTCGGCTCGTCGAGCAGCAGGACGCCCTGCGACTCGCCGTTGACGCGGATCGCGCTGCGGGCCAGCGCCACGACCTGGCGCTGGCCGCCCGAGAGCATCTCCACGGGACGCGTCATGGGGGCGGTGCGGACGCCGAGCCGGTCGAGCTCGCGCTCTGAGCTGCGCCGCATGGCCTTGCGGTCGACGAAGCCGAGCCAGCCGAGGGCGCCCTTGCGCAGCGTCTCCTGGCCGAGGTTGAGGTTGGTCGCGATGTCCTGCGCGTCGACGAGGGACAGGTCCTGGTAGACCATCTGGATCCCGGCCGCGGCGGCGTCCCGCGGTGCGCTGAACGTCTGAGCCTGGCCCTGCACGCGGATGCTGCCGTGCGAGGGCTGGTGGGCGCCCGACATCACCTTCAGCAGCGTCGACTTGCCGGCGCCGTTGTCACCGAGCAGACCGACGACCTCGCCGGGCTTCACGTGGAAGTCGATGCCGTCGAGTGCGCGGACGAATCCGTAGTGCATCTCGATGCCCGAGAGCTCCAGGGCGGGTGTGGTCATGGTCAGACCTTCTTCTGGTGGACGGAGAGGTTCGCGGCCATCAGCCGCTCGGAGACCGAGGCCTGGATCAGCCGCTCGAGCATGAGCGAGCCGAGCAGCAGCACGCCGGTGCACACGGTCGCCCAGTAGGGCTGGATGCCGCGGATGGTGAGGCCGTTGCTGATGGTGGCGAGGATGAGCGCGCCCACCAGGACGCGGGGGAGGCTGCCTCGACCGCCGGTGAGGGCGACGCCCGCGAGCGCCACCGCGGTGAGGGCGTTGAAGATGATCTGGGGGCTGGCCTGCGGGCTGGCCTCGGTGACGACGGCGGTGCTGACCAGGCCGCCGATCGCGGCGAGCACACCAGAGATCACGAAGCCGAGCACCGTGTAGCGGTTGCTGCTGATGCCCGCCCGTCGTACGGCCTCCGCGTTGCCGCCGACCGCCATCAGCCGGATGCCGTCGCGCGTGCGGGTGAGGAAGACGGTACCGACGAGGAAGACGAGCGCGACGATGTAGACCGGCGCCGGGACGCCGACGTAGCGGTGGGTGCCCATGAACTCGAGCTGGTTGAGGCCGGGGAACGTGTAGCCGCCCGCGATGACCGCCGCCAGGCCGGAGAGGACCGACAGCGAGCCGATCGTGACGATGATCGGGTTGAAGCCGCGCAGCGCGATGAGCCCGTTGGCGATGCCGACGACGACGCCGCACGCGAGGCCGGCGGTCAGGCCGACCCAGGTCGGGGACCCGTGGGTCAGCAGCCAGCCGCAGACGCAGCTGGCGAATGCCGCCGTCCCGGGCAGCGACAGGTCGAGGACCCCGGTCATGATCCCGATGCCGACCCCGGCAGCGAAGAGCGCGGTGAGCGCGCCCGCGTTGGCGATCAGCAGGCCGTTGTCGACGGTGAAGAAGTAGGGCGAGCACCAGAACGCGAAGACGAGGATCAAGAGCCCCCACAGCACGAAGATGCCGCGGTCACGGAGGAAGACGAGGACGGAGACTGCGCGGGGCATGGCCTCGACGTGGGAGGAGCCGGCGGGGGCCGGCGCCGCGCCGGGGGTGGCCCCGGCGGCGGTCGCCTCTGAGTTGGTGGTCACGGTGCTCAACTTCCGGCCTTCACGACCTTCTGCGGCGTGGTCAGCTGCACACCCGTCGCCTTGGGGTCCTCGATCATCTTCAGGAGCGTGTCGACGTTCTGCGTCATGTCCTGGGCGAACTGGAGCGCGACCACCGCGTAGATGTCGCCGCTCTTGGCCGCGGCCAGCGCCTCGTCGTTGCCGCCGGTCTCGGTGATGCACGGGACCTTCTTGCCAGCGGCCTTGAAGGCGCCGATGGTGCCGAGCGCGCCCTCGTCGTTCTGCGCGAAGACGGCGTTGATGCCGGGGTGGCCCTGCAGGGCGTTGCCGACGTCGGTCTGCGCGCCGCTGCGGTCCTTGATCGTGATGGTGCTGACGATCTTCGCGTCGGGCGCGGTCTTGGCGAGGGTCTCCTTGACCGCGTTCTCGTAGTCGGCCTTGCCGGCGGTGCCGGCCTGGGACTCGCCGAAGAGCACCTCCGCCTTGCCGCCGAGCTTCTCGTTGATGCAGTTGCCGAGCTCGGTGCCGGCGGACACGCCCTCGGCCTTGTAGTCGATGGTCGCGAAGGAGACGCCGGGGACCAGTCCGGAGAGCCCGTAGTCGCTGGGGACACCGTTGAGGACGAGCGGCACTCCCTTCGACTGGGCCTGCTTCACCAGCGCCGACGCAGCCGACGGCTGGACCATGATCCCCCAGCCCGCGGCGGCGCGGCCGGACTCGACGACGCTCTGCAGGTCGGTCACCTGCTTCTGCGGGTCGAGGTTGGGGTCCTGGACGATGACGCTGTAGCCCTTGGACTTGGCGTAGGCCTGGATGCCCTCGGAGAGCTGCTTCATCGCGGGGATCTGCAGCGCCAGGGGCGAGAACACGAGGGTCTTGTTGCTGGAGCCAGAGCCCGAGCCGGCGTCGCTGCCGGCGGCGGGCTGGGTCGAGCCACCGCACGCGGACAGCGTCACGAGGCCGGTGACGGCGACGGCGGCGAGGACAGCCGCGCCGCGGCGCTTCGGCATGGAACGGGTTGTCATGAGTTCTCCTGCGGGTCGGAGGCGGCAGGCGCCTCTGTGGTGTCGGTCACAGGAAACCCGCGGTTCAGGGAAGCCGGAACCCCGATCGGGCTGATGCCAGGCATCGGCGCCCGCTCTTTCTCCGGGCTCCTCGCGCAGACCTAGCGTGAGACCGCCATCACACCGGGACGTGCCTCCGCACGGGCCCGCCCCGACACCACTGCACCCCGCGAGGAGCCCTCATGGCCTACGTCGTCAGCGCCACCTGGACCGCCCAGCCCGGCAAGGAGGACGTCGTCCGCGACGCGATCGAGAAGCTGACCCCGCCGTCCCGGATGGAGCCCGGCAACCGCTTCTACCAGGCCTTCCAGGACCCGGCCGAGCCGCTCGTCTTCCGTCTCTTCGAGATCTACGACGACGAGGAGGCCTACCTCGCCCACGGCGCGTCCGAGCACTTCGCCGAGTACGGCCACGGCCAGGCGATCCCCGTCCTCGCGAACCGCGAGCGGGCCTTCTACGAGACGATCGGCTGAGCCCGATGAGACTGGCCGCCTTCCGTCGTACCGACGACCCGGACGGCACCCGCCGCGTCGGGCTGGTCGTCGGCGACGGCTCGGGCTGGTGGCTGCACCCGTTCGCCGAGGGCACCGACCTGGTCGCCCTGCTCGCCGCCGATCCCGCCGACCGCGAGGCGGCGGCCGACGCCGCCGCCCAGGGCGACGGGCTGCAGCCCGGCGACGTCGTGCTCCTGCCGCCGGTCCAGCCGGTCTCGATGCGCGACTTCCTCACCTTCGAGGCGCACGTCGACGGCATGGAGCGCGGGCACGGCAACCCGGGCCCGCCGGCGGAGTGGTACGACGCCCCCGTCTTCCTCTTCATGGCGCCGCACGCCGTCACCGGCGCGTACGACGACGTCGCGATGCCGCCCGACACCGAGCGCCTCGACTTCGAGCTGGAGATCGCCGCGCTCATCTGCCGCGACGTCCGCAACGTCACGCCCGAGGAGGCTCGCGCTGCCATCGGCGGCTACTGCGTCATGAACGACTGGTCGGCGCGCGACGTGCAGGGCAAGGAGATGCTGCTCAAGCTCGGCCCGTCCAAGGGCAAGGACTTCGCCACCACGATCGGCCCGTGGGTCGTCACCGCCGACGAGCTCGACGACTGCCGCGACGCCGACGACTTCCTCGACCTGGAGATGACGGTCAAGGTCAACGACCAGCTCGTGGGCGCCGACCGGTCCGGGCACATGGGGTGGTCCTTCGAGCAGCTCGTCTCCCACGCGTCCCGCGCGTCGTGGGTCAAGGCCGGCGAGGTGCTCGCGTCCGGCACCTGTGCGTCCGGCTCGCTCGCCGAGTCGTGGGGCCGCAACGGGTCCCTGACGCCGCCGCCACTCAAGATCGGCGATGTCGTCGAGATGTCGATCGAGCGGCTCGGCACGATCCGCAACGTCGTCGCACCCGTGGAGGACACCGTCGCGGCGGTCGCGCCGGCCCGGCGACGCGACCGAGCGGGCACCCGCTGGGAGGCATCGGCATGACCACCGTCATCACACGGAACCCGGCGACCGGCGAGGTGCTCGCCAGCTACGACGCCCACGACGAGGCCGGCGTGGAGGGCGCACTCGCCGAGGCCCACGCGGCGTCGCTGGTCTGGCGGGACACCCCGCTCGACGAGCGGCTCGCGCTGCTGCGCGGCGTCGGCAAGCTGCTCACCGAGCGCCGCGAGGCGTACGCCGCGCTGATCACCGCCGAGATGGGCAAGCCGATCACCGAGGCGCTCGGCGAGGTCGACAAGTGCGCGTGGAACTGCGAGGTCGTCGCCGACCTCGCCCCGGGCTGGCTCGCCGACCACGAGGTCGCGTCGGGCGCGTCCCGCTCCTGGCTCTCCTACGAGCCGGTGGGCGTCGTCTTCGCGGTCATGCCCTGGAACTTCCCGTTCTGGCAGGTCCTCCGCTTCGCCTGTGCTGCGCTCGCCGCCGGGAACGCCGGGCTGCTCAAGCACAGCCCGGACGTGACGGGCTGCGCGCTGGCGATCGAGGAGCTCTTCGAGGACGCGGGTGCTCCGGCCGGCCTCTTCCGGAGCCTCGTCGTCGCGGCGGGGGACGTACCCGAGGTCTCCCGCCGCGTCGTCGAGGACCCCCGGGTCGCCGCCGTGACGCTGACCGGCAGCGAGCGTGCCGGGTCGTCGGTCGCGGCGGCCGCCGGTGCGGCCATCAAGAAGTCGGTGCTGGAGCTCGGCGGCTCCGACCCGTTCGTCGTCCTCGCCGACGCCGATGTGGCCGCCGCCGCCGCGACGGCGGTCAGGGCACGGTTCAACAACGGCGGCCAGAGCTGCGTGTGCGCCAAGCGCTTCATCGTCCACGAGGACGTCGCCGACGAGTTCCTCGAGCGGTTCGTCGAGGGCGTGGCGATGCTCCGGGTCGGTGACCCGACCGACCCGGCGACCACCATCGGGCCGATGGCCCGCGCCGACCTGCGCGACGGCATCGTCGACCAGGTCGACCGCAGCGTCGAGCAGGGCGCGCGGCTCGTCGTCGGCGGTCGGGCGATCGACGGGCCCGGGTGCTACGTCGAGCCGACCGTGCTCGACGGCGTGGAGCCCGGGATGACCGCCTTCGTCGAGGAGACGTTCGGACCGGTCGCCGCCGTGACCCGTGCCCGCGACGACGAGCACGCCGTCGCCCTCGCCAACGACACCACGTTCGGGCTCGGCGCCTCGGTCTGGGGCAGTGACGAGCACGCGCTCGAGGTCGGCAGGCGGATCCGCTCGGGCGCCCTCTTCGTCAACACGATGGTCGCCTCGGACCCCCGGCTGCCGTTCGGCGGCACCGGCCGCAGCGGCTACGGCCGCGAGCTGTCGGCCGAGGGCGTCCGTGAGTTCACCAACGTCCGCACCGTGGTGGTGGCCTGATGCGCCTGGACCACGTCGGCCTCAACGTCGCCGACCTCGAGGCCATGACGGCTTGGTACGGCAAGGCGCTCGACCTGGCGGTCGAGCTCGAGTTCGCGCTCGACCCTGCCGTTGTCGGAGCCGACTTCCGAGGCGCGATGCTGCGCTCGTCCGAGGGCTGGCGGCTCGAGCTGCTCTCCCGGCCGAAGAGCCGGCCGGGGCTGCAGGCCTCGAGCCCGGTCGAGGCCGCGCTCACCCGCGGCTTCGGGCACGTCGCGCTCGACGTGCCCGACGTCGACGCGACGTACGACGCCCTCATCGGTGCTGGCGCCGGCGAGCGGATGTCGCCGCGCCCGTCGCCGGAGCCCGGCGTCCGGATGGCCTACGTCGCCGACCCCGAGGGCAACCTCGTCGAGCTGCTCGACCGGACCGCCACGGGAGCGGCACGATGACCGGCCGCCTCGCCGGCAAGGTCGCTCTCATCACCGGCATCGGCGGCGGCATGGGCCGCGAGGCGGCGCGCAGGTTCGCCGCCGAGGGTGCCGTCGTCGTGGGCTGCGACCTCGACGCCGACGGCCTCGAGGAGACCGTCGCCCTGGTCCGGTCCGAGGGTGGCGAGATCACCGGCGACGCGCCCGTCGACGCGGGCGACGCCGCGGCGGTCGAGGGCTGGATCCACACCGCGGCGCAGGCCCACGGCGCGATCGACATCCTCTACAACAACGCCTCGATCCAGCGCTTCGGCGCGATCGACGAGATCTCGGTGGAGGACTGGGACTTCGCGATCGACATGGAGCTCAACCTCGTGTTCTACGCGGTCCGGGCGGCCTGGAAGCACCTGAAGCAGCGCGGCGGCGTGATCGTGAACATCGGCTCCATCGCCGGCACCCGCGGCGTGGAGTTCATGCCCCAGAACGCCCACGGCGCCGCCAAGGCCGGCGTCATCAACCTGACCCAGCAGCTCGCGGTCGAGGGCGGTCCCCACGGCATCCGCGCGGTCTGCATCTCGCCCGGGTTCATCCAGACCCCCGCGACGACGTTCCTCGTGGACGACCCGCCGGCGCCCCTGAAGGCCACGTGGGACCGGATCCCGCTGCGGCGGGTCGGACGACCGGACGACGTCGTCAACGCCGCGGTGTTCCTCGCCTCCGAGGAGGCCTCGTGGATCCCCGGCATCAATCTCGTCATCGACGGCGGCGGCTCGGTCCTCGGCTGACCGCCTCACCACCCAGAAGGAAGAAGTCATGAGCAGCCACCTCAACGAGCACGGCATCACCCACCTGCGGCACGTCGACCTGGCGGTCCCGGACTACGAGACCCAGCGCTCGTTCTACAAGGACACCTGGGGCCTCACCGAGGTCGGCACCGACGGCGACCTGTCCTACCTGGCGGCCGAGGGGTCGCCGGAGCAGTACGTCATCCGGCTGCGCAAGTCGGGGGAGAAGCGGCTCGACCTGATCTCGTTCGGCGCCGAGAGCACCGGGGCGGTCGACGCGCTGGCCCAGAAGCTGGGCAGCCGGGGCATCCAGCTGGTCGGCGAGCCGGACAAGCTCCAGACCGCCGGCGGTGGCTACGGCTTCCGCTTCTTCGACATCGACGGCCGCACCATCGAGATCAGCACCGAAGTCGACACCCGGCCCTACCGCGCCATCGAGGAGGGCGAGGCGATCCCGGTGCGCATCTCGCACGCCGTGATGAACAGCAACGACCCGAACCGGACGCGGGACTTCTACGCCGATGTGCTCGGCTTCAAGCTCTCCGACACGCTCTGGGGCGAGCACATGGGCGAGATGATGCACTTCCTGCGGTGCAACGACTGGCACCACAGTCTCGCGATCGCCCGCGGCCCGCACACCGCTGTCCACCACGTCTCCTTCGAGATGCGCGGCCTCGACGAGTACATGCGCGGCACCGGCCGCGTCATGCGGGCCGGCATCAAAAAGATCTGGGGCCCGGGCCGGCACCTGGCCGGCAACAACACCTTCACCTACTTCCTCGACCCCAGCGGCAACACGATGGAGTACACGACCGAGCTGGAGCGGATCGAGACCGACCAGTGGCACCCGGCCGTCCACGACATCGCCGACCCCAACGTGCAGGACCAGTGGGGCACGGCCGACCCGATGAGCGAGTTCATCGCCCGCGACTCCTTCAACGACCCCGACCACGGCGTCTTCGTCGCCCCGCCGGTCTGAGATGAGGCTGCAGGACAAGGTCGTCGTCGTCACGGGCGCCGCCCGCGGCCAGGGCGCGGAGGAGGTCGGCGCCCTGGCTGCCGAGGGTGCGTACGTCGTCGCGACCGACGTGCTCGACTTCGAGCCGTCCGTCCGGGCGGGCGAGCGGGTGGTCGAGCGGCACCTGGACGTGACGGACGCCGCCGGCTGGGCCGAGCTGGCCGCGGAGCTGCGCGACCGGCACGGCCGGGTCGACGCGCTCGTCAACAATGCGGGGGTCGCGGCCCGGGAGCGGCTGCCGCACGTCTCCCTCGACGCGTGGCAGCGCACGTTCGACATCAACGTCACCGGGCCGATGCTCGGCATCCAGGCGCTGGTGCCCCTGATGCCGGCCGGGTCCAGCATCGTCAACATCTGCTCGGTGGCGGCGATGTCCGGCCACGCGGCCGCGGCGTACACGGCGAGCAAGTGGGCGCTGCGCGGGCTCACCCGCAGCGCGTCGCTCGAGCTCGGTGAGCGCGGCATCCGCGTCAACGCGGTGATGCCGGGTCTGGTGGACACCCCGCTGATGGCCTCGGCGTCCCCGGCGTTCTTCGCCGCCGCGCTGGCCGAGATCCCGCTCGGTCGCGTCGGCGTGCCGGCCGACATCGCCCCGACGATCGTCTTCCTCTGCTCTGATGACTCGGCCTACTACAGCGGCGCCGAGCTCGTCGTCGACGGCGGGCTGACGGCGCACGTGTCCCACAAGCGCATCGCCGACGCCACGAGGCCCGGCCGATGAGGCTGGCCACGCTGCGGCAGGGCGCCGCCGTGATCGACGGCGGGTCGGCGTACCTGCTCCCGCTGCCGCTCGGCGAGGTCGTCGCGCTCGGGCTCGAGCGCGCGCTCGACCTGGGCGCCGAGGCGCTGCGCGCAGAGCCGCTCCCGTTCGAGCCGGCGGACCTGTGCCTGCCCTACCGGCCGCCCGCCATCCGCGACTTCGTCACGTTCGAGAGCCACGTGGAGGGCGTGCGGCGCAGCGTCGACGGCGCGTCGGGTGTGCCGGAGGCGTGGTACGACGCACCGACGTTCTACTTCACGAACCCGCACGCGCTCTACGGCCCCGGCGAGGACGCCCCGCGGCCGGCCGCGTCTCGAGCACTCGACTTCGAGCTCGAGGTGGCGGCCGTGCTGGGTCGCGGCGGCTCGTCGCTCTCGGTCGAGGACTCCGCGGCCGCGATCTTCGGCTACACCATCCTCAACGACTGGTCGGCCCGCGACCTGCAGTCCCGGGAGATGAAGGTCGGCCTCGGGCCGGCGAAGGGCAAGGACTTCGCGACCTCGATCGGCCCCTGGATCGTCACCGCCGACGAGGTCGCGGCCCACCACGACGTGGACGGGTTCCTCGACCTGGACTGCCGCGTGCTCGTCAACGGCGAGACGGTCGGCCGGGACCGCCTGAGCCACATGCGGTGGACGTTCGCCGAGATGGTCGCCTATGCCTCGCGTGACTCGGTCGTGGTGGCGGGCGACCTGCTGGCGTCGGGGACGACCGGTGGGGGCGGCTGCCTGGCCGAGCTCTGGGGTCGCCGCGGCGAGCAGACGCCGCCGCCGCTCGAGCCGGGCGACGAGGTTCGCATCGAGGTGGAGGCGCTGGGCGTCCTCAGCGCACGCGTGCGCTGATCCGCTGCTCCGAGGGCTTGCGCCTCCGACGGATAACCGTTATACCTAGAGATAACGGTTATCCGTAGGAGGCGCGATGCGACAGGAAGTGGTGCTGGCGCTGCTGGCGAAGGAGCCCTCGCACGGGTACGAGCTGCGCGGCCGGCTGCGGCGCGCCCTCGGCCCGCTGGGGGACGCGATGAATGCGGGCCAGGTCTACGTCGCCCTGACCCGGCTGGAGAAGGCCGGGCTGGTGACGGCCGAACGGGCGGGAGCCGCCGACCAGCAGGACCGCAAGACCTACGTCCTCACCGCCGACGGCCACCAGCGGGTCTCCGAGTGGCTGTCCGAGGTGGACTGGCCGCGTCCCGACCTGGCGGAGTTCCACCTCAAGCTGGTCGCCGCCGCCGGGACCGGGCTGGCCGACCCGATCACCATCGTGGACACCCAGCGCCGCGAGCTGCTGCGGCGGTTGAGGGAGGCCGAGCGTGCGGCGATGGCCGAGCCCGACGGCTCGGACGCCGCCCTGTTGTTGGAGGGCATCGCGCTGCGCCTGCAGGCCGACCTGCGCTGGTTGGAGGAGTGCGAGCGGAGCTGGAGCGAGCGAGGGAGCAGATCGTGATCGAGATGGCTGACGCGCCGGTGGTGTGCGCTCGAGAGCTGCGCCGGGACTACGGCAAGGGTGAGGGACTGGTCCGCGCGGTCGACGGGGTCGACCTCGAGGTGGCCGCCGGCGAGACGGTGGCCGTCATGGGTCCGAGCGGCTGCGGGAAGTCCACGCTCCTCCACCTGCTGGGCGGCCTCGACCGCCCCTCGGCCGGCGAGGTGTGGCTGGCCGGCCGGCGGATCGACACCGTCGGCGAGAAGGCCGTGGCGCGGCTGCGGCGCGGCGCCGTCGGGTTCGTCTTCCAGGCCTTCCACCTCATGGACGAGCTGACGGCCGTCGAGAACGTCGAGCTGTCGGCGCTGCTCGCCGGCCGGTCGCCGCGCGCGGCCCGGCGCCGGGCGCTCGACCTGCTCGAGCAGGTCGGGCTGGCCGACCGGGCGGGGTTCCTGCCCACGGCGCTGTCCGGCGGCCAGCGGCAGCGGGTGGCGATCGCCCGGGCGCTGAGCAACGAGCCGGTCGTCGTACTCGCTGACGAGCCCACGGGCAACCTCGACACCGCGGCGACGCTGGACGTGCTCCGGCTCTTCGAGAGCCTGCACGAGGCGGGCCAGACGCTCGTGATCGTCACCCACGACTCACGGATCGCGGCGACCGCCGACCGCCTCATCACGATGAGGGACGGCCGGTTCGTCGACGAGACCAGGCTGACCGGGGGCACGACCGGGCGCTCGCTCGGCGCGCTGGCCGGGCTGGAGGGCTGACCGATGGGCCGGGTCGTGCTGGTCCTCCGCCTCGCGGTGCGCGACGTACGACGACGGCCGGTCGAGGCCGCCCTGCTGCTGGTCGCCATCATGGCGGCCACCACCACCCTGTCGCTGGGTCTGGTCCTGCGCCAGGCCGCTGGCGATCCCTACCAGGCGACCCGGCGCGCCACGGCCGGGGCCGACGTGGTCGCGAGCGTCGCCCCGCTGCCGTCCGGGACGCAGGCGCGGCCGGCCGACGTCGCCGGCCTGACCGCGCTGACCGGCCAGAAGGGCGTCGTCGCCCACAGCGGCCCCTACCCCGTCGCCCGCACGTCCGCCGAGGCGCACGGGCGCACGGTGGCCGTGACCGCGGAGGGTCGCGACACCACCTCGGCCTCGGTCGACCAGCCGAAGGTGCTCCACGGGAGCTGGGTCCGGCCGGGCACCGTGGTGGTCGAGGCAGCCCTCGCCGATGCGCTCGGGGTCCGTCCCGGTGACCGGATCACGATCGCCGGACGTCGGTTCCAGATCGGCGGCGTCGCGGTCACCGCGGCAATGCTGCCCTACCCGGAGGCCTTCGACTACGGCGTGCAGCCGACCATGGCCCAGGTGAAGGACCGTGGGCTGGTCTGGCTGACCCAGGCCGACGCCCGGCGCCTGTCGGCCCCCGCGGACCTGTCCTACGTCCTGAACCTCAAGCTCGCCGACCCCGCCGCGGCGATGCAGTTCGTCGACGCCCTCGAGCCGGACCCGTCCGGGTCCCCCACGAGTGGCGCGCAGTCAGTGCCGCTGCTGATGCTGGAGCCGTGGCAGGTGACGCGGGACAACGCGAGCATCCTGGCGCGGAACGCCCAGCGTGTGCTGGTCGCCGGCGGCTCGTTGCTCGGCCTGCTCGCGGTGGCGAGCGTGGCGGTGCTGGTCGGCGGCCGGATGGCCGACCAGACCCGCCGGGTCGGGCTCCTCAAGGCGGTCGGTGGGACGCCCGGCCTGGTCGCCGCCGTCCTGCTCGCCGAGCACGTCGGCGTCGCCGTGCTGGCAGCGGCCGGCGGGCTGGCCCTGGGCTGGCTGGTCGCTCCGATCGTGGCCGAGCCGACCGCCGGGCTCATCGGCAGCGCCGGGACGCCGCCGCTCACGATGGCCACCGTCGGCCTCGTCACGGCCGTGGCCGTTGCCGTGGCGGTCGTCGCCACGCTCGTCCCGGCGGTGCGCGCGGCACGGACGAGCACGGTCGTCGCACTGGCCGACGCGGCCCGGCCGCCCCGGCGTACGGCGTGGCTGATCACCCTCTCGGCACGGATGCCCGCACCCCTGCTCCTCGCCCTGCGCTTGGCCGGGCGCCGGCCCCGCCGGCTCGTCCTCGCGGTCATGAGCCTGGCGGTCGCCGTCACCGGCCTGGTCGCCGCCCTGGCGCTCAAGGCCCAGCTGTCGACCTCGAACTTCGCCAGCACGGCGGGGCTCAACCACGCGCGGACCGAGCGGCTGGGCGACGTCCTGCTCCTCATCAGCGTCATGCTGATCGCGCTCGCCGCGGTCAACACGATCGTCATCACATGGGCCACCGTGCTCGACGCCCGGCACGCCTCGGCGCTGGCCCGCGCCCTCGGCGTGACCCCTCAGCAGGTGACGGCGGCGCTGTCGGCGGCGCAGCTGCTGCCGGCGCTGGTCGGGGCGCTCCTCGGCATCCCCGCGGGCCTGGCCCTGGTCGCCGCCGTGGACCCCGACAGCACCGTCGACCCGCCGCTGTGGCAGCTGCTGGCGGTCGTCCCGGTGACCGGTCTCGTGGTCGCCGGTCTCACCGCGGTCCCGGCGCTCCTCGGCGCCCGCAGGCCGCCCGCGCCGGTCCTGCAGGCCGAGCACGCCTGACCCGCTGAGGGCGTCGGCGGCGACCGGCTCTGGCAAATTGCTGTGCGAAGAACGCGCAGCAACGGGCCTCGCGTGCCGATGATGCCCCCAGGTGCCGAAGGATCGGCGCCGAGCAGGTCTCACGGAGGAGCCACGTGGAAGCGCGTCATCGTCTCGGGAAGGAACCGCGGGCCGAAGAGTCCCCGCGGTCGCGCGGGCTGCTGTCGCGCCTGGTCGGACGTGCCGAGCCGGACCCGCCCCCGCACGAGTCGGTCGAGCGCCTGGACGCCGCCGAGTCGGACCGCGACGTGGATCCGCTGACCGGGCTCGTGGAGTACGACCCTGTCGACGCCACGCTCCTCGACGGCTTCACCAAGGCCGTGCTCGTGGTCGAGGTCGACAGCTATCTGATGACCAGCCACGTGGTCGGTGTCGAGGCCGGCGAGGTGCTGATCGTCGAGGCCGCCGAGCGGGTCAAGCAGGCGGCCGCGGCCGTCGACGGTCGGGTACGCCGGATGAGCGGGCCGCACTTCCTCGTGCTGGTGCCGATCGCCGACGAGTCCGACCTCCAGGACTTCGCCAGCCGTCTGGCGCTGGTCAACGACCGACCGGCCACCAGCGACGGTGGCGCCCTCACCGTCGGGATCGCGATGGCGCCCCGCGACGGCGTCGACGTACCTGCTCTCATCCGCGCCGGCATGGTCGCCGTCGCCTACGGGCGCCGCGAGCACCCGGGCAGCGCGGTGTTCTTCGAGCCCGAGATGGCCGAGGAGGCGTGGGACCGCTTCACCGTCGGCCGGGCCCTCCGCACCGCCATCGACCGCCGCGAGATCACCCTGGTCTACCAGCCCCAGCTCGACCTGGCCACGGGCGCCGTGGTCGGCGTCGAGGTGCTGGCCCGCTGGACGGACGGCGCCCATGGACCGATCTCGCCGATGCGGTTCGTGCGCGTGGCCGACCAGCTCGGCCTGGCTCGAGCGCTGGACCGACTCGTCTTCGAGATGGCGATCGAGCAGCTGGCCGCCTGGGACGAGGAGGGCATCCACCTGCCGCGGATGTCGATCAACGTCTCGCCGGACACGCTGCGCGCCGGCCGGGTCCCGCAGGCGGTCGCCGAGACGATGCGGCGCCACGGGATCGAGCCGCGTCGCATCACGGTCGAGCTCATCGAGAGCCGGCTGCTCGATGCCGACGCCGGCCTCGACGCGCTGCGCACGCTGCGCGACCTCGGCTTCCGGGTCAGCCTCGACGACTTCGGCACGGGGTACGCGTCCTTCGGCCAGCTCGTCACGCTCCCCATCGACGAGCTGAAGATCGACAGGTCGTTCCTCTCCGACTCCGACGACCCGGTCACCAGCGGCGCCGTCGTCGCGGCGATCGTGCGGGTCGGTCAGACGCTCGGGCTCAACGTCGTCGCCGAGGGCATCGAGCGGGTCGACCAGCAGGAGCTGCTCCGCACGCTGCGCTGCCCGGTCGGCCAGGGCTACCTGTACTCCCACCCGCTCACGGCGGAGGAGCTGGTCGACTGGCTCATGCAGACCGGGGGCGCCGTACCACTGCCGGACCGCGAGAAGACGGCCGACGCCGCCGCGTCCTGACGGGCGCGGTCAGCTCGCCTCACCGGCGGATCCGCCGCCGGCGATCCGCCCCAACGCCCTGACCCGGTGGTGGGCGAGGGCGGCGCGAGCGGCGTTCATGCCGGGGGCGCCGTGGACGCCGCCGCCCGGGTGGGCCGAGGCCGATCCGAGGTAGAGACCGCGGATCCCCGTCTCGGCGCGACCGGCGCCGGGGACGGGGCGGAAGACCAGCTGCTGGTGCAGCTGGGCGGTGCCGCCGTTGATCGCGCCGCCGACGAGGTTGGCGTCCTGCTCCTCGAACTGACGGGGGCCGAGCACCCGGCGTGCGACGACCCGGCCGCCGAAGCCGGGCGCGAGCCGTTCGAGACGGTCCTGCATCCGGTCGGCGAACCGCTCGCACTCGGCGCTGTCCCAGCGTCCGGTCAGGCCGTCGTCGCCGGCGTCGCGCTCGACCACCTGGGGGACGTGCGCGTAGGACCACAAGGACTCGGTGCCCGCGGGGGAGCGCGTCGGGTCGGTCGTCGTCATCTGCCCCACCAGCAGGAAGGGGCGGTCCGGGACGGTACGGCCGGTGATCTGCTCCGAGGTCCGGCTGAGCTCGTCGACGGAGTCGGCGACGTGGACGGTGCCCGGCGCGCGGTCGGGCGGCGTACGCCACGGGACGGGGCCCGACAGCGCCCAGTCGACCTTCACGGTGCCCGGGTCGAGCTGGAAGCCCCGCATCCCCTGGCGGACCCGGGTCGGCAGGTCCTCGTCCTGGACGAGGCCGCCGAAGAGTCGTGGTGCGACCACGTCGGCGATCACGACCGGGCTGGCGATGCGCTCCCCGTCGGCGGTCCGGACGGCCGTGACGTGGCGCCCGTCCACCTCGATCCGGGTGACCTCGGCGCCGCACCGCACCTCGCCGCCGCGGCTGCGCAGACGCTGGGTGAGGGCGGCGGCCAGCTGGCCGGCGCCGCCTTCCGGCACGGGGAAGCCGACGGTCTGGCCGAGCATCGTCATGAGGATCCCGAAGAGGCCGGAGCCCGGGGCCGACATCGGGATGTCCGCGTGCCCGGCGTTGCCGGTCAGCATGAGCCGCGCACCCTCGCCGCGGAAGCGCAGCCGGACCAGGTCGGACGCCGGCATGAGCAGGTCGCGCACCAGGCCGAGCCCACCGGCGCCCGGCAGCCGGAGCAGGGCGCCCAGTCCGCGGCGGACCGGCGGGAACGGGGTGAGCAGGGCACCGACGATGTGGTCGCCCAGCTTGTCCCACTGCGCGCAGAGCTCGAGCCAGGCCTCGCCGTCCCCGGCCGCGAACGCGTCGAGGCTGGCGGCGGTGAGCTCACGGTCGCGGTCGAGAACCGCCCAGCCCCGGTCGGGCACGTGGTGGCCGACCACGGCGGGCGCGTGCCGCCAGGTCAGCCCGTGCTCCTCCAGGGCGAGGGCCCGGATGCTGGGGGAGGCGGCCGCCAGCGGGTAGAACGAGCTGAACGTGTCGTGCACGTAGTCGGCGTGCACGTCCCGGCTGCTGCGGACCGCTCCACCGGGCTCGGGTTGCGCCTCCAGGACGAGGACCGACCAGCCCGCGTCGACGAGGTGGTTCGCGGCGACCAGGCCGTTGGGCCCGGCGCCGACGACGACCGCGTCGTAGGTCGTCACGCCCGCCCCTCGGCCAACATGGCCAGCCGCTTCAGCGTCTCGAGGTTGCGCACGTGCAGCGCACCCGCGCGCAGCGGCCGGGGCAGCAGGCCACCGGGGCCGTGGGTGAGGTCCTCCTCGATCTCGATCTCGGTGTCCTCGCCGCTGGGACGCAGCGTCAGCACGACCCGCGCCTCGCCGAGCGGCCAGGCGCGTGCCTGCAGCTCGAGACGCTTGCCGGGATCGCAGGCCAGCGACTCGGTGTGGTCGTCGATGACCACCGGCCAGACGCCGACGGAGTGGTGGAGTCGGGATCCGGGCTCCGGCCACGTGTCGTCGACACCGCGGATCCGGCAGGCCCCCACGACCCACAGCGGGAAGAGCCAGCCGTCGGCCAGCACCTTCCACACGTCGTCCGCACTGGCGGCTGCGGTCCATGTCGTCACTGCCATGACGCCCGGTGTCCGGCGGGGCCTGCGGGAAACCTCGGCTAGCCCGCCGGCGCCACCGAGGGCACGTGCGTCACCTGGTTCCACGTGAACGTGTAGGTGCCGCCGCCGGCCGGGACGTGGAGCGCGATGTTGTCGCCCCCGCCACCGGCGCCGTAGCTCACCGTCCAGGAGTCATCGATCGCGACCTTCCACTGCCAGTCGCCGGCCGGCACGGCGAAGGTCCCGTGCCACAGCCCGTCGCCGGGGTCGAAGGCCAGGTGGGTCGCCGCGCATGCCGGCTGCCAGTCGCCCGGGCAGCCCAGCTCGGACTGGAGGTCGCCGGCCACGGTCACCGAGCGGACCGCGGGCGTTGGCGGCGCCGTCCGCACGGTGACGGGGGCGCTGGTCACGTCGGCGGTGCCGGGCTCACGGAGGATCGCGCGGTAGGCGACCGACGTCCCGAGCGGCAGGGCGGAGACGTCGTCGGTGGCCGTGTACGCCGGCGCGGAGTCGTCGGTCCGGAGGCTGGTCCACGCGCCGCCCGCGACGCTGCGCTGGAACTCCACCGACTGGCCCGGCCGCTCCGGGTCGACCGCCGCGGAGACGGTGACCGGGTCGAGGGCGGTGACGGTGCCACCGTCGGTCGGTGCCGTGACCTTGACCGAGGGCGAGGGGACGGCGGTCGAGCGCACCGACGACGCGCGGGTGTGCCCCGCGTCGTCGCGTACGGCGGCCCGGTAGCTGACCGGCGTACCGGGAGCGAGGGCCGAGGTGTCGTGGAAGACCTGGTAGGGAGCCGAGTCGTCGACGCCGACCGTCCGCCACGCGCCGTTGCCGACCCGCGCCTGGAAGGTCACCTCGTAGAACGAGTCGCCGCCCACGCTCGCCGACACGTGCATCCGCCCGCGCGACTCGGCGGCGGGCTGCGGTGCGGCGAGGCCGATCGTGGGCGCCCCCTTCGACCGGGGGATGCGGTCGGGCGAGGCGTAGACCGCCGTCGACAGGCCGGGCAGCGTCACGGCGACGTCCCCGGCGCGCGAGGAGGTCAGCCGCGCCGGCCCGGTGCCGTAGAGGCGCTTGAACGAGCGGGCCCAGGTGGGCACGGACGCGGAGGCGGCCGACTCGCTGTTGTTGAGGACGACGAGGTACTCCTTCTGCTCGCGCCGATCGATGCGCGAGAACGCGAAGAGGCCCGGTCCCTTCGAGGCGTAGCGGACCTGCTCGGCACCGTTGCGCAGCGCCGGGTGGGCCTTCGTGAGGCTCTCGAGGTCGGTGATGGCGCGGTAGAGCGGGTGGGTCGGGTCGTAGTTGTCGCTGGCCGCCGTGCGGTCGGTCCCGATCTGGTCGTCGGTGCGGTACTCGTCGACCTTCGAGGCGAACATCGTCTGGCGCGCGGACTGGTCGCCACCCAGGCCGGCGAAACCCTGCTCGTCGCCGTAGTAGACGACCGGCTGGCCGCGGGAGAGGAACAGCAGCTGGTGGGCCAGCTCGTCACGCCTGAGCAGCTCGTCGTCCGTCGCGCCCGGGTTGTCGGTCTTCAGGAAGTAGCCGATCCGGCCCATGTCGTGGTTGCCGAGGAAGGTGGGCAGCTCGTAGACGTTCGAGTCCGCGTCGGTGTACCAGTCGTCGTTGGCGAAGAAGCTCGCCAGTCGCTGGTTGTCGAGGCTCTTGGAGGCGAACCCGCGCGCCGCGTCCTGGAACGGGAAGTCGAGGACGGCCTGCATCTTGTCCGTGGTCGTGTAGTGCGACGTGAAGGCCTTCGTCGACGCGTCCGACCCGTCGAGGGCGACCTCGCCGAACATGAAGAAGTCCGGGTTGCCCTGACGGGCGGCCTCGCGCTGCAGCGCGGGGCCGAAGCCTTGCCAGAAGGCGTCGTCGACGTGCTTCATCGTGTCGATCCGGAACCCGTCGATGCCGAAGTCGTCGACCCAGGTCTTGTAGATGTCGGTCATCCCGTTGCGGACCCGCGGGTTCTCGGTGAAGAGGTCGTCGAGACCGAAGAAGTCGCCGTACTGGCTGTCCTCGCCGGTGAAGGTCGTGTTGCCGCGGTTGTGGTAGAGCGTCACGTCGTTGAGCCACTCGGGCTTCTTGAGGTGCTGCTCGTCCGGGTCGAGGACCGGCGTGTAGGGGAACGACACCGCCGGGTCGAGCGCCGGGAACGGGTTCGGGTAGTCACGGTCGTCGAACGGCGTACCGGCGGCGGTGCGGTAGGGGCTGACGTCCTTGGAGACGTACGCCGGCCGGGCGCCCTGCTGGTAGCCGATGACGTCGGCCGTGTGGTTGGTGATGATGTCGAAGAAGACCTTGATCCCCTTCTGGTGGGCGGCCGCGACCAGGTCGCTCAGGTCCTGGTTCGTCCCGAGGTGCGGGTCGACCTGGGTGAAGTCGGTGATCCAGTAGCCGTGGTAGCCGGCCGACGGGCCGTCCTCGAGCTGGACGGCCTTGTTCTTGAAGATCGGGGTCAGCCAGATGGCGTTGGTCCCGAGCCCCTTGATGTAGTCCAGCTTGCCCGTGAGGCCCTTGAGGTCGCCGCCGTTGTAGAACCCCTTGCTCGTCGGGTCGAAGCCGCTGACCAGCCGGTCGTCGCCGAGGCCGCCGGTGTCGTTGGCGGTGTCGCCGTTGGCGAAGCGGTCGCCCATCACGAAGTAGAACCGGCTGTCGGTCAGCCCGCTGCGCAGCGAGTGACCGGCGAAGGACCCGTCCCGGCTCTGGGGGGACGGCTCCTGGTGCCCGGCGACGGCGGGTGCGGCGTACGCCGCGAGGGCGAGCGCGAGACCGAGGGCGGGTACGACGCGACGCAGCATTCATGCCTCCCGAGAAGTGACTGGTGTCACAGGTGGGATGAACCTAGGGCCGCGCGCGGTGGTCTGGCAAGGAGGTCCCGGCGGGCTCTCAGGCTCGGTGGCGGCCGCGCGCCTCGACGCGGGGGCGCAGCTCGGCGGCCGCATCGGGCCACCGCTCCTCGAGCTCGGCGAGCGCCTCGGTCAGCACGGCCGCGTCCAGGACCTCGGGGTGATCGGCGGAGGTGAAGAGGAGCGTCTCGATCGATTCGACGAGGGCGTGGAAGTCGTCGGCCTCGGCACGCTCGGACCGGGAGTCTCGGGACTGCGGCCGCGGCACGAGCAGTGCGAGAGCGTTCATGCTGGCCCAACGACGGCGCTCGCGACGGCGTTACGTGCGGGCGGCAGTGAAGTTCGCCTCAGCCGCTGGACACGAAGCGGGCGGCGAGGGTGGCCGCCCGGGCGCCGTACCCCTGCCCGAAGAGCGCCGCGTGCACGAGCAGCGGGAAGAGCTGGTGCAGCGCGATCCGCTCCTCCCAGCCGTCCCCGAGCGGGTGCGTCTCCTCGTAGGCGTCGATCACCCGCTCGAGCTGGGGCAGGCCGAAGAGGGCGAGCATCGCCAGGTCCATCTCGCGGTGGCCGCAGTAGGCCGCCGGGTCGATCACCCACGCGCGGCCGTCGGTGCCCCAGATGACGTTGCCGTTCCACAGGTCGCCGTGGAGCCGGGCCGGCGGCTCGTCGGGGACGAGGTCGGCAAGGCGGGGTACGACGGCCTCGATCGTGCGGGCGTGGTCGTCGTCGATCGCGCCACGGTCGTGCGCGAGCTTGAGGTAGGGCAGCAGCCGGCGGGTGGCGTAGAACTCGGGCCAGGTCGGCGCCGGCCGGTTGGGCAGCGGGAGCGTGCCGATGAAGCCGTCGGTGTCCAGGCCGTAGCCGTCGCACGGGTGCCGGTGGGCCGAGGCCAGGGCCCGGCCGAGCGCCTCGGCGCCCTCGCCGGACGGCTTGCCCGGCTCGATCCAGCGCAGGATCACGCAGTCCTCGGCGGCGGCGAGCAGGTCCGGGACGGGGAGGCCGACCTCGGCCAGCCAGGCCAGCCCACGTGCCTCCGCCGGGAAGAAGCCCTGGGGCGGGTGGGGCAGCGTCTTCATCAGCGCGACGCTGCCGTCGTTGAGGCGCAGCTTGGTCGCGCGGGCGACGTCGCCGCCGGCGACGGGCGAGGTGGCGACGACCGGTGTGCCGAGGAGCTCCTCAGCACGACGCGACACCACCGAGGCCCGGCTCACTGGTCGCGCAGCTCCTCGACCAACGCGTCGGCGGTCCGCTCCACCATCGCCAGCACCTCCTCGAAACCTTCGTCGCCACCGTAGTAGGGGTCCGGTACCTCGCCACCGGTGCCCACGGGGTCGAAGTCCCGGAAGAGCCGGACGCGGTCGCTGCGGCCGCCCAGGTCGCGCAGGTTGCTCTCGTCCATGGCGAGGACCAGGTCGAAGGTGTCGAGCCAGTCCGGGCTGACCTGCTGGGCGCGGTGCCGACTCGGGTCGTAGCCGTGCTCCCGCAACGTGGCGGCTGCCCGCTCGTCCATCGGGTGGCCGACGTGCCAGTCGCCGGTGCCGGCACTGCGCACCTCGACGCCGTCCCGCCCGGCCAGCCGCTCCTGCAGCCGCTGCTGCAGCACCACGTCGGCCATCGGGGACCGGCAGATGTTGCCGAGGCAGACCAGCGCGACGGCGTACCTCCCCTCGACCCGCGGGGCAGGGATCACTGGTCGAAGACCTTGTCGACGAACCACTCGACGATCGTGATGACGATGGCGCCGCCGACCGCCGGCCAGAACCCGGTCACCTCGAAGCCGATGCCGAGCTTGCCGGCCAGCCAGCCGGTGAGCAGGAGCATCGCGGCATTGATGACCAGCAGGAACAGCCCGAGCGTCAGGATCACGACCGGCAGGCTGAGGATCGTGAGCACCGGCTTCACCAGCGCGCTGACGATGCCGAGGATGAGCGCGACCCCGAGCAGCGGCAGCAGCTTGTGCTTGACCTCCTCCATGCCCTGCGTCGGCCCGGTGAACTTGATCCCGTCGATCAGCCACGCGGCCACCGCCAGCGCGACGGCATTGCTGAGCAGCCAGCCGATGAACCTCACATCGGTCAGTCAAGCACAGCGGCTGTGGGGTGCCGGCGAGCGCGCCGCCGGGCTACATCGGCTTGGACCCCGCCCCCTAGGGTCGGTGCCGTGTTCCCGTTCGGCGGCGTCTCGATCATGCTGCTCGGCGCCGTGGTCTCGGGCGTGGCCCTGGCCACGGCGGCGCTGGTCGCCACCCGGCGACTGGGGTGGCGGGCGGCGTGGGCGACGGCGGCACTGCTGTGGTCGCTGACCGTGATCGGGCTGGTCACCCTCATCCCGGCGTACGGCGCCCCGGGGATCGTCCCCGCCGAGGGACGTCTCGAGACCTGCTCGTGGGACATCGGCGGGCCGGCGCCGCAGGGGTTCTGGATCTTCGCCAGCGGTCAGCGGCTGCTCAACACGCTGCTCTTCGTGCCGTCCGGCGTGCTGCTGGTCGTGGTGGCGACGCGCTGGCGGCATGCCTGGATCACGATCCCGCTCGGCCTCGTCGTCCTCGCGGCGTACTCGGCCGGCATCGAGTGGACCCAGCTCGTGCTGGCCCGCATCGACCGGGCCTGCGACGTCACGGACCTCATCGAGAACGCGACCGGCGCCGTCATCGGCGTCCTCCTGGGCCTGCTGCTCCTCGCCGCTCGCCGCCTGATGCGGCCCACCCGCCGGCGGGACCTCCTACGCTGACCCCCGTGACAGGTCCGCAACCCCGCCCGAGCGTCGCCGCCATGCCGGCCTACGTCGCCGGCAAGCCCGCCGCAGCCGACGCCTTCAAGCTCTCGTCCAACGAGAACCCCTACCCGCCGCTTCCCGGCGTCCTCGAGGCCGCGGTGACCGCGGCGGCGTCGATGAACCGCTACCCCGACATGGGCAACACCGCGCTCTACGCCGCCCTCGCCGAGACCTACGGCGTCCCGGTGACCGACCTGGCGGTCGCGACGGGCTCCACCGGGCTCATCTACGGGCTGCTGAGCGCGTTCTGCGAGCCGGGCGACGAGGTCGTCTACGCGTGGCGCTCCTTCGAGGCCTATCCGATCGCCGTCCTCGCGGCCGGCGCCTCGTCGGTCCAGGTGCCCACCACCGCCGACGGCCGCCACGACCTCGACGCGATCGCGGCGGCGATCGGGCCGCGGACGAAGGTCGTGCTGCTGTGCAGCCCCAACAACCCCACGGGCCCTGCGCTCACCCAGACCGAGGTCGACGCGTTCCTCGCCCGCGTGCCCGACGACGTGCTGGTGCTGCTGGACGAGGCCTACATCGAGTTCGTCCGCATCGGGGACCCGGTGGACGGGGTCGCGACCTACCGCCGGCACGACAACGTCGCGGTGCTGCGCACGTTCTCCAAGGCCTACGGCATGGCCGGCTTCCGGGTCGGCTACTGCATCGCCCCGACGTCGGTCGCCGCCGCGCTGCGGGCGGTGACGCTCCCCTTCGGCGTCAACCTGGTCGCGCAGGCGGCCGCGGTGGCCTCGCTGCAGGCGCGGCCCGAGCTGGAGGAGCGGGTCGAGGCGCTCGTCGCCGAGCGCACCCGCGTGGTGGAGGCGGTCCGGGCGGCCGGTTGGAAGATCCCTGATGCTCAGGGCAACTTCGTCTGGTTCGACCTCGACGGTGACCGGATCCCGGCGTTCGTCGAGGCGGCCGAGGCGGCCGGCATCACCGTCCGCCCGCTCGGCACCGACGGCGTGCGGGTCTCGATCGGGGAGCCGGAGGGCAACGACCGCCTCGTCCGGCTTGCGGAGTCCTTCCCCCACTGAGCCGGCCACTGAGCCCCCCACTGACGCCTCGAGCCGACGGCGTCCCCGGAGCGCTCCGTGGATACCGTGACGAGCATGAGCGACGACCTCACGCCGACGTACGTCGAGAAGGGCGAGGACTTCGACCGCGACATGCGGTATATCCCCGACCGGATCACCAAGGACGCCCAGGTGCCGGAGCGCGGCCCGGCGACCGTCCCGCTGTGGCCGGTCGAGCCGGGGCGCTACCGGCTGATCGCCGCGAAGGCCTGCCCGTGGGCCAACCGGTCGATCATCGTGCGCCAGCTGCTCGGCCTCGAGGACGTCATCTCGCTCGGCCTGGCCGGCCCCACCCACGACCGGCGTAGCTGGACCTTCGACCTCGACCCCGACGGTCGGGACCCGGTGCTCGGCATCGAGCGGCTGCAGGAGGCCTACTTCGAGCGCTACCCCGAGTACCCGCGCGGCATCACCGTCCCCGCGATCGTCGACGTGCCGACCGGGCAGGTCGTCACCAACGACTTCCCGTGGATCACCCACGACCTGTTCTTCGAGTGGAAGGACTTCCACAAGGCCGACGCGCCGGACCTGTGGCCCGAGGCCGTGCGCGAGGAGATGGACCAGGTGATGGAGCGCATCTTCACCGAGGTCAACAACGGCGTCTACCGCTGCGGCTTCGCCGGCTCGCAGGAGGCGTACGACGCCGCCTACACGCGCCTGTGGGACGCGATGGACTGGCTGGAGGCGCGCCTCGCCGACCGCCGCTACCTCATGGGCGACTCGATCACCGAGGCCGACGTACGGCTCTTCACCACCCTCGCGCGGTTCGACGCGGTCTACCACGGGCACTTCAAGTGCAACCGCAACAAGCTGACCGAGATGCCGGTGCTGTGGGCCTACGCGCGCGACCTCTTCCAGACACCCGGGTTCGGGGAGAACACCGACTTCGACCAGATCAAGCGTCACTACTACGTCGTCCACACCGACATCAACCCGTCCGGGATCGTCCCGCAGGGCCCGGACGAGTCGGTCTGGCTGGAGCCGCACGGGCGCGCCTGACGACGCCGTGGGACACCCTGCGACGCCCTGCGGACGCCGCGCGTGGTTGATTCGGTCTACCCAGAGGTAGCGGGTACGTTGGCGTCAGCCCGGCTGTGGGCCAGGTCACACGCGCCGCACCACCCCCGCGCGCGTGGACCGTCTGGAGTGCGGTGGGTCCGGTGACCCCGGCAGACCGCCCGAGGTGTGAGGAGAGCGCGCCGTGCCCGACGTGGACTTCGTGCAGCTGCTGACCCCCGAAGGAGAGCGGGTCGAGCACCCTGACTACTCCTTCACCGGGGACGACGAGACCGTCCGTGGTCTCTACCGCGACATGGTGCTGACGCGCCGCCTCGACGTGGAGGCGACCGCGCTGCAGCGCCACGGTGAGCTGGGCATCTGGGCCCAGCTGCTCGGCCAGGAGGCCGCGCAGATCGGCGCCGGACGGGCGCTGCGCCAGCAGGACTACGTCTTCCCGACCTACCGCGAGCACGGCGTCGCCTGGTGCCGCGGCGTCGACCCGCTGAGGCTGCTCGGCCTCTTCCGCGGCGTCGACTTCGGCGGGTGGAACCCGTCCGACCACAACTTCAACCTCTACACGATCGTGATCGGCGCGCAGACGCTGCACGCCACCGGCTACGCCATGGGCGTGCAGCGCGACGGTGTCGTCGGCACCGGCGACCCCGACCGCGACACCGCCGTCGTCGCCCACCTCGGCGACGGTGCGACCTCGCAGGGCGACGTCAACGAGGCGTTCGTCTTCGCCGCGTCCTACCAGGCGCCGGTCGTCTTCTTCTGCCAGAACAACCAGTGGGCGATCTCCGAGCCGACGACCCGCCAGTCGGTCATCCCGCTCTACCGCCGGGCCGACGGCTTCGGCTTCCCGGGCATCCGGGTCGACGGCAACGACGTCCTCGCGACGTACGCCGTCATGCAGTCGGCCCTGCAGCGGGCCCGTGACGGCGGTGGCCCCACGTTGGTGGAGGCCTACACCTACCGGATGGGCGCCCACACCACGACCGACGACCCGACCCGCTACCGCCACTCCGACGAGGTCGAGCACTGGAAGCTGCGCGACCCGATCGCCCGCGTCGAGGCGCACCTGCGCCGCAACGGGCTCGCCGACGGCGAGTTCTTCGAGCAGGTGGCGCGCGAGGCCGAGGAGCTCGGCGTCCACCTGCGCGAGGGCTGCCGCCAGCTGCCGGAGCCGGTCGTGACCGACCTGTTCGACCGGGTCTACACCGAGATCTCGCCGGAGCTCGCCGACCAGCGCGACGAGTTCGCCGACTACGTCGGCTCGTTCGAGGAGGCAGTGCGATGACCACGATGAAGCTCACGCTCGCCAAGGCCCTCAACGCGGGGCTCCGCAAGGCGATGGAGGACGACCCGAAGGTCGTCCTGATGGGTGAGGACATCGGCCGGCTCGGCGGCGTCTTCCGCGTCACCGACGGGCTGCAGAAGGACTTCGGCGAGGACCGGGTCGTCGACTCGCCGCTGGCCGAGTCCGGCATCGTCGGCACCGCCGTCGGCATGGCCCTGCGCGGCTACAAGCCCGTCGTCGAGATCCAGTTCGACGGCTTCGTCTACCCCGCCTACGACCAGATCGTCACCCAGGTCGCCAAGTTCCACTTCCGCTCCGGCGGGCGGATCCCGATGCCGATGGTCATCCGGATCCCCTTCGGCGGCGGCATCGGCGCCGTGGAGCACCACAGCGAGTCGCCGGAGGCGCAGTTCGCGCACACCCCCGGCCTCAAGGTCGTGGCCTGCTCCAACCCGGCGGACGCCTATTGGATGATCCAGCAGGCGATCGCCTCGCCCGACCCGGTGATCTTCCTCGAGCCGAAGCGGCAGTACCACGCCGGCGCCGTCGAGGTGGACCTCGACGCCACGCCCGACCCGCTCTTCACCTCGAAGGTCGCCCGCGAGGGCGACGACGTCACGGTCTGCGCCTATGGCCCGACGGTCGGCGTCGCCCTCCGTGCCGCCGACGCCGCGGCCGGCGAGGGCCGCTCGCTCGAGGTCATCGACCTGCGCACCCTCTCCCCGCTCGACCTCGGTCCCGTCGAGGAGTCCGTACGTCGCACCGGCCGCTGCCTCGTCGTCCACGAGGCGCACGTCAACCTCGGCGTCGGTGCGGAGGTGGCCGCGCGGCTCACCGAGTCGTGCTTCTACTCCCTCGAAGCGCCCGTGCTGCGCGTCGGCGGGCTCGACACGCCCTACCCGCCCGCCCGGGCCGAGCACCAGTGGCTGCCCGACCTCGACCGTGTTCTCGACGCCGTGGACAGGAGCTTTGCGTGGTGACGACGACTGCCCAGGAGTTCAAGCTCCCCGACGTCGGCGAGGGTCTCGTCGAGGCCGAGCTGGTCTCGTGGCGGGTCGCCGTCGGCGACACGGTGCAGGTCAACGACATCGTCTGCGAGATCGAGACCGCGAAGTCGGTCGTCGAGCTCCCCTCGCCCTACGCCGGCATCGTCGAGGCGATCCTGGTCGAGGTGGGCACCAACGTCGAGGTCGGCACCCCGATCATCCGGATCGGCAGCGGCGCCCAGCCGAGCGAGTTCGTTCCCGCCGCTGCGGCGCACACCTCTGCGGACACCTCGTCGGCCGCCGAGGAACCCGCGAGCGACTCGCCCGGGACGCTCGTCGGCTACGGACCCCGCGAGGCGGCGACGCAGCGGCGCGCCCGGCGTGCGTCCTCGGCGCGGGCGGGGGGCCAGCAGGCCGCCGCGTCGGGCCCCGTGCTCGCCAAGCCGCCGGTGCGGCTGGCCGCGCGCGAGGCGGGCATCGACCTGCGGACGGTCACCCCGACCGGCCCGAACGGCGACGTCACCCGCGAGGACCTCGCCGGTGCCGGAGGTCGAGGAGCGAGCGAGGTCGGTGGTCGAGGAGCGAGCGCCAGCGAGCGCATCGAGGCCCCACCCGTCGTCTACACCGGCCGGGTCACCCGCGAGCCGATCAAGGGCGTGCGCAAGATGATGGGCCAGGCCATGGCGGCCAGCGCCTTCACCGTTCCGCACGTGACCATCTGGACGACCGTGGACGTCACCGAGACGACGCGTCTGGTCGCGCGGCTCAAGCAGGACCCGGCGTACGCCGGCGTGCGGGTCAGCCCGCTGCTCGTGCTGGCCCGCGCCTGCGTCGAGGCGCTGCGCACGCACCCGCTGCTCAACGCGGTGTGGGACGAGCCTGCCCAGGAGGTCGTGCTGCGCCACTACGTCAACCTCGGTGTCGCCGCCGCGACACCGCGCGGCCTGGTCGTGCCCAACATCAAGGACGCCGACCTGATGAGCGGCCCCGATCTCGGCCGGGCGATCAACGGCCTGACCGACGTCGCCCGCGAGGGGAAGACACAGCCCGCCGAGCAGCAGGGCGGGACGTTCACGATCACGAACGTCGGCCCGTTCGGCATGGAGGGCGGCACGCCCATCATCAATCCCGGCGAGTCCGCGATCCTGTGCTTCGGCGCGGTGTCGAAGCGGCCGTGGGTCGTGTCGGCCGACGGGGAGGATCGGCTGGCGGTGCGCGACGTCTGCACGCTGGCGCTGAGCTTCGACCACCGTCACATCGACGGGGCCACCGGGTCGGCCTTCCTGGCCGACGTCGCCGCCGCGATGCGCGACGGCATCAGCCCCTGACGGCGCTCAGCCGATCGGAGTGGCTCTCGCTCCGAGGCCGGGGTGCGGGGGTGTCGCTGCGCAGGCGGCACGGCCCGGCGGTTACACCGCTGCGACCCCCACCACGCCCTCAGGCGTACCGCGCCGCCCGGGCGGCCGGCGATCCCGGCCCGGCGGCCAGCAGGGCGGCCAGCTCGGCCTCGATCACCCCACCGACCCGGTGGCAGAACTCGTCCGGCTCGTCGGCGGCGTCGGGCAGCTCGGGGATGATCCGGTCGACGATGCCGCGCCCGGCGAGGTCGACCGCGAGCACGTGCTGGGCACGGGCCATGTCGGCGGCGTGGGTCGTGTCGCCGTGGACGATCGCCGAGGCGCCCTCCGGCGGCAGCGGCGAGAGCCACGCGTGCTGGGTCGCGACGACCCGGTCCGCGGGGAGGAACGCCAGCGCGCCGCCGCCGTTGCCCTCGCCGAGCATGAGGCACAGGGTCGGCGCCTGCACCCGCACGAGGCCGTCGATGCAGCGGGCGATCTCGCCGGCCAGGCCGCCGTTCTCGGCCTCCGGCGAGAGCGCGGCCCCGCGGGTGTCGATGACGGTGAGCACCGGGAGGCCGAGGTCCTCGGCGAGCCGCAGCCCGCGCTGGGCCTCGCGCAGCGCCTGCGGGCCGAACGCCTGCTGCGCCTGCTCGCGCCGGTCCTGCGCCAGCAGCACGCACGGCGCGTCGCCGAACCGCGCCAGCGCGATGATGAGCGCGGGGTCGCGCTCGCCCTGCCCCGTGCCATTCAGCGGTACGACGTCAGCGGCCGCGGTCTTCAGCAGCCGGCGCACCCCGGGCCGGTCCGCGCGGCGCGAGCGGGTGACCGCGTCCCAGGTCTCGATCGCCGGGGTCTCGATACGCTCGCTGGCGCTCGCTACTCGACCATCGAAGGCACCGCTGGCGCTCGCTACTCGACCATCGAAGGCATCGCTGGCGCTCGCTCCTCGACCATCGAACGCCTCGCTGGTCGAAGGGCCTGAGTCGCTGGGCGAGGGCGTATCGAGACGGGGACGGCTCTGGAGGATCGTGAGCGCCCGGTCGAGGATCCCGGCGATCTGCTCGGGCGGCAGGACGGCGTCGATGATGCCGTGCGAGTAGAGGTTCTCCGCGACCTGCACGCCGGCGGGGAACGGGTGGTCGTTGAGCAGCTCGAACACCTTCGGCCCGAGGAAGCCGAGCAGGGCGCCGGGCTCGCCGACCGTGACGTGCCCGAGCGAGCCCCACGAGGCCATCACCCCGCCGGTGGTCGGGTGGCGCAGGTAGACGAGGTAGGGCAGGCCGGCCGCCTTGTGCGCCGAGACCGCCTCGGTGATCCGCACCATCTGGACGAACGCCGGGGTGCCCTCCTGCATGCGGGTGCCGCCCGAGGCGGGCGCGGCCAGCAGCGGGAGCCCGTCGGCGGTCGCCCGCTTCACGGCCGCGACCAGCCGGTCGGCGGCGTCGCGGCCGATCGAGCCGGCGAGGAACCGGAACTCGCTGACCAGGACGGCCACCCGGCGGCCGAGCATCGTGCCCTCGCCGGTGAGGACCGACTCGTCGACGCCGGTCCTCTCCTCGGCCGCCTGCAGCTCGGCGACGTACGACTCGGAGAACCCGGCTCTGGCGGGCGGGGTGTCCCAGGAGATCCAGGAGCCGTCGTCGAGGACCAGGTCGATGAGCTCGCGCGCGGTCAGTCGAGGCATGGCGCCGAGGTTACCGAGGAGTAGTCGGGCTCATCAGCCACTGCTGGAAGAAGGAGGACAGGTCGCGTCCCGTCCGCTGCTCGATCCAGCGCAGGTAGTCGTCGCGTCCCGTGGAGCGCTCCGCGCGGGCCGCCGGCCAGGCGCGGACCATGCTCCAGAAAGCGTCGTCGCCGATCATCGTGCGGAGCCGCTGCCACATGAACGCCGGGCCGAAGTAGACGTTGAGCTCGGCGAAGCGGTCCCGCTTGTAGTTGCCCGGCGGACCGTCCGCGCGCCGCGCCCGCCTCTCCTCGCCGGCCCAGCTCGAGAGCGAGTCGCCGGGGGGCAGCTTCCAGTCCTCGTCCTGCCAGGTGGTCTGGAGATACATGGCCATGCCCTCGTTCATCCACACGTCGCGCCAGTCCGACGGGGTCACCTCGTCGCCGTACCACTGGTGCGCCATCTCGTGGACGAGCACGTCGGGGCCGACCGTCTCCGGGTCGTTGCCGAGCGTGATCATCGTCTGCGTCTCCATCCCGCTGCTGCTGTCGACGATCACGAACCCGAGCGAGTCGAACGGGTAGGGCCCGAGCCGCTTCTCGAGCCAGTCGAGCAGGGCCGGCGCCCGCTGGAGGTTGCGGAGCAGCTCGGTGTCCCCGACAGGGGTCCAGTAGGAGATCGGGACGCCGCTGGAGCTGGTCGCCGTCGTCTCCTGGTAGCGACCCACCGCGAGCGTGACCAGGTACGCCGCCGCCGGCTCGTCGAGGTGCCAGCTGGTCTCCGTGCGGCCGTCGTCGGTCGACCGGTGCGTGAGCTTGCCGTTGCTGACGCCGACCATGGGGGAGGGCGCGTCGACACTCACGTCGTAGCGCGCCTTGTCGGAGGGCTGGTCGTTGACGGCGTACCACGTGAACGCGCCGTAGGGCTCCTGCATCGTCCACAGGCCGCCGTCCGGCTCGACGGTGAGCCCGAGGGTCTCGGTGTCCGGACGGTTGGTCGGAGCGGGCGTCGGCGTCGGCGTGCCGGAGTAGTCGAGGACGAGCGTGTAGGCGTGGTCGGCGACGACGTCCTGCTGGACGACGAGGTCCTTGCCGGGATGCGTGAACCGCACGCGCCTGCCGTCGAGCGTCACCGCGGTGGGCCTCATCTCGGCGGCCAGGTCGAGCTGGACGTGGTCGGCGGTGGTGGTCGCGCGGAAGAGGAGCTGCTCGTGACCGGTCAGCACCTTCGCCTCCGGGTCCCAGGAGACGTCGAGCGCGTAGTGCAGCGCGTCCACCCCGGGATCGCCCACCTCCGGGTAGACGGAGTCCTCGACGGGGGTGGAGCGCGCGTCGGCGTACGCCGCCGGGTCGGGGTTCGCGGTGACGACCGAGTGCGTGCCCGATCGCTGCCCCGACCGGTCGCTGCCGCCGTCGCAGCCCGCCAGTCCGGCCAGCCCGGGCACCAGCGCCACCGCCAGGGCGGCGACGACGACGCGTCTCATGACTGCTCGCGGAGCAGCGGACGGGCAAGCCTCCGGCCGTGGTGGATGTTGGCCTTCACCGTGCCGAGGGGGACGCCGAGCAGCGTCGCGATCTCCTCGTAGGGAAGCTCGTAGACGTCGCGCAGGAGCAGCGGCTCGACGTACTGCGGATGGTCGCGCTCGAGCCGCTCCATCGCCTCCAGCAGATCGAGCCGGGTGCCGGCGATGACCGAGGTGGTGCGCGGGTCGGGTCGGTCGAGCGCGCCGTGCTCGCCGGGATCGGCGGCGACCGCCTGGTTGCGCATCCGCCGGTAGGTGGTGCGCGCGGAGTTGAGGGCGACGACGTGCATCCACGTGGTGAAGCGTCCGTGACCGTTCCAGCTGCCGAGCTTGTTGGCGACGTTGAGCAGCGCCTCCTGGCAGGCGTCCTCGGCGTCCGGGAGGTAGGGGAGCACGCCCCGGCAGACGCTCAGGGCCCGCGGTCGGACGGCGCCGAGCAGCTGCTCGAGCGCGTCCCGGTCGCCGGCCCTGGCCCGCCGGGCGAGCTCGTCGATGTCGTCGGGAGTCATCCCGGTTGTTCCCCCTGTCGTCCGGCTCCGGATGCCATCATGCCTGCATGCCCGCCGCCGTGCCCTTCGATCGCGTCGGGCGCTACGCCGTGCGGCGCCGGATCGGCTCGGGCAGCTTCGCGACGGTCTGGCTCGGCTATGACGCGCAGCTCGACTCGGCGGTTGCGATCAAGGTGCTCGCCGACAACTGGACGCTCGACGACCAGGTCCGCCGGCGGTTCGTCGAGGAGGGCCGTTTCCTGCGACGGGTCGACTCGCCGCACGTCGTGTCCGTGCACGACGCCGGCGAGCTCGAGGACGGCCGGCCCTACCTCGTCATGACGTACGCCGACCAGGGCAGCCTGGCCGACCGGCTGCCCGACGGGCTCCCGCCCGGTCAGGCCCTCGCCGTCGTCCGCCAGGTCGCCGACGGGCTGCAGGCCCTGCACGACCGCGACGTGCTGCACCGCGACGTCAAGCCGGGCAACGTGCTCTTCAAGACCTCCGGCCCGGGGGCGCGGGCGATGCTCGGCGACCTCGGGCTGGGCAAGTCGCTGGACCTGTCCTCCCGGCTCACGGTCGTGGCCGGGACGCCGCTGTTCGTCGCACCCGAGCAGGCGGCGGCGGAGTCGCCCGACGCGCGTGCCGACCAGTACTCCCTGGCGGCGCTGGCCTTCCTGCTGCTGGCCGGCGAGCCGCCGTACGACCACGGGAGCCTGCAGGCGGCCGCCGACCCCGGCCCGGCGCCCTCGCTGCCGGAAGGGTTCGGCGCCGAGGCCGACGCCGTGGTCAGGCGCGCGCTGGCCCGCGACCCCGAGGAGCGGTGGCCGTCGGTCACGGCGTTCGCGGACGCACTCGTCGGCGCGCTGCCCGAGGTGCGCCTCGAGCCGGTCGCCGCGGTGCCGGGCTCCTCGCCGGTCGAGCCGGTCGAGACCCAGCCGTCACCCGATCCGGGACCGTCGACGGTTGACCACGCACCGCCGACCGCGCGCTTCGCGCCGGCCGCCCAGGTCGAGCCGCTCGAGCCGGTCGACACCTCACCTCCACCCGAAGCCGCGATCGGATCGGTCGATGACTCACCGCCGATGCCGCCCCGCCGCCGATGGCTGCGCTGGACCGTCGCGGCGGTCGTGGCGGTGCTCGTCGGCGGCGTCGCGGGCTGGGCGGTGGAGCGCCGGCTCGCCGGCGACCGGACGATCGACGACGTCGAGGGTGCGCTGTCGGTCACCGTGCCGGACGGGTGGGACCGGTTCGTCGCCCGGGACGGCTGGCAGCCCCCGGCGGGCGCGGGGGACGCGACCTCCTACCCGGCGCTGTCGGTCGGGACCCGGTCGGGCTGGGCCACCCACGCCGGGCAGGGCGTGTTCGTCGGCCTCCTGCCCGGCACCCGGCTGCCGGTGAAGGTCCCGCAGCACCCCGAGTGCCGGGCGTCGGGCGAACCGCTGCCCGACCGCACCGCGGCCGGCGAGCAGATGGTCACCGTGTCGTTCACCGGCTGTCCCGGCGTGGTGGTGGAGCGGGTCGTCCAGGTGACCGAGAACCGCCTGCTCTGGGTGCAGATCAAGGCCGACTCCCCGGTCACGGCCAACACCGTCCTGGACGACGTACACGTGCACGGGCTCTGACGCCTCCCGCGCCCACCCGCGCCGGAAACCGGTCGACACCGCCGATACGCTCGACCGAGTGAGCGCCACCATCCAGACCTCCGGCCTGGCCGCCGGACACGGCGCCACGGCGCTCTTCGAGGGGCTCGACCTCATCGTCGCGGCCGGTGACGTGATCGGGCTCGTCGGGCCCAACGGCGCCGGCAAGTCGACCCTCCTCCGGATCCTCGCGGGCGCGCTCGCGCCCGAGGCCGGCACGGTGTCGGTCAGCCCGCCGACGGCGACGATCGGCTACCTCCCGCAGGAGCCGGACCGACGCGCCGGCGAGACCGTCAGGGCCTTCCTGGCTCGCCGGACCGGCGTCGCCGAGGCGCAGAGCGCGTTCGACACGGCGACCGAGCGGTTCAGTGCGGGGGAGCCGGGCGCCGACGAGGAGTACGCCGCCGCGCTCGAGCGCTGGCTCGCCCTCGGTGCGGCCGACCTCGACGAGCGGGCCGAGCAGGTCGCGGCCGACCTCGGCCTCGGGGTGGACCTCGACCAGGAGATGACGAGCCTGAGCGGCGGCCAGGCGGCGCGGGCCAACCTGGCCGGCCTGCTGCTGAGCCGCTACGACGTCTTCCTCCTCGACGAGCCGACCAATGACCTCGACCTCGACGGGCTCGACCGGCTGGAGCGGTTCGTGCGCGACCTGCGGGCGCCGGTCGTCATCGTCAGCCACGATCGCGAGTTCCTCGCCCGCACCATCGACCGCGTGGTCGAGCTCGACCTCCACCAGCACCAGGTCAACCTCTACGGCGGCGGCTACGACGCCTACCTCCGCGAGCGCGAGATCGCCCGGGACCACGCTCGCGAGGCCTACGAGGAGTACGCCGGCAAGCTCGCCGACCTCGGCGGCCGGATCCAGACCCAGCGGGCGTGGGCCAACCAGGGCGTCCGCAACGCGCGCCGCTCGATCAACGACGAGCCGGACAAGTCGATCAGGCGCTTCCGTGCTGAGTCGGCGGAGAAGCAGGCGTCGAAGGTGCGGCAGTCGGAGCGGGCCATCGAGCGACTCGAGCGCGACGCGGTCGAGGAGCCTCGCAAGGAGTGGGAGCTGCGCATGGAGATCGCCGTGGCGCCCCGCTCGGGTGCCCGGACGGCGGTGCTGCGCGACGCCGTCGTGAGGCGCGGCGACTTCACGCTGGGCCCGGTCAGCCTCGAGGTCGGCTGGGCCGACAAGGTCGCCATCACCGGACCCAACGGCTCGGGCAAGTCGACCCTCCTCGGCGCGCTCCTCGGCCGCATCCCGCTCGACGAGGGGTCGGGCTCGCTCGGCCCCGGTGTGGTGGTCGGCGAGGTCGACCAGGCCCGGGCGCTCTTCGAGGGCGACGAGGCGCTGGTCGACGCCTTCCGGACGCACGCGCCCGACCTCGCGCCCGAGGAGGTCCGCACGCTGCTGGCGAAGTACGGGCTGCGGGCCGACCACGTGCTCCGCGCCGCGGCCACGCTCAGCCCCGGCGAGCGGACCCGCGCGGCGCTCGCGCTGCTGCAGGCGCGCGGGGTCAACCTGCTGGTGCTCGACGAGCCGACCAACCACCTCGACCTGCCCGCCATCGAGCAGCTCGAGTCGGCGCTCGACGCCTATCCGGGCACCCTGTTGCTGGTCACCCACGACCGGCGGATGCTGGCCGCCGTGCACACCACCCGGCAGCTGCGGGTCGAGGACGGCCGCGTCACCGAGTCCTGACCCGGCGTCCCTGACCTCTCGAACGCCGCCGCCGCATGTCGGGGTCGGAAGGGTCAGGCGCCCGCGGGGTGGTCACCGAAGCCTGAAGCTCGCGGAGACCCTCGAGAGCAGGTCGGCGAGTCCCGCCCGGTCCCGCTCGCGGCCGGCGACCGACATCTCCACGCCGGCCTCGTCCTCGCCCGGCTGGGTGATCCAGTGGAAGGTGTTGTAGCGCAGCGTGTTGGAGCTCGGCACGCGGTAGGTGAACCCGAGGGTGTCGGAGGTCTCCGTCACGACGGTGAAGTCGGCGTAGGCGTCCGGGCTCGCCGCCAGCGCCGCCTTCTTGGCCGCGACCATCTCGGCCGGCGTCTGGTGGGTGTTGACGAGCTTCACCCGCACGCTGAACCCGCCGACGGTGGGCTCGTCGGGTGGGCGCCAGCGGTACTCGTTGGCCAGGAGGTTCTCGTCGGCGCCGTAGCGCTTCCACCTGCTGGGCACCGCGTAGTCCCAGGTGAACGCCCCGTGACCGAGCGTCTGCGGCTGGTAGGTCAGCCCCGCCGGCAGCGCGGGGTAGTCGATGTCCTGCGCGGGCGGCGTCGAGGGGTCGACGGGCAGCTCCGGCTGAGCCGGGACGGGCGTCGCGACCGCCGTGCGGTGCTCGCCGGGGCCCGTGACGGAGGCGATCGCGAAGCCTCCGACGGCAGCCACCAGCCCGGTGACGACCAGCACGCCCCACCTCGTGCGCGTCCCCATGGGCAAACCGTAGATGATGTGCGCCATGTCCGACCTGCTCGTGCGTGCCGCCCGTGTCGTGCCTCTCGACGGGGAGCCGTACGCCGAGCCGGTCGACGTGCTCGTGCGGTCGGGTGCCGTGGCCGCCGTGGGCCGCGAGCTCCCCGACGCCGGGGTGCCGGAGATCGACGCCGACGGCCGCTGGCTGGTCCCGGGACTGTGGGACGCGCACGTGCACCTCGGGCAGTGGGCGATCGCCTCCCGCCGCCTGGACCTGTCCGCGGCCCGCACGCCGGAGGAGGCGCTGGCCGTCGTGGCGCGCGCCGTCGACGCCGGGCGCCCGGTCGTCGGGATGGGTCACCGTGCCGGCACGTGGTCGCGTCCGGTCACGGTCGCGGAGCTGGACGCGGTCAGCGGATCCGTCCCGGTCGTGCTGGTCAACAGCGACTGCCACCACGGCTGGCTCAACACCGCGGGACTGGACGCGCTCGGCCTGGCGCGCCGCGACGAGGTGGTCAGCGAGGGGGAGTGGTTCGACGCCTACCCGCGGCTGACGGCGCTGGTCGGCGGACCGACCGTCGACGACTACCAGCGGGTGCTGGCGCGCGCCGCGTCGCGCGGCGTGGTGGGCGTCGTCGACTTCGAGTTCGGGGCGCCATGGACCGACTGGGCATCGCGCTGGGACGAGGGGTGCGACCTGCTGCGGGTGCGCTGGTCGGCGTACGCCGACACGCTGGACGCCGCCCTGGCCGCCGGCCTCCGCACCGGCGCCGAGCTGGCCCCCGGATTGAGCGTCGGGTCGCTCAAGATCATCAGCGACGGCTCGCTCGGCACGCGCACCGCGTGGTGCTGCGAGCCCTACGCCGACACCGGCGGCCACGGCGCGCCCAACCAGTCCGCCGCGGAGCTCCACGACCTGCTCACCCGCGGGACCGCGAACGGCTTCACCGTGGCGACCCACGCGATCGGCGACCGGGCGCTGGCCGAGGCCCTCGCCGTCTACGCCGCCACCGGCGCCGCCGGGTCGATCGAGCACGCCCAGCTGGTGACGCGCGACGCCGTCGCCGACCTGGCCAGGCTGGGCCTCACCGCCAGCGTGCAGCCGGCCCACCTCCTCGACGACCGCACGACGTCCGAACGGGTCTGGCCCGGACGCGGGGAGCGGTCGTTCGCGCTGCGCTGGCTGCGCGACGCCGGGGTCCCGATCGCGCTCGGCTCGGACGCTCCCGTCGCGCCGCTCGACCCCTGGTTGGCCATCTCGGCCGCCGTCCACCGGGGCGACCCGGCCGACGAGCCGTGGCACCCCGAGCAGGCGCTCTCGACCGGGGAGGCGCTGTCCGCCTCGGTCGACGGCCGGCGTACCCGCGTCGGCGAGCCCGGCGACCTGGTCCTCCTCGACGCCGACCCCCTGGCCGCCTCCCCGGCCGCCCTCCGCGACCTGTCGGCTGCGCTCACGGTGGTCGGCGGGCGGGTCGTCTGGGGCAGGTAACCGTCGGTGCGGTCATCTTCCTGGACCTTGCAGCGGTCGGGAAGATGGCCTAACCGACGGTTACATGACCGCCGCCTCCACCAGCCGCGCCACCGCCGCCTGCTCAGCGGCGAAGGGGTGGAACGGCGCGGCGCCCGGACCGGAGAGGTCGTTGATCCACGGGTCGGCGGCGCAGAGGTCGTGGCCGGCAGAGGCGGTCCAGACGTCGACGTACGTCGCCCGAGTGGCCGTGGCGGCCCGCCGGACCGCCTCGGTGAGACCCCGGTTGACCTGCCGCCCCTGGGGGTCGCCCACGTTCGCAAGCGGCCGCTGGGCGCACCTGCCTCCCGCGGGGGCGACCTGCGGATAGCCGATCAGCAGCACCCGCGCCGCCGGCGCCTTCGTCCGCACGGCCCGGACGACGGCGACCAGGTTGCGCTCGATCCCGTCGAGGACCGACGGGACACCGGACCCGAACGAGGAGCAGGCCGCCCGCTCGTTCGACTGACGCGCCAGGCAGGAGACCAGCAGGTTGTGGAACAGGTCCTCGTCGTTGCCGCCGAGCCCGATCGTCACCAGGTCGGTGTCGCGGGTGACCGCGTCGAGCTGGGGTGCGATGCGGTCGAGCTGCGGATGCCGCACGTCGCTCGTGTCGGCGCCGCTGCAGCTGACGTCGACCAGCCGCGCGACCGGCAGCGCAGCGGCGAGCAGGTGCGGGTAGTTGCCACTCGACCGCAGGCAGCCGTCGTCGGACTGCTCCCCGGGCACGCCGGGCGCGGCGGTGTAGGAGTCGCCGATCGCGACGTAGCGCGTGAACCGCGGCGCGGCGGCAGGCGACCCCGCCGATCCCGAAGACGACGGCGGGACCGGTGCCGGCGTCGGACCGTCCGCCGACGCGCGGCCGTGATGGGCCGAGCAACCGCACAGGACGAGCACGGCCAGCAGGGCCAGGGCGAGCGGACCCGCCAGGTGCCGCCGCCGATGAGCGACGAGGGAGCGGCCGGGCATGCTCCCCACCGTAGAGGGCGGGCGGATGCGCGGGACGTCGGCGGGATACGGGTCCGGCGTGGACAGCCAGGACACCTCTCAGACGTCGGGCGGCGGTGAGTCGCTCCTCACCGTCATCGTCGCGCTGACCGCCAACGGCCTGCTGGCGATCGCCAAGTCCGCCGCGGCGATCCTCACCGGCTCGGCCGCCATGGTCGCCGAGGCCGCGCACTCCTGGGCCGACACGGGGAACGAGTTCTTCCTCATCCTCGCCGAGCGGCGCGGCGGCCGCCCGCGCGACGAGGCGCACCCGCGCGGCTACGGCCAGGCGACCTACATCTGGTCGCTCGTCGCCGCCTTCGGACTCTTCTCCGCCGGCGCGATGGTCTCGATCTGGCACGGCGTCACCGACCTGCTCCACCCGTCCCACGAGGAGTCGTCGACGTTCATCGCCAACTACGTCGTCCTGGCCCTTGCGCTGGCCCTCGAGGGCACGTCGTTCCTGCAGGCCACCCGGCAGGTCCGCGGCGCCGCCAAGCGGCTCCGCCTGCACCCGCTGCGCTACGTCGACCGCACCTCCAACCCGACCGTCCGGGCGGTCTTCCTCGAGGACCTCGCCGCCCTGATCGGCATCGCGCTGGCCGCGGCCGGCATCGGGTTGCACCAGCTCACCGGCGAGGCGGCGTACGACGCGATCGGCTCCATCCTCATCGGCCTCCTGCTCGCCGTGGTGGCCGTCTTCCTCATGCGACGCAACATGGAGTACCTCATGGGGGAGGCGCTCGACCCGGGTCTGCGCCAGCAGGTCCTCGGCCGGATGCTCGCCCACCCGCAGATCGACCGGATCACCTACCTCCACGTCGAGTACGTCGGCCCGCAGCGGCTGTTCGTGGTGGCCGCCGTCGACCTGGTCGGCGACGACGTGGAGTCCCATCTGGCGCTGCGACTGCGGACGGTCGAGGCCGACATCGAGACCGACGACCTGATCGAGGACGCGATCCTCACCCTGGCGCCTCCGGACGAGCCGGCGCTGACCGGCTGAGTGCCCCGGATCACAAAATCTTCGGCGAACCGCTTGACGCAGGATTAGTTAATCCGGTGAACTAACAAACATGTCACCGTCTCCGGTCGGGCGTCCCCTGCGGCCCCGCGGCAAGCTCCTCCAGGAGGACGCGCGCCGACACCACCGCGCGCTGCTCCTCCAGGAGCTGTTCCGTGGGGGCCCGGCGAGCCGGGCGGACCTGGCGCGGAGCACCGGCCTGACCCGGGTCACCGTGTCCGACCTGGTCGCGGAGCTGGCCGGGGAGGGCCTGCTCGAGGAGCTCGGCGCGCCGGCCGAGACCCGCGTCGGCAAGCCGCCGACGCTCGTGGGGGTGCTGTCGGACGCCACCCACATCGTCGCGATCGACCTCAGCCCCGACGACCGGATGCGCGGTGCGATCGTCAACCTCGGCGGCGAGGTGAAGGCGCGTCACGAGCTGGCCCTGGCCGGTGCGACCGGCGTCGACGCGGTCGCGCTGCTCCACCGCCTGGCCACCGAGCTGATCGCCCTCACCGACCGCCCGATCCTCGGCGTCGGCGTCGGCAGCCCCGGCGTCGTCGACGCGGCGGGCACGGTCGTCGACGCGCCCAACCTGGGCTGGTCGGACGAGCCGCTCGCCGACGGGCTCCGGAAGGCGCTCGGGCTGCCGGTCTACGTCGCCAACGACGCCAACACCGCCGTGCTCGGCGAGCACACCTTCGGCGAGGGCAACACCGACGGCGGGCTCATGCTCCTCCGGGTCGGCATCGGTGTCGGTGCGGGCCTGGTCCTCGGCGGGGCACTGCTGCACGGCCACCGCGCGGCGGCCGGCGAGATCGGCCACGTCGTCGTCGACCCCGACGGCGAGCGGTGCGCCTGCGGCCGGGTCGGCTGCCTCGAGACCCTGCTCGCCGCCCCGCGGTTGCGGCAGGCGATGGCGGCCGACGAGGCGGGGGCCGACGCGGTGCTGCGTCGGGCCGGCGAGCAGCTGGGCGCCGTACTCGCCCCCGTCGTCGGCACCCTCAACCTCCACGAGGTCGTCCTGGCCGGACCCGCCGAGCTGCTCGACGGCACGCTGCGCGAGGCCGTCGACGCCACCATCCGGGCGCGGACGATGCCCGTCAGCGGCGACCACCTGGTCGTCCGCACCTCGACCCTCGGCGACGACGTCGTGCTGTCCGGAGCGGCAGTGCTCGTCCTCGCCGGAGAGCTCGGCGTCTCCTAGCCGAGTCCCCAGACCGACTCGGCCCTCGAGTCGCCACCCCGAAACACCCCATGGAATGAGAGGAACACTGCGGTGCGCATGAAGAAGACACTCGCGGTCGCAGCGGTCGGGGCGATGCTCGCCCTCAGTGCGTGCGGCAGCAGCGACGGCTCGAGCAACGACAAGAGCGCCGACAGCGGCAGCAAGACCGCCGACATCCGCGTCTGGCTCAACGGGGCCGACACCCCCGACGACGCCCGCGCCTGGCTGAAGAAGACGTTCGAGGAGCAGAACCCGGGCTCCACGCTGACCATCGAGCAGCAGGAGTGGGACGGCCTGGTCGAGAAGCTGACCACCGCGCTCTCGAGCGACAAGGAGACGCCCGACGTCGTCGAGGTCGGCAACACCCAGGCCCCGACCTTCACCACCGCCGGCGCCTTCAGCGACCTGACCGACAACCTCTCGGACCTCGGCGGCGACGACCTGCTCAAGGGCTTCGTCGACGGCGCCACGATCGACGGCAAGACGTTCGCCGTCCCCTACTACGCGGGCTCGACCTACGTCTTCTACCGCAAGGACCTCTTCAAGAAGGCCGGCATCTCCGCCGTCCCGATCACGACCGACGAGTTCGTGGACGACGCCATCAAGCTGAAGAAGGCCAACCCGACCCCGAAGAACTTCTCGGGGTTCTGGCTGCCCGGCCAGGACTGGCGCGACGGCGCCGCGTTCCTCTGGAACACCGGCGGCGACTTCGCGGTCAAGGACGGCGACAGCTGGAAGGGCGCCCTCTCCTCGCCGGCGTCGCAGGAGGGCCTCGCCACGGTCCAGAAGATCTTCAAGCAGGCCAGTGGCGCGCCCGCCGATGCCACCGAGGCCGACCCCGTCACCCCGTTCTGCGCGGGCGAGATCGGCATGATGGTGCGCCCCGGCTGGGTCAAGGGCATGCTCGAGGACGCCAAGACCGGCTGCCCCGACATCGCCAAGAACCTGGGCGTCTTCCCGGTCCCGGGCGCCGACGGCCAGCCCGCGCCGGTGCTCCTGGGTGGCTCGGACCTCGGGATCTCGGCCAAGTCCCAGCACCAGGGCCTGGCCGAGAAGGCGCTCGCCCTCATGCTGAGCGAGGACTACCAGTCGATCCTCGCCCACCACGGTCTCACCCCGGCGAAGAACTCGCTGTCGTCCAAGCTCGGCTCGGACGAGTACGCGCAGGCCACCATCGCCGCGGCCAGCAACGCCAAGCTGACCCCGGCCGCCGCCAACTGGGCGCTCATCGAGGGTGACCGCACCCTCGAGGACCTGTTCTCCCAGATCGCGCAGGGTGGCGACCTCGCGTCCCTCGCCGACAAGGCCGACAGCCACATCGCCGAGGTCCTCAACAAGTAGTCGCGCGTCGGGCCTGGTCTCGAGACGCCCTCGCCTAGCGGCTCGGGCTGCTCGACCAGCGATCGCTCGCTGGTCACACATCGAGACCAGGCCCGCGCCATGCCCGCCGCGACCTCTCCTGAACCGACGACTGGAACCGCCATGACCACCACCCAGGAAGTCCTCCCCGCGGAGACGAGCACGCCGGTGAGCAGTGGGCCGGAGCGACGACGCCGCAGCGTCAACGCCCTGCCCTACGGCCTGCTCGTTCCTGCCACCGCCGCCCTGGCCCTCGCGCTGGGCTACCCGCTCGTACGGCAGGTCGTCCTGTCCTTCCAGGACTTCGGCCTCGCCCAGCAGTTCGGCAAGCCCCCGGAGTGGGTGGGCCTGCAGAACTACCGCGAGCTGGTCACCGACTCCTACCTGTGGAAGGTCGTCCTCCGGTCCGTCCTCTTCTGCCTCGCCAACGCCGCGCTGACCGCGTGCCTCGGGCTCGCCGTCGCGCTGCTCATGATGCGGATGTCGAAGGTGGTCAGGATCGCGGTCCAGGCGGGCCTGCTGCTCGCCTGGGCGATGCCGGTGGTCGCGTCGATGACGGTGTGGACGTTCCTCTTCGACACCCAGTACGGCATCGTCAACTGGCTGCTCACCCACCTCGGCCTCGACTTCGACGGTCACGCCTGGCTCCTGCACCCGATGTCGTTCTTCGGGGTCGCCACGGTGATCGTGGTGTGGATGAGCGTCCCGTTCGTCGCGTTCACGATGTACGCCGCCCTCACGCAGGTGCCGGAGGAGCTCGTCGAGGCCGCCGAGATCGACGGCGCGACGGGCGGGCAGCGGTTCCGGCACGTCGTACTGCCGACGATCCGGCCGGTCCTCTACGTCGTCCTGCTGCTGCAGATCATCTGGGACCTGCGCGTCTTCACCCAGATCTTCAACCTGCAGAAGGCGGGCGGCGTCACCGAGCAGACCAACCTGCTCGGCACGTTCATCTACCGGCAGGGCGTCGGCGGAGGCCACTTCGGCCTCGCCTCGGCGGCCGCCATGTTCATGCTCGCGCTGGCGGTCGTCATGACGGCTCCCTACGTGCGGCTCATGCTCAAGCAGGAGAAGGAGGCCTGAGATGGCGAACCGTGTCAGTCCCGCCGGCAGGCTCGGCGCCAACCTCGCCGGGATCGCGATCTTCCTGGTCTGCGCGTTCCCGGTCTACTGGATGGTCAACAACTCCTTCCTGCCGCGGAACAAGATCCGCAACCCCGACCCGACCTGGGTGCCCTTCGGCGGCACGCTCGCCAACTACCGCCGGGTCCTGACCGGCGGCCGCATCTGGGACGCCCTGTCGATGTCGCTGATGGTCACCCTGGCGACGGTGCTCATCTCGCTGGTCTTCGCGTTCCTCGCGGCCGTCGCGGTGACCCGCTTCCGCTTCCGCGGCCGGATCTCGTTCATCCTCGCGCTGCTGGTGATCCAGATGATCCCGGTCGAGGGGCTGTTCATCTCCCAGTACAAGATGCTCGAGGGCTTCGGCCTCCTCAACACCGTCGTCGGCCTCACCATCGTGTACGTCGCCAACGTCCTGCCCTTCACGATCTGGACGCTGCGCGGCTTCGTGGCGGGGGTGCCCTACGAGCTGGAGGAGGCGGCGATGATCGACGGCTGCTCGCGGATGCAGGCGTTCTTCCGCGTCACCTTCCCGCTCCTCGCGCCCGGCCTGGTGGCGACCGGCGTCTTCGGCTTCCTGCAGGCCTGGAACGAGTTCACCCTCGCCGTCGTGGTGATGACCCGGGAGTCGAAGCAGACGCTCCCGGTGTGGCTGTCGGTCTTCACCGACTCCCAGAAGGGCGTGGACTGGGGAGCGGTCCTCGCCGCCTCGACGATCATCGCGGTGCCGGTCATCGTCTTCTTCCTCATCGTGCAGGGCCGGATGGTCTCCGGGCTGACCTCGGGTGCGGTGAAGGGATGAGCTCCGCGTCCGCCGAGGACCTCGCCCTCCAGGTGCTGATGCCCTCCTTCGAGGGCCCCGATCTGCCGGACGACTGGGCCGACCTGCTGCGGGCCGGGCTCGGGGGCATCTGCCTCTTCGGCTCCAACATCGGCGACGGCTCGGGGGTCCCGGCGCTGACCGCCGCGATCCACGCCGCCAACCCGGCCTGCGTGATCACGACCGACGAGGAGGGCGGCGACGTCACGCGGCTGCACGCGCTCACCGGGTCGCCGGTACCGGGCCCGGCCGCGCTCGGCGCGCTCCACGACCTGACGCTCACGCGCACCGTCGGCGGCCTGGTCGGTGCCGACCTCGCCGCCGCCGGGATCGACCTCGACCTCGGGCCGGTCGCCGACGTGAACTCCAACCCGGACAACCCGGTGATCGGGACCCGCTCGTTCGGGTCCGACCCCGGGATCGCCGCCGAGCACGTGGCCGCCTGGGTGCGCGGCCTGCAGGAGACCGGCGTCGCCGCCTGCGTGAAGCACTTCCCGGGCCATGGCGACACCGGCGAGGACAGCCACCTCGCGCTGCCGGTGCTCGACGTCCCGCTCACCACGCTGCGAGAGCGCGAGCTGCTGCCGTTCGCGGCGGCGGTGGCGGCCGGGACCCGGGCGGTGATGACGTCCCACATCGTCGTACCCGCGCTCGACCCGGAGCTCCCGGCGACGCTGTCGCCAGTGGTGCTCGGGCTGCTCCGGGACGAGCTCGGCTTCGACGGCGTCATCGTGTCGGACGCCCTCGACATGGCCGGCGCCTCCGCCTCGCGAGGCATCCCCGAGGCGGCCGTCCTGTCGCTCGCGGCCGGCGCCGACTTCCTCTGCGTCGGCCCCGACAAGCCGGCGTCGCTCGTCCGCGAGATCCAGGCCGCGATCGTCGACGCGGTGGACGGAGGCCGGCTGGCGTTCGCCCGGCTCGAGGAGGCCGCGGCCCGGGTCGCGGCACTCGGCTCCCCCGACGTCGCCGGTCGGGCGGGCGCCGACTCCGGTGGTCGAGTAGCGAGCGCCAGCGAGCGTATCGAGACCGCGCTCCGCGACGCGGCCGCGCAGGCTCTCGTCGTCGAGGGCGAGCTGCCGGACCTCGCGGGCGCGATGATCGTCAGTGTCGACAGCCGGGCCAACATCGCCGTGGGCGACGTGCCGTGGGGTCTTCCCCCGGACCTGGTGGTCCAGGCCGGCGGCACCGTCAGCGTGCTCGGCAGCGGGCCACTGATCGTCCAGGTCCGCGACGCCCACCGCCGGCCCGAGGTCGGCGTCCTGCTCGGCCGGCTCGCCGACCTCGGCGCCACTCCCGTCGTGATCGAGTGGGGATGGCCTGGTCCCGGGTACGGGTCGTTCGCGAGGATCTGCACACGCGGCTACTCCCGTCCGGGAGCCGAGGCCGTGACGGAGCTGCTGAGGAAGGCAGGGTGGGACCGGTGACCGTGACGAGCATCGGGCTCGACATCGGAGGAACGAAGACGCTGGGCGTGGCCGTCGACGGGGCGGGCCGGATCGTGGCGGAGGTACGCCGGCCGACCGCGCCCGGCCCGGCCGGAGTGGTCGCCACCGCGGCCGACGTCGTCGCGGACCTCCGCGCCGCGACCGGTGACCCGCTCGCCGTGCCGGTCGGGGTGGGCATCCCGGGCCTGGTCGACGCCGAGCACGGCGTCGTGCGCCACGCCGTGAACCTCGGCATCGGCGAGAGCGTGCCGCTGCGCGACCTCCTCGCGGCCGAGCTGGGCACCACCGTCACCGTCGAGAACGACGCCAACGCAGCCACCCTGGGTGCCGTCGCCCGGACCGGCCACGACGACCTCGTCTACCTCTCGATCGGCACCGGCCTCGCCGCAGGCCTCGCCTTCGAGGGGAGGCTGCGCCGCGGCGTGCACGGGGCGGCCGGGGAGGTGGGCCACCTCCCGGTCGACCCGCAGGGGGTGCCCTGCAGCTGTGGCCAGACCGGCTGCATCGAGACGGTCGCGTCCGGTTCCGCGCTGGCCGCCGCGTGGCCGGTCGCGCAGGGCCACCCCGCGGAGGCCCTCTTCCAGGCCGCGGCCACCGGCGACCCCAAGGCGATCGCGGTGCGGGACCGGTTCGCCGCCGGCGTCGCCGCGGCCGTCCGCGTGCTCTGCTTGACCGTCGACCCGGGCGTCGTCGTCCTCGGCGGCGGCGTCGCGCAGCTCGGCGAGCCGCTCCGGGTCACCGTCGCCGCGGCACTGCTGGACCAGGCGGCGGGGGCTCCGTTCCTGGCCGCCCTCGACCTCGCCGGCAGGCTCCGGGTCCTCCCTCCGGAGGTCCCGGTCGCCGCGCTCGGCGCCGCGCTCCTCGGGCCCCGTCGATGAAGAGGAGCTCCTCGTGGAAGTAGTCATCACCTCCTCGGCCGCGGCCTCCGGGGCGCTGGCCGCCGACGCGATCGAGGCGCTGGTCCGCTCGAAGCCCGCCGCGGTGCTCGGGACGGCCACCGGGTCGAGCCCGCTGCCGATCTACACCGAGCTCGTCCGCCGGCACCGGGACGGCACCGGGCCGTCGTACGACGAGGTGCAGACGTTCAACCTCGACGAGTACGTCGGCCTGCCGGTCGGGCACGAGCAGACCTACCTCGCGACCATCCACCGCGAGCTCACCGACGGCCTCGGCCTGGCCGAGGCCCGGGTGCACGGCCCCGACCCGGCCGAGGACTCGATCCCGACCGCCGGCGCCCGGTACGAGAGCCTCATCGCCGATGCCGGCGGCGTCGACCTGCAGCTGCTCGGCATCGGCTCCGACGGCCATCTGGCCTTCAACGAGCCGGGCTCCTCACTGGCCAGCCGGACCCGGATCAAGACCCTCACGAAGCGGACCCGCGAGGACAACGCCCGCTTCTTCGGCTCCGTCGACGACGTGCCCGTCCACGTGCTGACCCAAGGCCTGGGCACCATCCTCGAGGCCCGGCACCTGGTGCTCATCGCCAGCGGGTCGCGCAAGGCCGACGCCGTCGCCGCGGCCGTCGAGGGCCCGGTGTCGGCGACCTGCCCGGCCAGCGTGCTGCAGCTGCACCCGCACGCGACCGTCCTGCTCGACGACGCCGCCGCGGCGAGGCTGCGCCGGGCGGACTACTACCGCGAGGTCTACGCCGCGAAGCCGGCCTGGCAGGGGATCTGAGCGCCGGCGAGCCTGTCGGATCCGGCACGTCTCGTTCGTGGAGGAGGTGTGAGCACCCACCACGAGGAGTACCGATGAACGACAAGCACGCCCGCTGGCTCGCGCTCTACACGCTCTGCCTCGGCAACCTGATGATCGTCCTCGACACGAACATCGTGAACGTCGCGCTGCCCGCCATCCAGGGCGACCTCGGCTTCACCCCCACCGCGCTGGCCTGGGTGGTCAACGCCTACATGCTGACCTACGGCGGCTTCCTGCTGCTCGGCGGCCGTCTCGGCGACCTCTTCGGCAACCGGCGCGTGTTCCTGGGCGCGGTCGTCGCGTTCACCCTCGCCAGCGTCGCCTGCGGGTTCGCGCCGAGCTCGGGGCTGCTGGTCGCCGGGCGTGCGGTCCAGGGCCTCGGCGGCGCCGCGGTCTCGGCGGTCGCGCTCGCCCTCATCATGGGGCTGTTCGACGACCCGGCCGAGCGCACGAAGGCGATGGCGGTCTACGGCTTCGTCATGTCGGGCGGTGGCGCCATCGGCGTACTCCTCGGCGGCGTGCTCACCGGCTTCCTGACCTGGCACTGGGTCTTCCTCGTCAACGTCCCGATCGGCGTCGGCGTCTGGCTGCTCGGCTCCCGCGTCCTGCCCCGCCGGCGCGTCGCCGCGGTCGCGCCACGCCTCGACGTCGTCGGCGCCGTCCTGGTCACCACAGCCCTCGTGCTGCTGGTCTACGGCGTCGTGGGCTCCGCCCTCCCGTACGTCGCCGGCGGGCTCGCCCTGCTCGCCGTGTTCGTCGCCTGGGAGGCCCACACCGACCACCCGATCGTGCCGCTGCGCCTCTTCCGGCTCCGCAACCTGGTCGTCGCGCAGGTCGTCGGCGCCCTGTGGGCCGGTGCGATGTTCGCGACCTTCTTCCTGAGCTCGCTCTACCTCCAGCAGGTCCTCGAGTACGACGCCCTCGCGGTCGGCCTCGCCTTCCTCCCGACCTCCGTGGTGATGGCGGTGTTCTCCCTGCGCTGGTCCGACAAGCTGGTCCTCCGCTTCGGACCGAAGCCGCCGCTCGTCGCCGGTCTGGTCCTCGTCGCGGCCGGGCTCGGGCTGCTGGCCCGGGTGCCCGTCGACGGCGGCTACCTCGTCGACGTCCTGCCGGCGATGCTGCTCACCGGCATCGGTGCCGGCGTGGCCCTCAACCCGGTGCTCATCGTCGCGATGAGCGACGCCGCCCCGGAGGAGGCCGGCTTGGCCTCCGGGCTCGCCAACACGTCGTTCTCGATGGGCGGAGCGCTCGGCCTGGCGGTGCTGGCGAGCGCCGCCACGTGGCGCAGCGACGCACTCGCGTCCTCCGGCGTCGCCCACGCCGCCGCGCTGACCGGGGGCTTCCAGGTGGCGTTCGGTGCTGGGGCACTCTTCGCGCTGGCCGCCGCGGTCGTGGGCGGCGTACTGCTCAGGACTCCGGGCGCCCAGCCCGCCGCCGAGACCGAGCCTGAGGTGGAGGTGGCGGCCGCCTGACTCCTGTGTCACTGACGGTGACAAGCAGCGGCGGCGCCCCTAACCCAACGCCACCGTCAGTGCGAGCACGGTCGCCGGGTCCTCCAACCGATCGCCGTAGAGCTCCCGGAGCTGCCCCATCCGGTAGCGGACCGTCTGCGGGTGCACGAACAGTGCGGCGGCGACCTCGTCCCGGCGGCCCTGGTGGAGCAGCCAGGAGCGCAGTGTCTCGGTGAGCTTCTCGGCGGTGCCGGGGCGCAGCCCCTCGAGCGGGGCGAGCACCGACGCCCGCAGGTCGGCGCGGGCGTCGGCGTCGGCCTCGAGCACGAGTCGCACCAGGTGGGCCTCGCTGTCCTCGCCCCAGCCGGCCTCGCGGACCCGGACGGCGCGGTCATAGGACGCTCGCGCCTCGCGCCAGGGCTTCGCCGGCCCCACCACCGCGCCGCGTCCCTCGAACGTCCGCAGCAGCGCCGTACGACGATGGCCGTGCGCGTCCGGGACCAGCAGGAGTGTGGCGTCGTCGACCGCCGGGTGGTCCTCGAGGACGAGGGTGGCCTGCGAGACCAGGGCCAGCACCGAGCTGACCTGCGACGGCGGGACGAGCGCGGCGGTCAGCGTCGTCGGGGCCGGCCAGCCGGCCCGCTCCACCGCGTCGTCGAGCACTTCGGCCGTCGCCCCACCGAGCAGCTGCCGGACCAGCCGCTCGAGCAGCCGCTGCCGCACCCGGCCGGTGGTGGCCAGCTCGTCACCGTGCCCGGCGACCGAGGCGTCGGAGACCTCGTCGATCCAGGCGAAGACGAGCGCGGCGAACTCGACCAGTGCCTCGGGCGGGAGCCCGGCGGCCACGGCCTCCGAGGACAGCTCGCGCCAGGCCACGCGGGCGCCGATGCGGTAGGCGGCCAGCAGCGCCTCGGTCGTCCGTCCGCTGCGGGCCTCGCCGCGCCCCAGCTCGTAGGCGCCCTCGAGTGCCTCGGGGGTGGCCGGCACCGACTCCGCGGTCTGCCCCGACGCGACCGAGAGGAAGCCGCCGAGCGCGACGCCGACGGCGGTCCGGATCGTCTCGCCCATGGCGCCGGAGAGCGCGTCCTGGTAGGACGGGACCTCGGCGATGATCGCGGTGACGACGTCCTCGCCGACCCGGGGCAGCAGCTCGCGCAGCCGCCCGGCGATCTCTGGCGACAGCGTGATGTCGGGGGAGGTGCGTCGGCGGAGGGAGCGACGGGCCATCTTTGTCTCCTGCGAACAAATGTCATGCAGATATTCACGTGCGTCAGACATGAGTTTACGCAGATCGCTCAGTCACCATGGGTGTATGACGGCCACAGCGTTCCCGACCCGCCCCGCGACCGGGCGTTCGGCTGCCTGGAACCGCCTGGGTGAGCGCCTCGCCGCCCGCGCCGAGCGCATCGCCAACGCCGCCGTGACGCCGCTGGTGCCGGCCGACTACCTCGACCTGTTCCACCCGCTGCGCGCCGGGGCCGACCTGCGTGCCCGCATCGTCTCGGTCCATCCCGAGACCCGCGACGCGGCGACCATCGTCCTCAAGCCGGGGCGCGACTGGGCCGGCCACGTGCCGGGGCAGTACATCCGGATCGGCATCGACGTCGACGGCGTCCGGCAGTGGCGGGCCTACTCGCTCACCCACGGCCCGCGTCCCGACGGCCTCATCTCGATCACGGTCAAGGCGGTGCCCGACGGCATCGTCAGCAACCACCTGGTCCACCGCGCGAAGCCCGGGACGCTCGTCCACCTCGAGCAGGCGCAGGGCGAGTTCGTGCTGCCGCCCGACCTCGCCGGCCACAAGCTCCTCTTCGTCACCGCCGGCTCGGGCGTCACGCCGGTCATCGGCATGCTGCGCAACCTCTTCCCGGTGACCGACGAGGGAGTCGTGGGCCTCGACAAGCTCGACCCGCGCAAGGGTGCCCTCGACATCGTCTGCGTCCACATCGCGCCGAGCCGCCCGGACTCGATCTTCCTCCGCAACCTGGAGGAGCTCGGCCGCGCCGGTGCGATCGACCTCGTCGCGCGGTACGACGACCAGCACGGCGTGCTCGACGTCGACGTGCTCGGCGAGCTGGTGCCCGACCTGGCCGAGCGGACGACGTACGCCTGTGGCCCGGCGGGGCTGCTCGACGCCCTCGCCGCCCACCACGAGACCAACGGGCTGGGGCTGTTCACCGAGCAGTTCCGGGCCAGCACCGTCGTCGTCGGTGACGGCGGGACCGTGCGGTTCGAGGCCGGCGGCCTGGAGATCGAGACCGACGCCGCGACCCCGATCCTGGATGCCGCCGAGGAAGCCGGCGTCCTGATGCCGAGCGGGTGCCGGATGGGCATCTGCTTCGGCTGCGTCCTGCCCCTCAAGGAGGGTGCCGTGCGTGACCTGCGCAGCGGCGACCTCATCGTCGCCAACCCGGGTGAGAGCGACGGCATCCAGATCCAGACCTGCATCAGCGCCGCAGCCGGCGCGTGCGTCATCGACCACTGAAAGGTAGCCAGATGACCATCGTCAACGAGCCCAGCCTCGAGACCACCGACAGCCCGATCGCCCACCTCAGTCGTGAGGACATCGAGGCGATCGGTGAGGAGCTCGACGCGATCCGCGCCGAGGTGATCGCCAGTCGTGGCGAGCGCGACGCGGCCTACATCCACCGGGTGATCAAGACCCAGCGCTACCTCGAGCTGGGCTCCCGCGCGGTGCTGCTCGGCAGCATGTTCCCGCCGGCGTTCATCGCGGGCACGGTGGGCCTGAGCGTCGCCAAGATCCTCGACAACATGGAGATCGGCCACAACATCCTCCACGGCCAGTGGGACTGGATGCGCGACCCCAAGATCCACTCGACCACGTGGGACTGGGACAACGCGGCCACCGCCGAGGGCTGGAAGAAGGCCCACAACGAGGAGCACCACACCTACACGAACATCGTCGGCATGGACAACGACCTCGGCTGGGGCCTGGTCCGCGTCGACGAGGAGCAGCAGTGGACCCCGCGCTGCCTCATCCAGCCGGCGCTCAACTTCGTCAACATGCTGATCTTCCAGTACGGCATCGCCGCCTACGACCTCAAGCTGGGCGACAACCTGCGGGTGCCGAAGGAGGAACGGTCGGAGGAGTTCAAGCGCCAGCTCCAGGGGACGCTGACCAAGATCCGCAAGCAGGCGACCAAGGACTACGTCGTCCACCCGCTGCTGTCCGGCCCCTCCTTCGCGACCACGTTCGCCGCGAACGCGATCGCCAACCTCGTGCGCAACGTCTGGTCGCACGCGGTCATCATGTGCGGTCACTTCCCGGAGGGCGTCGCGACGTTCGAGCTCGACGAGCTGCCCGAGAACGAGACCCGCGGCGACTGGTACCTCCGCCAGATGATCGGGTCCGCCAACATCTCCGGCTCCAAGGCCATGCACATCATGACCGGCAACCTGTCGCACCAGATCGAGCACCACATCTGGCCCGACCTGCCGTCCAACCGCTACGCCGAGGTCGCGCCGCGCGTGCAGGCGATCTTCGAGAAGTACGGCCTGCGCTACCACTCGGCACCGTTGCCGGCGCAGGTCTACAGCGCCTGGCACAAGACGGTCCGGCTGGCCTTCCCGAACGGCTGGTGGGAGACCACCACGAAGCGCAACCTGCCCTCGCAGCTGCGCCTGGTCGGCAAGATCGTCAAGGCGAAGGGCAAGAACCGCCTCCGGATGCTCAAGGAGCTCGAGGCGCGGGCCGCCGCCCGCTGACCAGCTCCGACGTACGACGGCCCGCCCGGTGATCCGGGCGGGCCGTCGTCTCGTTGCGGCGGCCGCCGTCAGAGCAGCGGGTGCTTGGGCGGCGCCGTGCCGTCGAGCAGGTGGCGCCCGAGGTGGACGTACTTCCACCGGGCCGGGTCGTGCAGCGAGTGGACGCGCACGTTGCGCCAGTGCCGGTCGAGGCCGTGACGCTCGTCGGCCGACGAGGTGCCGCCCAGCTCGATGACCTCGGTGGCGACCTCAGGGCCGACCTCCTGGGCCAGCGCCTTCACCTCGGCGACGGCGAGGGAGGCCTCGATGAGTGCCTCCTCCGTCGGCGCCGGCACGGTCCGGACGGCGTCGACCGCCGCGCCCGCCCGCGCGAACAGCGCCTCGAGGGCCGCGACCAGCGCGCGCAGTCGTCCGAAGCGGTGCTGCACGAGCTGCTCGTCGGCGACGCGCTCGACGTCCGCCTCCACCCACGGCCGGGCCCGCTCGCGCACGAACGCGGCGCCGTCCTCGAGTGCGGCGCGGGCGATGCCGACGTCGATCGCCGCGTGCAGCAGCTGGTCGTAGGCGCCGACCGGGCTGCGCGGCGGGTCCACCGGCAGCTCGCCCAGGTCGATGACGCGCTCCCACGGGACCAGGACGTCGATGAGGTGGACCGACCCGCTGGCCGTGGTCCGCTGGCCGAAGGCCGTCCAGTCGCCGTCGATCGCGACTCCGGCGTCCGACGGGCTGACGAAGGCGATCACCGGGTGTCCGGGGTCGCCGTCCAGGTTCGCGGCGACGCCGAAGAGGGTGGAGCCGAGGGCGCCCGTCGCATAGAACTTCCGGCCGCTCAGCACGCCCGTGCCGTCCGGCCGGCGGGTCAGCGACGTACGCCGGTCGAAGACGTGCGCCGTGCCCCGCTCGGCGGTGGCGTTGCCCAGCCATCCGCTGCCGGTCGCGACCTCGTGGAGGAGGGCGAGCGTGTCCGGCTCCGCGGCGAGCGACGCGATGTCGAGGAGGACGAAGTGCGAGAGCACGAGCTGGGCGAGGTTGGCGTCCCCGCGCGCCAGCCGGCGCAGGACGTCGGCGGAGACCGAGAGCGGAAGGCCGGACCCGCCCGCGCTGCGGGGGACGGTGACGCCCAGGAGACCCGTCCCGGCGAGCTCGGTGAGCAGCCCGATCGGGTGCGTGCGGGTCAGGTCCCGGTCGGTGGCCCCGGCCGCGGCGCTGGTCGCGAGGGCGTCGGCGATCTGCGCCGCCTCCGCGGCGGTGAGTGACGGCGTGCGCGGGCTCCCGCCCGCCGTGTCGGTAGGGCTCAGCTGGGTGGTCACGCGATCTCCTCCGGGACGACTCGGATCTAATCTTGTAAATAGACTGACATGATATACATAAACGAGTCCCCGATCGTTCAGAGGAGAGAGCATGGCCACCACACTCATCGAGCCCGGCACCACGACGCCCGTCCTCCCCAAGCACCTCGTCACCCGCCTCGGCGGCGTGGACCGCGAGGACGTGTCGCCGAAGCTGCAGCGCCAGTTCGACGCCGCCCAGAGCAGCTACGGCTACGTCCCCAACTGGCTGCGCGGGTACGCCGTCAACGAAGCCACCCTCGAGCGCCTCCTCGCGATCTACGGGCCGCTGTGGGACGACAGCGCCGACCACCACCTGACGATCCAGGAGCGGGAGCTGATCTCCGTCGTGGTCGCCCACGAGAACGAGTGCGGCTACTGCGTCGCCAACCACCGCTACGGCCTCGCGAAGGCCACCGGCGACAAGGAGCGCGCCGCCCGGATCGCGGACGACCACCACCTCGTCGAGTTCTCCGACCGCGACCAGGCCCTCGTCGACCTCGCCGCGAAGGTCACCAACGAGGCGCACCTCGTCGGGGAGGCCGACTACGAGAAGCTGCGCCGCGTCGGCCTGACCAACGCCGGCATCGTCGAGGCGATCGAGGTCGCCGCCTTCTTCAGCTACGCCAACAAGCTGACCCAGGCCATCGGGCTCCAGCCCGACTCGACGCTCTTCGCCTGAGTGCTGACCCGCGACCCGATCCGGGCATCACCCGGATCGGGTCAGGCGCCGGGGCGTCGGCAAACCTAGGTTCGCCGCATGCTCATCCTCGGCATCATCCTGTTCGGCATGCTCATCGGCGCGGGAGCACAGCTGATCCTGGGGCGCCACGGCCGGCCGATCGACTGGACGATGGCCTTCGTCAGCGGCCTGCTCGGCTCGTTCGTCGGCGGCCTGCTGATCAGCCTGCTCTCCGGTGACGGCATCGAGCTGCGGGCGAGCGGCGTCATCGGGTCGATCGTCGGCGCCGTCCTCGTCACGCTCGCCTGGACCGCGCTCCGCAACCGGTCGGCCCACGGCTGACCACCCACTCGATGACGTGTCGCCCAGGTGTCACCGTGACATGTGGCGCCACCGGTGACACCTCCGAAGTGTCGCCCGACCCGCACAGTGTCACCGTGACACGTGGCGCTACCGGTGACACCTCCGAAGTGTCGCCCGACCCGCACAGTGTCACCGTGACACGTGGCGCTACCGGTGACACCTCCGAAGTGTCGCGCGACCCGCCAGGTGTCACCGTGACACGTGGCGCCACCGGTGACACCTCCGAAGTGTCGCGCGACCCGCCAGGTGTCACCGTGACACGTGGCGCCACCGCTGACACCTCCGAAGTGTCACCCGACCCGCCAGGTGTCACCGTGACACTCGGCGCCACCGGTGACACCTCCGACGTGTCACCCGACCCGCCAGGTGTCACCGTGACACTTGGCGCCACCGGTGACACCTCCGAAGTGTCACCCGACCCGCACAGTGTCACCGTGACACTTCGCGGCGGCGAGCCGATCCACCGGCCACGCCCTCACCCGAGGTAGCGCACCTCGAGCGGACGCTCGACGACCTCGCCGTCGACCAGGTCGACGCGGAACGCCTGCCCGTCCGGGCGCTCGCTGACCGCCTCGACCAGCGCCCCGTCGCGCCACAGCAGCGCGACCCCGTCGTCGGCCGCGTGCCCGCCCGGCAGCCGCCCGCTGCCGACCATCGCGTGGTACGCCGCCCGCCGCTCGGCCTCGCCGAGGTAGTGCGGGCACGCGCTGCCCGGCAGGAACCCCAGGCCGTCCGGCAGTGCCGCCAGCGGCCCGTAGGAGTCGGTCGAGGACCCCTCGAACCAGCAGTTCATCCCGGCACTGATCCCGGCGAGCACCGTGCCCTCCTCTGCGGCCTGGCGCAGCACCCGGTCCACGCCGTGCAGCCGCCAGAGGGCGAGCAGGTTAGCCGTCGAGCCGCCCCCGACGTAGACGACGTCCTGGTCGAGGAGCGTCTTCGGCTCCCCGTAGCCCCACGGGTCGCGGCAGAACAGCGACAGCACGCTCGTCCGGGCGCGCCCCTCGAACGCGGCCAGGAAGCGGTCGGCGTACTCCTTCGAGTCGCCGCTGGCCGTCGGCACGAAGCACACCCGGGGACGGTCCTTGCCCGTCAGCGACAGCAGGAGGTCGTCGATGAGGGAGGAGCCGTCCTCGGACATCGAGAAGCCGCCACCGCCGAGGGTCAGGATCGTCGCCGTCACGACGGCGACCCTACGGTCACCCCAGCGCGGCCGAGACGACGGCCCGGGCCTCCTCCTGCACCTGCCGCAGGTGGTCGGAGCCGCGGAACGACTCGGCGTAGATCTTGTAGACGTCCTCGGTGCCGCTCGGGCGCGCCGCGAACCACGCCGACTCGGTGGTCACCTTGAGCCCGCCGATGGGCGCGCCGTTGCCGGGCGCCTCGGTGAGCTTCGCGGTGATCGGCTCGCCGGCGAGCTCGGTCGCGGTGACCGCCTCGGGGGAGAGCGCGGCCAGCGCCGCCTTCTCCTCGCGGGTCGCCGCCGCGTCGATCCGCTCGTACGCCGGCTCGCCGTGCTGCGCGACGAGCTCCGCGTAGTGCTGCGACGGCGTCTTCCCGCTCGTCGCCAGGATCTCGGAGGCGAGCAGGCACATGACGAGACCGTCCTTGTCGGTGGTCCAGACCGACCCGTCCCGCCGCAGGTACGACGCCCCGGCGCTCTCCTCGCCGCCGAACCCGAACGACCCGTCGATGAGGCCGGGCACGAACCACTTGAAGCCGACCGGGACCTCGACGAGCTCGCGCCCGGTCGAGGCGGCTACCTTGTCGATCATCGAGCTGCTGACGAGCGTCTTGCCGATCCGCGCCCTCGGCGCCCAGCTGCGGCCGCCGCCGAACAGGTAGCCGATCGCGACCGAGAGGAAGTGGTTGGGGTTCATCAGCCCGGCGTCGGGCGTCACGATGCCGTGCCGGTCGGCGTCGGCGTCGTTGCCCGTCGCGAGGTCGTAGTCGGCGCGCCGGTCGATGAGCGACGCCATCGCGTAGGGCGAGGAGCAGTCCATCCGGATCTTCGCGTCCCAGTCGAGCGTCATGAACCGCCAGGTCGGGTCGACGACCGGGTTCACCACGGTCAGGTCGAGCCGGTGCTGCTCGGCGATCCGTGCCCAGTAGTCCACCGACGCGCCGCCGAGCGGGTCCGCGCCGATGCGCACGCCGGCCAGGCGGATGCCCTCGAGGTCGACGACCGTGGGCAGCGCGTCGACGTAGCCGCCCAGGAAGTCGTAGGTCTGGACCGCCTTCGCCGCGCGCTCGTACGGCGTCCTGACGACCTTCTTCAGACCCTTCCTGATCAGCTTGTTGGCGCGCTTCGCGATGGCGGCCGTGGCGTCGGAGCCGGCGGGGCCGCCGTGCGGGGGGTTGTACTTGAAGCCGCCGTCACCGGGCGGGTTGTGCGACGGCGTGATGACGATGCCGTCGGCCAGCCCGGAACCGCTCGTCCGGCCCTGGTTGGCCGTGAGGATCGCGAGCGACACCGCAGGCGTCGGCTGGTAGCCGTCCTGCACCAGCACCGTCACGTCGTTGGCGACGAGCACCTCCAGCGCCGTCACGTACGCCGGCTCCGAGAGCGCATGGGTGTCCCGGCCGAGGAACAGCGGGCCGTCGTACCCCTGCTCCTTGCGGTAGTCGCAGATCGCCTGCGTCGTGGCGAGGATGTGGGCCTCGTTGAAGGCGGTCCTCAGCGAGGAGCCGCGGTGACCGGACGTCCCGAAGACGACCTGCTGCGCGGGGTCGTCCGGGTCGGGTGTCCGGGTGAAGTACGCCGTCACCAGCTGCGGCACGTCGACGAGGTCGGCCTCGGTGGCGGGTTTTCCTGCGCGCGGGTCAGCCATGGGGCAAATCTGCCTGGTTACTCGCGGGTAGGGAAATGTCCTAGGCTGAGCACATGGCTCTCGTCACCCGCACGACCACCGACGGCGTCGCCCAGGTGCGGCTCGCCCGCCCCGACAAGCTCAACGCGCTGACCCTGCCGCTGCTCGACGAGCTCGTCGCGACCGCCCGGGAGCTGCGCAAGGACAAGACCCTGCGCGCGGTCGTCATCGCGGGGGAGGGCGACTCCTTCTGCGCCGGCCTCGACTTCGCGAGCACGCTCGAGAAGCCGATCGACGTCGCCAAGGCGTTCGCGCCGCGGCCGTGGCGGGGCACCAACACGTTCCAGGAGGCGTGCTGGGCCTGGCGCCGCGTGCCGGTCCCGGTGATCGCGGCCGTCCACGGGCACTGCCTGGGGGGCGGGGTCCAGATCGCGCTCGCCGCCGACTTCAGGTTCGCCACCCCCGACTCCACGTGGTCGGTGCTCGAGGGCAAGTGGGGCATCATCCCCGACATGTCGGGCATCCAGGCCCTCTCCGAGCTCGTCGGCATCGACACCGCCAAGCGGCTCACGATGACGGCCGAGATGCTGAGCGGCAAGCAGGCCAGCGACCTCGGCCTGGTCACCGAGCTGGACGCCGACCCGGTCGTCGCGGCCACCGCGTTCGCCCAGCGGCTCGCCGAGCGGTCGCCGGACGCCCTCGCTGCGGCCAAGCGGCTGTTCAACGACACGTGGCACCGCTCGCCGCGCCGCACGTTCGCCCGCGAGCGCATCGAGCAGGCGTTCCTGCTGTTCGGTGCCAACACCAAGATCGCCCGCGAGGCGGCGTTCAAGAAGGTCGCGCCTGTCTACAAGCCGCGCCAGCGGTAACAGGGGCACGTGCAGACCTTCCTGCCGTACGCCGACTTCGCCCGCACCATGGAGGTGCTGGACCGCAAGCGGCTGGGCAAGCAACGCGTGGAGTGCATCCAGATCGTGCGCGGCCTGGTCCGGCCCGACTACGCGTGGCGGCACCACCCGGCAGTGAAGATGTGGGCGGGGTGCCTGGAGGCGCTGGGTGCCTACGGGCTGGCCTCGACGCGTGCCTGGGCGGCGGCCGGCTTCGCGGACACGTGCGCCGACACCATCCGGGCGGACCTGGCCACCGCCGGTGTCACGACCGTGCGCGAGCAGGCCGAGCTGGCCGAGGCCGGCGAGCTGCCCCTCTGGCTCGGTGACGAGGCGTTCCACCGCAGCCACCAGTCCTCCCTGCTGCGCAAGGACCCCGACCACTACGGACCGCTCTTCCCGGGCGTCCCCGACGACCTGCCCTACATCTGGCCGCCGGGACGGGGCGCGGGCGGCCCTCAGGGATAGCTGAACCCGACCGTGCGCTCGGAGAGCTCCCAGAGCGCTCGCTGGTCGGCGGCGGAGTGCGAGCGACGGGTGCTGTCCACGACCTTCGCGGGACCGGCGAGCTCGCCGGTGCGGCCCGGGCCGGTGAAGCTGCCACCGGGCAGGTCGGCGGTCGCGGCCATCAGCACCGGCCAGGCACCGGATGCCGGGGTCTGGAACACGGCCCGCATGGCCGTCTCGACGATCGGGCGGCCATAGGGGATCCGCTCGAGCGGCCCGTTGCGCATCAGCCGCGTGGTGGCGACGCCCGGGTGCGCGGCCAGCGCCTTCACCGGCAGGCGGGCCGCTCGCAGCCGCCGGTCGAGCTCGTAGGTGAAGAGCAGGTTGGCCAGCTTGGTCTGCCCGTAGACCCGCCAGGTGCCGACGGGCCCGTAGTGCTGAGGCTCGGTCCGCGGCTCGGCCAGCGGCGCCGAGCGGGCCATCCGGTGCATCGTCGACGACACCGTGACGACGCGCCCCGCGTCGCTCTCGGCGAGTTGGGCCAGCAGCAGGCCGGTGAGCAGGAAAGGCCCGAAGTGGTTGGTCGCGAGCTCGATCTCCAGCCCGTCGACCGTGCGGGAGTACGGCGTCGCCATCACGCCGGCGTTGTTGACGAGCAGGTCGATCGTCCCGAGGTCCGCGGCGGTGGCCGCCGCGAGGCGGACGGACTCCAGCGACGTCAGGTCGAGCACCAGCCGCTCCACCGTGCCGCCCGGAACCTCGCGGAGGAGCCCCTGCGCGGACTCGTCCAGCTTCGCGCGACTGCGCCCGGCGAGGACCACCCGGGCGCCGCCGCGCAGCAGCCCGAGTGCCGTGAAGTAGCCCAGCCCGCCGGCGCTCGGTCCGGTCACGACCGCGGTCCGGCCGGTCTGGTCGGGCATCTGGTCGGGGGTCCACGTCATGTGCCCCAGGTTAGGGGCGGCGTACGACCGTCACTCGTCGCGCTGGATCCACGCGACCGACCCGACTCTTCACCGACCCGTGGGACTCACGTCGTGGGACGGCGCCGGCACCCGTCCGCGGCTCACCGGCGCCGGTGGACGCGGTGCCGCTTCGCCGGCCGGTGCTTGCGGTGCTTCTGGGCGTGGTGCTGGCGCTTCACGTGCTGGCGCTTCACGTGGTGGCGGCGCGCGTGGTGGGCCCGCGCGTGGTGCCGCTTCTTCTGCGCGTGGTGCCGCGCGGCCTGGGTGTGCGGCCGGATGTAGGACGCGACCCGCACCGCGCGCCTGGAGAACCGCAGCCGCGCGCCGTAGAGGGCGCGGACGGGACCGCCGCCCGTGCGACCGGTCATGTGGAACGAGGCGGCGCAGGGCCGGCCCGACCTCCGGCAGGTCCACGCGTGGAAGTAGAGCCGCACGGAGCGACGGTCGACGACGACGTCGGCGCCCCCCGGCCCGCACAGGCCGGTGCTGCGCCTGGCCAGCAGCGTCCGCTGCGGCCGGTTGCGCCACCGGAAGACGTTCCGGCTGCGGCGCCACACCGTCGAATAGCTGCAGCGGGAGTAGTCGCCGGCCGACATGAACAGGTAGAGCCACCGGCCGCGGCGCACCATGACCGGGTTCTCGACGACGCCGCGGTTCGTCAGCAGCGCCCGGCTCCGCCCGCGGGCGTGCAGGCCGTTGGCGCGCAGCCGCAGGATGCGGATCGACGACGGCTTCCCGTCGGTCTTGTAGAGCAGGAACACCCGACCGCGGTCGACGAAGGCGGACGGGTCGATGGCGCCGATGGTCGGCAGCGTCGGCCGCGCCCGGCGGCGGTCGAGGATCCGGTCCTCGGCGCGGGGCGCCCGTGCGGCGGGCGGGCAGACCAGCGGGCGTCGGCCCACCGGGCGGAACCTGCCCGTGCTCGTCCGCGCGGCCGCGACGCCGATGCACCGGCTGGTCTCGCCCATGCCCCGCACGGGGGCGGCGAAGTAGAGCAGCCAGCGGCGGCGGACGTGCACCAGGTCGGCCGCCCAGATGGCGCTGCCGGGGCGCGCCCAGGCCGGCCGGGTGGCCAGGGCGGGGCTGATCGGGCGCCACCGCATGCCGTTGCGCGAGATCAGCCGGCGCACGTTCGGGCCGGTCGCCACGGCGACGTACCGCTGCGGGCCGACCTTCGCGACGCTGGGGTCGGCCATCGCCGTGCCGTGCTCGAGGGGGCCGGCGACGGCGCCCGCATCGGGCACGGCGAGCGCGAGGAGCGCGAGGACTGCGATGACGAGCCGCCAACGGCGGCGGCGCGAGGCCGGGGGTCCGAGGGGGCTGGTGCTGGGGTCGTGCTGTTCGTTCGACGTGTGCTGCGCGATGTGCAAAGGGGGTCCAGAGGGCCTCGTGGGTCAAGGGGGCGCCGAAGGTTAACCCGGGACCTCGGTCCTTGGTGCAGGGACCCACGATCTGCTCGGAACTTTTGGCCGAACGGCCAGGAGCGGCCCCTCCGGCTGGTGCCGGAGGGGCCGCTCCTGCGGTGCTGGTCGAGGAGCCCGCGAGCAACCAGCGGGCGTCTCGGGACCTAGAAGGCGGCCTCGTCGATCTCCATGATCGAGTTGTCGATCGCCTCGGCGATGGCCCGCTCGGCGCTCAGCTTCGGCAGGTTGTAGGCGGCGAAGAACTTCGCGGCCGCGACCTTGCCCTCGTAGAACGACTTGTCCTTGCCGGCGCCGCCGGCCAGCTTCTCCAGCGCGACCTCGCCCTGGCGCAGCATGAGCCATGCGCAGACGACGTCGCCGAGCACCATGAGCAGGCGCGAGGTGTTCTGCGCGACCTTGTAGATGTTCTTGAGGTCGCCGGTCTCGGCGCTCGGGTCGGAGGACAGCAGGTCGTTGAACATGTGGCTGACGATCGCCTCGGCGTCCGCGAGCGCCGTCGCGAGCAGCGCACGGCTCTCCTTCAGCTCGCCGTGGCCCTCCTCGCCGAGGAACGCCTTGATCTCGTTGGCGAGGTGGCCGAGGGCGACGCCCTGGTTCTTCACGATCTTGCGGAAGAAGAAGTCCTGGCCCTGGATCGCGGTGGTGCCCTCGTAGAGGGTGTCGATCTTGGCGTCGCGGACGTACTGCTCGATCGGGTACTCCTGCAGGAAGCCGGAGCCGCCGAACGTCTGCAGCGCCTCGGTGCCCAGCAGCACCCACGACCGCTCCGAGCCGTAGCCCTTGACGATCGGGAGCAGCAGGTCGTTGACGTCGACGGCGAGCTTGGCCCGCTCCGACCCCGACTCGCCGTTGTGCTTGGCGATCGAGACCTCGTCCTGCCACGTCGCGGTGTAGATGACGAGCGCGCGCATGGCCTCCGCGAACGACTTCTGCACCATGAGCGAGCGGCGTACGTCGGGGTGGTTGGTGATCGTCACGCGCGGGGCGTCCTTCGCCGCGTTCGTGAGGTCGGCGCCCTGGACGCGGCTCTTGGCGTACTCGAGCGCGTTGAGGTAGCCGGTCGAGAGGGTCGCGATGGCCTTGGTGCCGACCATCATGCGGGCGTTCTCGATGACGTCGAACATCTGGCGGATGCCGTCGTGGACCTCGCCGAGCAGCCAGCCCTGGGCGGGCTCGCCGCCGCCGACCTGCGGGTCGCCGAAGGTGAGCTCGCAGGTGTTGGACACCTTGATGCCCATCTTGTGCTCCACGTTGGTGACGTAGACGCCGTTGCGCTCGCCGGTGAGCTCGCCGGTCTGGTGGTCGAAGTGGTACTTCGGCACGAGGAACAGGGACAGGCCCTTGGTGCCCGGCCCGCCGACGCCGTCGACGCCGCGCGGGCGGGCGAGGACGAGGTGGAGGATGTTCTCCTGCAGGTCCGACTCGGCGCTGGTGATGAAGCGCTTGACGCCGGAGATGTTCCAGGAGCCGTCCTCGTTGGGGGTGGCGTAGGTCTTGCCGGCGCCCACGTCGGAGCCCGCGTCGGGCTCCGTGAGGACCATGGTGGCGCCCCACAGGCGCTCGACCATGATCTCGGCGATGCGCCGGTCGCGCTCGGTGCCGTTCTCGTAGACGACCTTCGAGAAGAACGGGCCGCAGCCGTACATCCAGATCGGGGCGTTGGCGCCGAGGATGAACTCGGCGGACGACCACACGAGCGAGTGCGGGGCCGCGGTGCCGCCGATCTCGGCGGGGGCCTGCAGGCTCCAGAAGCCGGCGTCCATCCACGCGTCGTAGGACTTCTTGAAGGCGGCCGGGACGGGCGCCGTGTTGGTCGTGGGGTCGAAGACCGGCGGCGTGCGGTCGGACTCGACGAACGAGTCGGCCAGGTCCTCGCGGGCGATGCGGTCGATCTCCGCGAGGATCTCCTTGGCGGTGTCGACGTCCAGCTCGGCGTAGGGACCGGTGCCGAGGACCTTCTCGCGACCGAAGACCTCGAAGAGGTTGAACTCGACGTCGCGCAGGTTGCTCTTGTAGTGGCTCACTGCTCCACCTTTTCCAGATCGGGAGGGATACCGGCGCGCATAGCGGCGGGTGCGCCCTACCGGCCGGTAACATAAATCGTAGACCGGGGTGTTTGCTCGTGCAAGCGGGGGGTCACCGCCCCACCGTTACGGTGTCCCAGATGCGAAGGATCGGGAGAACGGTGGCAGTGGTGGTCGCCGCCCTGCTGCTCGTCCTCGCTCCGGTCGCCGGGGCGGTCGTCGCGGTGCGGTTCGCGCCGCCGGGCCACGCGTCGGTCGCCGGCCAGAGCGTGGCGGTCAAGCCGGTCATCGGCCGCGACACCACCGTGATCCAGGGCGGCGCGATCGTGCGTCCGGAGCACGCGCACGTCGGCCTACTCGGCCTGGGGACCGACATCGGTCTCGACCTCAGCCTGGACTGGAACCGCCTGATCCCGCAGGACAAGCAGACCCGCGCCTACCTCACCCAGCTCTTCGACGACCCGGCTCCGGCCATGGCCGAGATCCGGGAGGCCGCCCGGACGTACGTCGTCCGGTGGGCGGCGATCGGGTTCGGGACCGTGCTGGCCATCGAGATCGGAGGCGTGCTGCTCGTGCGGCAGCGCCGCCGCCGGCTCGCTGCCCTGTCCCCGGAGGTCGCCGGCGCCGTCACCGCCTACAACGCCCGGCTGCGGACCGTGGTCGCCGCGTCGTGCGCCGTCGCCCTGGTCTCGCTCCACGCGGTCGCCGCGCACGTCATCGCCGACCCGGACGAGCGGGCCGTGGTCGGCAGCCCGTTCTTCAACGGCACCGCCCTCGCGGGGACCGAGGTCAACGGCCTGGTGGCCGAGGTGGTCCCGTTCCTCTCGGTGCTCGAGCCGCACAGCGCGTTCTACGACAAGGCCTCCGACAACCTCGACGCCGCTCTCGGCGGCACCGACCTGCGGGTGAACAAGGACGACGTCCTCTTCATCGCCGGGGAGGACCTGGAGGACGTCAACGGGATGGCGCGGATCATGGGCCGGGCCGCGAAGCTGACCGGTGCCGACTTCATCGCCTACAGCGGCGACCTGACCTTCGCGGGCAAGGCGATCGAGAGCTACCTGCTCGACACGATCGACTACTACTCCGACAACGTCCCGGTCGAGTTCGCGCCGGGTCTCCACGACACCCCGGAGATCGTCCGAGCGGCGGACGCGCGGGGCTGGCGGGTCGCCGACAACCGCACCCACGACGTCCAGGGCATCTCGCTCCTCTCGCTCGCGGACCCGCGGGTCTCCACCGTCGGCGACTTCGGGAGCGGCACGGTCGAGCGGGAGGACGGTGTCGGCGTGCCGGAGTTCCTCGACGCGGCGACCCGGGAGGCGTGCTCGACCAAGCCCGACATCGTCCTGCTCCACGACCACCTCCTCGGGGCCCGGCTGGCCCAACAGGGCTGCCAGACGGCGATGGTGCTCGACGGCCGCTCCTACCGGCTGATCGGCGCTCAGGAGCACACCACCGACGACGGCAGGACGTCGCTCGAGTACACCCAGGGCAGCGCCGGCGGTCACGTCACGACGGCGCCGAACCCGGGCGACATCCAGCACCCCGCGACGTTCGAGGCGTTCAGCGTCAACCCCGACACGAAGGCCCTGCACGTCAGCGTCTTCACCGTGCGGCCGGACGCGAGCGTCCAGGTCAGCTCGCCCGTCGCGCTCCCCTGACGCAGGGTCAGGTCGCCAGGCGCTCCCGGCACCACTCGACCAGCGGCCGCAGGCTGCGCCAGTCGTCGCGTACGACGTCCACGAGCTCGGCCGTGTGGATGACCGGCTCGAAGCCCAGCGACCGGCCCGCGACCAGCGACTTGTGCCGCAGCAGCCCGATGCGCGGGTGGTCGGCGTCGAACCCGCGCGGCGTGGTCTTCAGCGTCTCGCCGCCGATGTCGAAGCCGTCCTTCTCGACCCCGTCGAGCAGCCTCTCCAGCTCCGGCCCGAACCGGTCGTGCACGACCGCCGCGCGGAAGGCGGCCAGCCGGTCGCTCGGCGCGTGGTAGAAGCCGCCGCCGACGCGGACGCCGCGTGGGGAGAGCTCCAGGTAGTAGCCGGTCGCCTCGGCGACGCCCACGAACGCGCCCTGATGGGTCTTGTAGGGCGTCTTGTCCTTGCTGAACCGCACGTCGCGGTAGGGGCGGAAGATCTTGGCGCTGCCGAACTCCGGCTCCAGCGCTGTGGTGAGCGCCTTGAACGGTGCGAGCACCGACTCCTGGTAGACGTGCTTGTGGGCCTCCCAGAACGACCTGGTGTTGTCGACCTCGAGGTCGTCGTAGAAGTCCAGCGCGGCGACGGGGAAGCCTTCGAACACGGACGACGCAGCCATGTCGGCATGGTCGCAGACGCACGACGGCCGGGACCCGTGCGGGTCCCGGCCGTCGTGGCGGCGTCGACGCGGGGCCGGGCGTGCCGGCGGTGAGCTCCTGCGCGGCCTTCGCGCCGGCGATCGGTGGGTGGTGAGGCACCGGCAACCGCCGGTCCGCGGACGGCTCGGCCGGGTTCGCGCGGGTCAGCCCAGGCGGCCGGTCCGCAGGGCGACGGCGACGTCGGGTCGATCGTTCGCCTCGGCGAGGCGCGCCGCCTCCTCGACGTCGTAGTCGATGGCGTGCTCCTCGACCTCCCACCGCCCGTCGGCGTCGGTGAGCAGGGTGAAGCGCGCGTGGGGCGTGCCCGCCTCGACGACGTGGGGCGCCGGCTCGTCGCCGGCGAACGCCGGCCAGCCGACGCTGCCCGGGTTCACCACCAGGGCGCCGCCGGGCAGGGTCCTGGTCCGCTGGAGGTGCGTGTGGCCGCACAGGAACACGGCGAACCGACCGGCGTCGGCGCCGAGGCGGGTCAGCACCTCGTCGTCGGAGGCCTCCCGCAGGCCGTCGCCCACCGTCTCGAGCAGGTAGCAAAGGTCGTCGTCGGGAGCGCCGTGGAAGGCCAGTACGCCGGGCAGGATCTCGAGCCGTTCCGGCAGCCCTGCCAGCCACGACCGGTCGTCGGGGGTGAGGTGTCCGTGGGCGAGCCGGTCGGAGGCGCCCATCGCCTCGGCGGGCAGGGTCAGCAGCTGACGCTCGTGGTTGCCGCGCACCGTGACGATGTCGGGACGGCTGCGGAGGAGGTCGAGCGTGCCGCGGGGGTCGACGCCGCCGGACGCGACGTCGCCGAGGTCGACGACGACGTCCGGCCGCCGGTCGTCGATGGCGGCGAGCACGGCTCGTAGGGCCGGGGTGTTGCCGTGGACATCGGAGAAGGCGGCGATCGTCGTCACCGCGGCACGCTATCGACCATGGCGACGGTGTCGACCGATTTCCGGTGCTGGAGCGGATGACGAGGCTCGAACTCGCGACATTCAGCTTGGGAAGCTGACGCTCTACCAACTGAGCTACATCCGCAGTGCTTCTCCCTCGGGGATCGAGCCCGTCGAGATCGCGGAGAGGATGCTACCTCACGCATCGCCTTCCGGCGCCAGTGGCGTCGGACGCGGCGGCGTCAGGACGTCGTACTTGGGGTCGAGGCCGTCGCCCGACGAGCGCCCGGTGAGGCGCCGCGCGATCCAGGGCAGCAGGAACGTCCGCACCCACTGGGCGTTCTCGGCGCGCAGCTCGCGCGCCGACAGCGGCGGCAGTGACGCCAGCACCTGGCGCTCCAGGCCGTGGTCGAGGCCGAGCGCCTCGAGGACCTTGAGGGCCATGTCCTGGTGACCGGCGGCGTTGAGGTGCAGGCGGTCCTCGTCGAGCAGCTGGCGCCGGTCGAAGTCGTGCTCACGCCAGGCGTCGACGAGGCGGGCACCGTGGCGGTCGGCCACCTCGCGGACGAACTCGTTCCAGAGCGCGACGCGGCCGCGGACCACCTTGAAGGCCTGGTTGGACCGGGTGTCGCCGAGCGTGAAGAGCACGACGGTCGCACCGATCCCGCTCAGCGCGCCGACCGCCTCGTCGAGGAGGGCGGCGAGCCCGTCGATGTCGGCCTTCGGGCGCAGGACGTCGTTGCCGCCCCCGCTCAGCGTGACCAGGTCGGGCCGCAGCTCCAGGGTCGGCGGCACCTGCTCGGCGATGATCTGCGGCAGCTTGCGCCCGCGGATGGCCAGGTTCGCGTAGCCGAAGTCGGGCTGTGTCGCCGCGAGCGCCTCGGCGACCCGGTCGGCCCAGCCACGCACCCCGTTCGGGCGGTCGGGGTCGGGATCGCCGACCCCCTCCGTGAACGAGTCTCCGATCGCGACGTACCTCGTGAAGCTCTCTCCCACGATGAGCATTGTGCGCCCGAGCCTCGAAGCGCTCGACCGGCGGGTCGCCCTCGGTAGGGTGACCCCGTGCTGCTGAGCGACAGGGACATCCTCGCCGAGATCGAGGCCGGCCGGATCGTCATGGACCCCTGGGAGGAGGCGATGATCCAGCCGTCGAGCATCGACGTCCGGCTGGACCGCTTCTTCCGTGTCTTCGACAACCACAAGTACGCCACGATCGACCCGGCCGTCGACCAGTCGGAGCTGACGCGTCAGGTGGAGACGGACGGCGACGACCCGTTCATCCTGCACCCCGGGGAGTTCGTGCTCGGGTCGACATACGAGGCCGTCACGCTGCCCGACGACGTCGCGGCCCGTGTCGAGGGCAAGTCGTCCCTGGGCCGGCTCGGCCTGCTCACGCACGCGACGGCAGGCTTCGTCGACCCCGGCTTCTCCGGCCACGTCACGCTCGAGCTCGCGAACGTCGCGACACTGCCGATCAAGCTCTACCCGGGCATGAAGATCGGGCAGTTCTGCTTCTTCCGCCTGACGTCGCCGAGCGACCACCCCTACGGCTCGGCGAGGTACGGCAGCCGCTACCAGGGCCAGCGCGGCCCCACGCCGTCACGCAGCTTCCAGAACTTCCACCGCACGGCGATCTGAGGTCGCGGCGCGCGAGCGCCGCCAGCGGGCGTCGCCCCACAGGCCGACCCACAGGAGCAGAAGCGCGACGACGCCGTCGAGCCACCAGTGGTGGCCGGTCGCGGCGACGACGAACATCGTCGCGGGCAGGTGCAGCAGCACCAGCCAGCGCCAGGGACTGCGCGCGACGCACAGCACGCCGAGTGCGACGACGGCCGCCCACGCGACGTGGATCGACGGCATCGCGGCGTACTGGTCGCTCACGCCGGTCCCGGGATTGCCGTAGACCTGGAAGCCGAGCCGCTGCGACAGGTCGACGAAGCCGAGCTCCGGGATGAAGCGCGGCGGCGCCACCCGGATGAACCGGATGACCAGGCAGCCGAGGGTCACGTAGACCAGCCCGTTGCGCCAGTGCGGGTAGGACTCGCGGTGCCGCACCCACAGCCACACCAGGAAGGCGACGAGCGCCGGCACGTGGAGCGTCGCGTAGTAGGCGTTGACCAGCCGAGCCAGCCAGTCGTGCTGCACGACGACGTGCTGGAGGTGGATCTCGCCGGGTAGGTGCAGCCACTGCTGGATCCGGTGGATCTCGCGGCCGCGCTCGACGGCCCCGGCCTCGTGCGTGAACGGCAGCTGCCGGGCCAGCCGCCAGATGGCGTAGAGGCCGCTGATCAGCGCGAACTCGCGGAGCGCGGGCACCGACGCCGTACGTGCGCGGCCCTGCGGGAGACGCAGGCAGGCCAGGGCGAGGAAGAGGGCGAGCACGCTGGCGAACGCTGCTTCATCCCAGGACGGCCACGGCACGGGGGACAGTCTGCTCCCTCCACGGCGTCTCCGCCTCGAAAGGTCGCGGACCTCTTGCACACCCCGCCATAAATATGGTTAGGCTGTCCTAAGTAAGTCTTACCTCACTAGAGAGGGCATGCCGTGCCCCGCCGTACCTCCCTCCGCGTCGTCCTGGTGACCGCGCTCGCCGCCCTGGCGCTGGCCGCCTGCGGCACCGACTCCTCGGACGACGCGCCGACGAGCTCCTCCGCCGCGGCCGCCGACGACACCAGCTACCCGATCACCATCGAGCACGCCCTCGGCGAGACCGTCATCGAGAAGAAGCCGGAGCGGGTGGCGACGGTCGCGTGGTCGAACCACGAGGTGCCGCTCGCCCTCGGGATCGTGCCGGTCGGGATGAGCAAGGCCGCCTGGGGCGACGACGACGGCGACGGCGTGCTGCCGTGGGTCGAGGACAAGCTCGACGAGCTCCACGCGAAGACGCCGGTGCTCTTCGACGAGTCCGACGGCATCGACTTCGAGGCCGTGGCCGACACCCGGCCGGACGTCATCCTCGCGGCGTACTCGGGGCTGACCGAGGAGGACTACGAGAAGCTCAGCAAGATCGCGCCGACCGTCGCCTACCCGGGCATCCCCTGGGCGACCTCGCTCGACGACACGATCAAGCTCGACTCCGAGGCGCTCGGCATGAAGAGGCAGGGCGAGGAGCTGATCGCCGCCCTCCACGAGAAGGAGAAGGCCGAGTTCGCGAAGTACCCGGCGCTGGCCGGCAAGAAGATCCTCTTCTCCTACATCGACCCGAAGGACATGAGTCAGGTCGGCTTCTACACGACCCACGACACCCGGCCGGGCTTCCTGTCCGACCTCGGGAGCCCGCAGCCGAAGGTCGTCGTGGACTACTCGGCGAAGACCGAGGAGTTCTACCAGACCGTGAGCGCCGAGGACACCGAGGCGTTCGACGACGTCGACGTGTTCGTCACCTACGGCAACACCGACGGCTCGACGCTCGCCGCCATGCAGAAGGACCCGCTGCTGTCGAAGATCCCCGCGATCAAGAACGGTGCCGTCGCGGTGCTCGCCGACAGCACCCCGCTCGCCGCCTCCGCCAACCCGTCCCCGCTCTCCATCGACGCCACGCTCGACGAGTACTTCCAGGTGCTCTCCGACGCGGCCGCCAAGGCCGCGTGACCGCCCTGGTCTCAGCCGGCTCGCCACCGGACGCCGTCGCCACGCGGCGTCCGGTGGCAGCCCGTCTCGGCTGGCTGACCCTCGTCATCGGGCTGCTGGTCGTCGTGGCCGCTGCCTCGGTCGCGCTCGGCGTACGCCTCGTCGGGTGGCACGACCTCCTCACCGGCCTCGGCGGCGCCGACGGCACCTCCGACCAGGCGGCCGTCGTGAAGCGGGTCCCTCGCACGGTGCTCGCCCTGCTCGTCGGCGCCTCGCTCGGCCTCTCGGGTGCCCTGCTGCAGGGCGCCACCCGGAACCCGCTGGCCGACCCGGGCCTGCTCGGGATCACCAACGGCTCGGCGCTCGCCGTCGTGAGCGGCATCGCGTTCTTCGGCCTGAGCTCGCCGAGCAGCTATGTCTGGGTCGCGATCGCCGGCGCCGGGGCAGCCGCGGTCTTCGTCTACCTCGTCGGCTCGCTCGGTCGCGGCGGCGCGACGCCCCTCAAGCTCACCCTCGCCGGTGCCGCGACCGGTGCTGCGCTCTCCTCGCTGGTCAGCGCCGTCCTGCTCCCGCGCATCGACGTCATGAACGAGTTCCGCTTCTGGCAGATCGGCGGGGTCGGCGGCGCGAGCTGGGACCGGCTCGCGCAGATCGCCCCCTTCCTGGCCGTCGGCGCGGTCCTGAGCCTCGGCTCGGCCCGGGGCCTCAACACCCTCGCTCTGGGCGACGACGTCGCCGCCGGCCTCGGCCAGCGGGTCGCGACCACCCGCGTCGTCGCCGCGCTCGGCGCGGTCGTGCTCTGCGGGGCCGCCACGTCGGCGGCCGGCCCCATCGCCTTCGTCGGACTGATCGTCCCGCACCTGTGCCGCCTCATCGTCGGCCCCGACCACCGCTGGCTGCTGCCGTCCTGCGTCCTGGCCGGTGCGCTGCTCCTGACCGCCGCGGACGTCGTCGGTCGCCTCGTCGCGCGGCCGTCCGAGGTGGACGTCGGGATCATGACCGCCCTCATCGGCGCTCCCGTCTTCATCGCGATCGTGCGCCGGCAGAGGATGCGTGCGCTGTGAGCGCGCCCGCCGCCTCGCTGGATCTCGCCGCCTCACTCGGTCGGGCCCGCCGCCGACGTACGACGCGTCGTGCCGCCGCCGTCGGTGCCCTCGCCGTGGTGGTCGTCGTCCTCTTCGCCGTCAGCCTGATGGTGGGCCACACGCTCTACGGCCTCGGCGACGTGCTGCGCGTCGTGGCCGGCCAGGACGTGCCCGGCGCCTCCTTCACCGTCGGCGAGCTGCGGCTGCCCCGGGCCTGCCTCGGCCTGCTGGCCGGAGCGTGCCTCGGCGCCGGTGGTGTCACCTTCCAGACCATGCTGCGCAACCCGCTCGCCTCCCCCGACGTGATCGGCATCCAGCAGGGCGCGAGCGCGGCAGCGGTGTTCGCCGTCGTGTTCCTCTCGGTGAGCCAGACGATGGTGTCGGTGCTGGCCATCGTCGCGGCCCTGGCGACCGCGCTGCTGATCTACGTCCTCTCGTTCAAGGACGGCGTCGTCGGCACCCGGCTGATCCTCATCGGCATCGGCATCGCGGCGATGCTCCACAGCGTCGTCACCTACGTCCTGGCCCGGGCTGACCAGTGGGACCTGCAGATGGCCATGCGCTGGCTCACCGGCAGCCTCAACTCGGCCGACTGGGACGTCGTCGTACCCCTCGCGATCGGGACGGTCGTCGTCGCGCCGCTGCTGCTCTCCCAGCAGCGCCGGCTCGACCTGCTCCGGCTCGGCGACGACGCGGCCTCCGCCCTCGGTGTGCCGGTCGAGCGGACCCGGCTGCTCGCCGTCCTGGCCGCCGTCGGGCTCCTCGCCTTCGCCACCGCGGCCGCAGGCCCGATCGCCTTCGTGGCCTTCCTGGCCGGTCCGATCGCCGCCCGTCTCGTCGGCCCCGGCATCTCGCTGGTCGTACCGTCCGCCCTGGTCGGATCGGCGCTCGTGCTCGGCGCCGACCTCGTCGGCCAGTGGGTGTTCGGCACGCGCTACCCGGTCGGCGTCATCACCGGCGCGCTCGGCGCCCCGTTCCTCGTCTACCTGCTCGTCCGCGCCCACCGCACGGGAGGCTCCCTGTGACCACCGACCACCTCCTCACGGCCCAGTCCGTCACCCTCGGGTACGGCGACCGCCCGGTCGTCGACGGCCTCGACCTCGTCGTCCCGCCCGGTCGCGTGACGGTGATCGTCGGCGCCAACGCCTGCGGGAAGTCGACCCTGCTGCGAGCGCTCGCGCGCCTGCTCCGGCCGAGCGAGGGCCAGGTGGTCCTCGACGGGCACGACCTGCACAGGCTCCCGACCCGGGAGGTCGCCCGGGTGCTCGGCCTGCTGCCGCAGAGCCCGACGGCTCCGGAGGGCATCGTCGTCGCCGACCTGGTCGCGCGTGGCCGGCACCCGCACCAGCGGATGCTGCGCCGCTGGTCGGCCGCCGACGACCTCGCCGTCGCCGAGGCGCTCGCCGCGACCGGCACGAGCGGCGTCGCCGACCGGGCGGTCGACGAGCTGTCCGGCGGCCAGCGGCAGCGGGTCTGGATCGCGATGGCTCTCGCCCAGCAGACCGACGTCCTGCTGCTCGACGAGCCGACGACCTACCTCGACGTGAGCCACCAGGTCGAGGTGCTCGACCTGCTCGCCGACCTGAACCGCAACCGCGGCACCACCGTCGTGATGGTGCTGCACGACCTCAACCTCGCCGCCCGGTACGCCGACCACGTGGTCGCCCTCAAGGACGGCGCCGTCGTCGCCGAGGGTCCCCCGTCGCAGGTCGTGACCGAGGAGCTCGTCGCCGAGGTCTTCGGCCTCGACTGCCGGGTCGTCCCCGACCCCGTCTCGCACACGCCTCTGGTCGTGCCGATCGGGCGCCACCACCGGGTCGACCAGGAGATCTCCGCATGAGCCCGCTGCTCGCCACCGTCGAGGTCCGTCGGACCGAGCGGCTGTCGCCGTCGTACGTCCGTCTCGAGCTCGGCTCGCCCGACCTCGCCCGCTTCGGCGTGGACGGGCCGCTCTACGACCAGCGCATCAAGCTGCTGCTGCCCGGGCCGGCGGGCCTGCCCTCGCTGTCGGCCGACAGCTGGTGGGCCGACTGGTGCGCGATCCCCGAGGAGGCCCGCGGCCACGTCCGCACCTACACGATCCGTGACGTGCTCGGCGACGGCGAGGACACCCGTCTCGTCGTCGACTTCGTGCTGCACCCCGGCGCCCACGGCCCCGGCTCGTCGTGGGCGGCGGAGGCCGCGGTGGGGGACCGGATCATGCTGCTCTGCCCGAAGCGAGGGGTCGCGTTCGGCGGCATCGAGTTCGTGCCGGGCGACGCCCGGCGGCTGCTGCTGGCGGGTGACGAGACCGCGGTGCCGGCGGTGGCGTCGATCCTCTCACTGCTGCCGGAGGACGCCGTCGGCGCGGCGTTCCTCGAGGTGCCGGTGGAGGAGGACGTCCAGTCGCTGGGCGGACCGACGGGGGTCGAGATCACCTGGCTCCCGCGAGCCGGTGCTCCGATCGGGAGCAGTCTGTCGGCGGCGGTGCTCGCCCACCTGGGTGGCGGTCGTGCACCTGCGGTGAGCGACGCCGAGGTCGACCCGGACCTGTGGGAGACCCCGACGTACTCGTCCTCGGGCGAACCGCTCAGCGCGGAGGGTCGGGACGGGCTCTACGCCTGGATCGCCGGCGAGTCCAAGGTCGTGACGGGGCTCAGGCGGGCGCTGGTCTCCGACCTCGGGCTGAACCGGTCACAGGTCGCCTTCATGGGGTACTGGCGCGAGGGCGTCGCGATGAGGAGCTGACCCCCGCGGGGCCACACGAGTCGGGCGATCACTGTCGTTCTCCGTTCGCTCGCACTGCTTCCGCTGGACGCGGGCGGCGGGTCGACGAGGGGCCACCGCTGCCCCACCAAGGAAGGAATAGGCGCTCATAGCGACACCAACGTGATGTCGCCGCTGCCGCTGTGGGCCCGCACCTCGACGTGGTCCTGGCCCGGGCCCGGCTCGCCGAGCCGGGGGAGCGTCGAGCTGATCCGACCGCTGACGGTCGAGACGTCGGTCCAGACCGGTACGCCGGCGGGGACGCCGACCCGGATGTCGCCCGACCCGCCCTTGCCGGTGACCCGGCCGGACGAGATCGAGCCGATCTCGAGGTCGCCGCTGCCGGTGCTGAGCGTGATGTCGCCGGTGGCCCGGTGCACGCGCAAGGTGCCGGAGCCGGTCTTGACCCGCACGGGTCCGGAGACCGAGCCGAGCTCGACGTCGCCGGAGCCGACCGACGCGACGACGGTGCGACCGGCGGCCCCGATCGAGACGTCGCCGGAGCCGGACTTCACGCGTACGTCGCCGTCGCTGTCGCCGACCTGGATCTGGCCGGAGCCGGTCTCGAGCACGGTCGAGCCGGTGGAGTGCTCGACGTCGATCCCGCCGGAGCCCGTCTGGACGACGACCGACCCGACGTCACCGCTCACGGTGACCTCCGCGGAGCCGGTCTTGATCTTGAGGTCGCTCCCGGACGGCAGGTCGACGGTGACGTCGATCCCGCTGCGGCCGAACAGGCCACGCTGGCGCGGAGCGACGACAGCGATGCCGCCGCCGCGCTCCTCGACGCGGGTCTGGTCCGCGTCCTGCCCGGTGACGACGACGTCGGTCGTGTCGCGCTCGCCGGCGCGGACCTCGATGCGCCCGGCGCCGAGAACGGCGAGGAGCCGGGTCGGGCCGGGGGTCTCGAAGTGGTGGTCCATGTGTCTTCCTCGTCGGTTGTCAGGCCCAGCCGGTCATCCGGTGGGGGCCGCGTCCCTGCGGGGCGGCACCGGGGCCGCCGAGGAACGGGATGCTGGAGAGGTCGATGTCCACGTTGATCGCGCCCTCGCGGGTCGCGTTGCGGACCAGGTTGACGAGCCAGGTGTTGAGGGACGCGCCGCTCCGGGCGGCGTACTCCTCGGCGCGGGCCTTCACCGACTCGGGGATGCGCAGGGTGATGCGGGCGAGCGAGCCCTCGTCCTCGGCCTCCGTGGGCTCGGCCTCGACAGGGGGCGCGGGCGCGGGCGGCGTCTCGACGCGGAACTCCAGGTCGCGCCCACTGAGGCGGACCTCGACGGAGCCGGCGGGAAGCTCGGCGGTGATCTCGGAGGTGGCCTGGCTGACCGCCTCCATCAGCGCGAGTCGCGCGGCGGGATCGAGCGCGTACGACAGGCGCTCGGCGGTCTCACGGGCCTCGGGCCCGGCGGCCTCTGCGGCGGCCAGCAGGTCGCGGCGGAGGCCTTCGACGTACGGCGTGATGTCCATGCGCACCACTATGACATCACTATGACGTCATTGCAACGTCACCATGCCGTCAGTTTTGACATCAGGTGTGGGTCGCTGGCCATCGGGGCAAGGGGAAGGGCTGACACTGAAACCGTCAGGGCACAACATCTGAATCGAGAAGAAAGGTCGTGGACCTATGGCCGCGGCTCCCGTGGTGGCGCTCGCCAGCGACACGTTGATCGATGCGCACGCCGTTGACTACCTGCTGATCGCGATCTACTTCGCGTTCGTCCTCGGGATCGGAGTGCTGGCCAGTCGCCGCGTCTCCGACTCCGTCGACTTCTTCCTCTCCGGACGCTCGCTCCCCGCGTGGGTGACGGGTCTGGCGTTCATCTCGGCCAACCTGGGCGCGGTCGAGATCATGGGCATGTCGGCGAACGGTGCCCAGTTCGGGCTCCCGTCCGTGCACTACTTCTGGATCGGCGCGATCCCCGCCATGCTGTTCCTCGGCGTCGTGATGATGCCGTTCTACTACGGCTCCAAGGTGCGCTCGGTCCCCGAGTTCATGCGGCGCCGCTTCGGTCCGGGCGCGCACCTGGTCAACGCACTGTCGTTCGCCATCGCGCAGCTCCTCATCGCCGGCATCAACCTCTACCTGCTCGGCTCGATCGTGCACGCGCTGCTCGGGTGGCCGCTGTGGATCGCGCTCATCGTGGCCGCCGCGATCGTGCTGTCCTACATCACGCTCGGTGGTCTCCGCGCCGCGATCTACAACGAGGTCCTGCAGTTCTTCGTCATCGTCGCCTCCCTCGCGCCGCTGACCCTGCTCGGCCTGCACCGCATCGGTGGCTGGAGTGGCCTCGAGGACAAGATCCGGAGCGCGGCTTCGGCGCACCCCGGCGACATCGCCCCCGCGTCGCAGCAGCTCAACTCCTGGCCCGGTGACGCGCTCACCGGCTTCAGCTCCTCGTTCCTGTCGGTCGTCGGCATCGTCTTCGGCCTCGGCTTCGTGCTGTCCTTCGGCTACTGGACGACGAACTTCGTCGAGGTCCAGCGCGCGATGGCGTCCGACTCGATCTCCTCGGCGCGGAAGACGCCGATCATCGGCTCCTTCCCGAAGATGTTCATCCCGTTCATCACGATCGTGCCGGGCATGATCGCCGCGGTGCTGGTCAAGGAGATCGCCGACGTCAAGGCCGGCGGCTCGGTCCCAGGAGGGGCGTCCGGGAAGGGCGTGGCCTTCAACGACGCCCTCATCTACCTGATGCGCGACGTCCTGCCCAACGGTCTGCTCGGGCTCGCGATCACCGGCCTGCTGGCCGCGTTCATGGCGGGCATGGCGGCGAACATCTCCGCGTTCAACACCGTGCTGTCCTACGACCTCGTGCAGACGTACGTCATCAAGGACCGCGAGGACTCGTGGTACCTCAGGATCGGCCGCTGGGCCACCGTCGCCGCGACGGTGATCGCGATCTTCACCGCCGGGCTGGCGTCGAACTTCTCGAACATCATGAACTACCTGCAGACGCTGTTCGGGTTCTTCAACGCACCGCTGTTCGCGACGTTCATCCTCGGTATGTTCTGGAAGCGGATGACCGCCACAGCGGGCTGGGTCGGTCTGGTCGCCGGAACGCTCTCGGCGGTCACGGTCGCGTTCCTCTCCGAGGACGCGTTCGGGTCGGCGTCGCTGGGGGTGCTGAACCTGTCCGGTCAGGGCGCGTCGTTCGTCGCCGCGTCGACCGCGTTCGTCGTGGACATCGTCTTGTCGGTCATCGTGTCCTACGCGACTCGTCCGAAGACGCACGAGGAGCTCGTTGGGCTGGTCTACTCCGAGACGCCGCGCGAGGACCTGGTGGACGCGGCCGAGGCGACGTACCCGTGGTACCGCCGCACGGTCCCGCTCGCGTGCGTCTCGCTCGTGCTCGTCATCATCCTCAACTTCCTCTTCTGATCGGAGACTGTCATGGCACAGAGCAAGAAGACCGCCGGCTTCTTCGACATCCGCAACGTCATCGGCGCGCTGATGGCCGTCTACGGCGTGATCCTGATCCTCATGGGGATCTTCGCCGACAAGGAGGGCAGCAAGACCGGCGACGTCAACGCCAACCTCTGGGCGGGGATCGTCCTGCTCATCGTCGGCATCATCTTCCTCGCGTGGGCGTGGATCCGTCCGGTCGTGGTCGACGAGGAGGTCGTCGCCGAGGCGCGTGCGGAGGACGACCATCACGATGTCCGCTGATGTCCGCTGATGTCCGCTGATGTCCGCTGATCCCGTCGACGTCCTCCGTCGCTGGGAGGCGGCGGGGGGCACGTGGGAGGTCGTCATCCGGGCCTCCGACGCGATGACGGTGCGCCTGTGCACGTGCACGGGCGGCGAGGAGGTCGACCGGCTGGTCTCGGCGTCGCCCGCGCTCGCCGAGTACGTCGGCGGGCGCTCGCGCAGCGACGACTGATCATCCAGTGCCGTGGTTCCGAGTCACCTGGTGGCTCGGGACCACGGCACTGCTGATCTCGCCGTCCGGAGCCGCCCGACTCGCCTCGCCGGGCCGCCGCGGGGACCCATCGCGTCCGGCGTGACTGGTGGGGGCGGCCGGCGTGTCTCGGGGCTCCCTTGCCTGTCACCCGCGCCCATGGGTCCTCCGGGACGCGACGGCACAGTCCCGAAATGCACGGTGCCGTGGTTCCGAGTCATCCGGTGACTCGGAACCACGGCACAGCTACGTGGCCTCGCTCAGAGGTCGAAGAGCGACCCCGCGGCGTTGATGTCGGCATCCGTCCGCGGGCTGTGCGCCTCGCCGGAGGACGGCGCCGGCTTCTCGGCGGGCGGGGCCTCCGTCGTCTCAGCCGTCGTCTCAGCCGGCGTCTCGGCCACCGCGTCGACCTCCTCCGTGTCCGAGACCTCCGGGGCCGCGGCCGCGGACGGCTCGGCGACATCGGCGGCCGCGACGCTGGGCGGTGCGTCATCAACGGTCGGCGCAGCGGCCTCGGTTGGCTGCTCACCGCTCGGAGCGGCGACGGCGCCCGACGGAGCCTCGATGTCGAACAGCGAGCCGACCGACTCGATCTCCACGTCGGTGTGCGGCGTGGAGGCGACGCCGGACGACGCAGCGGGGGCGGCCGGGGACATCGGAGCCGGCGCCGCGGCAGTCGGCTCCTCGACCGGCTCCTCGACCGGCTCCTCGACCGGCTCCTCGACCGGCTCGTTGCCGGAGTCAGTCCCGTCGGCCGCCGCGTCGGTCGCCGCCGGGTGGGCGGTCACCTCGGGAGTCGGCTCGCCACCGGTCGTTGCGTCGTCGGCCGGCGTCTCCGGGACAGCGGTCACCGCAGGTGTGACGGGCGGGGCAGACGCGACCGGGGCGCCCTCGGGAGCCGCGATGTCGAACAGCGACGAGGCGCTCTCGATGTCGACGTCGGTCCGCGGAGCCGACGTAGCCCCGGGAGCCGGCGCGGCCGGAGCCGCCGGTGCCGCCGGAGCCGGCGGTGCGTCCTCAACCGTCGACGCCGCAGCTTCGGTCGACTGCTCACCGCTCGGAGCTGCCGACGCGTCCGGCTGGGCGGGGATGTCGAACAGCGAGCCGCCGGCGCCCAGGTCGATGCTCGGCTCCGCCTTCGCGGCGGGCTCGGCGGGCTCGGCGGGCTCCTCCTTCGCGGCTGGCCTTGCCGGAGCAGCCGGCTCGTCGGTCGCCGGCTGTACGTCGAACAGCGACCCGCCGGACCCGAGCTCCGTCTCGGCCTTCGCCTCCGGCGCGGTCGGCTTCTCCTCGGGTGCCGACTCCGCGGGGATGTCGAACAGCGACCCGCCGGAGGCCGGCGCGGCCTCGTCCTGCTGCGGCGCCGGCGGCTCGGCCTTGTCCTCCGCCGGCGCGGCCGGCGTGTCGAAGAGGGAGCCGCCCTCGTCGAAGAGCGATCCTCCGGACTTGGCCTCGGGAGCCGCGGGCTCGGGAGCAGCGGGCTCCGAAGGCGCCGGGGTGTCGAACAGCGAGGACGCGTCGTCGGGCGCGGAGTCGCTCCGGGCGTCGGCCGGGGTGTCGAAGAGCGACGACCCGCCGGACGCCTTCGCGGCCGGACCCGCGTCTGCGGTCTCGGTGACCGTGTCGGCGGAGGCCGTCACGTCCCCGGTCGACGGCTCGGCGGCGACGGCGGCGGACGCCGCGGTGGCGACACCCGCGCCGGGGGCCGTCTTCGTCGCCATCTCGCCCTTGACCGACGCGAGCAGCATCTGCGCGACGTCGAGGACCTCGACCGACTCGCGGGCATTGCCGTCCGCCTGCGCGGCGGTCAGTCCGTCGGAGAGCATCACCCGGCAGAACGGGCAGCCGACGGCGATCTGGTCGGCGCCGGTGGCGACGGCCTCGTCGGTGCGGTTGCGGTTGATGCGCGAGCCGAGGTTCTCCTCCATCCACATGCGGGCACCACCGGCGCCGCAGCAGAAGGAGCGCTCGGAGTTGCGCGGCATCTCGGCGTACTCGGCCCCGGGCAGGACCTGCAGCAGCTCGCGCGGCGGGCTGTAGACGCCGTTGTGGCGACCGATGTAGCAGGGGTCGTGATAGGTGATCGTGCGCTGGTGCGCGCCGGCGCCCTCGGTCACCGGGGTGAGCCTGCCCTCGCGGACGAGCCGGTTCAGCAGCTGGGTGTGGTGGACCACCTCGAGCTCGATGCCGAAGTCCTTGTACTCGTTCTTCAGCGTGTTGAAGCAGTGGGCGCAGGTCGAGACGACCTTCTTGACCTTGTACTCCTTGAACGTCTCGACGTTCTGCTGGGCCAGGCCCTGGAAGACGAACTCGTTGCCGGCGCGACGGGCCGGGTCGCCGTTGCAGGTCTCGCCGTTGCCGAGGACGCCGAAGGAGACGCCGGCCATGTCGAGCAGCTCGGCGACGGCGCGGGTGGTCTTCTTGGCGCGGTCCTCGTAGGCGCCGGCACAGCCGACCCAGAACAGCCAGTCGACCTCGTCGAGCGACTCGAGGTCGTCGCCGACGACCTTGACGTCGAACGGGAGGCCCTTGGCCCAGTCGAGGCGGGCGTTCGCGGACATGTTCCACGGGTTGCCCTTGTTCTCGAGGCCCTTGAACAGCCCGTTGATCTCCGTCGGGAAGTTCGACTCGACCAGCACCTGGTAGCGGCGCATGTCCATGATGTGGTCGACGTGCTCGATGTCGACCGGGCACTGCTGGACGCACGCGCCGCACGACGTGCAGGACCAGAGGACGTCCTCGTCGATGACGAAGTCCGCGCCCTCGGGGTTGTAGAACCAGTCCTTGACCTCGGTGCCGGAGCCGTCGGCGTCGCTGTGGCCGATGAGGGTCTTCTCGAGCACGGCCGTCGCCGCCTCGTTGCCCTCGGCCGCGGCGGGGTCGCGCAGGTACGGCGCCTTCTCGTAGGCGTGGTCGCGCAGGCCGAGCACCAGCAGCTTCGGGGAGAGCGGCTTCTCGGTGTTCCACGCGGGGCACTGCGACTGGCAGCGACCGCACTCGGTGCAGGTCGTGAAGTCGAGGATGCCCTTCCAGGAGAAGTCCTCGATCGCGCCGACGCCGAGCTTGGCGTCCTCGTCGAGGTCGTCGATGTCGTCGAGCGTGACCGCCTTGCCGTTGGAGACGAGAGGCTTCATGGCGCCCAGCGCCGTACGGCCGTTGTCGTCGCGCTTGAACCAGATGTTGAACCACGCGGTGAAGCGGTGCCACGCGACGCCCATGGTCAGGTTGCGGGCGATGACCATCAGCCAGACCATCGCGAGGGCGATCTTGAAGACCGCGATCGCGTAGACGATGTTCTGCAGCGTGGACTCGGAGCCCTGCGAGCTCGGGTAGAGCGCGTCACCGAACCACGACGCCAGCGGGAAGTGCGCGCGAGTCGCCTCGTCGGCGTGGCCGGTGACCTTCGCGAGGTTGAACTCCGCGCCGCGGATGAAGAGGATCGCGGCGCCCTCGAGCAGCGCCATGATCTCGACGAAGTAGGCCTGCCAGAACGTCGAGCCGAAGAAGCGCGACCCGCGGCCGAGCGAGCGCGGGTGGTTCCGCTGCCGGTAGATGATCAGGTAGACGATGCCGACCGTGCTGAGCGCGCCGATGAGCTCGCTGAACCACTCGTAGGGGTACCAGTGGCCGATGACCGGCCACGCGAACTCCGGGGTGAAGAGCTGGAAGTAGGCCGACAGCACCGCGAACGACAGGAAGATGAACGCGGCGAACACGAACCAGTGCATGACGCCGACGACCGTCCACTGCAGCATCCGCGTGTGGAGCACCGTCTCCTTGAGCATCGTGAGGGTACGACGCCCCGGGTTGCCGCTGCGTCCGACCGCGGGCTGGCCGGTGCGGATGACGCCGAGCATGCTGCGTACGGCGCCCGCGAGCAGCACGGCCGCGGCGACCGTGAGCACGAGCGAGACTACGATGGCAAAGGCTTGCATGCGGGAACTTCGCTCCTCGTCACTAACGAGCCCGCCGCGTCCGACGAGCGATCCAACACCCTAGGGCGGGCGTGCCGTGAGCGGCAGCCCGGACCAGAGTGACACGGATCCTACCCATCGGTAACTTGCTCCGCTGGGGGCACCTCCCCGACCCGGGACCGCCGACGGCCCCGTCGATGCTGGTTACCGGCGCGTCGAGGAGCATGATGACCCCGCAGGTGTGAGCCCGCTCACAAGGCGGTCGGCACCTCATTTTCCGACCCGTCTGAATTCACCCCACAGGGAGGATTGGATGAGCGAACCGCTCGTCGATGCCCGCCGCCAGCTCGCCGATGCCGTGAAGATCCTCGGCTACGACGACGGCGTCTACGCCAACTTGGCCGCGCCCCGGCGGGAGCTCACCGTGAGCATCCCGTTGCGACGCGACGACGGCACCACCGAGGTGCTGACCGGCTACCGCGTGCAGCACAACTACTCGCGGGGGCCCGCCAAGGGCGGACTGCGCTACGCACCGAACGTCGACCTCGACGAGGTCCGCGCCCTCGCCATGTGGATGACGTGGAAGTGCGCGCTCCTGGGTGTCCCGTACGGCGGTGCCAAGGGCGGTGTCACCATCGACCCGCGCAACTACTCGCGGGCCGAGCTCGAGCGCGTGACCCGCCGCTACACCTCCGAGATCCTCCCGCTCATCGGCCCGATGCAGGACATCCCCGCCCCCGACATCGGCACCGACGAGCAGACCATGGCCTGGATGATGGACACCTACTCCGTCAACAGCGGTCACACCGTCCTCGGCGTCGTGACCGGCAAGCCGATCAGCCTCGGCGGGTCGCAGGGCCGCGCCTCCGCGACCTCGCGCGGCGTGGTCCACATCGCGCTGCAGGCGATGTCGCACCTGCACCTGGCGCCGTCCGAGTCGACCGCTGCGGTCCAGGGCTTCGGCAAGGTCGGCCGCGGCAGCGCGCGCTTCCTCGCGGAGGCGGGCGTGAAGGTGCTCGCCGTGAGCGACCAGTACGGCGGCGTGCACGACCCGGCCGGGCTCGACGTACCCGCCCTCGAGCAGCACGTCGACGAGACGGGCTCGGTCGTCGGCTTCGGCGGCGCCGAGGCGATCGACAACGAGGCGCTGCTCGAGCTCGAGGTCGACGTCCTCGTGCCGGCCGCCGTCGAGGGCGTGATCCACCGCGGCAACGCCTCGCGGATCAACGCCCGGCTGATCGTGGAGGGCGCCAACGGGCCGACCACCGCCGAGGCGGACGAGATCCTCGCGGGACGCGGCGTCACCGTCGCCCCCGACATCCTCGCCAACGCGGGCGGCGTCATCGTGTCCTACTTCGAGTGGGTCCAGGCCAACCAGGCCTACTGGTGGAGCCAGGAGGAGGTGGAGGCCCGGCTCGCCGACCGGATGATCGGCGCCTGGCGCGACGTCCTCTCCTACGCGCAGCGACAGGGCCTGACCCTGCGGACCGCCGCGACCTGCCTCGCCGTGGAGCGCGTCGCCAGCGCCCACGCCATGCGCGGTCTCTACCCGTAGCCACGGAACCGGCGGACCCCCTACCGGCGACGCCGGTGGCCCGGGCAGGATGTGCGGCATGAGTCTTTACGCCGTCACCGACCCGGCCACCGGCGAGGTCGTCCAGCAGTTCCCCACCGCCACCGACGCCGATGTCGAGGCAGCCCTTGCGGCGGCCACGACCGCCAGCAAGGGCTGGGCCCGCACGACCACCGTGGCCGAGCGCGCCGCCCTGGTCAGGCGCGTCGCCGAGCTGCACAACGAGCGCAAGGACGAGCTCGCCGCGATCATCGTCCGCGAGATGGGCAAGCCGCTCGAGGACGCCGTCGGCGAGGTCGAGTTCAGCGCCGCCATCTACGAGTACTACGCGGACCACGCGGAGAAGATGCTCGCCGACGAGCCCGTGGACCTGCTCGAGGGCGACGGCACGGCGGTGATCCGCCGGTCGCCGTACGGCGTCCTGCTCGGGATCATGCCGTGGAACTTCCCCTACTACCAGGTGGCCCGGTTCGCCGGCCCGAACCTGTGCATCGGCAACACGATCATCCTCAAGCATGCGCCGCAGTGCCCGGAGTCGGCGGCGGCGATCCAGCGGATCTACGACGACGCGGGCTTCCCGGCCGGCGCCTACGTCAACGTCTACGCGACCAACGAGCAGGTCGCCACGATCATCGCCGACCCGCGCGTCGCGGGTGTCTCGCTCACCGGCTCCGAGCGGGCCGGCGCGGCCGTCGCCGAGATCGCCGGCCGGAACCTGAAGAAGGTCGTGCTCGAGCTGGGCGGCTCCGACCCGTTCATCCTGCTGTCGACCGACGACCTCGACGGTGCGGTCCAGGCGGCCGTCAGCGCGCGGCTCGACAACACGGGCCAGTCCTGCAACGCGGCGAAGCGGTTCGTCGTCGCCGAGGACCTCTACGACCCGTTCGTGGAGAAGTTCACGGCTGCGATCAAGGCCGGCGCGGAGGGCATCACCCCGCTCTCGTCCGTCGCCGCGGCCGAGCGCCTGCAGGCGCAGGTGGACGCCGCCGTCGAGCAGGGCGCGCACCTGGAGTCGGCGGGGCAGCGCGACGGTGCTTACTTCCCGACCGGCGTCCTCACCGGCGTCACGCCGGAGAACGACGTCTACCACCAGGAGCTCTTCGGCCCGATCGCGATGGTCTTCAAGGTGTCCTCGGAGGAGGAGGCGGTGACCGTCGCCAACGACACCCCGTTCGGCCTCGGCTCCTACGTCTTCACCACCGACAAGGAGCAGGCCGAGCGCGTGGCGGACAAGATCGAGGCCGGCATGGTCTTCGTCAACGGCGTCCTCCTCGACGGTGCCGAGCTGCCCTTCGGCGGCATCAAGCGCTCGGGCTTCGGCCGCGAGCTCGGCCGCTACGGCATCGACGAGTTCGTCAACAAGAAGCTGATCCGCATCCTCTCCTGACCGCTTCGCACCGGAGTACACACAGGCCCACGGCGTCTCGCCGTGGGCCTGTGTGGTGGTGCTTCCGACTCGAGGGTGCGGAGCTCCGACCGCGACTCAGATGTCGCGGCGGTGCGTGGCGCCGGCCTCGCCGGTCGTGTCGCGGGTGGTCTCGCCGGTGGTCCCGCCCGTGGTGCCCGTGGTGCCGGTCGTGCCGGTGGTGCCCGTGGCCGGGTCCCGCGTGTCGTCGACGTGCGGGTCGATGCGGTCGGCCTCGCGCAGGGTGTCCTCCTGGCGTGCCTCCTCGTACGCGCTGGACTGGCGCGCGGCCTGCGCGTGCTGCTCGGCCCGCTCGGCCTCTGCGCGTGCCAGCTGCGCCTTGGCATCGGCCTCGGCCGCCCGGCGGCGCTCCTCGGCCACGTCCTGGTCGCGCACCGCGGCCTCGGTGCGCATCTCGGTGGCACGCTGGGTGAGCGCCTGGTGCCGCCGGCGTCGAGCGGCCATCACGGCCGCCACGATGATCGCGACGACGATGATCGCGATGATGATCCAGATGATGGTGGACATGGTCATCCCTTTCCTTTCACCGGGTGCTGTACCCGGCCGCTGACCGGGCGGTCAGACGTCGCGATGCACGCCGAGGACGCTGCCCCCGCGGGGCGGTCTCGGCGGCGCGCGCCTCGGCGGCGTGCCGGGGCGACTCGAGAATGTCCTCGACGGGCTCGGTGACGCTGATCGTCGCCGGAGCGGTCGCCACATAGGTCCGGCGGCTCCTCGTGGCCGCCCGTGCGACCCCGACCACGAGTGCCACGACGGCGAGCGCGGCGATGATCCAGATGGCCGTCTGCATGGTGCTCCCCTTCCCTCTGGGGGAGGCGGTACCCAGCGGGGGGCCGTGACGCACGTCGGTCTTCCGGCGGTCACGGCCGCCCGGGTGGGTGCGGGTCGCGGGGGCTAGGACAGCTCGCGCTCGTCGGCGACCGGGACGAGCGGTGCCGCCAGCACCGGGAACAGGGCGGCGAGCGCGAACGCCCAGGAGAAGCCGGCCGCGGACACGGCCAGGCCGCCGAGGGGCGGCACCAGCGAGCTGGTGAGGAACTGGGCGGTGTTCTGGATGCCCAGGGCCCGCCCGCTCCAGAAGGGGCCGGCCCGCTCGGCGACGGCGGTGAAGGCGAGTCCGTTGTCGGCGACGGTGAGGACGGTGGCCACCACCATGAGCGGTACGGCGACCCACCAGCCGATCCCGGCGGTCACGCCGAGCAGGAGCATGACGGCGGCGGCCGCGAGGGCGACCCAGCGCAGCGGCCGCATCCGGCTGGTGACGACGTCGGAGAGCTGGCCGACCGCGATCCGGCCGAGCGCGCCGAAGATCTGGGCGACGGCCACGACCGCGCCGGCGGCCGCGGCCCCCCAGTGCCGGTCCTGGATCAGCCAGACCAGCGCGAAGGTCCAGACCACGAACTGGGGGACGACCAGCAGCATGCTCACCGAGTGGATCCGGAGGAGGTAGCGGTCTCCGCGGTAGGGGTTGCCGTGCCGGCGGTTGGTGCCGGCCGGTCGCTCCGGCCGCGGCGGGTCGATCACCAGCAGTGCGACGACGAGCGCTGCGATCGCCGCGGCGACGGTCGGGACCGCGATGGCCGCGTGGATGCCCCGGTTCTCGGCGACGACGGCGATGGTGATCGCCGCGATGCCGACGCCGACCGGCTGCGCCATCTGCCGGATGCCCATGGCGAGGCCCCGTCGCTCCGGCGGGAACCAGCCGACGACGACCCGGCCGCTGGCCGAGTTGGCGCTGGCCGCGCTCGCTCCGGCCAGCCCGATGAGGATGCTGAAGAGCACCAGGTCGTGGACGAGCACCGCGCCCAGGCCGAGCAGCGCGGTGCCGACCAGGCCGGTGACGAGCACGACCCGCTCGCCGTACGCGTCGGTGACCGCACCCCAGGCGACGAGGGCCGCCATGACGCCGAGGGTCGGCGCCGCGGCGACGAGACCGGCCTGGGGGAGCGTGAGTCCTTCGTGGCTGTGCAGCGCCGGGATGAGGAACGCCGGTCCGTGCATCATGATCGCCGCGCACGCCTGCGCCAGCGTGCTCGCCGCGAGCATCGCCCACCGCCGGCCCGAGCTGACCGTGGGTGGGGAGGCGGCGATGGTGGACACGCTCCCGATTCAACGACCTCCGGCTCGCTCCGAATGCCGTTTCTCGAAGCGTGGTCTGTGAGAAATCAGTCGGCGAGCACCGCGACCGGCATGACCGGCGTCTCCGAGGGGCAGTGCGTGTCGGTGCCGGCGTACGCCGCGAACAGCCGGTGCAGCCCGGGCGCGAGGTCCGGCGGCAGCCCGATCGTGCCGACACCGTCGACGACCTCCCCGGTCGCGAGCAACCGGGCACGCTCGAAGAGAACCACCTTGCCGGAGGCGTACGTCGACGCGTCGGTGGTCCGCACCGTGACGCCGAGGCTGCCGCCGCGGGCGACCCCGGTCGGCGGCACGACCAGGTCGGCGACGGTGGTCGCCGGCAGGACCAGCACGGTGAACGGCGCCGACCACGCGCACTGGTAGCGCGACCCGCCCGTGTAGGCGGCGGTCAGCGTGTGCCAGCCCGGGGCGAGCCGCCCGAGGTCCAGCGGGGCCGCGTCGAAGTCGTGCAGCTGGGTGGTGAGGCCGGCGACGACCCGACCGTCCTCGTAGACCCGGACCGCGCCGTCGAGCGCCCCGATCTCCTGCTCGGGCAGCAGGCACGCCGTCGCGCGGCAGCCGCCGCGATGGATCACGGCGGCCGGCGCATCGACGAGCAGGTCGGTGGCGGCCGGGACTGTCGGGGTCATGCGTGTCCTCCCTCGTCGGACTCTAGGTCGTTCCGTGTGTCCTCAGGGTGGAACGCGTGACTTGGGATCGGCTTGGGGTCCGTCGGGAGCCGACCTGCGCGAATCGCTGGTCGGAGCGGCTCCTTCGGGGCAGACTCCCCGCATGGCGAACCCTCCGGCCCGGACCCGGGTCATCCTGACCGGCATCAGCTCGCGGACCTGGGAGCACCCGGCTGACCGCGGCGCGCTGGTCGCGCTGCGCAAGCTCAAGGGCTTCGATGCGCTGCTCAAGGCCATGTCGGGCCTGGTCAACGAGCGGGCCGTGCGGCTGGCCGTGCTCGGCGACGCCGTCCGCGCCGACGAGCGCCAGTTCGCCCGGGTGCACCGGCTGCTGGTCGACATGGCGACGGTGCTCGACGTACCGCAGCTGCCCGAGATCTACGTCGCCAACAACCCGCTCACCAACGCGGTCACGATCGGCATGGACAAGCCGCTCATCGTCCTCAACTCGGGCCTGGTCGACCTGCTGAACGACGACGAGCTGGCCTTCGTGATCGCGCACGAGCTCGGCCACGTCCTGTCGGGGCACGCGGTCTACCAGACGCTGCTCCAGCGGCTGCTGCTCCTGAGCATGGGCTTCGCGTCGATCCCGATCGGCGGGCTCGGCCTACGGGTCATCGTCGCGGCGCTGATGGAGTGGTCGCGCAAGGCCGAGCTCTCCGCCGACCGCGCCGGCCTGCTCGGTGTGCAGGACCCCGCCGTCGCGCTCCGCGTCCACATGCAGCTCGCCAGCGGCGGGCACGCCGGCGACCTCGACCCGACGTCGTTCCTCGCGCAGGGCGCCGAGTACGTCAACGCCGGGGACCTGCGGGACTCCGTGCTGAAGCTGCTGCTGCTCGAGAGCCGGAGCCACCCCTTCGCCGTCGTCCGGGCGGCCGAGCTGCGCACGTGGGTCGACGCGGGGGAGTACACCCGAGCGCTCGGCGGCGCGTACCCCCGTCGGGTCGACGACGGCTCGGCCACCGTCAGCGAGGCCGCGAAGGAGGCGGCGCGCAGCTATGCCGAGGCGTTCCGCCAGACCCAGGACACGCTCGGCCGGCTGGTCCACGACGCCGCCGGCTGGCTGGGCAGCGCGAAGCTGTGGTGGGACGACAGGTTCAACCGCACCGGAGACTGACCGACGGGCTCGTCACACGGGTCGCTCGGGTCCCACCGCCCAGGGAAGGGCGGAACTTCCGGGGTGTCAGGGCGCCCGGGGAGTTCCGGAGTACCCGGTTCACCGGGTACTCCGCCCGGCCGCCCCTACCCCAACGCCGCGATCGCCTCCGAGATGCTCAGCGTCCGGCGGGCCGACTCCACGTGGAGGCTCTCGACCATCTTGCCGTTGTAGGTGACGACGCCCTTGCCGGCACCGTCCTCCCACGCGGCGATGAGCCCGCGTGCGTCGGCGACCGCCTCCTCGCTCGGGGCGAACCCGGTGTTGGCGCCCTCGATCTGGCCGGGATGGATGATCGTCTTGCCGTCGAAGCCGAACTGCCGGCCCTGCTCGACCTCGGCGAGGTAGCCCTCGAGGTTCTTCACATCGTTGTAGACGCCGTCGAGCACGACCTTGCCCGTCGCTCGCGCGGCCAGCACCGCGAGCTGCAGGCTGGTGACGAGCGGAGCGCGACCGGGCACGTGGTCGATGAACAGCTCCTTGACCAGGTCGTTGGTGCCCAGCACCAGCACGGCCAGGCGGTCGGAGGCGGCCGCGATCTCCTCCGCGTGCAGGATCGCGTACGGCGACTCGATCATCGCCCACAGCTTCGTCTTCTCCGGCGCGCCCGCTGCCGCGACGGCGTCGACCAGGCTGAGCACCGCCTCGGGGCTGTTCACCTTCGGCACCACGATCGCGTCGGGTCCGACCGCGGCCGCGGCGCGCAGGTCCTCGGCGTGCCACTCGGTGTCGGCGCCGTTGATGCGGATGGTCAGCTCGCGGCCGCCGTACTCACGGGAGGCGACGGCGGCGACGACGTTCTCCCGGGCGGCCGCCTTGGCGTCGGGAGCGACCGAGTCCTCGAGGTCGAGGATGAGCGCGTCCACCGGCAGGGTCTTCGCCTTCTCGAGGGCGCGCTCGTTGGCGCCCGGCATGTAGAGGACGGAGCGCCGGGGGCGGAAGGTCTGCGTCATCTCAGTCGACCTCGATCTCGTCGTAGCGGGCCTTCAGCTGGGGGTCGATCGCGGCGAGCCGGTCGGCGAGCTCGACGAGCACGAGGCACTGCTTGAGCGAGGCGTCGTCCTCCATCTTGCCGTCGAGCATGACCGCGCCCGTGCCGTCGCCCATCGCCGCGACGACCCGGCGGGCGTGCTTGATGTCCTCCACCGAGGGAGAGAAGACGCGGTTGGCGATCTCGATCTGCTTCGGGTGCAGGCTCCAGGTGCCGACGCAGCCCAGCAGGAAGGCGTTGCGGAACTGGTCCTCGGCCGCGACGACGTCGGTGATGTCGCCGAACGGGCCGTAGTAGGGGTAGATCCCGTGGGTCGCACACGCGTCCACCATCTTGGCGATCGTGTAGTGCCAGAGGTCCTGCTGGTACGTCGCCCGCGGGCCGTCGACGTTCCCGTCCTTGGGGTCCTCGCGGACCAGGTAGCCCGGGTGGCCGCCACCGACGCGGGTGGTCTTCATCTTGCGGTCCGCGGCCAGGTCGGCCGGGCCGAGCGACAGCCCCTGCATGCGCGGGGAGGCGCCGCAGATCTCCTCGACGTTCGCCATGCCGCGAGCGGTCTCGAGGATCGCGTGGACGAGGATCGGGCGGGTCAGGCCGGCCTTGGCCTCGAGCTGGGCGAGCAGCCGGTCGACGTAGTGGATGTCCTCAGCGCCCTGCACCTTCGGCACCATGACGACGTCGAGCCGGTCGCCGATGGCCGCGACGAGCGTCGTGAGGTCGTCGAGCACCCACGGGCTGTCGAGGCTGTTGATCCGCGTCCAGAGCTGGGTCTTCGCCTCGGGACCGCCCAGCCCGGGCGTCTCCTGCGCGATCCGGACCAGGCCCTCGCGGGCAGCCACCTTGTTGTCCGCCTTGATCGCGTCCTCGAGGTTGCCGAGCAGGACGTCGACGGTGCCCACCATCTGCGGGACCTTGTCGACCATCTTCGGGTTGCTCGGGTCGAAGAAGTGGATCGCCCGGCTCGGCCGCGCCGGGATCTCCCGGAGCGGCGCCGGAGCACCCACGGCCAGCGGCGCGAAGAAGTCCTTCGGTGACTTGTGGCTCATGGGCTCGGAACGTAGCAGTGGTCACTTACCCGCCGGTATGACCGATCTGACACCACGACGACCGCTCGATGTGGATAGCATCACGCCACGCGCTCTCAGCGTTGGTGTGCCGGGAAGTCTGGTCGGCTCCAGCGTCGGACAGTCCGGTCCGGCTGGATCACTCTTCGTCAGAAAGGCACACCTCCGTGTCTCAGCTGTTCATCGCCGTGGTGCTGCTCGCCCTCGCGGCGGTCGCGTTCCGCCTCCGCATCTCGGGCATCGGCGCCGCCGGCAAGCTCGCCGGCGTGGCGCTGGTCGTGCTCGCGCTCGTCGTGGTCGCCTCGAGCCTGGTCACCCGCGTCGGCACCAAGGACGTCGGTGTCGTGACGGCGTTCGGCAAGCCCACGGGCCGTGACCTCCCGAACGGCCTGCACCTGAAGAAGCCGTGGGAGAAGGTGACGACGCTCGATGCGGCGATCCAGCCCGACGAGTTCACGGGCGACGACTGCATCGAGGTCCGCATCGCCGACTCGTCGACGGCCTGCGCGAGCCTCACGATCCGCTGGCACATCGCGGAGACCGAGGCGTCCACCCTCTTCCAGAACTACCGCTCCAACAACGTCAACGAGACGATCCGGCACAGCCTGGTGGTCACCCAGATGAAGGCCGCGGTCAACGACGTGCTCGGCCAGTTCAACCCGCTCGCCAACGTCAACACGGCGGCCAACGCGGCCCAGGACAACACCCAGATCAGCGCCACGCCCAACCTCGACGAGTTCAGCAAGCAGATCGAGGACCAGATGAGCGAGCGTCTCGCCGCCATGAACGGCGGGCACGCGCAGATCCTCATCGACTCCGTGACGATGTCGTTCCTCAAGCTCGCCGACTCCACGCAGGCGAAGATCAACGCCTACCAGGCCGAGGTCGGCAACACCCGCATCGCGGAGCAGCAGGAGAAGACCGCCGGGGCCCAGGCCCGGGCGAACCGGGCGCTGGCCGACTCGGTCTCGAAGGACCCCAACGTGCTCGTCTCGAAGTGCCTCGACACGCTCGAGGAGATGGTCAAGGCGGGCCAGTCGGTCCCGGCCGGGTTCTCCTGCTGGCCGGGGGCCGGATCGAACCTCGTGCTGCCGTCCAAGTAGCAGCGCCGATCAGCAGCGGCCGTCACCGGCGCCGGCGCCACCACCGGCGCCGGGGCCGTGCGGTCTGCTCCGGCGTACGCCGGGCGGCGAGCCGCGCCTCGCGCCGGGCCGCCCAGTCCGCGACCGTCGCGTCGACGTCGCGTGGCATGGTGATCAGCGGCGGGCCTTCCGGCAGGGCGTAGCGCGCCTTGATGACGCGCTCGTTGAAGTCCTCGACCCGTGCGCGTACCGCCTTCTCGGTCGTGAGCCGGTCGAGCTCGTCGGCGAGACCCGCGTCCTCCTTCCGGAGCTGTACCGACAGCGGCAGGACGACCAGCCGCTCGCGCTCGACGAGCTTCTTCAGCCACCACTCGGGGTCGTGCTCGGTGCCGAGGTCGGCGATCGGCCGGCCCGCGCCCGGCAGGTTGTCGAACTCACCGCGCTCCATCGCGGCCCGGACCTGCAGGTCGACCCAGGTCTGCTGCTGCCGGATCCGCGCGGCGGCCGCGGCCGACCCGGCGGCCTCCGGCCGGGGACGCCGCTCGGGACGACCCTCGGGTCGGTCCTCGCTCTCAGACACACGTCCAGGGTACGGATGCCACTGTCGGTGGGACCGACCATCATGGTGCCGTGGCGCACAGCAACGAGGCCCTGGTCGGTCGAGACGTCGAGCTCGACGGACTCTCCCGCACCCTCGGGATCGCGACCGGCGGAGCCGGCCGGCGACACGTGCTGCTCGGTGGTGACGCCGGCGTCGGCAAGACCCGGCTGCTCCGGGAGCTGCGCGACCGGGCGGTCGGCGACGGCTGGCAGGTCCACGCCGGCCACTGCCTCGACTTCGGCGACAGCGCCGAGCCCTACCTGCCGTTCTCCGAGATCCTCGACCGCCTGATCGCGACCATGCCCGACGCGGTGGCGGAGGTCGCGCACGCGCACCCGGCGCTGCTGAGGCTCGCGCCGGCCAGTCGCCTCCTCGGCGGCACCGAGCCGAGCGAGGCGCTCGACCGCGGCAACCTCTTCGCGGCGGTCCACGCCCTGCTGGAGCGGACGGCCGAGAAGGCGCCCACGCTGATCGTCGTCGAGGACGCTCACTGGGCCGACCGGTCGACGCGCGACCTGCTCACCTTCCTCTTCGCCCGGCCGTTCGTGGGGCCGGTCTCGGTCGTCGCCTCCTACCGGGCCGACGACCTGTACCGCCGACACCCGTTGCGCGGCCAGATCGCCGAGTGGACGCGGCTTCCGCAGCTCGAGCGGCTGGTGCTCGACCCGCTGGATCCCGCCGACGTCCGCCGGCTGGTGCGGGCCCTCGACGGAGATCTCAGGGACGCGGAGGTCGAGGCGGTCGTCGCTCGGGCGGACGGCAACGCGTTCTTCACCGAGGAGCTCGTCGCGGCCGCGTCCTGGCCGGCCGGGGTCGTCCCCGCCGATCTCGCCGACCTGCTCCTGGTCCGGCTCGACCGGCTCGACGAGACCGCCCGCGAGGTCGTCCGCACCGCGAGCGCGGCCGGTCGGGAGGTGAGTGACGAGCTGCTCGCGGCGGTGGCCGGGCTCGACCAGCCCACGCTCGATGCAGCCCTCCGGCAGGCGATCGAGATGAGCATCCTGGTCGTCCGCGGCGACGGCTACTACGTGTTCCGCCACGCGCTGCTCGGCGAGGCGGTCTACGACGACCTGCTTCCTGGTCAGCGGGTGCGGCTCCACCAGCGCTATGTCACGGCGCTGCGCGGCGGCCTCTCGACCGGTACGGCGGCCGGGCTCGCGCGCCACGCCCGACTCGCGGGCGACCGCGAGACCGCGCTCGAGGCCGGGATCCGCGCCGGGGACGTCGCGGCCGCCTCCGGCGGTCCCGACGAGGCGGCGCAGCACTACGAGCAGGCCATCTCGCTGCTGGCCGAGACGCCCGGCCACGACGAGGGCCGACTGGTCGACCTCGTCGTGAAGGCCGGCGAGGCGATGATCGCCGCAGGCCAGGCCGACCGGGCCCGGCGGCTCGCGCGGGAGCTCTACGAGCGGCTGCCCGACGATGCCCCAGGCCTGTGGCGGGCGCAGCTGATCGCGACCGACATGGAGGCCGGTTTCGCCTACGTGGACGGCCGGGACGACCTGCCGCTGTCGGAGGCGGCCGTCGCGGCGCTGCCCGAGGACGCGCCGCCGCTGGTGCGCGCCCGCGTCTACGCAGCGCACACCCGCCTGCTGATGATCTACCGACGACACGACGAGGCGGAGCGGTTCGGCGAGGAGGCGCGCGGTCTCGCCGAGCGCTACGGCCGGCCCGCGCTCGCCGCCGACCTCGCCGTCACGCTGGCGGCCCCGTGGGGCCGGCCGGCCGAGGAGCGGATCGCCGGGCTGGCCGAGGCGGTCGAGGAGGCGGCGAAGGCTGGTGCGCTCGACGCGGAGCTGCGCGGCCGCCTGCAGCTCGGGCTGATCCACCACCACCTGGGCGACCTCCCGACGGCGCACGATTGGCTCCGCAGCGGCCATGAGCTCGCCCTCGCCCGGGGCATCCCCTGGGCGCCGTACGGCTTCGACGCGCGCGTCCACCTGATGTGGAACCTGCTGGTCCGGGGCGAGATCGACGAGGCGCTCCGGCTCGCCGACGCCCCCGGCGCGCCGCCGGTGCTCGGCGCCTGGATCACCTCACAACGGCTGCTGGCCGAGCAGGCTCGCGGTGCCGACGTCGGCGACGCCGCCCGGGCGCTGCGGCACTTCTGGTCGCAGGAGGTGGCGACCGCCGTCGACTCGGCCCCCGTCGAGATGATCGCGGCCGGTCGGCGCGGTGACGTCGACGGCGTCGTCGAGGCCTACGGTGCGGGCACGGTGGCGGTGGCGCGGGTCTGGGGCGCGGGGTTCGACGCTCGGGTCCGGTTCGCCGCGGTCGCCATCGGGCAGCTGGCCGCGCTGCTGCCCGGACTCCCGGCCGCCGACCGGGCCGCCGTCGTGGCGCAGGTCGACCGGATCGCCGGTGAGGGCAACGAAGGCGTGACCGATCGGGGAAAGCCGTGGGGCGTCGAAGGGCGCGCCTGGCGGTGCCGCCTGCGTGCCGAGACGCTGCGCGCGCACTGGCTCGCGGGCGTGGACGCGCCCTCGCAGGACGAGCTGGTCAGTGCGTGGCGGGAGACGGAGGAGGCCTTCGCGGCGTTCGACCACGTCTACGAGCTCGCCGCGGTCCGCGTCGTCCTGGCCGGCATCCTGCGGTCCACCGGCGAGCCGGCCGCCGCTCGCGAGGTCGCCGAGCTCGCCCGTCAGGCGGCGCGCCGGATCGGCGCCCAGCCGCTGCTCGACGAGCTGCAGGAGCAGCCGGTCCGGCCGGACGTGGACGCGCTCACCCCGCGGGAGACCGAGATCCTCGCCCTGGTGGCCGAGGGGCGCTCCAACGGCGAGATCGGCAAGCGACTCTTCATCAGCACCAAGACCGTCTCGGTGCACGTGTCCAACATCCTCGGCAAGCTCGGCGCCGCCGGCCGCACCGAGGCCGCCGCGATCGCCCGGCGTCGCGGGTTGCTGGCGGACTGAGCCCGGGTCAGGGCCGGGATCAGGCGCGGGGCCGCACGGCGAGCGCGAGGCCGGCGATGAGCGCGGCGAGCGCGCAGACCGACCAGACCACGTAGTAGCCCGACAGCGGGGCGTGCCCGTACCGAGGGTCGGCGATCGAGCCGGCCGAGGCGAGCGCGATCGCGAACACCGCCGAGGCGACGGCCCCGCCGACGGTCTTGGTCGCGTTCGTCATCCCGGTGGCGAAGCCGGTGCGGGTCGGCGGGGCGGCGCCGGCGGCCGCAGCCGGGAGAGCTGCGACCAGTGCGCCGGAGCCGACACCGGCGACCGCCATGTTGACCATCGCCTGCCACGTGTGGTCGTGGAACGGCAGCCAGAGGGCGTACCCGATCGCCACCAGGAACGCGGCGACCGCCAGCGCGCGGCGGTCGCCCAGGAGGCGCACCCAGAGCGTGAGCGTGAACGCGCCGATCGCGAGGAAGATGACGTAGACGCCGATGAGCGTCGAGACGAACGACGCCGACGCGCCCAGCCCGTAGCCGGCCTCGGCCGGATCGGTCCGCGAGAAGGTCGACAGCGGGATCTGAGCGCCGAGCACCGACATGCCGAACAGGAACGCGGTCAGCTGGATCGGCCACTGGGCCGGCGACAGCAGGAGCCGTACGTCGACCAGCGGCTCGTCCAGCCCCTGCTCGACGCGCGCGAACGGCACGAGCGCCAGCAGCCCGAGCGCGACCAGCGCCCAGCCCAGCACCGACGACGGGCCCGCGACCCGGATCGCGATGAGGCCACCCATGACGAGGCCGAGCACGACCGTGAGCAGGCCGAGCCCGGTCCAGTCGAACGAGCCCGAGCCGGTGCCGGGCACGTCCTCGACGCCCACCCAGATCAGCACCAGGCAGACGGTCACGACGACCGCGGGCAGGGCCAGCAGGGTGCCCATCCCGAGCTTCTCGACGAGCGCGCCGGACGTCAGAGCCGCGACGATGACCGACAGCTCCAGCGCGCCGACGAGGATGGCGGCGGCCCGCCGGGTGAGGTGCGCCTGGCGGCCGGTCTGCGCGGTGCGGCGGTGGATGATCGAGATCTCGAGCGGCAGCCAGACGACGTACGCGCCCTGGAGCGCCCAGCCGACGAGGAACGTCCCGAAGGACGGGGCGAACGCCAGCGTCCACGAGCCGAGGGCCGTGACCAGCGTCGAGAGCAGCAGCACCTTCTTGTGGCCGACCATGTCGCCGAGCCGCGCCAGCGGCGGGACGAGCAGCGCCGACACCACCAGCTGGGCCGCCTCGAACCAGTTGACGTCGGCGTCCTTGATGGACAGGTGGTCGGCGATGTCGCTGTAGATCGGCGTGTAGTAGCCCTGCAGGACGCCGCTGGCGATCTCCACGCAGACGAGGAATCCGACGATGGTGGCGAGGCTCTGGACGTGCGGGTTCGTCCGCGGGTCGAGCCTGTCGAGTCCGGTCACGGGGTCCTTCCGATGGGTGCGCAGCGGCCTGCGCCGCGTCGCGGCGGTCCGGTGGCGCACATCATGGCCTACGCCGGACCGCCGCGGACCGGTTCCGGTCGGATGGGGACGGTCAGGCCGGGAGCCGCTCGATGAGCCGGCGGTACCATCCGACCCCGTCGAGGTAGGCCTGCGTCCCGAGCCGCTCGTCCGCCGCGTGGATCGCCGCGCGCTGCGCCTTGGTCATCCGGAACGGTGCGAACCGGTAGACCCGCTCGCAGATCGCGGTGAAGAACCGCGAGTCGGTGGCGGCCATCATCACGTAGGGCGCGGGCACGGCGTCGGGGAAGACGTCGACGATCGCCGACTCGATCAGGTCGAAGGCCTCGTCGGCGCCCGCGGGGGAGGAGTACGGCGACACCGGGCTCGGCTCGTTGGCCTCCACGACCTCGACGGCGACCGCCTTGTCGTCCACCGCCGACCGGACGTGCTCCACGACGTTGGCGACCGAGTCGCCGACCATCACGCGGATGTTGACGCCCGCGGTCGCCGACGCGGCGATCACGTTGAGCGCCGGGGAGCCGGTCAGCGTCGTGATCGCGAACGTGGTCCTGACCATCGCCGCGGGCTCGGCGCCGGCGTACGTCAGTGCCCGCGAGACGACCGGCGCGAGCCGCTGCGCGTTGCCGAGCAGCGCCCGCAGCGGCAGCGGTGCGTGGGGAGCGAGCCGGCGGAACAGCTCGATCGTCGGGGCCGGCAGCCGGGCCGGCATGGCGGCCGCGTCGAGCTTGGCCAGCGCCTTGGCGAGCCGCACGGTCGGCCCGTTCCGGACCGGGGTGGAGGCATGCCCGCCGTCGCCGGTCACCGTGAGCGTGACCGACGTGGTGCCCTTCTCGGTGACGCCCACGACGCCGACCGGGGCGACGACACCGGGGAAGGCCTCGTGCGCGATCGCGCCGCCCTCGTCGAGCACGAACCACGGCGCGACGCCGCGCTCGCGGAGCACCTCGACGGCCGCCTGCGCGGCACCGCCGGAGACCTCCTCGTCGCAGCCGAAGGACAGCCACACGTCCTGGGCGGGCACGAAGCCGTCGGCGAGCAGCGACTCGACCGCCTCGCAGATCGCCGCGACGCAGCCCTTGTCGTCGAGCGTCCCGCGGCCCCAGATCTCGCCGTCCACGACCTCGCCGCCGAACGGGTCGCGGCTCCAGTCATCCGGCACGACGGGTACGACGTCGAGGTGGGCCATCAGCACGACCGGCCGCTCCGCGGACCGTCCCGCCCAGTGCACGAGCAGGCCGTGCGACCCGATCCGGGTCACCTCCAGGGCGTGGAGGAGCGGCCACTGCGTGCTCATCGTCTCGAGGAGGCGGTCGAAGGCCGCGGTGTCGATGAGCCCGGGATCGCGGTGCGACACCGTCGGGATCCGGATGAGTGCGGCGAGTCGCTCGACGGGATCGGTCACCGTCGCAGGATAGGGGTGCAGGTCAGCGTCGGCTGGAGGAGGACGGAAGATGGCGGCCACGAGGGTGCACAACCTGTCGATCTCGCTCGACGGCTTCGCCACCGGCGAGCCACAGAGCCTCGAGGCGCCGTTCGGCCATGCCGGCCAGCGACTCCACGAGTGGATGTTCGCGACAGCGATGTTCCGGCGGATGCGGGGCGAGTCGGCCGAGGACACGACCGAGGACGACGCGTTCGCGGCTCGCTTCGAGGACGGGATCGGCGCCGAGATCATGGGCGCCCACAAGTTCGGTCCTCCTGGCTGGCAGGACGACCCGGACTGGCGCGGCTGGTGGGGCGAGAACCCACCGTTCCACACCCCGGCCTTCGTGCTGACCCACCGGCCGCGGCCGTCGCTCGAGATGGCCGGCGGCACCACGTTCCACTTCCTCGACGCGTCGCCCGAGGAGGCCCTCGACGTCGCCCGCCAGGCGGCCGGGGGCCTCGACGTCAGGATCGGCGGCGGACCGACCGTGGTGCGCGACTTCGTGCTGGCCGGGCTCGTCGACCACCTCCACGTGGTCGTCGTACCGATCCTCCTCGGCCGAGGCGTCCGCCTGTGGGACGGTCTGGAGGGGATCGAGCAGCGCTACGACGTCGCCTCCGTCACGACGCCCAGCGGCGTCACGCACGTGACGTTCAGCCGGGCCGAGGGGTGAGCGCCCCCGTCACCACGACCCGCGGTGGACGATCTCCTCGACCGGCTTGCGCGGACGGCGGGTGGGCGAGCCCTTCGCGCCGCCGGTGGGGGCGGGGTGGCCGATCGAGACGACACCGATCGGGTCCCACCCGTCGGGGATGCCGAACGTCGTCCGCACCTCGGCCTCGTGGCGCGGCGGTACGCCGAAGTAGCACGCGCCGAGCTCCTGGTCGACCACGGTCTGCAGCATGAGCATCACCGCCATGGCGGTGTCCATGTACCAGTAGGGCATCGGCCACCGGGCCTCGTCCTCGTCCGTCCAGCCCTTGTCGCCCTCGGCGTAGCGCGAGAGGTACGCCGCCTTCGACGCGCACGGCAGGACCAGGACCGGGGCGGTGCGCATGCCGCGCAGCCAGCCGTCCGCCTCCCACTCCTCGTCGCCGACGAAGATGTCCCAGTAGCGGGCGGTGTCCTCCGGCGTGTCGAGCACCAGGAACGACCAGCCCTGCGTGAAGCCGGCCGACGGCGCCCGGGTGGCGTTGCGCAGCACCCGGTCGACCACCGCAGGGTCCACCGGGTCGGACGTGTACTTGCGGACCATCTTGCGCCGTCGTACGACGTCCTCGAACTCCATGGGCGCAGCATGCCTCAGAGGCTCGTCTAGGGAGGTGTGGGGGTGCATCTGAGGTACCCCCGCCGCGGATGTACGGGAGCGTTCCCGATGTCCGGGCCTACCTCAGAGGGCGACTGTAGGTATCACCGGCTCACAGGGGGCCGGGGCAACCGAGGAGCCGAGATGAGCAACTACGACACCGGGTACGTCCGGGCCGAGTCCAACTACCGTGCCGCGCAGATCCGTCAGGGGATCGTCGGCCGCCGCGAGAAGGTCAGGCTACGCAGGGCGCGGCCGCGGCGGAGGGGGATCTCGATCGAGGTCCTGTGATGATCGCCGAACTCTCTCAACAAAGGGCAGGCGCGATCACCGCCTCACCAGGGATCATGGAGGACGTGGCCAATGCCGACCGGATCCTGATCGGACGCGACGCCGAGCTCGAGGAACTGTCCTCGCTGCTCGGCGTCGGCGTCGTTCGTGACGCCGTCACCGGCGCCGACTCGGTCCGCCAGCACGTCCTCCTCGCCGGCGACGCCGGCGTCGGCAAGACCCGCCTGCTCCAGGAGCTCGCCGCGCTCGCCTCCACCCGCGGTTGGCAGGCGTACGCCGGCCACTGCCTCGACTTCGGCGACAGCGCGCTGCCCTACCTCCCGTTCTCGGAGATCCTCGACCGCCTCATGACGCAGCTCCCCGATGTGGTCGAGCGCGTCAGCACCAGCCACCCTGCTCTCTCCCGCCTCCTGCCGACCGGCCGGGAGACCGCCCCCGACGCTCGGGCCGACACCGTCGACCGCGGCCAGCTCTTCGCCGCGGTGCACGCCCTGCTCGAGGCCCTCTCCGACAAGGCGCCGGCCCTCGTCGTCATCGAGGACGCCCACTGGGCGGACCAGTCCACCCGCGACCTTCTCACCTACCTCTTCACCCGACCGTTCGCCGGACCCGTCGCCCTGGTCGCGTCCTACCGCGCCGACGACCTGCACCGGCGCCACCCGCTGCGTCGCCAGGTCGCCGAGTGGGCCCGCCTCGGCGCCGTCGGCCGCGTCGTCCTCGACCCGCTCGGCGACGACCAGGTCCGTGCGCTCGTCGCCTTCCTCGACCCCGCGGTTCGCGGCGCCGACCGGGAGGACATCGTCGCCCGCGCCGAGGGCAACGCGTTCTTCGTCGAGGAGCTCGTCGGAGCGGCGGGCGGCCCCGGTCACTGGATCCCCGACGAGCTCGCCGACGTCCTGCTCGTCCGCCTCGATCGGCTCGACGAGACGACGCGCACCGTCGTCCGGACCGCGTCGGTCGCCGGGCGTCGCGTCGGCCACGAGCTCCTCGCCGCCGTCGTCGGGCTCGAGGCACCGGCCCTCGACGAGGCGTTGCGCCACGCGGTCGAGTCCCACGTGCTCGTCGCGGGTGAGGGCGCGTACTGGTTCCGCCACGCGCTCCTCGGCGAGGCCGTCTATGACGACCTGTTGCCGGGCGAGCGGGTCCGGCTGCACGGGCAGTTCGCCGCGGCCCTGGCCGACTGCGGCGGACGCGAGTCCCCGCTCGGCTCCGCCGCGGAGCTGGCCCGCCACGCCCGGCTCGCCCTCGACCTCGACACGGCACTGGTCGCGAGCGTCCGCGCCGGCGACGAGGCCGCCGCGGTGGGCGGCCCCGACGAGGCGGCCCATCACTACGAGCGCGCCCTGGTCCTGCTCGGCGAGCGGCCGGTGCCCGACGGCGTCTCGCCGGCCCGGGTCGTCGAGGCCTGCGTCGTGGCGCTCACGACGGCCGGACGACCGGACCGGGCCGCCCGGATAGCGGAGGAGCAGCTGGAACGGCTGCCCGCCGACACGCCGCCGGGCGACCGGGCGCGGATCCTCACCGCAGCCGCGATGGCCGTCGGCATCATCGACAACGCCGAGCTGGACCCGCTCGACGCCTCCGACCGCGCGCTCGCTCTGGTGCCCGACGGCGACCCGGTGCTGCGCGCCCGCGTGCTCGCCGACCGTGCGCTGCTGCTGCACTGGCGCGGCTCCACCGCCGACGCGCAGATCGCCGGCGCCGAGGCCCTGGCGCTCGCCGAGCGGCACGACCAGCCGGCGATCGCCTCGGCCGCTGCGACGACGCTGACCGCCCTGGGCAAGTCCGGCGACCCCACCCAGCTGCGGGCCGCGCTCCAGGCGGTCATCGACCGGGCGGTCGCCAGCGGCGCGCTCACCCCTGAGCTGCAGGGCCGCTTCCTGCTTGCCCGCTCCTACGAGGACTGGGGCGAGTGGCCGGCCGCCGAAGCCGCGTTCCGGGCCGGCGTCGAGCGCTCGGAGGCGGCGGGACAGCCCTGGGCGCCGTACGGCTTCGAGCCGCGGCAGCAGCTCGCGTGGGTGCTCTACGTGGTCGGGCGCTGGGACGAGGCGCTCGACCTCGTCAAGATCGCCCGCCCCGGCTCGCCGCCCGTGCCGTACGCCGCCCTCGACGCGATCCGTCAGTCGATCCGTCAGGGACGCGGTGAGAAGGTGCCGCGCCGGCTCCACCGCGACACCTGGGAGAGCGACGGGATCGTCCCGGTGTTCAGCGCGGCGACCGAGATGATCGCGGCCGGACGCGCCGGGGCACCCCGCGAGGCGGTCGTCGTCTACGACGAGGTGGTCGCGCTGCTGTCGCGGTTGTGGCACCCGTGGTTCGTCGCTCGACTGCGGCTGGCAGCGGTCGCGCTCGGCGTGCTCGCCGACGCGATGCCGAGCATGGCCGCCGCCGAGCGGGCCGCGCTGCTGCCCGACATCGAGCGACTGGCGTCCGACGGCGCGACGGTGATCGCGACCTACGACGACGCCCGTGGCTGGGGGCCGGAGGGGCAGGCGTGGGAGGCGCGACTGACCGCGGAGGCGCTCCGCGCCCGGTGGCTCGCCGGAGCGGAGATCGACCCGGCCGAGCTGGTGGGGGCGTGGCGGGAGGCCGAACGGAGCTTCGCGACGTTCGGGCACGTCATCGAGACCGCCACCGTCCGCGTGGCCCTGGCCGGCATCCTCCGCGCGACCGGCGACACCGCCGGCGCCGCCCAGGCCGCCGAGCTCGCCCGCGCGGCGGCCCGGGAGCTGGGCGCGCGGCCGCTCCTGGACGCGCTGGGCTCACCGGCGACCCGGGTCGACCCCGCGGGTAGTGATGCGCTGACCCGCCGGGAGGCCGAGATCCTCGCCCTCGTCGCCGACGGCCGCACCAACGGCGAGATCGGCAAGCTGCTCTTCATCAGCACCAAGACCGTCTCGGTGCACGTCTCCAACATCCTCGCCAAGCTCGGTGCCTCCGGGCGGACCGAGGCGGCGGCCATCGCGCGGCGGCGGGGTCTCGTCTGACGGTTCATCGAGGTATGCAGGGAAATGCGCACTTCCCGTGCGGAGCTCCGCGCGGGAAGTGACGACTCGGCTGCATACCTCGATGAACAGACGGCCGGACGCGCCCCCGCCCCCCTGGCTCAGGACCCGTGGCTCGCGGTGGCCAGCGTCGCACCGAGGCCGATCATCATGACCCCGCCCGTGGCGCCGAGGTGGTCGAGCCGCTTCGGCTCACGGGCGAACCAGTCGCGCGCCTTGCCGGCCGCGAGCGCCCAGCACGAGTCGGACGCGCAGGCCAGGACGCCGAAGACCAGCCCGAGGAGCAGGAGCTGCGGGGCCGTGGTGGCGTGGTCGTCGACGAACTGGGGGAGGAAGGCGGCGAAGAAGACGATCGTCTTCGGGTTCGTGGCGCCCACGACCAGGCCGGTGCGGACGGAGTCCCACGACGTCGTCGGGTGTGGGGCCGTCTCGACGTCGAGCGCGAGCCGGGCGTCGCCACGGTGCCGGATCGCCTGCACGCCGAGATAGACGACGTACGCCGCCCCGGCGAGCTTGAGCAGTGTGAACGCCTCCGCCGACGCGGCCACGAGCGCGCCCAGCCCGATCGCGACGCCGACCACCTGCACGGTGAGGCCGAGCGCGTTGCCGACCACGGAGAGCAGGGCGTCCCGGCGGCCCACCGTCAGCGCGCGGCCGAGCGTGAAGAGCAGGCTCGGACCCGGCACCTGGATGAAGAGGATCGAGGCGACGAGGAAGCCGGCGAACTGGCTGAGCGAGGGCACCTCAGGATTGTCCCGCGCGCCGGCGCCGACCGCACGTCGATAAGCACGCCGATAAGCACGCCGATGACTATGCCGACGAGTATGCCGACGAGTATGCCGATGAGCCTCGCCGGTCCTTGACGGATCTGCACACAATGGTGCCGCACCCTCGGACCGGCTCGGAAGGACGTCAGGTGACCTCGGACGAGAAGCACCCGATCGCTGCGGGATTCGTCGCGCTGGTCGCCGTCGGCCTCGCGGTGGGACTGCTGCTCGGCGTCGTCACCCTGGTCGCCACCCGCGTCGCGGGGCTCGGTGGCAGCAGCGACACGGCGGCCGCCGACAGCGGCCCCTCGCTCTACCTCCCCACGCCCGTGCCGACCAGCTCGAGTGCTGCCGCGGTCGACCAGCCGGGGGCGGCGCAGTCGTCGTCGGCGGCGCCGACGACGACCGCGCCCGCCAAGAAGATCACCCTCCAGGCCGGGTCGGCCTCGGTCGCGTCGATGCAGCGCATCGACCTCTCCGGCACCTATCCCGGCGGCGAGGGCTCGGTGCTGCAGGTGCAGCGCCTCGGTGACGGGAAGAAGTGGGAGGACTTCCCGGTCACCGCCGCCGTGTCGGGCGAGACGTTCTCGACCTACGTGCAGACGGGCCGGTCGGGCGTCCAGCAGTTCCGGGTCCGCGACTCCGACAGCGGCATGGTCTCCAACGTCGTCTCCGTGACCGTCCGCTGACCGGCGGTCAGGCGCCCGGGATCCAGTCCATGGTGTCGGGGTGGGCGCCCGTGCGCCCGGCCTCGCCCTTGTCGAGGGCGCTGATCGCGGCGACCTGCTCGGACGTGAGCGCGAAGTCGAAGACCTCGAAGTTCTCCTGCAGCCGCTCGCGGTGGGTCGACTTGGGGAAGACGATGTCGCCTCGGTCCAGGTGCCACCGCAGCACGACCTGGGCCGGCGACTTCCCGAGCTCCGACGCGATCGCGGTGATGACCGGGTCGGTCAGCTCGCCGCCACCCTGGCCGAGCGGCGACCAGCCCTCGACGAGTGCCCCGTGCCGCCGCGTCGCCGCGCGGGTCTCCTCGTTGCCGAAGTAGGGGTGCACCTCCACCTGGTTCACCACGGGTACGACGCCGGTCTCGGCGACGATCCGGTCCAGGTGCGCCGGCTGGAAGTTGGAGACCCCGATCGACGTGGTCAGCCCCTCGTCCTGGAGTTCGACGAGCGCCTGCCAGGTGGACACGAAGTCGCCGTCGTACCGTGTCGGGAGGGGCCAGTGGATGAGGAAGAGGTCGACGTTGTCGAGGCCGAGCCGGTCGAGTGACTCGCGGAGGGACCGCTTGGCGTCGTCGAGCCGGTGGAGGCCGTTGTTGAGCTTGGTGGTGACGTAGAAGTCGTCGCGCGCGAGACCGGAGGACTTGAGCGCGGCCCCGACGCCGGCTTCGTTGCCGTACATCTGGGCGGTGTCGACGTGCCGGTAGCCGATCTCGAGCGCCTCGCCGACGACACGCTCGGCGTCCTGGGCGGGCACCTGCCACACGCCGAGGCCGAACTGCGGGATGGTCGTGGAGTCGCTGAGGGTCAAGGAGGGAACGGTCATGCTTGTCGATAACCGACACGGGACGGGTCTATTCCGTCCGCGGGTGGCGGGTGGACGCGCATCGTGACCCCGGGCGAACCGACCGCGCCGCTCGAGCGGCCGCACTACACCGACTACGACACCCGCCTGGCGGCGTACGTCGTGGTCGTGCGCGACGACCGGGTGCTGCTCGCCCTGTGGAACGACGAGGAGCGCCGACGTTGGACGCTGCCCGGCGGCGGGGTCGAGCTGCAGGAGACCACCGCTGAGGGCGCGGTCCGTGAGGCCCGCGAGGAGACGGGGTACGACGTCGAGCTGACCGGCCTGCTCGGGATCGAGACCGACGTCTTCTCGGCCGAGCAGCGGACCCGCGGCGCTGCGCGTGACAGCGGTCGACCGCTCAAGGCCGTCCGGGTCTTCTACTCGGCTCGTATCGTGGGAGGTCGGCTCACCGACGAGACCGGCGGCAGCACCGACGAGGCCCGCTGGTTCCCGCTGTCGGAGGTCCCCGACCTCCCGCGGGTCTCGATGGTGGACACCGGCCTCGCTTTCCTCTCCGAACGGGAATGATCGTCCACTGACCTTCGTTGAGCCGTATGAATGAAGTTGAGTTGAAGCGACTCAAGTATTTTGTCAGACTCGTGACGGCCGCCAAGATGGCGTCGCAGAACCTTTCTTGGCAAGCAGTCCCTGCAGCAACGGAGGAGCAACACCATGGCACGTGCGGTCGGTATCGACCTCGGCACGACGAACAGCGTCGTCGCCGTCCTGGAGGGCGGCGAGCCCACCGTCATCGCGAACGCTGAGGGCGCGCGCACCACGCCGTCCGTCGTCGCGTTCGCCAAGTCCGGCGAGGTGCTGGTCGGCGAGGTCGCCAAGCGGCAGGCCGTCACCAACGTCGACAGGACCATCAAGTCGGTCAAGCGCCACATGGGCACCGACTGGAGCGTGAAGGTCGACGACAAGTCCTTCACCCCGCAGCAGATCAGCGCGTTCATCCTGCAGAAGCTCAAGCGCGACGCGGAGGCCTACCTCGGCGAGCCGGTGACCGACGCGGTCATCACCGTGCCGGCGTACTTCTCCGACGCACAGCGCCAGGCGACCAAGGAGGCGGGCGAGATCGCCGGCCTCAACGTCCAGCGCATCGTCAACGAGCCCACCGCCGCCGCGCTGGCCTACGGCCTCGACAAGGGCGACGACCAGACCATCCTCGTCTTCGACCTCGGTGGCGGCACGTTCGACGTGTCCCTCCTGGAGATCGGCGAGGGCGTCGTCGAGGTGAAGGCCACCAGCGGTGACAACCACCTCGGTGGCGACGACTGGGACAACCGGATCGTCGAGTGGATGGTCAAGAAGTTCAAGGACAACAACGGCGTCGACCTCGCCGCTGACAAGATCGCCGCGCAGCGCCTCCAGGAGGCCGCCGAGAAGGCGAAGATCGAGCTGTCGTCCTCGAGCGAGACCACGATCCACCTGCCCTACATCACCCACGGTGAGTCCGGCCCGCTGCACTTCGAGGAGAAGCTCAGCCGCAGCGAGTTCCAGCGCATCAGCGCCGACCTGCTCGAGCGCACCAAGGTGCCGTTCCAGAACGTCCTCAAGGACGGCGGCGTCGCGGTCAAGGACATCGACCACGTCGTGCTCGTCGGCGGCTCGACCCGCATGCCGGCCGTGACCGACCTGGTCAAGGAGCTGCTGAGCGGCAAGGAGCCCAACAAGGGCGTCAACCCGGACGAGGTCGTCGCCGTCGGCGCCGCCCTGCAGGCCGGCGTCCTCAAGGGCGAGGTCAAGGACGTCCTGCTCCTCGACGTCACCCCGCTGAGCCTCGGCATCGAGACGAAGGGCGGCGTCTTTACGACCCTCATCGAGCGCAACACCACGATCCCGACCAAGCGTTCCGAGATCTTCACGACCGCCGACGACAACCAGCCGTCGGTCGAGATCAAGGTCGCCCAGGGCGAGCGCTCGATCTGGGCCGAGAACCAGCCGCTCGGCAACTTCGAGCTGACCGGCCTCCCGCCGGCGCCGCGCGGTGTTCCGAAGATCGAGGTCACCTTCGACATCGACGCCAACGGCATCGTGCACGTCTCCGCGAAGGACCAGGCCTCCGGCCGCGAGCAGTCGATGACGATCTCCGGCGGCTCGGCGCTGTCGAAGGACGACATCGACCGGATGGTCAAGGAAGCGGAGCAGTACGCCGAGGAGGACGCGCGTCGCCGTGAGGCGGTCGAGGTGCGCAACCAGGGCGACCAGCTCGTCTACACGACCGAGAAGTTCCTCGCGGACAACGGCGACAAGATCCCCGACGACGTGAAGACCGAGGTCACCGCCGACGTCGAGGCGCTCAAGGCGGCCCTCGCCGAGGAGACCGCCGACAAGGACAAGATCCAGGCGGCCGTCACCAAGCTCGGCGAGTCCTCGCAGAAGATGGGGGCCGCGATGTACGCCGCCGCGGAGGCCGACTCCGCTGCGGCCGGTGGGACCACCGGCGCGACCGGCGAGGCCGACGAGGACGTCGTCGACGCCGAGATCGTGGACGAGGGTCCTGAGGACGAGGCCAAGTGACCGAGGAGCGCGAGCCCCAGGTCCAGTCCGCCGACGAAGGCGCACAGCCGTCGACCGAGCCCGACACGGGCTCGGTCGACGGGGCCGAGGTCGAGGAGTCGCTCGGCGAGGCCGCCGAGGCAGCCGGCAACGTCCCGTCGGACGACATCGAGGAGTCGCCCGAGGGCGAGCTCCAGACGAAGATCGACGAGCTGACCGGCGACCTCCAGCGGCTCCAGGCGGAGTTCGTCAACTACAAGCGGCGGGTCGACCGGGACCGCGAGCTGATCAAGGAGAACGCGACGTACGCCGCGCTCGCCCCGATCGTCGAGGTCCTCGACAACATCGACCGCGCCCGTGAGCACGGGCCGCTCGACGGCGGCTTCAAGGCGGTCGCCGACCAGCTCGAGCGGGTCGTCGCCGGTCGCGGTCTCACCAAGTACGGCGAGCCCGGCCAGGTGTTCGACCCGACGCTGCACGAGGCGCTCTCGCACCTCGGCACCGACCCCGAGGTCACGGAGACGACGGTCAAGGTGATCGCCAAGGCCGGCTACCGGATCGGCGAGCGCGTCGTCCGCGCCGCACAGGTGCTGGTCGTCGACCCCGAGTGACGTCGAGATTGGCGTTCTTGCCCCTCGAGATCGGCGTTCTCGCCGACCTGTGGGGGCGAGAACGCCGATCTCGAGGGGCACGAACGCCAATCTCGATGAAGGAAAGGAGGAGGGATGGCTGACGAGGCCAACGGCTTCAGGGCCGACTGGGCGAACAAGGACTTCTACGCCGAGCTCGGCGTGAAGAAGGACGCGACCGCCGACGAGATCAAGAAGTCCTACCGCAAGCTCGCCCGGGCGAACCACCCCGACTCCAACCCCGGTGACGCCGCCAAGCACGAGAAGTTCAAGAAGGTCGCCGAGGCCTACGACGTCGTCGGCGACGCCGAGAAGCGCAAGAAGTACGACGAGATGCGCTCGCTCTACGCCGGCGGCAACCCCTTCGGCTTCGGCGGCGGTACGACGACCGGCGGGGGCCGGACCTACAACTTCGAGGACCTGTTCGGCAACACCGGCACCGGCGGCACCGCCGGCGGGAGCGGCGGGTTCGGCGACATGTTCGGCGACCTCTTCGGGCGCACCCAGCGGCGGCAGTCGCGACCGCGGGCGGCCAAGGGCGCCGACATCGAGACGACGGCGACCATCGGGTTCGTCGAGTCGCTCGAGGGCGTGACGATCCAGCTGCGGCTGACCTCCGACGCGCCGTGCCCCGACTGCAACGGCACCGGCGGCAAGCCGGGCACCCGTCCGCACGTCTGCCCCGACTGCGAGGGCGCCGGGTTCATCGTCAACGACCTGGGCGGCTTCTCCGTCAACGAGACCTGCCCGCGGTGCGGTGGTCGGCAGCTGATCTACGACGAGCCCTGCCCGACCTGCAAGGGATCCGGGCGCGGCCTCTCCGGCCGCACCATCTCGGCCCGTATCCCGGCCGGGGTCAAGGACGGACAGCGGATCCGGCTGCGGGGCAAGGGCGCCGCCGGCGAGGCGGGCGGCCCCAACGGCGACCTCTACGTCACCGTCAAGGTGACCGGGCACCGCGTGTTCGGCCGCAAGGGCGACAACCTGACCGTCGAGGTCCCCATCGGCTTCGACGAGGCCGCGCTCGGCGCCGACATCAAGGTGCCGACGCTCGGCGGCGGCCCGGTGACCCTGAAGATCCCGGCGGGCACGCCGACGGGCCGCACGTTCCGCATCCGCGGCAAGGGCGCGCAGAAGAGCGACGGCACCAAGGGCGACCTGCTCGCCACCGTCGAGGTGCAGGTGCCGGCGGTGCTCGACCCCGAGGCCCGCGCGGCCGTCGAGGCCTACCGGGCCGCGTCGGCGGGGAAGCCGCTACGCGCCAACCTCTTCGAGCAGGCCGGAGCCTGACCCATGACCCCGGACCCGAAGGCAGCCGTCTACGTCATCTCCGTGGCGGCCGAGCTGACCGGGCTCCATCCGCAGACGCTGCGCACCTACGAGCGGATGGGCCTGATCACGCCCGGCCGCACCGGCGGTGGCGGCCGGCGCTACTCGCACCGCGACATCGAGGTGCTCCGCCAGATCGCCCAGCTGACCGCCGCCGGCATCGGCATCGAGGGCGTGCGTCGCATCATGCAGCTCGAGAACCGGGTCGAGGCGCTGTCGGCCCGCAACGAGGAGCTCGTCGCCGAGCTCGAGGCGACCCGGGAGGCGCTGCGCCAGGCACGCTCCGGGCGTCGTACGCCGGCCGAGAGCCCCCTCGCCAAACCCACCAACAAGCTCCCCGTGCTGCGCCGGCCGGACCCCGACATGTCGGTGGTCGTCTGGCGCCGCGGCCGGTAGGTCGCCACCCCCGAACCCGCCCGTGGTCACGACCGCGGGCGGGCCTTTCGTCCCGGGTTTGAGGTCGCCGGTCGCGGGGAGACTGAAGCCCATGGCAAGCACAGCGACACGCCCGGTCGTCGACCGTGGCCGGATGCCCGTGGCCCGGCGGGACAGGAGGCCGGCGCTGGCGGCCCTGGCGCTCCTGCTCGTCCTCGTCGGAGCCCTCGGCAGCGCGTTGCTCGTCTTCCGCAGCGGCGATCGCGAGTCGGTGCTCGTCGCCAGCCGTGACATCCCGTTCGGGTCGGTCATCACCCGCGCCGACTTCCGCACGGCCCGGGCCGCGACGGACGAGGGCCACCTCTTCCAGGCCTCGCGGATCGGCGAGATCGAGGGGCTGCGAGCCACCAGCACGATCCCGGCGGGCACCCTCGTGAGCCCGCAGATGTTCACCGTCGACACGCTCGTCCCCGACGGCGGCGAGGCGGTCGGCGTCGTCGTCGACCCCAACCGCCGGCCCAGCGACGTACCCGAGGCGGGCGAGGTCGTGCGGCTCTACTACGTCGCCTCCGGCGGTGCCGCCAACACGGACGTCCCCGACAACCCGGTGGTCGTCGACGCCGCCCGGGTCATCGGCACGGGCGCCGGCTCCGACTCCGGCACCGAGAGCGTCACCGTCCTCGTGGAGAGCGACGCGGCGGCCGACGTCGCCAACTACGCCAGCACCGGCAACCTGGCGATGACCGTGCTCCCCGACGACACCAAGCCGGCCATCGACTGGACCAACCGGTAAGCCATGGCTCTCCTCTCGGTGATGTCGGCGAAGGGGGCGCCGGGCGCCACCACCACGGCACTGCTGCTCGCGAACCTCTGGCCGACCTCCAGCCTCGTCGTCGATGCGGACCCGCTCGGCGGTGACATCGCGCTGCGCCTGGCCGGCGAGCACGGTCCGCTCAACCCCAACCAGGGGCTGATGTCGCTGCTGCCCGCAGCGCGCCGCGGCCTGGTGCCCGAGATGGTGCCCGGCCACGCGCAGACCGCCCTCGGCGGCCAGCAGGTCATGCCCGGACTCCCCGGGCCCGAGCAGGCGGTGGCCGTCGCGCCCCTGTGGCCGGAGCTCGCGAACGCGTTCGGCAAGGTGCCCGGCACCGACGTGTTCGCCGACGTCGGCCAGGTCCACGCCCGGTCGTCGCACCTGGTGATGCTCGAGCGCGCCGACGCGGTCATCTGCGTCTTCCGCCCGACGGCCTGGAGCGTCGTGCACACCCGGCGCCGGCTGGAGGCGCTGCAGGACATCCTCCGCGAGCGGACCAGCCTGGTCGGCATGGTCTGCGTCGCCGCCCACGACCAGGCCGCCGAGGCGAAGGCGGCGATCGAGGGAGTGACCTCCGGCCTGCGCTGGACCACCGACCTCGGCGTCATCGCGCACGACCGCAAGGCGGTCGTCATGTATGAGGGCGGGGTCGTCTACCGCCCGGAGCGCAGCCTGCTCGCGCGCAGCGGCAGCGGCGTGGTGCAGCGGCTCCACGACGGCCTCGCCGCCGCCGGCGTGCTGAGCGGGGTGCCGACGCCCGTCGACGAGGCGTCGGCCGGAGACGAGGCGGCCGTCGACGAGTCGCCGTTCGACGGCGAGCCCGGGAAGCGGGCCGACCGCACCCGCGGCCGCCGCGTCCTGAGGAGGGCCTCCCGATGACCACCCTCCAGACCGGCCGCGACCAGGGCGTCGGCGCCGACCCCCAGCTCGTCCGCCTGCTGCGGGCGCAGGTCGCCGACCGGCTCAACCAGCAGCGCCGCAGCGACGAGGTCGCCGGACGTACGCCGATGTCGCCGGAGGACGAGCGCCAGTTCGCCCGCTCCCTCATCGTCCAGGTGCTCGAGGACCACGCCCGCGCCGAGATCAGCCTCGGCCGGACGCCGCCGACCGCCGACGAGGAGGAGGTCGTCGCCCAGGCGATCCACGCGGCGCTCTTCGGGGTTGGGCGGCTCCAGCCGCTGCTGCAGAACCCCGACGTCGAGAACATCGACATCAACGGGTGCGACCGCGTGTTCGTCGGCTACTCCGACGGCCGCGAGGAGCTGGCGGCGCCGGTGGCCGACAGCGACGAGGAGCTCGTCGAGCTGATCCAGGTCCTCGCGGCCAGCGTCGGCCTCGCCTCGCGGCCCTTCGACACGGCCAACCCGCAGCTCGACCTGCGCCTGCCCGACGGCTCGCGGCTCTCGGCGGTCATGGCGGTCTGTGCGCGACCCAGCGTGTCCATCCGCCGGGCCCGACTCGGCAAGGTGGGCATCGACGACCTGGTCGCCAACGGGACGATGACGACCGAGGTGGCCTCGTTCCTCCGGGCGGCGGTCAGGGCGCGCAAGAACGTCATGATCGCGGGCTCCACCAACTCCGGGAAGACCACCCTGCTGCGGGCGCTCGCCAACGAGATCCCGCCGCACGAGCGCATCATCACCGTGGAGCGCGCCCTCGAGCTCGGCCTCGACCAGTTCGAGGACCTGCACCCCAACGCGGTCGCCTTCGAGGAGCGGCTCCCCAACTCCGAGGGGCTCGGCGGCGTCAGCATGGCCGAGCTGGTCCGCCGCAGCCTGCGCCAGAACCCCAGCCGGGTCATCGTCGGCGAGGTGCTCGGCGACGAGATCGTCACCATGCTCAACGCGATGAGCCAGGGCAACGACGGCTCGCTCTCGACCATCCACGCGAACAGCTCGATGGAGGTGTTCAACCGCATCTCGACGTACGCCCTCCAGGCGCAGGAGCACCTGCCCGTCGACGCGACGCACATGCTGATCGCCGGCTCGATCAACTTCGTCGTGTTCATGCGCAAGCGCAACGACTACGCCAGCGGTGGCGCGCTGTCGCGCTCCATCGAGAGCATCCGCGAGGTGACCGGCGTCGACGGGCGGGTCCTGTCGAGCGAGGTCTTCGCGGTCGACCCGAGCGGTACGGCGGTCGCACACGCCCCGATCAGCTGCATCGACGACCTGCTCGCCCACGGCTACCAGCCGGCGACCCTGTCGAGGTGGCAGTGAGCGACGACCTGCTCCTCGCCATCGCCTGCGGCCTGGTCGTGGGCGCGGGACTGTTCGTGGCGGTGCTGGCGATCGTCGGGCTGCCCGAGCGGAACCCCGGCAAGCCCCGGCGCCAGCGCGCCTCGTTGCAGGAGCGCACGCGGCGGCTGGTCGTCGGCGTCGTCGCGGGCGTCCTCACCCTGCTGCTGAGCCGATGGATCGTCGCGGCGGTCGGCATCGGGCTGCTGGTCGCCTTCTGGGACCGGATCGCCGGCAGCTCCGGCGTCGAGAAGCGCGCCATCGCGCGGCTCGAGGCGCTCGCGGGCTGGACCGAGTCGCTGCGCGACACCATCGCCGGCGCCATCGGACTCGAGCAGGCGATCCCGGCGACCGCGGTCAACGCCGGCGCACCCATCCGTCCCTCGCTCAACCTCCTCGTCGACCGGCTCCGCATCCGCGAGCCGTTGCCCGACGCGCTGCGCGCCTTCGCCGAGGACCTCGACGACCCGAGCGCCGACATCATCTGCGCCGCCCTCCTGCTCAACGCGCGGCTGCGCGGCCCCGGCCTGCGCGACGTCCTGACCGCGCTCGCCCAGTCGACCCGTGAGGAGCTCGACATGCGGCGCCGCATCGAGGCGAGCCGCAAGGCCATCCGCCGCAGCGTCCGGATCGTCCTCTTCATCGTCCTCGGGATGATGGGCGGTCTCACGCTCCTCAACCGGCAGTACGTCGAGCCGTTCGACAGCCTCGTCGGCCAGCTCGTCCTCGTGGTGGTCGTGGCGCTTTTCGCCGCCGGCCTGCTCTGGCTGCGCAGCCTCTCGGCGCCCTCGAAGGTGGACCGTTTCCTCGTGTTCGGCCAAGAGGCCGACGCGCTCCCCGTCGAGGTCGCGTCATGATCACCGCGCTCGTCTTCGGAGCGATCTGCGGACTCGGCGTCTTCTGGCTGACCCGGATCTTCGCCCGCCCCAAGCCGGGCGTGGCCACGATGCTCGCCCGCATCGACCGCGGCCAGCGCTCCATGACCACCCACACCACGACGGCGTACGAGACGAGCCGCGACGCGGGCGCGCTGGACCGCCGTGCCCGGTCGCTGTTCGGCTCGCTCGCCGACCGGCTCGAGGTGGTCGCCGCCGAGCGCGGCTGGGACCTGGGCCGCCAGCGGGCCGACCTCGCGCTCATGGGCCGCACCCGCGGCGCCCACCTGGCGTCGAAGGTGGCGACGGGCTTCGGCCTGTTCCTCCTCGGCCCGCTCGTCTGGACGGTCTTCACGGTCGCGGGCGCGCCGCTGCCGGCCGTGATGCCCGCGGCCGGAGCGCTGCTGCTCGGAGTGTTCGGGTTCTTCCTGCCTGACCTCGCGCTCGCCTCCGAGGCGAAGGCGCGGCGGCGCGACCTGCGGCGCAGCGTCGGCATCTTCCTCGACCTGGTCGCGATGAACCTCGCCGGCGGCCGCGGCCTCCCCGAGGCGCTGCTCGCCGCGTCGAGCGTGGGTGACCACTGGTCGATGGTGCGCATCCGGCAGGCCCTCGTGAACGCCCGCCTCTACGGCACCACGCCGTGGCACGCCCTCGGCGAGCTCGGCGACGAGCTCGACGTCGAGGAGCTCCAGGAGCTCTCCGGCGCGCTCGTCCTCGCGGCGGACGACGGCGCCAAGATCCGCTCGTCCCTGGCAGCGCGGGCAGCGACGCTGCGCCGCCGGGAGCTGACCCAGGCCGAGGGCGAGGAGGGGGAGAAGTCGCAGTCGATGCTCGTCGCGCAGATGCTCATCAGCACCGCGTTCCTCTTCTTCCTCGGTTTCCCGGCCGTCTCGCAGCTGCTGCGGGCCTAGGACACCAGAAAGAACAGAAGGGACCGCCATGATTCCGATCGCCGTCATGCTCCTGCAGGACGCCTACTTCCGCGCCCAGCGTCTGCGCCGTGCCGAACGCGGAGAGCGGGGTGCGTCGGTGCTCGAGTGGGCGCTCATCGCCGCCGTCGTCGTGGTGGCCGCGTCGATCATCGGCGCCGTGATCATCAACATCGTCACGAAGAAGAGCACCGAGCTGGACAACTGTGCCAACCAGGTCGGCGGCACGGCCTGCAAGTAGACCCATGGCACGGATCGGTCGGCGCACCCGGCATCTCGAGCGCGGAGCGTCCGCGCTCGAGATGGCCTTCATCGCGCCCGGACTGATCCTGCTCATCTTCTTCTCCATCCAGGCCGCGCTCTTCTTCTACGGGCGCAACGTGGCCATCCAGGCCGCGCGCGAGGGCGTCTCGCAGATGCGGGTGGCGCCCGACGCCGCGACCTACGAGGCCATGCGGGCCGGCGTTGTCGACAACACCGAGCGGTTCGCCGGCACCGTGGGGCGCGAGACGCTCATCGACGCGGTCGCCACGCCGACCTACGACGGGGCGGCGGGTCGTGTCTCGATGACGGTGAGCGGCCGGGTGATCAGCCTGGTGCCGGGGCTCCACCTCACCGTGACGCAGCGGGCCGAGGGACCGGTCGAGCGGTTCGAGGCCGACCGGTGAGGCGCCGCGACGAGCGCGGCTCGCTCGCGCTGGAGATGGTCATGATCGCCCCGGCGCTCCTGCTGCTGCTCGGTCTGATCTACGCCTATGGCCGGGTCGGCCAGGTCAACGGCGTCATGGAGTCGGGCGCCCGTGACGCCGCCCGCAGCGCCACGCTCGCCCGCTCGATGCAGGAGGCGCGCGACCGGGCCGAGCAGGTGGTCGACGACGCGCTCCGGGCCGCCCCGCCGACCTGTCGCGACCACCCGACGGTGACGGTGTCGGGTGGCGACCCCGCCCACCCGGACGCCTTCGTCCCCGGCGGTGTGATCCGGGTGGCGGTGTCGTGCACCTACGACATCTCCGATCTCGGCCTGCCCGGTGCGCCGGGGACGCTCACGTCACGGTCGTCGTTCACCTCGATGCTCGACCCCCATCGAGGAGTGGACGACTGATGCGGCGCCGCGACGAACGGGGGTCGATCGCTCCGGCGATCCCGATCATCGCCTTCATGCTCCTGCTTCTCGGTGGTCTCGGCATCGATGCGTCCCGCCAGCTCAACGCCCGTGGGGAGGCGGTCGCCTTCGCGGAGGAGGCCGCCCGGGCCGGTGCGCAGGCCGTCGACGTGGACGTCGACGACCTCGAGCTCGACGAGGGCCAGGCCAGGCAGCGGGTCGCCGACTACTGCGCCGCGCTCGAGTCGGAGGGTCGGGTGCGGAGCTGCCAGTGGCGCGGCCTGACCGAGGTCGGCGGCGACGACCACCGCCACCTCGTCGTCAACACCCGCGTCGAGCTCTCGATCAACGCGACCCTGCTCGGCATGATCGGCGTCCGCGAGCTCCATGCCTCGGCGGACGCGAAGGCACGCCCCTACGAGGGCATCACCGATCCGTTCGGGAAGAACAACGGGGTGAGCGCCTCGCAAGCCCCCTCCGGCTGACCGGGACCGCAGGTTTTACCACGCGCGCGCCCGGGTAGGTACGGCGGTGAACGCCACGTCCCGAGTCGATGAGTGAGCCTGTGACTTCTCAGCCGTCCCGCCCCACCCGCGTCGTGCTGCTGGCCGCGCCGATCTCGGCCCTGCTCCTCCTCGCCGGCTGTGGCGGGAGCGCCGACCCGGCTCCGGCGCCTCGCCCGACGCCGACGCCGACCGAGCCGGCCACACCGACGCCGACCCCGACGGCGACCCAGGCGGCGGCGCGGCTCTCGCCGTTCGAGGACCGGGCCGAGGTCCAGGTCCTGCGACGGTGGGCCGCGGCCGCGGCCGTCGACATCACCAACGGCGACGCGGCACTGCCCCGGTCGAGCGCCTTCGTGACGAAGGGGTCGCGCCAGGAGCTGGCCGACGTCGTCGGAGGCGACGTCGGCAAGACCTATCCCGGGCCGATCCCGTTCACGCCGGTCGGCGTCCAGGCGCGGGGGAAGCAGACACGGGTGTTCGCGTGCCTCCAGGTCGCCGGCTGGGGCCTGGACAAGAAGGGTCGCCCGGCCGAGAGGCGTGAGGTCGACGGCGTCAGGTTCGAGCTCACGCGCTCCCACGGTCGCTGGCTGGTCGACCACCTCTACTCCAGCGACTCCACCAGGTGCAAGGGCGTCACCGTCACAGGAGTGAAGTCATGAACCGCAGACTCACCGCAGTCGCGGCCGCGGCGGCCGCCCTCGTCCTCCTCTCGTCACCGGCGGCCGTCGCCAAGCTCACCCCCACGAACCCACCACCCCCCGGCGGCGGCACCGTGACGCCGCCGCCGGCCGGCGACGGAACGCTGCCGACGGGCGGCAGCACCGACGACGGCGGCTCGGGAGGCGGCGACGGCGACGTCGGCGGCTGCCACGCGGTCGCCTCGCCGTCGTTCCTCGGCCTCGCCTGCGGTGGAGCGGCCGTCGACCGCGAGAAGTGGCTCGAGAAAGTGCTCGACGGTGAGAAGCCGCCGCACTGCTGGGACCGCGCGATGACCGACGACGAGCGCCGGCGGATGCACGTGAAGAACGACGTGCCGACGGGCGCGGTCTGGTACTGGGAGACCTGCCAGGAGGGCATCCACGACGACTACACGATCGATCCGGGCGGGCCCCGGCTCACCGTCACCCCGCGGGCACACTTCCCCGGCGACACCTGGCAGACCCCGACCGACAACCAGCAGAAGGTCGTCGACTGGCTCGACAACAACGCGGGTGTGCCGACTCCCATCGCCGGCGTCTCGCCGTCCTCGCACCCCCGGGTGGGCCAGTGGGTCTCGTTCTTCGACGGCAGCGACGACGAGATGACGGTGGCGGCCGGAACCGTGGAGCTGCGCGCCCACGTCACGGGCCTGACCGTCGAGCCGCTCGCCAAGGGCGCCGGCCACACGCTGACCTGCGCCGGCTCGGGTCACGTCGCGACGGCGGGGGAGAAGCCGCCGGCCGGCGGTGGCGACTGCTGGTTCTCCTACGCGCACAGCTCGGCCGCCCAGCCGGACGGCATCTACTCCGTGCGGATCACCGCCGACTGGCAGGTCGATGCCTACGTCGACGGGCAGCCCTTCCGGGTGCCGTTCGCGACGTTCAGCAAGTCAGGGATCACCGGCGTGCCGGTCACCGAGATCCAGACGGTGGTCGTGCCCTGAGCCCGACGACGCCGCGCCGGTTTGGCCCGTGAGCCGGCGGGGTAGGACCGCGATGAGCGCCATCGTCACGGCCATCTCGGCGCCGAGGGAGAACCGATGACCACGACCACCACTCCGCCCGCCCCGCACCGAGGTGCGCCGCTCCTCCCCGGCTCGGACGGGCCGCAGGAGAAGCGCGTGCTGAAGGGGGTCGCCGCGCTCGTCGGGTCGCTCCTGCTCCTCCTCGGCGTCCCGGCGGCGCTGGTGCTGCTGGTCGGCAACCCGCTGCCGACCTCAGCGCCGTCGCGCGACTGGCTCACGGCACAGGTCGACGCCGAGCTGATCATCAAGGTGATCGCCGTCCTGGTCTGGGTCGTCTGGGTGCACTTCGTGGTCTGCTTCCTGACGGAGTGGCGGGCCGTCCGTGCCGGGCGGATGCCCGGGCGGGTGGTCATGGGCGGTGGGTCGCAGGTCTTGGCCCGCCAGCTCGTGGCCGCGATCCTGCTGCTCGCCGGCGGCGCGAGCGTCGCGCAGGGCGTCTCCGGCGCGCTCGCGAGCTCGTCGCCCGAGCCGGTCCGGCAGCCGCCCGTGACCCAGGTCGTCCAGGGCGCCCAAGCGCGGCCGCAGGCCGACCACCAGGCGGGCCGGCACGGGCACGCCACCAAGGTCATCACCGTCCAGCCGCCCGAGGGCCGCCACCACGACACCCTGTGGGGCATCTCCGAGCGCACCCTGGGGGACCCGTTCCGCTGGCGGGAGGTCTACGAGCTCAACAAGGACCGGCCGCAGCCCGACGGCGGCCGGCTCACCGACGCCGACCTCATCCGGCCGGGCTGGCAGGTCCTGCTGCCGGGCGACGCCCAGGGCCCCGGCGTCCGCGTCCTCGACGCGGCGCCCGCCTCCCCCGGCTCAGCGACCGTTGGCGCCTCGTCGACCGCCGCGGCCCGGACGGCTGACAGCTCGCCGATCGCCACGACCGGTGGCGGCGCGTCGACCGACGGCGAGCAGGCGGTGGAGGACTCGGCGCTCGACGGCGACCTCGCCCAGCTCGTCGCCGGCGGCGGCCTCGTGCTCGCCGGCATCGTCACCGCCCTGGCCGCCAAGCGCGGTCCCTACGGCACCCCGACCGACGCCGAGGGCGCGCTCCGGCTCGCCGCCAACCCCGGTCGCGCCGACCTGGTCGACCGCGCGCTCCGCGTCCTCGCCGAGAGCCGGGTCGGACAGGGACAGCCGCTGCCCGACCTCGCCGTCGTCTACGTCGACGACGACCAGGTCGTCGCCCACCCCGTCGGTCGGCCCGAGGCGCCCGCGCAGCCGTGGCGGCCCTCCGAGGACGGCGGCTCCTGGACGGTTCGTGCCGAGGACCTGCGCGGCGTGCGGGCGACCGCCGCGGCGCCGTACCCGGCGCTCGTCAACGTCGCGACGTCGCACGGCTTCGACCTGCTCGTCGACCTCGAGTACGCCTCCGGGCTGGTCTCCGTCGGTGGCGACGACGCCATCGCCCGAGAGGTCGTGACGTCGCTCGCGGTCGACCTCGCGACGCACGCCTGGTCCGACAGCGTCGCCGTCACGATGGTCGGCTTCGGCAACGACCTCTCCGACCTGGCCCCGACCCGTATCTCGTCGGCGACCAGCCTCGACGAGGCGCTGGCGAGCATCGAGCAGGCCCTCGACCGCGCCGGTCACCTGCTGTCCTCGCTCGGCGTCGACGGGGTCCTCAGCGGCCGCAGCCGGGCCCGGTTCGCCGAGCTCGCGCCCCAGGTGCTCGTGCTCTCTGCTCCGCCGACGGCCGAGGAGGCGCAGCGGATCCGCGCGCTCGTCACCGGCGGTCGGACCGCGTTCGCCGCCGTCTGCGTCGGCGACGCCGTGGGCGCCCGCTGGCGCTTCGCCGTCGACGCGACCGGGCGGATCGACCTCGGGGTGCTCGGTGCGAGCGGCGAGGCCCGCCGCTACACGCACACCGCCCAGGAGGCGGTCCGCCGGCTCCTGGCCCGCACGACCGAGGAGGCGGCCGACCGGACCCGCGAGATCGCCGAGGCCCCGGCGCGCCTGGTCCCGGCCGGCGGGGCGCGAGGGGCCGCGAGTCCCGGCGCCGCCGTCACCGTCCGGCTCCTCGGCCCGGTCGCCGTCGCCGCGCCCGGCCCGGTCGAGGACGCCCGCGCCGCGGTGCTCACGGAGCTCGTCGCCATGGCCGCCCTGCACCCGCAGGGCCTCCACCCGGCGGCCCTCAGCGCCGGTCTCTGGCCCCGCGGGGTCACCGAGGACGTCGTTGCGCGCACCGTGCACGACGCCCAGCGGTGGCTCGGCGTCGACGTCGCCGGCAACCCACGGCTGCGGCAGGGCGACGACGGGCTCTACCACCTCGCCGACGACGTCTACGTCGACTGGGCGGACCTGCAGTCGTGCGCCGTCGCCACGGACGGCGGTGAGGTCGCGTCGCTCACCCGGGGCCTGTCGCTCGGCACCGGGGAGGCGTTCTCGGGCACGCCGGCCGGCCGCTACGGCTGGCTCGCCTTCCACCGGTGCGCGCGTGACGCCCGGGCGCTCGTCGCCAGCATGGCCGGTCGCGCCGCCGAGCTGCTCGTCGCCGGAGGCGACCGGACCGGCGCCGCGAGCGCCCTGCGCCGCGGCCTGGTCCTCGTGCCGACCGCCGAGAGCCTGTGGCGTGAGCTGCTGCGCCTGCACGGCGGTGACGACCCGACGGTGCAGTCCCTCGTCGGCGAGATGCACGCGACCCTCCCCGACCACCGGTTCGAGGCGGAGACCGAGGCGCTCGTCGCGCACCTGGCACCCGGCGCCTAGCGAGACGACGGATGCGTCTGCTGATCACCGCCGTCGCCGGCGGCCGACCCGTCGACCTCGCGGTCGAGGCCGAGGACGACGCGCGCGTCGCCGACCTCGCCACGGTGATCGGCCGCGCGCTCGGTGATGCCCTCGTGCCCGCACCAGCCGGCGGTCCGCCGACGCTGCGGGTGGTCGGCAGCACCCCCGTGGATGCGCCCGCGCCGCCGCTCTACCTCGGCGCCCGCCTGCTCGACCCGGCCGAGCCGCTCGCGTCGAGCGCCGTGCGGCACGGCTCCGTCCTCGGCGTCGGTGAGCGGCTACCGGCCGGGCTGGTCGAGCCCGGCGGCCTGGTCGAGGTGAGGATCACCAGCGGTCCCGGAGCCGGTGGCGTCACTCGGCTCGACGCGGGCGAGTACGCCGTCGGCACCACTCCCGACTGCGACATACGCGTGGCGGGCGAGGGGCTGCCCGGCGTCGTCCTGCGGCTGCGGGTGCGCACTGACGGGGTCGTCGCGGTCGAGCCGGTGCCGGAGGTCGTCGGCCGCACGCGCGAGGTGCCACGACGCAGCCGACCACTTCCGGGCCCGATCGTCCTCGGCACGCGCGAGATGGTGCGACCGCGCAAGCCGAAGCCGGGGGTCCCGCTCCCGGACGGCACCGTGACGACCGACCCCGCCGACGACGTACCGCTCGTCCACCTGGACCGGGCGCCGCTGGACGCGGCGGCCGCGTGGGAGCCCGGTCAGGTGCTCGGCGCGGGTCCCGCGCTACTGGAGCTGCACCCGGTCACCCCGCCCGACGCGTCGCTCTCGCCCAACCCGGCCGGCGAGAACCTCGACTTCAACCGGCCGCCGCGCATCCTGCCGCCGGTGCGTACGACCGCCTTCACGCTGCCCGGCGAGCCGACTCGTCCCGAGAAGCTGCCCCTGCCGCTGGCGCTCATGCTGCTGCCGGTGCTCACCGGCCTCGCCATGTGGTGGTTCACCCGCAGCCCGCTCTCGCTGATCATCTGCGCCCTCTCGCCGCTGATGGCGCTGAGCCAGTTCACCAGCGGGCGTCGGCAGGCCAAGCAGCGCTACGCCGCCGAGCTGGACACCTATCTGGCCCGCACGGCGCGGATCCAGCAGGACGCCTTCGACGCCCTGGTCGAGGAGCGGGCGGCGCGGCGACGCGACCACGTCGACGCGAGCGAGACGCTGCTGACCGCCGTCGGACCGCGGATGCGGCTGTGGGAGCGGCGCCAGGCCGACCCGGACTTCCTGCTCGCCCGCGTCGGGACGGCCGACCAGTCCTCCGAGGTCAGCATGCGCGACCCGGCGCGCGAGGAGCACGAGGGCGACCTGGTCTGGACCGCCCCTGACGTACCCGTCGTGGTGCCGCTCGCGGAGGCAGGCGTCACCGGCGTCGCCGGCCCGGAGCCGGCCCGGCTCGGGCTGGCCCGCTTCATGCTCGGGCAGCTGGCGGTGCTGCACTCACCGGCCGATCTCGACATGGTCCTGCTGACGGACACCGCGGCGTCGCCCGCGTGGAGCTGGGTCCGCTGGCTGCCGCACATGCGCGCCGACCTCGGCGACTCCGAGCTGGCCCACGTCGGCGTCGACGACGAGTCGGTGTCGCTGCGCATCGCCGAGCTGCTCCGGATGCTCGACGAGCGGACCGCTGCCGCCAGCGACCGCAGCTCCCTGTCGGCGGGGCGCGGCGCCACGCCCGCCCAGCCCGTGCTCGTCGTCCTCGACGGCGCCCGCCGGCTGCGCCTGCTGCCCGGTGTCCCGCAGCTCCTCCAGGAGGGGCCGGCGGTACGGATGTACTTCCTCTGCCTCGACGCCGACGAGCGGCTGCTCCCCGAGGAGTGCCAGGTCGTGGTCGACGTCGCGCCCGACGTCGCGACCGTACGACGGACCGGCCACCCGACCGTCGAGGGAGTGCGCCCGGACCTGGTGAGCACCGCCTGGGCGGAGCTGGTCGCGCGGAGCCTGGCGCCGGTCCGCGACGTCAGCGCCGTCGCCGATGGCGGCACACTCCCCTCCTCCTCGCGGCTGCTCGACGTCATCCGGCTCGACCCGCCCTCCGAGGCGGCGGTGCTGGATCGCTGGCGGTCGGTCGGCCGGACCACCAAGGCCGTCATCGGCGAGGGCGGCGACGGCGCGTTCACCATCGACATCCGCCACGACGGCCCCCACGGCCTGGTCGCCGGCACCACCGGCTCCGGAAAGTCGGAGCTGCTCCAGACGATCATCGCGTCGCTCGCGGCCGGCAACCGGCCGGACGAGATGAACTTCGTGCTCGTCGACTACAAGGGCGGCGCGGCCTTCAAGGACTGCAACCACCTGCCGCACACCGTCGGCATGGTCACCGACCTCGACGGCCACCTCACGACCCGCGCCCTCGAGAGCCTCGGCGCCGAGCTGCGTCGTCGTGAGCACCAGCTGGCCGGGGCGGGCGCGAAGGACATCGAGGACTACCTGGCGGCGAAGGGCCCCGACGACGACCCGATGCCGCGACTGCTCATCGTGATCGACGAGTTCGCCGCGCTGGTCACCGAGCTCCCTGACTTCGTCACCGGCCTCGTCGACATCGCCCGCCGCGGCCGCTCGCTCGGTGTCCACCTCATCCTCGCGACCCAGCGGCCGGCCGGGGTGGTGAGCGCGGAGATCAAGTCCAACACCAACCTGCGCATCGCGCTGCGGGTCACCGACGCCGGCGACTCGACCGACGTCATCGAGGCGCCCGACGCCGCGCACATCGCCAAGTCGACGCCCGGCCGCGGCTACGCGCGGCTCGGCCACTCGAACCTCGTCCCGTTCCAGTCGTCGCGGGTCGGCGGCCGGCCGCGCGGCGCCGATGCGGGGGCCGACGTCCGCCTGCGGCCGGTCACCTTCACCACGCTCGGCACTCCCGAGCGCGAGCAGGTCGGGGCGGAGCAGGACGTCAGCGTCCCGACCGACCTGGCCGCGCTCGTCAAGGCGGCCCAGGACGCCAGCGCGGCCAGCGGCATCGTCGCGCCGCCGCCGCCCTGGCTGCCCGCGCTCGACTCCGTGGTGACGCTGGAGCAGGTGCTCGAGCAGTTCCCGGCCGCCGTACCCGACCGGGAGCGCCTGCGGATCCCGTTCGGCCTCACCGACGTGCCCGCGGAGCAGCGCCGTGGGGTGGCCCTGCTCGACCTCGAGCAGGGCGGCAACCTGGGGATCATCTCGGCCCCGCGGGCTGGCCGATCGACGGCGCTGCGGGCGATCGCCGGCGCCATCGCCCGCGATGTCAGCCCCGAGGACGTCCACGTCTACGGCGTCGACTGCGGCAACAACGCGCTGCTGCCGCTGGTCGCCCTCCCGCACGTCGGAGCGGTGGTCACCCGCAACGAGACCGACCGGATGGACCGCCTGGTCACCCGGCTGCGCCAGCTCGTCTCCGACCGGCAGCAGCGGCTGGCGATGGCCGGCTTCGCCGACGTCGCCGAGCAGCGCGCCAGCGTCCCGGCGGAGCAACGGATGCCTTACGTCGTCGTGCTGTTCGACCGCTGGGAGGGCTTCCAGCAGGCGTACGACGACCTCGACGGCGGCCGCCTCGTGCAGGCGTGGCACCAGCTGCTCCAGGAGGGCGCCGGCGTCGGTCTCCGGATCGTGGTCACCGGTGACCGCACACTGACGGTCGGCCGGATGTCCACCCTGGTCGAGGACAAGCTGATGCTGCGCATGGTCGACCCGACCGACTTCGGCGCGATCGGCATGAGCTCGCGCCAGGCGCCCCCGACCCTCGCCGACGGCCGCGGCTTCCGGGCCGAGGGGCTGCGCGAGACGCAGGTCGCGCTGCTCGACGAGGACCCGTCCGGCACCGCCCAGGTCGCGGCGCTGCAGCGGCTCGGTCGCGACGCGGCGGCCCGTGCTGCGGGTGCCGACCGCGAGCGGCTCCCGTTCCGGCTCGACGTCCTGCCGGCCCGCATCACGATGTCGGAGGCGCTCGGCCTCGGTGAGCCCCCGGCCGGGACGACGATCCCCGTCGCGGTCGGCGGCGACACGCTCGCGCTGCGCGGCCTCGACGCCGTCGACAACGGGCCGGGCCTGCTGGTCACCGGTGGACGCCGCACCGGCCGGTCCACCACGCTGCGGACGATGGCCGCCTTCGCGCTCGCGGCCGGTTGGAAGGTCGTCGTCATCACGCCACGGGTGAGCCCGTTGCGCGACCTGGCCGGCACGCCCGGCGTCCACGGCCCGTTCGACGCGGGGTCGGACCAGACCGAGGTCACCGACCTGCTCGCCCAGCTACGGGCGTCGGGGACACCCTCGCTCACCGTGGTCGACGACGTCGAGCTGGTCGGCAACGACGACTGGCTCGCCGACCTGGTCGCCGAGCACCTGGACCGGCTGCGCGACAGCGGTTCCCTCCTTGTCGGGGCCGGCACGCCGGCCGACATCAGCAGCCAGTACCGCGGCCCTGCGGCCACGCTCAAGAAGAGCGGCTCCGGCGTGATGCTGGCGCCGCAGTCGAGCACCGACGCCGACAACTTCGGGGTCCGGCTGGCCCGGTCGGCGTACGGCCAGCCGATGCCGCCGGGCGGCGGCTACCTCGTGCGCGGCGGTTCGGTCGAGCGGGTCCAGGTCATCTGGCCCGAGGGCTGAGGCCGTCTTTCCGGCGCCGAGGTTTACCTGGGTGGTGTGAGGGAATCAACACGATGACGCGCCCGATCGTCGGGTGCGCACCAGTGACGCTGACCCACCCTCGGAGGGGGAACCATGACATTTCTCGGTGCCGATCTCGACGACCTCAACGACCTGTCGAAGAAGCTCGACCAGGCGAGCACGTCGATCGAGTCCCTGAAGTCGGAGCTCGACGGCTTCGTCAAGAAGACCCAGTGGACCGGTCCGAACGCGGACAAGTTCCACGCCGGCTTCGACGAGTTCAAGACGAACTTCCCGAAGATCTCGCACGCCCTCAACGAGGCGTCCTCGGCCGTCGAGAAGCAGCGCCAGGCCATCGCTCAGGCGACCGGCGCCGCCTGATCCACCGACAGCGGACGGACCGGGCACACGCTGTCCCGGTCCGTCCGTCCCGTCGGAGGTGATCGGCACCGCTCGGCCGCGGCGGGATACCGCAGGCGGGCGAAAGATCGCCTCCGACGGCGCTGCACGTCACCGGTCTGCTCGAGCATGGACGCGGGCCTGCCGTCGGCCGGCCGCCTCGACGCCGAGCACGAGGACGGGGTGCGATGTCGACCGCTGGTGGACGACCCGTCGGCAGGGGCCGTGGACAGCGCGGAGCGGTGCTCGGCCTCGTCGGCGGCACCGGCCTCGTCCTCCTGCTGCTCGCGATGCTCGTCGCGGTCGCGGCGCTGACGTTCTCGGTCGAGGTCAGCGGCCACTCCATGGAGCCGACGCTGCGACCCGGTGACCGGTTGGAGGTCGGCCCGTTCGGTCGTGAGGACGTCCGTCGCTTCGACCTCGTGGAGGCCAGCGAGCCGGGCCGCGGCACCCGGATCGTCAAGCGTGTCATCGGGCTGCCCGGCGACCAGGTCTCCATCGGCAGCGAGGTCGCGGCGCCACGGGTCTACGTCCGCCCGGCCGGGTCGGCGGACGTCTACGTCGTCGACAACCCGGCGTGGCACGGGCGGTTCGGGACCGACACCGCGTCCTGCTGCACGGCGGACGGGAAGGCGGCGATGGCGCGGGCCTGGGTCACGGTGCCGCCGGCGTCGTACTGGCTGATCGGCGACAACTGGGGTGGCTCCACCGACTCGCGGGTGTTCGGCTTCGTCGCGGCGGAGGCCATCGAGACCGCGCTGACGTTCCGGATCCTGCCCGCCGGACGGTTCGGCCCGCTGACCAGCGACGCGCGGCTCGTCCTGCAGCCGCCGTGATGTGACAACCTCGCAGGACTAGATGTGACAGGTGTCGCGGACACACGGTGTCGCGACCGACCGGCGGGCCGCTACTCTCGGCCCGGCCGGGGAGGGCTGGACGGGCCGGTGGGGGACGGGTCAGCGACGAAGGGTGTGACACCTCGTGGACGGGCTGTGGGACTGGCTCCGTGACTGGGCGGACGGTGTCCAGTGGGTCAGCTTCGCCACGATCCCCGTGTTCACCGGGGTCATCGGCTGGCTGATCAACTGGTCGGGCCTGTGGATGCTCTTCAACCCGATCGCGTTCAAGGGCGTGAAGGTGCCTGGCATGCGCGAGCTCGCCAGCCTGCTCCCGCGCAAGGTGCAGGAGGTTCCGGGCATCCTGCAGGGCGGTGTCGGCTGGCAGGGCATCATCCCCGCGCGCGCCGCCAAGATGGGCTCCATCGCCGTCGACAAGGCGATCGCCAAGCTCGGCACGCCGAGGGACTTCTACCAGCAGCTCGAGCCGGAGCGGATCGCCGCCCACATCGTCGAGACGTTCGGGCCCGAGGTGCCGGCTCTCGTCGACCAGGTGATGCGGGAGGAGCACCCTCGGCTGTGGCGGGACCTGCCGCAGGCCGTCCGAGACGGTGTCGTCGTCCGGGTGCAGGCGCAGCTGCCCACCATCGTCGGGCGGGTCACCGACGAGATCGGCGTCCACATCGACCAGCTGCTCGACCCGAAGTACATGGTCATCGAGCACTTCCGCCAGAACCCGCAGCTCGTGGTCAGGATCTTCCGCGACTTCGGGCAGCGCGAGCTCGACCTCATGGTCGCGTTCGGCTTCATCTTCGGCTTCCTGCTCGGCATCCCGGTCGCGATCGCCGACTCGCTGTGGCACTCCTGGTGGCTGCTGCCGGTGCTGGGCGTGGTCGTGGGGTGGGCGACCAACGCGCTCGGCATGTGGCTGATCTTCGAGCCGCCGGTGCCCCGGCGGATCCTCGGCGTGCGGGTCCAGGGCCTCTTCCCGCGCCGGCAGAGCGAGGCGGCCGAGGTCTACGCCCGCATCATCGCCGAGGACGTGATCACGCTCGAGCGGATCGGTGACCACCTGCTCGACGGGCCCTCCGGCGACCGCACCCGCGCGATGCTCGCCGCTGCCCTGCGACCCGCGATCGACCAGGCCGCCGGGCCGGTCCGTGGCGTCGTGCGGGTCGCCGTCGGCCCGCAGCGCTTCGACACGATCCGTGACTCGGTGGCCCGCGAGGCCGTCGGGCGCACGCTGATGCCGTTCCGCGACGCCGCCTTCAGCCGCCAGCAGGCAGCGCGGATCCAGTCCCTCGTCGCGCTGCGCACCAAGGAGCTGCCGCCCCGGGACTTCGTGGAGATGATGCGGGCGGCCATCAAGGAGGACGAGTGGATGCTCTACGCCCATGGCGCGATCATGGGACTGGCCGGCGGCTTCCTGCACTACTTCATCTTCAGGACGGTGGCATGAGCGACAGCTTCCCGGATCCTTCGCAGGATCTCGACGGGTTCGATCCCCGGGCAGCGGCACGCCGCTCGCGGGTGGGTCTCGACAGGCTCGACCGGCGCGGGGCGATCCGCGCCCTTCCCGGGCTGACCCGGGTCGCCGGGGCGGCCTACGTCAACGCCGCCGAGTGGGGCGTGCGCACGTCCCTGCGGACCGGGCGGCGCGTCGTACGTGCGGTGCGCGATCCCGTCGAGGCGGCCGAGCTGGTGCGCGAGGCGACGGCCGCCGCGGCGGTCGTCGGCGAGCTGGCGCGGTCGGTGGCCTCCGGTGTGCCGGTCGGGCGGGCGCTGATGGCGGCGGGCGAGGCGTTCGGCGAAGCCTTCGAGCCGCGGCTGGCCGCCGACCCTGCGGCACCGCGCAGCCTGCGGGAGCGAGGGGCCGACCTGCTCGAGCGGTCGCGCGACGTCTGGTCCAACGAGCAGGGCCACCCGGCGTACGCCCGGATCCTCGACGAGCTCGCGCCGGACGAGGGTCGGATCCTGCTGCTCCTGCTCCAGGGCGGCCCGCAGCCGTCGGTCGACGTCCGCAGCGGCGGCCCGGTCGGCATGATGAACGGCCAGCTCATCGCCCCCGGGCTGTCCATGATCGGCATGCGCGCCGGGGTGCGGTACGCCGACCAGGTGCCGGCCTACCTCAACAACCTGTTCCGCCTCGGGCTCGTGTGGTTCTCCAAGGAGCCGATCAAGGACCCGCAGGAGTACCAGGTGCTCGAGGCGCAGCCCGACGTGCTCGCCGCCGTGCACTCGGTGCGGTTCGCGAAGGTGGTGCGCCGCTCGATCCACCTGACGCCGTTCGGCGAGGGCTTCTGCCGCACCTGCCTCGTCTCCGAGGAGCAGGCGGCCACCGAGGTCTTCCCCGAGCACGCCGACCCGGGCGAGGCCGAGGCGGCGGTGCCGCCGACGGTCTGACCCGGGACTCGGCGGATCACTGGCTGTTGGTGTTTCCCCCGCCGACGACCCCGCCGACGAGCCCGCCGACAACCCCGCCGACGACGCCGCCGACGGTCCCGACGACGGTGCCGACCAGGCCGCCGGTGGAGCCGCCGGTGCCGCCGGAGCCGCCCGTGGAGCCGCCGGAGCCGCCTGTGGTGGGCGCGGGTGCGGCCGCCTTCGTCGGGGTGGACGCGGGTGTGGCCGCCTTCGTCGACGACGCGTGCTGGGTCGACGGCGCGGCGGACGGCTGGCTCGTCGCCTTCGGCTCCTGGCGTACGACGTCCGCGCGGTGCCGCCCGACGGCGCTCGCCGCCGTGGGGGCCGCTGCCGGCGTGGCCGCGGCGTGGTCGAACGGACGCGCGGCCCGGTGCTTGCCCGCCGGCGGCGTGACGTAGGCGGCGGGTGCGGCGACGGTCGCGCTCGAGATGACGTGCGGCGAGGCCGGCGGCCGCCAGGTCCCCTTCGCCGCGCTGGTCGTCGGGGTCTCGGCGTGGTCGTCGGGCAGGGCGACGGCGACGGCGCCGGTGGTGGCCACGAGGAGCGCGCCGAGTGGGACCAGGTGGGCCAGGCGGGGGCGACGGGTGGCGCCGACGGGTGCCTCGGCGATCCGTCGGCCGGCGTCGCGGCCGCGGCGAGCGGCGTCGGGCTGGGTGAGGAAGAGCCACCGCGGGGTGGGCGCCGCGGCGTGCTTTCCGGGGTTGTGCTGGGTCAAGTCGGAACTCCTCCGCACCGAGAACGGGAGTGGTCTAGACCGTTCAACCAAGCAGGTCGACGGACGTCGGGCCAATCCGGAGCGTGCCCCGGCCCACGCGGGGTCAATCGCGATCCGCTCGTAACGTGGCGCATGTCACGGGCGGCATCCGGCGACCGAGAGCCACGCGAGAACGGTCAAAGTTGAGTGGAATGCACTCAACTTCTGGCGTGTTGGAGCCAATGAGCAGCACACTTTCCGGTGCTGCCGGACCAGTCGCACGACACACAGGAGCCACCACCACGATGAGCCAGTTCGGGGTCGAGAAGTTCACGAACCGCAGCCGCGAGGCGATCGAGGCCGCCCAGCTCTCCGCCACGACGGCGGGCAACACCGCCACCGAGCCCATCCACCTTCTCGTCGCGCTCCTGCTCCAGCAGGACGGCACGGCGGCCAACCTCGTCACCAAGTCGGGGGCGGACGCCGCCGCGTTGGTGCACGCCGCCAGCGCCGAGCGTGACCGGCTGCCGCGCGCCAGCGGCAGCACCGTGCAGCAGCCGGGTGCGTCGGCGGCGCTGACCCGCGTCCTCGCGACCGCGCTCGACCTGGCGCCGTCGATGAAGGATGACTACGTCGCCACCGAGCACCTGCTGATCGCGCTGGCGACCGTCGAGTCGACCGCCCGCAAGGTGCTGACCGACGCGGGCCTGACCGCCGACGGCCTGCGCGAGTCGATCACGGCGGTCCGAGGCAACCGTCACGTCACCAGCCAGGACGCCGAGTCGACGTACGAGGCGCTGGAGAAGTACTCCATCGACCTCACCAAGTCCGCCGAGGAGGGTCGGCTCGACCCGGTCATCGGCCGTGACGCCGAGATCCGCCGGGTCATCCAGGTCCTCAGCCGGCGTACCAAGAACAACCCGGTCCTCATCGGCGAGCCCGGCGTCGGCAAGACGGCCGTCGTCGAGGGCCTCGCCCAGCGCGTCGTCGCGGGTGACGTGCCCGACAGCCTCAAGGGTCGTCGCGTCCTGTCGCTCGACCTGGCCGCGATGGTCGCCGGCGCGAAGTACCGCGGTGAGTTCGAGGAGCGGCTCAAGGCGGTCCTCGACGAGATCAAGCAGGCCGAGGGCCAGGTCATCACGTTCATCGACGAGCTCCACACGGTCGTCGGCGCGGGCGCCGGCGGCGACAGCCAGATGGACGCCGGCAACATGCTCAAGCCGATGCTCGCTCGCGGCGAGCTGCACATGATCGGCGCGACCACGCTCGACGAGTACCGCGAGTCGATCGAGAAGGACCCGGCCCTGGAGCGTCGCTTCCAGCAGGTCTACGTCGGCGAGCCGAGCGTCGAGGACACCATCCAGATCCTCCGCGGCATCCAGGAGAAGTACGAGGCCCACCACGGCGTCCGCATCACCGATGCCGCCCTGGTGGCTGCCGCGACCCTCTCCGACCGCTACATCACCGGCCGGCAGCTGCCCGACAAGGCGATCGACCTCGTCGACGAGGCGGCCTCGCGCCTCCGGATGGAGATCGAGAGCAGCCCCGAGGAGATCGACCAGCTCCGCCGCCAGGTCGACCGGCTGAAGATGGAGGAGTTCGCCCTCGAGAAGGAGACCGACGAGGCCTCCGTCGAGCGGCTGGCCGCGCTGCGCAAGGACCTGGCCGACAAGGCCGAGGAGCTGCGTGGGCTGGAGGCCAGGTGGGAGCGCGAGAAGGCGTCCCTCGAGGGCGAGGGCGAGCTGCGCCGCCAGGTGGACGCGCTGCGCGTCGAGCTCGACCGGCTGACCCGCGAGTCGCTGATCGCGCCCGAGGGTCCGGAGCGCTACGCCCTCCTCGAGCAGCGCTACCAGACCGAGACGCGGATCAAGGAGCTCGAGCGACGCATCGAGGAGGCCGCCAACGCGCCCGAGAGCCCGGTCGACGGCGTCGACAAGCTCGTCGGCGAGGAGGTCGGCGCCGAGCAGGTCGCCGAGGTCGTCGAGGCCTGGACCGGCATCCCCACCGGCCGCATGCTCGAGGGCGAGACCGCGAAGCTGCTCCGCATGGAGGAGGTCATCGGCGAGCGCCTGATCGGCCAGAAGGCGGCGGTGCAGGCCGTCTCGGACGCCGTACGACGCTCGCGGGCCGGGATCTCCGACCCGAACCGCCCGGCAGGGTCGTTCCTTTTCCTCGGCCCGACCGGCACGGGCAAGACCGAGCTGGCCAAGTCGCTCGCCGACTTCCTCTTCGACGACGAGCGGGCGATCGTCCGCATCGACATGTCGGAGTACTCCGAGAAGCACTCGGTCGCCCGGCTGGTCGGCGCGCCTCCGGGCTACGTCGGCTACGACGAGGGCGGTCAGCTGACCGAGGCGGTCCGCCGTCGGCCCTACTCGGTGGTCCTGCTCGACGAGGTCGAGAAGGCACACCCGGAGGTCTTCGACATCCTGCTGCAGGTGCTCGACGACGGTCGCCTCACCGACGGCCAGGGCCGCACGGTCGACTTCCGCAACACGCTGCTGATCCTCACCTCCAACCTGGGCTCGCAGTTCCTCGTCGACCCGCTGCTGGACGAGGAGGTCAAGCGCGACAGCGTGATGGCTGTCGTGCGGTCCTCCTTCAAGCCGGAGTTCCTCAACCGGCTCGACGAGGTCGTCCTGTTCGACGCCCTCACCAAGGAGGAGCTGACCCGCATCGTCGACATCCAGCTGGCCGCGCTCGAGCGCCGGCTGGCGGTGCGCCGGATCACCGTCCAGGTCACCGACGCGGCCAAGGAGTGGCTGGCCGACGCCGGCTACGACCCGGCCTACGGTGCCCGGCCGCTGCGCCGCCTGATCCAGACCTCGATCGGCGACTCGCTGGCCAAGATGCTCATCGCCGGCGAGGTCTCCGACGGCGGCACGGTCACCGTCGACCGGAGTGGGTCGGGGCTGGTCCTGACCGTCTGACCCCCGCGCACCTGACCGGCCGGGCAGGGGCGGCGGGGGCGAGCCGCTAACGTCGGGACCATGAGCGTCCCGACGTACGACCTGAACGACGGCACCGCCCTTCCCGCCATCGGGTTCGGTACCTACCCGATGCGCGGGGAGGACGGGATCGCGGCGATCGTCAACGCCGTGGAGACCGGCTACCGGCTGGTCGACACGGCCGTGAACTACGAGAACGAGACCGAGGTCGGCGAGGCCCTGCGCCGCTCCGGCGTCCCGCGGGACGAGATCCGGGTGACGAGCAAGATCCCCGGCCGCCACCACGCCTACGACCTCGCGATCTCGTCGACCAAGGAGTCGCTGCAGCGGCTCGGGCTCGACCACCTCGACCTGCACCTCATCCACTGGCCGAACCCGAGTCAGGGTCTCTTCGGCGAGGCCTGGCAGGCGCTCGTCGACCTGCAGAAGCAGGGCCTGGTGAAGACGATCGGCGTCTCCAACTTCACCAAGGCGCACCTGCGTCGGATCATCGAGGAGACCGGCGTGACGCCGGCGGTCAACCAGGTCGAGCTGCACCCGCTCTTCCCGCAGGAGTCGATGCGGGCCGTCCACGAGGAGCTCGGCATCCGCACGGAGGCGTGGAGCCCGATGGGCAAGCGGCAGGCGCAGTACGACGCCCAGCCGGTCAGCTCGGCCGCCCAGCGGCTCGGGGTCACTCCGGGCCAGGTGATCCTGCGCTGGCACGTCCAGCTCGGCTCCGTCCCGATCCCCAAGTCGGCCACCCCGTCCCGGCAGGCCGAGAACCTCGACGTGTTCGGCTTCGAGCTCACCGACGACGAGGTCGCTGCGATCACCGCGCTCGGTCGTCCCGACGGGCGGCTGTTCGGCGGCGACCCGGACGTGCACGAGGAGATGTAGCCCCCTCCGCAGGTGACTGACGTTGACAAGGGGACGGCACAATGTCCCGCATGCCCCTAGCACTTCCCCGGCCCCGGCAGGTGACCATCGCCGCCTCGATGATCGTGGCGGGGTCGGCCGCGGTCGTGCTGACCGTGTTCCAGCAGATCGCCGGACTGCACAGCATCGACACCCGCGACACCGTCGAGAAGATGCTGGGGGAGCCGCCGTTCGACACCATGGGCGTCAGCGTCGACCGGATCCTGGACATCATCCGTGTGCTCTCGATGGTCGCCGCGGCCTGCGCGACCGCGACCGCGATCCTCGGCTGGCAGGTGCTCCACCGGTCCAAGTCGGCGCGGATCGCGCTGAGCGTCCTCGCGGTCCCGCTCTTCATCACCGGGATCGGTACCGGCGGGATCCTCTCCACCGCCGTCGCGGTCGCGATCGTGCTGCTCTGGCTGCAACCGGCGCGTGACTGGTTCGAGGGCCGGTGGCAGCCGGCCCCCGAGCAGGGCGCCCCCGGCCAGCAGCGGACCGGGGAGCGGACCCAACAGCGGATCCAGCAGCCCCAGCGTCCGGCCGAGCAGCCGACCGAGCCGCCGACCGGGCCGGAGGGGTCCGATCAGGGGACCGAGCAGCCGCCGCCGTACGCCGGCTGGCCGCCGCCCGCCGGGAGCTGGCCGCCTCCCCAGGCGAGCTGGCCGCCCCCGACCGCCCCGGTGCAGGCACCCACGCCCGCGCAGGCGCCGGTCGCGCGCCCCGAGAAGACCCATCGCCCGCCGGCCGTCATGGCCGCGGTGGTCCTGACCTGGGTGTGCTCGGTGCTCCTCGGTGGCCTCTTCGTGGTCGGCGCCGCCTGGCTGATCGCCTCGCCCGAGACCCTCATGGACGAGATGACCAAGCAGAACCCGGAGCTGGTCCGCGACGGCACCATCACGGTCGGGCTGCTGCGCGGCTTGCTCGCCGGCATGGCCGGCATGATCGTCCTGTGGGTGCTGGCCGCCTGCGTCCTCGCCTTCCTCGTGCTGCGCGGCGTCGGATGGGCCCGGGTCCTCCTGCTCGTCTCGACCGGCGCGGCCGGACTCGGACTCCTCGTGTGCGCCCTGGTCAACGCCGGCATGGTGGTGCCGCTGGTCGGTGCCGGAGCCGTCTTCGCGCTGCTGCTGCGGCGTGACGTCAGCGCGTGGTTCGGCCACCGCTGAGGTCCTCTCCTAGGTGTCCAGCGGCGAGGGTCGCGGCGGGCCGGGCACGCGGGCGCCGGAGCGAGGGCACCACCCGCCCCGGGTGACGCTGCGCCGGCTGCCGCCGGACGCGGGGAGGACGCTGCCGTGCAGCTGCCACGTCGCCCCGTCGAACGACCAGTGCAGGAGCTCCTCCCGCCACGGCTCCTGGCGCAGCATCGTGCGCTCCCACAGCTCCGTCTGAGCGACGTGGGCGTCCTTGAGGCGTCTGAGGAGTCGAAGGGCCAGGTGGCGCATCGACCGGGAGTGATCTGCAGCCATACCTCGATGGTCCGACCGCCCTCCGGGGTGTCGCGAGTGGCAGATATGACGTGCCTCGTCGAATTCCTGCCACGCGAGTTTTCTAGGGCGTCAGGGTCCCGGCGCCCAGGCGCCGGGTGGCCTCAGCGAGCACCTCGGGGCGCTTGCAGAAGGTCCACCGCACCAGTTGCCGACCGGCATCGGGGTGGTCCGCGTAGAAGCCCTGGACCGGGATGCCGACCACCCCGACCCGCTCCGGCAGTGCCAGGCAGAACGCCGTCGCGTCCTCCCAGCCGAGGTGGGTGATGTCGCTGACCGCGAAGTAGGTGCCGTCGGGCGTGCGGGTCGGCAGGCCGGCGTCGGCCAGCCCGGTGAGGAGCAGGTCGCGGCGCTCCTGGAGCGAGGCGGCGAGCTCCTTCGGGAAGTCGGCGGCCGAGGTCAGTGCGAAGGCGGCGGCCGGCTGCAGGGGCGCGCCGGTGGTGAACGTCAGCCACTGCTTGGCCGACATGAGCGCGGAGACCAGGTGAGCCGGCCCGGTGGCCCAGCCGACCTTCCAGCCGGTGAAGGAGTAGGACTTGCCGATCGAGGAGATGGTCAGCGTGCGTTCGGCCATGCCGGGAAGCGTCGCGATCGGGACGTGCTCGACGCCGAAGGTGAGGTGCTCGTAGACCTCGTCGGTGATCACGGTGAGGTCGTGCTCGACCGCGAGCCGGGCGATCTCGGCCAGCTCGTCCCGGGAGAGCACCGTCCCGGTCGGGTTGTGCGGCGAGTTGAGCAGCACGAACCGGGTCCGCGACGTCACGGCCGCGCGCAGCTCGTCCACGTCGAGACGGAAGTCGGGCGCCCGCAGGGTCACCGGTCGACGTACGCCGCCCGCCATCTGCAGCATCGCCGCGTAGGAGTCGTAGTAGGGCTCGAGCACGACCACCTCGTCGCCCGGCTCGATGAGCCCGAGCGTCGCTGCGGCGATCGCCTCGGTCGCGCCGGTGGTCACCACGACCTGTGAGTCGGGGTCCCACGTCAGGCCGTAGTGGCGCTGCTGGTGCTCGACGATCGCCTGGCGCAGCGCGGGCACGCCCGGTCCGGGGGCGTACTGGTTCGCCCCGCCCTGGAGCGCCGCGACCGCCTCGGCGATCACCTCCGGCGGTCCGTCGACGTCGGGGAAGCCTTGGCCGAGGTTGACGGCGCCGGTCCTCAGCGCGAGGGCTGACATGGTCGTGAAGATGGTCGGCGGGATGCCTTGCAGGCGCGACACGGTCACGTGGCCAATCTAGGGGTGGATCCCAGGTGCAGGATGTCCACCGTGACGTCCCTGACCCTGGGCACGCTCCGCATGCCCGTCGCGGGCCTGGGCCCCGCGAACCCGCTGCCGCCCTTGCGCCGCACGACGGACCCGCACGACGGCGTGCGGATCCACGTCGACGACGACGAGATGAGGACCAACGTCGCCTACGGGCACCTGCCCACGCTGCTGCCCTACCTCGTCCAGGACGGCTACGGCCGTGTGCGCGAGGAGCGGGACGTCGAGGTGGCCGTCCTGCAGAACGACGTCCTGAGGGCGACGTTCCTCCCGGGGCTCGGCGGCCGGCTGTGGTCGCTGGTGCACCTCCCCAGCGGCCGGGAGCTGCTGCACCGCAACCCGATCCTGCAGCCCGCGAACCTCGCCCTGCGCAACGCCTGGTTCGCCGGCGGCGTCGAGTGGAACCTCGGGACCACCGGCCACACGACGCTGACGTGCGAGCCGCTGCACACCGTGCGGGTCACGGGCGCGGACGGCGTACCGGTGCTCCGGATGTACGAGTACGAGCGCACCCGCGAGCTCGTCTACAGCCTCGACGTCAGCCTGCAGCCGGGGTCGCCCGTGCTGCTGGTGACCGTGCGGATCGTCAACCCGACCACCCGGACCGTGCCGGTCTACTGGTGGTCGAACGCGGCCGTGCCCGAGACCGACGACCTGCGCGTCGTCGTACCGGCCGACTCGGCCTACCACTACGCCTACGACAGCGGGCTGCAGGTCGTATCGGTGCCCGACGACGACGGTCGGGACCTCTCCCGGCCCGCCACCGCGCCGTCGCCCGCCGACTGGTTCTTCGACTGCCGGGCCGCGTCCCGGCCGTGGATCAGCGCGCTCGACGCGGACGGCCGCGGCCTGCTGCAGGTGTCGACCCGGCGCCTCGTGGGCCGCAAGCTGTTCGTGTGGGGCCGCTCGGTCGGCGGCCGCCGGTGGCAGCAGTTCCTCTCCGGCGAGGGCAGCCCGTACGTCGAGATCCAGGCCGGACTCGCCCGCACCCAGCTCGAGCACCTGCCGATGCCGGCGGGCGAGACGTGGTCGTGGGTCGAGGCCTACGGGATGGCCGAGCTCGACCCGGCCGCGGCCCATGGACCCTGGAGTGTCGCGCAGGAGGCGGTCGCGCGCGCCGCTGACGCGATCGCGCCGGGCGGGGTCCTGGAGGACGAGCTCGCGCTCGCGGCCGCCCGCGCCGACCGACCGGTCGACGAGGTGTTGCGTCCCGGCTCGGGATGGGGCGCGCTGGAGCGGCAACGGCGCCAGGCGGCGGGGGAGCAGCCACTGCCCGATGCCGGCACGCCGTGGCCCGACGACACGCTGGGTGCCGAGCAGGAGCCGTGGCTCGCGTTGCTGCGCACCGGCGAGCTTCCCGAGGCGGACCCGGCGCGGCCGCCGGAGTCCTACGTCGTCGGCGAGGGCTGGGCGGGGCTGCTCGAGACGGCCCCCGAGCACTGGGCGACCTGGCTCCACCGTGGCGTCGCGCGCTGGCACGCCGGCGCGCTCGTCGACGCCCGTGCGGCGTTCGAGGCTTCCCTGGCCCACCGGGTCACCGCCTGGGCGCTGCGCAACCTGGCCGTGGCCGAGCAGGTGGCCGGTGACGTCCAGGCCGCCGCCGACCACTACCGCCGCGCGCACGCCCTGGCGCCGGGCGAGCGGGCGCTGACCGCCGAGGCCATGCAGGCGCTGCTGGACGCCGGCCGGCCCGACGAGGCGCTCGAGCTGCTCGACGTCGTCCCCGAGCCCGCGCGCCGCCACGGGCGCGTGCGGCTGCTCGAGCTGCGGGCCGCGCTCGGCGCCGGCGACCTCGAGCGGGCCGGGCCCATCCTCGACTCCGACCTGGTCGTCGACGACCTGCGGGAGGGCGAGGACTCGCTCGCCGACCTGTGGGCCGGCTACCACCGGGCGCGGGGCACCGCCGACCCGCCGCCGCTGCCGGCGCGGCTGGACTTCCGGATGCACTGACGCCGCGCCCCGGGGAACTCACTACGCTTGGGGCCCGTGACCGATGAGACCCTCGCCGCCGACATCGACGCCACCTGCCGCCTGCACGGGGAGTTCACGCTCCGCTCGGGCCAGGTCTCGGACACCTACTTCGACAAGTACCTCTTCGAGGCCCAGCCGGCGCTCCTCGACCGGGTCGCCGCGCGGATGGTCGAGCTGCTGCCGGAGGGCACCGAGCTGCTCGGCGGCCTGGAGATGGGCGGCATCCCGATCGCGACCATGGTCTCGGCCAGGACCGGTATCCCGGTGATCTTCATCCGCAAGAAGGCCAAGGAGTACGGCACCGCGAAGCTCGCCGAGGGCCCGGACTTCGCCGGCCGGAGGGTCACGCTCATCGAGGACGTCATCACCTCCGGCGGTGCGGTGCGCGACGCCGTCAACGCGCTGCGCCCCGCCGGCGCCGTCATCGACACGGTCGTCTGCGCGATCGACCGCTCGCCCGAGCCGGGCGAGTCGTTGCGCGACGTCGACCTCGAGATCCGCTCGGTGCTGACCCGCGCCGAGCTGGACGCCGTCGGCTCCTGACGGCGGTCAGCGGACGTTCTGCGGCTGGCCCTTGGCCTGCCGGTCGCGCTTCTGCTTGCGCCGGACCTCGATCGCGATCGGGATGACGGTGATGAGCAGCAGCCCGATCGTCACGTAGTCGATGTTGTCGCCCAGCCACGGGAACGACCGGCCGAGGAAGTAGCCGAGCAGCGTGATGCTGGCGACCCACAAGGCGGCGCCGACCGCGCTCCAGATCATGAACTTCGCGCGGTTCATCCGCGTGACGCCGGCGACGAGCGTGATGAAGGTGCGCACGAACGGCACGAACCGGCCGATCACCAGCGCCTTGGAGCCGTGCACGTCGAAGAAGTGCGACGTCTGCTCGAGGTACTCCCGCTTGATCAGCCTGCCGTTGCGCTCGTAGATGCGCGGCCCGATCTTGCGGCCTATCTCGTAGCCCGCGACGTTGCCGCCGAAGGCGGCGATCATGAACAGCAGCAGCGCGACCACGAGGTCGACGCCGTGGCCACCCGGGACGATGTCGACACGGTCGGTGCCGATGAAGAGTCCCATCGCGAAGAGCAGCGTGTCTCCGGGCAGGAACGGGAAGAACAGCCCGCACTCGACGAACACGATCACCAGACTCAGCCAGAACAGCGCCGATCCGAAGGTGCCGAGCAGCCAGTCGGGGTCCATCCACTTCATGCCGAGCAGGAGCGGCTGGATCAGGTCGAGGAACACGTGCTCACGGTACCTGCCCTACGCTCAGGCGCGTGCGCGAGTACGACGATCAGGCGGTCGTGGCCAATTCCGACGGCCAGCGGGCGCCGTACGACCCGATGCCGCACGGGCCCGCCGAGGTCGGTGTCGGACCGTGGCAGGGCGAGTGGCCGGACGACCCGCGCTACGACCCGGAGCTGCTCGAGCACGGTGACCGACGCAACGTCGTCGACCGCTACCGCTACTGGTCGATGGAGGCGATCCGTGCCGATCTCGACACCCGGCGCCACGCCTTCCACGTCGCCATCGAGAACTGGCAGCACGACTTCAACATCGGGACGATCGTCCGGAGCGCCAACGCGTTCCTCGCGGCCGAGGTGCACATCGTCGGCAACAGGCGGTGGAACCGGCGCGGCGCCATGGTGACCGACCGCTACCAGCACGTCCGGCACCACGCGTCGGTGCCCGACCTGGCCGCCTACCTGCACGAGCTCCCCGGCGGGCCGGTCCGGCTGCTCGGCATCGACAACCTGCCCGGGTCGCTGCACCTCGAGACGACCGACGTCCCGCGCGACGTCTGCTTCCTGTTCGGCCAGGAGGGGCCCGGGCTCTCCGAGGAGGCTCGTGCAGCGTGCGACGGGACGTTCTCGATCGCGCAGTTCGGCTCGACCCGCTCCATCAACGCGTCGTCGGCCGCCGCGATCGCGATGCACACCTGGGTCCGCGAGCACGCCGACCTGTCGTCCGGAGAGGCGTGGCGGGGCTAGGACCCCTCGACCAGCTGCTCGATGCCCCCGAGCACGATCTCGAGCCCGAACACGAAGTCGTCGGAGGGCCACGGCCCCTCCTCGGCCGGCTCGTCGTCGAACACGTCGGCCTGGAGTGCCATCCAGACCGTCGGGGTCGCCTCCTCGTCGATGACGCTGCGCAGCCGGGTCGACCAGGTGCGCAGGCCCTCCTCGCTGTACTCGTGCAGCAGACGGACGTGGCTGCGCACGTAGCCGTCGAGGATCAGGAGTGACGACGCGACCTGCTGCGGCCCCAGCCCGGTCCCGCCGAGCGCGCGCAGGCCGGCGTCCATCCAGCCGACGCTGTGGGGCGTGAGCGGCGGCGAGGACATGCGTACGTCGACCAGCCACGGGTGCGCCAGGCAGCGGTCGAGGAGCGCGCGGGCCCACGCGGTCGCGGCGGAGCGCCAGCCGTCGCCGGGCTCGGGCGCCGGCAGGGTCACCGGGCCGTAGGCCGCGTCGAGCATCACCTGGAGCAGGTCGTCCTTCGTGTCGACGTACCGGTAGAGGGACATCGCGGTGAAGCCGAGCCGCTTGGCGACCGACGCCATCGACACGGCGTCCAGCCCCTCCTCGTCCGCCAGCGCGACCGCGACTCGGGCGATCGCCGGCACCGACATCGCCGGCTTCGGGCCCCGGCGCGGGACGGCGTCGTGGATGCCCCACAGCGCGCGGACCGCGCGGGACACCTCGGGCTCTGCCATCGCTCTCCTCGGCTGGTCGCGGTCCGTCTCGACAATTGCTTGCATCGTACGCAGTGAGCAGACTACCTTCTGCGTATCCCAGAAACAGTTTATGGAATACGCAAAGGAGTGCTCATGAGCACGACGCTGAACCCACCCGTCCGCGCGGGTCGACGGGAGTGGACCGCCCTCGCCGTCCTGGCGCTCCCGCTGCTGCTGGTCTCGATGGACGTCTCGGTCCTCTACTTCGCGGTGCCGGCGATCACTGTCGAGCTGCACGCCTCGGCGACGCAGCAGCTGTGGATCTTCGACGTCTACGGCTTCGTGCTGGCCGGGCTGCTGGTGACGATGGGTGCCGTCGCCGACCGCGTCGGCGCGAAGCGGGTGCTGCTCGCCGGCGCCGTCTGCTTCAGCGCCACGTCCGTGTGCGCGGCGTACGCCGGGAGCGCCGAGATGCTCATCGCGGCGCGGGCGGTCCTCGGGGTGGCCGGCGCGACGCTGATGCCGTCGACCCTTGCGATGGTCCGGACGATGTTCCACGACGAGCGCGAGCGGGCGAAGGCCGTGGCGATCTGGACCGGCGTCATGACGGGCGGCATCGGCCTCGGCCCCGTGCTCGGCGGGCTCCTGCTCGACCACTTCTGGTGGGGCTCGGTGTTCCTGATCAACCTGCCCGCGATGGCGCTGCTGCTCCTGGTCGGCCCCCGGCTGCTGCCCGCGACGCCGTCCCGGCGCGGCGTGCCGTTCGACGTGCCGAGCGCGGTGCTGTCGCTGGTGGCCGTGCTGCCGGCGGTCTACGGGATCAAGGAGTGGGCGGCCCACGGCCTGGAGCCCGCGTGGCCGCTGTGCCTCCTGGTCGGGCTCGCTGCCGGTGTCCTGTTCGTACGCCGGCAGCTCACCCACCCGCACCCGCTGCTGCCGCCGGGGCTGCTCCGCAACCGCCGCTACACGACGGCCGTGGGGGTCAACGCGGTCGCGACCTTCGCCATCGTGGGCAACGCCGTGTTCATGACCGCCTACCTGCAGCTGGTCCTCGGCAAGTCGGCCCTGGAGGCCGCGCTCTGGGCGCTCGCGCCCACCGTGCTGGTCGCGGGCGCCGCCCCCGCCGCCGCGACCCTCGCCGCCCGCATCGGCGCGCGCCGGGTCACGACGGCGGGTCTGCTCGTCGGAGCCGCCGGCTTCCTCGTGCTCACCCGGGCAGGTACCGACAGCCTCTGGCTCGTGCTGACCGGCGCCGGCGTCCTCGCCGTGGGGATGGTCAGCGTCATGAGCATCGCCGGCGAGCACGTCCTCGGCTCGCTCGACCCGGCCCAGGCTGGAGCCGGGTCGGCCGTGTCGGAGGCCGCGACCGAGCTCGGCGGCGCCCTCGGCATCGCGCTCCTGGGCAGCCTCGGCACCGCTGCCTACTCAGCCTTCGCCGGCGCGCACCTGCCCGCGGCGGTGGCAGGGACGCCCGCGGGGGAGTCGCTGCCGGGCGCGCTGGCCGTCGCCGGCCGGCTGCCCGGCCCGCTCGGGGACGCGGTGGTCGCGACCGCCCGGACGGCGTACGTCCACGGGCTCCACGCGGCCGCCGTCGGTGGTCTGGTCCTCCTGCTCGCCACCGCCGTCCTGACCGCGGTGCGGGGGCGGACGGAGGCGGAGGTCAGCGGCTGACCGACCGGCGCCCACACTCCGCCGCGGGTCGTCCGCGTCGGGGTGTGGCGCCGGTCACACGAGGCACGTTACGGTCCTCGTACTGCTCGGCCAGGGAGGACTCGGGATGCACTCCACGACACGACGGCTCATCGTCACCGGCGCGGCACTCGCGACGGCGGCGGCGCTCACCGGCACGGCAACGGCGACCGCGGCGCACGACGCGCGGGGCGGTGCGCAGCAGCCGCCGGGGGTCGTCTCGGTCTGGGTCACGACGCCGGACGGCGCCCAGCGGCTCGCGCCGCAGGCGCCGGTGCGGTTCCGCGGCGGCGGCTCGCCGAGGACGACGATCACGGTCGAGCCGCGCCAGACCTACCAGCGGATGGTCGGCTTCGGCGGGGCGCTCACCGACTCGTCGGCGTCGGTCCTCTCCGAGCTGACGCCGGCGGCTCGCGATCGGGCGATGAGGTCGATGTTCAGCCGGGACGGCGGCATCGGCGTCAGCTTCCTGCGCCAGCCGATCGGGTCCTCGGACTTCACGGCCGCGAGCGAGCACTACACCTACGACGACGTGGCGCCGGGTGGGACCGACTTCGGGCTACGGCACTTCAGCATCGCCCACGACGAGGTCCAGATCCTCCCGCTGCTGCGCCAGGCGAGGCGACTCAACCCCACGCTCGAGGTCGTGGCGTCCCCGTGGAGCCCGCCGGCCTGGATGAAGACCGGCGACTCCCTGGTCGGGGGGAGGCTGATCGACGACCCGCGGATCTACGACGCCTACGCCCGCTACCTCGCGCGGTTCGTGCGGGACTACACGCGAGCAGGCGTGCCGATCGACTACCTCACGGTGCAGAACGAGCCGCAGAACCGTACGCCGAGCGGCTACCCCGGCACCGACCTGCCGGTGCGGCAGGAGGCGGCCGTCATCGAGCGGCTGGGCCCGCTGCTCCAGCGCGTCAGCCCGCGGACGAAGATCCTCGGCTACGACCACAACTGGACCGAGCACCCCAACGACGTCGCCAACACGCCGCCGGGGGAGGACCCGGAGACCGACTACCCCTACCGGCTGCTGCAGACACCGGCCGCGCGCTGGGTCGCCGGGACGGCGTACCACTGCTACTCGGGCGACCCGAGCGCCCAGACGGCGCTGCACGACGCCTTCCCGCGCAAGGACGTCTTCTTCACCGAGTGCTCCGGCTCGCACGGCGCGACGGACACGCCGGAGCAGTACTTCCGCAGCACGCTCACCTGGCACGCGCGCACCATCACGATCGGCGTCACCCGCAACTGGGCCCGCACGATCAGCGACTGGAACCTGGTCCTCCACCACGACGGCGGCCCGCACCTCGGTGGCTGCGACACCTGCACCGGGCTGCTCGACGTGCACCCGGACGGAAGCGTCACCGAGAACGCCGAGTACTACACGATCGGCCACCTCTCGAAGTTCGTCGACAAGGGCGCGGTGCGGATCGGCTCGACCTCGTTCGGGACCACCGGCTGGAACGGCCAGATCATGGACGTGGCGTTCCGGAACCCGGACGGCACCACCGTGCTCGTCGTGCACAACGAGAACGACGACCCGCGCTCCTTCGCTGTCGCCGTCGGCGACCGGTCGTTCGACTACACGCTCCCCGGCGGCGCCCTGGCCACTTTCACGTGGCCCGCCTCCGCCGTCGGGCACGGCCGCACGCTGCGGCAGCTGTCGCTGGCCGACGCCACCGCGACCGCCACGTCGAGCCCCGCGGACGCCGCCCTGGCGATCGACGCCGACGCCTCCACCCGCTGGTCCAGCGGTACGGCGCAGGCGCCCGTCCAGTCCCTCACCGTGGACCTCGGCAAGCGCACCGCCTTCGCACGCGTCGCGGTCGACGCTGGCGACAACCTCGGCGACTACCCCCGCGGCTGGACCGTCTCGGTGAGCGATGACGGCACCGCCTGGCGCGACGTCGCGAGCGGGACCGGCACGGGTCAGCTGATCAACGCGGACGTCCCGCCGACCACCGCCCGGTTCGTCCGGGTCACCCAGACGGCCACGTCAGGGAGCTGGTGGAGCATCGCCGACCTCCGGCTCTACCGCTGAGCGTGCACGCAGGGGCGCAGGCATCCGGAGTCGCTCGAACGCCTTGGGGTGGGTGATGCGCGGGAGCTCGGCGACGATGGCGCGGGCGCAGGCATCGGGAGCTGTTGCCGTGGTGTCGACGGCGATGTCGCGGTCGTCGTGCTCGAACACCCGTGACTGCGACCTGGCCAGTCCGATCGGGCGGTCGCGCCGAGCCGCCTCCCGGCGGTCGAGCTCGTCGGGCGAGCAAAGCACGTCCACGAGGGTGACGTCGTAGGTCTCCAGGACCTCGAGCAGGTCCGCCAGGCGCCAAGGCTCGCTGAGCGGGTAGTCCATGATCACGTCGTTGCCGGCAGACGCCAGCGCGGCGACGGCTCGGTGATAGCCACGTCGAGTACGTCGGAGCATCGCCTCGACCTCGGCGTCGTCGAGCGGACGGGTGTGCTGCGTGGAGCGCATCGCCCCGAGGGCGTCGACTGGGAAGAAGAACCAGGGCGCGGCGAGGAGCCCCAGGAGGGCGTGAGCGATGCTGCTCTTCCCCGAGCTCGACGCGCCGTTCAAGAGGATGATGCGCCCGAGGCGCTCGTTCTCCACAGCGCGCAACCTATCGATGTCGGCGCTCGAGCTCCGCGGGGTCCTCCTACCTGCGTCGCGTGAACCTCACGCCACCGTTCGGGAGCCGATCGGCGGTGAACCGAGGATCGTGCACCCGATGGTGGTGGAACGAGCAGAGCAGGACCCCGTCGTCGAGATCGGTCGCTCCGCCCCGGCTCCAGGGGACCCAGTGATGGGCCTCGGACCAGGTCCCGGGGACGTCGCACCCCTCGCCGCGGCAGGTCTGGTCCCAGATCACGAGCGCCTGGTGCTGTGCTGCGGTGAAGAGCCGCTGCTGCCGGCCGAGGTCGAGGATCTCGCCCTTCCCGCCGAGGACCAGGGGCACGATCCCGGCCGAGCAGGCGAGCCGCCGGACCTCGGTCGCGGACAGCGCGTCGCCGCCGATCAGGTCGCCGGCGCCGAGCTCCTTGCGGAGCGACTCGAGGCTGACGGTGACCACGACGGTGGTGGCCCGGCCGCCGTGTCGGGGCAGCGCGTCGGGGTCGACCCGCTCCAGCAGCGTGCAGAACGCCTGACCGAGGATCTTGGGGTAGGGGCCGTGGCCGCGGTTGGCGCCCTGTCGTGGTGACGTGAGCGCGTCGAGGAACGTCTGCAGCCGGAGGGCGCTCGCGTCGGGGACCACCGCCGTGATCCTCGTCGTGCCGTCGCCGTTCGGCCGGAGCGACAGCCGGGTCTTCCGACGGGCTTCGGCCTCCTCGGTCTCCAGCTGACGGGCGAGGGTCTGCTCGGCGACGTCCGGGGCGGCGGTGTCGAGGATGCGCCGCCCGAGCCGGCCCAGCTCCCGTGGGGTGTGCTGGGACGCGAGGTCGACCAGCATCCGCTCGGCGGCCGCCATCACGTCCGCACCGAGGTCGCTCGGCAACCTGTCCAGGGCGGCGGCGATGACGTGGGCCTGGTCGAGATGCACCCGTCCGTCGGCCATGGCGTCGCGCAGCTGCGTGAACCTGTCGTCGAGCGCCCTGGCCAGCCGCAGGTCTGCCTTCGCCGTCCGGATGTCCCGCCGGTTGTGCGCGACCTGCCAGGCCGCGACGTCACGCTGGACCTCGGTCTCGGCGACGTCGACCGACGCGGACATCAGGCGGAGGCCGAGCTCGTCGGCGCGCGCCTGGACCGCTGCGAGCCGGCGCATCGCCTCGGCTCGTTCGTCGAGGGTCATGAACGCCGGGTTCGCATCGGCGACCTCGGCCAACGCCGCTTCCATGGTCTCCACACACACGAGGACCGGAGGGGTCCTGTGGGCGAGTACCGACATGACGAGACCAGGCTTCCGACGGGCAGCTGTGACGGCTGCGGGGAGATATGAGATTGTCTCGTCGTCGGTTCTTACCGTACACCTGTTCTATTCTCGTCACAAGTGATGCTCGACCCTATTTCTGCAGTTCAGAAGCCAGTTCTGTCCACCGACTCGTCCACCGGTTGTGGATATCGATGGCTGGTCGTGCCCCGCTCACGCCCGGTGATCCACGCGCTCGACCACCCGTGAGACGATCCCCGCGTGGCAGTCGAAGTGGTGGCCTACGACAGCGAGTGGCCGGCGCGGTTCGAGAGCGTGGCCGTGGTCCTGCGCACGGCCTTGGGCGGCGTCCCGACGGCTCGCGTCGAGCACGTCGGCTCCACGTCCGTTCCCGGTCTCGCGGCGAAGCCGATCCTCGACATCGACGTCATCGTCGAGCGGCCTCAGGTCGCTCGGGCGATCGCCGTCCTGGAGTCGGTGGGCTACGTCCACCGCGGAGACCTGGGCGTCACCGACCGGGAGGCCTTCCTCGCCCCCGACGAGGATCCCCGCCGGCACGTCTACGTCTGCGTCGCCGGGACGCTGAACGTCCGCAACCACCTCGCGGTCCGTGACGTGCTCCGGGGACGTGCGGACCTGCGCGACGAGTACGCCGCGGTGAAGCGGTCGCTCGCCGCGGATCCCGACATGGACATCACGACCTACATCGCGGCCAAGTCGGACGTCCTGCAACGAGTCCTCGAGGAGTCGTCGCTGGTCACGGCGGCGGAGCGGGCGCAGATCCTCGCCGTCAACGGATCAGCGAGTACGCCGACCGCTCGACCCGCCACCGGCGGGCGTGGTGCGGACCGGTGAGCTCCCCGTCGACGCTGCACCAGAACCGCTCGCCGGTCACCTCGACGACCCTGCCGCGAAAGGTGTCGACATCCTCGTGGAGGTGGTGGCGCCCGACCAGCAGGCCGGCCGCGTACGTGACGTGCGCCCACCCCGTCGCCGGACGCGCGATGAGTACGTCGGCGGCCCCGTCGGTCGGGTCGGCGTCCGGCGTCAGGGCGGTGCCGCCGCCGACGTAGGCCCCGTTGCCGACGGCGACCTGGAGGACCCGGCCGTCGTGGACGACGCGGCCGTCGACGACGACCCTGACCCGCACCGTGGGCGGGTTGACGGCGGTGGTCAGCGCCCCGACGACGTACCCCGCCCGCCCGAGGCGCGCCTTCCAACGGTCGGCGGCCCGGGCGGCCGCGGCCCCCGCACCCGTGTGGACGCTGTTGACCACCACGCCGTCGTGGTCGTCGACCAGCAGGTCGAGCCGACAGGGTGTGCCCTCGACGATGGCGTGAGCAGCGGCCTCGGGGGCGAGCGGCACGTCGAGCGACCGGGCGAAGTCGTTGCCGGTGCCGAGGGGCACCAGCCCCAGCGTCACCGACGCGAGCTTGCCGCGGTCGTGCAGCGCCTGGACCACCGCGTGAAGGCTCCCGTCGCCGCCGGCGACGACGAGCACCCGATCGTCGACGCGGTCGAGCACGGTGTCGAGCTCGTCGGGGGACCCGGACTCGACGAGCTCCACCTCGGCCCCCGATCCTCGGAGCACGGTGAGGGCGCGGGTGAGCTTCGAGTCATCGGTGTTCCCCGCCGCCGGCGAGACCACCACGAGGTAGCGCATGGCGCGACAGTAACCAGGCGATGCCCAGGTCAGCCCCGGTCGGCCGCTTCGAGTGTCTCCCGTCCCTACGCCCTGGTCCTGGTGAAGCAGACGATGGTGTGGTCGCCGGCGCTCCACTCCGACGCCGTAGGTGTGGTGAAGACGTCGGCCCGCCTACCGCACCGGGCGCTGGCGGCGGAGAAGCCCTGGCCGGTCGGGAAGGCGGTCCCGCGGACCCTGACCGCCCTCAGCGAGCGGAACGCGTGCCTGCGGTCGCAGGCGGTGAAGGCGCCGGCACGGGTCATGCACAGGCGTACGTCGTCGGTGAGACGACGCGGCACGATCGGCTTCGGGAGCCGGCCGACCAGCCGCGCGTTGGAACGGCCGTGTCGCAGGACCACGTCGCACCGCACCCAGTGCGCTCCGGCGGTGACCTGCGCAGGGGTCGGGAAGAAGAACACGAAGCGGTAGGCGGAGAGGGACCGCTTGGCACTCGTCCTGCCGAGCGCCCGCGCCACCGCCGGGAAGCAGGCGCGCTCACCGAGCGCCTCCAGCTGGGCGGGGGTGAGCCCGGCAAGGCTCGGCAGCGACGGGACCGCGACGGTCTGGGTGGTGTGGCCCCTCCGGCACCTGACGGCCGGCCCGGTGTCGGAGCGGCGCGAGATCTGCGTCGTCGTGAGGCGGTGGCACTGCCCGACCCTCGGCGTCGGCGCGGCCGCGTCGGCGCTCGGCGTCAGGACGGTGGAGGCGAGAACGGTCGCGACCGCGACCAGCAGGAAACGGGCTCGAGACGGCATGTCGGTCCTTTCGACGCAAGTAGGACGACTGTCCACCCGGCGATCGGCTTTCGTCGCAGAGAACCGTGATCGGGACGCTTCCGCCTGGCGGCGTGTCAACGACAGCGTCACCCCGAAGACGGCCCGGCGGCAACACCGGTCGTCGCGGCTCGCCGACCTGCGGGAGCGCGTGGCAGTTCTCACGAACCTTGGATCGTGCCAATCGAATTCAGCGGTTACCGAGCGGGCGACGCGGCCCTAGATTGGCCGGAGCCGACCCACCGCATGCGTGAGGAGACCCCACATGCCCATCGCCACTCCTGAGAAGTACGCCGAGATGCTGGCCACGGCCAAGCAGAAGGGCTTCGCCTTCCCGGCCATCAACGTGTCCTCCTCGCAGACGCTCAACGCCGCGCTGGCGGGCTTCGCCGAGGCCGGCTCCGACGGCATCGTCCAGATCTCCACGGGTGGCGCGGAATACCTGTCCGGTCCCACGATCAAGAACATGGTCGCCGGCTCGGCCGCCTTCGCGGCGTACGCCGCCGAGGTCGCCAGGTCCTACCCGATCAATGTCGCCCTCCACACCGACCACTGCTCGAAGGACAAGCTCGACGGCTTCGTCCGGCCGCTGATCGAGCTCTCCGTGGAGCGGGTGGCGCGCGGCGAGGAGCCGCTCTTCCAGTCGCACATGTGGGACGGCTCGGCGGTGCCGCTCGACGAGAACCTGCAGATCGCCGAGGGGCTCCTGACGCGGGCGGCCCAGGCCAAGATCGTGCTCGAGATCGAGGTCGGCGTGGTCGGCGGCGAGGAGGACGGCATCGTCGGGGCGATGGACGCGAAGCTCTACTCCACGCCCGAGGACGCCATCGCGACCGCCGAGGCGCTCGGCCTCGGGGAGAAGGGCGTCTACCTGACCGCGCTCACCTTCGGCAACGTCCACGGCGTCTACAAGCCCGGCAACGTCAAGCTCCGCCCGGAGATCCTGCGCGAGGCGCAGGCAGCCGTCGCCGCGAAGCTGGCGATGCCCGAGGGCAGCAAGCCGTTCAACCTGGTCTTCCACGGCGGCTCCGGTTCGTCGGCGGAGGAGATCGCCGCCGCGGTGTCCTACGGCGTCGTGAAGATGAACATCGACACCGACACCCAGTACGCCTTCACCCGCCCGGTGGCCGACCACATGCTCCGCAACTACGACGGTGTCCTCAAGGTGGACGGCGAGGTCGGCGACAAGAAGTCCTACGACCCGCGCGCCTGGGGCAAGGCCGCCGAGGCCGGCATGGCGAGCCGCGTGGTCGAGGGCGCCCAGCACCTCGGCTCGGCCGGACAGTCCATCGGCTGAGGCCCGAAAGGGCCCCGGAGGGCGCTGGAGCCGGCCTTTTGTTCGCGTAGGGAACAAAAGGGCCCGAACTGCTAGGGTCGCGCCATGGCGAGCAGGGTGGCGGTGGGTGGGACCCGCTCCGGAACCACTGAGCAGCTCCGGCGCGCCAACCTCTCGCGCGTGCTGGAGCTGCTGCACCAGCACGGGCCGACTCCTCGTTCCGAGCTGACCCGCGTCGTCGGGATCAGCCGCTCGACCATGGCCGGCATCGTCGCCGACCTGGAGGAGCTGGGTCTCGCCGCCGAGACCGAGCCCGCCTCGACGACCCGGGCGGGCCGGCCCAGTGGGCTGGTGTCTCCCGCGGACGACGTCGTCGCGATCTCGGTCAACCCCGAGGTCGACGCCGTCCACATCGGTCTCGTGGGGTTCGGGGGCAACGTCATCAAGCACGCCCGGATCGAGACGCCGGATACCCGCCTCCCCAGCGTGGTCGGACTCGCCGCGGCCACGATCCGAGGCATGCTCGCGGACGACCCGCCGCGCTACCGCGTGCTCGGCATCGGGCTCGCGATCCCGGGCCAGGTGCGCATCTCCGACGGCGTCGTACGCCAGGCGACCCACCTGGGGTGGACCGAGGAGCCGATCACCGATCTCTTCGCCGCGGCCACGGGGCTGCGGGCGTGGGCGGCGAACGCCGCCACGCTCGCGATGCGGGCCGAGAGCCAGTTCGGCGCGGGCCGGGGGCTGCGCGACCTCGTCTACCTCATCGGCGGTGCGAGCGGCATCGGCGGCGGCGTGATCCTGGACGGGCGACTGCTGACCGGCAGCGGCGGCTATGCCGGCGAGTTCGGGCACACGGTGGTCCGCCCGGGCGGCGTCGCCTGCCACTGCGGCGGCTGGGGCTGCCTGGAGGCCGAGGTCGACCAGGCCACCCTCCTCGAGGCCGTCGGCCTGACCGCGGCCGAGGCCGGCCTCCTGGCCGACCGGCTGACCACGAGCGAGGACCCCGCCGTCGCCGCGCTGGTCGAGGAGAAGTCGGCGCTGCTGGGCATCGCGGTCCGCAACGCGCTCAACATCCTCAACCCGGAGGCCGTCGTGCTCTCGGGGTTCCTCTCGGCGCTGCACCGAGCGTCCGCGCGCGACCTGACCGAGGCCTCGGTGGCCTCGAGCCGCGAGAACGTGGAAGTCCGCGATGCCGCCCTGGGCGTCGAGCAATTGATGATCGGAGCCGCCGAGCTGGTCTTCGGCGAGCTGCTGCGCGATCCTGCCGGCTTCCTGCCCGCGTCCTGAGTCGCGCACGGGACCGAGCACCGGACCGAGTACGGCCGGGCACGGAGGCCGAGTCCGGCGATACCTCCGCCGGAAGCTGCGGTCTTTGCCGATCTGTGACTTGCGTTACCTCCCGGTCGCCATTATGTTCGCGTCGAGAACAAAAGGAGCGAGGCATCCGACGCCCGCTCGGGATCGAGGAGGATCGCCATGCGCAGTGCGCGTCTCGCGCTCGGTGCCGCCATCGCCGTCAGCGCCCTGGTGCTGTCCGGCTGCGGAGGCTCCAGCGGCAGCAGCGACAACGACAGCGTCAGCACCAAGGTGGACGGCAAGGGGCGCACGCTCACGCTGTGGCACTACGAGTCCGACACCAGCGCGATGGGCGTCGCGTGGAACGCCGCCATCAAGGAGTTCGAGAAGGAGACCGGCGCCAAGGTCAAGTTCGAGCCCAAGGCGTTCGAGCAGATCCGCACCACGGCCAGCCAGGTCCTCAACTCCGACAAGGCGCCCGACGTCATGGAGTACAACAAGGGCAACGCGACCGCCGGCCTGCTGGCCAGCCAGGGCCTGCTCGGCAACCTCGACAAGGCCGTCAAGGCCTACGGGTGGGACAAGAAGCTCGCCGCCAGCCTCCAGACCACCGCCAAGTACGACGACAAGGGCGTCATGGGCTCGGGGAGCTACTACGGCATCCCGAACTACGGCGAGTACGTCGAGTTCTACTACAACAAGGACCTGTTCGATAAGTACGGCGTCAAGGTGCCGACCTCGGCCGACGAGCTCGAGCAGGCGATGGCCAAGTTCAAGGCCGCCGGCGTGACCCCGCTGGCCGAGTCCGCCGCCGAGTACCCGCTGGGCCAGCTGTGGTACCAGCTCGCGCTCTCGAAGGCCGACCGCGACTGGGTGACCGACTACCAGACCTACAAGAACAAGGTCGACTTCTCCGGTCCCGAGATCAGCTATGCGACCCAGACCATCAAGGACTGGCAGGACAAGGGCTACATCTCCAAGGACGCCACCGGCATGAAGGCCGAGGACGCCGGCGTCAGCTTCATCAACGGCAAGGCGCCGATGTTCTTCTCCGGCAGCTGGTGGTACGGCCGGTTCATCGACGAGGCCAAGTTCAACTGGAGCACGTTCCTCTACCCCGGCGCGTCGATGTCGCCCGGTTCCTCCGGCAACATCTGGGTCGTCCCGGAGAAGGCCGAGAACAAGGATCTCGCCTACAAGTTCATCGACATCACGATGAGCAGCGACATCCAGAACCTGATGGGCAACCACGGTGGAGTCCCGGTCGCCGCCGACGCCTCGGCGATCACCGACCCGAAGAGCAAGGAGCTCATCGGGAACTTCACGACCCTCACCGACAAGGACGGCATCGGCTTCTACCCCGACTGGCCGACCCCGACGTTCTACGACCAGATCAACGCGGGTCTGCAGGAGCTCCTCAACGGCACCAAGTCGCCCGCCGACGTCAACAAGGAGCTCGGCTCCGAGTACCAGGACGGCGTCGACCAGATCACCGGCGGCTTCTGAGCCGGCAGGTGCGCCGGGTCCACTCCGCCTCGGACCCGGCGCACCTCGCCTTCGCCCGATCGCCGCAGAACGGGGCCCTCGCGGGCCCTTCGCAGGAAGGACAGCGATGCCGAAGCTTCGCAGTCGCAGTCGCAGTCGCAGCTCGACGCTCGCGAGCGGCGCCGGCTACTGGTGGTACCTCGTGCCCGGGTTCGTGCTCGTCATGGCCATCATCGTGGTGCCGCTGGGGCAGAACATCTACTACAGCTTCACCTTCTACCGAGGGATCCGTCCGCCGGAGTGGGTCGGGCTGCAGAACTGGCAGCACCTCATGCACGACGACAAGTTCTGGCAGTCGTTCGAGAACAGCATCGCGATGATCATCGCGATGGTGGTCGTGCCGACGCTGGTCGGCCTCCTCATCGCCTCGGTCCTCTTCGACCTGGTCGGCAAGAAGTTCGGCGGGAAGGTCGCCAGCTTCCTGCGGGCGACCTACTACATCCCGCAGATCATCCCCGTCGTCGTCGCGGCCATCGTCGTCGGCTGGATCGCTCGGCCGCAGGACGGCGCGCTCAACGAGATGCTCGGCGCCGTCGGGCTCGACGGAGCCCAGCGGAACTGGCTGGGTGACCCGACCTGGGCGCTCCCGACCATCATGGCCGTGCTCATCTGGGTGCAGCTCGGCTACCCGGTCGTCGTCTTCATGGCGGCCCTGCAGCGGGTCGACCCGGAGCTCTACGAGGCGGCCGAGCTCGACGGCGCCAACTGGTGGAACCGGTTCCGCGCCATCACGCTCGCGGTGATCCGTCCCGAGATCTTCGTCGTGACCCTCACCTGCACGATCGCCGCCCTCAAGGTGTTCGCCCCGGTCTACGCGCTCACCCGCGGCGGTCCTGGGACCTCGACGATCGTCCCGAGCTACTACTCCTACAGCGAGTTCTTCCAGAGCCAGCAGGTCGGGTACGGCGCCACCATCTCGACCGCCCTGACCGTGGTCATCATCCTGGTGGCCACCGTGTTCCTGATCGCCCAGCGTCGCGTCGAGCGTCAGGAGGAGCAGCGATGACCGCCGTGCAGACCCGTCCCCAGACGACCGAGATCGACATCCGGCCGCCGGCCTCCCGCCCGCGACGCACCGTGTTCGACTGGCTGCTGCTCGCAGGGGCGGTGCTCGGCGCGCTGATCGTGCTGTTCCCGCTGATCCTGCTGCTGCTCAACTCCTTCAAGACGCCTGACGACTACAACAACGGCGGCCCGCTCCAGCTCCCGAGCCACCTGAGCTTCCACGGGCTGACGACGTTCTGGAACCGGGTCGACTTCCCGCTGAAGCTCTGGAACAGCATCTTCATCTCGGGGATGGTCGCGGTCCTCGGCGTCCTCGTGTCGCTCTTCAACGCCTACGGGCTCGGCATCGGTCGGGTCCGCGGCCGGCTGCCGCTGCTGCTGGTGTTCCTGCTGGCCAACATGCTGCCGCAGGAGGCGCTGCTCTACCCGCTCTACAACCTGTTCAAGTCGGTCGGGCTCTACGACACCCAGTGGTCGGTGATCATCATCTTCACCGTCATCCAGAGCGCGTTCGGCACCTACCTGCTGTCCAGCGTCTACAGCAGCTTCCCCCGGGAGCTCCTGGAGGCGGCCGCCATCGACGGCGCCGGCCGCTGGCGGACGCTCTGGCGGGTCGTCGTACCGGTCTCCTGGCAGACGCTCTCGGTCCTGCTGATCTTCTTCTTCATCTGGACGTGGAACGAGTTCCTCATCCCGGTGACGTTCCTCATCAGCAACGACAAGCAGACCGTGCCGCTCGCGGTCGCGAGCCTGCAGGGCGACCGCCTCATGGACGTGACGACCACCAGCGCCTCGGCACTCCTCGGGCTGATCCCCACGCTCATCTTCTTCCTCATCTTCCAGCGCACCCTGACCCGCGGCGTCACCGCCGGCGCGGTCAAGTGACGCGCGGAACCGAACACCGGAAAGGCCTACGTTGAAGTTCACCGACGGCTTCTGGCAGCTCCAGCCCGACACGTCAGTCCTCTACGCCCGGGAGGCGTACGACGTCGACGCGGTCGGCGACACCCTCGTCGTCACCGCGCCCACCAAGGTGATCGAGACCCGGGGCGACACGCTCAACCGGCCGACGCTGACCGTCACCCTCAGCTCGCCGCTCGAGGGCGTGATCGGCGTCCGCATCGAGCACTTCCGCGGCGCGCGGCGACCGCTCGGCTTCGAGCTGGTCGGCGCCCGCGAGGGCGTCGCCGAGGTCACGACCGAGAACGGCGGCGGGACGCTGCGCAGCGGCGCGCTCTCGGCCGTGGTCACCCCGGGCGCGCCCTGGGAGCTGCGCTTCGAGGCCGACGGTCGCACGCTCACCGGAAGCGGGCCGCGCTCGGTCGGCTACGCGCAGACGCCCGACGGCGCCTTCGTGCACGAGCAGCTCGCGCTCGGCGTCGGTGAGCTGGTCTACGGCCTCGGTGAGCGGTTCGGGCCGCTGGTCAAGAACGGCCAGGTCGTCGACATCTGGAACGCCGACGGCGGCACGTCCAGCGAGCAGGCCTACAAGAACGTCCCCTTCTACCTCACCAACCGCGGCTACGGCGTGCTCGTCAACCACGCCGGCAAGGTCTCCTTCGAGGTCGGCAGCGAGGCCGTGGAGCGCGTGCAGTTCTCGGTGCCGGGGGAGAGCCTGGAGTACTACGTCATCCTCGGCCCGACGCCCGCCGAGGTGCTGGAGCGCTACACCGAGCTGGTCGGTCGCCCGGCCAGGCTGCCGGCGTGGAGCTACGGCCTCTGGCTGAGCACCAGCTTCACCACGCAGTACGACGAGCAGACGGTCAACCACTTCCTCGACGCGATGACCGAGCGGAAGCTGCCGCTGTCGGTCTTCCACTTCGACTGCTTCTGGATGCGCGAGTTCAACTGGTGCGACTTCGAGTGGGACCCGCGCAGCTTCCCGGACCCCGACGGCATGCTCGAGCGGCTGCACACCGAGCAGGACGTCCACGTCAGCCTGTGGATCAACCCCTACATCGCCCAGCGCTCCCCGCTCTTCGACGAGGCAGCCGGGCTCGGCTACCTGCTGAAGCGGCCGGACGGCGAGGTCTGGCAGTGGGACATGTGGCAGGCCGGCATGGGACTGGTCGACTTCACCAACCCCGACGCCACCGCGTGGTTCCAGGACAAGCTGCGCCGCCTCGTCCGCCAGGGCGTCGACTGCTTCAAGACCGACTTCGGCGAGCGGATCCCGACCGACGTCGTCTACTTCGACGGGTCGGACCCGGAGCAGATGCACAACTGGTACACCCAGCTCTACAACCAGGCCGTGCACGACGTGCTCGTCGAGGAGCACGGGGTGGACCAGGCGGTGCTGTTCGCCCGCTCGGCCACCGTCGGCGGCCAGCGGCTGCCGGTGCACTGGGGCGGCGACAACACGTCGACGTACGAGTCCATGGCCGAGTCTCTGCGCGGCGGCCTGTCCCTGGCCCTGAGCGGGTTCGGCTTCTGGAGCCACGACATCGGCGGCTTCGAGGGCACGCCCGACGCCGGCGTCTTCAAGCGCTGGACCGCGTTCGGCCTCCTGTCCAGCCACTCCCGGCTGCACGGGAGTGACAGCTACCGGGTGCCGTGGAGCTTCGACACCGACCCGCAGACGGGTGCGGTCGACGAGGGCCCGGAGAGCGCCGTCGCCGTCACCCGCCGCTTCGTGGAGCTCAAGCTGTCGCTCATGCCCTACCTCTACCGCCACGGCCTCGCGGCCAGCGAGCGCGGCATCCCGCTGATGCGCCCGATGGTCGTGGCCTTCCCCGACGACCCGGGTGCGGCGTACGTCGACCGGCAGTACATGCTCGGCCCCGACCTGCTCGTCGCTCCGGTCTTCTCGGCCGACGGCGAGGTCGACGTCTACCTGCCGCCGGGCACGTGGACCGACTGGTGGACCGGGGCGACAGTGCAGGGTGGCGGCTGGCGCCGCGAGCGGCACGGCTACGACTCGCTGCCGCTCTACGTCCGCGCCGGCGCGGTGCTGCCGGTCGGTGCGCGCACCGACCGGCCGGACTACCCCTACCTCGACGGGCTGGAGCTGCGGGTCTTCCCGGGCCTGGCCGCCGGTGAGGAGCGCGTGGTGGAGGTCGTCGAGCCGGAGGGCGTCGCCGCCTCCTTCCACGTGCTGGTCGGGGACGACGGCGAGCCCGTCGTGACCACTGACGCGGCCGGCTCCTGGCGCGTGACGCGGGTGCAGGCATGAGCCGCCGCGAGCTGCCCGAGGGCTTCCTCCTCGGCGCGGCCACCGCCGCCTACCAGATCGAGGGAGCGGCGACCGAGGACGGCCGCGGCCCGAGCATCTGGGACACGTTCAGCCACACGCCCGGGCGGACCCGCGACGGGGACACCGGCGACGTAGCGGCCGACTTCTACCACCGCGTCGACGAGGACCTCGACCTCATCCAGGCGCTGCACCTCGACGCCTACCGGTTCTCGACCGCGTGGCCGCGGGTCGTCCCTGCGGGGACGGGAGCGGTCAACCCGGCCGGGCTCGACTTCTACGAGCGCGTCGTCGACGGGCTCCTCGCCCGCGGCGTCGAGCCTGTCGTGACGCTCTACCACTGGGACCTGCCGCAGGCGCTGCAGGACCGCGGCGGCTGGACGAGCCGGGAGACCAGCGAGGCGTTCGCCGACTACGCCGCCGCGCTCGGGCGCCGGCTCGGCGACCGGGTGCGGACGTGGACGACGCTCAACGAGCCGTTCTGCTCGGCCTACGTCGGCTACGCCGAGGGGCGGCACGCGCCGGGGCGCCAGAGCGAGCTCGAGGCCCTCCAGGCGGTCCACCACCTCAACCTGGCGCACGGCCTCGGCATCGCGGCGCTGCGCTCGGTGGTGACGCGGCCCGACGCGTCGTACTCGGTCACGCACAACCTGGCCTCGCTCTATCCGGCCGACCCGGACAGCGCCGAGGACCGTGACGCCGTGCGCCAGATCGAGGCGTTGCACAACCGGGCGTGGACCGAGCCGCAGCTGCGCGGGCACCTGCCGGAGGACCTGGTCGCCGACACCCGGCACATCACCGACTGGTCGTTCGTCCTGCCCGGAGACCTGGAGCTGATCCACCAGCCGATCGACGTGCTGGGCATCAACTACTACACGACCGGGGTGGTGGCGCGCGGTCCGGAGCGCCCGACCGAGGGCACCGTCTATCCGGGGGCCACCCGGGTGCGGGCCGTCGAGCAGCCTGGCCCGCTCACCGAGATGGGCTGGCACCTCGCGCCACACGGTCTCTACGACCTGCTCGCCTGGGCGCACGAGCGCTATCCCGAGCTCGACCTGATGGTCACCGAGAACGGCGCGGCCTTCGCTGACGACGTGGTCGTCGAGGACGGCGAGAAGCGGGTGCACGACAAGCAGCGCGTCGACTACCTGCGCGACCACGTGGGCGAGGCGCTGCGGGCCGTCGAGGACGGCATCCCGCTCACCGGCTACTTCGTGTGGTCGCTGATGGACAACTTCGAGTGGGCGCACGGCTACAGCAAGCGCTTCGGCATCACCTACGTCGACTACGCGACGCAGGAGCGGATCCTCAAGGACAGCGGGCGCTGGGTCGCCGACCTCGCGTCCGCCCGCGCCCTGCCCTCCTGACCCCGGGGCAGGCGCGAACGCGATGCGCCCCCGGCCGCGGGAGAGGCCGGGGGCGCATGGCGGTGGGTGTCAGTGGCTGGCGGAGGCGGCCGCGGCCGCCGGGGCGCCGCCGTAGCCGGCGTGCTTGGGCGCCTCGTAGAACAGCACCGCGACGAACCCGACGATGAACAGACCCGTCGGCAGCCACAGCGCGTCGCTCATCGCCTGCGAGAACAGCGACGCCACGTGCGCGTCGGGGATCTTGTCGGCCCCCGCGTCGCCGTGGGCAGCGGCGCCCGGCAGCAGCGTGGCCAGCCGCGAGTCCATGATCACCGCGATCGCTGCCGAGCCCATGACGGACCCGACCTGCCGGGTCGCGTTGTAGACGCCGGACCCGGCGCCCGCCAGCTGCATCGGCAGGTTGCGGGTGGCCGTCGCGGCCGTCGGCGCCCAGATGAACGCGTTTCCGATGCCGATGATCACCATCGAGATCCACAGCCGCCAGACCGCGGTGCCGGGGTCGAGCTGCAGCAGGAGGCTGAACATGCCGACGAAGCTGGCGGCGAAGCCGAAGCCCATGATGAGCCGCGGGTGGAGCCGGTCGGTCAGGTTGCCGACCGTGCGGGCGAGGATGATCGACATGATCGCCATCGGGAACAGCAGCAGCGCCGCCTCGGTCGGGCTGTCGCCCCGCACCGCCTGGGCGTAGAGCATCAGCGGGTAGCCCATCGACGCGCCCACGCCGCCCATGACGGTGATGGCCACGTTGGAGACGGAGAAGTTGCGGTCCTTGAACAGGCCGAGCGGCACCAGCGGCTCGCGACGGTTGCGCGCCTGCCAGAGCACGAAGAGCCCGAGCATCACGATCCCGCCGACGATCATCGCGATGATCCAGGGGGCCCAGTTCTTGTCGTGGCCCTCCTGGATGCCGAACGCGAGCAGGAACAGGCCCACGCCGGAGAGCGCGACGCCCAGCCAGTCGAAGCTGTGCTCGTGGGTCGACAGAGCGGGCACGAGCCGCCAGGCCAGGACGAAGCCGACGATGCCGACGGGGATGTTGACGAAGAAGATCCACTCCCAGCCCAGGCCGTCGGTGAGGACGCCGCCCAGGATCGGGCCGACGACCATCGCGACGCCGGCCGTCGCGCCCCACACCGCCATCGCCTTGCCGCGCTCGGCCGCCGGGAAGATCCGGGTGATGATCGCCATCGTCTGGGGCGTCATCATCGACGCGCCGAGACCCTGCACGACGCGGGCGACGATGAGCATCTCGATGGTCGAGGTCAGGCCGCACCACAGGGACGCGAGCGTGAAGACGCTGAGGCCGATGAGGTAGAGGTACTTCGAGCCGAACCGGTCGCCGAGCCGCCCCGTGATCAGCACCGGCACCGCGTAGGCCAGCATGTAGGCGCTGGACACCCAGACGACCTCGTTGACGCTCGCGTCGAGCTCCCCGATGATCGTCGGGGTCGCCACCGTGACGATGGTCAGGTCGACCAGGATCATGAAGAAGCCGAGGACGAGCGCGAAGAGCGCGGGCCACGGGCGGACGTCCTGGGGCGTCTGCTGTGGGGTCGTTGTCGAGGTCACCGACTCAGTCAACACCAGGGCGGGGACAATGATGAGATGAGCACCCACCAGGACCTGATGGCCGGCCCCCCGCCCACGCTGCTGCCCGAGGACCCCGCCGCCGGCGAGCTCGCCGGAGTCTCCGACGCCGCCGCGGTCGCCGACGTCGTACGGCGCCACCCGGCGTCGCCGCTGGCCTGGGCCACCCTGGGCGCACTGGCGACCCAGCACGACGCGGACGTCGTCACCGTCTACGCCTACGCGCGCGTCGGCTACCACCGCTCGCTCGACATGCTGCGCCGCAACGGCTGGAAGGGCCACGGCCCGGTCCCGTGGGAGCACGAGCCCAACCGCGGCTTCCTGATGTGCCTGGCGCTGCTGGCCCAGTCCGCGCGGGAGATCGGCGAGACCGAGGAGTGGGAGCGCTGCCGCGAGTTCCTGCGCGACAGCAGCCAGACCGGCTTCGACAGCCTGTTCCCGGAGGGCTGACCCCGGTCAGGCAGGCGTCAGCAGTGACCGTACGGTCTCCGGCCCCAGCGCGAGGAACAGCGTGGGCAGCCGGGGGCCGCGGTCGGCGTCGACGAGCAGGTTGTAGAGCAGCTTGAAGAACGCCTTCTGGTCGGCCTTGACCTCGTCGGTCGGGGCGTCGTCGAGCGACATCCCGCGCACCAGCTTGGGGACGCCGTAGATCACCGAGGTCACCGGCTCCAGCTCGTAGGACGAGGGGAGGGCGTCGAGGAGCGTCGTCAGCCACGCCGACTCCTCCGGCGAGAGCGACGACAGCCGCTCCGACGGGGTGGTCCGCACCGTGGTCCGGTCCGACGACGGGACGTACTCGGTCATCCACGTCGCCGCCTTGGAGAGTCGCGGCTCCAGGTCGGGGACACCGTTGTGCTCGTAGCCCGACTCGGTGACGACCCGGGAGATCAGCTCGGGCGAGCCGGCCGTGACGTCGGCGACCGAGGACAGCAGCCGGAACGGGACCGTGACGGCCGGGCGCGGGAGCACGCCGGCAGAGGCGGTGGCGACGGCCCGCTCGTGTGCGAGCACCTGGGCGTCGCGGCGCGCCGGGTCGGCGGCCTTCTTCGTGAGCGCGTCCCACTCGTCGTAGAGCCGGACGACCTCGGCGCCGAAGTCGATCGTGAACGCCTGCCGCGGCTGCCGGCGGACGTAGAGCCAGCGCAGCATCGGTGCCTCGAGCACGCGCAGCGCGTCGGCGGCGGTCGGAACGCCGCCCGCGGAGGAGGACATCTTCTGCACGCCGGCGAAGCCCACGAAGGCGTAGGTCACCCGGCTGGGCGCCTTCCAGTCGAAGATGGCGCCGACGAGCGCCTGGCCGACGGTGTAGGACGAGCCGGGGGTCATGTGGTCGAGCCCGGCCGGCTCGAAGTTCACCCTCTCGTAGGCCCAGCGCATCGGCCAGTCGACCTTCCAGACGAGCTTGCCCTCGTTCTCGGTGGTCAGGTTGGTCACGCCGTCGTAGGAGCAGGCGTTGCAGTGGTAGGCGAGGTCGGTCGTCTCGTCGTCGTACGACGTGATGGTGGTCGTGTCGCGGCCGCAGTCGCGGCAGTAGGGCTTGAACGGGAAGCGCGCGAGGTCGCCGGTGCCGGTCGCCTCCTCGTCGTCGGCGACGGAGTCGGCGAGCGCCTCGGCCTCCTGCTCGCTCTCCGCGGCGGTGGCGGCCGGCTTCGTGCGGTGCTGGGCGAGCACCGTCTCGATCTCGTGGCGGCGCGAGACCGCGAGGAGGATCTGGTCGCGGTAGGCACCGGCCTTGTAGTGCTCGGTCTGGCTGATCGCGTCGACCTCCACGCCCATCTCGGCGAGGGCCGCCTCGAGCGGTGCCTTGAAGTGCGCGGCCCACGAGTCGTGGCACTCCCACGGGTCGGGGACAGCGGTCAGCGGCCGGCCGATGTGGGTCGCCCACTCGGCGGGGACGCCGGCCGGCACCTTCCGGAACCGGTCGTAGTCGTCCCAGCTGTGCAGGTGGCGCACCGGCACGCCGCGCCGCCGGAGCTCCTCGGCGACGAAGTGGGGGGTCAGGAACTCGCGCAGGTTGCCCAGGTGGATCGGCCCCGACGGGCTGGCACCGGAGGCGACGGTGACGAGGTTCCCCTCGCCGGCGTGGCGGATGGCGTCGTCGGCGGCGCGGGTCACCCAGTCGGTGGGTTCGGTGGACATGCTGCTCCTGCGCTGGTGGAGTCCGGGATCGGCGTCCAACGCTAGCGGACGCCGCCGCCCGTCCCGTCCGCGGCCGGGAGGCGTCATTGGCACTAAAGTGCCAGGCATGCCCAACGACGACACGCTGATGAGCGCGCTGGGGCTCAGCCGCCCCGCAGGACGGCTCTACGAGCGGCTCGTGCACCAGTCCGGGCGGACCCTCGTCGAGATCGCCGAGAGTGCCGACCTGAGCGTCGACGTCCTCGCGAACCGGCTCGAGCCGCTCGTCGAGTACGGCGTCGTGAAGATCGTCGACGGTCGTGTGAACGTGACCCCGCCGGCCGAGGCGGTCGGCCGGATGATCAACGAGTCGGCGGCGGCCGCCCTGCGCGCCAGCCAACAGCTGCAGGAGATCGCCGCCGCGCTGCCGTACCTGGCCGGCGCCAACATCCGGGTGCGGCCCGCGACGGTGAGCCAGCGCGAGCCGCTCGACGGCGAGCTGGTCCTCGGCGCGCTGCGCGCCGAGGTCTTCCGGGCGGTGATCGCGGGGGGCGTCGGCGACGTCATGCTGCTGCGGCCCGACCAGTGGATGCTGCCCTACGAGGACGAGCTGGCCGAGCCGGTCGCCGACGCGATCAGGTCCGGGCGCCGCTGCCGGGCGATCTACCCGGTGCGGGCGGTCAACGAGGCGCCGGGCGTGCTCCGGCAGCGCGCGGCGATGGGGGAGGAGATCCGGCTGCTCCCCGAGCTGTCGACCCGCCTCATCGTCCTCGAGGGCACCCACGTCGTGATGCCGGAGCCGCTCGGCTTCGCCCACTCACCGCGGCTGATCCTGCGCCAGCGCGGCATCGTCGAGCTGGCCGCCCTCTACTTCCTCGAGCTCTGGGCCCAGGCCGTCCCCCTCGAGGAGCCGGCGGTCGCCCACAGCGACCAGCGCCGCTTCCTGCTCGAGCAGCTGGCGGCGGGCGCCCAGGACGAGCAGATCGCGCGCCGCCTCGGGCTCTCGCTGCGCACCGTGCGGCGTCGGGTCGCCGACGTGCTGGCCGAGCTCGGCGCGAGCTCGCGGTTCCAGGCGGGCGTCGAGGCCGTCCGCCGCGGCTGGCTGTGAGGTCGGGCGAGGTTGGCCCCCACCGCCCGGCTCGACTAACCTTTGGGCGCAAGAGCCCCGGTGTCTTGCCGGGGCTTCTTGCATTCTGTTGTCACAACCAGGTGCGTTGAGCAGCCGCCGCGAGGCGGAGGGACTCCGTCCATCGCGAAGGAGTGAGAGATGCCCGCGATCGCCATCATCGGAGCCCAGTGGGGTGACGAGGGGAAGGGCAAGGCCACCGACCTGCTCGGCAGCTCGGTCGACTACGTCGTCAAGTTCAACGGCGGCAACAACGCCGGCCACACCGTCGTCATCACGCAGGACGACGGCACCAGCGAGAAGTACGCCCTCCACCTGCTCCCCTCCGGCATCCTCACGCCGGGCTGCACGCCGGTCATCGGCAACGGCGTCGTCGTCGACCTCAGCGTCCTGTTCGAGGAGATCGACGGCCTCGAGAAGCGCGGGATCGACACCTCGGCCCTCAAGGTGAGCGCCAGCGCGCACGTCATCGCCGACTACAACCGGCAGGTCGACAAGGTGACCGAGCGCTTTCTCGGCTCCCGTCGCATCGGCACCACCGGCCGCGGCATCGGGCCGACGTACGCCGACAAGATGAACCGGATCGGCATCCGCATCCAGGACCTGTTCGACGAGAAGATCCTGCGCAGCAAGGTCGAGGGCGCCCTCGAGCTCAAGAACCAGATCCTCACGAAGATCTACAACCGCCGCGGGTTCACCGTCGACGCGATCGTCGAGGACCTGCTGCAGTACGCCGACCGGCTGGCGCCGTACGTCTGCGACACCGGGCTGCTCCTCCACGAGGCGCTCGAGCGCGGCGAGACGGTCCTCCTCGAGGCCGGCCAGGCGACGCTGCTCGACGTCGACCACGGCACCTACCCGTTCGTGACCTCCAGCAGCGCCACCGCGGGCGGCGCCTGCACCGGCTCCGGCATCGCGCCGTCGCGGCTGACCCAGGTCATCGGCATCGTGAAGGCCTACACGACGCGCGTCGGCGAGGGTCCGTTCCCGACCGAGCTGCACGACGAGAACGGCGAGTTCCTCCGCAAGGCCGGCTGGGAGTTCGGCACCACGACCGGTCGCCCGCGCCGCTGCGGCTGGTACGACGCCGTGATCGCGCGCTACGCGGCCCGCGTCAACGGCGTCACCGACTTCGTCCTCACCAAGCTCGACGTCCTCACCGGACTCGAGCAGGTGCCGGTCTGCGTCGCCTACGACGTCGACGGGGTCCGGCACGACGAGATGCCGGTCAACCAGACCGACTTCCACCACGCCGCGCCGATCTTCGAGTACCTCCCCGGCTGGGCGGAGGACATCTCGCAGGCGCGCACCTTCGAGGACCTCCCGGCCAATGCCCAGGCCTACGTCAAGCGGGTCGAGGAGCTCTCCGGCGCGCGCATGTCGGTGGTCGGCGTCGGGCCCGCCCGCGACCAGAGCGTCGTCATCCACCCCCTCGTCTAGGCATGCGCCAGACGGTGGGCGGTTACCTTCGGGAGTTGTGACGGACGGGACAGGACAGCGAGGCCGGCCCACGCTGGTCATCGTCGACGACTCCGAAGAGGTCCGCGCGATCGTGCGCACGGGCCTCGAGTCCTCCGGTCTGTTCGAGATCGTCGGCGAAGGCGCCGACGGGGCCGAGGCGATCGCGCACGCCTACCGGCTGCAGCCCGACCTGCTCCTGCTCGACACCTCGATGCCGACGATGGACGGCCTCGAGGCGCTGCCCGCGATCCTCACGCTGTCCCCGGAGACCCGGGTGGTGATCTACACCGGCTTCGAGGAGCGGGGACTGGCCGACCGCGCTCGCGAGTACGGCGCCGCCGACTTCATCGAGAAGTCGACCCCGATCCGCGAGCTGCCCGCGCGGCTGTGGCGGGTGCTCGGGGAGGAGGCGACGCCGCCGACGCCCCCCGCGCCCCGTGGCGGGCTCCGGGTGGTCGGCGCCACCGACGGCAGCGACCCCCACGCGTCACCGGAGCAGGAGGTCCTCGACGAGCACCTGGAGCGGTTCCGCGAGGTCTTCGAGCAGGCGGCGATCGGGATGGCCACGCTGACGCTCAACGGCAGCGTCGTACGAGCGAACGCCGCGCTGGCGCGGCTCATGGAGTGCGATCCGCGCGAGCTGGTGGGCGTCGACTACGGCGTCCTGATGCGGGGTCACGGGGACCTGCTCGACGACGGGCTCGCCTCCGTGGTCGAGCTCGGCCGTGACCTGGTCAGCTTCGAGCACCCCCTGCCGGTGGGCGAAGAGCCCGGCACGGTGCGGGTCACGCTCGCGCCGGTACGGGACTCGAAGTCGCAGCCGCTCTACGTCTTCGCGCAGGTCGAGGACATCAGCGGCCAGCGCCACGCCGAGGACGAGCTGCGGCGCAGCGAGGAGCGGTTCCGGCTGCTGGTGACGGCCGTCAGCGACTACGCGATCTTCATGCTCGACCCGATCGGTCACGTGGTCAGCTGGAACGCCGGCGCTCGCCGCATCAAGGGCTACACCGGCCGCGAGATCATCGGGCGTCACTTCCGGGTCTTCTACCCGCCCGAGGAGCAGGCCGCCGAGCACCCGGAGCACAATCTCGAGCTCGCCCTCCGCGACGGCTCGCACTCCGAGGAGGGCTGGCGCGTACGTCGCGACGGCAGCCGCTTCTGGGCGAGCGTCGTGATCACGGCGGTCCACGACGCCACCGGCCGCCACGTCGGCTTCGCCAAGGTGACCCGCGACCAGACCGAGCAGCAGCAGGCGATCGAGCACCGGGCCCACCTGCTCGCCGTGACCGCCCACGAGCTGCGCTCGCCGGCGGCCGCCGTCGGCGGTGCCGCGGCGCTGCTCGCGCAGGGTTGGGACGAGCTCGACGCCGTGCAGCGCACGCGCCTGCTCGGCGCCATCTCGGCCAGCGCCGAGCGGTTGCACCGGCTGGCCGCGGACCTCGGGACCGCGTCCCGGCTGCAGTCCGACACGCTCGCGCTGGAGACGGGTGACGTCTCGCTGCCGAGGCTGCTCGTCTCCGCCGCGGAGCGGGCCCACGTCGCCGCCCGCGTGGTCGACGTCAGTGTCGACGCCCAGGACGTCACGTTCAGCGGCGACTCGGCGCGGCTCGGCCAGGCGCTCGACAACCTGCTCGAGAACGCGGCGCGCTACGGCCGGGCGCCTGTGGCGATGACCGGCACGGCGACGGACTCCGGGGTGCGGATCGAGGTCCGCGACAGCGGCGCCGGCGTTCCCGCCGAGCTGGTGCCCCGGCTCTTCGAGCGGTTCGCTGCCGGGCCACAGGGCGGGACCGGGCTCGGGCTCTACCTCGTGAGCGAGATAGCGAGCCGCCACGGCGGACAGGTGTCCTACCGGACGCCGGCGACGTTCGTCATCGACCTCCCTGCCTGACGTGGCCCAGGCCACGTCACTCGTCCGGTGACCGGGGGTTTCAGGACCGGCGGACACGGGCAACCGGGGAGGTGCCGTGCGTCCTGTCCCGCGGTGGGGCGTGGGCCGGGGCGCACGGCACACCTGCCGCCTCCGCGACTCCGGCCACTAGGCTGAGCGCCCGTGAAGATCCTCGTCATCGGCACCGGTGGACGCGAGCACGCGCTCGCCCTCGCACTCGCGAAGGACAGCGAGGTCTACGCCGCCCCCGGCAACCCGGGCATCGGAGCGGTCGCCACGCTGCGTGACGTCGACGTCTCCGACGGCGCCGCCGTCGCTGCGCTCGCCACCGAGCTGGCCGTCGACCTGGTCGTCGTCGGCCCCGAGGCGCCCCTGGTCGCTGGCCTGGCCGACGAGGTCCGGGCGGCGGGGATCCCGGTCTTCGGGCCGTCCGGGTCGGCGGCCCGCCTCGAGGGTTCGAAGGCGTTCTCCAAGGAGGTCATGGCCGCCGCGGGTGTGCCCACCGCGGGCTCGCGCACCTGCACGACCGCCGAGGAGGTCGCCGCGGCGCTGGACGAGTTCGGGGCGCCGTACGTCGTGAAGGACGACGCGCTCGCCGCCGGGAAGGGTGTCGTCGTCACGAACTCGCGGGACGAGGCGCTTGCGCACGCGGCGTCGTGCGAGCGGGTCGTCGTCGAGGAGTTCCTCGCGGGGCCCGAGGTCTCGCTGTTCGCCGTGTGCGACGGCACGACCGCCTACGCGCTGCAGCCGGCGCAGGACTTCAAGCGGATCTTCGACGGCGGGCGCGGCTCCAACACCGGCGGGATGGGCTCCTACAGCCCGCTGCCGTGGGCGCCTGCCGACCTCGCAGCGCAGGTCATGGCGTCGGTCGTGCAGCCCACGCTCGACGAGATGGGCCGCCGCGGGGCGCCGTTCGTCGGCTGCCTCTACGTCGGCCTGGCGCTCACCGCCGCCGGCCCCCGGGTCATCGAGTTCAACTGCCGCTTCGGCGACCCCGACATCCAGCCCGTGCTGGCGCTCCTCGACTCCTCGCTCTCCGAGCTGCTCCACGCCGCCGCGACCGGGGCGCTCCCGACCGTGCCCGCGCCGGTGTTCGCCGACGGCGCCGCGGTGACCGTGGTGCTGGCATCGGCCGGCTACCCCGAGTCGTCGTCGAAGGGCGACGTCATCCGCGGCGTCGGCGCCGCCAACGGGGTCAACGACGTCGACGTGATCCACGCCGGAACCGCGATCGTCGACGCCCCCGAGCCGGGCGACCCCGGTCACCGCCACCTCGTCACCGCCGGCGGTCGCGTCCTCGCCGTCCGCGCCCGTGGCTACGACGTCGAGGACGCCCGCTCCCGGGCCTACGCCGCCGCACGGCTCATCTCCTTCGACGGCATGCAGCTGCGCTCCGACATCGCCGCCGAGCCGCTGGGGGTCGTGGAGGGTGCGGCGGTGCTGGACGACTGAGGGTTGGTTGCGCGGCCGCGCCCCGTGGGACAATCGACCACCGTGACGGTCCCTAACGTTCTCGCTGCCCGCTACGCCTCCGCCGAGCTCGCCGGGATCTGGTCGCCCGAGCACAAGATCGTGCTCGAGCGCCAGCTGTGGATCGCCGTGCTGAAGGCGCAGAAGGATCTCGGCATCGACGTACCGGACGGGGTCGTCGATGCGTACGAGAAGGTCGTCGATGACGTGGACCTGGCCTCCATCGCGGCGCGCGAGAAGGTCACCCGGCACGACGTGAAGGCCCGCATCGAGGAGTTCTCCGCGCTGGCCGGTCACGAGCACATCCACAAGGGCATGACGTCTCGCGACCTGACCGAGAACGTCGAGCAGCTCCAGATCCTGAGCAGCCTGCGCCTCGTCCGCGACCGCGCCGTCGCCGCGCTCGTCCGACTGGGCCGGCTGGCCGCCGAGCACGAAACCACCGTGATGGCCGGCAGGTCCCACAACGTCGCCGCCCAGGCGACCACGCTCGGCAAGCGGTTCGCGACCGTCGCCGACGAGATGCTGGTCGCGCTCGACCGGGTGGAGAACCTGCTGAGCCGCTACCCGCTGCGCGGCATCAAGGGCCCGATGGGCACCGCCCAGGACATGCTCGACCTGCTCGACGGCGACGCGGACAAGCTCGCCGAGCTCGAGACCCGCGTGGCGCGGCACCTCGGCTTCGAGAGCGTCCTCACCAGTGTCGGCCAGGTCTACCCGCGCTCGCTCGACTTCGACGTGGTCTCCTCGCTCGTCCAGCTCGTGGCCGGCCCCTCCAACCTGGCCACGACGATCCGCCTGATGGCCGGCAACGAGCTGGTCACCGAGGGCTTCAAGGAGGGCCAGGTCGGCTCCTCCGCGATGCCGCACAAGATGAACTCCCGCTCCGCCGAGCGCGTCAACGGCCTCTCGGTCGTCCTCCGCGGTCACCTCTCGATGGTCGGCGAGCTCGCCGGCGACCAGTGGAACGAGGGCGACGTCTCCGACTCGGTCGTACGCCGGGTCGCGCTGCCCGACGCGTTCTTCGCCGCCGACGGCCTGTTCGAGACGTTCCTGACGGTCCTCGACGAGTTCGGCGCCTTCCCGGCGGTCATCCAGCGCGAGCTGGACCGCTACCTGCCCTACCTCGCGACCACGAAGGTGCTCATGGCCGCCGTGCGCAACGGGGTCGGCCGCGAGAGCGCGCACGAGGCGATCAAGGAGGCCGCCGTCGGAACCGCGCTCGCGATGCGCCAGGGCCAGGCCGACAACGACGTCTTCGCCAAGCTGGCCGCGGACCCCCGGCTCGGGCTCACCGAGGAGCAGCTGGGCGGCCTCGTCGCCGAGCCGATCGCGTTCACCGGCGCTGCGGTCGCGCAGGTGCAGGCCGTCGTACGCCGGATCGAGGCCGTGGCCGAGCAGCACCCCGACGCCGCTGCGTATGTGCCGGGGGACATCCTCTGAGGCGGGCCGGGGCGGAGTCCCCGGTCAACCGGGTACTCCGGAACCTCCCGGCCGCCATGACACCCCGCCAGTTCCGTCCTTCCCTGGGTGGAGTGACGGAAGTGGCCGCTGTGCCGCTCAGGCGGGCTTGACGTCCAGCACGACCTCGAACTCCAGCAGGTCGGCGCCGGTCGAGACCGGGCGCCGCGGGGCATCGCCCTCGGGCGTGGCGTGGGCGGTGCGGGCGTCGCCGTCGCGCCAGGCGGCGAACGCCTCCTCCGACTCCCAGTGGGTCACGACGAAGTAGCGGGACTCGCCGGCCGTCGGGCGGAGCAGCTGGAAGCCCAGGAAGCCCGGCGACTTCTCGACGGCGCCCGCGCGGGCGGCGAAGCGAGCCTCGAGCTGCTCGCCGGCGCCCTCGGGGACCTGGATGGCGTTGATCTTCACGACGGACATGGACTCACCCTACGGAGGTGCTGCTGCGCCAGTCGCGGACGGCCATCGCCAGCGCTCCGACGAGCAGGACGGCTCCCGTCAGCAGCGCCAGCCGCAGCGCCGTACCGGACACCACGTGCGCCGAGGCCACTGAGTAGACCGTCATCAGCAGGGCGGCTCCGACCGAGGCGCCGACGCGCTGCCCGGTCTGCATCGCGCCGCCCGCGGCGCCGCCCATCCGGGGCGGCACCTCGGCGAGCGTGAGCGTCATGTTGGGCGACACGACGGCGCCACCGCCGAGCCCGGCGAGCAGCAGGCAGGGCACCGACACGAGCCACAGGTGCTCCCGGGACGGCAGGGGGATCAGCCACGCGGCCAGCGCGATCCCGACGATGATGGTCGCCAGCGCCCCGACGGTGATCCGGCGCCCGACGTCGTTGACCACCCGGCCGGCGAGCGGCGCGCTGATCGCCGAGCCGATCGCGAACGGCGCGATCAGCAGCCCCGCCGTGAACGGTCCGAAGCCGAGCGCGTCCTGCAGGTGGTACGACGTCACGAGGAGCAGTCCTGTGAAGCCGGTGAAGTAGAGCGTGCCGATGGCCAGGCCGCCGGCGTACCCCGGCACCCGGCGCAGCAGCGAGACGTCCAGCAGCGGTGGGTGGCCGCGGCTCACCGTCCGTCGCTCCCAGTGGACGAAGCCCCAGCCGAACAACGGCGCCAGGACGATGAGGACCACCTGCCAGCCGGCGCCGCCCTCGATGCTGACCACCGGATAGAGCACTGCGAGGACGCTGAGGCCGAGGAGGACCGCCCCGACGACGTCGATGCGGGCGTCGGCGCCGGCCGGATCCTCCCGACGCGGTACCAGACGCAGGACGAAGCCGAGGGCGACGATGCCGATCGGCACGTTGATGAGGAACAGGTAGCGCCACCCGTTCTCCGGTCCGGCGACGGCGAGGATGAAGCCGCCCAGGACCGGGCCGGTCGCCGACGACAGCGACACGGTGAGGCCGAAGACGCCGAAGGCGCGTCCCCGCTCGCGGCCGGAGAAGAGCTGCTGGATGAGACCCGAGTTCTGCGGCGTCAGCAGGCCCGCGGTCGCGCCCTGCACGAGACGGGCGGCGATGACGAGCCCGGCGGTCGGGGCGAACCCGACAGCGGCGCTGGCGACGGTGAAGCCGCACAGGCCGAGGACCATGAGACGCCGCCGGCCGTACGCGTCGCCGAGCCGACCGCCGGCGACGAGCGTCAGGCCGAACGCGAGCGCGTACCCCGACACCACCCACTGGATCGTCCCGGTGCTCGCCCCGAGCGCCCGCTGCATCGACGGCACGGCCAGGTTGACGATCGAGACGTCGAGCAGCGCCATGAAGCCGATGACGAGCGAGACCCCGAGGATGCGCCAGCGGTGGGGGTTCGCGGTCTCCGCGCGCCGCGCGGTCTCGTCCACCGGGTTGCTCATGAATCCACTGTTGCCGGTGCGGGCAAGCAAGATGTCGGACATGAGTGAGCCGATCACGGTGACGATCGCACGCCGCGTGCCGACCGAGCGCTCCCAGGAGATGGTCGCCTGGATGCAGGCCGGCATCCAGCTGGCGAGCGGGTTCCCGGGGTTCCTCGGCGCCGGCTGGGTGCGGCCGGCGGCGGACTCCGACGACTGGCACCTGCTCTACCGCTTCGACGGAGCGACCACGCTCCACGACTGGGACAGCAGCCGCCAGCGCGCCTGGTGGCTGGGGGCCGGGTCGCCGTTCGTGGAGGAGACCCGCGTCGAGCGGCGTACCGGCATCGAGGGCTGGTTCGACCCCGCGCACACCTACGACGTGGAGGCGGTCAGCGGCGTCGCGGCCACGCCCGCCCGCTGGCGGCAGGCGGTCACCATCTTCCTCACGTTCTTCCCCGTCAGCCTGCTCGCCAACTGGCTGATCGGCCCCTTCGTGTCGAGCTGGTCGCTGCCGCTGCGCCTGCTCGGGACCATGGTCTTCACGGTCCCGTTCATGACGTACGTCGGCCTGCCCTGGATCACCCGCAACCTGGAGTGGTTCCTCCACGGCCGTCCGGCGCCGTGGCGTCGGGGGTGACGAGTCCCTGACCGGTCACTGGCGCAGCAGCGCGTCGAGCTTCGCCTCGATCCGGGCGATGTCGGCCTTCGTCGCCGCCTGCGCTTCTGGCCGCAGCGTCGCGACGATGGCGCCGCCCGGCTCGATCGACAGCGACTCGAGGTCGCTGACGTCGTTGGCGTTCTGCCGGCGCAGCGCGGCGTCCACGTCGGCCCGGCGCAGGCCCTCCTCGCGCAGCGCCCGGTCGTCCCACCGCCCGTCGGACGCGAGCACGGTCGGGGTGCCCTCCATCAGCCGGGCCAGCCGGTCGGAGCGGCGGATGAGGCGGACGACCGCACCGTCGGCCGCGACGAGCACGACCGCACCGATGGCACCGCCGAGCAGCGAGTTGTCCGGGCCGATGATCGCGTTCTGCACCACGTTGGACAGCAGCAGCATCACGACCAGGTCGAAGGAGTTGAGCTGGGCCAGGTCGCGCTTGCCGACGAATCGGAGGATGGCGGCGATCAGCACGTAGACGGCGACGGTGCGGATCACCTTCTCGCCGAGCGGGATCTGCAGGTGCACGAGGTCGTTCCACATGCGGCCCAGTCTGACCGTCGGCGCCGTTCCGTGCCGTCGACCTGCCATTGTCGACTACTACGGTCAACTATCATGGGGGTCATGACCGTCACCGTGCTGCCCCACCTCCCGTCGTACGACGGCGCCGAGCTCGTCGTCCCGGCGCCCGGTGAGGGACCCGGAAACTGGGCGGGCGCGGCGAGCGCGGTCCTCCACGCCGGCGTCTTCTGGCTGACGTGGCGCAACCGCCGGCCGCTGAGCGAGGGCCGCGGCGTCACCGTCGACATCGCCCGCTCGACCGACGGCGTGCACTTCGAGACCGTCGCCGAGGTGAGCCGCGAGACGTTCGGCTGCGAGTCGCTCGAGCGCCCGGTCCTGCTGCCGCTGCCCGACGGCTCCGGCTGGCGCCTCTACCTCTCGTGCGCGACCTGGCACTCCAAGCACTGGTGGGTCGACAGCCTCACCGCCGCGACTCCCGAGGAGCTTCCGGGCGGCCAGCGCCAGGTCGTCCTCCCCGGCGACGACCGGGTCGCCGTCAAGGACCCGGTGATCAGCGCGGGCCCGGACGGCTGGGAGATGTGGCTGTGCTGCCACCCGCTCACCGAGCCCGGCCACGAGGACCGGATGACCACGCGCCGCCTCACCAGCCCCGACGGGCTCGCCTGGACCGACCGCGGCGAGGTGCTCGCCGGCCGCGACGGCGAGTGGGACGCCCGCGGGGCGCGGGTCACGGCCCGCCTCTCCGACGGCACCTTCCTCTACGACGGCCGCCCGGACGCCGCCTCGAACTGGTACGAGACCACCGGCCTGGCCCGCTGGGACGGCTCCCGGCTGATCGCCGATGAGACGGTCCCGCCGATCTCGTCGCCGTACGCCGACGGCGCGTTCCGCTACGCCGCCGCGGTCCCGCTCCCCGACGGCCGCACCCGTTTCTACGTCGAGGCCGCCCGCCCCGACGGCGCCCACGACCTGGTCACCGTCGTCCGCTGACCGCGACTTCGGCCTTGTTGCCCGTTGAGTTGGGCCTTGTTGCCCGTTGAGTTGGGCCTTGTTGCCCGTTGAGTTGGGCCTTGTTGCCCGTTGAGTTGGGCCTTGTTGCCCGTTGAGTTCGGAGTTGTGACCCGACGTCGGTCACGAACGCCCATCTCGGCGGGCGACAATCCGGATCTCGATGGGCGCGAACGCCGATCTCGCCGGGCGACAATCCGGATCTCGATGGGCAAGAACACCGATCTCGGCGGGCAACAACTCAGATCTCGATGGGCAAGAACACCGATCTCGGCGGGTCAGCGCATTGCCCGCTGGACGAACGAGCCCCGGCTGGCCGACGAGAGCCATTCGGAGTAGTCGTCGCCGGTCAGTGACGACAGCAATGCGATGTCGTCGGCGAACTCCGGCACCAGCGCCTCGCGCTGGGCGGCGGTGAGGTGCGGCCGGACGGCCTCGTGGTGCCGGACGAGGTGCCGGGTCACGGCGGGGGAGACCGACCGCCACACCTCGGGCGGGGCGAACTGGCCCGCCCACGCGCCGGCCCGAACGATCGGCCCGATGACCCGTGGGCGCCAGCCCGGCATGACGTAGGTGCGCGAGTTGTCCTTCGGGATCGACGACACGACGCCGGTCGCGACGCCGAGGAACGCGCACGCCCGGTCGACCGCGGCGACCGGGTCGTCGACCAGCTCCCGGTAGCGCATGACGAGCACCTGCGCGCGGTCGACGTGCTGGTAGAGATGCTCGAGCTGGGCGCCGTAGAGGCCGAGCTCGCGGTAGCGCCAGAACGGCGCGTAGCCGCGCGAGATCCGCTCCCGCTCCAGGGCGAACGCGTCGGAGAAGTCGGCGACCGGCTCGAGCCCGTCGCACCAGAGGTGCATCCAGTTGGAGTAGGCCCGGTCGACCGGGTCGCGGACGATCGCGATGATCTTCACGTCCGGCAGCGCCTCTCCGATGCGCCGGTGCGCGCCGCGGCTCCACAGGTAGAACGGCGTGGACTCGCCGCGGACCTGGTCGTCACGGGCACCGGTCCAGAGCGCGTCGTAGTCGTCGCGCCGCCAGATCCACTCCTGCTGGGAGTGCCGGTCGCCCGGCCCGTTGTAGTGCGGGGGAGGCGACTCGTCGCAGAGCCAGTACTTCGCCTCCTTCGGGGTCGAGACGAAGACCTCGGGGTGCTGGGCGAGCGCGGCGTGCAGCGCGGTGGTGCCGGCCTTCGGGGCGCCGGCGATGAGGAAGTCGGGACGCGGTGGTCGTGTCATGACGCTCCCCCCTGACCGTTAGTGGTGCGAGTCAGTGTAGATACTCAAAAAAGGCGCTGTCGCGACATCTCATAGGGTGGTGCCCGTGCCCGAGCTGAACATTCCCCCGGCCCCCGCGATCGAAGGCGCCCGGCACGTCCATTCCGGGAAGGTCCGCGACCTCTACGAGCTCGAGTCCGGCCCGTACGCCGGCGAGCTGCTGATGGTCGCGAGCGACCGCATCTCGGCCTTCGACTACGTGCTCGACTCGACCATCCCCGACAAGGGCGAGATCCTCACCCGGATGAGCCTGTGGTGGTTCGAGCAGCTCGAGGACCTGGTGCCCAACCACGTGCTGTCGACCGACGTCCCCGAGGCGGTCAAGGGCCGCGCGGTGATCGCCCAGCGGCTGCACATGTATCCCGTCGAGTGCGTCGCCCGCGGCTACCTCACCGGCTCCGGGCTTCTCGACTACCAGGCCACCGGCGAGATCTGCGGCGTCGCGCTGCCCGATGGCCTGGTCGACGGCAGCCGGCTGCCTAGCGCGATCTTCACGCCCGCGACCAAGGCCGAGCTCGGCGACCACGACGAGAACGTCAGCTACGAGACGGTGTCGCGACGGATCGGGCCCGACGACGCCGCCGAGCTGCGCCGACTCACCCTGGCCATCTACCACCGCGCCGACGAGATCGCCCGCGGCGTGGGGCTGATCCTGGCCGACACCAAGCTCGAGTTCGGCGCGCGCCAGAGCGACCTCGGCGTGCGCGCCATCGTGCTGGCCGACGAGGTGCTCACGCCGGACTCCAGCCGGTTCTGGGCGGGCGACGACTGGCACCCGGGGAAGCCGCAGGCGTCCTACGACAAGCAGATCGTGCGCAACTGGCTGCTCGAGAACTGGGACAGGAACTCGGGCGAGGCGCCCCCGCCGCTGCCGGCCAAGGTCGTCGAGCGCACCCGCGCCCGCTACATCGAGGCCTACGAGAGGCTCACCGGGCAGCGGTTCTGAGCGGCGCCGGGCCGCGGTCGCCGCGTTGGTGACCCACCGGTAGGTTCTCCTCAACCGAGAACGTGATGGAGGCCACGCCCATGCCGTCGTACAACCTGGCTGCGCTGCTGGAGGGCAGCGTCTCGACCTATCCCGAGCGCACCGCGATCGTCTTCGGCGACACCCGGCTGAGCTATGCGCAGGTGAACGGCGCCGCCAACCAGATCGCCAACCTGCTCGTGTCGCGGGGCATCCAGCCGGGCGACAAGGTCGCCCTGATGTGCCCGAACCTGCCCTACTTCTCGCTCGTCTACTGGGGCATCCTCAAGGCCGGTGCCACGGTCGTCCCGCTCAACGTGCTGCTCAAGGGCCGTGAGGTCGCCTACCACCTCCGGGACTCGGACGCGAAGGCGTTCTTCGCCTTCCAGGGCACCCCCGAACTCCCGATCGGCCAGGAGGCGTACGCCGGCTTCGAGGCCGCCGAGGGTGCCGAGCACTTCTTCGTCATCACCGCCGACCCGGCCGCGCCCAGCCCGATCGAAGGAGTCGAGACGCTCGGCCAGGCGATGGCCGGCCAGCCGCCGACGTTCGCGACGGTCCAGACCGACGAGGACGACACCGCCGTCATCCTCTACACCTCCGGCACCACCGGCCAGCCCAAGGGCGCCGAGCTGCGGCACCGCAACATGCGGGACAACGCACTGGTCGGTCGGGAGACGTTCGGCGCCGACGCCGACCACCCGGACACCTACCTGTGCGTGCTGCCGCTGTTCCACTCCTTCGGGCAGACCGTGATCCAGAACGGCGCGGCTGCCTTCGGCGGCACCGTGGTCATGCTGCCCCGCTTCGAGGCGGGGCCGGCGCTGCAGCTCATGCTGAAGGAGAAGGTGACCTTCTTCGCGGGAGTGCCCACGATGTACTGGGGCCTGCTGGGCGCCCTCGACGAGACGATCGACGTCGCGGAGATCGCGAGGAACCTCCGCGTCGCGGCCGCCGGCGGCTCGGCGCTCCCCGTCGAGGTCCACCACGAGTTCGAGAAGCGGTTCGGCGTCGTCATCGCCGAGGGCTACGGCCTGTCGGAGACGTCGCCGGTCGCGAGCTTCAAGCCGCACGGCGCACCGGCCCGCGCCGGCTCCATCGGCATCGCCATCCCAGGTGTGGAGCTCAAGCTCATCGAGCCGAGCGGCTGGGACGAGATCGAGTGGACGCCCGACGCGATCGGCGAGATCGCCATCAAGGGCAACAACGTGTTCAAGGGTTATCACGGCCGTCCCGAGGCGACCGCCGAGGCGATCAACGCCGACGGCTGGTTCCGCTCCGGCGACCTGGCCCGCCGCGACGAGGACGGCTGGTACTACATCGTCGACCGCGCCAAGGAGATGATCATCCGCGGTGGGTTCAACGTCTATCCGCGCGAGATCGAGGAGGTGCTCCTCACCCACCCGGCGATCTCGCTGGCCGCGGTCATCGGCGTTCCCCACGAGAGCCACGGCGAGGAGATCAAGGCGTTCGTGATCCTCAAGCCGGGCGCCACGGCCACCCCCGAGGAGATCGTGGCCTGGGGCAAGGAGCAGATGGCGGCGTACAAGTACCCGCGCATCGTCGAGATCGTGTCCTCGCTCCCGATGACCGCCACCGGCAAGATCCTCAAGCGCGAGCTGAGCTGACGCGTCGCGGCCGGCCGGGTTTCCGGGCGCCGGGCGCCGGGTAGGTCCCGGGCGACGACATGAGGAGGTCGAGAGGTGGGGCGATTCGGGGGCCCGGCGTCGTCGCGGCTGGGCAGGCGGGCGGCGTACGGCGCCGCCTTCCTGCTGCTGGTCATCGCCTACACCGCGATCACCTCGGTGATGTGGGCGCAGCACGGATGGAGCGAGCAGGGCGACCTGAGCTACCACCGCCCGGCCGCCACGGGGGTGCTGCACCCGACGAGCGCGGTCGGCTCGATCGACACGGTCAAGAAGCGCTGCATCGACGCCGGTGACGTCGACGACGCCGAGCACATCAAGGTCGTCGCGGCCACCGTCGACGGCACCGACTACTACGCCTGCTACCAGCTCCGCGACGGCAAGGTCTTCGACGCGACGGTGATCGACGTCGACGGGACGATCGCTCCCGTCGACGTCGTCAAGGCCGGTGGTGCCTGGCGCTGGGTCGGCCTCGTCAAGACGCCCACGGAGATCGTCCTCGGCGCCGTCGGGATCGTGGCGCTCGGCGGGCTCTACTTCCTCTACTACCGCCGCGACCGGCCCGCGGCGCCGCGCGCCCCGCGGTGGTGGCAGACCTGGTGGGCGCAGGTGCTGTTCAGTGCCCTGTGCCTGGTCCAGCCGGTCAGCCTGCTGTTCCGGCGGAAGGAGTCCGGCGCGCGGCGCCTGCGTCTGTTCCTGGAGTGGCTCATCGCGATGGTGCTCCTCGGGGTCTTCGCCGTCATGCTCAGCGGCCAGCGCGACGGGCTGTCCAACGCCGTGCTCGGCCTCCTCGCCGCCGCGGCCCTGCTCGGCTGGGGGCTGGGCATCCTCCTCGTGGCACCGCCCCGCTTCGGCCGCACTCCGGACGGCGAGCTGCAGCAGGCGACTCTCGCCGCGCCTCTCTCGGCGCCTCAGGACGGCACCCGTGCCGTCGCACCGACGGTGACGGCGGGGCGGAGCGCGCCCTCGCCGTGGGCGGCGCGCGTACGCCGGCCCGGCACGCTGCCCAGCTTCACGCACGTCGGCGGCATGGAGCCGCTCAAGCGGGAGCTCGACGAGACCCTCGGCCTGCTGCTCGCTTTCGACGCCGAGGCGGACCGCTACCGGATCTCCTTCAACGGCATCCTCCTCCACGGCGACCCGGGCGTCGGCAAGTCGTTCCTCGCCCAGGCGACCGCCGGGGAGTTCGGGCTCAACCTCCTCTCGGTCAGCAGCAGCGACCTGATCTCCAAGTACGTCGGCGAGTCGGCGCAGAACGTGGCCGAGCTGTTCAGGGAGGCGGCGCGCAACGTCCCGTGCCTGCTCTTCTTCGACGAGTTCGACTCGCTCGCCGAGCGCCGCGACGAGGGCCTGAGTGAGGAGTCGACCCGCGTCGTCAACCAGCTCCTCCAGTCGCTCGAGGAGTGGCGCAGCACCCGCGAGCTGGTCGTCATGGCGGCGACCAACCACCTCGACCGGCTCGACCCGGCCGTCGTGAGGCCGGGCCGCTTCGACCGGCACATCCGCGTCGACCTGCCCGACCAGGCGGCCCGCGTCGCCATCCTCACGACCCAGCTCGCCGAGCGACCGCTCGCCCAGGACGTCGACCTCGACGACATCGCGCGCCGCCTCGCCGGGCGGACGCCCGCCGTCATCGGCCGGGTCGCCAACGGGGCGGCGCTGACCGCGTTCCAGCAGGCCACCCAGGCGACCCGGGCCACCCGGGCCACCCAGGCCACCCAGGCCACCCAGGCCACCCAGGCCACCCAGGCCACCCAGACCCCCGAGGGCGCCGGCGAGGTGCTCATCACCCACCAGATGCTGCGCGATGCGCTCGACGGCCTCGGCGGCCGGGACCGGCCGACCGTCGAGGACTGGACGTGGGACCGGCTCGTGCTCGCGCCGGGCACGAAGGCGGAGCTGCAGCAGGTCCAGGCGCTCGTCAAGGACCCCGACCTCGCCGCCCGCTACGGCGTCACGCCGCCGTCGGGACTGCTGCTGTCGGGACCACCCGGCACCGGCAAGACGACGATCGCCCGGGTGTTCGCCGCCCAGTCGGGCTGCTCGTTCTACCCGCAGACGGCCGCCGACCTCACGTCGAAGTGGGTGGGGGAGTCCGAGGCGTCGGTCAGCCGGCTGTTCGCCCGGGCGCGCGACAACGCCCCGTCGATCATCTTCATCGACGAGGTCGACGCGATCGCGTCGGCGCGGAGCGACGCCGGGACGTCGTACCTCGACCGCACCCTCACCCAGCTGCTCACCGAGCTCGACGGCCTGACCGAGCAGCGCGGCGTGTTCGTCCTCGCGGCCACCAACCGCCCCGAGACGCTCGACCCGGCGCTGCTGCGCGGCGGTCGGCTGTCGCGGACGATCTGGGTGCCGCTGCCCGACCAGGCGCAGCGCCGCGAGCTGCTCGCCATCTTCTCCGCCGGCATGCCGCTGGCGGGCGTCGACCTCGACGCGGTGGCCCGGGCGACCGACGGGCTCTCCGGGGCCGACCTCGAGGCGCTCTGCCAGCAGGCCGCCCTGACCGCGATGACCGCTGCGGTGGGCGGCGCCGCTCCCGCCGTGGACGCGGCCGCCTTCGCCAAGGCGCTGGCCGCCCAGCGGGTCGGCCACGCCGCGCCCGTCCCTGCGCAGGCTCCGTCCCCCACTCCCGAAGCGCCGTCGCCCGGCGGCTACCTGTGACCGGAAGGCCCCACCATGCCCTGCATCTTCTGCCTCGCCGTCCTCGGCCTGGTCGCCGGGGCGATCTCGGCCGCCGTGCTCGACAAGATGCAGGAGCAGCTGTCCGAGATCGCCGCGTCACCGGTGCAGCGGTCGGTGGACACCGAGTCCACGGCGGTCTTCGAGACGACCGTCGTGGTGCCGGAGGTCCCCGGCGTCGAGAAGGTCGCCGCTGGCAGGCCGGTGCCGGTGCGGGTGACGCTCTACAAGAAGCACGGCCGCGTACGGATCCAGGTGATGACGCACGACCTGACCCGTGCCGAGGCCGAGGCGGTCGAGGACGCCGTCGCGAAGGCGCTCGAGGTCGAGATCGTGGACCGCTCCGACGCCCACGACGAGGAGCAGGTCCGCCAGGCGTTCGGCGATGAGGCCGTGGCGGCCGACCGGGCCGAGCAGCAGGCGGTTCCGGCGACGGTCGAGCGTACGACGGCGCCGGCCCGCCAGGACGCCCCGAGGGAGCGGTCCTAGCGGACCGGGCGGGGTCGGCTCAGGCGAACGGGTTCGGCAGCGCCCCCGGGAGTCCGGCCAGCAGCTCACGGGCCCGGGCGGCGACCTTGTGCTCGACGAGCACCTCGTACCTGGTGGCCACGACCTGCGTCACCGAGGAGAAGTCGCGCTGGCCCCGGGTCGCCGCGTAGCCGACCAGGGCCCAGATGACGCCGAACAGGGCACCGAACGCCATCGTGGAGACGATCTGGGCCCACGGGCTGCCGCTGGTGAAGAACGTGAACAGCAGGCCGATGAGCAGGCCGAACCACAGGCCGGTCAGCAACCCGCCGAGCGCCACGCGGCCGGTGGTGAGACGCCCGGTGATCCGCTCGACCCGCTTGAGGTCGGTGCCGACGATCATGCAGTTCTCGACGGGGAACTCATGGTCGGAGAGGTAGTCGACGGTGCGCTGGGCGGCGGCGTAATCGTCGTAGACGGCGAGCGACTGCGGGAACTCCAGCTTGAGCGGGTTGCCGACTTGGCGCGGGGCGCCGAAGGGAGTGGTCATGGGGTCAGTCTGTCTCGCGACGCCTGTGGATGCGACCGTCCTCGATCCGGGACCTTAGACTGCGGCCATGCCTCGAGTCGTCGTCGACGTCATGCCCAAGCCCGAGATCCTCGACCCGCAGGGCAAGGCCGTGCTCGGCGCACTGCCCCGGCTGGGCTTCACCGGCGTGAGCGAGGTGCGCCAGGGCAAGCGGTTCGAGCTCGAGGTCCCCGAGGTGACCGACGCGGTGCTCGCCGACATCGAGAAGCTCGCCGACACCTTCCTCGCCAACACGGTCATCGAGAACTACACGGTCCGGGTGGAGCAGCGGTGAAGGTCGGGGTCGTCACCTTCCCGGGCACGCTCGACGACGTCGACGCCCAGCGCGCCGTCCGCATCGCCGGCCACGAGGTCGTCGCGCTCTGGCACGGCGACCACGACCTGCAGGGCGTGGACGCCGTCATCCTGCCGGGCGGGTTCTCCTACGGCGACTACCTGCGCTGCGGTGCCATCTCCCGCTTCGCGCCGATCATGACCGACGTCATCGCCGGCGCCCAGCAGGGCCTGCCGGTGCTCGGCATCTGCAACGGCTTCCAGATCCTGGTCGAGGCCCACCTGCTGCCCGGCGGCCTGCTCCGCAACGACCATCGCAAGTTCATCTGCCGCGACCAGACGCTGCGGATCGAGAACAGCTCCACCGCCTGGACCAGCTCCTTCGAGCAGGGGCAGGAGATCGTCGTGCCGCTCAAGAACGGTGAGGGGCAGTACGTCGCCGACGCCGACACCCTGGCCCGTCTCGAGGGCGAGGGCCGCGTCGTCGCGCGCTACGTCGACGTCAACCCCAACGGGTCGCTCAACGACATCGCCGGCATCACCAACGAGCGTGGCAACGTCGTCGGCCTGATGCCGCACCCCGAGCACGCGGTCGAGGCGCTCACCGGCGCCGGGACCGACGGGCTGGGCTTCTTCACGTCCCTGGCCGGCGTACTCGCCTGACGCGAGCGGTCACCAGCGCCCGGCGGCCAGCATCCGCCAGGCGCTCTGCGCGACCATGCCGCCGGGCTTGAGCCCGACGCGGGTCTTCCACACGTTGAGGACCGCGACGGTCCGCGCGTCGAGGGTGCCGCTCGCGGGCAGGTGGGCGGTGAGGATGGCCGCGTTGAGGGCGCGCTGCACGTCGCGCACGTCCTTCGACGCGGTGCCCGCGCGCAGTGTGGGGCGCTTGCCGGAGGCGAGCAGCTCCATCCACATCGAGCGCGTCCAGAGCGCGTTGACCCGCATCCCGCGGGCCTTGCGCCAGCTCTCGACCGCGGCGACCAGGGCGCGCCCGAAGCCGTTCGCGACCTTGCCGTGGAACGTCGCGCGCTCGCGGAGGAGGCACTTGAGGGCGATCACCTGGTCCGCCGGCGGGGTGTAGTGCCGGGTGGGCTTCTTGATGGCGACGTACGCCGGCAGGTCGACCTTGACCCCGCCGCAGTGCGTCTCGGCCGGGGCCGTCGCGGGTGCCGCCGGGTGGGTGGGCGCGGGTGCGGCCGGCGGCGGGGTGACCGGAGGGCTGGCCGGCTTCGGGGCGGTGCGCAGGTCGAGGTAGTTGCGGTCGATGTTGATCGTCACGCCGCCCCACTTCTCGTTGTGGCCGCCCTGGAACTGCTTGACGCGGTTGCCCGCCCAGCCGGTGTCGGACAGGTACTCCGGCGAGGACGTGTTGGCCTTGCCGTCATACCGCGCGAGCCACAGCTGGTCGGGCAGTGCGATGTTGGGGAGCGGGCTGGTGCGCTGCCGCTCGAGCAGCTTGATACCGGAGCCGACGCTGGAGTAGACGCCGGAGCGGTAGCCGAGCTTGCGGATCTGCACCGTCCACGCCGACAGGAACCGCAGCGCCGACTCGCGGCAGCGGGCGTTCGTGTAGTCGAACCCCTCGAGGTCGTAGAACATCGTGCTGCCGGCCACGAGGCCGAGCCCCTTCGCGGCGGCCACGGTCTTGGACGCCTCGGCGGTGCCCATCGACCGCGCAGCGGCGTAGTCACCGGTCGGCGCCGAGTTGATCCGGTAGTCGTTGCCGTAGCGCGGGTAGCGCGGCTGGCAGGACGCCTGCGGGCCGAGCGTGATGGGGAGCAGGTGCCAGCCGGCGGCCAGCTGGGTCCTGATCCAGGTCGCCGTGAGGTTCGGCTGGCTGCGGCAGGCCCGGGAGTAGCCGGCGATGTAGATGCCGACCGCCCGGAACGGGCTGGCCTTGCGCCACGCGCTCATCGCCGCCTGGTTGGGCGCGAGGCACTGGTCGAAGCCGAGCCCGGTGAAGACCCCGGGCGTGACCGGGTTGCCCGCCGCGGTCGGCGTCGCGGTGTCGTCGTGGCGGTCGGGCAGCGCGAGGAGTACGGCGGCCAGCAGCCCGACCACGCTCGCGATGACGAGGGCCCGCAGGCGCAGGTCGTTCCTCGGGTGGTCCGTCGGCGAGGTGGCTGGCGCGGTCATGTCGTGCTCCGGGGGGTGAGGCAAGGGGCGTCGGCCGAGTCACCATAACCTCAGTTTTCACAGCAGTCACACGTGTCGCACGAACTACAGATCTGTAGTTCGTTGCCGTGCGGGCGGGCGGCGGCATGTGAGCGTCAGTTCGGCCTTCTTCCTGACCGCTGGAAGGGTCAGGAAGAAGGCCGAACTGACGGTGACATGAGCTCCGCCGCGCCCACTCACTCCATCTCGGCGACCGCCACGAGCCGCGGCCGGCGTACGACGAGGCTGAGTGCGGCGACGACCGCGACGCCGGCCAGGATGGCCGAGGTCAGGAACGCCTCGTGCACCCCGGGGATGAACTGGCCCGGCACCGCGTTGGCGGCGTAGACCGATGCGATGACGGCCAGGCCGATCGCGCCCCCGAGCTGCTGCATCGTCTGCAGCAGACCCGAGACCGAGCCGGCGTGCTCCGGCTCGACGTCGGTCAGCACCAGCGAGGTGATCGGCATGAACACCAGGCCGGCGGAGACGCCGTTGAGGAGGAACGGGGCGAACGCGGCCGCGGCGTACGTGCTGCTGGTGGACAGCTCGCTGAGCCACGCGAAGCTGATCAGCATGCCGGCCGCGCCGGCCAGGATCAGCGGAGGCTGGCCGAACAGGGCGACCAGGCGGGGCACGATGCGCGACACCGTGAAGATGCCGAGCGTGACGGGCAGGAACGCGAGGCCGGTCGCGACCGGACCGAAGCCCAGCTGCAGCTCGAGGTACTGCACCCCGAGGAAGAACAGCGGGAACTGCGAGCCCACGATGCCGGCCATCGCCACCAGGCCGGTGACACGGCGGCGGTTGCGGAGCAGCGCGGGGCGGAGCAGCGGGTGCGCGACCCGCGTCTCGGTGGCGGCGAACGTCGCCGCGAGCAGCAGGCCGAGGGCGAAGCCGCCGATCGTGCGGGCCGAGGACCAGCCGTGCTCGGGAGCGCCGATCAGCGCCCACACGATGCTCACGGCCGCGCCGGTCGCCGTGATGGCGCCGACCACGTCGAACCGGCCGGGACGGCGCGGCGTCTCGTCGACGAACCGGTTGACCGTGGCCAGCACGGCCAGACCGATCGGGACGTTGATGAACAGCGTCCAGCGCCACGAACCGAGGTCGGTGACGACGCCGCCGAGCAGCAGGCCGAGCGTGCCGCCGCCCGAGGAGACCGCCGCGAACAGGGCGAGTGCCCGGTTGCGGGCGGCCTGGTCGGGGGCGCTGGTGGTCAGCAGCGCGAGCACGGACGGGGCGGCCAGGGCGGCTCCGACGCCCTGCAGTGCGCGGGAGGCGACGAGCATCCCGGGCGAGACGGCGAACCCGCCGACGAAGGAGAAGACGGTGAAGACGGCGAGACCGGTCCAGAAGAGCCGGCGTCGCCCGAACACGTCACCGAGACGGCCGCCGAGCAGGAGCAGGCCGCCGAACGCGAGCGTGTAGGCGTTGAGGACCCAGGAGAGCGACGCCGGGCCGAAGCTGAGGTCGGTGGCGATCTTGGGCAGTGCGACGTTCACGACCGTCGCGTCGAGGACGAGCATGAGCTGGGCGGCCAGCACGATCGCGATGCCGGTGGCCGCGCGGCCCGCGTTCGGCGGCAGCTCGGTCGGCAGCTCGAGGGGCGCCTGATCCTGGGCGCGCGAGATCACGGTGGAAGACATGGGGGCTGTGTCCTGTTCTGGCCTGTGAGGCCGACGTAGACTGGTTCCGGAGAATCACTCCGGTTACGTCATCTACGATACGGAGACTGTCTCCGTTTAGCAAGTAGTATTTTCCTGTGGTCTCGACAGGCTCGACCGACGAGCTTCGGAAGGAAGGTCGGCATGCGCGCTGATGCCAAGCGCAACTACGACAAGATCGTCGAGGTCGCCGGTCTGACCTTCCGCGAGAAGGGCTACGACGCCCCGCTCGACGAGATCGCCAAGCGGGCCGGTGTCGGCCCGGGCACGCTCTACCGGCACTTCCCGACGCGGGAGGCGCTCATCGACGCGGTCATGCAGAACTGGATCGCGAGCGTCCACGAGTCCGCCGACAAGGCCCTCGCCCACGAGGGCGACGCCCGCGACCGGCTGATGGCCTGGTTCGAGGAGTACGCCGCCCGGCTGACCGTCCACAAGGGCGTGGCCGCCAAGATCACCGCCGCGCTCGGCGACGAGCGGTCGCCGATGGCGAACAAGTGCCAGACCTACGCGGCCGCCAACGAGAAGGTCGTCGAGGCGCTGCGGGCCGAGGGCGCCGTGCGCCCGCAGGTGGAGCCGCTCGAGGTGCTCCGCCTCATCGGCGGCATCGCCACCGTGGCCGACCAGGGCAACCTGTCGCCGGAGGCGGTCCGGCCGATGCTGGCGGTCGTCGCCGACGGCGTCCTGCGCTGACGCGTCCAGCGCACGTCGCCGAGTCGGGGATCGGGGTCGCCCGACGGTAGATTGTGGGCCGTGACCTCGGCCCCGATCACCGCCCTCGACACCGTCTCCGTCGCCTCCGCCGACCCCGACCGCGAGCAGCCCTGGGCCGAGCTCGGTCTCAAGGAGGACGAGTACACCGCGATCAAGGAGATCCTCGGCCGTCGCCCGACCGGCGCCGAGCTCGCGATGTACTCGGTGATGTGGAGCGAGCACTGCTCCTACAAGTCGTCGAAGGTGCACCTGCGCCAGTTCGGCGAGATTCCCCAGGAGACGCCGGCAGGGAAGATGCTCGCCGGCATCGGCGAGAACGCCGGGGTGATCGACGTCGGCCAGGGCTACGCCGTGACCTTCAAGATCGAGAGCCACAACCACCCGTCGTACGTCGAGCCCTACCAGGGCGCCGCGACCGGGGTGGGCGGCATCGTCCGCGACATCCTCGCGATGGGCGCGCGGCCGGTCGCCGTCATGGACCCGCTCCGCTTCGGCCCGCTCGACGAGCACGACACCCACCGCGTGCTCCCCGGGATCGTGGCCGGGATCGGCGGCTACGGCAACTGCCTCGGCCTGCCCAACATCGGCGGCGAGGCCGTCTTCGACGAGACCTACCTCGGCAACCCGCTCGTCAACGCCCTCGCCATCGGTGTCCTCAAGCACGAGGACCTCCACCTCGCGAAGGCGTCCGGCGCCGGCAACCTCGTCATCATGTACGGCGCCCGCACCGGTGGCGACGGCATCGGCGGTGCCTCCATCCTGGCGTCGGTCGAGTTCGACGAGGACGGCCCGGCCAAGCGACCGTCCGTGCAGGTCGGCGACCCGTTCATGGAGAAGCTGCTCATCGAGTGCACGCTCGAGCTCTTCGCCGCGGGCATCGTGCGCGGCATCCAGGACTTCGGCGCCGCCGGCATCTCCTGCGCGACCTCCGAGCTGGCCGCCGCTGGCGACGGCGGCATGCACGTCGAGCTGACCAAGGTGCCGCTGCGCGACTCGACCCTCGCTCCCGAGGAGATCCTCATGAGCGAGTCGCAGGAGCGGATGATGGCCGTCGTGGCGCCCGAGGACGAGGCCGCCTTCATGGCGATCTGCCGGAAGTGGGACGTCGAGGCCGCGACCATCGGCACCGTCACCGGCGAGGGCCGGCTGGTCATCGACTGGAACGGCGAGACCATCGTCGACGTCGACCCGCGCACGGTCGCCCACGAGGGCCCCGTCTACGAGCGGCCCTACGCCCGGCCGGAGTGGCAGGACGGCCTCCAGGCCGACGTCGCCGAGAAGCTGCCGCGGCCCGAGTCCGCGGACGAGCTCCGCGCCACCTGGTTGCGCCTGGTCGCCTCGCCGAACCTGTGCGACAAGAGCTGGATCACCCAGCAGTACGACCACTACGTCCGCGGCAACACCGTCCTCGCCCAGCCGGCCGACTCCGGCATGATCCGCGTCGACGAGTCCACCAACCTCGGCGTGGCCGTCTCCACCGACGGCAATGGCCGCTACACCAAGCTCGACCCGTACGCCGGCGCGCAGCTCGCCCTCGCCGAGTCGTTCCGCAACGTCGCGACCGTCGGGGCCACCCCGCTCGCGGTCTCCGACTGCCTCAACTTCGGGTCGCCCGAGGACCCGGCGGTCATGTGGCAGTTCGCCGAGGCCACCCGCGGCCTCAAGGACGCCTGCCTCGAGCTCGGCATCCCCGTCACCGGCGGCAACGTGTCGCTCTACAACCAGACCGGCGAGGTCGCGATCCTGCCGACGCCGGTCGTCGCGGTCCTCGGTGTGATCGACGACGTCACCCGGCGTACCCCCTCGCGCTTCGTCGCGCCCGGCGAGCGGATCTTCGTGCTCGGTGAGACCCGCGAGGAGCTCTCCGGGTCCGAGTGGGCGCACGTCGTGCACGGGCACCTCGGCGGGCTGCCGCCGCGGGTCGACCTGGCCGCCGAGAAGTCGGTCGCCGAGCTGCTGCGCGCCGCGTCCGACGTCGTCACGTCCGCCCACGACCTCTCCGACGGCGGCCTCTCGCAGGCGCTCGCCGAGGCCGCGATCCAGTCCGGCATCGGTGCCGAGGTGGCGCTCGACGGCGACCCGTTCGTGGCCCTGTTCGCCGAGTCGGCCGGCCGCGTCATGGTCACCACGCACCTGCACGACGGCGACGCGCTCCTGCGCCTCGCCTCCGAGCACGACGTCGTCGTGACCGAGATCGGCGTGACCGGGGGCGACGTCGTCGGGGTCGAGGGCCAGTTCGAGATCCCGGTCGTCGAGCTCGCGGACGCCTGGCGCGCCACGCTCCCGAACGCCCTCAACGCCGAGTTCACCCCCGACGCCTGAGGGCGCGGGGTCGACGGCTCAGGCCGGGAACGGCTCGGCTGCCTCGGCTGACCGCCACTCGGACGGCCGCGGGACGGACCGCACCGACCGGGAGAGCGTGGGGATGAGCGCGACGAGGGCGGTGATGGCGACGAGCGCCAGGATCGCGTCGCGCCCGCCCAGCCAGCCGAGCAGGACGCCCGCGAGGACGGGCGCCAGCGGCATCGGCATCATCGACGTGAACTGCATCGCCGACTGGACCCGCCCGATGAGCGGCGGCGGCGTGATCGCCATCCGGTAGGAGCTCGTCCCGGCGTTGCCGGCGGGGTTGAGCAGGAGGATCACGCCGAGCGCGGCGGCGATGACGAGCGGGGTGTTCCAGAACGCCATCGGCAGCATCAGGGGCAGCATCGTCCACGCGACCGTGAGGGTGAGCCGGCCGGTGGGCAGCCGGGCGATCAGCCACGGGGCGATCGCGGCGCCGACGACCCCGCAGATCCCGCCGACCACCTCCACGACGGCGATCGCGGTCGGTGCGGTGCCCGCCTGGACGAGGCGCAGGATCGCGATGAAGAACAGCGCGTTCATGGTCAGGTTGACCAGCGGCGACCACATGAGCAGCACTCGCAGATAGGGCTGGGACCACGTGAACCGTCCGCCCTCGGACAGGTCGCGCAGCGGCCGCGGCGCCGGCCCGGGGGCCGGCGTCAGGTCGGTCCGGATGCGCCCGAGGGACACCCACGCGACGGCGTACGACACCGCGTCGAACAGGAACGGCACCCACCGCGAGAGCCCGAACAGCAGGCCGCCGAGCGGCGCGCCGAGCAGCCCGGCGACGTGCTGTCGGGCCTGCTGCTGCGACATCGCCGTCGGCATGTCGTCCGCCTCGACGACCGTGGCGATCGCCGACATCTCCGCAGGCGAGAAGAGCCCGGCTGCGACGCCGGTCACCAGCGCGACCGCGAGCAGGTGGCCGATGGTGAGGGCGCCGAGCGCGCCGGCGACGACCAGCGACGCGTAGAGCACGACGCCCAGCGCCGACGACACCCGCATGATCCGGCGCCGGTCGAAGCGGTCGGCGAGCACGCCGGCGGGGAGGAGCATGCCCACCAGGCCGAGGAGGTACGCCGCCTCGACGGACGCCGCCCACACGGCCGAGTGCGTGAGGGCGTAGCCCAGCAGGGGGTAGACGAAGGTGCTCACCCGAGAGCCCAGGTCAGAGATCGTCTGGCCGAGCCAGAGGACCGTGAAGTCGTGGTTGCGGGCGAGGTGGCGGAAGCTGGACATATCCGCACCATAAGTTGCGCAACTGACCATGCGCAAGGGTAGTTGCGCAATATGTGGTGCGGGATTCGCTAGGATCGGTCCATGGCCAAGTACGACGACCCGCGCATCCTGCGCGCGATCGCCCATCCCGCGCGCAACCGGATCCTGTCGGAGCTCTGGGCCAGCGGCTCGCTGCGCGCCGCCGACGTCGCGCGGATCCTCGGCATCCCGGCCAACCAGGCCAGCTTCCACCTGCGTCAGCTGGCCAAGTACGGCCTCATCCAGGAGGCGCCCGACGAGGCGCGCGACAAGCGTGACCGGGTCTGGCGGATGGCCCCCGAGGACGGCATCTCCTTCCGGAGCGAGGACATGCTCGCCCAGCCCGGCGGCGAGGCCGCGATGGAGGTCTACAAGCGCAACGCGCGCTCCCGCGGCCACCTGCTGGTCGACCTCTCCCTCGGGCCGAGCGAGCCAGGGGTCGAGCGCTACGTCTCCGACGGGTCCCTCCGGTTCACGCAGGAGGAGGTGGAGGAGTACGCCAACGAGGTGCACGCGCTCCGCCAGCGCTGGCGCGAGCGCACGAAGGGCTCGGACGACGGGCGCATGACCTACTCGGTCTACGAGCTGGTCCAGCCGTTCCCGGACTTCCCGGACGAGGCCGCCGGGGCCGGCGACTCGTAGGCTCGCCCCGTGCCCGCCCGTCTCAAGCCCGCCGACCCCGCCGACGCCCGCGCCGCCCTCGCGAGGGTGAGGGACGGCGACGCGGGAAAGGACGACCTGCGGTTGCTGACGAAGCACTACCTGGCGCTCCTCGAGGCCAGGGCGCCCGGCCGCAGCGTCGAGGTCCGCGTGCCGCCGTACGCCGCCGTGCAGTGCATCGAGGGCGTCCGCCACACCCGCGGGACCCCGCCAGCGGTCGTCGAGACCGACGCGGCGACCTGGATCGCGGTCGCCACCGGTGAGCTCGCGTGGGGCGACGCCGTGGACGCCGGCCGGGTGAGCGCGAGCGGCGAGCGCACCGACCTGACGCCGTACCTTCCGCTCTGAGCCCCTATGCGCCGACCGCCCGGGCAGGCAGAGTGGGCACATGGGAGCACTCGACGACGCACAGATCGACGCGCTCGACGCCTGGTGGCGGGCGTCCAACTACCTCTCGGTGGGGCAGATCTACCTGCTCGACAACCCGCTGCTCGAGCGGGACCTCACCCCGGAGGACATCAAGCCCCGGCTGCTCGGCCACTGGGGCACGACACCCGGTCTCAACCTGCTCTACACGCACCTCAACCGGCTGATCCGAGAACGCGATGTCAACGCGGTCTTCATGGCCGGACCCGGCCACGGCGGCCCGGCGGTGGTCGCGCAGGCGTGGCTCGAGGGCACCTACTCCGGTCTCTATCCGGACGTCTCCTACGACAAGCGCGGGATGCAGCGGCTGTTCCGGCAGTTCTCCTTCCCGGGCGGCATCCCCTCGCACGCCGCTCCCGAGACGCCGGGGTCGATCCACGAGGGCGGCGAGCTCGGCTACGTCCTCTCCCACGCGTACGGCGCCGTGCTGGACAACCCCGACCTGCTGGTCGCTGCGGTGGTCGGTGACGGCGAGTTCGAGACCGGCCCGCTCGCGACGAGCTGGCACTCCAACAAGTTCCTCGACCCGGTCCACGACGGCGCGGTGCTGCCGATCCTGCACCTCAACGGCTACAAGATCGCCAACCCGACGATCCCCGCCCGCATCCCGCGCGAGGAGCTGCTCAGCCTGCTGCGCGGCTACGGCCACGAGGTGCTCACCGTCGAGGGGGACGACCCGCGCGACGTCCACCGCCAGCTCGCCGAGGCGATGGACACCGCCCACGACCGGATCACCGAGATCCAGCGCGCCGCCCGCGACGGCGAGGAGTGGGAGTGGCGGCCCTGGCCGATGATCCTGCTGGTCACCCCGAAGGGCTGGACCGGCCCGAAGGTGGTCGACGGCAAGCCGGTGGAGGGCACCTGGCGGGCGCACCAGGTGCCGGTGTCGGAGACACGGGACAACGACGAGCACCGCCGCCTGCTGCAGGAGTGGCTGGCGTCGTACGAGCCGAAGGAGCTCTTCACGGAGGAGGGCGTCCCGGTGGAGTCCCTGCAGGCGCTCGCGCCGACCGGTGTGCGCCGGATGAGCGCCAACCCGCACGCGAACGGCGGCGTGCTCCGCAAGCCGCTCGTGCTGCCCGACTTCCGGCGTCACGCGGTCGAGGTGGCCGAGCCGGGCGGGTCGGTGCACGAGGCGACGAAGGTGCTCGGGCGCTACCTGGTGGACGTCGTCCGCGACAACCCCGAGAGCTTCCGCATCTTCGGTCCCGACGAGACCGCGTCCAACCGGCTCGACGCGGTCTACGAGGTCACCGACAAGGTCTTCCAGGGCGAGCTGCTGTCGACCGACGAGCACCTCGGCCGGTCCGGCCGGGTGATGGAGATCCTCTCGGAACACACCTGCCAGGGCTGGGCCGAGGGCTACCTCCTCACCGGGCGGCACGGGCTGTTCAGCTGCTACGAGGCGTTCATCCACATCGTCGACTCGATGCTCAACCAGCACGCGAAGTGGCTCAAGACGACCCGCGACATCCCGTGGCGCGCACCGATCTCGAGCCTGAACTACCTGCTCAGCAGCCACGTCTGGCGCCAGGACCACAACGGCTTCAGCCACCAGGACCCGGGGTTCATCGACCACGTGGTCAACAAGAAGGCGGAGGTCGTCAGGGTCTACCTCCCGCCGGACACCAACACGCTGCTGTCGACGATGCAGCACTGCCTGGGCTCGAGCCACTACGTCAACGTCGTGGTCAGCGGCAAGCAGCCGGCCTTCGACTGGCTGACCGGCGACGAGGCCGACCTGCACTGCGCCCGCGGCCTCGGCATCTGGGAGTGGGCGTCCAACGACCAGGGCGCACCGGACGTCGTGATCGCCACTGCGGGCGACATCCCGACGCTGGAGGGGCTGGCCGCCGTGTCACTGCTGCGCGAGCACCTTCCCGACCTGCGCGTGCGGTTCGTGAACGTCGTCGACCTCATGCGGCTGCAGGACGAGACCGAGCACCCGCACGGGATGCCGCACGCCGAGTTCGACGGCATCTTCACGCCCGACCGGCCGGTCATCTTCGCCTACCACGGCTACCCGTGGCTGATCCACCGGCTGACCTACCGCCGCAAGGGGCACGGCAACATCCACGTGCGCGGCTACAAGGAGGAGGGCACCACCACCACGCCGTTCGACATGCTGATGATGAACGACCTCGACCGCTACCACCTGGTCATGGACGTCATCGACCGCGTGCCGGGTCTGGGACCTGCCGCCGCCGACGTCCGCCAGCTCATGGTGGACACCCGGCGCCGGGCCCGGCAGTGGACCCGCGACAACGGCGAGGACCTACCGGAGGTGCGCGACTGGACCTGGGCCGGCCGGGCCGAGTCCAGCCTTCAGGGTCGCTCGCCGTCGGCGGACACCGCCAGCGACTTCTGACGCGCCGATCCCCCGGCCCGCGCCGCCTGTCGGTAGCGGCCGGGGGAGGTCCCCATGACGCTCGTGAACGCCGCGATGAAGCTGCTCGCGTTGGACCAGCCGCAGGCGTGCGCCACGTAGGTGACGTCGTGTCCCTCGGCGAGCAGCACCAGGGCGTGGTAGGTGCGCAGTTGGGTGCGCCACTCGTAGAAGCTCACGCCCAGCTCCGCCGAGAGAAGACGGCTCAGCGTGCGCGCGCTCGCGCCGACCTGCCGGCCGAGGTCGCTCAGCGGCGCGCTGTTGCCGGGATCGCGGTCGAGCAGCCGGGCGAGTGCGCGCAGGCGCGAGTCGCTCGGCGCGGGCAGGTGCAGCGGCCGCTCCGGAGCGACGCCCAGCTCGTCGACGAGCACGTGCTCCAGGCGCTCCTGGGCGTCGCGATGGCCCTCCCGGACCGCCGGGTCGTGGCTACGCGGCCCGGTCAGGGTGAGCAGCGCCTCCCGAGCGAGAGCGGAGACCGCGAGGACCGCCGGACGGGACGGCAGCAGGGGTGCGAGGGCGTCCGAGACGAAGAGGATCCGCATCTCGGTGTCGCCGTGCGCCCGATGCCGGTGCGTGATCTCCGCCGGGGTCCACGCGACGCGGTTGGCGGGCACGATCGACGTGCCCTGCCCGGTGTGGACGGCGAGCAGGCCCCGGGCGGCGTACACGAGGTGACCGCGACGGTGCGACTGCGAGCCGCTGACCCCGCCGGAGGGCCACTCGTGGACCCCGCCCGACGGCCACAGGTGCACCGCTCGTGGGGATTGGCGGCCGACCGGCATAGGACGGCAGTCTAGCGGTAGCCCGCCAACGTCGATCGCCCAAGACTGGGCGTCATGCGAACCGACATCCTCCAGTCCTCGATCGCCGTGCCGGGTGCGCGGCTCCGCTACTTCGTGCAGGGCTCGGGCCCGCTGGTGCTGCTCCTCGCCGGCGGCCACGGCGACGCCTCGAAGAACGAGGCTCTGGCGACCCACCTGGCCGACTCCTCCACGGTCCTCACCTACGACCGCCGCGGGCTGTCGGGCAGTACGACCGACGACCCGGCGCGGACGCTGGCGGTGCACGCCGAGGACGCGTCCCGGCTGCTCGCGGCGGTCGGCGGCGGGCCGGCCCGCGTCTACGGCACGAGCATCGGCGGCGCCATCGCGCTGACCCTCACGGCGATGCACCCGGAGCAGGTGGGCACCGTCGTCGTCCACGAACCCGCCCTCGCGGCGCTGCTTCCCGAGCCTGCGCGTGCGGCCGCGACTCACGACCTGCTGGGGGTGGAGGAGGCGTACGGCCGGGACGGCGTGGACGCCGCGCTGCGCAGCTTCGCCGACTTCGCCGGCATCGACCCGACGGACAGCGAGCCCGACGTCGAGCTCGCCCCTCCGGGCCGGCAGCAGTTGGCCAACCTGGCGTACTTCGTCGTCCACGACCTGCCCCTGGTGCGGGACCACGTCCCCGACCTCAGCGGGCTGCGAGGCACATCCGCTCGGATCGTGCCCGCCGTCGGTGCGAGCTCGGGCCACCTCTGGCCGGCCGCGTGCGCCAGGCTGCTGGCCGAGAGGCTGGGGCTGGCCTACGAGACGTTCCCGGGTGGCCACAACGGCTACGTCTTCCGGCCGCGCGAGACGGCCGCACGGTTGCGGCAGGTCCTCGAGAGCTAGGGCGACAACGCCGATCTCGAGGGGCGACAACCCGGTAGTCGAGGGGCGACAACCCGGAAGTCGAGGGGCGACAACCCGGAAGTCAACGGGGGAGGAGGGCGACGACCTCGCGAGCGATCTCGAGCTCCTCGTCGGTGGGGACGACGAGCACCTGGACGGGTGCGCCTGCGGGGGAGATCTCCCGCGGACCCTCGGGGGGCTGGTCGTTGCGGGCCGGGTCGACGGCGAGCCCCATCGCGGAGAGCCCGTCCAGCGCCGCGCCCCGCACGCTCGCCTGGTGCTCGCCGACGCCGCCGGTGAAGACGACCTGGTCGACGCCGCCGAGGGCCGCGAAGTAGGCGCCGATGTACTTGCGCAGCCGGTGGACGTAGACCTCGTAGGCGAGCTGGGCGGTCGGGTCGCCGGCGGCCATGGCAGCGGTCAGGTCCCGCATGTCGTGCCGTCCGGCCAGCCCCTGGAGGCCCGAGCGGTGCTGGAGCAGCTCGTCGAGCTCTGAGACGCTCAGCCCGGCCCGGAGCAGGTGCAGCAGGACGCCCGGGTCGAGGTCGCCGGCGCGGGTGCCCATGACCAGGCCCTCCAGCGGGGTCAGCCCCATCGACGTGTCCATCGGCCGGCCGGAGCGCAGGGCGGCCACGGAGGCGCCGTTGCCGAGGTGCAGGACGATCTGGCGCAGTCCGTCGAGCGGGCGGCCGGCGAAGGCGGCCGCGGCGGCCGAGACGAACCGGTGCGACGTGCCGTGGGCGCCGTACCGCTTGATGCCGTGCTCCGCGGCCACGCCCGCGTCGATCGCGTACGTCGCCGACGCCGGCGGGAGCGTGGTGAAGAACGCGGTGTCGAAGACGGCGGCGTGCGGGACGTCCGGGAACTCCTCCCGCGCCGCCCGGATGCCCTCGACGGCCGGCGGGTTGTGCAGCGGCGCGAACCGCGCGAGGTCGGCGATCGCCGTCAGCACGTCGTCGGTGATCAGCACCGGATCGCTGAAGTCGGGGCCGCCGTGGACCACGCGATGACCGACCGCCGCGAGCGACTCGCGGGACAGGCCAGCCTCCTCGAGCTCGGCCGTCATGCGGGCGAGCGCGGCAGGGAAACCGGACTCGTCCACCCGCTCGACCAGGCCCTTGAGATGACGGGTGCCGTCCGGCTCGACGACCTGGTACTTCAGCGACGACGACCCCGCGTTGAGCACCAGGACGGCCACCATGCACCTCACCGTAGGGCCCCGCATACCCTGATGCCCATGACCGACCTCAGCAACCGCGTCGATGCCGTCCTCCCCGCTCTCCTGGAGGACCTCAAGGACCTCGTCCGCATCCAGTCCGTGAGCGCCGACCCGGAGCGGCTGACCGAGGTCGAGCGGAGCGCGGAGAAGACGCTCGAGCTCTTCACCGCCGAGGGCGTCGACGCCCGGATCGTGCGCGCCTTCGACGGCGCGCCGCCGGCCGTCATCGGCGAGAAGAAGGGCCCCGACGGCGCGCCGACGGTGCTGCTCTACGCCCACCACGACGTGCAGCCCGAGAACGACCCCGCCGACTGGGACTCCGCGCCGTTCGAGCCGACGGTGCGCGGCGACCGTCTCTACGGCCGTGGGGCGGCCGACGACAAGGCCGGGATCGCCGCCCACCTCGGCGCGCTGCGCGCGCTCGGTGACGACCTCCCGGTCACGGTCCGCCTCTTCATCGAGGGCGAGGAGGAGGTCGCCTCGGCGACGCTGCCGCAGTTGCTCGAGCAGTTCCAGGACGACCTGCGCGCCGACGTCATCGTCATCGCCGACTCCGGCAACTGGGACATCGGCGTCCCGGCACTGACCACCAGCCTGCGCGGCCTCATCCGCGTCGACGTCGAGCTGCGCACGCTCGACCACGCCGTCCACTCGGGGATGTGGGGCGGCCTCGCGCCCGACGCGATCATGGCGCTCATCCGGCTGCTCGACTCGCTGTGGAATGAGGCCGGCGGCCCTGCCGTCGAAGGCCTCGTCGGCGGCCCCGCGGCCGACGTCGACTACCCGGAGGACCGGCTCACGGCCGAGTCCGGCATCCTCGACGGCGTCCAGTGGGTCGGCGAGGGCTCCATGGTCGAGCGGATGTGGACCAAGCCGGCCATCACCGTCACGGGCTTCGACGCCCCCAAGGTCGCCGGCGCGTCCAACACGCTCAGTGCGGTCGCCCGGGCCCGCGTCACCATCCGCATCGCGCCCGGCGACACGTCCGAGAACGCCGTCGCGCGGCTCGAGGAGCACCTCCGCAAGCACACCCCGTGGGGTGCCCAGGTGAGCACGACGGTCGTCGACACGGGCGAGCCGATCGCGCTGGAGGCCACCGGGCCGGCGTACGACGCCGCGCGCGCCGCGTTCACCGAGGCATGGGACGGCACCGCGCCGATCGACATGGGCGTCGGCGGCTCGATCCCCTTCATCGCCGAGTTCCTCGAGGCGTTCCCGGCGGCGAGCGTGCTCGTGACCGGGGTCGAGGACCCCGACACCCGCGCCCACGGCGCCAACGAGGGCCTGCACCTGGCCGAGTTCGAGCGGGTCGTGCTCGCCGAGGCACTTCTGCTGCGCAACCTCGGCGCCTGACCCCGGCGTCGTCCGGCCGGCGGTCAGCCCGCCGGCAGGACGACGCGGAAGGTGCTGCCGGAGCCCGGCGCCGAGTCGACCTCGATCCGGCCGTCGTGGTGGGCCAGGATCCGGTCGACGATGGCGAGACCGAGGCCCGTGCCCGGCTGTCGCCGGGCGGCCGGGTCGGCGGAGCGGAAGAACTCGGTGAAGATGTGTGACTGGTCCTCCGGCGAGATGCCGATGCCCTGGTCCGCCACCACCAGCACGGCGTGGTCGTCGTGCCTGCGCAGCGACACCGAGACCGGTCGGCCGTCGGGCGGGGTGTACTTCACCGCGTTGCCGACCAGGTTGACGACGATCTGCTCGATCCCGCGCGGGTCGGCGTCGACCACGACCGGCTCGTCCGGCAGGTCGGTCAGCACTCCGCAGGCCGGTCGGCCGACCGCCTCGACGACGGCCTCGACACCGGAGACGACGTACGGCGTGAGATCGATCCGTCGCCGCGTGACGGCGTTGGGGTCGTTCGCCGCGGCGAGCAGCAGGAGGTCGTCCACGATGCGCGCGATGCGGTCGACGCCGCGGCCGACCGCCTCCAGGGCCGGCCGGGCCCCGTCGGCCTCGGCAGCCTCGGCCGCGAGGTGAGCGGCCAGGTCGAGGTTGCCTCGGACGGCGGCGAGCGGGTTCTTGAGCTCGTGGGCGACGGTCGCGATCAGCCGGCTCTTGTAGGCGTCGAGCGCCCGGAGCTCCCGCACCGCCTCCTGCTCGGCCAGCAATGCTCGTCGGGTGCTGAGCAGCCGGCCGAGGTCGCGGCCGATCTCCTGGGCGGTCTCCAGCTCCGCCTCCGTCCACCGCGGCGCGCCCTGCGAGCGGTAGAACGAGATGGTGCCGAGACAGGCGTCGCCCGCCCCGAGCGGAACAAGCACGATCGACTCGAGCCCGAGGCGGCGGAGCAGGTCGTGGAGCCGCTCGAGCTCGTCCGGCGACCCGTCGAAGTTGAGCACCTGGTCGCGGGCCGCCAGCCCGACGAGCTGCTGGTCCCAGAGCCACTTGGACGAACGGTACGAGACGCTCGCGATGTCGGGGGCGAGCTCGCCCAGACCCTGCCTCTTCTCGACCAAGACACGCCGTTCGTCTCCCTCGAAGACGGTCGCGCGCAGTCCGGCGACCTGGAACGCGGTGATCAGCTCGTCCGAGACGCGTCCGAGGATCTCCTCCACGGAGGCGCCGGCGGCGCCGATGCTGAGCAGCCGGCGGGCCGCTATGGCCAGCCGTTGCCGCTCCGCGAGCTCCTCGCGCTCGAGCGCGGTGAGGAGCACTCGGGACGCCTGCGCGGCGTAGCGCTCGAGGAGCGCCCGCCGGTCCGGCGGGGGGAGCAGCCCGTCGGTCGGGGCGTCCATCGACAGCACGCCGCGCAGCCGGCCGGTCTCGTCGCGCACCGGCACGAACAGCAGGTCGTCCGGGTGCCACTCCGTGCCGGCGTACGCCGCCTCGAGGCGCCAGCCGAACTCCGGCATCTGCGACCGGTCGTGGGGGATGTAGCGGAGCAGTCCCCAGTCCTCGGCGAGCGGCAGCAGCGTGTCCTCGAACAGCGCGACCGGCATCGCCTGGCCGAGGATGTCGGTCACCGGGATCGGGTCCCCGTGGCCGTCGAGGAACCGTTCGGCACCGGCGATGGCGATCGGCACGACGTGGTCCTCACGCACGACGGCGATACCGGAGGCGCCGAAGCCGCCGAAGGTGCAGAGGTTCTCCGCGGCCAGGCGGAGCGACTCCCCCATGGTGGCCTCGGACCACTCGCTGGCACTCCAGGGCAGCGGGTCGGTGGCATCCATGAGGACCGGTCTCTGCTCGACGGCGGATGGGCGAGTAAAGAGTAGGGCTCCCTCGACGGGCGCGGACCGGAACCACCCAGCTGCCGGCGGCGTCAGGCGCCCGGCAGGAGGACGCGGAACCTGCTGCCCGCGCCGGGGCTCGAGGCCACGTCGACACGGCCGCCGTGGCGGCGCACGATCCGGTCGACGATCGCGAGACCGAGACCGGTGCCCGGCTGGGACAGCGCCTCGGGGTCGGTGCCACGCTGGAACTCACCGAACAGGCGGGAGCGGTCCTGCTCGGTGATGCCGATGCCCTCGTCGACGACGGCCAGCTCGACCTCGTCGTCGGCTCGCCGGACGCTGACGCGCACCACGTCCCCCGGTCGGCTGTACTTCACCGCGTTGCCGATCAGGTTCCCGGCCACCGTGGCCAGCTCGAGGGCGTCGCCGACGGTCCTGGCCGACTCGCACCGCGAGTCGATCTCGACCCCGCGCAGCGTGGCGACGCCCCGTTGGAGGTCGACCACCTCGCGGACCACAGGTTCCAGGTCGACGGGGGTCGCCGCCAGCTCACGACCCGGCTCGTCGAGCCGGGCCAGGAGGAGCAACTCGGTGACGAGCCCGGACATCCGCCGCGCCCCACGCTCCATCGCCGCCACGCCGCGGCGTACGTCGTCATCGTCGTCGGTGCTGCCGATCAGCTCGGCGTTGCTGAGGATGCTCGCGATCGGGGTCCTCAGCTCGTGCGAGATGGCGGCCACCAGCTCGCGCTTGTAGGTGTCGAGCTCGCGCAGCTCCCGAACGAGCCGCTGCTCGCGGTGCAGCGCCTCGCTGTCGGCGATCAGCCGACCCAGGTCGCGGCCCACGTCCTGGGCGACCCGACGCTCCTCCCTCGACCAGGGCGGCGCCCCGACCGCTCTCGAGAACGCGAGCGACCCGAGGCAGGCCTGGCCGGCGCCCATCGGGACGAGCAGCACCGACTCCAGGTCGGCCCGCTCCAAGAAGTCCCGCACCAGCGTCCGCTCCTCGGCGCCACCGGGTGCGTCGAGCTGCTGCGTACGACCCATGACGGCGACGTGCTGCGCGCGCCACAGGCCGGGGGAGAGCTCGCGGTAGAGGCGTCCCAGCGGCGTCAGCAGCTCGTCGGAGGACGCCGGATCCGGTGTGCCGAACACCGTCGCGTGCAAGCCCGCGAGCCCGAATCCCTCGACCAGCCCGGGCGTCGCCTCGGTGAGGGCCTCCTGCGGTGACGGCGTCCGCGCCGCCTGGCGCATCGCCTCCCGGGCGACGTCGAGGAGTCGGAGCCGCTCCGCGAGCTCCTCGCGCTCGACGGCGGTGACGAGGATGCGGGCCGCCTGGGCGACGTAGTGCTCCAGCAGCGGACGCCGCTCCGGCGGGGGCAGCTGCCCGTCCACCGGTCCGTCGAGCGAGATCACGCCGCGGAGAGTCCCGCGGTCGTCGTGCACGGGTGCGAGCAGCATGTCGTCCGGGTGCCAGGCGGAGCCGGTGTAGTCGCGGTCGACCCGCCAGCCGACGTGCGTCACGTCGGTGCGGCCGTGCGGCAGGTAGTGCAGCAGCCCCCAGCGGTCGGCGTGGGGCAGCAGCTGGTCCCGCAGGACGCTCGCCGGGGAGGACCTTCCGAGCACGTGACCCACCTCCACGGACCCGCCCCCCGCGTCGAGGAAGCGGTCCGCGCCGGCGACGGCGATCGTGACGACCTGGTCGTCACGCACCGCGCTGATCACCGCGGCGCCGAAGCCGCCGAAGGCGCACAGGCTCTCCGCGGCCAGCTGGAGGGACTCGGCCATGGCGGCGTCGTTCCACTCGCTCGCGCTTCGCGACGGCGGGTGAGGGGAGGAGTGTCCGAGAGAGTGTTCTGACATCGCAGGTGCTGGGGGAGGCGGGCTCCCCAGCGTACGTGGGGTCAGTGCCCCTCGTCCGGCGTTCGCACCGGGAGGACGATCCGGACGGTGGTGCCCTGTCCGAGCGTGGAGCGGACCTCCGCGCGGCCGCCGTGCCGGCGCAGGATCCGGTCCACCATGCCCAGCCCGAGCCCGCTGCCGGGACGGGTCAGCGCCGCGGGGTCCTGGGAGCGGAAGAAGCTGGTGAAGAGCCGTCCCTGGTCCTCCGGCGAGATCCCGATCCCGTGGTCGACGACCGTCACCTCGACGGCGTCACGTGAGGCGGTCACCACCACGTCGACCTGGCTCCCGTCGTCACTGAACTTGATGCCGTTGCCGATGACGTTGGCCAGCATGGTCCGCAGCTCGGTCGGATCTCCCCTGACGACCAGCGGCTCCTCGGGCAGGGTGGTCCGGAGCGTGATGCGACGCTGGCCCATCGACGCGGCGAACGCGGCCTCGACCTGCCCGAACACCGGCCTGAGGTCGACGTCCCGCTCGACGAGCGGCGTGTCCGGGTCGGCCAGCTTGGACAGGAGGAGCAGGTTGTCGACGACGCGGCCCATCCGGTGTGCGTTCGCGTCGACGTCGGCGAGCCGGGCGAGGGCCGCGGGGTCGCCGTCCAGCTCCGCCTCGAGCAGCTCGCCGTTGGCCAGGAGCACCGTCAGCGGGTTCTTCAGCTCGTGCGAGATCATCGCGATCAGCCGACTCTTGTGGGCGTCGAGCTCGCGCAGCTCGCGGACCAGCTCCTGGACCCGGGTGTAGGTCTGCCCGTTGCGGATGATGCGGCCCAGGTCGCGCGCGACCTCGGTGGCCAGGTCGAGCTCGGCCCCCGACCAGTCCGGCTGCCCCGGCTCGCGGGCCATGACCAGGGACCCGAGGCACTCGCTCCCGGCACCGATGGGGGCGTGGAGGACCGAGCCGAAGCCGGTCTCCCGCACGAGGGCCCGGAGGACATCGGTGGCCTCGTCGTCGAGCACCGTGTTGCGGCTGCGCCCGTCCACGTAGACGATCGCCGCCCGCTGGTGCTCCCAGAGCCCCTCGGCGGCGAGGCTGAGGTTGTCGGCGACCTCCTGCGACGGCGTGCCGACCGGCAGCTGGTGCCGGCTTCCCGGCAGCAGCGTCTCCGCCGAGCCCATGATCCGCAGCCACAGCCCCGCCGCGGCGAACGCCTCGAGGAACGCCGGGCCGGTCTCGTCGAGGAGCGTGTCGAGGGAGAGGTGGCGCGACGCCGTGCGCAGCAGCAGGCGGGCGCTCTCGGCCAGCGCGAGCCGACCCTCGAGCGCCTCGCGCTCGAGCGCCGAGATCATGACGCCGGCGGCCTCCTCGGCGTACCTGTCCATGACGCGGCGGTGAGCCGCGTCCGGGTAGCGGCCCGTGCGCGGCTCATCGACCGAGATCGCGCCGACGAGCTCGCCGGTGGCGTCGTGGATCGGCGCGATCGCGCCGTCGTTGGGGTGCCAGGCACCGTCGCCCTCGACGGCCGCGGGCTCACGCACCCAGACCCAGTTGCCGCGCGGCGCCCGGTCGTGGCGCACGAACTGGAACCGCCCCCAGCTCTCGGCCACGTCGACGAGCGCCTCCAGGTGGGCGACCGGCCAGCGGGCGCCGAGCATCTCGTCGACGCTCTCCACCGTGCCGTCGGCCCGCTGACCGCCGGCCGTCCCGGCGACGGCGACCACGACGAGGTCGTCGCCCTGGCGCACGCTGAGCACCACCATGCCGAAGCCGACGAGCTCGGCGAGGCCCTCGGCGATGATCTGGAGCGCGTCCCGGAACGACTGCTCGGACCAGGAGGCGGCGCTCGGCGCGGAGCTCGTCGGCCTCGTCATCCCGCCGTCACCCCGCCGCCGGGAGCAGGACGCGGAACGTGGTGCCGGAGCCGACCTGGGAGTCGACCTCGATCCGGCCTCGGTGACGGCGCACGATGCGGTCGACGATCGCGAGGCCGAGCCCGGTCCCGGGCCGCCGGAGGGCGTCCGTGTCCGCCGAACGGAAGAACTCGGTGAACAGCCGGGGCAGGTCCTCGGCGGCGATGCCGATCCCGTCGTCCGCGACGATGAGCTCGACCATGCTGTCCTCCTCCGCGCGCCGGAGCGTGATGGTGATGTTGCCTCCATCGCCGGTGTACTTCACCGCGTTGTTCACCAGGTTGACGACCACCCGGTCGAGCTCCACGGCGTCGCCCAGCGCGACGGTGGGGGTGAACGCCGGCGTCCGCACCCGGAGGGTCAGACCCCGCTCCCTCGCGGCGACCTCGGTCAGCTCGCTGACCTCGCGCACGATCGGCAGCAGGTCCACCGGTCCTGCAGCGAGCTCGTTCTGCGGGTCGGCCACCCGGGTCAGCAGGAGCAGGTCCTCGACGAGCCGGACCATGCGCTCGGACGTGCGCTCCATCGTGTCGAGCGCCCGGCGCGCGAAGCCGGGGAGCGGTGCCGGGTCGATCTGGTCGAGGTCCTCGACGATCGCCGACAGCGGCCGGCGCAGCTCCCTGGTGACGGTCGTGATCAGCCGGTTCTTGTAGTCGTCGAGGGCGCGCAGCTCGTGGGCCAGCCGGTCCTCCCTCTCGTAGGCCCGGGCGTTGATGAGCAGCTGGCCGAGGTCGCCGCCCAGCCCGAAGGTGTACGCCGTCTCCGCCTCGGTCCACCGCGGCGCGGCGGTGCTTCGGACGAACGTCAGCGACCCGACGCACTCGTCCCCGACCCCGAGCGGCACGAGGAGGAGCGACCCGGTCCCCGAGTCACGGATGTAGTCCTGGATCGTGCGGTTGTCGTCGTCGTCGTCCAGGTTGACCAGCTCGTCGCGGTAGAGGATGCCGACCTGCTGGCGGCGCCAGAGCTTGCGGCTGGCCCGCTCGGCGATCGCGGCGGTCCTCGGCCGGCGGGGCAGCGGCGTACCGTCGGTGCGTTCGGCCACCACGGTGCGGCCGTCGTCGGTGAAGGCGCGCAGGAACAGACCGCTGCTCCCGGTCGACGCGAGCAGGGCGTCGCCGGCGCGGTCGAGGACCGCGGAGACGTCGAGGTCGCTGGACGCCCGGCGGATCACCTCGCGGGCGAAGTCGGCCAGCCGCAGCTGGGCGGCGAGCCGCGCCCGCTCGAGCGCGCCCACCACCGCGCGCTCGGCCTGGACCGCGAAGCGCTCGAGGACGGCGCGTCGCTCCGGACCCGGCCGTCGGCCGTCGTCCGGGATGTCGATGGAGAGCGTGGCCCGCAGCCGCCCGTGGCCGTCGCGGAGGAGCGCGACGAGCAGGTCCTCGGGATGCCACGCGTCCTCGGCGTCGATGACCTCGAAGTCGCCGACCCACCCGGGCAGGCCGGCGCCGGTGACGCGCTCATGGGGCACGAACGTGAACCGCCCCCACCGGTCGCCCAGCCGGAGCTCCTCGTAGAGCGCCGCGACCGGGGTCGTGTGCGTCGCCAGAAGCGCCCGCGCCTCGTCGCTCCCGGACACGACGGCCGTGTGGAGCAGGCCGTCGTCGCGCACCACCCCGATCGCGGCGACCCCGAAGCCGGCGAGCTCGACCAGGGCCTCCGCGACCAGTCGCAGCGCGGAGTAGGTGAGGTCGTCGAGCCACGCCGCGTGCGCAGCAGGGGGCTGCGCGAGCTCCGCGGGATCGGGCATTCACTCACCAACGCTTGGACGGCACGGACACGGGATCTCCGAGAGGCCGCACAACGCCTCCCGAGGTGGTGCTCCCGCACACGCTGGTGCGCAGAGCGACCGTCCGAGACGGTGGGGCGCTGCGGAATCGGCGTACGTCGTGCTTCGCCCGTACAGTAACTGCTGTGTGCGGCGTTTTCGGCGTCTGGGCCCCCGGTGAGGAAGTTTCGAAGCTCACCTACTTCGGCCTCTACTCCCTCCAGCACCGTGGACAGGAGTCTGCGGGCATAGCGGTGAGCAATGGCCGCCAGATCCTGGTCTACAAGGACATGGGCCTCGTGTCCCAGGTCTTCGACGAGACGACGCTCGACTCGCTCCAGGGCCACGTGGCGATCGGTCACTCGCGCTACTCGACGACCGGTGCCAGCACGTGGCAGAACGCCCAGCCGACGTTCCGGCCGTCCTCCGAGGGCTCCATCGCGCTCGGCCACAACGGCAACATCGTCAACACCCATGAGCTGCGCGACATGGTCGACCGGCTCCCCGGACCGGTCGACGAGCTCGACCTGCACCGCGGCGGCGCGCCGGTCGCCACCAACGACACCAGCCTGCTCACCGAGCTGCTCGCGCACCATCCGGACTGCACCATCGAGGAGCGGGCCGTCGAGGTGCTGCCCTCGGTGCGCGGAGCGTTCTGCCTGGTCTGGATGGACGAGGACACGTTGTACGCCGCCCGCGACCCGCAGGGCATCCGGCCGCTCGTCCTCGGCCGGCTCGACCGTGGCTGGGTGGTCGCGTCCGAGGACGCCGCCCTGGCGACGATCGGGGCGAGCGTCGTGCGCGAGGTCGAGCCCGGCGAGCTGATCGTCATCAACTCCGACGGCCTGCGCTCCCGGCGGTTCGCCGAGCCCGAGCGCAAGGGCTGTGTCTTCGAGTACGTCTACCTCGCCCGACCCGATGCCGACATCGCCGGCCGTGGCGTCCACGAGGCCCGGGTCGAGATGGGTCGCCAGCTGGCCCGCGAGTTCCCGGTCGACGCCGACCTCGTCATGCCGGTGCCCGAGTCGGGCACCCCCGCCGCCACCGGGTACGCCGAGGAGAGCGGCATCCCGTTCGGCCAGGGCTTCGTCAAGAACTCCTACGTCGGCCGCACCTTCATCCAGCCGTCGCAGACGCTGCGCCAGCTCGGCATCCGGCTCAAGCTCAACGCGCTCGAGCACATGATCCGGGGCAAGCGCATCGTCGTGGTCGACGACTCCATCGTGCGCGGCAACACGCAGCGGGCCCAGGTGCGGATGCTCCGCGAGGCCGGCGCGCTCGAGGTCCACGTCCGGATCTCCAGCCCGCCGGTGAAGTGGCCGTGCTTCTACGGCATCGACTTCGCGACCCGCGCCGAGCTCATCGCCAACGGGCTCGAGGTCGACGAGATCGCGTCCTCCATCGGTGCCGACTCCCTGGGCTACATCTCGCTCCAGGGCATGGTCGAGGCCACGCGCCAGCCGATGTCGTCGCTGTGCACCGCCTGCTTCACCGGCACCTACCCGGTCGAGCTGCCTGACGAGAGCCTGCTCGGCAAGCACCTCCTCGAGGTGTCGCTCCAGTCGCCGACCATGGGCAAGGCCCTGCCTGTGCTCAACAACCCCTGACCCGTCGTACTCCCTGATCGGAGCCCTGTCCGTGACCAACGCCTACGCCGCATCCGGTGTCGACATCGAGGCCGCCGACAAGGCGATCGACCTGATGAAGGAGTGGGTCGAGAAGGCCCGCCGGCCCGAGATGCTGGGCGGCCTGGGCGGGTTCGCCGGGCTCTTCGACGCCTCGGCGCTGCTCAGCTACAGGCGCCCCCTGCTCGCCACGTCCACCGACGGTGTCGGGACCAAGGTCGAGATCGCCCGCCGCATGGACGTGCACGACACCATCGGCTACGACCTGGTCGGCATGGTCGTCGACGACCTCGTCGTCTGCGGCGCGGAGCCGCTCTTCATGACCGACTACATCGCCACCGGCAAGGTCGTGCCCGAGAAGATCGCGGCCATCGTCAAGGGCATCGCCTCGGCGTGCGTCGACGCCGGCGCCGCGCTCATCGGTGGCGAGACCGCCGAGCACCCGGGTCTCCTGGCGCCCGACGAGTACGACGTCGCCGGCGCCACCACCGGCGTGGTCGAGGCCGACGACCTGCTCGGCGCCCACCTGGTCGCCGAGGGCGACGTCGTGATCGCGATGGCGTCCTCCGGACTGCACTCCAACGGCTACTCGCTGGTCCGCCACGTGCTGCTCCAGCAGGGCGGGCTCGACCTGACGGCGCACGTCGACGAGCTCGGCCGGACGCTGGGCGAGGAGCTGCTCGTCCCGACCCGCATCTACGCCAAGGCCTGCCTGCGGGTGGCCCGCGAGACCGGCACCCACGCGATGTCGCACGTCACCGGCGGCGGCCTCGCCGCCAACCTCGAGCGGGTCATGCCGAAGGAGCTGACGGCGACCGTCGAGCGTGGCACCTGGACGCCCGGGGCCGTCTTCTCGCTGGTCAAGGGCGTGGGTGACGTATCCCAGGCGGACCTCGAGGCCACCCTCAACCAGGGCGTCGGCATGGTCGCGCTGACCCCCGCCGCCGACGCCGACCGGACCATCGCGATCCTCGCCGAGTCGGGGATCCCCGCGTGGGTCGCGGGGTCGGTCGCGCGGGCCGGCGAGGGCGACGAGGGCCGCGTCCGGCTGGTCGGTCAGCACCCCGGCTGGTAGCCGTCAGGCGGCCCGACGGCGACGTTCGCAACCCGCGAACAGGTTTTCGACGTCCCGGTTCGCGGGAACGACCGGCGAACAGGTAGCGTTGGCCCCACGACAACTTTGTGAGACAGCCCGGGAGCCTCGGTGCCCCGGCCTAGTGCGAGGGGGCTGACCCTATGGGGCGCGGCCGTGCGAAAGCCAAGCAGACCAAGGTCGCCCGCGACCTGAAGTACCGTACTCACGAGACGGACCTCAGTGCGCTCGCGCGGGAGCTGCATGGCGGCTCCGACGACGACGAGCAGCCCGAGGACGTCGACGAGTGGTCGGACTACGCCGACCGCGACTCGCGCTAGTCGCTGACCTCCCTCGCGATCACGACGGCACCATGGGTGCCGTAGCCGGGCAGCCGCCCGCCGGTCGGCGTTCCGTCGAACCCGACCAGCAGCATGCCCTGTGACGTCGGCACGAGGGTCGGCCACGGCAGGTTCGTCGGGTACGGCGCCTCGAGGGTGCCGACCTGGCGAAGGTCCAGGTCGAACACCGGGTACGCCGCCCGGTGGGCGCGCCTGTTGTCGCGCCCGTCGCTCGCCACGACCCGCCACGCGGGCTCGCCGGCCGCGTCGGTCGACAGGCGCGCCAGCGTCGTGCCCTCGGTCGCCCGGCGGCCGCTGGCGGCGCCGCGCACCGCGAGGCGGTCGAGCGACGGACCGGTCGCGAGCACGGGGTGGAAGTCGAAGTAGCGGCGAGCGCTCACGAAGCCCACGAGCCACTGCTGCTCGCCGGTCGAGTCTGCCGGCACCCGCACCAGGTGCGGGTCCCACACGCCGACGCTGCGCAGACCCGTCGTGGGCAGGTGCAGCGGCTCGGTGTCGACGACGTGACGCCCGCTGAGCAGGTCGGCGGAGGTCCGGCCCAGCTCCACGTGGACGTGGTCCACCGCGGGGTCGACGAAGTCGCCCCACGTGCTGGTGGCGACGACCCACTCGTCGCCGTCGCGCAGGAGGTGGATCGCGTGGTCGCCGTAGACCTGCTCACCGCGGCGGAAGAACATGTCGCTGCGATGACTCAGTGCGAGCGTGGCGGGGTCCAGCTCCCACAGGCTGGCGTGGCCGGTGCCGAAGAACCCCGGTCCGGCGCTGGTGGCGGTGAGCAGGATCCGTCCGTCCGGCGAGTACGGCGCCCCGTCGGCCTTGCTGACGAGCCGGAGGTCGCGCAGGCCCAGCTGCCCGAAAGCGCCGGCGCGGACCCGGCCGACCTCGCCGCCAGCGCGCACCCGCAGGCCGGCGCACCACTGCGGGTCGGAGGTGTCCACGCGGTCGGTGAGGTCGAGCTTGGCCCGGGCGGTCCAGTCGGTCCCGCTGCGCGTGAAGACCGTGGCCTGCGGGCCCGTGACCGCCAGGGCGAGGGCGTCGACTGGCGTCCGTGATCGTCCGTGCCGTCGGCTGCGCACGACCTGCTCGTCGATCCGCAGGGTGGCGTGCCGGCCTGCGTCCAGCCGTGCGGAGATCGGCCCGGAGAGCGACTCCAGGGTGACCTCGGCGGTCCCGGAGGTCCCGGAGGTCTCGGCGACGACGGCGACGTAGGGCGCCGGCTGCGGCAGCACGCCGTCGCCCGGTCCCTCGAGCTCGAACCCGACGGCCCCGGGGGCCACCAGGTCCACCGGCCGGACCCGCACGACCTCCTCGAAACGTGGCAGACCCGTCACCTCACCGAGCCTATGCCCGGCGCAGTTCCGAACCGGAAAAGGCCCTCGTGGCACGTCCGCGTCACGCTTCTGTCGCAGAACCTTCATGTGCGAGTTTCGAAAACTGGCTCCTGCACTCTTCCACTAAGGCCCCGGATTGGTAGTGTCTGGACTGCAACAGGTGCAAGTTCCAGCTGGTCTGACGCCTACGGAGTACGTGATCCAACGGCGTTTCTGCTCTGTGCTCGACCGAGAGACAGCTCTCGCGAGGGACACCACAGGTCGGAGCGACGTATCACCGCATCTGATGTGTGGCCGCCGCAGTGGCGGCCACTCGCCCCGACTAAGGAGTAGAAGAGCACATGGCTCAGGGCACCGTTAAGTGGTTCAACGCTGAGAAGGGTTTCGGTTTCATCGCGCAGGAGAACGGCGGCGACGACGTCTTCGTTCACTACTCGGCGATCCAGACCAACGGCTACAAGTCCCTCGACGAGAACCAGAAGGTCGAGTTCGACGTCACCCAGGGCCCGAAGGGCCCGCAGGCGGAGAACGTCCGTCCGCTCTGATGACCAGCGCCGGCTGAGGCCGGCTCACGGTCCTACGAGGCCCCGTCCCGCGTCATGCGGGACGGGGCCTCTCCCGTGTGCGGACGCGCTCGGCGTACGCAGGTTGGGGTAAAGCCTTGGCGCGCAGGCCCGGAAACCCCGGATCGGCCTGAGTTTCGACCTAGGCTTGAACGGGTAGACATACCGCGCCGGGGGAGGTGGACGACGCGGAAGATCGGGAGGGCGACATGCACGATCAGTTCGACGTGTCGCTCGAGGACGCCGAATTGCTGCGCGAGGTCGAGCTGACGACCAACCTCATCATCGCGGCGAGCGAGTCCGACGAACGATTGAGCACAGAGGAGATCGACGAGATCCTCGGCGTCTCGCCGCTGCCCAGCCCGCGCACCGGCGACTGAGCGCCCCGCTCAGCAGGACGCGAACAGCACCGGGCCGGTCGAGAGGTCCGAGAGCACGTAGGTGCCTGCGACCGGGCGCAGCCGCATGGTGACGACGGACCCGTCGGCCGCGACCCGGCCGAGCCTGAACCGGTCGGCGAAGTCCCCGCCCTGACCCGGCGCCGGCCCGCTCGCGAGGGCAGCCCGGGCATCGGCGTTGTGGACGGCCTGGTCGTGGTTCTCGAAGCCGAGGGCGACGGTCACCTGCCGATCCGCGTCGGTCGCCATCGCGAAGGCCGTCAGGGGGTCGACCCCGCCCGCCTGGCGGATCAGCTCCTCGGCCTGCGCCTGGTCGACGTCGTCGGCCTGGCTCATCGCGAGGTGACCGCACACGTAGTCGCCGGAGTAGACGACCGCCGACACCGGCTCGCCGACGGCGTCGGCCACCTCGCCGACCCCGTCGTCGGGGGAGAAGCCGCCGCCGAGCACCTCGTCGAGGTACTCCGACGAGTCACTTGCGAACACCCGTCCGTCGTGGACCGCGATGTAGTTGAACTCGGGCGTGATCCCCAGCGTGGCCACGGCGTCGGTGCCGTCCCAGATCCCGCCCTTGCCCTCGGTGTAGCCGGTGCGCTCGAGCGCGCGGTCCAGACCGTCGGTGGACCGCGGCTCGACGACCACGACCGCGCCCGAGTCGGACTGGGCGAACAGCTCGGAGTCGGCGGTCGCGGGCGAGAAGCCCAAGTGGGACTGCAGCGCGTCGGCCGAGGTGACCATCGCGGAGGCGGAGGTCAGGTCGGCGTCGTAGCCCTTCGCGAGGAAGGCGTCGACAGCGGCGCCGGACGGGTGCTCGGCATCGCGCACGTGCACCGCCCGACGTACGCCGGCCCAGTCGGTCCAGGAGTAGCGCTGCACGTCGTCCGGGACCAGCGTGAGCGCCTGCGCGAGCGCGCCGCGGTGGGTGTGCCGCCACCAGACGACGCCCACCAGGCTTGCGGCGACGAGCACGAGGACCACCGCTGTCGCGAGCCCCGCCCGTCGCCACCGATTCACCATGAGCGCCTACCCTAAGCGCCATGCCCAGCGCCCGACCGGCATCTCGAACGGCACCTCGACCGGCACTGATCTCGGCCGCCGGCGCCGTGGTGCTCCGGCCCGGGCGCGACGTGCTCCTGGTGCACCGGCCGAAGTACGACGACTGGTCGTTCCCGAAGGGCAAGCTCGAGCGTGGCGAGCACGTGACCGCCGCCGCCGTCCGCGAGGTGCAGGAGGAGACCGGGCTCCGGGTCAGGCTCGGCCGGCCCCTGGCGAGCCAGACCTATCCGACCTCCAAGGGTCGCAAGACCGTTCGCTACTGGGTCGCCCGGACCGTCGACACCGATGACGTCAGCGGCTACGCCGCCAACGCCGAGATCGACGAGGTGGCCTGGCTGCCCGTCGACAAGGCCGCCCGGCTGCTGACCTATCCGCACGACCGGGACACGCTCGCGGAGGCGCTGGAGTACCCCAAGCGCACCGAGGCCCTCATCGTGCTGCGCCACGCCAACTCCCGCGCGCGCAGCTCGTGGCACGGCGAGGACCCGCTCCGCCCGCTGTTGATGACGGGGCACCGGCAGTCCGAGCGGCTCGCGCCCGTCCTCGCGGCCTACGACGTCCGGCGGGTCATGACGAGCAGCAGCACGCGCTGCGTCGACACCGTGGCGCCGTACGCCTCGACGGCCGGTATCGAGATGGAGCTGCTCGACCGGCTGAGCGAGGAGAGCTCCCGCCCCCGCAAGGTCCGCAAGCTGGTGACGGCCGCCGTCGACGTGCTCGAGGAGTTCGGCCCGACCGTCGTCTGCAGCCACCGCCCGGTGCTGCCGGAGGTCTTCGAGGCGCTCGGTCTCGAGGATCCGGGGCTGGAGAAGGGCGAGCTCCTGGTCGTCCACCTGCGCCGCGGCGAGATCGTCGCCGTGGAGCGGCACTAGCAGGCTCCGTCAAGCGCTGACGAGCCAGTTCACGTGATGTCCGCCTTGTGGGCCACGTCACGTCGCCAACCGGGCATGCCGAGTTCACGCCTCGTTCACCGACGACCCGGGGAGCGGTCACCTCGCGTCTCTACGTTGCGTGCGAGACAAGTTCGCAAACACAGGAGATTTCGAAGTGATCACCACTTCCATCCGCCGGGCGGTCGTGCCTGGCGTGGCCGCGCTGACGCTGGCCCTCTCGCTCGCCGCGTGCGGCGGCTCGGACAACGGCGACAGCGCGAGCGGCTCCGGCGCTGCCAAGGGCCTGAGCGGCACGGTTGCCGCCGGTGGCTCCTCGGCCCAGGAGAAGGCCCAGGAGGCCTGGCGCGCGGGCTTCGGCGCGGACAACCCCGACGTCACCATCACCTACGACCCGGTCGGCTCCGGCACGGGTCGCGACAACTTCTACTCCGGCGCCTACAAGTTCGCCGGCTCCGACTCCGCCATCTCCGCCGAGGACATGGCCAAGGCCAAGTCCGCGTGCGGCGGCAGCGACCCGATCGAGGTCCCGGTCTTCATCTCCCCGATCGACATCGCCTTCAACCTGCAGGGTGTCGACTCGCTGAAGCTCGACGCGACCACCGTCGCGAAGATCTTCAGCGGCACGATCAAGAAGTGGAACGACCCGGCCATCGCCCAGCAGAACCCGGACGTCCAGCTGCCGGCGACCGCTATCTCGCCGGTCCACCGCTCCGACTCCTCGGGCACGACCGACAACTTCACCGACTGGCTCCACCAGGCCGGCGGCGGCGCGTGGAAGACCGAGCACAGCAGCGACTGGCCGGTCCAGGTCGGCGAGGCCGCTGAGGGCACCTCCGGCGTCGTGGGCGCCATCCAGGACGGCCAGGGCACGATCGGTTACGCCGACGACAGCGCCGTGGCCAGCACCAAGCTCGGCAAGGTCTCCGTCAAGGTCGGGACCGACTACGTGGCCCCGTCCGCCGACGGTGCCGCCGCCGGGCTCGCCGCCTCGAAGGTCGCCGACGGCGCCGCCGCGTCGCAGCTCGTCTACTCGATCAACCGCACCGCGACCGACCCGTCGGTCTACCCGGTGTTCCTGGCGTCGTACTTCATCGCCTGCCCGACCTACGACGACAAGGCCACCGCCGACGTCGTCAAGGGCTTCGGCCAGTACATCGTGTCGTCCGCCGGTCAGAAGGCCGCCTCGGCGAACGCTCTCTCGGCCCCGCTCCCGAGCGACGTCGCCGACAAGGCCAAGGCGATCCTGGACAAGATCGCGGCCAAGTAGCAGCACCGCTGAGCCAGCGGCGGGACCTCGCGAGAGGTCCCGCCGCTGTGGCACAACAGAAGCCCAGCCAACCGGGGCAGGCACAGGAGAGCAGTGAGCACCACACCACCAGACCTGGAGACGGAAGAGCCGCTCATCCAGGGGCCCTACGCGGGCGTGAAGTTCGGTCGGGGAGACAAGGCCTTCTCGACCGTGGCCCTCGCGTCCGGCGTGACGATCCTCGTCACCCTCGCGGCCGTCTTCGTCTTCCTGTTCATCAAGGGCCTGCCCGGCTTCACCGCCGACCCCGAGATCTTCAAGCCGTCGTCCGACAGCTTCTGGGGGTACGTCGGCAGGCTGCTGTTCGGCACCACCTTCGCCGCGATCATCGCGCTCCTCATCGCGGTGCCGTTCTCCTTCGCGCTGGCGCTGTTCATCTCGCACTACGCGCCGCGCCGGATCGCGACCCCGGTGGCCTACGTCATCGACCTGCTGGCCGCCGTACCGTCGGTCGTCTTCGGCCTCTGGGGCGCCCGCACGCTCGCCGTGTCGTCGCAGCCGGTCCAGCGCTGGTTCGACCACAACCTCGGGTGGCTGCCCTTCTTCAAGGGCCCGGCCTCCGCGACCGGCCGCACGATCCTCATCGCGGGGGTCGTCCTCGCGATCATGTGCATCCCGATCATCACCGCGATCTGCCGCGAGGTCTTCAGCCAGACGCCGCGGCTCAACGAGGAGGCGGCCCTCGCGCTCGGCGCGACCCGCTGGGAGATGGTCCGCTACGCCGTCTTCCCGCACTCGCGCTCCGGCATGGTCGCCGCCGTCATGCTCGGCCTCGGTCGGGCCCTCGGCGAGACGATGGCCGTCTCGATGGTGATGTCGTCGACACCGATCATCACGCTCAACATGATCTCGTCGACCAACTCGGCCACCATCGCGTCCAACATCGCAGCCAACTACAAGGCCGAGGACAACCGCATCCAGACGGTGCTGCTGGCCACCGGCCTGGTGCTGTTCCTGTTCACCTTCCTGGTGAACTTCGTGGCGCGCTACGTCGCGGGCCGGGGCGAGAGGGGTCAGCGATGACGACCTTCGACACGATCGAGAGCGAGCGTCTCTACAGCGGTCGCCTGCCGGCGTACGCGCCCTACCTGGTGCTGCTGATCGCCTTCGCCGCGTCCGGGCTGCTGGCCCTCCTGCTGGGCTGGGGAATCGTCCCCTTCGTGATCGTCGGCGGCCTCATCGCCGTCGTCGGGATGCCGGCCTGGTCGGCCGTCGTCGAGAACCGGCGAGCGGCCACCGACCGGCTGGTCACCTCGGTGATCTGGGCAGCGTTCGCGGTCACCCTCGTGCCGCTGGTGTGGCTCATCTGGGTCGTGATCAGCAAGGGCGTCCCGGCGATCGACCTCTCGTTCCTCACCCACGACATGGTGCAGCGGCTCGACCCGGCGACCGGCAAGCTGGTGGCCGGCGGCGGCCTCGAGCACGCCCTGATCGGCACCCTGCTGGTCACGCTGGGCGCCGTCGTCATCTCGGTGCCGATCGGCCTTTTCACCGCCATCTACCTGGTGGAGTACGGCAAGCGGAACCGGATCGCCAAGGTCGTCACCTTCCTGGTGGACGTCATGACCGGCATCCCGTCGATCGTCGCCGGCCTCTTCGGACTGGCGCTGTTCACGCTGATCTTCGGCGTCGGCACGCGGATGGGCATCATGGGCTCCATCGCGCTGTCGCTGCTGATGATCCCGACGGTCGTCCGCTCCGGCGAGGAGATGATGCGGCTCGTGCCCGACGACCTGCGCGAGGCGTCGTACGCGCTGGGCGTGCCGAAGTGGCGCACGATCGTCAAGGTCGTCATCCCGACCGCGCTCGGCGGCATCGTCACCGGCATCATGCTCGCGATCTCGCGCGTCATCGGCGAGACGGCGCCGCTGCTGGTCGCGGTCGGTGCCGCGGAGGCGGTCAACAGCAACCTCTTCAGCGGCCGGATGATGACCCTGCCGGTGTTCATCATGACGCAGTACAGCACCGCGACGCCCCAGGGCTACGCCCGCGCATGGGGCGGCGCCCTGATCCTCATCGTCATCGTGATGGTGCTCAACCTCGCAGCACGCATCATCAGCAAGATCTTCGCCCCCAAGACCGGGCGCTGAAACAGGAGTACATGGCAGTGGCCAAGAGCATCGACGTCAGCGACGTCAACATCTACTACGGCGACTTCAAGGCCGTCGAGGGCGTCAACATGACGATCAAGGCGAAGGCCGTCACGGCCTTCATCGGGCCCTCCGGCTGCGGCAAGTCGACGTTCCTGCGCACGCTCAACCGGATGCACGAGGTGATCCCGGGCGCCCGCGTCGAGGGCAAGATCACCGTGTCCGGCCAGGACCTCTACGACCCGGCGGTCGACCCGGTCGAGGTCCGCCGCATGGTCGGCATGGTCTTCCAGCGGCCGAACCCGTTCCCGACGATGTCGATCTACGACAACGTCCTCGCGGGCAACAAGCTGAACGCCAAGAGGATGAAGAAGGCCGAGGCCGACGAGATCGTCGAGAAGTCGCTGCGCGGAGCGAACCTCTGGAACGAGGTCAAGGACCGCCTCGGCAAGCCCGGCATGGGCCTGTCCGGCGGCCAGCAGCAGCGGCTGTGCATCGCCCGCGCGATCGCCGTCGAGCCGCAGGTCCTCCTGATGGACGAGCCCTGCTCGGCGCTCGACCCGATCTCCACGGCGGCCATCGAGGACCTCATCCACGAGCTCAAGGACCGCTACACGATCGTCATCGTCACCCACAACATGCAGCAGGCGGCCCGTGTCTCCGACGACACCGGCTTCTTCAACCTCAAGGCCGCCGGCCAGCCGGGTCATCTGGTCGAGTTCAACCCGACCAAGAAGATGTTCACCAACCCGGACAGCGAGTCCACCGAGGCCTACATCTCCGGTCGCTTCGGCTGATCCGTCCTCCTGCTGGGTGGCCGACGAGCGGGCACGAACGGGGCGGTCCGTTCGAGCCGAGAGGTGTCGGACACCGGTCCGAACGGTCAGGTCAGCGACCGCGCGAGGGCCGTCGGTTGCGTCCTGGAGCCCGGCCTCCCCTAGATTGGGCCCGTTCGTCTCCGACTCCACAGGAGTTCCCCGTGCGTTTGCGCATCCGTCCGGTCGACACGACCTTCTACGACCTGTTCACCGAGTCGGCCGACCACCTGGTGACGGGCGTCGGCCTGCTGGCCGAGATGCTCGCCGACGGCAACGACGCCGAGGGCATCGCGCGTCGTATGCGCGAGGCCGAGCACCAGGCCGACGAGACCACCCACGCGATCGTGCGGCGGGTGAACTCGGTGTTCGTGACGCCGTTCGACCGCGAGGACATCTACTCGCTGGGCTCGGGGCTCGACGACATCATGGACCTGATGGACGAGGTCGTGGACATGATCCTCGTCTACGAGGTCAAGGTGCTCCCGGAGGCGCTCTCCGACCAGGTCCGGGTGCTGCAGCGCTGTGCCGAGCTGACCGCCGCGGCGATGCCGAACCTCCAGTCGATGAAGTCGCTCCAGGAGTACTGGATCGAGATCAACCGGCTCGAGAACGAGGGCGACCGCAACCACCGGCGCATCCTCGCGACGATCTTCTCCGGCGAGTTCAAGGCCGTCGAGGTGCTCAAGCTCAAGGACATCGTCGAGGCGCTCGAGGGCGCCATCGACGGGTTCGAGCGGGTCGCGAACACGATCGAGCAGATCGCGCTCAAGGAGTCCTGAGCCCCGACATGGAACTCGCCATCGTCATCACGGTGGTCGTCGTCGCCCTCGCGTTCGACTACACCAACGGCTTCCACGACGCGGCCAACGCGATCGCGACCTCGGTCTCCACGAGGGCGCTGACGCCTCGGATCGCGCTGACGCTGGCCGCGGTCATGAACTTCGTCGGCGCGCTGCTCGGACAGAAGGTCGCGCACACGGTCGCCGACACGCTCTCGATGCCGGGGGACGACTCGAAGCACCAGCTGATCATCATCCTGGCCGCCCTGTTCGGCGCGATCGCCTGGAACCTCATCACCTGGTACTTCGGCCTGCCATCGTCGTCCACGCACGCACTCATCGGCGCCCTGGTCGGCGCGGCGCTCGCCGCCGGCCCGGACCTGGCGTCGGTGCACTGGCACACGATCATCGACAAGGTCGTCATCCCGATGGTGCTCTCGCCCATCGTGGGATTCTGCCTCGCGTTCATCGTGATGCTCTCGATCATGTGGATCTTCCGCAACCGGCCCGGGGCGAAGGTGCACCGCGGGTTCCGCGCGATGCAGACCGTGTCGGCGTCGGCACTGGCGCTGGGCCACGGCCTGCAGGACGCCCAGAAGACGATGGGCGTCATCTTCCTGGCCCTCGTCGCGTCCGGGCACGCGCAGGCCAGCGACAGCCTGCCGCTGTGGGTCATCGTCTGCGCCGCCGGCGCGATCTCGCTCGGGACCTACTCGGGCGGGTGGCGCATCATGCGCACGCTGGGCCGCAAGATCATCCACCTCGACCCCGCCCGCGGGTTCTCCGCCGAGGCGACCGGCGCCCTGGTGCTCTACACGACCGCGTACGTCTGGCAGGCGCCGATCTCCACGACGCACACCATCACCAGCGCGATCATGGGCGCCGGCGCGACCAAGCGGTTCTCCGCGGTCCGCTGGGGGGTCGCGGGCAACATCGTCACCGCCTGGGTGCTGACCTTCCCGGCCGCCGGCCTCGCCGCCGCGGCGGCGTACGAGATCCTCAAGCCGATCTTCGGGATCTGACCGGCCCGGCCAGCCCGGCTGGCCGGGTCAGCCGGGTCAGCCCGCTCGGCGACGCCGCTGCGCCTCGATGAGGCTCTCCTGGAGGTCCACCGGGCCGTCGTTGCGGGTCCACGCCCCGCCGGCGTCGAGGACCCAGGCGTTGGTGGTCGGCTCGAAGGCGAGGTCGAAGAGGTCGCCGATCGCCCGGACGTGGTCCTCCAGCGGCAGCCGGACCAGCACCTCCACGCGGCGGTCGAGGTTGCGGTGCATCAGGTCGGCGGAGCCGATCCACGCCGTCGGCTCGCCGCCGTTCTCGAACCAGAACAGCCGCGAGTGCTCGAGGAAGCGGCCGAGCACCGACCGGACGGTGATCGTCTCGGACAGCCCGGGCACGCCGGGTCGCACCGCACAGATCCCGCGCACGAGCAGGTCGACCGGCACGCCCGCCTGCGAGGCGAGGTAGAGCGCGTCGATGACGGCCTCGTCGACGATCGAGTTGGCCTTGATCCGGATCCGGGCCGGCCGGCCGTTCCTGTGATGCTCGATCTCCTGGTGAAGCTGCTCGACGATGCCGGTGCGCACCGTGTCGGGTGCGACGAGCAGCTGCCCGTAGGAGGCGTCCCGTGACCAGCCGGAGAGGTTGTTGAACAGGTGCGCGACGTCCTCGCCGATCGCCTCGTTGGTCGTGATGAGCCCGTAGTCCTCGTAGAGGCGGGACGTCTTCGGGTTGTAGTTGCCGGTGCCGATGTGGGTGTAGCGGCGGATCCCGCCGCCGTACTCGCCCTCGTCGCGCACCACCATGGCCAGCTTGCAGTGGGTCTTGAGCCCGATCAGCCCGTAGACCACGTGGCAGCCGGCCTGCTCGAGCTTGCGGGCCCAGCGGATGTTGGCCTGCTCGTCGAAGCGGGCCTTGATCTCCACCAGCACCAGCACCTGCTTGCCGGACTCCGCGGCGTCGATGAGGGCGTCGATGATGGGGGAGTCGCCGGACGTGCGGTAGAGCGTCTGCTTGATCGCCAGCACGTGCGGGTCGGCGGCGGCCTGCTCGATGAAGCGCTGCACGGACGTGGCGAAGGAGTCGTAGGGGTGGTGGAGCAGGATGTCCCGCCGGCGCGATGCCTTGAACACGTCGACCGGAGCGGCCGACTCGACGTCGGCGAGCCGGTGGTGGGTCGTCGGCACGAACGCCGGGTACTTCAGCTCCTCGCGGTCGATGTCGGCGATCGCGTGCAGCCCGCGCAGGTCGAGCGGGCCGGGCAGGCGGAACACCTCCGCGGAGGAGATCCCGAGCTCGGAGACGAGCAGCTCGAGCACCGGGTCGGAGATCGACTCCTCGACCTCCAGCCGCACAGGAGGGCCGAACCGACGACGGAGCAGCTCCTTCTCGAGCGCGGCGAGGAGGTTCTCGGCGTCGTCCTCCTCGACCTCGACGTCCTCGTTGCGGGTCACCCGGAAGGTGTGCGACTCGAGGACCTCCATGCCCGGGAAGAGCCGCTTCAGGTGCTCTCCGATGATGTCCTCGAGCGGGACGAACCGGTCGTTGCCGACGGGCACGAACCGGGTGAGGTTCGGCGGCACCTTCACGCGCGCGAAGTGCTCCTTGCCGGTTCGCGGGTCGCGGATGAGGACGGCGAGGTTGAGCGACAGCCCGGAGATGTAGGGGAACGGGTGGGCGGGGTCGACGGCCAGCGGAGTGAGGATCGGGAAGACGCGGTCCTTGAAGAGCTTCTTGCAGTGCTTCTGCTCCGGCGCGGTCAGGTCGGCCCACCTGACCAGCTCGATCCCCTCCTTCCACAGGCCCGGCACGATCTGGTCGGAGAAGACGGCGGCGTGCCGCTCCGACAGCTCGCGGGTGGTCCGCCAGATCAGCTCGAGCACCTCGCGCGGCATCAGCCCTGAGGCGGCTCGGATGGCGAGCCCTGCCGCGATCCGGCGCTTGAGGCCGGCCACGCGGACCATGAAGAACTCGTCCAGGTTGGAGGTGAAGATCGCCAGGAAGCGGACCCGCTCGAGCAGCGGCAGCGACGGGTCCTCGGCCAGCTCCAGCACGCGCTGGTTGAAGTGCAGCCAGGACAGCTCGCGGTCGAGGAACCGGTCCTCGAACTTCTCGACGGCGGCCAGGGCGTCGTGGTCGGGCACGTAGGGCGGGTCGACGTCGAACGTCTCCACCGTCCCGAGGTCAGGGTCGGCCGTGGGCTCCAGCGTCATGCGCTCGAGTGTCCCACCTGCGGGTGAACAGGAGATGTCCCGCGGATCAGACCACCCCGTGGAATGGTCTTGTGACTCGCCGGTAGGTTCGAGCCCCGTGAGCCTGTTCCCGACGCGGTCCTCCGCCCGTTCCCTCCTCAGCTCGGCGGCCGCCGTCGCCGAGCGCCGCGTCTTCACCACGGCGCTCCGGCTCCCCCAGCAGGTGCAGCGGCGGCTCGCCGGGAAGCCGGTGGTGGTGGACGGACAGCCCCTGGCCACCGACACCCAGCTGATGCTCAGGCTCGCCAAGGTGGCCGGACCGGCGGTCGAGTCGCTGCCGATCCCGCAGGGGCGCACGGTCCTGCTCCACCAGTCGCGGATGGCCGGCGGCGAGCAGCCCATCAGCATGGTGCGGATGCTGTCGGCGGCCGGGCACCGGGCGCGGCTCTACACGCCGGGCTCCGCCCCGCACGGGCCGGGTCCGCTGCTGGTCTTCTTCCACGGCGGCGGCTTCGTCTACGGCGACCTGGACTCCCACGACGCCTCGGTCCGCTTCCTCGCCGAGCAGTCGGGCGTCCGGGTCCTGGCCGTCGAGTACCGGCTGGCGCCCGAGGCACCGTTCCCGGCCGCCTACGACGACGCGCTCGAGATCTTCCGCTGGGTCCTCGACCACGCCGCCGAGGTGTCGGCGGAGCCGGGCCGGATCGGCGTCGGCGGCGACTCCGCCGGTGGCAACCTGGCAGCCGGGGTGGCGCTCGAGGTCACCGAGGCGTGCGCGTTCCAGCTGCTCATCTACCCGGTGACGCAGTTCGACGAGGAGACCGAGAGCCGGCGCCGGTTCCGCACCGGCTACTACCTCACCTCGGACTTCATCGACGTCGCCGGGACGGCGTACGTGCCGGCCGGGACCGACCCGAGGGACCCGCGGCTGTCGCCGCTCTACGCGGAGGTGCCGAGCGGTGTCGCGCCGGCCTTCGTCGCGACCGCCGGCTTCGACCCGCTCCGCGACGAGGGCGAGGCCTACGCCGGCAAGCTGGCGGCCGCCGGTGTCGAGGTCGAGGCCTGGCGGTACGCCGACCAGATCCACGGCTTCTTCAACGTGCTCGCCGCCCGGACGTCCCGGGCCGCGGTCCTCGACCTCGCCGACGCGCTCAGGAAGGGTCTGCGCGCCTGACCGACGTCAGCGTCGGGCGACCTCGGGCCGCCAGCGCAGCAGCTCGCGGGTGAGCGCCTCGGCGTCGACCTGCTTGCCGTCGAGGACGACCGGTGCCGCGCCCGGGCGCGACAGCTCGACCCGCCAGCGCCGCTGGCCGGGCCGGCCGATGATTCGCAGAGCGGTGTCGCGGTCGTAGAGGTCGAAGGACTCCGACCGGCCGCCCTGCCGGACGTCGAGCACGCCGTCGTCGGTGACGGTGACGTCGCCGGCGCCCCCGGCGGCGCCGAAGGAGCGGACGTCGACCTGACGGGTCGGCTGGGCGGGCTCGGGCTCGGCGGCCGCCCCGGGCTCGCCGGCCCGCCGGGACTCGACCCGGGCCCACTCGTTGCGGAGCCAGGCCTGCTGCGTCTCGCCGGCACCCGGCGGCGGTGCGCCGTCGTCGACCTGGACCGGCTCGAAGGCGGACGGGACGACCGGGATGGAGCCGGTCTCGTCCAGGGCGCGCGCGGCCTCCCGGTCGAGCGCGCTGTGCGTCGCCGCGGCCTCCTGGAGCGTCGCGAGGCTCCGCTTGGACCCCTTCTCGCGCAGCGCGTTCGTCACGGCGCCGCGGAGGGCGACCAGCTCGGCGGCCAGGTCGGCGAGCCGGCGCTCGGCGGCGAGCCGCTCCTGCAGGGCGGTCTCGACGAGCTCGGTGTTGTGCCGGATGGAGGACTCCACGGCCTGACGATCGATCGCCCGCTGGGCGGCGGCCTCCTCGGCCTCGGCCCGGAGCCGGTGCGCCTCGGCCGTCTCGGCCCGCGCCGCGTCGAGCTGCGCGAGCAGCTCCTGGGTGCGCCGCTCCGCCTCCTCCCGCAGCTGCTCGGACTCGCGGGTCCGCTCCGCCTGGCTCTTCGCGGCCTGCTCGGCGGCGTCGCGGGCGGCCTGGGCGAGGATCGCCGCCTCCTCGGCCTCGAGGCGCGCGTTCAACGCTTCCATCACCTTGCCGGCGGCCTTGTGGGCGTCTGCCAGGGCGGCGGCGCGCGACTCGTGGGCCTGCTCGGCCGTCTCGTGCGCGACGCGCGCGGCCTCGGCCTGCTCCTCGACCTGCTTCAGCGCGGCCTGGGCGGCCTCGGCCGACTGCTGGGCGAGCAGTGCCTGCTTCTGGGCGGCCGCCTCGGCCTCCCCGCGCAGCACGTGCGCGGACTTGGCCGTCGCGGCCGCCGTACGCGCCATCGCCTCGGCGCGCGTCCTGAGGTCGTGCGCCGCGTGCGCGGCGTTCGCCTGCTTGCGGGCCTCCTCCTCGGCCTCCTGGCGAGCCGTGGCGCTCTCGTGTGCGCTGCGCTCTGCCGCGATCCGAGCGGCGTTGGCCTCGGCGGCCGCGTGCTCGGCGTTCTGGCGCAGCTCCTGCGCGCGCTGCACCTCCTCAGCGCGCTCGCGGGCGACCCGCTCGGCGACCTCCCGGTCGGCGTGTGCCTGGGCCGCGAGGTCGGCGTGCCGCTGGGCGCCCTCCTCGGCGCGCAGCCTGGCCTCGTGGGCCGCGGCGGCGTCATCGGCGCGTGCCGACGCCGCCTGCTCGGCAGCCAGCCTCGCCTCGTGCGCGCCCAGGGTCTCGGCCAGCCGGGCGGCGGTCTTCTCCTCCAGCTCCGCACGGGTGGTGGCGTGCTCGGTGACGAGCCGGTCCGCCTCCTCGCGGGCGGCGCCGGACGCGGCCAGCGCCTCCTCGCGTTCGGCGGTGGCGCGGGCGATGGCCGTCTCTCGCTCCGCGACCGCGCGGGCCACGGCGTCCTCGCGCTCGGTCGCGGCAGCGGCCGCGGCCGACTCGGCGCGGCTGCGAGCCTCGTTGGCGGCTGCGGCCGATGCGGCGAGCGCCGCGGCCGACTCCTCGGCGGAGACGCGCGCCTGGTGGGCGGCCGCTGCGGCATCCGCGTGCTCGCGCAGCCGCTGCTCGGACTCGGCGGCCTGGGCCTGGAGCTGTTCGGCGACCTGGGCCTGGGTGGCGGCGAGGGCCTGCTCGGCGGCGAGCCGCGCCTCGTGGGCGGCGGCCGCCTCCTCGGCCTTCGCTCGCGCCGTCGACTCCGCGTCGTGGCGGGCCTCGTGGGCGGTGGTCGCGGCCTCGAGGTGCTGGGCCGCCAGCTGCTCGAGGTGGGCGCGGATCTCGGTGTGCTCGGCAACCCGCCGGTCGGCGTCGGCGTGCGCCGCGGACGAGCTCGCGGCCGCCGCCTCGGCGATCCGGCGAGCCCGGTCCAGCCCCTCCTCGGCCTGGGTCCGTGCGGTCGCCATCGCGTGCTCGGCCTCGGCCCGCGCGGCGGCGATGGTTGCATCGGCCTCGGTCTTGGCGGCGGTGACCGTCTCCAACGTCTCGGCGCGTACGGCGGCCAGGGCCTCCTCGGTCTGCGCGCGCCCGGTCGACACCGACTCCTCGGCGTCGTGGCGGGCGGCCCAGATGGCCTCGTCGGCCTGGGCGCGTGCGGCGGCGAGGGTCTCCTCGGTCTGCCGCCGTGCCTCCTCGACGAGGGCACGGGCCTGCTCGTGGGCGGCTGCGATGGCCTCCTCCGCCTGGCGGCGCGCCTCCGCCAGCTCCGCGTCGGCCTTCTCGCGTGCCTCGGCGAGGGCCTGCTCGGCGGCGGTCCGCGCCTCGTGGGCGGCGGCAGCCTCGGCGGCGCGCTCCGCCGCTGCCTGCTCCGCGGCCACTCGGGCCTCGTGGGCGGCGGCCGTGGCCTCGGCCTGCTCGCGCAGCCGGTCCTCGGCCTGCGCCGCGTGTGCCCGCAGCCGCTCCTCGGCCTCGGTCTGCGCCGCGGCGAGGGACTCCTCGGCCTCCTGGCGGGCCTGGTGGGCGCCGGCGGCCTCGATCGCCCGCTCCGCGGCCTCGGCCTCCGCCTCCTTGCGGGCCTGCTGCCCGGCCGATGCGACCCCGGCGAGAGCCCGGGCGGCGTCCTCGGCGCGGGCCCGCGCTGCGGTCAGCTCGTCGAGCTGCGCCTGCAGCTCGGCCTCCCGGCGCTCGGCCTGCTCGACCGCGTCCGCATGCCGGCGTGCGGCCTCCTCGGTGGCCGTCGCCTGGGCCGCCGCGCGCTCCTCCGCCTGCTGCCGCGCGCTCTGCGCGGCCTCGGCCGCCTCCTGCGCCTCGGCGTGGCGGCGAGCCGCCTCCTCGACGGCCGCCTCGGCCGCCACGCGTGCCTCGTGCGCCGCCGCGGCGGCGGTGGCGTGCTCGTGGGCCGCCCGGTCGGACTCCTCGGCGATCCGGCGGGCGGTGGCGGCTGCCTCCTCGGCGGCGAGCCGCTCGGCCGCCTGGGCCGCCGCCGCCTGCTCGGCGAGGGCGCGCAGCCGCGCCGCCGCCTCGGCCGCGAGCGTCTGGTCGCGGGCGCGGGCCTCGAGGTCGGCGAGGGTCTGCGCCGACGGCCCGGACGGCACAGCCGGGGGCTGCTGGTCCGGACGCTTCGGGGGTACGCCTGAGGGGGACGCCGCCGGCTGCTGCGCCGGCGTGCTCGCGTCGGGGCCCGAGCGGCGGAACCACCGGCGGTCGGACGGGTTCTGGGGCTGGTCCATGTCCGGGCGATCCTAACGGCCGGCCCGGCGGACCGCGCTCGTTCCCGGCACGGCGGGGCGCCGCATCAGTAGACGATGGCCTGGACGCCCTCGCCGAGGATCTCCTCGGCGAAGACGGCCGCGCCCTTGATGGCGGCTCCGTCGACCAGGTCCGCGTCGCTCAGCCCCCTGCGCAGCGCGCACTGGCTGCACACGGTCACCGACCCGGAGGCCAGCACCAGGGCGAGCAGGTCGCTCACGGGGGTCGCGTGCTCGAGGTCGAGCGACGCCCGGCCCGGTACGGCGAACCAGCTCGCCTCCCCGGTCAGCCACAGGCTCACCCGCGCCCCCGCTGCGGCCGCCGACGCGGCGACGGTGAAGGCCTGGTTGGCCCGCTCGGGCTCCTCGGCACCAGCAGTGCACTTCACGACAAGGGTCCGCACGGGCCGAAACACTAGACTTGCCGACCGTGGCTTTCGAGATCCCCGAGAATCTGCACCCCGACTGCGGCCCCGTGGCCTGGCTGCTCGGCACCTGGCGGGGCAACGGCCACGGCGACTACCCGACGATCGACGGGTTCCAGTTCGGGCAGGAGCTGATCTTCACCCACGACGGTCGCCCGTTCTTCCACTACTTCTCGCGCGCCTGGATCGTCGACGAGAACGGTGAGTTCGTCCGCAACGCCGCCCTGGAGACCGGGTTCCTGCGCTGCAAGCCCGGCGACAACCAGGGCGAGGCCAGGGTCGAGCTGGTGCTCTCGCACAACACCGGCTTCGTCGAGATCTGGTACGGCGACGCCGCCGGCGGCAAGCTCGAGATCGCGACCGACGCGGTCGCGCGCACCGAGACCGCCAAGGAGTACGTCGGCGGCAAGCGCCTCTACGGCAACGTCGAGGGCGACCTCCTCTACGCGTTCGACATGGCCGCGATGGGCCAGGCGCTCCAGCCCCACCTGTGGGCGCGACTGCAGCGGGCATGACCCCGATGGCCGCCGAGGACAGCGAGCGGATCGAGGGCGACTGGCGGGAGCGCCTGCGTGCACAGGGCTACCGGCTCACCCCGCAGCGCGAGCTCATCCTCGCCGCGGTCGAGCGGCTGGAGCACGCCACGCCCGACGAGATCTTCGCGGAGGTCTCCGCCCAGTCGACGGCCATCAACATCTCGACGGTCTACCGGACCCTGGAGGTCCTCGAGGAGCTCGGGCTGGTCCGGCACCTCCACCTGTCCGATCGCGCCCCGACCTACCACTCGGTCCACGGCGGCCCTGCCCACTTCCACCTGTCGTGCCGGAATTGCGGGCAGGTGATCTCGGTTGGGGAGGAGAGAGCCGCCGAGTTCGTCGGGCGGCTGCGCGCGGAGGCAGGGTTCGAGGCCGACGTGGCGCATCTGACGATCTTCGGCGTGCACGTGCCGCACTGCCCGCAACCCGGTTCGGAGGAGCCCCATGGCCACGACGACTAGCCCACTCCTGAGCCTGCCCGGCGCCGTCGCTGCCGACGGTGTCGACGCGCCCGTCGCGGCCCACTACGGCTCCTTCAACAACGAGCAGCGCCTGCTCGCGTCGGGCGAGGGCTTCGTCGACCTCTCGCACCGCGACGTCGTCGTCATCGCCGGCCCCGACCGGCTGACCTGGCTGCACTCGCTGACCTCGCAGGCGTTCGAGGGCCTCGAGCCCGGCGTCTGGACGGCCGCGCTCGTGCTCTCGCCGCAGGGGCACGTCGAGCACTTCTTCGCGGGCGTCGACGACGGCACCGCGTTCACCGCCTGGACCGAGCCCGGGTACGGCGAGCCGCTGGTCGCCTACCTGGACAAGATGAAGTTCTGGTCGGACGTGACCGTCTCGCTCGCCGCCGACCTGGCCGTCGCCTGGCGGCCCTCCGGCTACCTGTTCGTACCGCGCGACCAGCTCGCCACCTTCGCCGAGGCCGCGGGGCCCGCGGCCGGGCTGTGGGCGTTCGACGCGCTCCGCATCGAGCGGGGGGAGCCGCGGTTCGGCATCGACACCGACCACCGGACGATCCCCAACGAGGTCGGCTGGCTCCCGGCCGAGCAGGGTTTCCTGCCCGCCGTACACCTCGACAAGGGCTGCTACCGCGGCCAGGAGACGGTCGCTCGCGTCCACACGCTGGGCCGACCGCCCCGCCGGCTGACGCTGCTCCACCTGGACGGCTCAGAGAACCGGCTGCCCGCCGTCGGGTCGCCCCTCCTGCACGGCGAACGCGAGGTCGGCGTCATCGGATCCTCCGCCCGCCACTTCGAGCTCGGCCCCATCGCGCTCGGGCTCGTCAAGCGCAACGTCCCCGTAGACGCCGAGCTCACCGTCGACGGCATGCCGGCCGCCCAGGAGGTCATCGTCGACCCCGAGGTCGGGCTGCACGTGCGGCCGCTGCGCTGAGTGTCGGGCGGGCGGAGTACTCACGGCCGAGCGAACTGCACGTGCGTGTCGGCCGCAGCGTGCGTGAACCCGAGGCCTGAATAGAGCCGGACGGCAGCAGTGTTGTCCGCCTCGACGTAGAGGTGCACCTCGGCCACGTCCGAGAGATGGTGCAGGCCGGCGAGCGTGAGCAGGCGGCCCAGGCCCTTGCCCTGAGCCGCGGGTGAGATCCCGACGACGTAGACCTCGCCGAGCGTCGGCGAGTGGCGCTTGGTCCAGTGGAAGCCGAGGAGCTCGGACCCGGACCACGCCTCGATCAGCCCCTCGGGCTCGAACCACTGCTCCGCCATCCGCTCCTGCAGCCCGGACAGCGACAGCGAGCCCTGCTCGGGGTGGTGGGCGAACGCGGCAGCGTTGACCCGGAGCAGCTCGTCCTCGTCGCCGGGACGGAAGCCGCGGACGACGACCCCGTCCGGAGCGGCGGGAAGGGCCGGCAGCGGGTCGGACATCGGCCGGCGCATCACCCACAGCTCGCGCGCCGGCCGGAACCCGTGCGACCCGGCCAGCGCGGCCGCCGCCGGCGACCCACCGTGCGACCAGCCGACCAACGGCCCGTCGGACTCCGACAGGAGCGAGGAGAGCAGGCGCCCGCCGAGACCCTGCCCGCGCGCGGCCGGCCGTACGACGACCGACACCTCCGTCCCGACCAGCAGCGCGAACCCGTCCGGGTCCTCCCAGACCCGCGCGGACTCCGGCCGGTTCCGGATCGTCAGGACCGTGGCCTCGTCGAGCGGGGCCACCCCGTCGGCGGCCTCGGACTCACGGGCGATCGCCAGTACATGCTCCACGCGGGCCAGCCTAGAGTTCTGGGGCGCGCCACGGTCACCTGGCGACCGTGCTGCTCCCCGAAGCTCAGGCGTCGGCCTCCACCCGCGGCGACCCCAGCCGGGCGGCGTCGGACTCGGCCGACTTGCTGGGCAGCACGAACCGGTAGCCGACGTTGCGGACCGTGCCGATGAGCGTCTCGTTCTCGGGGCCGAGCTTGGCGCGCAGCCGCCGGACGTGCACGTCGACGGTCCGGGTGCCCCCGAAGTAGTCGTAGCCCCAGACCTCCTGGAGCAGCTGCTGCCTGGAGAAGACCCGGCCGGGGTGCTGGGCGAGGAACTTGAGGAGCTCGAACTCCTTGAACGTCAGGTCGAGCGAGCGCTTGCCCACCTTGGCCGTGTAGGTCGCGTCGTCGACCACGACCTCGCCGGACCTGATGACGTGCGCCTCCGGATCGGCCGCCTCCCGGGCCGCGCCGAGCCGGCCGATCGCCAGCTTGATCCGGGCCTCGAGCTCGGCCGGGCCGCAGGTGTGGAGGACGACGTCGTCCATGCCCCAGTCGTGGGCGACGACGGCGAGCCCGCCCTCGGTGACGACGAGGACCACCGGCACGTCGGTGCCCGTCGTGCGGATGAGCCGACACAGGTCGCGGGCCTGGGCCAGGTCCTGGCGGCCGTCGACCAGCAGCAGGTCGGAGTCGGGCGCCTCGAGCAGGGCGCTGCCCTCGGCAGGCAGGATCCGTACGTGGTGACCGAGGAGCGACAGCCCCGGGATCACCTCCACCGAGGGCTGCAGCGCGCTCGTCAGCAGGAGCAGGGTGCTCATGACTCGACCTCCGTCAAGGGCAGGAGTGGTACGAGGAGCACCAAGACGCAACGCTGAGCCTCGGTGAGTTGATCGTCAGCGCATACTAGCGAAACCTCGTCGTCACCTGTTGAGAAAGGGCGTGCTGTGGGACACATCCGCATTCGCTACTGGGCGGCGGCGAAGGCGGCCGCCGGCGTGGCCCAGGACGAGCTCGAGGTCGAGTCGCCGCTGTCGCTCGCCGAGGTCGTACGACGGGCGGTCGACCTGCATCCCGGCACCCGCCTGGCCGACGTACTCCAGGTGTGCTCCGCGCTGGTCGACGACCGGCCCGTGAAGCGCCTCGACCCGGCGGCCGTCCAGGTCGAGCCGGGTCAGTCGGTGGAGTTCCTCCCGCCCTTCGCCGGCGGGTGATCCTCCGAGCCGAGCAGCCCTCGTTCCGCCGGTCGCGGAATGTCGCCTCGGGCACCTGGCGTTAGGACTGGCATGACCGGACTCTGGGTGGCCGCGGCCGCCATCGTGCTGGCGCTCGCGTTCGGTGCGTTCCGCGCGCTGAGCGACGGCCGTTTCCGCGGCACGCACTCGGTCAGGGGCGCCGAGCAGCCTGCGGACGAGGTCGCGACGGAGCCGTCCGTGTGGGCGCAGCTCGGCGACGCGTCCGGCAGCGCCGTCCTCGGGGAGCGGGCAACGCTCGTCCAGTTCTCGAGCGCCTTCTGCGCTCCGTGCCGGGTCACCCGACGCGTGCTCGCAGAGGTGGCGGGCGTCGTACCCGGCGTCGTGCACCTCGAGATCGATGCCGAGCACCACCTCGAGGCCGTACGCCGCCTCGGGATCCTGCGTACGCCGACCACCCTGGTGCTCGACGCCGCCGGACACGAGGTGGCCAGGGCCGCTGGTGCGCCTCGCAAGGAGCAGGTCCTGAGTGCGATCCCGACGCCCGATCCCGCATGACGAGACAAACGTCCATCATGTGAGACGTGAAGTCGCCCGCCTCCGACACGCCACCTAGGGTTGCTGCCATGTCCTCGACCATGCTGACCAAGCGCCGCGCAGTGGACCACTGCCGCGTGCGCTCGTCGCTGTGTCGAATGTCGTCCTGAGTCATCCCACCCAGCCGACGACCGGCCGCTCCAGCGCGGCCCGAGGAGAGACATGTCCACCCAGCAGAGCGCTGGTCGAGTTGCGAGCGCCGGCGCGCGTGCCGAGACCACGCAGGCCGGCATCGACCCGCGGGGGCCGCAGTTCAACGCGGCGGTCACGATGGTGGTGCTCGTCGCCATCCTCGCTACGGCGGGCACGGCCCTCGGGACGGTGCTCACCGCCGCCCAGGCCGCCCTGTTCGTCTGGGGTGCGACCGCCGGCGTCACCAGGACGCCCCATGCACGCGCCTTCAAGGCGCTGGTCAGGCCTCGGCTGAGCGCCCCCGACCACCTCGAGGACCCGGCTCCGCCGCGGTTCGCCCAGGCCGTGGGTGCCGTCTTCACCGCTGTCGCCCTCGTCGCCTTCCTGGCCGGCGGCACCGTCGTCGGCGAGATCGCCATCGGCCTCGCCCTGGTGGCAGCCACCCTCAACGCCGTCTTCAGGTTCTGCCTCGGCTGCGAGCTCTACCTCGTCATCAAGCGCTTCACCCACTGAAGGAACACACGCGCCATCCGGCGCACAAGAAAGGGACAACAGACATGAGCCGCGAGAACTCCCTCGTCTCCGCCCAGTGGGTGGAAGAGCACCTGGACGACCCGAAGGTCGTCCTCGTCGAGGTCGACGAGGACACCTCCGCCTACGACAAGGGCCACATCCGGGGCGCCATCAAGCTCGACTGGACCAGCGAGCTGCAGGACCAGGTCCGCCGCGACTTCCTCAACAAGCAGCAGTTCGAGGCCCTGCTCTCCAGCAAGGGCGTCGGCAACGACGACACCGTGATCCTCTACGGCGGCAACAACAACTGGTTCGCCGCCTACGCCTACTGGTACTTCAAGCTCTACGGCCACCAGGACGTCAAGCTGCTCGACGGCGGTCGCAAGAAGTGGGAGCTCGACAGCCGCGAGCTGACCGAGGAGACGCCCGACCGCGCCGCGACGACCTACACCGCGCAGGACCAGGACAAGAGCATCCGCGCGTTCCGCGACGAGGTGGTCGAGGCCATCGGCGTGAAGAACATCGTCGACGTGCGCAGCCCCGACGAGTACGCCGGCCGGCTGCTCGCGCCCGCCCACCTGCCGCAGGAGCAGGCCCAGCGCGCCGGGCACGTCCCGACGTCGGTCAACGTGCCCTGGAGCAAGAACGCCAACGACGACGGCACCTTCAAGTCCGACGAGGCCCTCAAGGCGCTCTACGACGAGGTCGGCTTCGACAACGGCAAGGACACCATCGCGCTGTGCCGCATCGGTGAGCGGTCCTCGCTCACCTGGTTCGTCCTCCACGAGCTGCTCGGCCAGGAGAACGTGAAGAACTACGACGGCTCCTGGACCGAGTACGGCTCGCTGGTCGGCGTTCCGGTCGTTCTCGGCGACGAGCCCGGCGAGGCGAGCGCCTGATGTGCGGCGCCACTGAGGGCGGTCTGAGCCTCGCCGGGGTCGACGTCGCGAAGGAGGCCATCATCCAGGGTCAGGTCGTCCGCGGCGGCGACCCGGTCGGCGGTGCGTACGTCCGTCTGCTCGACCGGACCGGTGAGTTCACCGCCGAGGTGCCGACCAGCGCCACGGGCCACTTCCGGTTCTTCGCCGGCGACGGTCAGTGGACGCTGCGGACGCTCGCCCCCAAGGCCGAGCCCGTCGACCGGAAGGTGCACGCCGCCGTCGGCAGCGTCGCCGAGGTCCAGATCGCTCTCTGAGCCCGTAGGGCGACGACGACGCACGAAGCCCGCCCGGGTCCGACCCGGGCGGGCTTCGCGCTGCCGCGAGCATTTCGTCGGCGACGCGGCGGGTCGTTAGCCTCACCGGGCCCGACGGCCACGATCGATGCGGAGACAACCGGCTGTGCCTCAGCGCCCCACGACGGAATCGCCCACCTTCGTCGCCACGCTCCGCCGCTCACTGCTGGACCGCAGGTCGCCCGGCCGCGCCGACATCCAGGGGATCCGCGCGCTCGCCGTCGTCGTCGTCATCCTCAACCACCTGTTCGGCAACCCGGCCGGCGGCTTCGTGGGCGTCGACATCTTCTTCGTGATCTCCGGCTTCCTCATCACCGGGCTGCTGCTGAGGGAGCACGAGCGGACCGGGCACATCTCGTTCCTGGGCTTCTACCGCCGGCGCATCCGGCGGATCCTCCCGGCGGCCACGCTGGTCCTCCTGGTCGGTGTCGGCTGGTCCTACTTCGTCTTCCCCACCGCGCGGTGGGACGCCACTCGCGTCGACGCCGTCTGGGCGGAGCTGTTCGGCGCGAACCTCCGGTTCCAGGAGCTCTCCACCGACTACTTCAACGCCACCGGTCCGGTCTCGCCCTTCCAGCACTACTGGTCGCTGTCGATCGAGGAGCAGTTCTACTTCGTCTGGCCGTGGCTGATGCTGCTCCTCTTCGCCGTGCTGCTCCGCCGCAACCACTCCCGCCAGCGTGCCAGCGTCGTCGTCTTCGCCGTGCTGGGCGTCGTCACGGCCGCCTCGTTCGTGTACGCCGTCCGCCAGTCGGCAGCGGCGCCGGCGTCGGCGTACTTCGACTCCTTCACCCGCGTGTGGGAGCTCGGCGTCGGCGCGCTGCTCGCCGGTGCGACGCCGGTCCTCGTCCGGATCCCGCTCGCCCTCCGACCCGCGCTCGCCTGGACCGGAGCGGCCGGGATGGTCTTCTCGGTCGTGCACGTGCGCAGCACGATGTCGTTCCCGGCGCCGTGGGGCCTGCTGCCGGTCCTGTCCGCCGCGCTGACGATCGCCGCTGGCACCTTCGCGGACCGCACCCAGCAGCAGCGCTGGTTCTTCCCGTTCACGAGCCGTCCGGCGAGCTACGTCGGCGACATCTCGTACTCGCTCTACGTGTGGCACTTCCCGATCATCGTGATCGCCACCGCCACCTGGGGCAGCAGCACGAGCGTGAAGACGAAGGTCCTGCTCGGGATCGTCGTGGTCGCCGTCTACTCCTACCACCTGGTCGAGGACCCGATCCGCCGCTCCCGGTTCCTGGCGCTCCGGAGTCGGGGGACCCACCAGGGGAAGGTGCTCGTGAGCGGCCTCGTCGTCGGCTGCCTGGCGATCGGCGCCGCGGTGGTGGGCTCCAACGGCGCGGCCGCGGACGGGGGAGCGGTCAGCGTGCCGAAGGCGTCGGCGGCGGCCGCGCTGGCGAAGTACGGCCCCGCGGGCCGGGTCTTGAAGGCCGAGATCGTCGACGCGCTCGGGGCGACCGCGTGGCCCTCCGACCTGCACCCGTCGATCGACGAGTCCATCGGGGGCTCCGAGTCGTCGCCCGACATGATGGCGTGCGGGACGCCGACGTCGACGCTGGATCCCGAGCGCTGCTCCTGGGGCAGCCGGGCGCCGCGGCACACGGCCGTCATCGTCGGCGACTCGATCGCGATGACCTACGCGACGTCCCTGCGAGCGATCTTCGAGAAGATGCCCGGCTGGCGGTTCTACGTCATGGGCACGTTCGGCTGCGTCTTCACGCAGACCCTGGTCGCCAGCGCCGACCCGGCGACCCAGAAGGCCTGCCCCAAGCGCAAGGACGACGCCGTGCAGGCCGCCCTGCGGCTCCACCCGGACCTGCTGTTCGTCGCCAACCTGGACATGATGCGGATCCCCGTGGGAGGCGGCGCGCTCACACCGCAGCAGTTCGCCGACAGCACGGGGAGGATCCTCGCCCCGTTCCAGGACGGCGCCGGCCGCATCGTCATGCTCTCCTCGCCGCCGCCCGACAAGGACATCGCCGCCTGCTACACCAGGCGCAGCCACCCGAGCGACTGCGTCAGCTCCGTCGTCCCCTACTGGAAGGCGCAGCGGACCGCCGACCGGGCGATGGTCAAGAGCCTGGGCGGAACCTGGATCGACGCCCGCGACTGGTTCTGCGCCTTCGGGCGGTGTCCGGCCTTCGTCGGTACGACGCCCACCAAGGTGGATGCCAGCCACATGACCGTCTCGTACGCGCTGAGGATCGCCCCGGCCGTCAAGGAGACCCTCGTCCGAGCCGGCGTGCTGGCCGTCCGCTGAGGCGAACGCAGGAGCCCGCCCGACCTGACGGTCGGGCGGGCTCTGGTCCCGACCAGCGGAGCCGGCGAGCGCCGCAGTCAGCTGGCGGTGTTGATCATCCCCGCGCCGACGGTGACGCCCGTGGCCTCGTCGATGAGGATGAACGACCCGGTGGTGCGGTTCTTCGAGTAGGGGTCGACCAGCAGGGGCACCGTGGTGCGCAGCTGGATGCGGCCGATCTCGTTGAGGCCCAGCTCCTTGGTCGCGCTGTCGCGGTGCAGCGTGTTGACGTCGAGGCGGTACTGCACGTCCTTGACGAGCGCGCGCGCCGACCGGGTGGTGTGCTTGATCGCCAGCTTCTGTCGCGGCCGCAGTGGGTTCGTCGTCATCCAGCAGATCATCGCGTCGATGTCCTGGCTCGGCTTCGGGGCGTTGTTGACGCGGGCGAGCATGTCGCCGCGGGAGACGTCGACGTCGTCCTCGAGGCGGACGGTCACCGACATCGGCGGGAACGCCTCACCGATCTCCCTGTCGAACAGGTCGATGCCCGCGATGCGCGACGTCATGCCCGACGGCAGTACGACGACCTCGTCACCGGGCCGCAGCACGCCGCCGGCCACCTGGCCGGCGTACCCGCGGTAGTCGTGGTGCTCGTCGGACTTGGGCCGGACGACGTACTGCACGGGGAACCGGACGTCGACCAGGTCGCGGTCGGAGGCCACGTGGACGTTCTCGAGGTGGTGCATCAGCGTCGGGCCGGAGTACCACTTCATGTTCTCGGAGCGCTCGACGACGTTGTCGCCCTGGAGCGCCGAGATCGGGATGACCTCGAGGTCGGGCACGTTGAGCTTGGTCGCGAACTGGGTGAAGTCGGCCGCGATCTGGTCGTAGATCTCCTGGCTGTAGTCGACCAGGTCCATCTTGTTGATCGCGAGCACGAGGTGCGGCACCCGGAGCAGCGACAGCAACACGGCGTGCCGGCGCGACTGCTCGGTCATCCCGTGCCGTGCGTCCACGAGGACGAGCCCGAGGTCGGCGGTGGAGGCGCCGGTGACCATGTTGCGGGTGTACTGCACGTGGCCGGGGGTGTCGGCGATGATGAACTTCCGCTTCGGCGTCGCGAAGTAGCGGTAGGCGACGTCGATCGTGATGCCCTGCTCGCGCTCGCTGCGCAGCCCGTCGGTCAGCAGCGAGAGGTCGGTGTAGTCGTGGCCCTTCGCCGAGCTGGTGGCCTCCACGGCCGCGAGCTGGTCCTCGAAGATCGCCTTCGAGTCGAGCAGCAGTCGCCCGATGAGGGTCGACTTGCCGTCGTCGACCGAGCCGGCGGTCGCGAACCGCAGCAGGTCCATCTTGCGCCCGTCGTTGGTCGAGCCTGTCGAAACCGAGGCCATCAGAAGTAGCCCTCCTTCTTCCGGTCCTCCATGGCCGCTTCGCTGAAGCGGTCGTCGCCACGGGTCGCGCCGCGCTCGGTGACCCGAGCGATCGCGACCTCCTCGATGATCTCCTGCACGGTGCTCGCGGTGGACTCCACGCACCCGGTCAGGGTCAGGTCCCCGACGGTGCGGAACCTCACGGTGCGCTCCTCGGCGACCTCGCCGTTGCGCAGGGGGTTGTAGTCCGACTCCGTCAGCAGCATCCCGTCGCGCTGGAACACGCGACGCTGGTGGCTGAAGTAGATCGAGGGGATCTCGATGCCCTCGCGGCCGATGTAGTCCCAGATGTCCAGCTCGGTCCAGTTGGAGATCGGGAAGATCCGCATGTGCTCGCCCTCGTGCAGGCGGCCGTTGTAGAGCGACCAGAGCTCCGGGCGCTGGTTCTTCGGGTCCCACTGGCCGAACTCGTCGCGGTGGGAGTAGACGCGCTCCTTGGCGCGGGCCTTCTCCTCGTCGCGGCGGCCGCCGCCGAACGCGGCGGTGAAGCCACCCTCCTCGAGGGCGTTGAGCAGGGTGCCGATCTGCAGCCGGTTGCGCGAGGTCTTGCCGTCGTCGACGACGATGCCGTTCTTGATGGCGTCCTCGACGCTGGCGACGATCAGCTTGACGCCGAGGCGGCTGACCCAGTTGTCACGGGTCTGCAACACCTCGGGGAAGTCGTAGCCGGTGTCGACCTGCAGCACCGGGAACGGGATCTTCGCCGGATAGAACGCCTTCTCGGCGAGGCGCATCATCACGATGCTGTCCTTGCCGCCGGAGAACATGAGGACCGGCTTCTCGAACTCGGCGGCGACCTCACGGAAGATGTGGATCGATTCCGCCTCGAGCTGGTCCAGCTGGCTCAGCCGGTAGTCGGGGTGGGTCTGCGTCATGGCTCCCTTTCACAAGTGGGTCCAGCCCGTGAGGGCAGCCCTCATCGTAGACGGGGCCCGCGCACCCGCCGAACCCGTGCCGAGGGGCAGACACGAGCGCGTGCTCGTGCCGGGGCAGGCTGCTCGTGGCGTGCACCACGACTGCCGACGTACCGTGGCACTGGCAGGGGAGGTCGCGTGCCCACGACAACCAGCGAGTGGTTCACCCAAATCCTGATCTTCGTCCTGGTCGCCTATCCCATCGTCGGCGGCCTGGCGTTCCTCGTCTCGAGCCTCTACTACCACCTGTTCCTGGAGAAGCGGGACCTTCCCAGGTACCTCGAGCATGGCGAGCCGTTCATCACGATCTTCATCCCGGCCCACAACGAGGAAGCGTCGATCGCGAGCACGGTCGACTACCTCGAGAACACGCTCAACTACCCGACCGACAAGTTCGAGATCATCGTCATCGACGACGCGTCCACCGACCGGACGCCCGAGATCCTGACTGAGCTGCAGGCGCGCTACGCGGACCTGCGGGTGATCACCATCGTCAAGAACCGGGGCAAGGCCCACGGCTTCAACGTCGCGCTGGCCTTCGCCAAGGGCGACTTCATCCTCTCGAATGACGCCGACACGAAGCCGAACCCCGACGCGCTGTGGCAGTACATGAGCTACTTCGAGCGCGAGGGCGGTCAGAACGTCGGCGCGGTGACCGGCAACATGCTGGCGGCGAACCGCACCACGATCGCCGCCCTGGCCCAGCAGAACGAGCTCAACTCGATCATCGGCCTCATCAAGCGCTCGCAGATGTCCTACGGGGCGCTCTTCGCCTTCTCGGGCGCCAACACCATGTATCGCAAGCAGGCGGTGCTCGACGTCGGCGGCTGGCACGCCGAGCAGCCGACCGAGGACATCGCGAACGCCTGGGACATGCAGACCAGCGGCTGGCGCGCGCTCTTCGCCCCGCATGTCCGCTTCTTCCTCGACGTACCGGAGCAGACGAAGTCGCTGGTCAAGCAGCGCCGGCGCTGGTCGTCGGGCGGCCTGTTCGTGCTGCTGACCAAGGGCCCGAAGCTGCTGCGGCACCCGCTGCGGAACTACCAGATGATGCCCGTGATCTTCGACTACGGCCTCAGCGTCGTCTGGAGCTTCCTCTACTGGATCAGCATGGCGCTGTTCATCCTGAGCCAGATCTACTTCGCCAGCGCCCAGAACTGGGAGCGCTTCTTCCACAACTGGTACATGGTCGGCATCTTCGTCGGCATCGAGATGGTCGTCGGTGTCGTCCAGCTGACCGTCGCGTCCTATTACAACGACCGCGGGCGCACGCTCAAGTACGTCCTGTTCGCCCCGTGGTACATGCTCGTCTACTGGATGGTGAACACCTGGACCGTCGTCGTCGAGTTCATCCCGACGGTCCGCAAGATCTGGGCGCTCCGTGAAGGCGGCACGTGGAAGTCGCCCGAGCGCTCCACGAGCCTCGCCGACGTCAACGCGAGCAAGGAGCGGCGGCCATGACCGACAAACCTGACTACATCGTCCACCACGTCGAGGAGGAGGACGTCACCGTCGACTGGTTCTTCGGGCATGGGCACCTGTCCACGAAGATCCTGCAGCTCGTCCTGGTCGTGATCGGCTGGTTCTTCGCGATCCTGCCGCTGGTCATCGAGGTCTCGGCCCTGCGCCACCGCAACGATGCCGGCGGCTGGTGGAACTACCAGGAGGGCTTCGACATGTTCGACACGACGATGACCTTCCTGGAGCTCCTGATCATCGTCTTCATCGTCGGGTTCCTGGCGTTGCACGTGATCTACCGGGTGGTCTCGCGAGAGCGCAACCGGCGGAAGACCTTCGACGAGGAGCGCCTCGAGCTGCGCCTCTCATTGGCCGATGACCTCTACTCCGACAAGTACGGCGCTGAGGACCTCCGCCGAGTGCAGCGGAACATCCGGATCGAGCCGTATGCCGACCTCGAGACCTACGAGCTCCGCGACACCTACCGCATCCACGGAGTCGACTGATGGCCCTCTCGCCCGACGACCTGCAGCTCATCAGGGACATGAAGCAGCGGGAGTTCAACCTGAAGAAGCGGCAGCGGGCGTCGAACGCCATCTACGTAGAGGCGCGCCGCTACCGGTTCCTGCTGATCCTCCTGACTGCACTCCTGTTCGCTGCCGTCCTCGACGCGATCCTGATCCTGGTCGAGCGCGACGAGGTGAGCTGGTCGGAGCTGTGGCGTCCGACGATCGTGATCTTCGTGGTCGCGATGGCGGTCGGGATCCTGGCGGGGAACGGTCTGATGCGCACGTCGCTCGGACGCAAGCTGCTCGCGAACAAGGACCGCAAGCTGAACTTCAAGTACAGCGGCGATCTGCACGCGGGTCGGCGCTGGCAGCAGTTCTACTACCGCGGCGAGGACATCTCGGCCTACATCGGCCAGATCCTCTACCTCGTCGAGAGCGAGCACCGGTTCGAATCGGTCGACGCCGCGCTCGCCTTCGCCAAGGAGCACAGCCGGCAGAACCCCGCCTTCCAGGAGCGCGGCCTGGAGCTGTTCAACAAGGTCCTCGACCAGACCAACCTGCTCGTCATCGCGAGCACCGACGCTGACGGTCGGCCGTCGAACCGGTTCATGCGCTTCGTCAAGACCGACCGCCCCGGAGTTTGGTTCATGACCACGGCCCCGGATGCACCGAAGGTCCACGAGTTCGACCAAGGACGACTCGCGCTGATCACCGCCCCCACCGAGAGCGGCGCCACGGTCAGCAGCAACCGGGTGCGCGTCAGGCGCGCGGAGCTGACCTTCCCGGAGGTCGCCGACCTCTACCGCGCCCAGGCGCCGCGCTACCTCGAGGGCATGACCGAGGAGGACCAGCAGTGCGAGCTGGTCTACGAGCTGACCCTCGAGTCGGCGAAGGTCTCCAACTGGGTCGACCAGGCGCTGGTCGTCTTCGACCGGGTGGACAGCGTCGACTGACGGCCGCGTCGACGTCGCGCAGCGCGCACCTGGGCACAGAGCCGCCGATCATCGCGTGCCGCGCTCGACCCGTACGCTGCTCCCATGAAGATCGCGATCGTCGGCACGGGCTACGTCGGCCTGTCGAACGCCATCATCCTCGCCCAGAACCACCAGGTCTGCGCGCTCGACCTCGACCCCGTCAAGGTCGACCAGGTCAATCGCCGGATCTCGCCCCTCGAGGACCCGGAGATCGAGGACTACCTCGCCCACCGGTCGCTGGACCTCACGGCGACGCTGGACAAGCAGGCGGCGTACGACGGCGCCGCGTTCGTCGTCGTCGCGACGCCGACCGACTACGACCCGCGGACCAACTACTTCAACACGCGCTCGGTCGAGAGCGTCATCGAGGACGTGCTCGCGATCAACCCCTCGGCCCACCTGGTCATCAAGTCGACCGTGCCGGTCGGCTTCACCGAGCGGATGCGGCAGGAGCACCCCGACGCCTCGATCATGTTCAGCCCGGAGTTCCTCCGCGAGGGCCGCGCGCTCTTCGACAACCTGCACCCGTCGCGGATCGTCGTCGGCGACCGCACCGAGCGCGGGAAGGCCTTCGCCGAGCTCCTGGTCGAGGGCGCCATCGACAAGGACATGCCGGTCCTCTTCACCGACTCGACCGAGGCCGAGGCGATCAAGCTCTTCGCCAACACCTACCTCGCGCTGCGGGTCGCCTACTTCAACGAGCTGGACACCTACGCCGCCGTGCGGGGCCTCGACAGCGCACAGATCATCGAGGGCGTCGGCCTCGACCCTCGTATCGGCTCGCACTACAACAACCCGTCGTTCGGCTACGGCGGCTACTGCCTGCCCAAGGACACCAAGCAGCTGCACGCCAACTACCGCGACGTGCCGCAGAACCTCATCGGTGCCATCGTCGACGCCAACACCACCCGCAAGGACTTCATCGCGAGCGACATCCTGCGGCGCTCGCCTTCGGTCGTGGGCATCTACCGCCTGATCATGAAGTCCGGCTCCGACAACTTCCGGATGTCCTCGATCCAAGGCGTGATGAAGCGGATCAAGGCCAAGGGCGTCGAGGTCGTCGTCTACGAGCCGTCCCTTCCCGAGGACACGTTCTTCAACTCCCGCGTGATCCGCGATCTCGACGAGTTCAAGCGCATCTCGGACGTCATCGTCGCCAACCGGCGCACCGAGGTGCTCGACGACGTGGCCGACAAGGTCTACACGCGCGACATCTACGGCCGCGACTGAGCTCGGCCGTCGGCGGAGGCGGGACCGTCCCGCGGGTCATCGGAAGAGGGTGGCGCCGAGTGCGCGCGCGTCGTCGAAGCCCGGCAGCACGAGGAAGCTGGCCGACGCGGTCGCCGTCGCGAAGTGCATCAGAGCATCGGTCTCGTCGAGCCGCCTCTGGGTCCGGACGAAGGTGTCCAGGTCGCGCTGGAAGCTGATGAAGACCAGACCGCGTTCGGAGCCGGGGTTGGCGTAGCTGTAGCTGCGCCGCAGCATCAGGTGACTCCCGGTGAACGAGGGATGCGCCGCGCGAGCGTGGGCGTGCGCCGGCACGACGTACTCGCCTGCGGGCGTCTTCGCGCCGAGGTCGACCTGGTCGAGCGGCGCGCCGCCGGACAGAGGCGCGCCGTCGGAGAGGCGCCGGCCGATGATGCGCTCCTGGCGGCGTACCGGCAGCGACCGGAAGCCGTCCACGTCCAGCCTCAGCCGACGCACGACGCAGATGGTGCCGTTGGCGGCCGGACCGTCGGGGATCCAGACGTCGTCCTGCAGTTGGAACTCGGTGCGGGGCACGACGACGCCGTCGAGGAAGCCCAGCAGGTTGCGGGCCCGTCCCTCGCCCGCGCTGGCGCGGAACCCGTGCTGCGCCCAGCGCACGCGCGCCCGCATTGTCCAGACCATGGCCTCCCGGGCACGTTCGAGCACGCCCGCGTCGGACCCGTGCAGGGCGAGCAGGAGGTCACCGCCGGTCCGTGACGCGGGGATCCGGTCGTCGCCGGCGAAGAGCGGCAGCGGGTCCGAGCCGGGCAGCCCGTCTCCGGCGGCACGCACCAGGCGCGGACCGACCGCGACGGTGGCGGTCAGGTCGCCCGAGCCGTCCGCGGTGTGGGCAGCGATGGTCCGACCGAGAGCGGCGAGCATGTCACCGAGCTCCGCGCGAGTCTGGGTGGCCACGTCGACCACCGAGACGAGCGCGAACGTCTGCGGGTCGACGGGACGGTCGATCCCGGCCTGGTGGGCACCGTGCGCCGGCGTGTCTCCGAGCGCACGGGGCGGTGAGCCGTCCCGGTCGGCGCCTCGGGCGATGGCCGACACACCCACCGCGCCCGCGGCGAGGACGGCCGCGGAGGTCAGGACCTGTCGGCGGTCGAGGCTCATCGCTTCACACCCGGGAGCCGCGGGAGGGAGACGCCGTCCGCGTCGCCGAGGTCGACGGTCGCCCAGTCCTCGCCCGTGCGGATCTGGACCCGACGAGCGAGCCCCGTCTTGTCCACCCACAGCCGAAGGCCGGACGCGTCGGAGTCGACCGGACCCTCCGCCCGCTTCTCGGACGGCGGGGCGGCGTAGCCCATCAGCTCGTGGCCCGCGACCTCGTCCTCGCCCAGCCAGAGTGCCCCGCCCTGCTCGAGCAGGAGCGGGTTCTCGGGGCGGTCCTGGGCGAGCCCGGCGATCACGAGAAGCACCGTGTCGAGCACCGAGCCGCTCGGGGCCATCGACCGCGTCTGCCAGTGCACGCCGGGCATGGGCAGAGGAGCCGTGTCAGCCGTCTGCGTCGACGCCGGGGTCAGGCCGACCTGGCGGAGGTTCCACCGCAGCAGCTGGGGCGCGAAGCCGACACCTGTCGCCAGCGCGTACCCGGTGTGGGTCCGGTAGTCGATCCAGCCCTTGAGCCGGACCTTCTGCGTGTCCACGGCCACGGTCGTCTCCAGAGAGCGACTACCGGCGTCGTAGTTGCGGAACAGGGTGGTCGCCAGCACCTGCGCCTGCTCGGCGCTCACCGGCCGCGGCGATGCCGGCCTCGTCGTCGACGCAGTCGGTCCGTCGTCCACGCCGCTCTCGCATCCCGCCGCCACGAGCGCCACGGCCGCGAGGCCGGCCAGCCAGCGTCGGCACCTCATCGGGTCCCGCTCAGCTCGGCGAGCAGGGAGCCCGGAGGAACGTCGATCGCCGCAGTGTCAGGCATCGTGACACTCGCCGGCAGCCGCTCCGGTGGCGTGTCCACGTCGGTGAGACCGGGCTGGGCACGGGGTGGCGCGACGTCGAGGAAGCTGAGACCGGGCGGAGCCTTCGCGAGGCGGGCGACGGTGGTCGGGGCTACGGCCGGCTGCCGGCGCGCTGCCGCACCGCACGGGCGGGCCGTGGCGAGATCCGGCGGAAGGGTGGTGGCGCGCCCCGTGACGCAGTTACCGGTCGCCGGGGCGCGGGCGGCCGAGATGTTGGCGACATCGATGCCGTTCGCGGCGTAGGCGTTCTCCGTCAGCGTGTTGCCGGTCGCGGGCAGGTCTTCGGTGTTGGTGATGAGGACGCCAGCACGGGGGTTGCCCGCGATCCGGTTGCGGGTGACCTCGTTGTCTACGCCACCCGCGATGCCCACACCGGTGCCGAACCCGCCGTCCGCCTGCGCCGGGGAGTCGTTGGAGCCGCTCTCGCCGACGAGGTTGCCGATGACCTGGTTCGCACGCTGGGGGCGGAAGGCCTCCTGGTAGTTGGACAGCAGCGTCAACCCGACCCGGTTGTCGGTGAACCGGTTGCCGGTGATCAGGAGCGGCCCCGAGGCGTTGGCGTTCTCGAAGCCGACCGCGTTGCGCTCGGCCACGTTGTCCTGGACCAGGACGTCGCAGCTGTGGCACTGGCCGACGTAGATGCCGCTGTCCGCCGAGCCCGAGGCGTAGGAGTCGGCGATCACCCCGTGCTGGGCGTCGAACGCGTAGATCCCGTACAGCCCGTTGTCGTACGCCGTCACGTGGTCGACGGCGAACCGCTGCACGGGCGGGAACTCGTCAGGCTCGAACTCGTCATAGTCGTCGGCGTTGTTGGCGCGCGGCCCGTGCTTGTCGTGCACGCCGGTCACCAGGACCCCGTAGAACGTGTGGTCCCGCACGGTGAGGTTCTGCACGCGGGTGCCGTCGGCGATGCTGACCACACCGTAGGGGCGCACGCCCGCACCGTCGATGACGGTCCGGTTCCGGTCGGTGCCCCGCACCGTGACGTCGGCCGTCGAGACGACCACGCTCTCGTGGTAGGTGCCAGGACCGACGAGCACCAGCCCACCCGCGGCGACATGGTCGACCGCGGCCTGGATCGAGGTGGCATCCTGGGGGACCCGGACGACCTGCACACCATGGCCCGCCCGCGGCGCGGAGCCGGAGGAGCAGCCGGCGGCGCCGAGGCAGACGACCGCGGCGATGCCCCCTGCCGTCGCCCACCCGCGAGCCATGCCGGTCAGTCTAGGTGTGAGGCTCCGTGCGTCACGCGGCTTGCTTCTGCCGGTGCCGCACTGGCCCGATTGTGTGATAGTGGGCACAGAGTGTCGGGGCGTTCCAGCACCGGGCCGCCCGCTCGGCGAGATTCGACCGGGAGGCGGCATGGGGCCGTGGGGAAGGCATCGGACGACCGCAAGGCTCACGATCCTGTCGTGCGTCGCCGCATTGGGGATCACCACGCTCGGCGTCGTCAACGCACCGCCCTCCCATGCCGCGCCCGGCACCGTGAGCGGTCTCGTGTTCCAGGACTTCAACGGCAACGGGACCCGCGACCCGGGCAACACCGCGAGTGGCGTCCAGACCGACACCGGCTTCCCCGGCGTCACCGTCACGGCGTACGGCCCGCACAACGAGGTCGTCGGGACCGACGTGAGCGGCGCCGATGGCACCTACTCGATCGACACCTCGTCGGTCGCCGACGGGACGCCTCTCCGCATCGAGTTCTCCGACGCGAACGGCGGGACTGCCGCCCAGCTCCCGAGGGAGTTCCAGTCCTCCTTCAGCGGCGAGGACAACGGCACGAGCGTGCGGTTCGTGGACGCGGGGGCCGAGAACGTCGACTTCGGAGTCCTCGAGCCCGAGGACTACGCCGACGACAACGCACCGATCATGACCGCCATCCAGTACGCCGGCCTGCGCTCCGCGCCGAACGCCGCCGGCCTGCCGGCCCTGGTGGCGAACCCCTGGGTGGTGCCGGCGAACGACCCGGCGGTAGGGAACTACCCAGGCCGAGTCGACCTGGCCACGTACGGAGAGGTGGGCTCGATCTGGGGTGACGCCTTCGACCGTCCGCAGAACGCCGCTTACGCCGCCGCGACCTACAAGCGGCTCTCCGAGCTCGGCCCCCTGGGCCTGGGTGGCATCTATCGCATTCCCGATGTGCTGGACCCGGCCACCGGCGCGGTGAGCGGCTCTCCGGGCACGCCGGAACCGTGGCTGGACGTGACCACGCTCGGCGTCGATGTCGGCACCGTGCCGACCACGGCCGGGCGCGGGTTGGGCCCCCCGGATGCGCTGGTCCGCGACCCGAACGCTTTCGAACAGGCCGGCAAGGTCGGCATCGGGGGGATCGCCATCGACGAGGAGGGGACGACGCTCTACTTCGTCAACCTCTTCGACCGGAGCCTGTACGCCCTCGACATCACCGGCGGCGCCACGCCGACCAGCGCCACTCGGATCCCGCTCAACCTGACCGCCGGACAGCGACCCTGGGCAGTGACCGTGCACCGCGACCGCGTCTACGTCGGCTATGTCGACACCGACGGCGACGGCGCGAACCCGGGCAATGCGGCAACCGGGAACATGTACGTGGTGTCGGAACCCGAGGCCACAGCCGTCGCCGGCGGTGCGGCGTGGCGCAACGAACTGACCGCGCCGCTGACCTACACCAAGGGCAACGACATCAACAACTGGGGAGCCCCGCTGCCTCCGACCACAGCGATCCCCGGCCAGGTGCTCCGATGGAACTCCTGGACCGACCAGTTCTACTGGAACGGCGACGCCGGCGCAGCCGGCTTCAACACGGCGTACGGATGGACCCACATCTACCCGCAGGCGATCCTCGGCAGCATCACCTTCGACGCCGAGGGCTACATCACCCTCGGCTTCGTCGATCGCTCGAGCGTCCAGGGCGGCAACCGGCAGTGGGCTCCGGAGCCGCCGCCCGGCTGCGCCGCGCCGTGCCTGACCGACGACCGCTACTTCGAGACCGTTGCCAGCGGCGACATCCTGATCGCCACGCCGGATCCCACGCTGGAGGACAATGCAGTCGTCGGCGACCGGACGGGCGCCAACCCGAACAACAACGAGGGACCCGGGGGAGGAGAGTTCTACAACGACCGGCAGAACGTCGGGACCGGCGCCAACCACCTGGAGAACACCCTCGGTGGGGTCGTGGCCTATCCCGGCCTGCAGGAGGTCGCCTCGACCGCGATGGACCCCCTCGGCGCCATCCGCGTCGCCGGCCTGAGCTGGTTCAACGTGAACAACGGCGCCGTCGTGCGGGGCTACAACCACACCCCCGACCCGCTGCCTACGCGCGGCATCGAGGCCCAGTCCGCACCCACGGCGCCGTACTTCCAGAAGGGCGGCGGCATGGGCGCCGTCTCGCTGCTCACACGGGAGCCCCCCGTCGAGATCGGCAACCGGGTCTGGCTGGACGCGGACTTCAACGGGCGCCAGGACCCAGACGAGCCGGCCATCCAGGGCGCGCCGGTCAGCCTCTACGCACGAGGTCCCGGAGGGGCGCCCGTCGGTCCTGCTCTCGCGTCGACGACCACCAACGCCGCGGGCGAGTATTACTTCCGCAGCGACGACATCCCCGGCTTCAATCCGGCGGCCACGGAGGATGCCACCCTCCCCTACGTCGTGGTGTTCGGCCGCGGGACCGGTCCGGTCACTTTCACCGGGCCGAACGCGGAAAACCCGGGCTTCGCCGGCATCACGTGGGCCGATCTGGCCTTCACCAGGCAGACAGCGGCTGCTCTCCAACGCGACTCCAACCCCAATCCAGTCACCGGCCGGGCGCCGGTCGACGTCGGCTCGCCGGGACGCAACAACCACACGATCGACGCCGGGTTCAACACCACCGGCGCCTTCCAGATCCGCAAGCTCACCGAGGGTGCGCCACCTCGACCCGGCCAGACGTTCACGTTCGACGTCACCGGCGCGACGAACTTCCGTGGGGACGACGTCCTCGGCAGCGTCAACCCGCGGACCTTCCAGGTCGGGGCCGGACAGACCGCACCGACCGTGCCGCAACGGCTTCCCGTCGGCACCGAGATCACGATCACCGAGCGCAACGGTGCCCAGCTCGGCGCCAGCTACGACCCGGGCAGGGAGCAGCTGATCACGGTCAACGGGGGGCGGCCGCTGCTGTTCACCGTCACCAACCGGCTGACACCGCCGAGCACGCCCGCCGTTCGTACGGTCACATCCCACCGTCGGGTGACCCCGGGGCGGCCGTTCCACGACCGGATCCACGTCAGCGGACTGGCCGGCGGGCAGGGTGCGACCGCCACCGCGGTGCTCTACGGACCGTTCACGTCCCGTGCGGCCGCCACCTGCAGTGCCGCGTTCCAGGCGCGGACGAAGGCGTTCCACGTCGACAACGGCTGGAACCGGACTCCGACGGTCCGGGTCAACGCCCCGGGCGTCTACACGTGGCGCGTCACGACCCATGCCAATGCCGCCAACACCTCGGCGACCCACCCCTGCGGGCAGGTGGCAGAGACGACAGTGGTCGCCAAGCGCCGCTACGCCGCTCCGGTCATCAACGGCGGGTTCTCCGGCACCGTTGGTTCCCCTGATCTCGACCGCCGCGTGCCCCTGACCATCTCGATGCCGGGCGTCGGCATGCACGCGACGGTGCGTACGGAAGGCGTCGTACGTCGTCAGATGAGGCTGCCCGGTGACGTCAGCGAGGTCGGATGGCTGCGCAAGTCCGCCGACTTCGGCGACAAGATCGGCACCGCCGTCGTGGGCGGGCACGTCTCGGACCGGCACGACAGGCCGGGCGCGATGTTCAGGTTGGGCCGGGCGCACACCGGGCAGCGGATCACGGTGGTCAGAGGCGGGACCCGCTACCACTACGAGGTCGTGGGCAAGAAGACCTACGACCGCCGCACCCGACTGCCGCAGCGCTACTTCGCCACCACGGGCCGTCCACGGCTGATCCTGGTCAGCTGCACGGATCGGGTCGTCTATGCGAACGGGCACTTCCACTACACGCGCTACGTCGTGGTGATCGCCAAGCAGCTGCGTCGATAGGCCGCTCGTTGGACTGTCGGCATACGGCAGGGTCCTCCCGCTAGTGTCTCGGGCGTGACTGCGCCCCGTGACGACCACGCGTTCGCGGCCTGGCTGGCCGAGCAGGCCGGTGCCCGGCTCCTGGAGGTCCGCGCGACCTCGGGGCTCGGGGGCAAGGAGCTCAAGGACGCGGGCGACGCGGCCGCGCAGGCGCTCCTCGGCGAGCTGCTCGGCGTGCACCGCCCGCACGATGCGGTGCTCTCCGAGGAGGAGATCGAGACCCACGGTGACGCCGGCCGACTGACGGCCGAGCGGGTGTGGATCATCGACCCGCTCGACGGCACCCGCGAGTTCTCCGAGCCGCCCCGGGACGACTGGGCGGTCCACGTCGCGCTCTGGTCGGGGGGCGAGCTCGTCGCCGGCGCCGTCGCGCAGCCGGCGCTGGGGGAGACCTTCCACACCGGCGTACCGCCGGTCGTGCCCGGTCTCGACGAGCCCGACCACCGGCAGGGACAGCCGCCGCGGATCGCCGTCTCGCGCTCGCGGCCGCCGGCGTTCGTCGCCGCGCTCGCCGAGGAGCTCGGGGCCGAGCTGGTCCCGATGGGGTCGGCCGGAGTCAAGATGATGAGCGTCGTCCGGGACGTCGCCGACGCCTACGTGCACGCGGGCGGGCAGTACGAGTGGGACTCCGCCGCCCCCGTGGCCGTCGCCGCCGCCGCCGGCCTGCACACCTCCCGCGTCGACGGGTCGCCGCTGGTCTACAACCGCGCGGACCCCTACCTGCCCGACGTCGTCGTCTGCCGGCCCGCCCTGGCCGGCCCGATCCTCGCGTTCATCGAGCGGCACGGGATCGACTGAGGCCCCTCCGGATCACCCGGCGGTGACGGCGTACAGGCGATGTCGGGGCCGCATCGTGGGCAGCCGGTGGACGGCGTTGGAGCAGCCACATCGGTCGGTGTCGTTCCCCGTGCCGGAGACCACGGCGCGGCACGACTGCTGCGGCTGGCGCAGCGGCGCCATCAGCGGGCGATAGACCAGGTGTCCGCAGTCGGGACACGGAGTCGGCTCGACGGGGTGGTTCTGCATGCACCGATTGCAGGCCCGCGCCGACAACGGCGCGCCCCCACGCGGGAGCCATCCCCAATCTGAGGTACGGGTGGCTAGTGCCGGTCGCTGCCGCTCCTGGAGATCTGCCAGGCGCCTGAGTTCGGGTCGAAGGCGGGCACGCCCGCGGTCTGCCTGATGAGCCCCCAGACCAGCGGGCCGAGCAGCAGCATCCCGGCGCCGATGATGCCGACCCAGGTCGGGGAGACGCCGAGCATCTTCAGCCCGGTCAGGGAGAGGACGATGACGATGCCGCGCCGGATCACCGACTGGCCGACCCAAGCGGCGGCGCGGGCACCGAAGAACGTTCCCGGGGTGCCCCCGATGATGAGCGGCACCAGCACGCCCACGTCGACCCCCGATGTGAGGACGTGACCGATGGCCGCGGCGAGGACCAGGGGCACCGCCTGGACGAGGTCGGTGCCGACCAGCTTCACCGCCGACAGCGTGGGGTAGAGCAGCAGCAGCGCCACCATGATGAGCGAGCCGGAGCCCACCGACGTGATACCGACGAGGAGCCCGCCGACCGCGCCGACGAGCAGGGTGGGCAGCGGCCGCACCTCGATGTGGGGGGTCGTCGTGCGCCCGCTGGCGATGATGCGGAGCTGGAGATACATCCGCAGCGTGTACGACGCCGCCGCGAACAGCAGCGCGACGCCGATCGCGTTGGTCAGGAACGTCTCGGCGTCGTCGCCGCCGATGTACTTCACGATGAACCCGCCCGCCAGTGCGAACGGCACCGATCCGATGATCAGGTAGAGCGCCAGCCGCAGGTTGGGTGAGCCCTGGCGCCAGTGCACGGCCGCGCCGACCGACTTGTTGACCGAGGCGGCGACCAGGTCGTTGGCGACGGCGGCGGTCGGGTTGATGCCCAGGAAGATGAGGGCCGGAGTCATCAGTGCGCCGCCGCCCATGCCGGTCAGCCCGACGACGATGCCCACGCCGAAGCTGACGACGAGCACCGAGAGAGCGTCGGTCGTGAAGAGGTCATGCACGGGCGGCCATCCTGCCAGACGGCCCAAGGACGTTTAGGGCAGCCGTATTGTGGAAAGTGGTCTGGACCGGAGCGCATTTTCCTCGGACCGTGCGCTCCCGGGTCGAAGGGAACGTCATGGGAGTGGTCGTCACCGTCGTGGTGGTGCTGGTCGCGTGGAGCGTGTGCGCCCTCGTGGTCGGTGTCGTCCTCGGCCGTGCGATGGCCCTGAGGCCGCGCGGCGACGCCCACAGCGCGCCCCCCGCGCCAGAGACGCCCCGAGGGCAGACCGCGGCGCCGCTGTCGGTGTCCTACCGCGAGCGCAGCTAGCTCACCGACAGGTCCAGGAAGCCCTTCGCCCGCAGACCGGCGAGCACGTCCGCCAGCGCGTCCTCGACGGTCCGTCCGGTGGTGTCGACGACGACGTCCGCGTCCTCGGGCGTTTCGTAGGGCGACGAGATGCCCGTGAACTCCGGGATCTCGCCGGCACGCGCCTTGGCGTAGAGGCCCTTGCGGTCGCGTCGCTCGCACTCCTCGAGCGGCGTCGCGACGTGCACCAGGAAGAAGGCGCCGCCCGCGTCGGCCACATAGCCGCGCACCTCCTGCCGCGTCGCGTCGAACGGCGCGATCGGGCTGCAGACCGCCATGCCGCCGTGGCGGGAGATCTCGGCCGCCACCCAGCCGATCCGGCGGATGTTGGTCTCGCGGTCCTCCCGGGAGAACGTCAGCCCGGCGGAGAGGTTGCGCCGTACGACGTCGCCGTCCAGCGACGTCACGGTCCGCTCGCCCTGCTCGAGGACGAGGTCGACGAGCGCCCGCGCGAGCGTCGACTTGCCGCTGCCGGAGAGGCCGGTGAAGAAGACGACCAGGCCTTGCGCCGACGGGTCCGGCGCGTGGACGGCGGCCGTCGGCACGACCTCGGGGTCGCCGTACGCCTCGAGGACCTGCGGCGCGCGCGGGTCGTCGGCGGCGACCGGGATCGCGACCACGTCACGGTGGGCGGCCAGGGCCGCGCGCAGCACCGCGGGCCGGTCGGCGATGTCGCCGACGGGCACTGCGGTGAACCCGCCGGGGTGGCGCTCGCGCGCCTCGGCGGGCGTGAGGTAGAGCCGCCGGAACGGTCCGTACGCCGGCCGGGTCAGTGCCGTCACCTCGCGCGACGGCCACGCGACGGAGGCCAGGGGCAGCCCCTCGGGGTCGACCAGCTCGACCGCCCCTGCCTCGGTCGCGGCGGCCGCCACCGAGGCCGGCAGGGCGAGCTCCAGCGGACCGGCCAGTGCTCCGGAGACGATCAGCTCCAGGTCGTCGAGCTCGCGGTGGGTCGGGTGGAACTGCGGCGCCGGCACGCTGGACATCCTTCCACGGGGCCTGGACGGGACGTCCGTGTGGCGCTCCTGCTGACCGGGCGGCGGGTCGCGCGGTAGCCGCCCGTACCCTTGCCGGCATGTCCGTCCCCGTCACCGAGATCGTCCGTTCGGGGTTCGTGGAGGGCCGCCACCACGGCTCGGTCGTCGCGCTCGACGCCGACGGCACCGTGGCGTGGTCGGTCGGCGACGTGACGTCGCAGATCCTGCCCCGCTCGACGAACAAGCCGCTGCAGGCCGTCGGCATGGTCGGCCTCGGGCTCGACCTGCCGCCCCGCCTGCTCGCGCTGGCGGCGGCGTCGCACTCCGGCGAGGAGATCCACCTGGCCGGCGTACGCGAGATCCTCGCCGGGGCGGGGCTCACCGAGCAGGCGCTCGGCAACATCCCCGACCTGCCGCTCGACCCGATCGTCCGCGACCAGTGGCTGCGCGACGGTCGCGAGCCGAGCAAGCTCGTCCAGAACTGCTCCGGCAAGCACGCCGCGATGATCGCCACCTGCGTCGCGCGGGACTGGCAGCTGTCCGGCTACTTCGAGCCCGACCACCCACTGCAGCAGCTCATCCAGCGCCGCTTCGAGCACCTCACCGGGGAGCCGGCGGTCGTCACGATCGACGGGTGCGGAGCGCCGCTCCTCTCGTCCTCGCTGACCGGCCTCGCCCGCGCGTTCCGCACGCTGGCGCTCGCCACCGAGGGTCCCGAGCGGCGGGTGGCCGACGCGATCCGCGAGTTCCCCGAGTACGTCTCGGGCAGCAACCGCGACGAGCTCCGACTCCTTCGCGCGCTGCCGGGTGCGATCGGCAAGCTCGGCGCCGAGGCCGTCTACGCCGTCGCCCTGCCCGACGGTCGCACGGTGGCGCTGAAGATCGAGGACGGCGGCGACCGCGCCCGCCCCGTCGTCATGGCGGAGGCGCTGCGGCGCCTGGGCGTGGAGTCGGCCGAGGTCGACGCGATCGGCACGCACACGCTCCTGGGCGGCGGGATGCCGGTGGGGGAGATCCGGGCAGCCTTCTGAGGCGCTGTGACCTGTCCCACCCACCTTTTGCTTGCAACTGTTAGCGTTTGCTAGCAGCATGGGAAGCATGGTCAGGAGCAAGGGCAAGGTCACGCAGACAGCGCGTGCCCTCGGTGAGTACCTCAAGGAGCAGCGGGTCTCGGCCCAGCTCTCCCTGCGGCAGCTCGCCGAGCAGGCCGGGGTCTCCAACCCCTACCTGAGCCAGATCGAGCGCGGGCTGCGCAAGCCGTCCGCCGAGGTGCTGCAGCAGATCGCGAAGGCGCTGCGGATCTCAGCCGAGCAGCTCTACGTCCGCGCCGGCATCCTCAACCCGGAGGACGGCGTGGGTGGCTCCGTCGAGCTGGCCGTGCTGGGCGACACGAAGCTGACCGAGCGGCAGAAGCAGTCGCTGCTCGACGTCTACGCCTCGTTCCTCGCCCTCAACTCCCGCCACGAGGACGAGCCGGCGCCGCCGGACGAGTCCTGACGCTCCCTCTCTGTTAGGAGACATCGCGCAATGCCGAAGTTCGAGATCGCCAAGCTCAAGCTCGACCTGCCCAAGGTCGACGTACCCAAGCCCGTCTACGCCGGTGCCGGTGCAGCGGAGCTCGCGGTCGCCGCCGTCAAGGAGTACGTCGACAGCGTGTCGAAGAAGGTCCTCGACGCTCGCGGCGACGTGACCGCCCGGGTGAGCGGCTACCAGAAGCAGGCCGCCGGGTTCGAGCCCAAGGCCTTCGCCGACACCGTCCAGAGCAAGGCCACGGCTCGGGTCGGGTCCCTGACCGCCGAGGCCAAGGCCCGCCGCGCCGTCATCGAGTCGCTCGTGAGTACCCTGCAGGCCGACGCCAAGGCGCTGCCGGGCAAGGTCACGTCGTTCTACAAGGAGACCAGCGCCGACGCGCTCGGCTCCTACCAGGACCTGGCCAAGCGCGGCGAGGTGCTCGTCGCCAAGCTGCGCGGCGAGGCGCCGACCGAGGTGACCGTCAGCGTCGAGGGCGCGTCGGACACCCCGGTCCAGCCCGCGAAGACGGCTCCGGCCGCGAAGAAGGCACCGGCCAAGAAGGCCCCCGCCGCCAAGAAGACGACCGCGAAGAAGACCCAGGTCAAGAAGGACTGACCGCCAGGTCGGCCCCGCACTTCGAGAACCCGCCCCGTCCGCCAGGACGACGGCGGGTTCTCGTCTTCTCACGTAGGATCGGGGCATGTCCTTGCTGAGCATCCCCAGCACCGTGATGCTCGTCGTCTACGTCGTGCTGCTGGCGGTCAAGCTGTTCGCGTTCGTCAGCGCGCTGATGTTCTCGAACGAGCACTACCGTGCCGCCGGCAAGTGGACGAAGGGCGGCTGGGTCGCGCTCACCGGCATCGCCCTGCTGCTGCAGGTCTTCCCGATCGCGGGCCTGACGATCGTCAACCTCGCGCTGACCATCGCTGCCTTCGTCTACCTGGCCGACGTACGTCCGGCGCTCTCGAGCCTGCGCCGCCGTTGACCGTTCCGCGGCCGCGTTCCGGCGCGCGTGGGTCGTCGCCTAGGGTTTGGCCGTGATCGGCGAGACGGATACCCGCCCCTGGGGCTCCTGGCAGGTCCTCGACGAGGGCGAGGGATTCAAGGTCAAGCGCATCACGGTGACGCCGGGCTCGAGGCTGTCCTACCAGACGCACGAGCACCGGGCGGAGCACTGGGTCGTCGCCGCCGGCCGCGCGACCTGCGTCATCGACGGGGAGACGGTGGTCGCGGACACCGGTCAGTGCATCGACGTACCGCTCGGCGTGCCGCACCGCATCGGCAACGCCGACGACACCGAGCTCGTCATCATCGAGGTCATGCGGGGGTCCTACCTCGGCGAGGACGACATCATCCGGCTCGCCGACGACTTCGGCCGCGCCGAGTGACCGGGGCTCAGGCCTCCAGGTAGCGCCGCAGTGCGTCCCGCTGGTCCTCGGGCGTGAAGCCGGTGGCCTCGATCTTGTCGAGCGAGAGCACCGACCCCAGCGGCCGTGGGCTGATCGGCTTGCCCGCGGCGATGGCGGAGGCGAAGTAGTCGGCGGTGGTCGTCGCCGAGACGTCGGAGGCCGACCGGCCGGACAGCTCGAAGACCGCGGCGGCGATCTGCTGCCACGACGTCGGCTCGCCGCCGTTGCTGACGTTGTAGGTGCCGTACGGCGCCTCGCTGCTCAGCAGGTGCGCGATCGCGGCGGCGAGGGTGCCGGTGAACGTCAGCCGGCCGATCTGGTCGGCCACGACCGACGGCGAGACACCGTCGTGGGCGAGCCGCGCCATCGTGCGCACGAAGTTGTTGCCCTCGCCGATCACCCACGAGGTGCGGACGACGTAGTGCCGGGGCGTGCTCGCCACCGCCAGGTCGCCCGCCGCCTTCGACTGGCCGTAGACGCCCAGGGGCGAGAACGGCTCGTCCTCGGTGTGGGCCTCGTCGGTCGTCGAGCCCGCCGAGGACCCGTCGAAGACGTAGTCGGTCGAGACATGCACCAGCGTGAGCCGGTGCTCGGTGGCCGCCCGCGCGAGCAGCGCGGGTGCGGTGGCGTTCGCCGCCCAGGCCGCGCGGCGGCCCTCGTCGGTCTCGGCGAGGTCGACGGCGGTGTAGGCGGCCGCGTTCAGCACGACGCCGTACTCGTTCCACGGCCAGGCCGCGACCGCCTCGGCGTCGGTGACGTCGAGCTCGGCCCGGGTGGCGACCTCGGCCTCCGGGAAGGCCGCGGCGAGCGCGCGCCCGAGCTGGCCGTTGCCGCCGACGATGAGCGTCTTGCGCGGCTTCATCGGGGTGACGTCGGCCAGGACCGGGTTCTTGCGGTCCTTGTCGGAGATCTCCGCCTCGTCGGACGACAACGGGATCGGCCACGGGATCGCCGCGTCCGGGTCGCCGAGGTGGAGGGCCGGGTAGGCGGGGCCGGGCTGCCAGTGGTCGTTGACCAGGTAGGAGTAGACGGTGCCGTCCTCCAGCGCCTGGTAGGAGTTGCCGACCCCGCGCGGCACGTAGACGGCCGTGTCGGGGCCGATCTCGGTCCAGAACGCGGTGCCGAACGACGGGCCCTCACGCATGTCCACCCACGCTGCGAACACCCGCCCGGTCGCGACCGACACGAACTTGTCCCACGGCTCGGTGTGGATGCCGCGCGTCGCACCGCGGGCGGCGTTGAAGGACATGTTGTTCTGCACCGGCCCGAAGTCGGGCAGGCCGAGCGCGGTCATCTTCGCGCGCTGCCAGTTCTCCTTGAACCAGCCGCGCGCGTCGCCGTGGACGGGCAGGCGGACGACGAGCAGCCCGGGGATCGCGGTCTGCTCGACGGAGAGGTCGGTCACTGGCCCTTGGCGGCGTACGCCGCCTCGGTCGCCGCCTTGGCGGGGCGCCACCAGGCCTCGTTGGCCTGGTACCACTCGATCGTGTCGGCGAGACCGGCCTCGAAGTCCTGGAACTGCGGGGTCCACCCGAGCTCGCTGCGCAGCTTTCCCGACTCGATCGCGTAGCGGCGGTCGTGGCCGGCGCGGTCGGTCACCCACTCGATGTCGTCGGCGTCGCGGCCGAAGTGGCGCAGGATCGCGCGGACCACGTCGACGTTCGAGCGCTCGCCGTCGGCGCCGATCAGGTAGGTCTCGCCGACCCGGCCCTTCTCGAGGATGGCCAGCACCGCCGAGGAGTGGTCGGAGGTGTGGATCCAGTCGCGGACGTTGAGCCCGTCGCCGTAGACGCGCGGCTTGCGGCCGTCGATCACCTCGGTGATCTGGCGAGGGATGAACTTCTCGACGTGCTGCCACGGGCCGTAGTTGTTGGAGCAGTTCGAGATGGTCGCCCGGACGCCGAAGGACCGCACCCACGCACGCACCAGGTGGTCGGAGCCGGCCTTGGAGGCGGAGTAGGGCGACGACGGGTTGTAGGGCGTCTCCTCGGTGAACCGCTTCGGGTCGTCCAGCTCCAGGTCGCCGTAGACCTCGTCGGTGGAGACGTGGTGGAAGCGCTTGTCGTAGCGGCGGGCCGCCTCGAGGAGCGTGAAGGTGCCGACCAGGTTGGTGACGATGAACGGCGCCGGGTCGGAGAGCGAGTTGTCGTTGTGCGACTCGGCGGCGTAGTGCACGACCGCGTCGGCCTCCTCGACCAGCGGGTCGACGACGCTCGCATCGGCGATGTCGCCGACGACCAGCCGGACCCGGTCCTCCGGGAGTCCGGCGAGGGACTCCTCGGTCGAGGCGTAGGTGAGCTTGTCGAGGACGGTCACGCGCGCATCGGTGGTCTCGACCACGTGGTGGACGAAGTTGGAGCCGATGAAGCCGGCGCCGCCGGTGACGAGGATGTTCTGCACGGGGGGCGAGTCTACGGGGTCGGCTGAGCGTGCAGCCGCTTACGTAGGATGCCCGACTGTGAAGGGAATCATCCTCGCCGGTGGCACCGGCTCGCGCCTGCACCCGATCACGCTCGCGGTCAGCAAGCAGCTGATGCCGGTCTACGACAAGCCGATGATCTACTACCCGCTCTCCACGCTGATGCTGGCGGGGATCCGGGACGTCCTCGTCATCACGACCCCGCACGACGCCGAGGCGTTCGAGCGGCTGCTCGGCGACGGCTCGCAGCTGGGGGTGAACATCACCTACAAGCAACAGCCGTCCCCCGACGGCCTGGCCCAGGCGTTCACGATCGGCGCCGACCACATCGGCGACGACAAGGTCGGCCTGGTGCTCGGCGACAACATCTTCTACGGCGCCGGCCTCGGCAACCAGCTGCGCCGCTTCGAGGATCTCGAGGGCGCCGCGGTCTTCGGCTACAAGGTCAACGACCCGACCGCCTACGGCGTCGTGGAGTTCGACGACCAGTTCCGCGCCGTCTCCCTGGAGGAGAAGCCGAAGCAGCCCAAGAGCCCGTACGCCGTCCCCGGCCTCTACTTCTACGACAACTCGGTCATCGAGCACGCCCGCGGGCTGAAGCCGAGCGCGCGCGGGGAGCTGGAGATCACCGACCTCAACCGGATCTACCTGGAGGCGGGCACGCTGCAGGTCGAGGTGCTTCCGCGGGGGTCGGCCTGGCTCGACACCGGGACGCTGGAGGACCTCAACGAGGCGGCCAACTACATCCGGGCCATCGAGCACCGCCAGGGCACCAAGATCGGAGCCCCGGAGGAGGTCGCGTGGCGGATGGGCTGGCTCACGGACGAGCAGCTCGAGAAGCTCGCCCAGCCGCTGGTGAAGTCCGGCTACGGCTCCTACCTCCTCCGCCTGCTCGACGAGCGGTGAGCGGGCGGGAGTGTCAGGCGAGGGTCAGCCCGGGTAGTCGGCGCCGGCCGCCTGCCGGGCCCGCCACGCGCTGTCGACCATGGCGTGCAGGTCGTGGCGCATCGCCCAGTCGAGGTCGCGGGCGGCCAGCTCGCCCGTCGCGACGATGCGCGCCGGGTCACCCGGGCGCCGGGCCGCGATCTCAGGCGTGAAGTCGATGCCGGTCACGTCCCGCACCGCGTCCATGATCTGCCGGACGCTGACCCCCTCGCCGCTGCCCAGGTTGTAGACGGGCTCGAGCGGCTCTCCGGCGGCCAGCTTGTGGGCGGCGACGACGTGCGAGCGGGCCAGGTCGGTGACGTGCACGTAGTCGCGCACGCAGGTGCCGTCGGGCGTGGGGTAGTCGGCGCCGTTGATGTGCGGCGTCCTGCCCGTGGCGAGCGCGTCGAAGACGAGCGGGAACAGGTTGTGCGGGCTGGCGTCGAACAGCTCGGTGCTGCCCGAGCCGACGACGTTGAAATAGCGCAGGCTGGTGTGCTTCAGCCCGTGCGCGGTCGCGACGTCGCGCAGCAGCCACTCGCCGATCAGCTTCGTCTCGCCGTACGGGCTCTCGGGGTCGGTGGGCGTCGCCTCGGTGACGAGGTCGACGTCGGGGGTGCCGAACGTCGCCGCGCTGGAGGAGAAGACGATCGCGTCGACGCCGGTGTTGAGCATCGCCTCGAGCAGCACGGCGGTGCCGTGGACGTTCTGGGCGTAGGTGTGGAGCGGGCGCTGCACGCTCACGCCGGCGTACTTGAAGCCGGCCAGGTGGATCACGCCCTCGACGCCGTGCTCGCTGATCGTCGCCTCGACAGCCTCCTGGTCGAGGATGGTCGCGTTGACGAACGGCACGTCCTTCGGCACGAACCGCTCGAAGCCGCTGGACAGGTCGTCGATCACGACCGGCGCGAGGCCGTCCTCCTGCAGCGCTCGTACGACGTGCGCGCCGATGTAGCCCGCTCCACCCGTCACCAACCAGCTCATCGAGGCTCCTGTCGTATTTGGGACGGCCAAGGATACGGGTCGTAGCATCGACGGATGCTCGCGCGCCTGCTCACCCTGGGTGTCGCCTGCCTGGTGGTCCTGCTCCCGGCGGCGACCGATGCCGTGACCACCGACGCGCCGGGCGGATCGCCTCAACCCGCGGGTCGCGCGGCCAGCCGTTCCGCGGCCCGCGTCGAGACCCCTGTCCCGGCGGCCGCGCGACCGCTGGCCGGCCGGACGGTCGTGCTCGACCCCGGACACCAGCTCGGCAACGCGCGGCACCCTCGGGAGATCGACCGGCTGGTCCAGGCCGGGCCGAGTCGCAAGCCGTGCAACACGACGGGCACGTCGACGGACTCCGGCTACCCGGAGGCAACCCTCACCTGGCAGGTCGCCATGGTCGCCCGGCGCGACCTCCAGCAGGCCGGCGCACGAGTGGTCCTGACCCGCAGCTCGAACTCGGCGAGCGCGTGGGGGCCGTGCGTCGACGCGCGCGGCCGGCTCGGCGGTCGCGTGCACGCCGACCTCACCGTGTCGATCCACGGCGACGGCTCCTACGCGCGCGGTGCCCGCGGGTTCCACGTGATCGCGCCGGCCTCGGTGCGCGGTTGGACCGACGACATCGCGGCGCCGTCGCGGCGGCTCGCCCTCTCGCTGCGATCGGCCCTCGGGCGGGCCCGGTTCCCGCGGGCCAACTACATCGCCGGCGGCGACGGCCTCGACGTCCGCTCCGACCTGGGCACGCTGAACCTCTCCGACGTGCCGGTCGCGATGGTCGAGCTCGGCAACATGCGCAACGCGACCGAGGCACGCGGGATGCGGTCGAAGCAGGGCCGGGCGCGCTACGCCCATGCGCTGACGGACGGCATCACGAGGTACCTCGCCGCTCGCTAGGGTCGGGCGCATGCTGAAGCTCGGCCACCGGGTGCTCGTCGACGAGCTCCCACTCGTGATGGCCATCGTCAACCGCACTCCGGACTCGTTCTACGACCGGGGCGCCACCTTCGCCGAGGACGCGGCGTTCGCCCGCGTCGAGCAGGTCGTCGACGAGGGCGCCGACATCGTCGACATCGGCGGGGTCCGGGCGGGCTACGGCCCCGAGGTCGACGCCACCGAGGAGATCAGGCGGGTGGCGTCCTTCGTCGGGAGGGTGCGGACGGCGTACCCCTCGCTCGTCATCTCGGTCGACACCTGGCGCTCCGAGGTCGCTGACGTCGTCTGCCGCGAGGGCGCCGACGTCGTCAACGACGCCTGGGGCGGCCACGACCCCGGACTGGTCGACGTGGTCGCCGCGCACGACGCGGCGCTCATCTGCACCCACACCGGTGGCCTGCGGCCGCGGACCGACCCGCACCGGCAGGAGTACGCCGACGTGGTCGCTGCCGCGATCACCGCGACCACCGCCTACGCCGAGCGCGCGCTCGCGGCGGGCGTCGCGAAGGAGTCGATCGTCATCGACCCGGCCCACGACTTCGGCAAGAACACCTTCCACTCGCTCGAGGTCACGCGGCGGGTCGGCGAGATGGTCGAGACCGGCTGGCCGGTGCTCGTGTCGTTGTCGAACAAGGACTTCGTCGGCGAGACGCTCGGCCGGCCGGCGGGGGAGCGGCTGTCGGGCACGCTCGCCGCGACCGCCGTGTGCGCGCTGGCCGGGGCGCGGATCTACCGCGTCCACCAGGTCCGCGAGACCCGGGACGTGGTCGACATGACCTGGTCGATCGCCGGTCGGCGGCCCCCGCTGCGCGCGATCAGGGGGCTCGCGTGACGCGGGTCGCGCTGGTGCCGGGGGTGCTCGCGCTGCTGCCGGAGTACCGCTCGCTCCAGGACCCGGTCGCCTCCCTCCGCGCCGCGTGCCTCGACGCCGTCGCATGGCTCGGCCCCTCGCCTCGGGTGGTCGCCGACGCCCAGGGCAGCCGGATCGCCGCCGCGCTGGTGGGGGCCGCGGGTCTCGATACGCCTCCGCCCAGCGGCTCCGGCTACTCGACCAGCGGGCGTGTCGGTGGTCGAGTAGCGAGCGCCAGCGAGCGTATCGAGACCACTGAGGAGGGCGTGCTGGTCGTCGGCAACGGCTCGGCCCGCCGTACGGAGGCGTCTCCGGGACCGTTCGACCCGCGGGCCGTGCCGTTCGACGACGCGCTGGGTGCCGCCCTGCGCGGCCCCGACCCGGCCGTGCTCCGCTCCCTCGACCAGCAGCTGGCCGAGGAGCTGTGGGCGGCCACCGGGTCCGTCACCGAGCTCGCCGGCCTGCTGGAGGGCGCGGGCCTGGTGGACGTCGACTACGACGACGCGCCCTACGGCGTGCAGTACTGGGTGATGAGGTGGCAGGGATGAGGACGCTGGTCGGCGACGGCTCCGTCGAGGAGCTCTACGCGTGGCCGGACGGCCCGTGGCTGCGAGTGAACATGGTCTCGACCGTCGATGGCGCCGCCCAGGGCCCGGACGGCCTGACCGGGACGATCAACAACGCGGTCGACACCGTGGTCTTCGACGCGCTCCGCGTCGACGCGGACGTGCTCGTCGTCGGCGCGGGCACGGTGCGGGCCGAGGGCTACGGGCCGCTCGGGAAGCCGTTCGTGGTCGTCGGGTCGGCGCTGCCGCCGCAGCTCGAGGGCCACCCCGACGTGCGGCTCCACCCGGGCGGCGACAGCGAGGCGCTGCGCGAGCTGGTGCTGGAGCTCCGGGCCGAGGGGCTCACCCGCATCCTCTCCGAGGGCGGCCCGACGCTCCTCAACGGCATGCTGCGCGCCGGGGTCGTCGATGAGCTGTGCGCCACGATCACCCCGCGGATCGTCGGCGGGAGCGGCAAGCGGATCGTGGACGGGCCGCTGGTCGACGTACCGCTCACCCTGTCTTCCCTGGTGGAGCAGGACGGGACGCTGCTCGCGCGCTGGCTAGTGTCACGCGGGTGACTGCGGACCTTCTCGTGGAGCGGCGCCCCGGCGTCGTCGAGGTGACCTTCGACCGGCCGGAGCGGCACAACGCCTTCACGCAGGGGATGTACGCCGCCCTGCACGAGCTGTGCGACTCCCTCGCCGCGGACGCGTCCGTGAAGGTGCTGGTGCTGCGTGGCGCCGGCGGCCGCGCGTTCGCCGCGGGCAACGAGATCTCGGACTTCCTCTCCCAGGATGCGGTCGTCTACGAGGACTGGATCCGGGCGCTGCTCCTCAAGCTCTTCGCGTTGCCGCAGGTCACGATCGCCGCCGTCGACGGCGTCTGCGTCGGTGGCGGTCTGGCCGTCGCCACCCACTGCGACCTGCGCGTCGCCACGCCGCACTCCCGGTTCGGCTACCCGATCGCCCGCACGCTCGGCAACGCGTTGGCGGCGCCGATCGTCTACCGCTGCGCCGCGGTGTTCGGCGAGCCGCTGACCCGCGAGATGCTGCTCGCCGCCCGGCTCGTGGACGCCCCGCGGGCCTACGCGGTCGGCGCCCTCACGGCGGTCGCCCCGTCCCTCGACGACGAGCTGCCGGGTCTCGTCGAGTCCATCCTGTCGCTCTCGTCGGTCACCCTGCGCGCCACCAAGTCGCAGCTGCTCGCGCAGGCGGCGGCGCTCGAGGTCGCGCCGGACGGTGACGAGGACCTCCTCCGTGAGGTCTACACCGGCCCTGACTTCACCGAGGGCGTCCGGGCGTTCCTCGCCAAGGAGAAGCCGGCCTTCGGCTGAACGAACGTTCGTCGAGGACTCGACGAACGTTCGTTCGGTGGGAGGTGGCGGTCTGCTGAGGCGGGCCTCGACCTGCCTGTGGAGAGCGCCCGACGCGCGAGGGCGCCGTGGGCGAGGGTGGTCGCGTGGAGAACACGTTCCTGCGCCCGCAGTCCGCGCACCTCGGCGACCGGTGCGCCGATGCCGCTTACCTCGCGCTCCAGGAGGGAGGGGCGGAGCTGGTCAGTCTCGGCGAGATCAGCCGGCGCCTACGGATGACCAAGTCCGGGCTCCATTACGCGACGGGGGGCCGGGCGGGGCTCATCCAGCTGGTTCTCCGCGTCTTCGGCGATCGGTGGCTCCGCTGGTCGACCAATCCCTATCGCGCCAACGACGACGTCCTCCAGCTGCCGGAGACGGGGGACGAGGTCGGCGCGGTCCGGATGTGGGTCACGATGGCCGAGCTCGCAGCTGCGGAGGATCGAGCCGGCCGGCCGGATCCCTGCGCGAGGGTGGCTGGCTATCGCACGGACGAGAGGCGTGCACTGTCGGCCCAGCTCATCGGCGTGTTCGGGCGTCGCCCGTCGGGCGACGAGTTCGCGAGCGTGCACGTCATGGTCGAGGGGCTCCGAGACGCAGTCGTGGCGCCGGTCGACCCTCTTCCGGTCTGGCCGGCGCGACGCCTCCTCGCGGCGCACGTCGAACGTCTGCGCACCGTCGGCCCGCGGGGCGCGATCGATCCACGTGCGCCGCAGCCCTCATCGAGCGAGATCAGCGGCCTCGACGAGACTGGGGCCGTACCACGTGATCAGTCGGCCGCTGACCAGCTCGGTCGGGAGTGAGAAGGCCTCCGGGCCGTCGGAGACGGTGAACACGTAGGGCTCGTCGGGCAGAAGGACGACGTCCGGACGGGTCGCCTCGATCTCCTCGACAGTCGTGTGGGGATAGCGGTCGGCGGAGCCGCCGAAGGCGTTGGCCCATCCCAGCCGGCGCAGCAGGTCGCCGGTGAACGTGTCGCTGCCGACGACCATCCAGGGATCGCGCCAGATCGGTACGGCGACCCGCCGGGTCACCGGCGGCAGCGGTCGGCACCACAGCTCCCGGGCGCGCGCCAGCCAGTCCGGGCGTCGCCAGCCGAGGACGTCGTCGAAGAGCCGCTCGTAGGTCGAGACCGCCTGGGGCACGGTCCGGATGTCGGTGACCTCGACGCGGACGCCACCCTTCCCGTCGACTCCGTCGCGGAGCCGGCGTACGTCGAGCTCGCGGTTCTCCTCCTTGTTGGCGATCACCAGGTCGGGCCGGAGTGCGCGGATGGCCGACAGGTCGGGGTTCTTGGTGCCGCGAACGCGGGTGACGTCGAGGTCGGCGGGATGCGTGCACCAGTCGGTCGCGCCGACCAGGGACGCACGGGACACCGACGCGAGCGCCTCCGTGATGGAGGGGACGAGGCTGACGACCCTCACACGTTCCGCCGGTAGGCGCCACCGACCTCGAAGAACGCCTCGGTGATCTGCCCGAGCGTGCAGACGCGGGCGGCGTCCATGAGGGCGGCGAACACGTTCTCCTGCGAGGTGGCGGTGGCCTTCAGCCGGGCGAGCGCCTCGTCGGCCTCCGGGCGATGCGTGCTCTGGAACTCCCGCACCCGGCGCAGCTGCGACTCCTTCTCCGACTCGGTCGCGCGTGCCAGCTCGACGTGGTCGGGCGTGCCGTCGCCGGACTCCTCGCGACGAAACGTGTTGACGCCGACGATCGGCAGCGACCCGTCGTGCTTGCGCTGCTCGTAGAGCATCGACTCGTCCTGGATCCGGCCGCGCTGGTAGCCGGTCTCCATCGCGCCGAGCACCCCGCCGCGCTCCGAGATCCGGTCGAACTCGAGCAGCACCGCCTCCTCCACGAGGTCGGTCAGCTCGTCGATGATGAAGGAGCCCTGCAGCGGGTTCTCGTTCATCGCGAGACCCCACTCGCGGTTGATGATCAGCTGGATGGCCAGTGCCCGGCGTACGGACTCGGCGCTCGGCGTCGTCACGGCCTCGTCGAACGCGTTGGTGTGCAGCGACTGCGCGTTGTCGTAGATCGCGCAGAGCGCCTGCAGCGTGGTGCGGATGTCGTTGAAGTCCATCTCCTGCGCGTGCAGGGACCGACCCGAGGTCTGGATGTGGTACTTCAGCTTCTGCGCGCGCTCGCTGGCGCCGTACTTGTCGCGCATCGCGACGGCCCAGATCCGGCGGCCGACGCGGCCGATGACCGAGTACTCCGGGTCCATGCCGTTGGAGAAGAAGAACGACAGGTTCGGGGCGAAGTCGTCGATGTGCATGCCGCGCGCGAGGTAGGCCTCGACGTAGGTGAACCCGTTGGCGAGGGTGAAGGCGAGCTGGCTGATCGGGTTCGCCCCGGCCTCGGCGATGTGGTAGCCCGAGATCGAGACCGAGTAGAAGTTGCGGACCTGCTGCTGGATGAACCACTCCTGGATGTCGGCCATGCAGCGCAGCGAGAACTCGGTGGAGAACAGGCAGGTGTTCTGGCCCTGGTCCTCCTTGAGGATGTCGGCCTGGACCGTGCCGCGCACGGTCCGCAGCGCCTCGGCCGGGTCGACCCCGCGCTCCCGGGCCTGGTCGATGACGGTGTTGAGGAAGAACGCCAGCACCGTCGGCGCGGGCCCGTTGATCGTCATCGAGACGCTGGTCGTGGGCGCGAGCAGGTCGAAGCCGTCGTAGAGCGCCTTCATGTCGTCCAGCGTGGCCACGCTGACGCCGGAGGTGCCGACCTTGCCGTAGATGTCGGGCCGCTCGTCAGGGTCGCGGCCGTAGAGCGTGACCGAGTCGAACGCGGTCGAGAGCCGGGTGGCGGGCTGTCCCTCCGAGAGCAGCTTGAAGCGCCGGTTGGTGCGGAACGGGTCGCCCTCGCCGGCGAACATGCGGGCGGGGTCCTCGTTGGTCCGCTTGTAGGGGAAGACGCCGGCCGTGAACGGGAAGAACCCCGGGAGGTTCTCGCGGCGCAGGAACGAGACCAGCTCGCCGTGGTCGGTGTAGCGCGGGGTCGCCACGCGGGGGACCCGGTTGCCGCTGAGCGAGACGCGTCCCTCGTCCGCGGCGTATGACGCCACGGTGGCCGGCCACTCCTCGAGCTGCCGGGTGAGGTCGTCGGGGAGCTTGGTCTCGACACGCTCGCTGGCGCTGGCTACCCGCCCGGCGAGCTCCTCGTCCTCCACGAGCTCGCGCGCGACCAGCGCGAACGCTTGCGCCCGCCGCGCCTTGCCGGCCAGCTCGCCGGTCTCCGCGTGGTAGCCGCGGACGGTGTCGGCGATCTCGGCCAGGTAGCGCACGCGCTCCGGGGGGACGACCGCGTGCAGCCCGCTGGAGGTCTTGGTCGAGACCGGCGCCAGGACGCCCTCGCCGGCCCGCAGTCCCTTCTCGACGAGGAGCGAGCGGAGCTGCTGGTAGAGCGCCGTCACGCCGTCATCGTCGAAGCGCGCCGCCGACGTGCCGAAGACCGGCATCTCCTCGGGCGCGACCCCGAACACCTCGCGGTTGCGGACCAGCTGGCGGCTGACGTCGCGCAGCGCGTCGGCCGCGCCACGCCGCTCGAACTTGTTGATCGCGACGACGTCGGCGAAGTCGAGCATGTCGATCTTCTCCAGCTGCGACGCGGCGCCGAACTCGGGCGTCATCACGTAGAGCGAAGCATCGACGAACGGCAGGATCCCGGCGTCGCCCTGGCCGATGCCCGGGGTCTCGACGATGACGAGGTCGAAGCCGGCCGCCTTCACGACGGCGATGACGTCGGCGAGGTGCTCGGGGATCTCGTGAGCGCCCCGGGTCGCGAGCGACCGGAAGAAGGTCCGGTCGCCCCCGTCGCTGGTCAGGGAGTTCATCCGGATCCGGTCGCCGAGCAGGGCGCCGCCACCCTTGCGGCGGGTCGGGTCGACCGCGATCACCGCGACCCGCAGCTTGTCCTGCTGGTCGACGCGGAGGCGGCGTACGAGCTCGTCGGTCAGGGAGGACTTGCCCGAGCCGCCGGTGCCGGTGATGCCGAGGACAGGTACGCCGGCCTTGCCGCCGGTCGAGCTCGCCGAGAGCCCGTCGCGTACGTCGGCCGGCAGCCGCCCCTGCTCCGCGCCGGTGATCGCCCGGGCGACGGCCACCCGGTCGCCGGCGAGGATGTCGTCGAGGCCCACCGACCGCTGTGCCCACAGGTCGGCGTCGATGTCGCGGACGACCGAGTTGATCATCCCGACCAGGCCGAGCCGCTGGCCGTCCTCGGGGGAGAAGATCGTCACGCCGCTCTCGCGCAGCCGGGTGATCTCGTCGTGGACGATGACGCCGCCCCCGCCGCCGACGACCTTGACGTGTCCGGCGCCGCGCTCGCGGAGGGACTGGACGAGGTACTCGAAGTACTCGACGTGCCCGCCTTGATAGCTGCTCACCGCGACGGCATGGGCGTCCTCCTCGATGGCGGCGTCGACGACCTCCTGGACCGAGCGGTTGTGCCCGAGGTGGATCACCTCGCAGCCCTGGGACTGGAAGATCCGCCGCATGATGTTGATCGAGGCGTCGTGGCCGTCGAACAGGCTCGACGCCGTGACGAGGCGGACGTGGTGCTGGGGGGTGTACAGCTCGGGCACGGGCGCGTCTCCAGAAAGCTTGGATGTCCTACCAATGAGATGGTAGGACGTCCAAGCAATCGAGGCCAGCCGGAAGGTGAGGCCGAGCGTCAGGCGCCCGGGACCACGTGGTCGCCGGCCCCGGCGCGCAGGACGCCGAGCAGGTCGGTCAGCCGCACGAGCTGGGTGTCGTCGAGACCCGGCTGCGCGAACACCTCGCCGTTGAGCGCGTCGGTGGCCTTCTCGACCACTGCCCGGCCGGTGTCAGTGATCGCGCAGAGGACGACCCGCTTGTCGGTCTCACCGCGGGAGCGTCGTACGAAGCCCTGCTTCTCGAGCCGGTCGACGGCCGAGGTGACCGATGTCGGGTGCACCTGGAGGAGCGACCCGAGCCGGGTCATCGGGAGTGCGCCGAACTTGGTGAACGCGAGCAGCCGGAGGATCTCGTAGCGCGCGAAGGTCAGGTCGTGCGGCCGCAGCGCCGCATCGATCCGCTCCATCAGCAGCTGGTGCACCCGCACGATCGAGGTGACCATCGCCATCCCGGGGGCGGCGTCGTCCCAGCCGTGCGCCACCCACTGGCGACGGGCCTCGCGGATCGGGTCGAGCTGCGGCATGATCCGCACTCTAGGGCGATCGGCGCCCGACCGAGCCGACCGTCCATGGTCGGCCGTCGCGACGACGCGTCAGCCGACCCCGCCCCAGACCGCCTGCGCGCCGGCGTCGGCGGCGCGCACGAGCACGACGGTCGCGACGACCGCGATCCCGATCGACACGACACCCGCGGGGATCCGGACGACCAGGCCCAGCGGCGACCAACGGCCGATCACCCACTGCCCGAGACCGACGACGGCGAGCGCGATCGTCCACGGCAGGATCTGGTCGGCGAGCTCGGCGTGTCGGTCGATGAGCGGGTTGCTGCCGCCGAGCGACTCCTCGAGGTGCTCGCCGGCGTTCGTCGTGATCGGCACGAGGACGACGACGGCGAGGCACAGCAGCGGCGTCACGACGCTGAGCCGGCGCGCCGCCGCCGGCCACACGGCGTGGAGGACGACGGCGAGCGCCGCGAGCGGCAGCAGCACCACGACGGCATGGACGAGGAGGGCATGGGCGGGCAGACCGTTGATGGTCGTCATGGCTGGAAGAACGAGTCGACATGCGATCCGGTTCACCTGAACCCTGCGGCATGCTGTCTCGTGTCAGAGGGGTGTCCATGGCCGACCCGGAAGCGATGCAGCAGCTGCACCAGGCCCACGCTGCCGCCCTGTGGGGTTATGCGCTGCGCCTGACGGGCGACCGCGCGCAGGCCGAGGACGTCGTCCAGGAGACCTTGCTGCGGGCCTGGCGGCACGACGTCACCGACGATGAGCAGGGCTCGGCGCGGGCCTGGCTGTTCACCGTGGCTCGCAACCTCGTCGTCGACGAGGCGCGGAGCGCGCGGCACCGGCACGAGGCGGCGACCGACGAGCTGCCCGAGCGCCCCGGGGCCGACGAGGTGGACCGTCTCTTCGACTCGCTCGTCGTCACGGACGCGCTGCGCTCGATCGGCGAGGACCACCGCGACGTCGTCGTGAAGGCCTACTTCGGCCGGCTGACCACCGCGGAGATCGCCGCGGAGCTGGGCATCCCGCCGGGCACGGTGAAGTCCCGGCTGCACTACGGGTTGCGGGCCTTGAGGCTCGCCCTCCAGGAGAGAGGGGTGGTGACCCGATGATCGCCGGTCACGAGCGGTACGCCGACTGGGACGGTGCCTACGTCCTCGGGGCGCTGACCGCTGCCGAGCGGGAGGAGTACGAGCGGCATCTCGCCCAGTGCCCCGACTGCACCCGCGAGGTCGCCGAGCTGCTGCCGCTGCCCGGCCTGCTCGGGCGCGTCGACGACGCCGACCGCGAGGCGCTCCTCGCCGGGGCGGCACCGGCCGCGCCCCCCGCGGGCCTCGAGGAGCGGCTGCTCGACGCCGCGCGCGCCGAGTCGGAGACGACGCCGTCGCTGCCGTGGTGGCGCCGGACGCGCACGCAGATCGGCGTCGGACTGGCCGCCGCCGCGGCGACCGTGCTGGCGGTCGTCGTACCGCTGGCGATCCGGGACGAGCCGACGGCTCCGCAGACCTCCAGCGTCACGCTGCAGCAGAACGTGGCGAACCCCTTGTCGGCGACGGTCGCGCTGACCAGCACCGACTGGGGCACGCGCATCGACATGACCTGTACCTACGCCGACTGGGGCGAGGGACCGGAGCGGCAACGCGCTTACGGGCTCTACGTCATCGACCACCAGGGTCAGGAGCACCAGGTCTCGACCTGGCTCGCCGGACCTGGCGAGACCGCCCACACGACGGGCTCCATCGACCTCGCCGTCGACAAGCTGCGCTCGGTGGAGGTGCGCGCCGCGGACGGCAAGACGGTGCTGCTGTCGGCTGACATCTGAGGCCGGCGGGGATCGTTGGTTCATCGAGGTATGCAGGGAAACGCGCACTTCCCGTGCGGAGCTCCGCGTGGGGAGTGCGCATTCGTCTGCATACCTCGATGAACAGTCAGCCCCAGCCCGGCGGACCCGTCACGAACCCGCGTCGTCCTGCCCCGCCAGCCCGGCGTGCTCGTCGCGCAGCTGCCGCTTGAGGATCTTGCCGGAGGGGTTCTTGGGCAGCGCGTCGGCGACGACGACGTACTTGGGTGCCTTGTAGCCGGCCAGCACCCGGCGGGCGTGGGCCATGACGCCGTCGGCGGTCAGCGTGACGCCGGGCTTCGGGACGACGACCGCGGCGACGGCCTCCACCCAGCGTGGGTGGGAGACGCCGAAGACCGCGACCTCGGCGACGCCGTCGAGGGTGAAGATCGCCTCCTCGACCTCGCGGGAGGCGACGTTCTCGCCGCCGGTCTTGATCATGTCCTTCTTGCGGTCGACGACGTAGAGGTGGCCGTCCTCGGTCAGGTAGCCGAGGTCGCCGGAGTGGAACCAGCCGTTGCGGAAGGCGTCGGCAGTCTTGTCCGGCTGGTCGTGGTAGCCGAGCGTGGCGTGCGGTGAGCGGTGCACGATCTCGCCGACCACGCCGGGGGCGACCGGCTGGTCCTGGTCGTCGACGATGCGCGTCTCGACGTTGAGGGCGGCCCGCCCGGCCGAGCCGGCGTGCGACAGCTGCTCGCCCGGGCCGAGGATCGTGGCGAGCGGCGCCATCTCGGTCTGGCCGTAGAAGTTCCAGAGGTCGACGTCGGGCAGCCGGGTCCGCAGCTCCTCGAGCACGGCCACGGGCATCGCCGAAGCGCCGTAGTAGCCCTTCTTGAGGGTCGAGAGGTCGGCGGTGTCGAAGTCGGGACAGCGCAGCAGCCCGATCCAGACCGTCGGGGGTGCGAAGTACTTGGTGACGCCGTGCTCGCCGATCGCCCGCAGCACGGCCGACGGCTCCGGGCCCCGCAGGATGACGCTGGTGGCGCCGAGGTAGACGTCGACGCCGAGGAAGCAGTCGAGCTGCGCGCAGTGGTAGAGCGGCAGCGTGTGCAGCTCGACGTCGTCGGCGCTCATGTTGCCGTCGACGATGCAGGAGACGTACTGCCACATCAGCGCACGCGACGTGAGCAGCGCACCCTTGGGTCGCGACTCGGTGCCGGAGGTGAACATCATCCGGACAGGGTCGTCGTCGGCCACGGCGACGTACGGCGCCGGCCCGGCGTGGTCGAACCACGTCTGCGCGTCCCCCCAGCCGGCGGGGATCGGCTCGCCGCCCAGCCGGACCGCGAGCTTCGCCGCCACCGTCCCGGCCGACGCCGCGAGCGCCTTGTCGGCGACCGGGACCAGTGCGTCCTCGACGACGAACGCCTTGGCCGAGGAGTGGTCGAGGATGAAGGCGATCTCGTCGGCGCCGAGCATGAAGTTGATCGGCACCAGCACGACGCCGACCCGGGCCGCGGCGAAGTCGAGCACCGCGAACTGCCAGCAGTTGTGGCACAGCAGGGCCAGCCGGTCGCCCTTCCCCAGCCCGGCCTCGGCGATGGCCGCGGCGGTGCCGTCCACCACCGCCTCGAGCTCCGCGAACGTCAGCCGGGTGGCCTGCCCCGAGCCGGTCGAGGCGTCCACGATCGCCAGCTTGTCCGGCAGCCGCTGGGCGGTGCGCCGCGGCAGGTCGCCGAGCGCGTGCTGGCGGGCGGTGTCGATGTCGGCGGTCATGGGCGCTGCTCCTGCGGTCGTGTGCTCCGGGTCACACGCATGCTAGAGCCACCCTCAGCGGGTCAGTCCGGCGTCCCGTGCCACGACCACCGCCTGCGCCCGGTCGCGCAGGTCGAGCTTGGCGAAGATGTGGCGCACGTGTGTCTTCACCGTCGCCATGCTGATCACCAGGTCGGCCGCGATCTCGGTGTTGGAGCGCCCGGCGCCGATCCGGGCGAGGACCTCGCGTTCGCGGTCGCTGAGCTCGGCGAGCCCGGGCACCATCGTCGGCGAGACCGGCGGGTGGGCGGCGAAGTGGCCCATCATCCGGGCCAGCACCTCGGACGCGACGACGGGCTCGCCGGCCGCGGCGCGGCGTACGGCCTCGACCAGGCCGTCCGACGTCACGTCCTTCAGCAGGAACCCGACCGCGCCGGCGCGGAGCACCTCGGCGACGTCCTCGTCGCTGTCGAACGTCGTCAGTGCGATCACCTTGGTCGCGTCCGCGACGCGAGCCGTCGCCGCCACGCCGCCCATGCCGGGCATGCGCAGATCCATGAGCACCACGTCGGGGCGCAGGTCGGCCACGGCCGACACTGCGCTCTCGCCGTCGACGGCCTCCCCGACCACCTCGATGCCGCCGAGCTCGAGCAGCAGCCGGAGACCCTGGCGGACCAACGCCTGGTCGTCGACGACCAGCACGCGCGTCATCGGACGACCCTCACCGGCTCGGCCGGCAGGCTGACGTCCACGGTGAACCGCCCGTCGTCGGTCCGCGCGGCGAACTCGCCCCCGAGCAGCTCCGCCCGGTGCCGCATCCCGGTGAGCCCGCGACCGGGCGCCGGCCGGCCGCGGCCATCCACCGGGTTGGACGCCAGCACGTGCACGCGGTCGGGTCGCCAATCGACGACGACCTCGACGGGACTGCCAGGGGCGTGCCGGCCCGCGTTGGTGAGGCACTCACCGACGATCCGGGTGACCGCGAGCCAGACCGCCGCCTGGCCGGGCCACGGGGTTCCGGTCACGACCAGCGAGCCGTCGATCCCGCTGTCAGTGGCGCGACGGACGACCTCGTCGAGCCCGTCGTACGACGGCCGGGCGCTCCCGAGCGGCGCGAGCACGTCCAGCGTCTGCCGGATCGACCCCAGCGTCCGGTGCGCCGTCGCGCGGATGGTGTCGACGGGCTCCGCCGCCCGCTCGGGCGCCGACCGCAGCGCCGCCGCGGCCGCCTCGGCCTGGATCGCGATGAGGGTGAGCTCGTGCCCGACGACGTCGTGCAGCTCCTGGGCGATCCGGGCGCGCTCGGCGGCCACCGCCGACTCCTGCACCCGCTGGCGCTCCTCCTCCAGCTGTGCGGTGACCTCCGCGAGGGCGGCGTTGCGCGCCCGCTCGTGGGCGACGACGCGGCCGGCCAGGACGGGGGCGACGACGATCAGGACCGCGCCGATGGCGGCGACCGGCGCCTCCGGGCCGAGCAGTGTCCCGAGGACCGCGCAGGCCGTCGCGAAGCCGGTCACGCCCACGACGACGCCGGTGGGGCGGCCCCAGGCGCCGAGCGCGTAGAAGATCAGCGCGGCGGTGACGAACCCGAGCAGCGGGAAGCCGTCGAGGGGGATCAGCCAGAACGCCGCCGAGACGACCGCGACCTCGACCGGACGGGTACGCCGCCACGCGAGCGGGAGGGTGGTGCCGACGACGTAGACCACGCCGACCAGCGGCGCGGCGAACGGCGTGACGAGGGCCTGCACCAGCCCGGCCACGACCAGCACGCCGGCCAGTGCGGCGTCGCCGCGGGGCGCGTGCAGCCGGTCCCTCACCGTGCTCACGGATCCGAGGGTAGGGCCGCGAGGGCCCCGGCGGATCAGCCCTGGGGCTGATCGGTCTTCCAGCCCGCGGGTCGATGTGGCCGCAGGGCCCGGATTCCTAGCGTCGTCACCTGTCCGAACCACCCAGCAAAGGGAATCCGATGACCGCTCTCACCACTGCCCGGACCGCGCCGCTCGACGCGGTCCGGCTCAGCACCCGCTTCGGTGTCGCCTTCGGCGTCTGCCAGATCGCCACGATGATCGCGATGTCGATCTTCGTGCTGCCCCACGGCGGGCCGCCGGGGCTCGACTACGAACGCGGCCGGGCCGTCCACGACGCCGCCGACCTCTACCGCGCCGGCAACTACGTCTTCATGGTGTCGGGGGTGCTGCTGCTCGGCTTCCTCGGCGCCGTCTCGACCCGGCTGCGCCGCATCGAGACGAGCGGGACGCTCGCCACGGTCGCGGTCGCCGCGGGCGCCGTCCTCGCCTTCGTCTGGCCCTTCGCGGGGGTCCTGCACGACGTCGCGCTGGACACCGGCGACTCCGGTGCCGACCTGCGCATCCTGGCCGCGTGGGACTCGGTGGCGCCGTACTCGCTCGCGTTCTCGGCCCTCCCGCGGCTCTTCTTCGTCGGCGCGCTCGTCCTGGCCCTGCGACACGTCGGTACGACGCCCTGGCTGGTGCGGGCCGGGAACGTGATCCTCGTGCTGAGCGCCGCGGGCACCGCGACCGTCGTGTCCGGCGCGATGTTCCCGCTGCTCGCCCTGAGCACGCTCGGCTTCGAGCTGTGGATCGTCGCCCTGGCGGTGACCTGGCTGCGGGAGCCCACCCGGACCGGCGCGGTGGAGGCTCGTCGCTAGGCTGGCCGACGGTCAAGTGCGACGAGCATCGAGGAGTAGTCCGGGCGCGCCGATCCGGGTGTCCGAACCGTGAGGAGAGACGTGAAGATCGGCTACAAGGCGTCGGCGGAGCAGTTCGGGCCGCGCGACCTGGTGGAGTACTCGGTCCTGGCCGAGGAGGTCGGCCTCGACAGCGTGTGGGTCAGCGACCACTACCAGCCGTGGCGGCACGTCGGCGGCCACGCGCCGTACTCGCTGGCCTGGATGGCCGCGGTCGGCGAGCGCACCGAGCGGATCACGCTCGGCACCAGCGTGCTGACCCCGACCTACCGCAACAGTCCCGCGATGATGGCGCAGGCGTTCGGCACGCTCGGCTCGCTCTACCCGGGTCGGGTCGTGCTGGGCGTCGGCACCGGCGAGGCGCTCAACGAGATGGCGGTGCAGGGCGAGTTCGCCTGGCCGGACTTCAAGGAGCGCTTCGCCCGGTTGCGCGAGGCCGTCCGGCTGATCCGGCTGCTCTGGAAGGAGGAGCGGGTCACCTACGAGGGCGACTTCTACCGGACCAAGGACGCGACCGTCTACGACCGGCCCGACGGCGGGGTCCCGATCTACGTCGCGGCGGGCGGCCCGACGGTCGCGAAGTACGCCGGCCGCGGCGGCGACGGCTTCATCTGCACCTCCGGCAAGGGGATGGACCTCTACACCGAGAAGCTGCTCCCCGCCGTCGCCGAGGGCGAGCAGGCGGCCGACAAGCCGGTCGGCTCGTCGGAGCGGATGATCGAGGTCAAGCTGTCCTACGCGCACACCCGGGAGGAGGCCCTCGAGAACACCCGGTTCTGGGCGCCGCTCTCGCTCACCCCCGAGCAGAAGCACGGCACCGAGGACCCCGCCGAGATGGCCAGGCTGGCCGACGAGCTGCCGATCGAGCAGGTCGCGCAGCGATGGATCGTCGCCACCAGCCCCGAGGACGTCGTCGCCGCGTGCCGGCAGTACGTCGACGCCGGCTTCGACCACCTCGTCTTCCACCCGCCGGGGGCTGACCAGGCCGGCTTCCTGCGGACGTTCGCCGCCGAGGTGCTGCCCGGGCTGCGGGAGCTCGGCGCGTGAGCGGCCCGTCCGTCGCCTACGAGCTGCGGGACGGGGCCGCCTGGATCACCCTGGCCTCCGGAGACCGCGGCAACACCCTGACGCTCGACTCGGGCGCCGAGTTGATGGACGCCGTGCGGCGCGCGCGTGCCGACGCGGCGAGGGTCGTCGTCCTGCGCGCGACCGGCCGGTTCTTCTCCGCCGGGGGTGACATCGGCGGCTTCGCGTCGCTCACCGACGTCACCGCGGGGGTCGACGACCTCGCCGAGAGCCTGCACCGGATCATCAGCGAGCTGGTCCGCTCCGACGCGATCGTTGTCTCGGCCGTGCACGCGATGGCGGCCGGCGCGGGCTTCCCGCTCGCGGCCGCGGCCGACATCGTGCTCGCGGGTGAGTCGGCCCGGTTCACGCTCGGCTACACCAAGATCGGGTTCTCCGTGGACGGCGGGTCCTCGCAGCTGGTGCACACCTTGGGGCTGCACCGGGTCCTGCGGCTCGCCCTGCTCAACGACGTACTCACCGCGGCGGAGGCGCACGCCGCCGGCCTCGTCGCGCGGGTGGTCCCCGATGACGAGCTGGCCGGGCTCACCGAGCAGGTCGTCGCCGGCCTGCTCGCCGGCCCCGCCGCCGCCCAGGCCGACGTCAAGCGGCTCCTGCGGGACGCCGTCGAGCCCGCACCCGAGTCCGCGCTGCGTCGCGAGACCCTCGCGATCCGTCGCAACGCCGCGAGTCCCGACGGCCGCGAGGGCGTGGCCGCGTTCCTGGAGAAGCGGCCGCCGACGTTCAACACCTGACCCCGAGATCGGGCTTGTCGCCCCTCGAGATCGGGCTTGGTGCCCCGCGAGATCCGGGTTCTTGCCCACCGACTCAGGTCTTTCCGCCCACTGACTCCCGTCCCCGAACGACGAGACCCGGCCCCCGCCCAGAGGGCGGGAGGCCGGGTCTCGAGGGGCGACAACCCCCGTCTCGAGGGGCGACAACCCCGGTTTCGACGCTACTTGTTGGCCTTGCGGGCGCGGCTGGCGATCTTGGCGCGCTCGTTGGCGTCGAGGATCACCTTGCGGATGCGGACCATCTCCGGGGTCACCTCGACGCACTCGTCGTCGCGGCAGAACTCCAGGCACTGCTCGAGCGAGAGCTTCTTCGGCGGGATGAGCTTCTCGAAGTTGTCCGACGTCGCGGAGCGGATGTTGGTCTGCTGCTTCTCGCGGGTGATGTTGACGTCCATGTCGTCGGCGCGGGAGTTCTCGCCGACGATCATGCCCTCGTAGACCTCGGTGGCCGGCTCGACGAAGAGCGTGCCGCGCTCCTGGATCGACGTCATCGCGTACGCCGTCGCGGCGCCTGCGCGGTCGGCGACGAGCGAGCCGCTGTTGCGTGCGCGGATCTCGCCGGCCCACGGCATGTAGCCGTCGGAGATCGAGGACGACATGCCGGTGCCGCGGGTCAGGGTGAGGAAGTCGGTGCGGAAGCCGATGAGGCCGCGGGCGGGGACGACGAACTCCATGCGCACCCAGCCGGTGCCGTGGTTCGTCATGTTCTCCATGCGGCCCTTGCGGTTGGCCATCAGCTCGGTGATCGCACCGAGGAACTCCTCCGGCGCGTCGATCGTGAGGCGCTCGACCGGCTCGTGCACCTTGCCGTCGATCTCACGTGTGACGACCTGCGGCTTGCCCACGGTGAGCTCGTAGCCCTCGCGGCGCATCTGCTCGACGAGGATCGCCAGCGCGAGCTCGCCACGCCCCTGGACCTCCCAGGCGTCGGGGCGGTCGGTCGGGAGGACGCGGAGCGACACGTTGCCGATCAGCTCGGTGTCGAGGCGGTCCTTGACCATGCGGGCGGTGACCTTGGAGCCCTTCACCTTGCCGACGAGCGGGGAGGTGTTGGTACCGATCGTCATCGAGATGGCCGGCTCGTCGACGGTGATCAGCGGCAGCGCGACGGGGTTCTCCGCATCGGCGATGGTCTCGCCGATCATGATGTCGGGGATGCCGGCGATCGCGACGATGTCACCCGGACCGGCGTACTCGCCCGGCACCCGGTCGAGGCCCTCGGTGATGAGGAGCTCGGTGATGCGGACGTTCTTGACGGTGCCGTCGGCCTTCATCCAGGCGACGTTCTGGCCCTTGCGCAGCTCGCCCTGGTGGATGCGGAGCAGGGCGAGGCGGCCGAGGAACGGCGAGGCGTCGAGGTTGGTGACGTGGGCCTGCAGCGGCGCACCCTCGGTGTAGGTCGGCGCCGGGATCGTGTCGAGGATCGTCTTGAACAGCGGCTCGAGGCTGTCGCCGTCGGGCAGCGTGCCGTTCGCCGGCTTCTCGAGCGACGCGATGCCCGCCTTGCCGGACGCGTAGACGACCGGGAAGTCGAGGGCGTCGTGCGAGTGGCTCTCGTCGAGCAGGTCCATGAAGAGCTCGTAGGTCTCGTCGACGACCTCGTCGATGCGCGCGTCCCCGCGGTCGACCTTGTTGACGACGAGCACGACCGGCAGGTCGGCGTTGAGCGCCTTGCGGAGCACGAACCGGGTCTGGGGGAGCGGGCCCTCCGACGCGTCGACGAGGAGGACGATGCCGTCGACCATCGACAGGCCGCGCTCGACCTCGCCACCGAAGTCGGCGTGGCCGGGGGTGTCGATGATGTTGATCGTCATGCCCTCGGGCGCGCTCGGCCCGTTGTAGTGGATCGCGGTGTTCTTCGCGAGGATCGTGATGCCCTTCTCGCGCTCGAGATCACCGGAGTCCATGACGCGATCGGCCACCGACTCGGCCTGGTGCTCGCTGAAGGCGCCGCCCTGGCGCAGCATGCCGTCGACCAGCGTGGTCTTGCCGTGGTCGACGTGCGCCACGATGGCGACGTTGCGCAGGTTCGCGTGCTTGGTCTCGGACATGCGGAAGCCACTCGTCTCTCGATTGGGGGGTTGCCTCCAAAGCCTATCGGCGGTAGGGCGACCGGCCCGCATCCACGGAGGCCGCCCGGAGGGCTCACCCGATCTCGAGGACCAGCCGTTCCCGCGCGGACCCGTCGGCCTGCGCCGCCCAGGCCAGCGCCACGTCGTCGAACGGCACGACCCGGTGCGAGACCGTGAGGTCACCCGCGGCCGCGTACCTCAGCACGGCGAGGAGCGCCTCGTTGCGCTCGGTCGTCGTCAGGTCGTTGTTGGTGTAGCCGAGGATCGACGCCGTGTGGCTGCGCAGGTAGCCGGAGCCGAACACCGCCGCCTCCGCCGCCGAGCTGCCCAGGTTGACGAGGCGTCCGCGACGACCGAGCAGCGTCGCCGCCGCGGAGGCCGGTACGCCGAACAGTGGGTCGACCACGACGTCGATCGGTCCGTCGCAGGCCGCGGCGAGCCGACCGGCGAGCTCGACCTGTCCCTCGTCGGGCAGCAGCGCGACGACGGCGTCGGCCCCGCGGGCCCGGGCCGTCTCCTGGGCGTGCTCGGAGCGGCACGCTGCCACCACCCGGCGCGCGCCCAGCAGCCGCGCCGCCTGGACGGCGACCTGGCCGACGACGCCGCCGGCACCGAGGACGAGCACCTGCTCGCCGGGCTGCAGCCGTGCCCGCCAGGTGAGCACCATCCACGCGGCGATCGCGGAGAGCCCCATCGCGGCGACGAGCGGGTCCGTGACGCCCACGAGCTCGTCCGGGAGCGCGACCAGCTCGGCGTCGGGGACGCAGGCCTCGGTGGCCAGGCTGCCGTCGCCGGGCGCCATGCCGGCCGTGGTCGGGAACCACACGCGGGTGCCCTCGGGCAGCGACGGCGACGAGCGGACGCGGCCGACGCCCTGCACGCCGGGCACGTAAGGGAGCGCGGGCGCACCGAAGTAGGAGGTCCCGGACGCGCAGAGCAGGTCCAACGGCACGATCGGCGCGGCGGTCACCGCGACCACGGCATCGTCGGGACCGGGGACGCGATCCGGGTGCTCGGCGACCGTGGGCGGGCGCCCGTGGGCGGTGAGGACTGCGGCGCGCATCGGCTCAGGTGGCGATGTCGGGGTAGGGCATCGCGAAGTGCGCGGCCAGCGTGGCGCCGTACGCCTTCTGGAACTCGAGCGGCTCCTTGTTGTCACGCTCGAACATGGCGATGAAGAGCGTGAGCGTCAGGAACGGGTGCGCACCGAGCTCGAAGAGCCGCTCGTAGTCCTGCGCGACCAGCGCCTCCCGCTCGTCCGCCTCGAAGTGCTGCCACGTGCTGGCTTCGCCGGCGTGGCAGTTGAGGACCGCGTTGGCGCGCTCGGCCTCCCACCACTCGACGGTGCCCCGCGGGTCCGAGCGGTAGCGCTCGACGAGGTCGGGGTCGCGGTCGACGGTGTAGAGGAACTTGTCCAGCAGGTACTTGCTCACTGCGGCACTCCGTTCGGATACCAGGTGAAGTAGGCCTCCATCGTGTGGAACAGGTCGAGCGAGTCGACGTGGTCGGCCTTCCGGCCCTCGCCGGCGACGCCCATCATCAGCATGAAGTCCATGAAGCCGTGGGTGGCGTTGCCCGGGGAGTGCAGGCTCTCGAGCGTCACCTCCGCCAGGCAGCCCTCGAGGTCGCCGGACGCGATCCACTCGACCGCCTTCCGGTCGAACTCCGGGTCCGGCCCGTGCGGCCCGAACTGCCGCGGGCCGCCCAGCTCGAGCGAGAGGTGCCCGGTGCCGATGATCGCCACCCGCTGCTCCGAGGGCCACGACTCGACGATCTCGCGGATGGCCCGACCGAGGTCCACGAAGCGCTTCGGCTGCGGCAGCGGCGGCGCGAAGATGTTGGTGTAGACCGGCACGATCGGAAGGTCGGCCTCGGGGCGCAGCGTGATGATCGGGCAGGTGATGCTGTGGTCGATGCGCAGCTCGTTGCTGAACGCCAGGTCGAACCCCGCGTCGAGCCCCTGCCGCAGCAGGTGGGCCGAGAGGTCCTCCTGCCCCTGGAGCAGGTAGCGGGGCAGGCCGAACTCGCGCTCCTCGTTGTACCAGTTGGCGTCGTAGAACGGCGCCTTGCCGACGAGGAACTGCGGCATGTTGTCGAGCCAGAGCTGGTGGAAGTGGTCGCTGCCGACCATGACGAGGACGTCGGGCCGGGCGCGCGTCAGCGTCTCCCGGAACCGCTCGATCTTGGCGACCCACTCGTCGGCGAACGGCGGCCGGTCCGCGCCGGTCGCGGTGCTCGCGCGGTAGTAGAACGGGTGATGCGTCGACGCGATCACCGCCACGATCTCCGCCATGCGTCCTCCTTGGTCCTGCTCTCCTAGCCGATGGGGGGCTCGGGGTCCGGCGGGACGTACGTCGCCGCCCGGTCCACCGCGAGGTAGACGTCCATGCCGATCGGTCGACGGCGCTCCTCCGCCAGCTGGCCGAGCAGCCCGGCCGCGCGGGCCAGCAGCGCGAAGCCGCGCAACAGCTCCACCGGAAGCCCGAGGTCGGCCAGCGCCGCGCCGCAGACCCCGGCGCCGTTGAGCGGGAGCCGGCGGCCGAGCACCTGCTCGTGGACGCGGCCGATCGCGGCGTACAGCCGCAGGTGCGGCCCGACGAGGCCCTCCGCCTCGGCGATCGCGAACAGGCGAGGGGTGCGCGGGTCCTCCTGCTTGTGCACCGGGTGGCCGAGCCCGGGGACGAAGTGCCCGGCGGATCGCGCTCCCTTGACCGCGCGCAGTGCCAGCGCGTCCCACCCGGCGTCGTCGTCGGGGTCCGAGGGCACCTGCCCGGGGTTGCGGGTGAGTACGTCGGCCAGGAACGCGCCGGTGTCCTCGGTGACACCGAGGAACCGTGAGCCGCCCCCGAGCAGGCCGGCGGCCAGCGCGCCCTGCAGCGAGTCGGGTGCCGAGAGGTAGGTGAGCCGGGCGGCGATCGCCGTCGGCGTGAAGCCGTGGTCGGCGAGCGCCACCAGCACCGCCTCGAAGACGCGGACCTGGCCGGGCGTGGGCCGCTCGAGCGTGACCAGCCACAGGGCGAGCTCGCCGAAGCCGACCTCGCCCATCAGGTCCTCGGTCAGGTTCTGGCCGAGCAGGGAGATGGAGTCGGCGTCGGAGGTTCCCAGTGACGTGGGGTAGCCGTCGGTCATGCGTGCTCCTCGCTCGCCGGGCCTGTCGAGGTGCGGGGTGACCGCAACCAGGAACGGACCTCGTCGCCGTGCTCGTCCAGTCCCGGCGGTGGCCGGTCGTAGCGCGCGGGCGTGGCGGAGTAGCCGACCGGGTTGCGCACCGACGGCACCGCCGCCTCCCCGCAGCCGACCTGGACCACCGGGTCGAGTCCGAGGGACTCGGCGAACGCGACGCCCTCGGCGACGGTGTTGATCGGTCCGCACGGGACGCCGGCGGCCAGCAGGTCGGTGAACCACTCGGCGCGGGTCCGCGTCGTCAGCCGCTCGACGAGCAGCGGGCGCAGCTCCTCCCGGCGCGCCGTGCGGTCCTGGTTGTGCGCGAACCGAGGGTCGTCGGCCAGCTCCGGCACGCCGAGGACCTGGCACAGCCGGCCGAACTGACCGTCGTTGCCCGCGGTGACGATCAGGTCGCCGTCGGCCGTCGGAAGCGGCTCGTAGGGGAACAGGCTCGGGTGGGCGTTGCCCATCCGGTGGGGGACCACGCCGCCGGCGACGTACGCGCTCGTCTGGTTCACCATCGTCGACAGCGCTGCGGAGAGCAGGTTGACCTCGACGTGCTGGCCCTCGCCGCTGCGGTGACGGTGCTCGAGCGCGGCGAGGATGCCGATCGTCGCGTGGAGCCCCGACATGACGTCGAAGACGGAGATGCCGGCGCGGTACGGCGGCCCGCCGGCGTCGCCGGTCAGGCTCATGAGGCCCGACATCGCCTGCACGATGAGGTCGTAGCCGGGCAGCGACGCGCCGCCGCCCGACCCGAAGCCGCTGATCGAGGCGTAGACGACCCGGGGGTTCTTCGCCGCGACGGTCGCGTAGTCGAGGCCGAACTTGGCCAGCCCGCCGGGCTTGAAGTTCTCGAGCACGATGTCCGCGCGGGCCGCCAGCTCCCGGGCCAGGACGACGTCGTCAGCGTCCTTCAGGTCGAGCGTGACGGAACGCTTGTTGCGGTTGACGCCCAGGTAGTAGGTCGACTCGGCGCCGCGGACCGGCGGGCGCCACGTCCGCGTGTCGTCCCCGCCCGGGCTCTCCACCTTGACGACGTCGGCACCCAGGTCGCCGAGCAGCATGCTCGCGTAGGGGCCGGCGAGGATCCGCGAGAAGTCGGCGACGAGCAGCCCGGCGAGCGGTCCCTGCATCAGCGCCTCCTCCGAGGGCGGCGTCCGTAGATCGGACACCTGTCCGTCGATTCTGGGAGGACCGATCGGGCTGTGTCAACGGGGTCCACGGGGTCAGCGGGGTCAGCGGGGTCAACGGTCGGTCACGCACGCAGCACGTGCACCGGCACCGCGCCGTAGGCGGCGAAGTCGCCGCTGACCTCGCTGGCCGTCTGCAGCAGGAGCGGCAGGTGGTCGCCGACGAGGGTGCCGACCGACGTCTCTGCGGCGTGCACCGTCACGTTCATGGCCGCGATCACCCGCCCGTCAGCACCGCGCAGCGGCGCGGCGACCGACCGGATGCCGCCCGCGAGCTGCTCGTCGGTGAGCGCCCAGCCGCGGGCGCGCACCGACGCCAGCTCCTCGTCCAGCGCGGGCCGGTCGAACGACGCCCGCGGCGTCACCCCCGAACGGCTCGGCTCCGCCAGCGCCGCGTCCAGCTCCTCGCTCGTCAGCCCGGCCAGGAGCACCTTGCCCAGCGACGTGACGGGCGCGGGGAACCGCGTCCCGATGCTCACCGCGAGCGTGATGATCTTCGGTACGGCGACCCGTGCGACGTAGACGATGTCGGACCCGTCGAGCTCGGCGATCGAGCTGGACTCGTGGGTGCGGGCGACCAGGTGCTCCAGGTGGGGCCGCGCGACGTCCCACAGGCCCATCGCCTGCACGTAGGTCAGGCCGAGCTCGAGCACCCGCGGGGTGAGCTGGAAGCCGCCGTCGCCGGCACGGACGTAGCCCAGCGACTCGAGGGTGACGAGGATCCGGCGCGCGGTCGGGCGGGCCAGGTCAGCCGCCGTCGCGATCTCGGTGAGCGACATCGCGCCGCCCGGGCGGAAGGCGCGGATCACGTCGAGGCCGCGGGCGATCGCCTCGATGAAGTCGGGGTCCGAGTGACGTCGTGGCACAGCGGAAGCGTAGCGCCCCTTGACACTGTGATCGCCATCACAGCATGGTGGAGCGATCGCTGTGCGGACACTTGTCCGGCACGCCGCCGGAGGGCACGGCCGAGAGGAGCAGGTCATGAGTGTGGAGAGCATCGAGCCCGGACGCCCGGTGGTGCTGCGCGGCGGCACCGTGCTGCCGATGACGCCTGACCGGCAGGTCCTGCTCGACGCCGACGTGCTGGTCGTCGGCGACCGCATCGCGGCGGTCGGACCGCGGCTCGAGGTGCCCGAGGGGACCGTCGAGATCGACGCGTCCGGCGGCATCGTGATGCCGGGCATGGTCGACACGCACCGGCACATGTGGCAGACCGCGATGCGCGGCTACGGCGCCGACTGGACGCTCACGCAGTACTTCGTCTGGTACTACCTCGAGCACGGGAAGGCGTTCCGTCCCGAGGACGTCGCCGCCGGCAACCTGCTCTCCGCGATCGAGGCCATCGACGCCGGCGTGACCACGAGCGTCGACTGGTCGCACGGCCTGCAGACGACCGACCACGCCGACGCGGCAGCGGACGCCTTGGAGTCGGTGCCGGGCCGGTTCGTCCTCGCCTACGGCAACATCCAGCAGGGCCCGTGGGAGTGGTCGACGACCCCTGAGTTCCGCGACTTCGTGGACCGCCGCATGAACAAGAGCGACATGCTCGGGTTCCAGATGGCGTTCGACATCCCGGGCGACCCGGCGTTCCCGGAGAAGGCGGCCTTCGAGGTGGCCCGCGACCTCGGCGTCACCGTGACCACGCACGCCGGCGTCTGGGGCGCGACGAACGACGACGGCATCCGGCTCATGTACGAGAACGGTTTCATGACGCCGGGCACCGTCTACGTCCACGCCGCCACGCTGAGCGAGGACTCCTACCAGCGCATCGCCGCGACCGGTGGCTCCGTCTCGATGGCGACCGAGAGCGAGCAGAGCTGCGGTCAGGGCTACCCGCCCAGCTGGGTGCTGCGCAAGCACAAGATCCCGGTCTCGCTGTCGATGGACACCAGCGTCTGGTGGAGCGGCGACCTCTTCTCCGCGATGCGCTCGACGCTCGGCGCCGACCGGTCCCGCGAGCACCTCGAGGCCCACAACATCGGCGAGACGGTCACGCACCACCACCTGCGGGCCGACCAGGTCGTCGAGTGGGCGACGCGGGGTGGCGCGGCCGCGCTCGGGATGGAGTCGCTGATCGGCAGCCTCGAGGTGGGCAAGAAGGCCGATGTCGTGCTGCTCAAGAACGACCGGTCGCCGGTGATGTTCCCGATCCTCAACCCCTACGGCCACGTCGCGTTCCAGGCCCAGCGGGCCGACGTCCACACGGTGATCGTCGACGGCCGGGTGGTCAAGCGCGACGGCCAGCTGGTCGACGTCGACCTCGCGGCCGTACGCCGGACGCTGGACGCCACCGTCGAGCACCTGCGCTCGGCGCTCGGTCCCGAGGCGTGGCAGGCCGGGATGTTCCCGGACACACCGACCTCCGAGGAGATCCGCAACCCCTACCAGTACACCGACTTCGGGAAGTCGGACGAGGGCGTCACGCTCCCCTCGCAGCGGGCGGAGACGGCCGGGCAGTCGCAGGAGGCCACCTCGACCCCCTGACCTAGGGTGACCACATGCCCAAGATCGCCACCAACAGCCGCGTCACCCGCGAGGAGCTGCTCGACTTCGTCCGCACCCGGCACAGCTGGGTGCTGGTCACCACGCGTGGCGACGGGCGCCCGCAGCTCTCGCCGGTGACCGGAGGCGTGGACGAGTCCGGCCGTCTCGTGATCTCCACCTACCCCGACCGGGCCAAGGTGGTGAACCTGCGTCGCAACCCGGCCGCGTCGGTGCTCGTCGTCTCCGACGGGTTCGCCGACCCGTGGGTCCAGGTCGACGGCAGCGCCGAGGTGCTCGACATGCCGGAGGCCGAGGACGCCCTGGTGGAGTACTTCCGCTGCATCTCCGGCGAGCACCCGGACTGGGACGAGTACCGCGCCGCGATGCGCTCGCAGGGCAAGTCGCTGGTCCGGATCACCATCGACCGTTGGGGCCCGGTCGCCACCGGCGGCTTCCCGGCCGACCGCGCACCGGCCTGATCGTCGGCAGCCGGGTGCATCCTGAGCCCATGACGTCCCGGGACCCGCGCCGCACCTGCCAGTTCATCCCTCCCTACCTCATCGAGCGGCTCCAGCCGCCCCGGCTCGTCGCCCGCGACGTCGCGTTCCGAGCCGCCCGCGCGGAAGGGGGTTCGGCCCCGGTGTCGGCGGTCGGCGCCCCGGCCTGGGTCGTCCACACCTGCCACAACACCTCGCAGCTCCCCGGCGACGTGGTGCGGTCGGCGGGCGACCCTGACTCCGGCGACGCGGCGGTCGACGAGGCGGCGTACGGCGTCACGGGCTCGCTCGACCTCTTCTGGAGCGTCTACGGCCGCCGCTCCTGGGACGGCAACGGCGCCAGCGTGAGCCTGAGCGTCCACTACGAGCAGGGCTACGACAACGCCTACTGGGACGGCACGCAGCTCGTGTTCGGCGACGGCGACGGCGAGGTGTTCGGGCGCTTCACCGCTCCGGTCGACGTGCTCGGCCACGAGTTCACCCACGCGGTCATCGAGCGCACCGCCGGGCTGGCCTACCAGGGACAGTCCGGCGCCCTCAACGAGTCCGTCGCGGACGTCTTCGGGACCTGCCTCAAGCAGCGTCTCCTCGGCCAGCGGGTCGAGCAGGGCGACTGGCTGATCGGGGCCGGTCTGTTCCTGCCTGGGATCCAGGCGCGGGCCCTGCGCGACATGGCGCACCCGGGCACGGCCTACGACGACCCGCAGCTCGGCAAGGACCCGCAGGTCGCCACCATGGACGACTACGTCGACACGGGCGACGACAACGGCGGCGTGCACACCAACTCGGGCATCCCCAACCGTGCGTTCCAGCTCGCCGCGACGGCCATCGGCGGCACGTCGTGGGACGGCGCCGGACGGATCTGGTACGCCGCCCTGACCGGTGGTCAGGTCGGCCCCGACACCGACTTCGCCGGCTTCGCGGCGGCCACCGTCGCCGCCGCGGGGGAGCACGCCGACGTGGTCTCGCAGGCCTGGGAAGCCGTCGGCGTCGGCGGCACGATCCCCTCCGGTGCGACCCCCGGGCAGCCGGCCACCAGCACGACCGTCGCCGTCCGGCGCTCGGGTGGCCTGGCGGGAGTCGGCAAGGAGGGCGCGGTCGATCTCGAGGGCTCCGACGACCGCGTCGACGAGCTCCGCGCGCTCGTCGGCCGCATCGACGTGGCCGACGTCCCCGGCGGGGAGGTGGGTGGGGCCGACCGGTTCGTCTACGACTTCGACCTGTGCGGCGACCGGTGCCGCGTGCCGGAGCTGCTGCTCACCCCCGATCTGCGTCGGGTGGTGGAGCTCGTCCTGCGCTGACCTGAGCCTTGCCCGCCCTAGGCGAGGGCGCGGTCGAGGGCAGCCTCGACGTGCACGGTGATGACGTCGAGCACCGGGACCTCCACGTCCTGCGGACGGACCAGCAGGGACAGCTCCGTCGCGCCGAGCAGGACGGCGCTCACGCCGCTGTCCCACAGCTCGTCGATGATCGTCAGCAGCCGCTTGCGCGAGCTCGGGTTGATCTTCCGGAACACCAGCTCGTCGTAGATGATCGAGTCGAGGGTGTCGACGTGCAGCGGGTCGGGGAGGTTGACGTCGAGCCCGTGGTCGGCGATCCGCTCGGCGAAGAACGTGTTGTCCATCGTGTACTTCGTGCCGATGAAGCCGACCGTGCTCGCGCCCATCGCCTGGCACTTGGCCGCGAGGACGTCGGCCAGGTGCAGGACGGGTACGTCGACCGCTGCCGCGACCTTGTCGTAGACCAGGTGGAACGTCGTGCTGCAGAGCAGGATGAAGTCGGCGCCGCCCGCGGCCACGCCGCGGGCGGCCTCGGCCAGGATCGCCGCGACGGCGTCCCAGTCGCCCTTCTCCTGCAGGTCGTTGAGCTCGGCCAGGTCGACCGAGGACATGACGACCTTGGCGGAGTGGAGGCCGCCGAGCCGCTCCTGCACGCCCTTGTTGAGACCCTCGTAGTAGGCGGCGCTGCTCTCCCAGCTCATCCCGCCGACGAGTCCGATCGTCTGCATGTCCGGCAGTGTGGCACCGCACACGGCACCCGGGGGAATCCTCGCGGGCGCCCTCCCCGTCAGTGGGAGACCCGGTGCACCTTGTGCTGGGCGGCCTGGGCGCGGGGCTTGATCACCATCGAGTCGATGTTGACGTGGGCGGGCCGGGTCACCATCCAGGCGATGGCGTCGGCGATGTCGTCGGCCACCAGGGGCTCGTCGACGCCCTCGTAGACGGCGGCCGCCTTGGCCGCGTCGCCGTCGAACCGGACCAGCGCGAACTCGTCGGTCTTCACCATGCCGGGCGCGATCTCCATGATCCGGACAGGCTGGTCCCACAGCTCCAGGCGCAGGGTCTCGGTGACGACCTGGGTGCCGTGCTTGGCGGCCGTGTAGCCGGCGCCGCCCTCGTAGGCGATCCGGCCGGCCGTCGAGCCGACGTTGACGATCGCGCCCGCCCCGGAGGCGACCAGCGCCGGCAGGAGTGCGCGGGTCACCTGCATCAGGCCGATCACGTTGACCTCGTACATCTGCCGCCAGTCCTCGGTCACCGCCTCGGCGACCGGGGTGGAGCCGAACGCGCCGCCCGCGTTGTTGACGAGTACGTCGAGCCGCGGCCCGACCGCCGCTGCCAGTGCGGCGACCGACTCCTCGGAGGTGACATCGGTCGCGATCGCCGTACCGCCGAGCTCGGCCGCGAGCGCCTCGATCCGGTCGGCACGGCGCGCGGCGAGGAACACGTGGAAGCCGGCCCCCGCGAGGCGGCGGGCCGTCGCCGCTCCGATGCCGCTGCTCGCACCTGTCACCACCGCAGTCCTCATGGCGGTCATTCTTCACCAACGCCCCGGTATCTCTCGCAGCGCACCCCGGCTCCTCATCCCGTGCGGGTGGACCCGACCCGCCGACCCGCTGACACCAGGAGCACGTCATGCGAACCACCACCCTGACCTCGTCGCACCGTTCCTACGAGCCGAGGAGCACGAGGCTCAAGCAGGGCCGCTACGCCGGGCTGGCGCGCGCCGCGACCACGCGCGCTGGCGCTCCGATGGCTGCCACGGGCGCCGGCATCCGGAGGTAGACGCCGGGCCCCCGGGGTGCTCCGGGAATGCAGTGGGTACCGATGCGGTTGGTGTTCACGGACTGTTCCAGGAGACGTAAGGAGATGGCGCGTGCAGTCGATCAGGCGTCTGGCGATGATCAGCCTGCACACCTCCCCGCTCGACCAGCCCGGCACCGGTGACGCCGGCGGCATGAACGTCTACGTGCTCGAGCTCGCCAAGCAGCTCGCCGGCCAGAGTGTCGAGGTCGACGTCTTCACGCGGGCGACGTCGTCCCGGCTCCCTCAGGTCGTCGACGCGCAGGACGGCGTCCGCGTCCACCACGTGCACGCCGGCCCGTTCGAGGGGCTCACCAAGGGCGAGCTGCCCGGGCAGCTGTGCACCTTCGCCCGCGAGGTGCTGCGTGCCGAGGCCGCCCACCCGCTGGGCTACTACGACGTCGTGCACAGCCACTACTGGCTCTCCGGCCAGGTCGGCGCGCTGGCCCGCGACCGCTGGGGCGTGCCGCTCGTGCACTCCATGCACACGATGGCGAAGGTGAAGAACGCCGCGCTCGCTGACGGCGACACCCCGGAGCCCGCCGCCCGCGTCATCGGCGAGGAGCAGGTGGTCGACGCCGCCGACGTGCTCGTCGCCAACACCGACCTGGAGGCGCGCCAGCTCGTCGACCTCTACGAGTCCGACCCGGGTCGGGTCCAGGTCGTCCACCCCGGCGTCGACCTGAGCCTGTTCCGGCCGCTCGACAAGGGCGCCGCACGTGCCGCGCTCGGCCTTCCCCACGACGCGGCCGTGCTTCTCTTCGCCGGCCGGATCCAGCCGCTGAAGGCTCCCGACGTCCTGCTGCGCGCGGTCGCCGTGCTGCTCCACCGGCTGCCGTCGCTGCGCCGTCGCCTCGTCGTCCCGATCGTCGGCGGCCCGTCCGGGTCGGGTCTCGACCGGCCGGAGTCGCTCGCCTCCCTGGCCGCCGAGCTGGGCATCTCCGACGTCGTGCGGTTCGTGCCGCCGGTCTCGCAGGCGGAGCTCGCCGAGTGGTACGCCGCCGCGACGCTGGTCGCCGTACCGTCCTACAACGAGTCGTTCGGCCTGGTCGCGATCGAGGCCCAGGCCACCGGCACGCCCGTCGTCGCCGCCGCGGTCGGCGGCCTGACCACCGCCGTCCGGCACGGCCGCAGCGGCCTGCTCGTCGACGGCCACGACGCCGACCGCTGGGCGGACGCGCTCCTACGGATCCTCCTCGACGAGGACCTGCGCATCGCTCTCGAGGCGGGGGCGCTGGAGCAGGCCCGGTCGTTCTCGTGGGAGATGACCGCGGCCCGTACCCTCGAGATCTACGAGAGCGCCCGATCGATCATGCACGAAGGGGTGGCATGACCTCCACGGACCCGGCGTCGACCGTCAGGGAGCACCTGACCGCCAACGAGCTCGAGTTCAAGGAGACCGCCGCGGAGACCGGCGAGACGACGTTCTCGTTCTCGCTGCCCGGCGAGCGCAAGCTGCAGACGCCCGTCCGGCTCGACGTGGGTCGACACGCGCTCGGCGTCCACGCGTTCGTGTGCCGGCGCCCCGACGAGAACTTCGAGGCCGTCTACCGCTGGCTGCTGGAGAAGAACCTGCGTCTCTACGGCGTGGCCTTCGCGCTCGACCACCACGGCGACATCTACCTCGACGGCCGGCTGCCGCTCGCCACCGTCACGTCCGACGAGCTCGACCGTCTGCTCGGCTCGGTGCTCACCTACGCCGACGAGTCGTTCAACCCGATCCTCGAGCTGGGCTTCGCGGCCTCCATCCGCAAGGAGTGGGAGTGGCGCAAACTGAGGGGCGAGTCGACGAAGAACCTCGAGGCGTTCCGCGGGTGGCTGGAGCGCTGATCCCGCTCTGGCCGGATGTCGCGGTGCGCTGTCCGAAACCCGCGCGACCGGGGCCCGGTCGGCTCCCTAGGCTGCTCCCGTGACGACTACGACGACCGAGGCTGCGCCGGTCATCAAGAACTGGCTGCCCGTGGCCGCCGTCTCCACGACGCTGGTCTTCTGGGCTTCAGCGTTCGTGGCCATCCGGCACCTCGCCGACACCTTCCACCCCGGAGCGATGGCGCTCGGTCGGATGCTGGTCGGCGCGGCCTGCCTGTCGGTGGTCGCCCTGCGCCGCCGCCCGCTGCCGCGCCCGACCGCGGCCGACTGGCGGGTCATCGTCGTGATCGGCGTGCTCTGGTATGCCACCTACATGCTCGCCCTCAACGCAGGCGAGCGCACGGTCGACGCCGGTACGGCGTCCATGATCCTCCAGCTGTCGCCGATCGTGATCGCGGTCCTGGCGGCGGTCTTCCTCAGCGAGGCCTTCACGGCCCGGCTCGGCGTCGGGCTGGCGCTCGCCTTCGCCGGCGTCGCGATCATCGGCTTCGCCTCGGGTGACTCCTCCGGCAGCCGCTCGGTCGTGGGAGTGCTGCTCTGCCTCATCCCCGTGGCGGCGTACTCGATCTCGCTGGTGCTGCAGAAGCCGCTGTCCTCCCGCTACGCGGCCGTCCACCTCACCTGGCTCGCGTGCAGCATCGGCGCGATCGTGATGCTGCCCTGGATCGGCCAGCTCGTCGGTGACCTGCGCGACGCCTCGGCGTCGGAGATCCTCTGGCTCGTCTACCTCGGGGTGTTCCCGACGGCGATCGCGTTCACGACCTACGGCTACGCGCTCCAGCACATCTCCGCGTCGAGGCTCGGCATCTCGACCTACGTCGTCCCGATCATCTCGATCGCCCTCGCCTGGGGGCTGCTCGGCGAGACGCCGCCCGCGCTCGCCTACCTGGGCGGCGTCGTCGCGCTGGTCGGTGTCGCGATCACCAGGAGCCGCAAGCGCTGACCCACCCGGCGACGCGGCACGCGTCGCCGGGTCGCTCCGGCGATCGTCAGAGGTCGAGCTTGTAGCCCAGGCCCCGGACGGTGACGAGGTACTTCGGCTCGCTCGGGTCGGGCTCGAGCTTGGCGCGCAGCCGCTTCACGTGGACGTCGAGCGTCTTGGTGTCGCCGACGTAGTCGCTGCCCCAGACCCGGTCGATCAGCTGGCCGCGCGTGAGCACCCGGCCCGGGTTGCGCAGGAACATCTCCAGCAGCTCGAACTCCTTGAGCGGCAGCCGCTGCTCGGACCCGCCGACGGTCACCACGTGGCGCTCGACGTCCATCCGGACCGGCCCGGCCTCGAGTGCGGCCGGCGCCAGCTCGGGCTCGGTGCCACGCCGCAGGACGGCCCGGATGCGGGCGACCAGCTCACGCGGCGAGTACGGCTTGGTCACGTAGTCGTCGGCGCCCAGCTCGAGGCCGACGACCTTGTCGACCTCGTCGTCCTTGGCGCTGACCATGATGACCGGCACCGTCGAGGTGGCTCGGATCTGACGGCACACCTCGGTGCCGGGGATGCCCGGAAGCATCAGGTCGAGCAGCACGATGTCGGCGCCGTTGCGGTCGAACTCCTTGAGCGCGTCGTCGCCGTTCTCGGCGATGGCGACCTCGAAGCCCTCCTTGCGGAGCATGTAGGAGAGCGCCTCGCTGTAGCTCTCCTCGTCCTCGACGACGAGTACCCGGGTCACGGGCGGTCCTCCTTGTTGTTCAGCCTGTTGTTCAGCTTGTTGTTCAGCCTGTTGTTCGGCCTGTTGTTCAGCGATGAGATCTCGGCCGCTCCCCGGGCCGGCACGAGCTGGTCGTTCGGCGACTGGTGCTGCGGCAGGGTGAGGGTGAAGGTGGAGCCCTGGCCCTCGACGGACCAGACCCGCACCTCGCCGCCGTGGGTGGCGGCGACGTGCTTCACGATGGAGAGCCCCAGACCGGTGCCGCCGGTGGAGCGGTGCCGGGCCGGGTCGACGCGGTAGAACCGCTCGAAGATGCGGTCGAGCTCGTCCTGCGGGATCCCGATGCCCTGGTCGACCACCGAGATCTCGACGGCACCGCCGTCGGCCTTGGCGGTGACCGAGACGCTCGAGCCCGGGTCGGAGTAGGCGACCGCGTTGGAGACGAGGTTGGTGACGGCAGCTGCGACCTGGTCCTCGTTGCCGAAGACGAACAGGTCCTTGGTGCCGCCGGTCACCACCGAGATCCGCTTGCCGTGCGCGTCCACCTCGACCGTGTCGACGGCGGCCGAGATCACCTCGTCGACGGCGACCGCCACGGGTGCCTCCAGCGGCTCGTCGCCCTGCAGGCGGGAGAGCTCGATGATCTGCTGCACGAGCTGGGTGAGCCGGTCGCTCTCGGTGAGCATCCGGCTGGCGAAGCGCTTCACCGCGGTCGGGTCGTCGGAGGCCTCGCTGACGGCGTCCGCGAGCACGCGGATCGCGCCGACCGGCGTCTTCAGCTCGTGGCTGACGTTGGCCACGAAGTCGCGTCGGACCGCCTCGACCCGCCGCTCGCGAGTGCGGTCCTCGACGAGGGCGAGCACCAGCCGCGAGCCCAGCGGGGCGACGCGCGCGGTCACGTGCCGGGACGGCACGCCGGCTCTGCTCATGACCAGCTCGGTCTCGCGGATCTGGCCGTCGCGGCGTACCTGCCTGACCAGGTCGGCGAGCTCGGCCGAGAGCAGGGCGCTACCGCGCACGAGTCCCAGGGCGTACGCCGGCGCGCTGGCCTTCACCACGACCTCGTCGTCGTCGACGATGACGGCGCTGCTGCGCAGCACGGAGAGGACGGTCGCGACCTCGGGCGGGACGGTCGGGGCCGGCGTCACCGGCAGCTGGTGCTGCTGGCGGTCGCTGATGTGCCACGCGAGCATGGCGGCCGCGGCGACGACGGCTCCGAGCAGCGCGGCGAGAAACGCCTGCGTCGTCGGGTTCACAGGCCTAAGCCTAGGCCCCCGATTCACCCCTGTTTCGCCGTCTGGACGCCGAATTCCCGAACGTTCACATCGCGTTCACCCATCGCCCCCGGGTAGTCATCTAACCTGCCTACCTTTGGGTCATGCGCCAACCTTTCCACGATCAGCTCGACGCCATCTTCGACGACCTCGCCTCCATCTGCAGTCAGGTCGAGGTGGCCGTCGCCCAGGCGACCGAGGCGCTTCTCGAGTCGGATGCCTCGATCGCCGAGGAGGTCATCAGCAAGGATGACGCGATCGACCGCGCCCGGGAGCGGGTCGAGGACAGCGCCTTCGCGCTGCTGTCGCTCCAGGCGCCGGTGGCCGGCGACCTGCGTGTCGTCGTCGCCGCGCTGCGCATGGTGAGCGACCTCGAGCGGATGGGCGACCTGTCGGTGCACGTCGCGAAGATCGCGCGGCTGCGCATGCCCAACAGCGCCGTCCCGGAGCCGGTGCGGCCGACCATCTGCCGGATGGCCGAGGTGGCCGAGGACATGGTGGGTCGTACGGCGGAGATCATCCGGACCCGCGACGTCGACGCCGCCGACCTGCTCCGCTCCGACGACGACGAGATGGACAAGCTGCGCCGGAGCACGTTCGCCGAGATGCTCTCCAACGACTGGGCCTTCGGCATCGAAGCGGCGGTCGACCTCGCCCTTCTCGGCCGCTACTACGAGCGGATCGCCGACCACGCGGTGTCGGTCGCCAAGCGGGTCATCTTCGTCGTCACCGGCGAGAACCCCGTCTGAGCGGTGGTCTCGAGCAGCCCTCGCTCGTCCCTCGCGAGGGCCGCTCGACCAGCGAAGGTCCGACCGGTCCCGCTGGTCGAGCAGCGAGCGCCAGCGAGCGTGTCGAGACGGGCGTCAGCGGCCCTGGTTGGCGACAGCGGCTGCGGCAGCGGCCGCGGCCTCGGGGTCGAGGTACTCGCCGCCGCGCACGAGCGGCTGGAGCGAGTCGTCGAGGCGGTAGACCAGCGGCTGGCCCGTCGGGATGTTGAGGCCGGCGATGTCCTCGTCGCTGATCCCGTCCAGGTGCTTCACGATCGCGCGCAGGCTGTTGCCGTGCGCGGCGATGAGGACGACCTTGCCGTCCTTCAGGTCAGGCACGATCGCCGACTCCCAGTAGGGCAGCATCCGCTCGATGACGTCCTTGAGGCACTCGGTGCGGGGCAGCTCGGCGTCGGGGATGTCGGCGTACTGCGGCTGGCCGACCTGTGAGAACTCGTCGTCGTCGGCGAGCGCCGGCGGCGGCACGTCGAACGAGCGGCGCCAGAGCATGAACTGCTCCTCGCCGTAGGTCTCCAGCGTCTGCTTCTTGTCCTTGCCCTGGAGCGCGCCGTAGTGCCGCTCGTTGAGACGCCAGCTGCGCCGCACCGGGATCCAGTGCCGGTCGGCGACGTCGAGGGCGCTCGTGGCCGTGTTGATCGCGCGGCGCAGCAGCGAGGTGTGCACGACGTCGGGGAGTACGCCGGCCTCCTTGATCATCGCGCCGGCGCGGACGGCCTCCTGACGGCCGAGGTCGGTGAGCGCGACGTCGACCCAGCCCGTGAAGAGGTTGAGCGCGTTCCACTCGCTCTCGCCGTGGCGGAGCAGGACGAGGGTGTAGGACATCACTCGCCCCCGGTGGTCGGCGAGGCGCCGGAGGTGGGGTACTCGCAGGTGTAGGGCTCGCCGGTCGGCTGCGCCTGCGCCTGGCCCTTCTTGCCGGTGCTGGGCAGGGTCTTGACGTCGGCGTACTCGTAGCACTGCTTGACCACGACCGAGTTGACCTCGATCGAGTCGCCGTTGGCGAAGGTCAGCGTCACCGGGACGCTGTCGCCGGCCTCGAAGGAGCCGGTGACCGGGATGCCGCCCTGGGTGAAGAGGTTGACCATCCCGTTGCTCTGGATGTCGATCGGCGAGAACTGGCCAGCGGTGACGCCGTCACCCGTGATGCCGGTCAGCTGCGTGCTGTCGGCGTGCGGGTCGACCGTGAGCGTCGCGACGAACGTGCCGCTGCCCTTGGCGGGCGTGACGATGCGTGCCGCGAGCACGTGGACGTCGCCGGTGATGTGGTAGCCGCCGTCGGCGATCACGTTGGGGCGGTCGGTGGCGTAGTCGAAGCCGCAGGAGCTGAGGATCGGCGCCGCAACGGCGACGAGGCCGGCGACGGCGAGCGCGCGCTTGTTGCGAAGGCGGCGAGGAGACGTCATCACGGCCGCCACCCTACCGTTGCCGGGCCGCCGTCGATCAGGTGGTCCGGTCTTGCCTCAGCGCGACAGTCCGAGCTGGTGGGCGGTCACCGCGAACGCGCCCGCCACGACCAGGAGGTAGACGAGGGTGAGGACGAGCAGCCGCGTCGCCCCGGTACGCCGGCCGAGCCGGAGCGGGAGGTAGGTCCAGCCGTCCGCGTCGTCGGCGACGAGGCCCCACAGCGAGGTCAGGACGTGCACGCCGACGCCGATCAGGGCGGCCAGCCCGACGAGCGCGGGCTGCGGCGGGTCTCCCTCGGCCTGGCCGCCCCAGCCGCCGTAGGAGAGGAACGCCGGGTAGAGGCTGAAGGCGACCGCCCAGGGCAGCCAGGAGAGCAGCCCCCGCCGCACCAGCCCGTTGTCCAGGTTGGCGAGCAGACCGACCGCCACCGACGCGAGGTAGCAGCAGCCGGCCAGCACGCCGTTGTTGACGGCCAGCGGCACCAGCAGGAGCACACCGCAGCACCAGGCGAACCAGGCGGTGCCGGGATCGAGGCGCCCGTCGGCGATCGGCTTGCCGGTGCGCTCGTGCGCCCGGTCACGGGCGCGGTCCAGGAGGTCGTTGTGCCAGCCGAGCACCGCCTGCCCGACGAGCACCGTCGCGGCCACCAGCGCGACCTCGCGAGCGGGCCGGGCGTCGAGCGCGGCGACGGCGCCCATCGCCGCGGCGGTCAGCGCCGCCTGGCGGGGATGGGCGGCCCGGACCAGCAGGACCGGAAGGGAGTCGAGCAGCAGCCGCCGACGCCGCGGCGCCGGCTCGCTCTCGGGCGCGGTCGGCTCGGTGTGCGCCGCCTCCGGGGCCTCCTCGGACATGCGCCCGAGTATCCGCCATGAGCCTCCCCGGAGGTCCGGGCGGCCCGCGTCGGCGCGGGAAATCCTGCGGCCGGACCGGCGCTTCGCCGTACGCCCGCCACGGGGTGCCACCACACGAACAGGGGTTCTGTCAAGCCCTGGGGACGGGGGCATTGCGCCTCTGACCTGGGAAAACGAGAATCGTCTTACTCCAGGAGCGTGGTAGACTTGGCTGTCTAGGAAGGGGTACCTGACATATGACTTTCACCGTCGGCGAGACCGTCGTCTATCCGAACCACGGGGCCGCGATCATCGAGGACATCGAGATGCGAACCATCAAGGGGGAGGAGCGTCAGTACCTCGTCCTTCGGATCATCGCCCAACAAGACCTGGTCGTCCGGGTCCCCGCCAACAACCTCGACCTGGTCGGCGTGCGCGACGTCGTCGACAAGGACGGCCTCGACCGGGTCTTCGAGATCCTGCGCGCGGCCCACGTCGAGGAGCCGACCAACTGGTCCCGACGCTACAAGGCCAACCTCGAGAAGCTGCACAGCGGCGACGTCATGAAGGTCGCCGAGGTCGTGCGTGACCTCTGGCGCCGCGAGCGCGACCGCGGCCTCTCCGCCGGCGAGAAGCGGATGCTCGCCAAGGCCCGCCAGATCCTGGTGTCCGAGCTCGCCCTCTGCGAGCGGACCAACGAGGACAAGGCCGAAGCACTGCTCGACGAGGTGCTCGCCAGCTGAACCCGACGACGGGCCCCGGGGCTGATGCCCCGGGGCCCGTTGCCGTGTCCGGACGTCATACGGTGGGGTCGCGATGACCACCGATCCGTACGACGTCCACCCGCCCGCGCTCGGCGCGATCGTCGAGGCCGAGCGTGGCTCGCTGCCGTTCGCACTCATCCACGGCGAGGGGCTCGTCGCCTGCGCCGCGTGGGCGCTGGGCGACGCCGGGATCACGCCGGTCGACCACGGCGTCAGCTGGGCGGACCTGGTCGAGTCGGGCGACACCTTCGTGCTCCACGATGCGCTGTGCCCGATGACGCCTGCGTCGTTCCTCGCCGACTGCGTGCGGACGAGCGAGGAGCGCTCGGCTGTCGTCGTCGCGGTGCGGCCGGTGACCGACACCGTCAAGCAGGTCGAGGACGGGTACGTCGGCGCGACGATCGACCGCGACGCGCTCGTCGTGGTCACCTCGCCGATCGTGCTGCCCGCCGAGGTGGTCGCGTCGCTCGACGGGCTGCCCACCCACGACTTCGCCGAGCTGGCCGGCCTGCTCGCCGCCCGGTTCCCGGTCGTGACCGTCGAGGCGCCGCCGGAAGGTCGTCGGGTCGCGTCGCTGGACGACGTACGGCTGCTCGAGGCGCTGACGCTGCCCCGTTGACGCTGGCCCCGTTGACGCTGCCCCGTAGACGCCTGTGCCCGCGTCAGCCGAGCAGGCTCTCCGCCGCCGCGAGGTCCTCGGCGAAGGTGACCTTGAGGTTGAGCGGCGAGCTGGGGACTGCGGCGATGCGCACGTCCGCGTAGGCGGCGAGGCAGGCGGCGGTGTCGGTGGCCTCGAACCCGTCCTCCTGCGCCGCGGTGTGCGCGGCCAGCAGCTCGGCGGCGCGGAAGGCCTGCGGGGTCTGGACGCCGACCACGCCGGTGTGCGGGCCCAGGCTCGCCCGGTCGGCGACGCCGCTCATCGCGACGACCGGGATGGCGCCGCCGACCTCGCGTGCCACGTCGATCGTGGTCGCGTAGAGCTCCGGTGACGCGAGCGGCCGGGCGCCGTCGTGGATCGCGACCACGTCGACCTCGCCGGCCTCGATCTCGGGGCGGAGTGCGCTGAGCGCCGCCCACTCGGAGGCGTGGCGGGTCGCGCCGCCCTCCACGACGAGCACCTCGCCGGTCCCGAGGACCGGCACGACCGCCTCGGCGACCGCGTCGTGCTCACCGGGCCTGATGACGAGGACGATCCGGCGGACGTCGTCGACCTCGAGCGCCGCGCGCAGGGAGAGCCCCAGCACGGTGGTGCCGGCGAGCGGGAGCAGCACCTTGTTGACGCCCGCGCCGACGCGGGTGCCGCTGCCGGCGGCGAGGACGACGAGGGCGCTGGGCATGGACCGGAGGCTATCGGCAGCGCTGGCCCGATCGTTTTCACGGCTGTTACACGGCGAAACAGGTCGACAACACGGCGCACCTACGTTCAAGACCGAAGGAGGCGGCGATGGCGCTCGGGAGTGATGCCGTGACCCGGCCGTGACGGGGACATGACGGTCGGCGTGGAGTGGCAGCCGGTCTGCGCGCTCGCGGAGCTCGAGGTCGGCCGTGGCGCCACCGCGCTCGTCCACGGCCAGTCCGTCGCGATCTTCCGCACGGACGGCGACCAGGTCTACGCGCTCGGCAACCACGACCCGTTCGCGCGGGCCTCGGTGATGGCGAAGGGCATCGTCGGCCGGCGCGAGGACGTGCCGTTCGTCGCCTCGCCGGCGCACCGGCACGCCTTCGACCTACGGACCGGGCGGTGCCTCGACGACGCCCACGTCCGTGTGCCGGCGTACGACGTCAAGGTCGTCGACGGCGTCGTACTGGTCGGTCAGCGCAAGCCGCTGTCGGCGGCGTAGACGAGTGCTGTGGCGATCGCGGCGACGCCTTCGCCGCGACCGGTGAGGCCGAGCCCGTCGGTGGTCGTCGCCGACACCGAGACCGGCGCGCCGACCGCCTCGGACAGGGCCGTCTCGGCCTCCGCGCGGCGAGGGCCGAGCTTGGGGCGGTTGCCGATGACCTGGATCGCGACGTTGCCGATCGCGTAGCCGGCGCCCCTGACCAGCGCGGCGGTCTCGCCGAGGAGCCGTGCCCCCGAGGCGCCGGCCAGCTCGGGGCGGTCGGTGCCGAAGTGGGCGCCGAGGTCGCCGAGCCCGGCCGCCGACAGCAGCGCGTCGCACGCGGCGTGGGCGGCGACGTCGGCATCGGAGTGACCCTCCAGCCCGACGTCGGAGTCCGGCCAGGCCAGCCCGGCGAGGTGGAGGGGTACGCCGGCCACCAGCCGGTGCACGTCGGTGCCGATGCCGATGCGAGGGGTCGCCTGGGGGGTCGCCTGGGGGGTCGCCTGGTGGGTCACGCCGCTGATCATGCCGGACCCGGCGTGACGAGCCGCGCGCCAGAATGGGGACGTGACGGACCAGCGGGTCGGCTCGGCCTCCTCGTGGGCGCTCGCCGGCGCCCTGTCGGCGCTCGCCGGGCTGGCCGTCAGCTATCTCGCCGCCGACCTGGTCGGCGGCGACGAGGCGCCCGTCGCCGCCGTCGCGGAACGGGTCATCCGGCTCACGCCGGGCGGCCTGTCCGAGCGGGCGATCCGCGCCGTCGGCCACGCCGACAAGCCGCTCCTCGTCGTCGGGATCGTCGTGGTGGTCACCCTGCTGAGCGCCCTCGTCGGGGTCGCCGCGCGCCGTCGCCCGGCGGAGTGGTGGCTGCCGCCGGCGGCGTACGCCGTCGTGGCGGCGGTCGGGTTCGCCGCCGTCGTGGCACAGCCGGCGCCCCACCTTCCCGGCGTGTTCGGCGTCGTCTGCGGCTACGCGGCCTGGGTCCTCGTCTTCGCGCTGCTCACCGGTCCGCTGCAGACGCGGGCACCTGACCTTCCGGACGCACCTTCCGCGGGGGCGGCCCACGAGGGGTCAGGTGCGTCGCGGAGGCAGTTCCTGATCCGCACCGGCCTGGTCGCGGCCGGCACCGTCGTCGCGACGTACGCCGGCCGGGTGGTCGGCCGGCGCCGGCGGCAGGTCGAGGCGGCCCGGCGCGCCCTGGAGCTGACCGGCGTGACACCGCCGCCGGCCGACGCGGCGTACGACCTCGACGTCCCGCACCAGCCGCCGTGGCTGACCCCGGTCGGGGACTTCTACCGGATCGACACGGCGATCGTGCCGCCCGCCGTGGACCCGGCCGGCTGGACGCTGCGCATCCACGGGATGGTCGACCACCCTGTCGAGCTCACCTTCGCGGACCTCGTCCGGCGTCCGGTCACCGAGGGCTGGCTGACCCTCAACTGCGTCTCCAACGAGGTCGGCGGCGACCTCATCGGCACCGCGTGGTGGAGCGGCGTGCGGATCGCGCCCCTGCTGCAGGCGGCCGGCGTGCACCCGGACGCCGACGGTGTTCTGCAGACCTCCGCCGACGGGTGGACCTGCCTCACCCCGATCGAGGTGCTCACCGACGACCGCAACGCGATGCTCGCCTTCGCCCAGAACGGCGAGCCGCTGCCGATCGACCACGGCTTCCCGGTGCGGATGCTCGTGCCGGGGCTCTACGGCTACGTCAGCGCCACGAAGTGGGTCGTGGACCTGGAGGTGACCCGCTTCGACAAGGCGCAGGGCTATTGGACCGACAAGGGCTGGAGCTCGCGCGGACCGGTCAAGCTCGCGTCCCGGATCGACGTGCCGCGGGGCGGCGCGCACGTGAGCGGCGGCGAGGTCACCGTGGCGGGCACCGCCTGGCAGCAGCACACGGGCGTGCGCGCGGTCGAGATCTCGGTCGACGGCGGCGCGTGGCAGCAGACGCACCTCGCCGGCGTCCCCGGCGTCGACACGTGGGTGCAGTGGCGCACCACGGTCCCGCTCCACCGCGGCGACCACCAGGTCAGGGTCCGCGCCACGAGCGCGACCGGCGAGGTCCAGACCAGCGCGCGCGCCGCACCGGCACCGGACGGCGCGACCGGGTGGCACACGGTGGACTTCCACGTTTCCTGACCTCGCCTGCCCGTTCTCTAGACTTGCCGGGTGATCAGGCTCCACGACACCGCGACCGGCGAGGTCCGCGACTTCGTCCCCCTCGAGGAGGGGAAGGCGTCGCTCTACGTCTGTGGCCTGACCGTCCAGTCCGAGCCCCACGTCGGGCACGTGCGCAGCGGCGTCAACTTCGACGTGCTGCAGCGCTGGCTGCGCCACAGCGGCTACGAGGTGACGTTCATCCGCAACGTCACCGACATCGACGACAAGATCCTCGCGAAGGCCGAGGCCGCGGGCCGGCCGTGGTACGCCCACGCCCAGAAGATGCAGCGCGAGCTCGACCGGGCCTACGCCGCCCTCAACGTCTCGGTGCCGACGTACGAGCCGCTGGCGACCGGCCACGTGCCGGAGATGGTCGAGCTCATCGAGACGCTCATCGAGAAGGGCCACGCCTACGCCGCCAGCGACGGCTCGGGCGACGTCTACTTCGACGTGCGGTCGTGGCCGTCGTACGGCGAGCTCACGCGGCAGCGCGTCGACGACATGGAGGCGGCGACCGACGCGGACCCGCGCGGCAAGCGCGACCCGCGCGATTTCGCCCTCTGGAAGGGCCGCAAGGAGTCCGAGCCGGAGACCGCGTCCTGGCCGTCGCCGTGGGGCCGTGGCCGGCCCGGGTGGCACATCGAGTGCTCGGCGATGGCGGGCAAGTACCTCGGTCCCGCGTTCGACATCCACGGCGGTGGGCTCGACCTGCGCTTCCCGCACCACGAGAACGAGCAGGCCCAGTCGCGCGCGGCCGGGCGGCCGTTCGCGTCGTACTGGATGCACAACGCCTGGATCACCACCGCCGGCGAGAAGATGTCGAAGTCGCTCGGCAACTCGCTCACGATCCCGGCCGTGCTGCAGCGCTTCCGCGGCATCGAGCTGCGCTACTACCTCGTGGCGGCCCACTATCGGTCGCACGTGGAGTTCTCGTTCGAGGCGCTCGAGGAGGCGGCCGCCGCCTTCCGGCGCGTCGAGTCGTTCTTGGAGCGCGCGCTCGAGCTGGTCGGCCCCGAGGACGCGGGCGTCGGCTCCGAGCTGCCGGAGGCGTTCGTCGCCGCGATGGACGACGACCTCGGGACGCCGGCCGCGATCGCCGCGCTGCACGAGGCCGTGCGTGAGGGCAACCGGCTGATCGCCGACCGCGACGTCGACGCCGTGCAGGCGACGCTCGGCTCCGTGCTGCTCATGCTCGACGTCCTCGGCCTCAACCCGGCCGACCCGGTCTGGGGCGCCGACCACGGCGCCGACGACCGGCTGACCAACGTCGTCGACGCGCTGGTGGCCGGCCTGCTCGACCAGCGGGCCGCGGCCCGGGCGGCCAAGGACTGGGCCGCCGCCGACGCCGTACGCGACCAGCTCAAGGCCGCGGGCGTCGAGATCACCGATACCCCCGACGGACCGAAGTGGAGCGTCTCGTGATGGTGGCCGCCTGTATGCCCATCGAGGTATGCAGCCGAGCCGCCGCTTCCCGGGCGGAACTCCGCACGGGAAGTGCGCATTCGCCTGCATACCTCGACGAACAGACAGCGGAGAACTCCTGATGGCAGGAAACAGCCAGCGCAAGGGCGCGATCGTGAAGCCCGGCAAGAAGAAGGGCGCCACCGTCGGCTCCGGCGGTCAGCGTCGCCGAGGGCTCGAGGGCAAGGGCCCGACGCCGAAGGCGAAGGACCGGCCCTACCACAAGGCGCACAAGGCGGCCGAGCTCGCCGGCCGCTCGGAGGCCAAGCGCGCCGGCCGCCCGCGGAAGCGGTCGTCGTCCGACGCCGAGTGGATCATCGGGCGCAACCCGGTCGTCGAGGCGCTGCGCGAGGGTGTGCCGGTCAACGCCGTCTACGTCGCCGAGGGCGCCGAGCGCGACGGGCGGCTGCGCGAGGCGTTCCAGCTGGCCTCCGAGCACGGCATCGGTCTGCTGGAGGTCACCAAGACGGAGCTCGACCGGGTCACCGGCTTCAACGGCCACCAGGGGCTGGCGGCGCGGATCCCGGCGTACGAGTACGCCCACCCGGACGACCTGCTCGACCGCGCGGACGAGGCCGGCGAGCCGCCGCTCATCATCGTCGTTGACCACATCACCGACCCGCGCAACCTCGGGGCGATCGTCCGGTCGGCCGCCGCCTTCGGTGCGCACGGCGTCGTCATCCCGACCAACCGCTCCGTCGGCATGACCGCCGCGGCGTGGAAGACGTCGGCGGGAGCGGCGGCGCGCATCCCGATCGCCCAGACGGTGAACCTCACGCGCCAGCTCAAGGCCTACCAGGACGCGGGCTGCATGGTCGTCGGGCTCGACATGGAGTCCGACGTCTCGCTGCCGGACTTCGAGCTCGGTGACGGCCCGCTCGTGGTCGTCGTCGGTGCCGAGGGGGCCGGGCTCGGTCGCCTCGTCGGCGAGACCTGCGACCAGATCGTGTCGATCCCGATGGTCAACGCCGTCGAGTCGCTGAACGCCTCGGTCGCCGCGTCGGTGGTGCTCTACGCGGTCGCCCAGGCACGCGCCTGACTCACCGGGTGAGGACGCTCACGATCGCGGTGTACGTCGCGGTCTGGCTCGTGCTGGCCGTCGCGACGTCCGTCGTGGTCCTGCTGGGGTCGAGCCGCGACGTCACGGCGTTCTCCCACGACGCGACCATGCGCCCGACGTTCTCGGGTGACGTCGAGATCCACACGGGTCCGGTCCTGCCCGACGTACGGCTGCCCTCGCACAGCCCGCTCGGCCTCGACGTGACGCTCGGCAAGACTGACGCGCAGACGCTCGGCGAGCTGATGCAGCGGTACGCCGTGCTGGCCGGTGCGCCCGAGGGCGAGGAGGCGAAGCTCCGTGAGACGGCGGAGGACCTCGTGCTCGACGCCGTGCTGCGGGGAGCGGCCATCGCGGCGCTGCCGATCCTGGTGTGGGCGGCGATCGGGGCGCGGCGGCGGCAGGAGCTGCTCGCCCGGCTGACGCCGCGGCGGGGTGCGGTCGCGGTCGTGCTGGTCGGCACCGTCGGGCTGGCGCTCTGGCAGCCGTGGGCGCGCGACTCCGCCGACGGGGACGTCGCCGCCGAGCAGTCGTGGCTGCCGCTCCGGGCCTTCCTGGGCGACGAGGTCTCGCTGCCCGCCGAGCTGCGCGACGTCGAGGTGCGCGGCGACGTGACGACCGCGCAGACGCGGCGGCTCATCGAGAGCGCGATCAGCACCTACGGCAACAGCAAGGTCTTCTACTCCGCGGCCGCGGCGCGCGCCAAGGACCTCGTGCTGCGGAAGCCCGGCGCCGGTGAGACGGTGGCGCTGGTCGTCTCCGACCGGCACGACAACATCGGCACCGACCAGGTGGCCCGCGCGGTGGCCGACGCGGCCGGCGCGACCGCCGTCCTCGACGCCGGCGACGACACCTCGACCGGGTCGAGCTGGGAGGCGTTCTCGCTCGACTCGCTCAACGCGACCTTCGATGACATCGAGGACCGCTGGGGCGTCGCCGGCAACCACGACAACGGGACGTTCGTGTCCCGCTACCTCGACGACCGCGGCTGGCGGATGCTCGACGGCAAGACCGTCGACGGCCCGGGCGGGTCGACGCTCCTCGGCGTCCCGGACCCGCGCGCGAGCGGGCTCGGCAACTGGCGCGACGAGACGGGGCTCTCCTTCGACGAGGTCGCCGACCGGCTCGCCGACGCCGCCTGCAGCGCGCCGAAGCGGATCGCCACCCTCCTCGTCCACGACGCCAACCTCGGTCGCCCGGCCCTGGAGCGCGGCTGCGTCGACCTCGTCGTCGGCGGGCACCTCCACCTCCAGGTCGGACCCACCAAGGTCGTGGGCAGCAACGGCAAGGCCGGGTGGAGCTACACGACCGGCACGACCGGCGGGGCGGCGTACGCCTTCGCGCTGGGCAGCAAGCCGCGCCGGGAGGCGGAGGTCTCGCTCGTCACGTACGCCGACGGGCGGCCGGTCGGGATCCAGCCGGTGCGGCTGGAGACGAACGGAGACCTCCATGTCGATCCGTACGTGCCGCTGACGTACTGAGGCCTGCTGTTGGTTCATCGAGGTATGCAGCCGAATGCGCACCTCCCCAGCGGAACTCCGGCCGGGAAGTGACGACTCGGCTGCATACCTCGATGAACATCCACGGGCGGACCTCACTCCGGCTCAGCGGCCAACGCCTCCTCGGGCTTCTCGGTGAGCACGTTGTCGACATAGCTGCGCGCGGCGTCGAGCAGCCGGACGCTGCGGCCGGCCTGCTCGGAGAGGTACCAGCGGTGGACGAGCACCTCGTGGAAGATCTCGGGCGGCTCGAGCTTGCCGCGCAGCTCGGCGGGGACCATCGCCTGCAGCGGCTCCCAGATCTCGCGCAGCCAGCGCTGGGCGACGACCTCGCGGTCGAGCCGGCCGAGGCCGCGGGAGGTGGTGTAGGCCGCGATGTCGTTGAGGAGCCGCCGCGCCTGGGCGTCCTCGGCGACGATGCCCGTGAGGTTCTGCAGCTCTCGAGCGTGGTGGCCGAGCTCGACGACACGCGGCTGGAGCCGCATCTCGTCGCCGTCGATGTCGGTGACGATGTCGATCTCCTCGACGTCGAAGCCCATGTCGTTGAGGCGCTCGATGCGCTGCTCGACCCGCCAGCTCTCCTCGGCTGAGAACGTCTCCTCGGCGGTGAGCTCGTTCCACAGCTGCTCGTAGCGCGTCTGCAGCCGCTCGATGATCGCCCACGGGTCGATCTCGGAGCCGCGGCCGGTGCCGCTGGCCATGACGTCCATCAGCTCGGCGTAGACGTTCTCCGTGCCGACGGTGACGTCGTACTCCCGCATGTGCTTCGACAGGGACTGCTTGAGCTCGCCGGTCTCGGCGTCGACGAGGTAGGCCGCGAAGCCGCCGGCGTCGCGGCGGAACAGCACGTTGGAGAGGCTGACGTCGCCCCAGTAGAAGTCGGCCAGGTGGAGCCGCACGAGCAGCACCACCAGCGCGTCGATGAGGCTCGGCACCTGCTCGGGAGCGAGGCCGTGCTCGAAGAGGCTGCGGTAGGGGAGCGAGAAGCGCAGGTGCTGGGTGACGAGCGCGGCCGGCAGGTCGTCGGGGCGACCGGCGACGACGGCCTGGGGTACGACGGCCGGCATCTGGATCCGCTGGAGGTCGCGGAGCAGCCGGTACTCCCGGAAGGCGATGTCCTCCTGGGTCTCCTTGACCGCGTAGACCCGCTCGCCGAGCCGGACGATCCGCACCACGTGCCGGGAGAGGCCGCGCGGCAGCGGCACGACGTGCTCGGTCCACTCCTCGAGCGGGGTGTCCCAGGGCAGGGTCAGGATCGCCGGGTCAGGGCGGTTGGCGACGATGCGGAGAGCCACGGCCCTCAGTGTGTCATCCGGTCAGGCGCCAGAGAGTGAAAGCCGGGGCGTCAGTGGCCGGGACCACTCCGTCGAAGCCGCTCGCGTCGCCGGCGGTGCTCAGGAGCAGGTCGCCCGCCGGCAGGTCGAGGGCGATCTCGGTGCCGGCCGCGCGTCGGGCGGCGACGAGGATCGTCCCGTCCGGGTGCTCGCGCAGGTAGACGAGGGAGTCGTCGTCGACGTACGCCCAACGCAGGCCGCCGCGGCGCAGCGCCACGTGCTCGCGGCGCAGCGACGCCAGGGCGCCGTATGTCCGGAGCGTGGCGGTGTCCCAGCTCTCGCGGTGGTGCCAGGGCATCGGGCGTCGGCCGTCCTCGCCGTTGACGCCCTCGAGGCCGATCTCGTCGCCGGCGAAGAGCATGGGGACGCCGGGCAGCGTGAACTGCAGCCCCACGGCCACGCGGTGCACGGCCGGGTCACGCACCAGCGTGCGGATCCGGGCGCTGTCGTGGCTGCTGAGGATGTTCCAGGACTGGGTGGTCGCGCGCCAGCCGTAGCGGGCGCGCCACTCGTCGAGGCTGGCTCGCACCAGGTGGCCGGGACGCCGCGGGACGGCGACCGGGCGGCCGAACGGCCGGGCGTCGGTCGTCTCGGCGCGGACCCACGACCAGACCGGCCACGAGAAGCCCGAGTAGTTCATGGTGCCGTGCCAGCCGTCGCCGTCGATGTCGGAGGAGGCGTCGTGGTTGTGCTCGCCGACGACGAAGGTGTCCTCGCGCTGCTCGGCGGCGGTCGCGCGGATGATCCGGGCGACGTCGTGGTTGACGTCGATGTGGCCGAGCCGACCGGTCATGTTGGCGACGTCGATGCGCCAGCCGTCCACGTCGTACGGCGGCCGCAGCCAGCGGCCCACGACCGAGGTCGGACCCTCGATCATCTCGCGGCGGAGGTCGTCGTTGGTGTGGTCGAGCTTGGGGAGGGTGTGGTGGCCCATCCAGGACTCGTAGACCTGCTCGTCGTGGAAGTAGTACCACCCGCGCGTCTCGCCGCCCTCGCGCGCCTGCTGGAACCACTCGTGGGTGTCGCCGGTGTGGTTGGAGGTCAGGTCGCCGAGCAGCCGCCACCCGCGCCGGTGGACGGCCTCGCTGAGCCGCTGGTAGGCCTTGTCGCCGCCGAGCAGCGGGTCGACGTGGTCGAACGTGCTGGCGTTGTAGCGGTGGTTGCTCTCGCCCGGGAACACCGGCGTCGTGTAGACGATGTCGGCGCCGGTCTCCTCGAGGTGGTCGAGGTGCTCGACCACGCCGTCGAGGTCACCGCCGAAGAGCTGCAGCGGCGTGCGGGGGTCGGTGGCCTCGAAGATCACCGTGTCGTCCCACTCGGCGGGCACCGCCCAGGCGGGAGTCTCACGACCGTCGGCGGCCTCCGAGCGGGCGAACCGGTCGGGGAAGATCTGGTAGACGACGCCGTCGCGGGCCCAGGCCGGCGCCGGGGCGTAGGCCACCACCTTGAAGTCGAACGTGTCGCTGCCGTCGTACCCGACCTCGCCGGCGGCCGTCAGCCACGTCTGCGTCCCGTCCGCCCGCTCGATGAGGAAGCGGTAGTGCGTCACCGGGTTGTGCACGGGCAGCTCGCCGCTCCACCAGCGGCTCTCCTCGCCGCCGGGCTCGGCACTGGTCGCGACCATCTCGTGGTAGGTCGGCTCGGCGTCGTACGTCGTCCGGACCCACGCGCGCTCGACCGGGTCGTCGGCGCTCGTCCGCAGGCGGACCGTGACGCGGTTGCCGAGGTGCGGGGCCTCGTCGGCGAGGTAGAGCGGGGAGCCGTCGTGGTGCGGGATGCCGAGCAGGCTCATAGGAGCATTCAACCCGCTCGGTGGTGCAACCTCGCAGTTCCCGACCTCGTAGGATGGCCGCCGGCCGCTCGCGGCCGCGCCGGTGTAGCTCAGTTGGTAGAGCGCCTTACTTGTAATAAGGATGTCGCGGGTTCGACTCCTGTCACCGGCTCAGCACAACGCCCGGGGGCGGCGCCGCGCGGCGCCGGCGCTCCGGTGCGCGTCAGCCGATCCAGCGGACCAGCACGAGGACACCCGCGCCGACGCCGATGAGGAAGAGCGCGAGACAGGTCGTCGAGCCGTTCGCGTACCGCCCTTGGTGGCCGCTGGGCATTTCCACTGTCGGCGCTCCTCCGTAGGGTCGGGCCATGGCTGAGATCCTGCTGTTCCACCACGCCCTCGGGCTCACCGACGGCGTGAAGGAGTTCGCCGGCGCGCTGCGCGACGCCGGGCACACGGTCCACACCCCCGACCTCTTCGAGGGCCGACGGTTCGAGGTCGTCGAGGACGGCGTGGCCTTCGCCGCCGAGACCGGCCGGGAGACGCTGGGTGCACGCGCGGCCGCCGCCGCCGAGTCCCTGCCGACCGACCTCGTCTATGCCGGCATGTCGATGGGCTGCGCCTACGCGACGCAGCTCCTGCTGACGCGCCCGGGGGCCAGGGCCGCGTTCTACCTCTACGGAGCCGTCGACCCGGGTTGGTGGGACGCGTTGTGGCCGGCCGACGTACCCGCCCAGACGCACCAGACCGCTGACGACCCGTGGCGTGAGAAGGACGCCGACGAGGCGTTCGCCGCGAAGGTGCCGGGCGCGCAGATGTTCCTCTACGAAGGCGACGCGCACCTGTTCGCCGACCCGAGCACGGAGGACTTCGACCCGACGGCCGCCGCGCTGGCGATGGAGCGGATCCAGACCCTCCTCGCGGTGCTCTGACGCGTCAGCGCAGCCGGCGTACCTCGAACCGTGCCGGCGGCACCGCGATCGCGTCCTGCGCGGCGACCAGCTCGAGCTCACGACGACCGGTCTCGAGGGTCCGCTCGAGGATCGCGAACAGCGTGTTGGCGGTCAGCCCGAGCGCCGTCGCGGGGGAGCGTGTCGTGCGCAGGTGGGCCAGGTAGACCGCTGCCGTGGTGTCGCCGCCGCCGTTGGGCGTGATCGGCAGCAGCGGCGTGGTGACCGCCCACGCGCCTTCGTCGGACACGGCCACGAGGTCGAGCTCCTCGGCGCCGAGCGCCCCGTGGACGACCGAGGTGACCAGCACGTCGCGCGGACCGGTCGCCCGCACCACGTCGACCGCCTCGACGACCTCATCGAGCGTGGTGGTCGTGCGGCCGGACAGGAAGTCGAGCTCGAAGTGGTTGGGGGTGATGATGTCGGCGGCCGGCACCACCTGGTCGCGCATGAACTCGGGGATGCCCGGGCGCACGAAGAAGCCCCGGCCGACGTCGCCCATCACCGGGTCGCAGCAGTAGACGGCCTCCGGGTTGGCGGCCTTGACCTTCGCGACGGCGTCGAGGATGACAGCGCCGACGGCCGGGTCGCCCTGGTAGCCGGACAGCACGGCGTCGATCCCCGGCAGTGCGCCGCGCTCGGAGATCCCCTCGATCACCGAGGCGACGTCGGCCGGGTCGATGAGCGGGCCGCGCCACTCGCCGTACCCGGTGTGGTTGGAGAAGTTCACCGTGAGCACCGGCCACACCTCGTGGCCCAGGCGCTGCAGCGGGAACACCGCGGCGGAGTTGCCGACGTAGCCGAACGCGACATGGGACTGGATCGACAGGATCTGCACCGGCCCATCCTCGCGCCTCCGCGCAAGCGGGTCGACGCCACCCCGGTAGCGTCGGAGCCGTGACCGGGATGCGAAGCGTCGAGCCTGTCGAGATGAGCTACCGCCCCTTGGGCGACTCCGGCCTGATGGTGAGTGCGGTCGGCATCGGCTGCAACGCCTTCGGCCGCCGCGTGGACCTCGACGGGGTCAAGGACATCCTCGCCGCCGCTCGCGAGACCGGCGTGACGCTGCTCGACACGGCCGACATCTACGGCGGTGCCGGCGTGTCGGAGGAGCTGCTCGGCGAGGCGCTCACCGGGCAGCGCGACTCCTTCGTGGTCGCCACGAAGTTCGGCCAGGACATGGGCGGCGCCAACGGCGAGGACTTCGGTGCGCGCGGGTCGCGGCGCTACCTCCGCCGCGCGGTCGAGGCGTCGCTGCGGCGGCTGCGCACGGACCACATCGACCTCTACCAGCTGCATCTCCCTGACCCGATGACGCCGATCGAGGAGACGCTGAGCGCGCTGACCGACCTCGTCCGCGAGGGGAAGGTCATCTACCTGGGGTGCTCCAACTTCGCCGGGTGGCAGATCGCGGACGCGGCGTGGATCTCTCGGACCGCCGGGCTGGAGTCGTTCGTCTCGGTGCAGAACCAGTACTCGCTGCTCACCCGCGACATCGAGGCCGAGGTCGTCCCGGCCGCCGAGCGGTTCGGGCTCGGCGTACTGCCGTTCTTCCCGCTCGAGGCGGGCCTGCTCACCGGGAAGTACCGGCGCGGCGAGGCGGCCCCGGCCGGCTCCCGCTTCGCCGTCGAGCCGGGTCGCGGCCAGTGGCTCGCGAACGCCGACTGGGACCGCATCGAGGCGTTCGAGAAGTACGCCGCCGCGCGCGACCTCTCGCCGCTCGAGGTCGCCATCGCGGGACTCGCGGCACAGCCCGGCGTCTCGTCGGTGATCTCGGGCGCGACCTCGGGCGACCAGGTGCGCGCGAACGCGGCCGCGCTGCGGTGGGTGCCGACCGCTGCGGACCTGGTCGAGCTCGACGAGATCACGAAGGGCTGACACCCGGATCTCGAGGGCTGGTCTCGATACGCCCGCTCGTTCCTCGCGGGCTACTCGACCAGCGGACGCGGGCTACTCGACCCAGCGGACCGCGGGCTACTCGCCCAGCGGACCGCGGGCTCCTCGACCAGCGGACAGCGGGCTCCTCGACCAGCGAAGGCTCGTTGGTCGAGTAGCGAGCGCCAGCGAGCGTATCGAGACCAGGAGGTCAAGCGGGCAACGACCAGTCCATGGGCTCGCCGCCCTGATCGACGAGCAGCTGGTTGACGCGGGAGAACGGGCGGGAGCCGAAGAAGCCGCGGTGTGCGGAGAGCGGCGAGGGGTGCACCGACTCGACGCACGGGACGCCGCCGAGCAACGGCTTCAGGGACTGCGCCTGGCGGCCCCAGAGGATCGCGGCCAGCGGGCCGCCCCGCGCGGCGAGGGCGGAGATCGCGCAGGAGGTGACCTCCTCCCAGCCCTTGCCGGCGTGTGACGCCGACGCCCCCGGGCGCACGGTGAGCGCCCGGTTGAGCAGCATGACGCCGCGGTCGGCCCAGCCGGACAGGTCGCCGTGCTCGGGCGGCGTGACGCCCAGGTCGGAGGCGAGCTCCTTGTAGATGTTCTGCAGCGACGCCGGCAGCGGGCGCACGTGCTCCTCGACCGCGAAGGACAGCCCGATCGGGTGCCCCGGGGTCGGGTACGGGTCCTGGCCGACGATGAGCACCCGCACGGACGCGAGCGGTCGCTGGAAGGCGCGGAAGACCCGGTCACCCGCAGGGAGGTACGGCCGGCCGAGCGCCAGCTCCCGGCGCAGGAAGTCGCCCATCGCGCCGATCCGCTCGTCGACCGGCGCGAGCGCCTGCGCCCAGTCCTCGGCGACGAGGCCCTTCGAGACGAGCCCGGCGAGCGCGCTCATCGGGGCACCTCGCACCGGCTCAGGCGGGCTGCCGCAGCCCGAAGGCGGTCGTGTAGACGCCGGTGTGGTCGGTCGCCCGCAGCGCCTGGCCGTGCCGGATCGCGCGGTAGCCGCTGAACCTCACGGTCGGGTCGGAGAAGAGCTGGTCGATGCGGGGCCGGGCGGTCGGGCACGACGACACGGTACCGATCGGCGAGACCAGCCCGTTCTGGCGCACCAGGCGACACGTGGACCGCTGGTTGAAGTCGCCGCCGAGGAAGAGCGAGAGCCGGCCGTCGTACGACGCCTGAAGACCGCGCAGCACCCGCATCTCACGCTGCCACGCGATCCGCTGCCAGCGGCCCTGGCCGCCCCGGTGGGTGTGGCTCGACGGGTGGTGGACGGCCAGTGCGGCGATCCGGGCGCCGGTGGCCCGGTCGCGCAGGATGGCCACGTTCTCGGGCACGCGCCGCCCGTGGTAGGTCACGGACCACAGCCGCACGGTGCGCTCGAGCCGGTAGGCGCGGGTGTCGTAGACGACGGCGCTCGTCTCCCCGCGTCCGCGTCCCGGGACGATGCCGTAGGCGCTGCCACCGACGCGCCGGAGGGCGCGGACCTGTCGGGTGCTGGCCTCGGCGAACATAGCCAGGGTCGCGTGCTGGGTGCGCAGCGCGCGGAGCAGGATCCGGGCCCGGTGCACGGCGGACCCGGGGTGGGCGAGGTGGTCGGTCCCGACGTTGGCCCAGAACGCGGCGCCGGTCGAGGTGCGCTCCGCCGGGCTGTTCGGCTGGTGGGCCCCGGACGGGGCGGCGGGGACGAGCAGCGCGGTGAGCGACGCGACGAGCAGGACGGCGCGGCCGAGCGAGGTCACGGAGGCCTTTCAGGTGGTCGACGGCGAGAGCGTGAAGCGGGCGCGGTAGACGGCGGGGTGGTCGGTGATCCGGCCGACGCGGCGACCGGACAGCGGCCGGTACCCACGGATGCGGACGGCGCGGTCGACGAGGAGCTGGTCGATCGGGGCGGAGCCGCGGCAGCGACGCTGCGCCACTGAGACGAGTCCGGCCCGGTGCGCCCGGCAGGCCACGGAGTCGCCGGCGTTGAAGTCGCCGGCGACGAAGACGGCCACCCGGCCGTCGTAGGCGCGGCGCACGTTCCTGACCTCCTGCAGCTCCCGCCGGAGAGCGCTGTCGCGCCAGCGGTCGCGGGGGTTGTGGACGGCGATCAGGGCGAGCAGGTCGCTGCTGGCGTGGTCGCGCAGCACCGCGACCGGGAGCCGGACCCGACGGCCGCCATAGCTGAACCCGCGGAACCGGTAGCTCTGCACGAGGTCGTAGGCGGTCGTGTCCCAGAACACGCCGACGGTGTTGCCGCGGCCGCCTGTGAGGAGCTGGTAGGTCGGCGCCGCCCGGCGGAACGCCACGACCTGGCTGTGCTCCACCTCGGCGAGCGCGCCCAGCCCGATGTCGGCGCGCTCGACCAGCCGCACCAGCCGGCGCATGCGCTGCGGGCCCGAGCTCGCGCCCCGCGCCGCCGTGTGGTGGGCGGCCCAGGCGTTCGCCCAGAAGAACGTCCCCGTGGCGCCGGCGGGCTGGGCATCGGCTCGCCCCGGCGCGGCCGGGACGGCCATCAGCACTGCGGCGGCGAGGACGACGAGGCGCCTCGGTGCACGGCGTCGTGGTCGGCGCACGGATCCACCTCTCGGGGCGTCGTCGGGCTTCCTGGCGACCACGTTGCCTCAGCGAGCGGCCTCCGGGCCAGTCGACACGACCTCGACGGCCAAGGGTTCACGTGCCGGTCGACCCGCCGTCAGCACCGGTCGGCCGAGGGGTCGGTCATGGAGTACCCGGGACGATGGGTACCTTGCGCACATGAGGTTCGGAGTCTTCGTCCCGCAGGGCTGGCGCTATGACCTGGTGGGCATCGATCCCGCCGATCAGTGGACGACGATGCGCGACCTCGCGCGTCGCTTCGACGGCGTCGAGGCCTGGGAGTCCCTCTGGGTCTACGACCACTTCCACACGACGCCGGAGCCGTCCGAGGAGGCCACCCACGAGGCGTGGACCCTGATGGCGGCGTTCGCGGCCGACACGTCGCGCATCCGGCTCGGCCAGATGTGCACCTGCATGGCCTATCGCAACCCGGCGTACCTGGCGAAGGTCGCGGCGACCGTCGACCACGTCTCCTCGGGGCGGATCGAGATGGGCATCGGCGGCGGCTGGTACGAGCACGAGTGGCGCGCCTACGGCTACGGCTTCCCGGGGCCGAAGGAGCGGCTCGGCCGCCTCCGCGAGGGCGTCGAGATCTTCCGCCAGGCGTGGACCAAGGGGACCGCGACGCTCGACGGCGAGTACTACCAGGTCGACGGCGCCATCTGCCGCCCGCTGCCGCTGCAGCAGGGGCCGAGCGGCATCCCGCTGTGGATCGCGGGCGGTGGCGAGAAGGTCACCCTCAAGATCGCGGCGCAGTACGCCGACTACACCAACTTCGACGGGTCGCCCGAGGGCTTCACGCACAAGTCGGCGCTGCTCGAGGAGCACTGCCGCACGGTCGGCCGCGACTTCGGCGAGATCACCCGGTCGGCCAACTACAACACGTTCATCGGGACGACCGAGGCCGAGGTGGAGGACCGGAAGGCCCGCTTCACCGACCGCTTCCAGCAGGTGCTGGGCGAAGCGCGCGGCGCCGAGTACGCCGCCCAGATCCTCTCCGGGGCCCTCGCCGGCACGCCCGAGCAGATCGTCGAGCGGCTCTCGGCCGTCGGTGACCTGGGCATGTCCTACTTCATCGGCTACTTCCCGGAGCTGGCCTACGACACCTCGGGAGTGGAGCTCTTCGAGCGCGAGGTCGTCCCCGCGCTCGCCTGAGGCCTCCGGGCGCCGCTCGCGCCGAGAGCCGCGACCGGCTCAGCCACCGCGGGTGATGTAGCGAGCCGCGTCGAAGCCCGCGCCGCCGTGCAGGTCGTCCTCGGTGTCGCTCGCGGCGTGCTCGTCCAGCCAGACGACGGCGGCGTCGCGGTGACGGCTCGCCACGAGGACGTACGCGATGAGGTTCGCCTCGCGACACGTGACGTGCGGGCCGATCCGCTCGGCCGTCCTCGGGCGACCGAAGACGAGGGCGAGACCGTCCAAGGCCTCCTCCAGGTCACGACCTTCGTCGCGCCCGGCGCGAAGCATGCGAACAAGAGCCGGGTCCGCGCCCATGGGTTCCGCGTACCCAGACTCGCCGGACGACATTCACGTCCGCATCCAGGTCGGGATCCACGTCGGAATCCACGTCGGAATCCACGTCGGCATTCACGGGGCGCACGAGGGTTCGCAGAGCGTCTCGCCGGTTACCGCGAAGGCACGGCAGCTCGGTCTGCCGACGTGTCCAGGAGGGGAGCGCCTGATGACCGGAAGCGGGGGTGGCTACCTCGCGCGCCCGGCCCCCAGCGGCCTGGCGGACGTCCTCGAGATCGTCCTCGACAAGGGCATCGTCGTGGACGCCTACGCCCGCGTCGCGCTCATGGGCATCGAGCTGGTGACCGTCGACGCGCGGGTCGTCGTGAGCAGCGTCGACACCTACCTCCGGTTCGCGGAGGCGACCAACCGTCTCGACCTCATCGACCGCGGTCCTCCCTCGCTCGCCGACGTCATCGAGGAAGGGGTCGGCCGCACGATCGAGAACGTCGCCTCCCACGTCGTCGAGAACAAGGTCGAAGAGGGCATCGAGAAGGTCGAGGAGGTCGCCGAGCACCTCGGTCCGGTGGCGGAGACCGTTGTCGAGGGTGCCGAGAAGCTGGTGGCGAAGGTCGTGGAGAAGGTCGTCCCCGACCCCGAGGACTGAACGGCGCTAGATCGTCGCGCGCACCGGCCGGGACAGCCGGTCCAGGAACGCGACGAGGACCGCCTCCCGGGTGGCCGGCGAGGCGAGGTCGAGCAGCGCGTTGACGGGCGCCATCCGGTCGGGGAGGGCCACGCCCTCGCCGGCGAGGCCGGCGAAGGCGAGCAGGCCGTCGAAGTCGTCGTCGCTGAGCGTCGTCGGGTCGAGCGCGGTCACGAAGTCGGCGACGCCGGCGTCGACCGCCACCGGTCCGGCGGCGACGGCCGCCTCGACCGCGGCTGCCAGTGCGTCGAGGAACTCCGGCACGTGCGGCAGCGTCGCGGCCGAGAGCGACAGGTGGACGGTCGCCGGCAGCCCGGCGAAGGAGAGCTGCGGCTGGACGAACCAGCCACGGGCGACCAGCTCGTCGATGAGGGTGAACGGGTCGAGCGTGTCGTCGGTCGTGAAGGCGACCAGCGTCGAGTCCGGGTGGGCGACGAGCCGCAGCGGCGGAAGGGCCGCGATCCCGGCGACGACGAGGTCGACCGCCTCGAAGACCTGGCCGGCCAGGGCGGCGTACCCCTCGGAGCCGATGGCCTGCGTGACGGCCCAGGCGCCGGCGAGCGGCCCGCCCGACTTCGTCGACTGGAGCGTGGAGTTGAGCATCGTGTAGCCGGGCCAGGCGGCGGAGGCGAAGTATTGCGGCCGTCGGAGCTCGGGGGTGCGGTGCAGGAGCAGCGAGGTGCCCTTCGGGGCGTAGGCGTACTTGTGGGTGTCGACGGAGATCGAGGTGACGCCCTCGACCGCGAACGTCCACGGCGGCACGTCGCGTCCGATCCGCGGCGCGAACGGCAGCACCCAGCCACCGATGCAGGCGTCGACGTGGCACCGCACGCCGGCCGCAGCGGCCGCGGCCGCGATCGCCGGGACCGGGTCGACCACCCCGTGCGCGTACGACGGCGCGCTGGCCACGACGAGCACCGTGCTCTCGTCGATGGCGGCCGCCATCGCGTCCGCATCGGCCCGGAAGTCGGGCCCGACCGGGACGACCACCGGCTCGACCCCGAAGTAGTGCGCCGCCTTGTGGAAGGCGGCGTGGGCGGTCGACGGGATCACCATCCGTGGCCGGACGACGTCCGGGCGCGCGTCCCGGGCACCCTGGACGGCCAGCAGCACCGACTCCGTGCCCCCGCTGGTGACCGTGCCGACCGCGGTGTCGGGAGCGTCCAGCAGGCCACACGCGTAGCCGACCAGCTCGTTCTCCATCTGGAGCATGCTCGGGAAGGCGGTCGGGTCGAGGCCGTTCGAGCCGGCGTAGGCGGCCACGGCCTCGCGCCCGATCGCGTCGACGTCGGGCAGCCCGGAGTCGTAGACGTAGGCGAGGGTCCGGCCACCGTGGACGGGCAGGTCGGCGGCCTGCAGCTGGCGCAGCCGGGTCAGCGGGTCGGTCATGCGGACACCCTCTCAGCCGAGCCGACGACGTCCGCGCTCAGCGAGTAGCGGCGCAGCCACCAGAGGCTGGCGACGACGAGCACGGCGGGCACCACGCCGAAGCCGAGCGTGATCGCGGTGAGGGCCGAGTCGGGCTGGGTGGTGCCGCCGGTGGTCGACGAGCGGTAGCCGCCGACGGCGAGCACCAGCGCGAACAGGCCGGGGCCGAGGGCGAGGCCGAGGGTCTCCCCGGCGGTCCAGACGCCCGTGTAGACGCCGACCCGCGACGAGCCGGTCCGCCGGGCGTCCACGGCGGCGGCGTCGGGCAGCATCGCCATGGGGAACATCTGGCAGCCGGCGTAGCCCACGCCGGCCAGCGCTGTGCACAGGTAGACCACCGGCAGGGGCGCGACCTGGGCGGTCGCCGTACCCAGCGCGCCGACTGCCAGGAACACCGAGGACCACGTGTAGCCGGTCCGCTTGCCGACGCGGGCGCCGACCCGCGCCCACACCGGGGTGAGGAGCAGCGCGGGTCCGACGAAGCAGACGAACAGGACGGTCGACGCCGCCGTGCGGTCGAGCACGTCCGAGGCCAGGTAGTCGACGCCCGCGAGCATCGCGCCGGTCGCCAGCGCCTGCACGATGAAGGTCGTCAGCAGCAGCCGGAAGTCCCGCGCGCCCGCGACGATGCGGAGCTGGTCGCGCAGCCCGCCGGCGCCGGCGGTCACGGTCCTGACGGGAGCGCGCCGCGTGCCGACGTACGCCGAGACGACGCCGACCAGCATGAGGCAGGCCATCAGCAGGCCCATCACGCGGTAGCCGTCCCGGCCGCCGACGGCGTCGCGGATCGCCGGAGCGGTGCCGCCTGCGACGAGGATCGTGAGGGCGAGGATCGCCACCCGCCAGGTCATCAGGCGGGTGCGCTCGTCGTAGGAGTCGGTCAGCTCGGCGGGCATCGCGACGTAGGGCACCTGGAAGAACGCGTACGCCGTCGCGGTGGCCAGGAACACCAGCAGCACCCACGCGGCCTCGGCGGCCAGCGGCATCGACGGCGCCGCGAACAGCAGCGCGAAGCCGGCTGCCAGCCCGAGGCCGCCGCGCAGCAGCCACGGACGGCGCGGGCCGCGCGGGTCGACGGTGCGGTCGGAGAGCCGGCCGGCGTAGGGGTTGAGGACGACGTCCCACGCCTTCGGCAGCAGCACGATCGCGCCGGCCAGAAGGGCGGCCACGCCGAGGGTGTCGGTGAGGTAGGGCAGCAGCATCAGCCCCGGCACGGTCCCGAACGCGCCGGTCGCGACCGAGCCGGAGCCGTAGCCGGCGCGCACGGCGCGCCCGAGGGGAGGCATGGCGGAAACGTACCGGCCGTCGCGCGCCGGCGGGCGACTTCGGCGAGGACTCGGGAGGCCTCGGGAGGACTCGGTAGGACTCGGGCTAGGACTTGCGGGCGGGCCGCAGCGTCTTGCCGTGGCTGCCCGGGACCCCGGCGAGAGACGTCATGTACTCGGCCGCCCACGCCGCGACGTCGTGCTGCCGGATGGTCCGGCGCATCGCCCGCATCCGGCGGGCCAGCTCGCGGTCCTCGGCCCGGTAGGCGTCGAGCAGGGCCTGCTTCATGCCGTTGAGGTCGTAGGGGTTGACCAGCCACGCCTGGCGCAGCTCGTCGGCCGCGCCGGCGAACTCGGAGAGGACGAGCGCGCCGTCGTCGGAGGCCCGGCAGGCGACGTACTCCTTGGCGACGAGGTTCATGCCGTCGCGGTAGGGCGTCACGACCATGACGTCGGCGGTGCGGTAGAGCGCGGCCATCTCCTCCCGCGGGTAGGAGGAGTGCAGGTAGTGGATGGCGGGGCGCCCGAGCTTGCCATGGTCGCCGTTGATGCGGCCGACGAGGCGCTCGATGTCGTCGCGGAGCACCTTGTACTCCTCGACCTGCTCGCGACTGGGCACCGCGACCTGCACGAATACCGCGTCGTCGACATCGAGGTTGCCGTCGGCGATGACCTCGGCGAAGGCGCGCAGCCGTGCGTAGATGCCCTTCGTGTAGTCGAGCCGGTCGACGCCGAGGAAGACCTTGCGCGGGTTGCCGAGTGCCTCGCGGATCTCCTTGGACCGCTCGAGCACCGGCTCGGTCTGGGCGAGCTGCTCGAGGCCTGCCGCGTCGATCGAGATGGGGAAGGCGGCGGCCCGGACGGTACGGCCGTCGGGGAGGTAGACGAGGTCGCGGTGGGTCTTGTGGCCGACCCGCTGCCGGACCAGCCGGATGAAGTTCTGGGCCGCCCCCGAGAGCTGGAAGCCGACCAGGTCGGCGCCGAGCAGCCCCTCGAGGATCTGGCGACGCCACGGCAGCTGCTGGAACAGCTCGGTGGGCGGGAACGGGATGTGCAGGTAGAAGCCGATCGTCAGGTCGGGCCGCAGGTCGCGCAGCATCGCGGGAACCAGCTGCAGCTGGTAGTCGTGCACCCACACGGTGGCGCCCTCGGAGGCGAGCTCGGCGGCCTTCTCGGCGAAGCGACGGTTGACGCGCTGGTAGGTGTCCCACCACTCGCGGTGGAACGACGGCCGGGCCGCCAGGTCGTGGTAGAGCGGCCAGAGCGTTCCGTTGGAGAAGCCCTCGTAGTGCTCCTCGATCTCCTCGGGGGACATCGACAGCGGCACCAGATGCAGGCCGTCTTCGGTGAACGGCTCCATCCCGGTGTCGGTGCCGCCGGGCCAGCCGATCCAGACCCCGTCGTTCTCGCGGAGCACCGGCTCGATCGCCGTGACGAGCCCGCCGGGTGAGGTGCGCCAGCCCTTCGTGCCGTCGCTGTTGGTGACCCGGTCCACCGGGAGACGGTTCGCGACCACCACGAGATCGGCCTGCATGCTCTTGACCATAGCCGGGTTCAGATACCCCGCGGACGCCGCCCGCAAGCGTCCGACCGCGGAATCGGTGGGACGGCTGCGTCACCGGTCAGGAGAACTGCACACCGACCTGGCGTCGTACGTCGTCCATCTGGCGCAGCAGCGCGAGCGTCTGCGCGTGCGGGACGAGCGGCGACTCACGCAGGCCTTCGCGCAGGCAGCGGCCGACCTCGGCGATCTCGTTGCCGTAGCCGGCGCCGATCAGCGGGCCGTCGGGCTCGATCTCGACCGGCTCGACGGGAGCCTCGTCGGCGGTCCAGTCGGCGATCGCCGGCTTCGGCGTGAAGACGGCCCGGCTGGGGTGGTGGAAGTCGTCGAGGTCGATCCGGCCGGTGTCGGTGGCGATCTGCGCCGCCCGGGAGGACCAGGAGGTGATCGACGCGGTCAGGGTCGCGAGCACGCCGCGGGGGTAGCGCGCGACGATCGCGACGTCGGTGTCGTAGGTGCCGCCCGGCGCGCTCCGCGTGTCCGCGAGGGCTGAGGTCGCCTCCGCCTCGCCGAACAGCAGGTGGGCGACGGTGAGCGGGTAGACGCCCATGTCGAGCAGCGCCGACGCGCCGAGCGCGGGGTCGAACATCCGGTCGCCGGCGTCGCCCGTGACCACGAAGCCGAGCTCGGCGTGGAAGTGTCGCGGCGTCCCGAACTCGCCGGCGGCCAGCCGGCGCCGCAGCGCCGCGATCGTCGGGTGGCAGGCGGTCCACATCGCCTCCATGAGGAAGCGGTCGTGCCGGCGGGCGAGGGCGACCATCTCCTCGGCCTCGGCCGAGGACAGCGTGAGCGGCTTCTCGCACAGCACGTGCTTGCCGGCCTCGAACGCGAGGCGCGCGTTGTCGAGGTGGAAGGCGTGCGGCGTCGCGATGTAGACGACGTCGACGTCCGGGTCGGCGACGAGCTCCTCGTAGGAGCCGTGCGGGCGTCCGCCGTGCTCGGCGGCGAACGCCTCGGCCGACCCGAGGCGGCGCGACCCGACCGCGACCAGCTCGGCGCCGGGCGTCCGGTGGAGGTCGCGGGCGAACGTGTGGGCGATCTTGCCGGTGGCGAGGATGCCCCACCGGACGGGAGTGTCGTGGCTCACGCGGACAACGTAGCGACCTACCTGGCGACGGATCTGCGCCGGCCACGGCCGCGTGGATCGGCTCCGCCGGCGCGGCAGGCACGCCGCGCAGAAGAACTACATCGGTGTGATTCCTCGTCTACAGTGGTGGGCGACGTACGACCAGCATCACCAAGGACGGGGGAGCCGATGGCCGCGGAGAACGCCGCCTCACCGAGCGAGGTCCAGGGCCCGGCGCTCAGCGAGCGCGACCGCGAGATTCTCGACTTCGAGCGTCAGTGGTGGAAGTACGCCGGGGCCAAGGAGACGGCCGTCCGGGAGAAGTTCGACATGTCCGCCACCCGCTACTACCAGGTCCTCAACGCCCTCATCGACCGTCCCGAGGCACTCGAGGCCGACCCGCTGCTGGTGCGTCGCCTGCGTCGCCTGCGCGCCGCCCGCCAGCGCCAGCGCTCCGCCCGCCGCCTCGGCTTCGAGATCTGAGCCGGGCCATGGGTCGCAGGGACCAGCGCGGCGTCGTCCTCCCCTCGCCGGTGATGATGCTCAGCATCGTCGCCGTGCTCATGGCTGCGGTGGCCTTCGTGGCCACCCGCGGTGACGGGCCGAAGGAACGCGAGATCTCCACCGTCTCCCAGCCGGAGCCCTCGGCGACGCCGACCCCGACCCCGACCCAGACCACGGCCCCGAAGCCGACGCACACGCCCAAGCCGGTGGTCCGCAAGAAGGTCATGGTCGAGGTCTTCAACAACACCCCGACCAAGGGCCTGGCCAGCACGGTCAGCCAGAAGGCCTCGACGATCGGGTGGCAGGTCGTCGGCGCCGACAACTGGTACGGCAGCGTCCCGGCGACCACCGTCTACTACCCCGAGAAGCTGAAGCGCGAGGGCAAGCAGCTCGCCCTCGACCTCGGCGTCAAGCGCACCGCCAAGGCGGTCGACCCGATGAAGCTCGACCGGCTGACGATCATCCTCACCGGCCCGCTGCACTGACGGTGTGTCCGAGCGGTTTTCTGGCACGGACCGTCGCGTCGTAGGCTCGACGGCCGCGCGGCCGCACCTGCGGTCGGCGTACGTGTCTGGAGGAGTCGCCCGTTGAACCGCCGCCGCGACATCCAGGGGCTGCGCGCGATCGCGGTCGGGCTGGTCGTTGCGGCGCACGCCGGCGTCCCGGGCCTGCAGGGCGGCTTCATCGGCGTCGACGTCTTCTTCGTCATCTCCGGGTTCCTGATCACCGGCATGCTGCTCAGCGAGGGGCGGCGGACCGAGCGGATCAGCCTCAAGGACTTCTACGCGCGGCGCGCCCGCCGGATCCTGCCGGCCGCCACGCTGGTGCTGGTCGTGACGCTGGCCTACGTCTCGTTCGTCGGCTCGGTCGCCCGCACCCACCAGGCCCGCGGTGACGCGCTGTGGTCGGCCGGCTTCCTGGCCAACGTGCACTTCGCGCGCACCGGCGCCGACTACTTCAGCACCGACCTGCCGTCCGCGTTCCAGCACTACTGGTCCCTCGGCGTGGAGGAGCAGTTCTACCTGCTCTGGCCGCTGGTCATCGCGCTGCTCGTCCGAGGGCGGGCCCGCCGCGGCATCGTCCTCGCGGTGACCGGCACGCTCGTGCTCGCCTCGTTCGCGTGGTCGCTGCGGGTGACCGACCTCGACCCGTCCGGCGCCTACTTCTCGACGCCCGCCCGCGGCTACGAGCTCGGCGGCGGCGCGCTGCTCGCCGTGCTCGCGCCCCGCGTCCCGAGGACGGCGCAGTGGCTCCTCGGCATCACCGGCGCCGTCGTCCTCGGCTGGGACGCGGTGGTCGTCGACGCCGACACGGCGTTCCCGGGCTGGCAGGCCGTGATCCCGGTGGCAGCGACGATGGCACTGCTCGCGGCGCGCCGCGGCCCGGTGGCGACGGCGCTCTCCTGGGCGCCGCTGCGCCGGCTGGGTGACATCTCGTTCTCGGTCTACCTCTGGCACTGGCCGCTGCTGGTGCTCGGCGAGTCCCGGCTCCCGAAGGAGTGGAGCCACGCCGAGCGCGTGTCCCTGCTCCTGGCGCTCACGCTGGTCGTGTCGGTGCTCAGCTATCTGCTCGTCGAGCGGACCTTCCAGCGCGGCCTACCGGCGCTGCACGGCCCGCGCGCTCTCGTGCTCTGGCCCGCCACGCTGTCGCTGGTCGTGGGCTCGGCGATCGTCGCGACGTCTCACGCGGACGCGGTCATGGCCCGTGAGCGCGGGGACTCGGACCGCTGGTTCGCGGCGCACCCGGAGGCGAAGGTCGAGCCCGAGCCGGCCAGCATCCCCGACACCGTCGCGCAGGCCGTCGCCGTCGCCCGCGGCGGCGCCCCGCTGCCCGCGGTCGACCTCGACGCCCAGGCGAAGGACGTCTGGCGGACCGACTTCCCCTGCTACGCCGACTTCGACACGTCCACCACCCGGCTGTGCACGTTCGGCGACAAGACGGCCGACCCGCTCGTGGTCGTCTACGGCGACTCACACGCGGGCATGTGGCTGCCGGCGCTCGACGCGATCGGCAAGACGCAGCACTTCCGCGTCGTACCGCTCGTCAAGTCGTCGTGCACGCCCTTCGACGTGCCGCAGAGCCTCGGCTCGCACGACTACAAGGGGTGCGTCGCGTTCCACTCCTGGGCCGCCGCCCAGATCGCCCGGCTGAAGCCCGACACGGTCGTCATCGGCTACCGCGGGCTCTACCAGACCCGCACCCGCGCCGGCATGAGCAAGGAGCGCACCTGGCAGGCCGGCGTCGCGTCGACCGTCGGGAGGCTGACGGCGATCACTCCCGACGTCGTCGTGCTCGGCGACATCCCCCAGCGCACGCTGCCGGCGCCCGAGTGCCTGAGCACGCCCGGCGCGGACCAGGCGACGTGCCTGTCGCCGGTCGGCGGCGACGGCATCGTCTCCAACCGGTTCACGGTCCAGGGCATGGCCGGCACCGGGGCCCGGTTCGTCGACCCGCGCTCGCTCGTCTGCTCCGCCGGCGTGTGCCCGCTGGTCGTCGGCGACGACGTGGTCTTCTACGACGACGACCACATCACCGCCTCGTGGTCGCGGGTGGTCGCGCCCGGGCTCGCCGCGCTCACCGCACCCCTGGCCGGAACCAGACCCGCCACCTGACGTTCGCGGCGGGGGCGTTCCGGGCCGATGGGCGGACATGGTTGGCTTGAGGCCATGCAGTTCGTCTCACCCGAGGGGGAGCAGCGGTACGACGCGCTGGTGGCCGCGGCGCCCGGCGTGATCGTCGCCCTCGACTTCGACGGGACGCTCTCTCCCATCGTCGACGACCCCGCCCAGGCCCACATCCACCCCGACGCCGGCGAGGTCCTGGTCGCCCTGGCCCGCAAGGTGCGCGCGATTGCCGTGGTCACCGGGCGCCCCGCGCGCCAGGTGCTCGACCTCGGCGGGCTCGAGGCCGTCGGCGACGCCGTCGCCGCTGCCGGCAAGGAGCTCTACGTCTTCGGCCAGTACGGCAACGAGCGGTGGAGCGCCTCCCAGCGGTCGATCGTCGGCCCGCGTCCGCCGCAGGGCCTGGCGACGTTCCTGCGCGACCTCCCGCGCACCCTGCGCACGGCCGGCGCCGCCGACGCCTACGTCGAGGAGAAGGGGCTCGCGGTCGCCGTACACACCCGGCGGCTGCCGGACGCGGAGGCGGCGTTCGAGCGCCTGCTCCCGGTGCTGAGGGAGCAGGCCGACGCCCACGACCTCGTCGTCGAGCCGGGCCGCAACGTCATCGAGGTGCGCTCCGGCGGGATGGACAAGGGCCTCGTCGTCGATCGGCTGATCACCCAGCTCGACGCCAAGGGCTTCCTGTTCGGCGGCGACGACCTCGGGGACGTCGAGGCGTTCGAGACCGTGGCAGCCTACGCCGCCGAGGGCCTGCCCACGCTCCTCGTCTGCTCGGCCTCCGACGAGCAGTCGGCGCTGGTGCCGCTCTCGGACGTGGTCGTCGACGGCCCCGACGGTGTGCTCGACATCCTGCGTCGGCTGGTCGACGACATCCCGGGCTGACGGCTGATCGGACCAGGTCTCGAAGATCGCTGGTCGACTAGCGAGCGCCAGCGAGCGTATCGAGACCCTCCGGCCGGCCGCCCTGTCCGCCCAAGGCGAACACCGGGAAGCATCTCTGCCGCAGGGAAGTTGAGCCTTCACAACTCAACTCCAGGAGGGTCCCCGTGGATCGTCTTCCCGTTCTCTTCGTCTCGGACCTCGTCGTGCTCCCGGGCATGGTCGTGCCGATCGCCCTGGACGAGGCCGCCCAGGCCGCCGTCGACGCAGCGCGCGCCAGCAGCGACGGCCGGGTGCTCGTCGCGCCCCGGCTCGAGGACCGCTACGCGTCGTACGGCGCCGTCGCGACCATCGACCGCGTCGGTCGCTTCTCCGGCGGCGGCCCGGCCGCCGTCCTGCGGGCCGAGTCCCGCGCCCGCATCGGCTCCGGCGTCACCGGCCCCGGTGCCGCCCTGTGGGTCGAGGTCGACCCCGTCACCGAGACCGTCACGGACCACGCGCAGGAGCTGGCCGAGGAGTACAAGCGGCTCGTCGTCGCCGTGCTCCAGCGGCGCGAGGCGTGGCAGATCATCGACCAGGTCAGCCAGCTCACCGACCCCAGCCAGATCGCCGACACCGCCGGCTACGCGCCGTATCTCACGGACGACCGCAAGCGGGAGCTGCTCGAGACGCCTGAGGTCGAGGAGCGGCTCGAGAAGGTCATCGGCTGGACCCGTGACCACCTCGCCGAGTCGGAGCTGACCGACAAGATCAGCGAGGACGTCCGCGAGGGCATGGAGAAGTCGCAGCGCGAGTTCCTGCTGCGCCAGCAGCTCGCCGCGATCCGCAAGGAGCTCGGCGAGGGCGAGCCGGAGGGTGCCGACGACTACCGCGCCCGCGTCGAGGCCGCCGACCTGCCGGAGCACGTCCGCGAGGCCGCGCTCCGCGAGGTCGACAAGCTGGAGCGCGGTTCGGAGCAGAACCCCGAGACGTCGTGGATCCGCACGTGGCTCGACACGGTGCTCGACCTGCCGTGGAACGTCACGACGCAGGACTCGACCGACATCGAGGCCGCGCGTGCGGTGCTCGACGCCGACCACCACGGCCTCGACGAGGTGAAGGAGCGGATCGTCGAGTACCTCGCCGTCCGTGCCCGCCGTGCCGAGCGCGGCCTCCAGGTCATCGGCGGCCGCGGGAGCGGTGCCGTCATCCTGCTCGCCGGCCCTCCCGGCGTCGGCAAGACCTCGCTCGGCGAGTCAGTCGCCCGCGCGTTGGGCCGGAAGTTCGTCCGCGTCGCCCTCGGCGGCGTGCGGGACGAGGCGGAGATCCGCGGTCACCGGCGCACGTACGTCGGCGCGCTGCCCGGCCGCATCGTCCGGGCCGTGAAGGAGGCCGGCTCGATGAACCCGGTCGTCCTGCTCGACGAGGTCGACAAGGTCGGCGCCGACTACCGGGGCGACCCGGCGGCCGCGCTGCTCGAGGTGCTCGACCCGGCGCAGAACCACACGTTCCGCGACCACTACCTCGAGCTCGACCTCGACCTGTCCGACGTGGTCTTCATCGCCACGGCGAACGTCGTCGAGTCGATCCCGTCGGCACTGCTCGACCGCATGGAGCTGGTCGCGATCGACGGCTACACCGAGGACGACAAGGTCGCGATCGCCCGCGACTTCCTGCTGCCGCGGCAGCTGGAGCGGGCTGCCCTGACCGCTGACGAGGTGACGGTCGCCGACGACGCGCTGCGCGAGATGGCGGCGAACTACACCCGTGAGGCCGGCGTACGGCAGCTCGAGCGGCTGATCGCGAAGGCGCTGCGCAAGACCGCGACCCGCCTCGCGATGGGCGAGGAGCACGTCGACGTCGGCGTCGACGACCTGAAGGGCCTGGTCGGGCGGCCCCGGTTCACGCCGGAGTCAGCCGAGCGCACCGCCGTCCCGGGCGTCGCGACCGGGCTCGCGGTGACCGGGCTGGGCGGCGACGTCCTCTTCATCGAGGCCTCGGCCTCGGACGGCCAGCCGGGGCTCACCCTCACCGGCCAGCTGGGCGACGTGATGAAGGAGTCGGCGCGGATCGCGCTGTCCTACGTGCAGTCCCACGCGGCGGAGCTCGGCGTCGATCCGACGGTCCTCGACCGGCAGGTGCACGTCCACGTGCCCGCGGGAGCGGTACCCAAGGACGGGCCGAGCGCCGGCATCACGATGGTCACGGCGCTGGTCTCGCTGGCCACCGGGCGCCCCGTGCGCGGTGAGGTCGGCATGACCGGCGAGGTCACCCTCAACGGCCGGGTGCTGCCGATCGGCGGGCTCAAGCAGAAGCTGCTCGCCGCCCAGCGGGCAGGCCTGACCGAGGTGTTCGTCCCGCTCCGCAACGAGCCCGACCTCGACGACGTGCCGGCGGAGGTCCGCGACGCGCTGACGATCCACATCGTCGGCGATGTCCGTGACGTCGTACGCGGTGCGCTCGAGCCGGCGGACGTCGCCGGCGGAACGGCGCGGGCGACCGCTTCCGACGCCGCCTGACGCGGCCGCTTCGAGAGTCCGGATGCTGAGATTTTCGTCCGGCATCCGGACTCTCGATTTCTTCGCCCGGCTCCGGCGCCCCTAGAGTCAGACCTGCTCATCGAGAGGGACTGAGGGAACGGCCCGTTGAAGTCCCGGCAACCGCCACGAGCCTCCGCCGCCTGTGTGAGGTCGGTTCGTGGAAGAGGTGCTAATTCCGGCCCGACGCGAGATCCGCGCACGGGGAAGATGAGGAGGAGGACTCATGAGCGCAGTTGTGTCGGAGCTGGAGACCGTTCGCGAGGGTGCCTTCGGCAACGCCGTCGCCCTGTCGTGTCGCGAGTGCGGCGCGAAGGTCGACCTCGGGCCGTCGTACGCCTGCCCGGAGTGTTTCGGGCCACTCGAGGTGGCCTACGACTTCCCGGCGATCACCCGCGAGGACATCGCCGCCGGACCGGCGAACATCTGGCGCTACAAGGCGCTGCTGCCCGTGCCCACCGACATCGAGCAGAGCCCCAACACCGAGCCCGGCTTCACCCGGCTGCTGCGCGCCGACAACCTCGGCCGTGAGCTCGGCATCGCGTCGCTGTGGGTGAAGGACGACAGCACCAACCCGACCAACTCGTTCAAGGACCGCGTCGTCGCCTGCGCGCTGAGCGCCGCCCGCGAGTTCCACGCCAAGGTCTTCGCCTGCCCCTCGACCGGCAACCTCGCCAACGCGGTCGCCGCGGCCGGCGCCCGCGCCGGGATCCGCACGGTCGTCTTCATCCCGAGCAACCTCGAGCAGCCCAAGCAGGTCAACTCGGCCGTCTTCACCGACAGCCTGGTCGCCGTCGACGGCAACTACGACGACGTCAACAAGCTGGCCCAGGAGATCGCCGCCGAGGAGGAGGGCTGGGCCTTCGTCAACGTCAACGTCCGCCCGTTCTACGCCGAGGGCTCCAAGACGCTCGGCTACGAGATCGCCGAGCAGCTCGGCTGGCGGCTCCCCGACCAGATCGTCATCCCGGTGGCGTCCGGCTCGCAGCTGACCAAGGTGCACAAGGCGTTCCAGGAGCTCATCGCGCTCGGCCTCGTCGAGGACAAGCCCTACAAGGTGTTCGGCGCCCAGGCCGAGGGCTGCGGCCCGGTCGCGACCGCCTACAAGGCGGGCGTCGACGCGATCCGACCGGTCAAGCCCGACACCATCGCCAAGTCGCTCGCCATCGGCAACCCCGCCGACGGCATCTACGTCCTCGACATCACCCGCGCCACCGGCGGTGCCGTCGAGCAGGTGACCGACGACGAGATCCGCGACGCGATCGTGCTGCTGGCCCGCACCGAGGGCGTCTTCACCGAGACCGCCGGCGGCACGACCACGGCGGTGCTCAAGAAGCTGGTCGAGACCGGCCAGCTCGACACCTCGCTCGAGACGGTCATCATCAACACCGGTCACGGCCTGAAGACCCTCGACGCGGTCTCCGGCAGGGTCGGCCCGCGCGCCACCATCGCCGCCTCCTACGACGCCTTCGAGGCCGCCGGGCTGGCGTAGGTCGGCGGCCGCGGTCGGTTCACCGCCGGTTCACCGCTCCCGGGTAGACAGCGCGGCATGGAGCGAGTCAACCCCCGGATGCTCGGTGCGGTCGCGGTGACCGCGGGCGTCGCGGGTGCCGTCGGGGCGCTGGGCGCGGCCGTCGGCGTGGGCGCCCGGCACCTCCTCAAGCGCCAGGCCGCGGCCGCCCGCGCGCTCATCGGGAAGCCGCTGGGCGAGGTCGCGCCGGAGGCGGACAAGGTCTACAAGAGGCGGTACGGCGACCCGATCCGGCTCCTCGTTCTCGGCGACTCGATCGCGGCCGGGCTCGGCGCGGAGGACGGCAGCGGGACGCTGGGCGCCAGGCTCGCCAAGAAGATCGCGAAGGCCACCCACCGGTCGGTCGACCTCACCACCGCCGCGGTCGTCGGCACCGAGTCGGCGCAGGTGATGGCACAGATCGAGGCCCTTCCGCCGACGTACGACCCCGACGTCGCGGTCGTCATCGTCGGCGGCAACGACGTCATCCACCGGGTACCGGTCGCGGAGTCGGCCCAGCACCTGGCCGAGGTCGTCGCGCGGCTGCGCGAGCGCGGCGTCCCGGTCGTCGTGGGGACCTGTCCCGACCTCGGCGCCCTCCGCGCCGTCCCGAACCCGCTCCGCGCGCTCGGGTCCCGGGCGTCACGTCAGCTGGCCGCGGCGCAGACCGAGGCGGCGCTCGACGCGGGCGCCTACGTCGTCAGCCTGGCGAAGATCGTCGGGCCGTTCTTCATCACCAACCCCGACGAGATGTTCAGCCTCGACCGGTTCCACCCGAGCGAGCTCGGCTACCGGCGTACCGCCGAGGCGCTCCTGCCGTCGGTGCTCGTCGCGCTCGGGGTCTCCGACACGGTGCCGTTCGGGCACCGGATCCCGACCTGACCCGAATAGTCTGAGCCGCATGTCACAGGCTCGCCGTCCCACGCTCGAGGACGTGGCGGCGCGGGCCGGGGTCGGGCGGGGGACCGCGTCGCGCGTCATCAACGGCGCGTCCCGCGTGTCAGCCCAGGCGCGGGAGGCGGTCCAGACCGCCATCGACGAGCTCGGCTACGTGCCCAACCGGGCCGCCCGGTCGCTGGTCACCAACCGCACCGACGCGATAGCGCTGGTCATCGCGGAGTCGGAGGAGCGCGTCTTCGGCGAGCCGTTCTTCGCCGGCGTCGTGCGCGGCATCGGCACGGCGGTGGCCGAGGCCGACAAGCAGCTGGTGCTCCTGCTCGCGCCGGCCGAGCGCGCGGGCCACATCGACGACTACCTCACCCGCCAGCACGTCGACGGTGTCCTCCTGCTCTCGCTCCACGACGACGACACGCTCCCCACGCGCATCCGCGGGCACGGCATCCCGGTCGTGCTCGGCGGCGGTCCGCGACCCGGCCCCGGGGTCGGGTACGTCGACAACGACAACGCCGAGGGTGCCCGGCTCGCCGTCGCCCACCTGCTCGAGCGCGGTCGCAGCCGGATCGCGACCATCGCCGGACCGGCGGACATGACCGTCGGCCACCACCGTCTCGAGGGCTACCTGAGCGGGCTGCGAGAGGCCGGCCTCGAGCCGCTCACGGTGCAGTACGGCGACTTCAGCCAGGCCAGTGGCGAGGCTGCGATGCGCACGCTGCTGGAGCAGCACCCCGACCTCGACGCGGTCTTCGCCGCGAGCGACCCGATGGCCGCGGGCGCGATGACCGTGCTCCGAGAGACCGGCCGGACGGTGCCCGAGGACGTCGCCGTCGTCGGCTTCGACGACTCGGCGGTCGCCGTCTCGCTCGACCTCACGAGCGTCCATCAGTCCGCCGACGCGATGGGTCGCGCCATGGTCGAGATGCTGACCGAGGCGATCCGCGCCCCCGACGACGAGCCCGCCACGCGCATGCTGCCCACCCACCTGGTCGTGCGCTCCAGCTCCTGACCGCTCGCTAGGTTGTACGTCGTGCTGAACGGCCCGATCCTCACCTACCGCGACGCCACGACCGCCGACGTACCCGAGGTGGTCGCCCTCGTCGAGTCCGCCTACCGCGGGGACGCGAGCCGCGGCGGCTGGACCACCGAGGCCGACATCCTCGAGGGTCAGCGCACCGACCCCGAGGGCGTCCGCGAGGTCATCGAGCGCCCCGACAGCCGGATGCTGCTCGCCCACCAGGACGGGTCGCTGATCGCCTGCTGCCAGCTGGAGCGCCGCGGCGAGGCCTGCTACTTCGGGATGTTCGCGGTCCGGCCCGGTCTCCAAGGTGGCGGGCTCGGCAAGGTCGTCATGGCTGAGGCGGAGCGGGTCGCCCGCGAGGACTGGGGCGCCACGACGATGGAGATGACCGTGATCTCGGTCCGCGAGGAGCTGATCGCCTTCTACGTGCGGCGCGGCTACCGGCGGACCGGTGAGCTGTCGCCGTTCCCCTACGGAGACGAGCGGTTCGGTCTCCCGCAGCGCGACGACCTCGCGTTCGAGCGGTTGGTCAAGGCGCTCGCCTGAGGCTGGGGCGGGTTGGTCGGTTCATCGAGGTATGCAGCCGAACCGTCACTTTCCCTGCGGAGCTCCGCTGGGGGAGTGCGCATTCGGCTGCATACCTCGATGAACATCCGCCTCCGCCAGCCGACCCTCCAGGTGCGCCCGCTCGGCACCGTTGCCGCACAACGCGATCGCGGTGGTGAACGCGATCCGTGCCTCGTCGGGCCGCCCGGCGCGCAGCAGCAGCTCCGCGCGGGTGGCCGGCAGCCGGTGGCCCGAGAGCGCGACCGAGCCCAGCGCGTCGAGCCCGGCCTCGGGCCCGGACGCCTCGGCGACCGCGACCGCGCGGTTGAGCCGGACGACCGGGGTGTCGAGCAGGGTGAGCAGCTCGTCGTACCTCGCCACGATGCGGTCCCACGCCGTGGCCGCCGACGACGGTGCGATCGCGTGCTCGGCGGCGATGAGGGCCTGGACCAGATAGGGCGCGGGTGGCTCGTGGACCAGCGGCTCGAGCAGGGCCAGCCCCTCGGCGATCTCGTCGTGGTGCCACCGCGTCCGGTCCTGGTCGGCGAGCAGGACGAGCGCGCCGTCGCGCACGCGGGCATCGCGCCGGGAGTGCTGCAGCAGCAGGAGGGCCAGCAGGGCGTCGACCTCGGCATCGGAGTGCGGCAGCAGCGATCGGAGCACGCGCACCAGCCGCACGGCCTCGCCCGCCAGCTGGGTCCGTACGACGTCCGGGCCGCTGCCGGGGGCGTAGCCCGCGGTGAAGGCGAGGTAGGCGATGTCGGCGACCGCCGAGACCCGCGCGGCCAGCGCGGCCGTGTCCGCGGGCACCTCGAACCGCGCGCCGGCCAGGCGCTTGCGGGCGCGGGTGAGCCGGGCCGCCATGGTCGGGGTCGACTGAAGGAAGAGCCGGGCGATGTCCTCGGTGGCGACACCGAGCACCAGCCGCAGGGTCAGCGCTGCCGCCGCCTCGGGCGAGAGCGACGGGTGGGCGCACAGCAGGACCAGGCGCAGCCGCTCGTCCGCGACCAGCTCGCCTCCGTCGGCCATCACGTGCGCCGCCTCCTGGGTCAGGGAGGCCTCGACCTCCAGCAGCGGCATCCGCCGTGCCAGGACGGACTCCGAGCGGAGCCGGTCGACGATCCGCCGGCGGGCGGTCGTCAGGAGCCAGGCCGGCCCGTTGGCCGGCGCACCGTCCGACGGCCACGTCCGGGCGGCCGCCTCGAACGCGTCGGCGAGCCCGTCCTCGGCGAGGTCGAGACGGCGGTACTGCGCGACGAGCAGGGCCAGCAGCCGGCCCCACTCGTCGCGCAGCAGGTCCTCGAGGGTGGTCAGCGGATCGGCACCCCTCGCGTCGGGCGCACCTCGACAGCGGTGTTGCGAGGGAGGAGCCGAGCCAGGTCGACCGCCGTCTCGAGGCTGTCCACGTCGATGACGTAGAAGCCGGCGAGCTGCTCGACGGTCTCCGCGAACGGCCCGTCGGTGACGACGCGCTCGGGGCCCATCTGGACGGTCCGGGCAGCGGCGGGCGCATACAGCGCGTCGCCGGCCACGATCTCGCCGCGCTCCTGCACCGCCTTGGCGAAGGAGCCGAAGGACGCCATCGCGTCGTCGCGCTCCTCGGAGGAGAGGCCCTCCCAGCGGGCGAAGTGGTCGGGCGCGGTCAGCAGGACGAGGAACTGCACCTCACTCACCGCCCTGGTCGACGGTGGCGCGCACCTCGACGGGGGCCCCGCCGTTCGCGAGCAGCGCGGAGACCTCGAGCAGGTCGTCGAGGTCGTCGCTCTCGACGAGGTAGAAGCCGGTCAGCTGCTCGACCGTCTCGGCGAAGGGCCCGTCGGAGACGACGACGCCGCCCGACGCGTCGCGGCGGACCTGCTTCGTGGTGCGGGAGTGGGTCAGCTCGGCGCCGCCGAGGATCTTGTGGCCGCGCTCGGCGAGCATCGCGGCGAAGCGGCCGTGGATCTCGTACATCGCGGCCCGCTGCTCGGCGGTGGCGCTCTCCCAGGTGCTCTCGTCAGCGGGGAGCAGAACGGCATAGGTGGTCATCGCGGTGTTCCTCTCGTGCGTGGTGAGTCTGTCACCGAGATGACGTGCGGGGCGATGAGGAATCGACAGTAGGTTTCTTCCTCGTGCCGAAGATCCTGCTTGCCACCTTCCAGCTGATGCCCGACGGCGAGAGCGGAGGCGACTCCCTGCTGGCCGCCCTCGCCGAGCGCGGGGTCGACGCCGCCTGGGCGCGCTGGGACGACCCGGGCGTCGACTGGGCGGCCGCCGATCTCGTGGCGGTCCGGTCCACGTGGGACTACTACCGGCGTACGCCGGAGTTCCTGGCGTGGGCGCGCAGCGTGCCGCGGCTCCTCAACGGCGCCGACGTCATCGCCTGGAACGCCGACAAGGCCTACCTGCGCGACCTCGCCGCAGCCGGTGTCCCGACCGTGCCGACCGAGCTCCTCGACGACACCACGCTCGTGACCGGCCTCGCCGCCGCCCTCGAGCGGTGGGAGAGCGCCGTGGTCAAGCCGCGCACGGGCGCCGGCGGCGTCGGCGTCTGCGTGGTCTCCGCCTCGTCCTACGACGGCCTGGAGGGCCTGGTCGCCGCGCCCTGGATCGTCCAGCCGCTCGTCGAGTCGGTGCGGACCACGGGGGAGACCAGCGTCTTCGTCTTCGCCGGCACGCCGGCCGCGCAGGTCCAGAAGGTGCCGGGCGGTGGAGACATCCGGGTCAACGAGCTCTACGGCGGCAGCTCGCGGGCCGTCGTACTCACGCAGGAGCACGCCGCCCTCGCCGAGTCGGCTGTCGCGGCGGCCGCCGCGCGGCACGGACGCCCGATCGACTACGCCCGCGTCGACATCCTCGAGTACGACGACCGCCTGGTCGTCTCCGAGCTGGAGCTCATCGAGCCGGGGCTCTACCTGGACGTCGAGCCGGCCAACGCGACCGCCTTCGCCGACATGGTCGCCTCGCGCCTGGCGAGCGGCGCGTGACGACGCGGCGGCCGGGCGCAGGCCCGGCCGCCGCTCTGGGTCACCTGGTGGCTCGGCTCATCGGCTGAAGGACGTGCCGAAGATGTCCTGGTCGAGACCACCTGCGTTGGGACACGTGTCGGCTCCGAACGTGCCGCCGGGCTGAGGCGCGCGGCACTGCAGCACGTCGAAGCCCTCGCCGCCGACGTAGCGCGGGTCGTCTCCTGGGGCGACCTGCCGCGTGTCCGTCCACGTGCCGAAGGCGAGGTTGCCGACGCTCGACACGTAGTTGTAGTCGCCGTGGAAGGGCACCCGGCGGTCACCGAACATCTCGTAGTTGGGCATCTGCGAGCGCGACGAGAGCCGCACCACCGACCAGGTGGTGCCGCCGTCCACCGAGGTCGCCCCGTAGGTGTCCAGCCCGACGGTGGCGAGGTGGAATCCCGCCGCATCGGTGGCGGTCGCGTTGCCCGGCGGGTTCTGGACGCTGTAGCCGGGATCGTTGCGGCTGTCGTGCCAGAGCGCGAACAGGTGGCCGCCGTCGGCGTTGATGTCGGGGAACAGCTGGTGCCCGACCGGGGTCGGCGCCAGCCTCGACGGGGCCGTCCAGGCGCCGTTGCCGACCTTCTTGGTGAAGTAGACCGCGCCTTGACCGACCATCAGCGTCCCGTTGCGGACCGGGGCGGTGTTGTAGGTCGAGGTGGACGGCACCTCCGTGGCCGGCACGGTGGCGTCGTAGGTCATGTAGACGGTGTTGGACGGGTCGGCCGGGTCGGCGGTGATCCGCGGCTGGCTGTCGTGGCGGAAGAAGACGAAGCCGCTGCGGCACGCGAACGGGCCCGACCCGCAGTCGCGGGCGTCGCCGGCCGAGCTGGGCTCGACGTCGGCCTCCGGGCCGTCGGCGTGCTCGAAGGCCTGCTCGCGAGCCTGCTCCGCCGCCTCGGGGTCGCCGGTCGAGTCGGCCGCGTCGAAGCCGTCGAAGTCGGCCGCGACCGACGGCTTGGTGAACGTGCGTCCGCCGTCGTTGGAGCGGACCCACAGCATCGCGGCGTGCCCGGTGGCGCGGCTGCCCACCGAGCCGTTCCACGCGACGTAGACGGTGCCGTTGCGGGTGACCGCGATGTCGGCGAACTGGTTGTCCTTGGACGTCTCGGAGATCTTCTGCGGCTGGCTGAACGTCGCGCCGTGGTCGGTGGACCGGGCGAACATGATCTCGTTGTTGCCGTGCAGGCCCTGGAACACGCTCCAGGCGACGTAGACGTTGCCGCTGTAGGGGCTGGCCAGCCCGCGGTCGACCTCGATGGAGGTCTTGTCGTTGAACTTGCCGTTGAGGGCGGGCGTGCCACGGCCGACGATCACCGTCCGCACGTAGTGGCCCGCGTCCTGGTCGTAGGTCGCGACCCAGACCGAGCCGTTCTGCGGGGCCACCCGGTTGAAGGCGTTCCCCATGTAGAACAGCCGGTGGCTGCGGTCCCAGGCCTGCACCGGGTCGCCGGCGTTGGTGATGCCGCGCTGCTGCAGCGGGCTCGCCTGACCCTCGGGGGAGGTGTCGGTGGGATAGCCGGGCAGCAGCGAGTCGGTCCAGCTCGTCCCGCCGTCGGTGGAGCGGTAGAAGCCGGCCCAAGTGCCGCCCGCCAGCTCCACGGTGCAGTAGTCGTTCGAGCCGGAGGTGACGACGGCGGTGTTGGCCGGGTTGATCGCGACCGTCGGCTCGTTCTGCTGGCGCCGGTTGGTCCCGCAGGCGGTGATGGCATCGCCGGGTGTCGGCGTACGACCGTTGGCCTTGACGTACGGCGAGTCGACGCTGACCGGCCGGTCGGGTGCCACCGCCGCGTCGGCGGAGGCGCCGAGCGAGACGGTGGCTGCCGCGAGGGTGCCCGCGGCGAGCAGGACGGCGCTCCGGTGGAAGCGCCTGGTGTGGTTGTCGACCATGTGGTTCTCCGAGTGGTCAATCGACGCGCCACCTCAGCGGTGGCGAGGACCGCGACGCCGCGCCTCGGGTGTGACGCACGTCACGCCAGCGGTCCCTCGCACCGTACGACGTCGACACCCGTCTGGGCACCACCCCAGGTGCGGTATCTCGCGGCCGGTCGACGTACGGTCTCCTTGCACTCGCCAGGGGCGAGTGCTAAACATGGCATTGGCACTCTCGCCATGAGAGTGCCACCTCCGGTCCGGTGACGTTGGGCCATCCCGGGGGCGGCGTGAAGGGATCGCCGCCGCAGGGTTGGTCGTGCCGTCGCGGGCAACCCACCGGCCGGGACAACGAACTTCCCAAGTGAAGGATCGCCAGGCAATGCCGAAGCTGATTGCTTTCAACGAGGAGGCCCGTCGCGGTCTCGAGCGGGGCATGAACACCCTCGCCGACGCCGTCAAGGTCACCCTCGGCCCCAAGGGCCGCAACGTCGTGCTGGAGAAGAAGTGGGGCGCCCCCACCATCACCAACGACGGTGTCTCCATCGCCAAGGAGATCGAGCTCGAGGACCCCTACGAGAAGATCGGCGCGGAGCTCGTCAAGGAGGTCGCCAAGAAGACCGACGACGTCGCCGGTGACGGCACCACCACCGCCACCGTGCTCGCCCAGGCGCTCGTCCGCGAGGGTCTGCGCAACGTCGCCGCCGGCGCCAACCCGATGGGCCTCAAGCGCGGCATCGAGGCCGCCGTCTCCGCCGTGTCGGAGCAGCTGCTCGCCCTCGCCAAGGACATCGAGACCAAGGAGCAGATCGCCTCCACCGCCTCGATCTCCGCCGCTGACACCACGGTCGGCGACATCATCGCCGAGGCGATGGACAAGGTCGGCAAGGAGGGCGTGATCACGGTCGAGGAGTCGAACACGTTCGGCCTCGACCTCGAGCTCACCGAGGGCATGCGGTTCGACAAGGGCTACATCTCGGCCTACTTCGTCACCGACCCCGAGCGCATGGAGACGGTCTTCGAGGACGCCTACGTCCTCATCGCCAACCAGAAGATCTCCAACGTCAAGGACCTGCTCCCGCTGCTGGAGAAGGTCATCCAGTCGGGCAAGCCGCTGGTCATCATCGCCGAGGACGTCGACGGCGAGGCCCTGTCCACGCTCGTCGTCAACAAGATCCGTGGCACCTTCAAGTCGGTCGCCGTCAAGGCCCCCGGCTTCGGTGACCGTCGCAAGGCCATGCTGCAGGACATCGCGATCCTCACCGGTGGCCAGGTCATCTCCGAGGAGGTCGGCCTCAAGCTCGAGAACACCGGTCTCGAGCTGCTCGGCCAGGCCCGCAAGGTCGTCATCACCAAGGACGAGACCACGATCGTCGACGGTGCCGGCGAGGCCTCCCAGATCGAGGGCCGGGTCAACCAGATCCGCGCCGAGATCGAGAAGTCGGACTCCGACTACGACCGCGAGAAGCTGCAGGAGCGCCTCGCCAAGCTGGCCGGCGGCGTGGCCGTCATCAAGGTCGGCGCGGCCACCGAGGTCGAGCTCAAGGAGCGCAAGCACCGCATCGAGGACGCGGTCCGCAACGCGAAGGCCGCCGTCGAGGAGGGCATCGTCGCCGGTGGTGGCGTCGCTCTGCTCCAGGCCGCCGAGAAGGCGTTCGAGAAGCTCGAGCTCGAGGGTGACGAGGCCACCGGTGCCAACATCGTCAAGCTGGCGACCGAGGCCCCGCTCAAGCAGATCGCCATCAACGCCGGCCTCGAGGGCGGCGTCGTGGCGGAGAAGGTCCGCAACCTCACCCCAGGTCACGGCCTCAACGCCGCCACGGGCGAGTACGTCGACCTGCTGGCCGCGGGCATCATCGACCCGGCCAAGGTGACCCGCTCGGCGCTGCAGAACGCCGCGTCGATCGCCGCGCTGTTCCTCACCACCGAGGCCGTCGTGGCCGACAAGCCGGAGAAGGCCGCGCCCATGGGCGGCGACCCGACCGGCGGCATGGGCGGCATGGACTTCTGACCGGCCACCGTCCGAGCGCAGCGAGGACGGTGATCAGCCGGGCAGGTCGAGGAGCGTCGGCACGGACCCCGCGCCAGCGGGGGACGTGAGACGCGTCTCGAAACCCAGTCGCTCCGGAAGAGACATCCAGCAGGGCCCCAGCGCGATGCGCTGGGGCCCTGTTGCCCTGTCAGTGGCCCTGTCAGTGGCCCTGTCAGTGGCCCTGTCAGTGGCCTTGTCAGTGGCCTTGTCAGCAGGCGCCGCCGGACCAGTAGACGGCCACCGGGGAGTGGACGTCGTCCGCGTTCGAGCCGCCCGTGACGATCTCGAGCTCGGCGTCGCCCGCGACCTGCGCGGCGCTCAGGGTGAACGTCAGGCCGGCGTCGGACTTGGCGAGGTGGATGGAGCAGGCGGTGTGCTGCGAGGTGCTGTCGCCGGCGGCCGAGGTGCCCGGACCGTCGGTCTTGGATTGCGGATCTCCGGATTCGCCATCGGAGTCGGTCTTCGGCGCGACCGTCGTGTCGTAGCGGACATCGGCTCGGATCCCGTGGGCGCGCAGCGCGTGCTCGAGCCCGGCCGCGTCGTCGAGCCGGTGGATGGTGACGACGACGTCGCCGCCGGCGGTCGTGCCCACGGCGTACGCCGACGGGGAGCCGCCGAGGCTGAGCGCGACCGCGACGCTCGCGGCCACGCCGGCGGGCACGGCCGCCAGCGCCCAGCGGCGCCGGGTGCGGCGGGTGCGCCGGGTGCGTCCGGTGTGGCGGGCCGAGGCGGTGCCGCGCGAGGCGACGTGCTCGCGCAGGTCGGTGAGCAGGGACTGCTCGAAGCTGTCGAGTGTCATGAGGAGACCTCCTGGATCGGGAGCAGGTGTGACTGGACCCGGGCCCGGCTGCGGTGCAGCCGGACCCGCGCGGTGCCCGGCTTCACCCCCAGCACGGCCGCAGCCTCGGTCACGGTCAGTCCGTCGACGGCGACCAGCTCCATCAGCGCACGGTCGCGGCGAGGAAGGGACGCCAGCGCCTCGTAGAGACGGCGGGTCTGGCGCTCGGCGTCGATGCGCTCCTCGAGACGGGCCAGCGAGTCCGCGTCGAGGTGGCGCCGCCCGGAGAGGCGTCGCGTCGCCTCCCGATCCCTGGCCTGCCGGCGGAACTCGGCCGCCACGACATGGCGGGCGACGCCGGTCAGCCAGCCGGCGGGTGTGCCGCGGTCCGCACGGTAGCCCCCGGCGCCGTCGATCGCGGCGAGGAACACCTCGGCGATCAGGTCGGCCGCGAGGTGGGGGTCGCTCACGCGACGCACCACGAAGCCCCGCACCAGACCGAGGTGCGCCCGATAGAACTCCTCGAACGCGTCCGGGTCCCCGGCGATCCGGCCGACGTCCGGATTCGGTGGTGTGTTCATGCCTCCTCTTGGGAACGAGCAGGACTGACGTTACAGACACCTCACCCCGTCGATGAGAGGCTGGAGACGTGGAGCCCAGCAGGACCGACCGCTTCGAGGCGCTCGCCCGCGAGTGCCTGGAGCCGTTGCGGCGCTACCTCGCGCGGCGCACCGACGCCGAGACCGCCGCCGACGTCCTCGGCGACACGCTCCTGGTCGCCTGGCGGCGCTTCGACGACGTACCGCCCGAGCCACTGCCGTGGCTCTACGGCGTCGCGCGCAACTGCCTGGCCAACGCGGAGCGGGGCGTACGCCGACGCGCACGGCTGGGGGCCCGGCTGGCCGCGCAGCCGGTCGAGACGCCGACCGGGAGCGACGCGACCGACCTGCACGAGGCGCTCGAGCGGCTCACCGACACCGAGCGCGAGCTGATCCGGCTCTGGGCCTGGGAGCAGCTGGCGCCCGCCGAGATCGCCACGGTCGTCGGGCTCACGCCCAACGCGGTGAGCATTCGGCTCACCCGCGCCCGCCAGCGCCTGCGCGAGCTGATGGCGGCACGAAAGTCCGGCGACCTCGCCGGACATGAAGGGTCGTGAACGACTCCGACGCCGATCTCCACGCCCGCCTCCGTGCCGCCGACCCGGCCGCCGAGCTGCCGCCCGCGGACGCCGACGACGTCGACCACCTGCTCAACCGGGTGGTCCACACCGACCTGCGCGAGACCGGCACGCGTCGTCGCAACGCGCTGACCTGGCTGGTGGCCGCGGCGGCGGTGGTGGTCATCGCGGCCGGCGTGACCTGGTGGTTCAGCGACGACCACTCCAAGCCCGGGGTGGTCGCGCAGCCGAACGCGGGTCAGACGACGTCCGCGCCCCGCACGACCGAGCTCGCGGCCGCGACCGCGGCCGGCCGGTGCATCATGCCCAGCGCGCAGCTGCTCGCGAAGAAGCCGATCGCCTTCGCGGGGACCGTCCTCGGTATCGCCGACGGGGTGGTCACGATCCGGACGACGAAGGTCTACGCGGGTCAGGTCGGCGACCAGGTCACGGTGCGGGGCGTGACGGCCCCGGACACCGGCGGCATCGAGGGAGACCCGGTGTTCGAGGCCGGCAAGGACTACCTCGTCGCGGCGGACGGCCAGCGGGTGATCGGCTGCGGGATGAGTGGCCCGGCGACCCCGGAGACCCAGCGCCTCTACACCGAGGCGTTCCCGCAGTGACCGCCCACGGGCTGCTGCTCGCCGCCGGCGCCGGCAGCCGGATGGGCACCCCCAAGGCGCTGGTCTCCGACGGCGACGGGCACTGGCTCCCGCGCGGCGTCGGCGCGCTCCTCGACGGCGGGTGCGCCGCGGTCACGGTCGTGCTCGGCGCCGCGGTCGACGAGGCGCTGCCGCTCCTGCGCGCACCTGACCTGCTGAACCGCGACACGCCGGAGAACGGTTCGGAAGGTCAGGTGCCGGTCGCGGCCGTCGTCGCCCGCGACTGGGCCGAGGGGATGAGCGCCTCGCTCCGGGCCGGACTCCGGGCGCTCGAGGGGTCGGACGCCGACGTCGCGGTGGTGCACCTCGTGGACCTGCCCGACGTCGGCCGGGACGTGGTGCGGCGGGTGCTCGCCGCCGGGTCGACCGGGGCCGGCGCGCTGGCCCGGGCGGCGTACGGCGGCGTGCCGGGGCACCCCGTCCTCCTCGGCCGGGACCACTGGGCGCCGATCGCGGCGAGCATCACCGGTGACGAGGGCGCTCGCGACTACCTGAAGACCCATGACACCCGGCTCGTCGAGTGCGGGGACCTCGCCTCGGGCGTGGACGTCGACACCCGTGAGTGACCGCGACCCGGACCGGGCACCGGGCGGCATGACCGAGAGCGACCCTGAGCAGAACGAGCGGCAGGCGGACGACCAGGACGCGGGCGCGGCGTCGAAGCCGTCGGGCGCGGCGGCGGAGGAGACCGCTGCCGAGCAGGAGGATCCGGACGCCGGGCCCGCGTCGGAGCCCGACTGAGCCCGACTGAGCCCGGCTGACACCGGCTGACACCAACCCCGGGCCAACTCGCCCCGAGTAGCCTGGATCACATGGAGACCCTGTCCGCTCAGGAGCTGAGCACTCGGCTCGGGCGGACGGGCTACCTGTGCGACGAGCCGCTCGCCACCGTCACCTACCTCGCCCTCCGGATGCAGCGACCGCTGCTGCTCGAGGGGGAGCCGGGCACCGGCAAGACGGCCCTGGCCGAGGCGATCGCGGAGTCGCTCGAGCTGCCGCTGATCAGGCTGCAGTGCTACGAGGGGATCGACGCGACGCAGGCCCTCTACGACTGGGACTTCCCGCGCCAGATCCTGCACCTGCGTGCCCTCGAGGCGGCCGGCCGCGGCACCGAGGTCGAGGAGGCCGAGAAGAGCCTCTACGACGAGCGCTTCCTGCTCGCCCGGCCCGTGCTGGCGGCGCTGCAGCAGAGCCCGGCGGTGCTGCTCGTCGACGAGGTCGACCGCGCCGACGACGAGTTCGAGGCGTTCCTGCTCGAGGTGCTGTCGACCTATCAGGTCTCCATCCCGGAGCTCGGCACCGTCGCGGCCGCCGAGCCTCCGGTCGTGGTCCTCACCTCCAACCGCACCCGCGAGCTGCACGATGCGCTCAAGCGGCGCTGCCTCTACCACTGGATCGACCACCCCGGCCTCGACCGCGAGGTCGAGATCGTCCGCAGCCGCGCCCCGGAGGTGGCCGACGCGCTGGCCCGGCAGGTCGTCGGGATCGTGCAGCAGCTGCGCACCGACGCCGGGCTGCTCAAGCCGCCGGGCGTCGCCGAGACCCTCGACTGGGCCCGTGCGCTCTCCTGCCTCGGCAGCGACCAGGTCGACCTCGCCACCGCGAGCGCCACGCTCGGCGCGCTCGTGAAGTACCGCGAGGACGCCGACCGGGTCCGCGCCGCCCTCGACCGGCTGCTCGCATGAGCGAGCGAGGTCTCGATACGCCCTCGCTCGTTCCTCCCGAGGGCTACTCGACCAGCGAAGCTCCAGCTGGTCGAGTGGGGGACGAGGCTTCCGCTGGTCGAGTAGCGAGCGCCAGCGAGCGTATCGGGACCACCCCCGCGGACCGCATCCTCCTCGGCTTCACCCACGCCCTCCGGGCCGCGGGCGTGGCGGTGACCTCCGACCGGTCGCAGAGCTACCTCGAGGCGGTCTCGCTCGTGGGGCTCGACGACCGCCGGGCGACCTACACGGCCGGCCGCGCGACGCTGTGCGGCGGACCCGACGACCTGGCCCGCTACGACCAGGTCTTCGAGGCCTACTTCGGCGCCCGCGACGGGCTCCCGATGCCGCGGCCGGCGCGGTCCACGGTCCAGTCGGTGGGGGATCTGCCGCTGGCCGACGGCGTCGGTGCCGCGGATCGGGCGGACGACGTCACGCGGGCGATGGCGAGCGAGGTCGAGGTGCTGCGCCACCGCGACGTCGCCGGGCTGACCGCCGCGGAGAAGCAGCGGCTCGCCGCCCTGTTCAACACCCTGACGCCACGGGCGCCGCAGCGCCGTACGGCCCGCCACCGGCCCTGGCACCGCGGCCGGGTCGACGCCGCCCGCACCCTGCGGACCAGCCTGCGCCGGATGGGGGAGCCCGCCGAGATCGCCTGGCGCCGGCGCGCCACGAAGCCGCGCCGCGTGGTGCTGCTCATCGACGTCTCGGGATCCATGAGCGGGTACGCCGACACGCTGCTGCGCCTGGCCCACCGGATGTCGACGAGCTCGATCGGGGGGAGGACGGGCTCGACCGGCGGACGGCCGGTCGTCGAGACCTTCACGGTCGGGACCCGGCTCACCCACCTCACCCGAGCGCTGCGCGTGCGCGACAGCGAGCGCGCGCTCGTCGCGGCCGGTGACACCGTGCCCGACTGGTCCGGCGGCACCCGCCTCGGCGAGACGCTCCAGGTCTTCCTCGAACGCTGGGGCCGGCGCGGGATGGCACGCGGCGCCGTCGTCGTCGTCTTCAGCGACGGCTGGGAGCGCGGCGACGTGACGCTGCTCGCCGAGCAGGCCCGGCAGCTCAGCCGGGTCGCCCACCGTCTCGTCTGGGTCAATCCGCACCGGGGCAAGGACGGCTACGAGCCGATCCAGGCCGGGGTGCTCGCGGTGCTCCCTCACGTGGACCACTTCGTCGCCGGGCACTCGCTGGCGACATACCAACGCCTCCTGGAGGTGGTAGCCGATGCGTGACGTGCTCGACGACCTGATGACGTGGTGGGAGTCCGGCCGGACGGTCGGGGTCGGCACCGTGGTGGCGACCTTCCAGAGCGCGCCGCGCCCACCGGGCGCCTCCATGCTCGTCGGCCCGGACGACACTGCAGTCGGGTCGGTGTCCGGCGGCTGCGTGGAGGGCGCCGTCTACGACCTGGCCCAGGAGGTCGCGGCCTCCGGCGAGCCGGTGCTGCAGCGGTACGGCGTCTCTGACGACGACGCCTTCGCTGTGGGCCTGACGTGCGGCGGCATCCTCGACGTCTACGTCGAGAAGGTCGACCGCGAGACGTTCCCCGAGCTCGGCGACGTCGCGGCCGACATCCGCTCCGGACGGCCGGTCGCGCTGGCCACCGTCATCGAGCACCCCGACGCGTCGGTGCTCGGGCACCGCCTGGTCATCCGGCCCGACGCCTCGACGGGCTCGGCGACCGTGTCCGGCAGCCTGGGCAGCGAACGGATGGACGACGCCATCCGCGACGACGCGCTCGGTCTGCTGGCGCAGGGCCACAACGCGACCCTCACCTACGGCCCGCACGGCGAGCGGCGGGGTGAGGGCATGCGGGTGTTCGTGTGGGCGTTCGCGCCCAAGCCCCGGATGCTCGTCTTCGGGGCGATCGACTTCGCCGCCGCGGTCGCCCGGGTGGGCGCCTTCCTCGGCTACCACGTCACGGTCTGCGACGCCCGGCCGGTCTTCGCGACCCACAGCCGGTTCCCCGACGCCGACGAGGTGGTCGTGGACTGGCCGCACCGCTACCTCGCCGCGGAGGCGGAGGCGGGCCGCGTCGACGCGCGCACGGTGGTCGCCGTCCTCACCCACGACCCGAAGTTCGACGTACCCCTGCTCGAGGTGGCGCTGCGGCTGCCGGAGGTCGCCTACATCGGCGCCATGGGCTCCCGCCGTACGCACGAGGACCGCGAGCAGCGCCTCAAGGAGGCCGGTCTGACCGCCGACGAGATCGCCCGCTTGTCGAGCCCCATCGGTCTCGACCTCGGGGCGCGCACGCCCGAGGAGACCGCGATCTCGATCGCGGCGGAGATCATCGCCGGCCGCTGGGGTGGCACGGGCAGCCGTCTCGGCGTCCTCGACGGCCGCATCCACCGGGAGCACGTCCTGCCGTGAGCCGGTGACCCGGTCAGGCGTCCACCCAGCGGCCGCCGAGCAGGCCGCCACGGATCCCGACATGCAGGAGGAGTGGGCCACGTGGAGCGGCCGGCTGGCGGCGTACCTCGGCGACGACCACCCGCTCGCACGGCGGGTGGGCGCGGCGGCCGGGCAGGCGATGCAGACGTCCTCCAGCCCCGACCACGCGTGGGACTTCGGCCTGGCACGGATCGTCGACGGTCTCGCCGTCCTCGCGAGTGGATCCGGCTCCTAGTGACGGGTGTCACGAGCGGGTAGGTTCGACCCGACGGCGCTCCTTCCCGAGGTGACGATGGCCAGAGCAGAGCTGCAGGCGCGGCGCGTGGACGCCGTGCGTGCCTGGACCTCCTTCGTGGAGAACGGTGACGATGTCGAGCACCGGGTCCGTCCCGAGATCCTGCGCAGCTGGACCCGGTCGTCGGTGATCCGTCCCGACGTCACGCATGCGCCGCTCGCCGACGAGGCGGACACGGCCGACTACTGGCGGCACTCGCCGCTCCAGGTGGCGGTCGAGCGGGTCGAGGAGGACCTGCGTCGCACGGCCGAGGACGGCGACCTCGTCATCGCCATCACCGATCCCGACACGCGCATCCTCTGGACGTACGGCGGCCGGGTGATGCGACGCCGGGCCGAGACGGTCAACTTCGTGCCCGGCGGGCGCTGGGACGACCAGTCGGTGGGCACCAACGCCCTCGACCTGGCCAACCGCGACGACGTGCCCTCCATGGTGTTCTCCGCGGAGCACTACGCCGAGGTGGTGCACAACTGGGTGTGCTGGGCGGCCCCGGTGCACGACCCGGTCACCGGCGCCCGCCTCGGCGTCGTCGACCTCTCGACGACCTGGGACCGTACCCACCCGATCGGCCTCGCCACCGCGCGGGTCATGGCCCGGCTCATCGAGACCGCGCTCCCCGCCGGCGCCGTCGCGGGCCGACGCGACGAGCCGAGCGCGCCCGGCCTCGTGATGACCCTGCTCGGCACCGCCGAGTCATGGCTCGACGGCCAGCGGCTGCTGCTCAACAGGCGCCAGACCGAGATCCTCGCCCTGCTCGCGCTGCACCCCGAGGGCCTCTCGCTCGAGCAGCTGCACGCCGCGGTCTACGGCGACCAGGCGGTCACCTTCTCCACCCTCAAGGCCGAGGTCTCCCACCTGCGGCACGCGATCGGCGGTCAGCTCGCCTCCCGCCCCTACCGGCTCCTCATGCCGGTCGCCACCGACGTCGAGCAGGTCCTGTCCCTGCTGCGCCGCGGCCGCGTCGGCGCCGCCGTCGACGCCTACGGCGGCGACCTCATGCCGGGCACCAACAGCCCGGCGCTCACCGAGCTCGCCGAATACGTCGCCGTCGCGCTGCGCGAGGCGCTGCTCGGGCAGCCGGAGCCCGACGCCGTCCTGCGCTACTCCGAGCTGGCGCCCTACGACACCGAGGTCGTCGAGGCGGCGCTGCGCGTGCTCGCCGGCCACCAGCACCCGGTCGTGCCGCTCCTCAAGGCACGGCTCGCGGCGGCTCGCTGAGCACCGGCGAGCGGTCGCCAACCTTCGGGCAACCTGGCGCCTCCTAGTGTGATCGGGACCACATCGGCGTGATCACCTGGAGGTCCCATGACCCGGATCAACCTCACCGTGGACGGCATGAAGGTGAGTGACGACGTCGAGCCCCGGATGCTGCTGGTGCAGTACCTCCGCGAGAAGCTCGGCAAGACCGGCACCGTCGTCGGGTGCGACACCAGCAACTGCGGCGCGTGCACCGTCCACCTGGACGGGGAGAGCGTGAAGTCCTGCAACGTCCTCGCGGTGCAGGCCGACGGGCACGACGTCACCACCATCGAGGGGCTGGCGAAGGACGGCCGGCTGCACCCGGTGCAGGAGGCGTTCCGCGAGTGCCACGGGCTGCAGTGCGGCTTCTGCACCCCCGGGATGATCATGCAGAGCATCGACCTGCTCAACCACAACCCGCAGCCCTCCGAGCAGGAGATCCGGGTGGGTCTCGAGGGCAACCTGTGCCGCTGCACCGGCTACCACAACATCGTCCGGGCCGTGCAGTACGCGTCCGGCCAGCTGGTCGCCGCCGCCGGTGAGGCCGGCGGCGTCGCCGAGGAGGTGACTCCCGCATGACCGCCGTCGAGGCCCAGCCGATGGACACCAAGGAGATCGGCCGCGACCGGCGCCGCAAGGAGGACGCCCGGCTCATCACCGGCCGTACCCGCTGGACCGACAACCTCCAGCTCAACGGCATGCTGCACCTGGCCATGGTGCGCAGCCCCTTCGCCCACGCGCGGATCACGACCATCGACACCCGGGCCGCCGAGGAGGCGACCGGCGTGGTCGCCGTACTCACCGGCGAGGACCTGGCCGACACGCAGGGCGCGTGCATCAACGCCTGGGCGATCACCACCGACCAGGTCACGCCGGCGCACCCGCCGATGCCCGTCGACCGCGTGGCCTTCGCCGGCGAGACCGTCGCTGTCGTGGTGGCGCGCAGCGCCGCCGAGGCCCGCGATGCCGCCGAGCTGGTCGAGATCGACTACGACGAGCTGCCCGCGGCGCTCGACCTGAAGGAGGCCGCGGCGGCATCCGCGGAGAACGGCGGCGCGCTCGCGCACCCCGACCTCGGCACCAACAAGAGCGCCTTCTGGAGGTTCGACTCCGCCGAGGCCGGCACGGGCGGCGACGTCGACGAGGCGATCGCCCAGGCGCGCGAGGACGGCGTCGTCCTCGAGCGGGAGTACCGCCAGCAGCGCCTCATCCCCGCGTTCATGGAGCCCCGCAGCGTCGTCGTCGACCCGACCGGCGAGCAGATCACCGTGTGGAGCGCGACCCAGATCCCGCACATCCTCCGGTTCGCCCTCGCGGCGACGACGGGCGTGCCGGAGTCCAAGATCCGGGTCATCGCGCCGGACGTCGGCGGCGGGTTCGGCGGCAAGCTGCAGCAGACGCCGGAGGAGATGATCGCGTTCGCGGTCGCCCGTCGCCTCGGCAAGCCGGTGAAGTACACCGAGACCCGGTCCGAGTCGCTGCTGAGCGCCCACCACGGCCGCGACCAGTGGCAGAAGCTGACCCTCGCCGCGACCAAGGACGGGCACGTCACCGGGCTCAAGGTCGAGCTCCTGGCCGACCTGGGCGCCTACGTCGCGCTGGTCGGCGGCGGCGTCCCGGTGCTCGGCGCGTTCATGTTCAACGCCATCTACAAGTTCCCGGCCTACCAGTTCAACTGCCAGACGGTGCTCACCAACAAGACCTGGACCGACGCCTACCGCGGCGCCGGCCGGCCGGAGGCGACGTACGCCGTCGAGCGGCTGATGGACGAGCTCGCCGCCGAGCTGGGCAAGGACCCGCTCGAGGTCCGGGAGATGAACTGGATCAAGCACGAGGAGTTCCCGTTCACGACGGTCGCCGGGCTGGAGTACGACTCCGGCAACTACGAGGCCGCCACCGCCCGCGCCAAGGAGCTCTTCGGGTACGACGACCTGCGGGCCGAGCAGAAGCGGCGCCGTGACTCCGGCGACCCGGTGCAGCTCGGCATCGGCGTCAGCACCTTCACCGAGATGTGCGGTCTCGCGCCGAGTCGGGTGCTGGGCCAGCTCAACTACGGGGCCGGCGGCTGGGAGGCGGCGAGCGTGCGGATGCTGCCGACCGGGAAGGTCGAGGTCATCACCGGTGCGAGCGCGCACGGCCAGGGTCACGAGACGGCGTTCAGCCAGATCGTCGCCGACCGGCTCGGCGTGCCGTTCGAGGACGTCGAGATCCTGCACGGCGACACCCAGGTCGTCCCCCGCGGCATGGACACCTACGGCTCGCGTTCGCTGGTCGTCGGCGGCGAGGCGCTGGTGCGGGCCGCCGACAAGGTGATCGAGAAGGCCAAGCCGATCGCCGCCCACCTGCTCGAGGCGAGCATCGACGACCTGGAGTTCAAGAACGGTCGCTTCGGTGTCCGAGGCACCGACCAGGGGCTGGCGATCGGGGAGATCGCGACCGCCAGCTTCGCCGCGCACAACCTCCCGGACGGGGTGGAGCCCGGGATCGACGCCGACGCGACGTACGACCCGGTCAACTTCAACTTCCCGCACGGCACCCACCTGTGCGCGATGGAGGTCGACACCGAGACCGGCGAGACGCGGATGCGCAAGTACACCTGCGTCGACGACATCGGCGTCATCATCAACCCGCTCATCGTGAGCGGGCAGGTGCACGGCGGGCTGGTCCAGGGGATCGCGCAGGCGCTGTGGGAGGAGGCGGTCTACGACGACTCCGGCACGCTCGTGAGCGGCACGTTCACCGACTACCTCCTGCCGACCGCGGCCGACACGATCAGCTTCGACATCGACCACACCAGCTCGCCGTCGACGACCAACAGCCTCGGCACCAAGGGCGTCGGCGAGGCCGGGACGATCGCCTCCACGCCGGCGGTGGTCAATGCCGTCGTCGACGCGGTCCGACACCTCGGCGTCGACGACATCCAGATGCCGTGCACCCCCGAGCGGGTGTGGAAGGCGATCAACACAGCGGGGTCCGGCGGCGAGACGGTCGACGCGGCGGTGCCCCACCTCAGCACCGAGGAGGGACAGGCATGATCCCCGCACCGTTCGACTACGTCGCGCCGTCCAGCGTCGAGGAGGCACTGGCCGCGCTCCAGCAGCACGGCGACGACGCGAAGATCCTGGCCGGGGGGCAGTCGCTGCTGCCGGTCCTCCGGATGCGGCTCAACGCGCCGGAGCTGATCATCGACCTGGGCCGGATCGACTCGCTCCGCGGCGTGCGCGACGACGGCGACGCGATCGTGATCGGCGCGATGACGCCGCACAGCGTGGTGGGCGCCGACCCGCTCGTCGCGGAGCACGCGCTGCTCGTCGCGAAGGCCGTGGCGCACCTCGCCGACGCGCAGGTCCGTCACCGTGGCACGTTCGGCGGCGCGCTCGCGCACGCCGACCCGGCCGGTGACCTCGGCGGCCCGGCCCGTGCCCTCGACGCACAGTTCGTGATCGCCGGCCCGGCCGGCACGCGCACGGTCCCGGCCGACGACTTCTTCGTCGACCTCTTCGAGACCGCCATCTCCGAGGACGAGATCCTCACCGAGGTCCGGATCCCCAAGCACACCGGCTGGGGCGCCCACCACGAGAAGATGGTGCGGGTGGCCCACCAGTGGCCGATCTGCGCGGTCGCGGCGACGGCGCGGGTCGAGGGTGGGACGATCGCCGACATCGCGATCGGCCTGGCCAACATGGGCTCCACGCCACTGCGTGCCCGCGGCGTCGAGGAGGCCCTGCGCGGTCAGCCGGCGACCGAGGACGCCGTCCGCGCGGCATGCGGGCGTGCCGCCGAGGGCGCGAACCCGCCGTCGGACCTCAACGGCAGCGCGGAGTACCGCAACCACGTCGTCACCGTCATGTGCCGACGGGCGGTGCTGGGTGCAGTGCAGGGGGCCGGCGCCTGATGGAGCTGACCCACGGCTTCACCGTCCCGGGCACCGTCGACGAGACCTGGGCCCGCTTCCAGGACATCTCCTCCCTCGCGGAGTGCTTCCCGGGCGCCCAGGTCACCTCGGCCTCCGGCGACTCCTTCGAGGGGACCGTCAAGGTCAAGCTCGGCCCGATCGCGCTCGTCTACGCCGGCTCCGGAACCTTCGTCTCGAAGGACGAGGCGGCACACGCCTTCGTCGTCGAGGCGAAGGGACGCGACAAGCGCGGCAACGGTACGGCGGGCGCGACGGTGACCGTCTCGATGAGCGGTGCCGGGGACTCGACCGACGTCGAGGTGAAGACCGACCTGTCGATCACCGGCAAGCCGGCGCAGTTCGGCCGCGGGGTGATGCAGGACGTCTCCGACAAGCTGCTCGGGCAGTTCGTGGCGTGTCTGGAGCAGCGGTCCGACGTACCTGATGGGGACCAGGACGCCGGACCCGCGTCGGTGCCGACAGGCGCCGCCGCCACCGCGGCGCCGGGGGAGGACCAGGACACGGGTCCTGCCTCGGCGCCGTCCGCGGAGCCTTCCGCCGCCCCGAGCGTGGAGCCATCGACCGCGCCGGCGACGCAGGCGCTGGGTGGCCCACCTCCCGCCGACGACGCCCTGAATCTCGGTGCGACCGTGCTGCCGGTGCTCGTCAGGAGCTATTGGAAGCAGGGCGCGGCCGGGCTGGTCGGGCTGGCGCTGCTCGTCTGGCTGGTCCGCCGGATCTTCTAGGAGGCATAGCGGAAGGCGCGCTGCTCGCTGCGGCGGTAGCCACCCCGCGTCAACCACCAGAGCACGCGGAACGCTTGACCGCGCCCGGAGAAGACCTCGTCGAGCCCGGCGGTGGGCACCCCCTCGGCGAGCCACGGCACCATGAACGAGAGGGCCACCGGGTGCTCGTCGGCCTTGAAGTGCACCTGCTCGATCCGCTCCCAGTCGGTCGGCGTCATGTGACGCTGGAGGATCGCCATCGCGTCGGTCTCCTCGTGGGCCAGGTGACGCCCGAGCGCCTCGCGGGTGTCCTCGATCCGCGCGTGCAGCGCGGCGCGCACCGTCTCCGGGTTCCGCGGGAGCGCGCCGCGCCCGAGCGCCTCGAAGCCGGTGGCGACGCTGGTCAGGAGCGGGTCGATGTGGCTGTGCTCCTCCTCCATCGCCTCGAGGTGGCCGCGCTCCTCGGCGTCGGCGCGGTCGAGCAGGAAGGGCCAGATGCCGGCGTCCTCGCCGGTGTGGTGGTGGTGCAGGATCACGAAGAACCTGTCCCACCGCTCGGCGAGGGCCTGCCACGTCGACCGGTCGTCCACCGGCGTCGCCGCGACCGCCTCGTCGAACCGGCGCAGGTCGCGCCGGAAGGCGTGGTGCATCAGGTACATCATCGTCATGTCGACCGGACCGCCCGGCGCGGCCGCCTGGCCGGGCAGGGTGAGCTGGTCGGGGTAGGCGGTGGCTGTGGTGGTCATGTCGCTCTCCTGGGTCTCGGGAGCACCACCTTGGTCCTGGCGACTTGGAGGGTCCTTGGGATCGGCTAGGTCCGCACACCGTTCTCGGCCGGGGTCAGCAGCGGTTCGAGCCGGGTGATCGCCAGGACCCCGATGAGGAGCGACCCGACGACCAGCGACGCGATGTAGAGCCCGGACAGGCTGTGGTCGATGAGCAGGCCGGCGATCGGCGGCGCGACGACCTGCGGGAGCTGGAAGCCGAAGGAGTTCAGCGCGTTGGCGCGGCCCCGCGTGCGGTCGGTGGCGAGGTCGTTGACGATCGCCGGGACGCTCGGCTGCAGCAGCGTCTCGCCGAGCGCGAAGATCGCCGTGCACGCGCACACCAGCAGCGCCGCGGTCAGGGTCCCGGGCGTGAGTCCGGCGGCACCCAGGCAGATCCAGGCGACGGCCCAGATCACGCCCATGACCGCGAGGACGCGCGTACGCCGGCGCCCCTCGATGCGCTGCAGCACGAACAGCTGCAGCACCACGATCACGGCGGTGTTCGCGGCGAACGCGAAACCGAGGGCGCGCGTCGACACCCCGCCGACCGCCGTCGCGAAGGCGGTCATGCCGGCGTTGAGCTGGGCGTACCCGACGAAGGCGCCGACCACGCTGACGATGAGCAGGGTCCGCACGGCCGGGTTGCGCAGGAGCGCGAGATAGCTGGGCCGCTCGCCCGTCTCGTCGTCGTGGACCGGTCGGCCCGCGATGTGGCGCAGCGGCCAGGCCAGGACGAAGGCGCTCGGCAGGAAGGTGGCCGCGTCGGCCAGGTAGATCGCCTGGAACGTGACCAGCCGGTCGACGTCGACGAGCATGCCGCTGATGATGCCGCCCAGCCCGATGCCCAGGTTGAGCAGCGTGAAGTTCACGCCGAAGTAGCGCTGGCGCAGCGGGACCGGGACGACCGCCGCGATCATGCTCTGCGACGCCGGCCAGACGACCCCGAAGGCGAGCCCCTGCAGCACGAGCGCGAGCGCCGCGACGGCCACGGTCGACGCGAACGCGAGCAGCACGCCGCCGAGGATGAGCAGGACCTGCACCAGCTGCATGACCTTGCGGGCGCCGATCCGATCGATGACCGCACCGCCGGGGCCGACGGCGGCGAAGCCGACCAGTGAGCCGAGACCGATCAGGGCGCCCGTGGTGCTCAGCGAGAAGTCGCGGACCTCGTGCAGGTAGACGACGGAGAACGGAAGCGTCAGACCACGGCCGACGAAGTCGATGACGACGAGCGAGAGCAACAGCTTGCCCTCCCGCGGCAGGTCGTGCCAGAAGGAGGAGAGGCTCGGGCGTGCAGTCATCGTCGACACGGCGTCATGCAACCACTGGTCGCCGCCGTCGTTCGAATGAATTCCCCGCCTGGGCCGGTCCACATGGCCCCGGCGAGTCATGCGGACGGGACCAGGCTCCCTCCAGGGTCCCGCCGTGACCCGGTGGCGGCGCCTGGTAGCCAGCGCCCGTCCTGTCCGGCAGGATCGTCCCACCCGTCACGCGAAGGATCCGTCCATGCTCATCGCCATCATCGTGGTCGTCGTCGTCCTCGTGCTGCTCGTCGTCGGCTTCAACCGCCTGCGGCGCAGCGACGTCTCCGCGCAGGAGGCCCTGGGCGGCATGGACGTGCAGCTGACCCGCCGAGCAGACCTGGTCCCCAACCTCGTCGAGACGGTCAAGGGCTACGCCGCGCACGAACGTCAGGTGCTCGACGAGGTCACGCGGGCGCGCAGCGCGGTGGCGGCCGCGGCCGCGCGGGCCGACGTACCCGCCAAGGCGGCCGCCGACGCCGAGCTGCAGCAGTCGCTCTTCCGGCTCAACGCGACCGCCGAGGCCTACCCGGACCTCAAGGCGAACCAGAACTTCCTCCGGCTCCAGCAGCAGCTCGCCGAGACCGAGACGCAGCTCGCGTTCGCCCGCACCTACTACAACGACGCCGTCGCCTCCCTCAACAAGCTGGTCGCCACCGTCCCGTGGATGTTCTTCACCGGGATCGCCGGCGTCGAGGCGCGGCAGTTCTACCAGGCGCCGGCCGGCCAGGAGCAGGCGCCGACCGTGCAGTTCTAGAACACGTTCATCGGCCGGAACTGCACCGAGATCCGCGGCCCCGCGTGTGCGACCTTGGGCACCGCGTGCTCCCAGGTGCGCTGGCAGGAGCCGCCCATCACGACCACGTCGCCGTGACCCATCTCGACCGAGATCGAGTCGCCGCCGCCGCGCGGGCGCAGGCAGAGCCGGCGCGGGTCGCCGAGCGAGACGATGGCGACCATCGTGTCCTGTGACCGGCCGCGTCCGATGGTGTCACCGTGCCAGGCGACGGAGTCGCGGCCGTCGCGGTAGTAGCAGCAGCCCGCGGTCCGGAACGGCTCGCCGAGCTCGGGCAGGTAGTGCTCGCTCAGTGCGTCGCGGGCCTCGTCGAGCACCGGGTGCGGGAGGGCCTCGCCGGCGAGGTAGGTGTGCACGAGACGGGGTACGTCGACCACCCGGTCGTACATCTCGCGTCGCTCCGCGCGCCACGGCACCGTCCCGACGAGTCGCTCGAAGACCTCGTCGGCGTCCGGAAGCCAGTCGCGGTGGACGTCGATCCATGCCCCGCGGGACAGGACGGTGCGCTCCAGCCGGTCGAAGCCGATGCCCGCCGGAGCCTCGAAGAGGGTGCCCTGGAACTCCATGCGCCCCACCCTACGCCACCTTCGAACACATGTTCTAGGGGTCAGTGGTCGGCGGCGCCGGCACGCGCGCCCGACGGACAAGGACTGGGCAATCCGCGGACAGCGGAGCGCCGGTCTACCTACGCTGACCGGCATGGAGAACGTGCTGTCGCCCCGGGGGCGGGCGCTGAAGCACGAAGCCATCCGTGAGTACGTCCGCCGGCTCGTCGCCGAGGAGCTGCCGGGCGCACCGGCCCCCTCCGAGCGTGAGCTGGTGGGCCGCTTCGGGGTCGCTCGCATGACGGTGCGCCAGGCGCTGGACGCACTGGTGGGCGAGGGCCTGCTCGAGCGCAAGCCGGGCCGCGGGACGTTCGTCGCCCGCCCGCGACGGAGCTCGACGCCCGTCCTCTCCTTCACCGACGAGATGACGGGCCGGGGGTTCGCCGCCGAGTCGCAGACGCTGGTGCTCCGCCTCGAGCAGGCGGGCCCCGGCGTCGCGGAGGCGCTCGGCATCACCGAGGGCGACGCCGTCATCCGCTGGCGGCGACTCCGGCACGCCGACGGTGCTCCGATGAGCATCGAGGAGGTCTTCCTCAACGAGGTGCTCCTGCCCGGCTTCCTGAAAGGCGTGGCGCCGACCAGCCTCTACGACGAGCTCGGCAGTCGCAGCCTGCGGCCGACGTGGGTCCAGGACACGATGACCGCCGACCTCGCGTCACCCGAAGAGGCGTCGCTGCTCGGGCTGCGCGCCGGCGCCCCCGTCGTACGGAAGCAGCGTCGGGGACTGCGCGAGGACAAGGTCATCGAGGTGTCGCGCTCGACCCTCCGCGCCGACCGCTACGCCCTGCGGATCACGCTGGGCGGGTCCGACTAGCGCGCGTGCTCCAACCGCCCCAGCGGTGCCACGACGTCGCCGCTCTCCTCGCACACCCAGACCGGGTCGGGGCCGCCGAGGTCGGGGGAGATGTAGAGCGAGTGCTCGGGGGCGTCCACCCCGCAGCCGGTGCACAGCGGCCACCGGCTGCCGCTCTCGAAGAGCGCGTCCTGCACGTCCTGGGCGACCAGCCCGGCGACGTACCTCGCCCCCTCGGGCCACTGGTCCGCCCACCAGCCGCGCTCGGAGACGGCGTCCTCGAGCGCGTTGACGGCGTCTGCGCTCGCCTGACCGCGTGCCTGCAGGTCGGAGAGGACGAGGGCACGGGCTTCGAGCAGGAGCGTGGCATCCATCGCCCCCCATGTTCTCCCAGCCGTCAAACGCCGCCCCCGGATACTGGGGCGGTGATCCTCATCGACCCGCCGCTCGTCGCCGCCTACGGGCGGCTGTGGTCGCACCTCGTGAGCGATGAGTCCTACGACGAGCTGCACGCCTTCGCCGCCGCCGTCGGCATCCCGGCGCGCGGCTTCGACCGGGACCACTACGACGTCCCGTCCGAGCGGTACGACGACGTGGTCGCCGCCGGCGCGGTCGCGGTCAGCAGCCGTGAGCTCGTCGCGCGGCTGCGGGCCGCCGGGCTGCGGCGGCGGAAGCGGTCGTCCTAGCCGCGAGGCGGGGTGGGGCGGGCCGCTGACTGTTCATCGAGGTATGCAGCCGAACCGTCACTGCCCACGCGGAGCTCCGCTGGGGAGGTGCGCATTTCCCTGCATACCTCGATGAACATGCAGTCAGCGCGCCCCTCACACCCCCAGCGGCGCGTCGGTGGCCTGCTGAGCATCGCCGAGCGCGGCCGCCTCCTCGACGGTCGGCAGCGCGCGGCTGGGACGACCGCGGCGGTGCAGCACGAGGCCCGGCAGGGCGATGAGGAGACCGGCGAGGCCGGCCAGGCCGAAGCCCCACGACCAGCCGCCGTGGTCGAGGCCGAGGCCGATGATCGGCGCGCCGATGGCGCTGCCGAGGGTGAGGGCGGAGCCGTGCCAGCCCATGGCCTCCCCGCGCACGCTCGCCGGCACGTTGCGGGAGAGGTCGTCGACGGTGGCGGTGATGGTGGGCGCGCAGAACAGGCCGGAGATGGTCAGCAGCGCGGCGAACCACAGCCGGTTGCCGTCGGGCGCGAAGGCGACCAGGGCGGTGGTGCCGGCGAGGCCGACGAGCAGGATGGCCGCCGACGGGTGGCGGTGCAGGGCGCCGTACACGATGCCGCCGATCGCCGAGCCGGCTCCCCACAGGGCGAGCGTCCAGCCGATCGAGGTCGACTGGTGCCAGTCACGCAGCGCCGCGACCGTGGCGAGGTCCTCGCCGGTGAGGATGATCGTGCTGGTCACCGCGATGACCAGCACCATGACGACCGCGGGGCTCAGCCACGAGCGCACGTGCACCTTGCCGGCCGACAGGTCGGCGTGCTCGCTGTGCAACGGCGGGTTCGCGATCCACAGGATCAGCGCGCCGACGACGACGCTGAGCTGGCAGATGAGCAGCGCGACGGGCGTGGGCAGGTAGGTCGCCGCGAGCACGCCCAGCACGGGTCCGACGAGGAACGTCAGCTCGGTGGCCACCGAGTCGACCGACAGCACCGTCGTCCGGTGGTGGTCGGGGACGTGCCCGATCAGGACCTGCCGGATGATCGAGAAGCTCGGGACGGCGAACAGGCTGGCGAAGCCGGCGACCACGACGAGCGGCCAGTAGCCGAGCCACGGCGCGATGCTCCACGCCACCGCGCCGATCACGATCGACGGCAGCACCGTCGCGCGCAGCCCCACCCGGTCGAGCCGCCGCCCGCGCCACGGGCTGCTCACCGACAGCGCGATCGCGACGATCGTCGAGACGAGCCCGGCCTGCGCGTAGGAGCGGTCGAGATGACCGACCACGTGCAGCGTGATGACGACGTTGGCCGCCCACAGCGGAACACGGATGAGCATCCCGAGCAGGAGGATCCGGCGTACCACCGGGTTCTTCAGCACCACGGCGTACGTCGCGAATCCCACGAGGCAGGATTCTGGCGGCCTCAAACCCCCGTGGCCGAATCGTTATCGAGTCGTCTATTGCAGGCCCTCGGCCAGCACGAGCAGCTCCGCCTCGAGATTGGCGCGGGCGACCGCCTCCCAGGCCTCGTGGGCGTACGCCGTGTGGAAGATCGTCTCCTTGTCGAGGAGGTGCCGCAGGACCAGTGCGCGGCCCTTCCGGAACTCCTCGTCGTCGAGGTGGCGGTACTCCTCGCGGACGGCGTCGCGGTACTCGGCGTAGCGCTCGGGGCCGGCGGCCAGGATGGCCAGGTCGGCGTCCGACAGCGCGCACCCGTTGGCGTCGCGCTTGTCCGGCCGGTGCGTCTCGGTCATCCTGACGAGGCGCGCGACCTCGGCGACGACGGCCGCGTCGACCAGGCCCGGCAGGCCGTCCTCGGCCCAGACCGCCGAGCGCTCCTCGGCGTCGCGCTCGCCGTCGTAGACGCTGTCGTGGAACCACGCGGCCAGCGTCACCGGAAGCTGGTCGAACGCCGTCCCGGCCTCCCGCAGCTCGCCGAGCCGCTCCAGCACCTCCTCGAGGTGCCGGGTGCCGTGGTAGCGGCGACCGGGGTCGTCGTAGGCCGCCCGCAGCGCGTCGCGCAGGTCGGTGGCGTCAGGAAGTGGCCAATGTTGAGGCAGCTCCACGAGGCCTATCCTGCCGGTTCTCCCGCCGGGAAGGCCAGTCGGACCTCAGGACTCCCAGCTGCGCAGCCACTGGGTGTGCGGCGAGGCCTGCAGCTTCTCCAGGGCGCCCTCGGAGACGTGCCCGGACACGTCGGTGACGACGTACCCCTGCTCGCCGCGGGTGGCGAGGTACTGGCCGGTCACGTTGACACCCTCGCTGGCGAGGATGTTGTTGACCTCGGCGAGGACACCCGGCACGTTGACGTGCAGGAAACCGAGCCGCGAGCCCTCGGTGAGCGACGGCGGCTGGACGGCCGGCAGGTTCACCGACAGGGCGGTCGAGCCCTCGCGCTGGAAGTTCTTGAGCTTGGTGGAGACGAAGTAGCCGATCTCCTCCTGCGCCTCCTGCGTCGAGCCGCCGACGTGCGGCGTGAGGATGACGTTGTCGAGGCCGCGCAGCGGGGACTCGAACGGGTCGCCCTGGGCCTTCGGCTCGATGGGGAAGACGTCGAGCGCGGCACCGGCGATGTGACCGGACAGGATGTGTTCGCGGAGCGACTCGGTGTCGACGACCATGCCGCGGGCGGCGTTGATGAAGAGGCTGCGCGGCTTCATCTTGCGGAACTGCTCGTCGCCGAAGATGCCGGCGTTGCCGGGGCGTCCGTCGACGTGGAGGCTGACGACGTCGGCCTCGGCGAGCAGCGCGTCCATGGTCGGCATCCGGCGCGCGTTGCCGTGGGCGAGCCGGTCGGCGATGTCGTAGAAGATGACGTACATGCCCATCGCCTCGGCGAGGTTGGACAGCTGGGTGCCGATGTTGCCGTAGCCGATGATGCCGAGCGTCCGGCCGCGGACCTCGTGCGAGCCCTTGGCGCTCTTGTCCCAGATGCCGGCGTGCATCTTCTCGGTCTTCTCGGTGAGGCGGCGGCCGAGGCTGATGATCTCGGCGATGACCAGCTCGACGACGCTGCGCGTGTTGGAGTACGGCGCGTTGAAGACCACGACCCCGCGCTCCGCGGCGGCGGGCAGGTCGACCTGGTTGGTGCCGATGCAGAAGCAACCGATCGCAGTGAGGTCCGGCGCGCTGTCGAGCACGCGCGCGGTGATGTGGGTGTTGGACCGGATGCCGAGCAGCGTGACGCCCTGCCCGTTCTTGGGGGCGAGCGCGGCGACGAGCTCGTCCTCGGACATGCTCGCCTTGCGCAGCTCCACCTCGAAACCGGCCGCCTCGAGGTTCTCGACGGCGACGGGATGGATGTTCTCGAGCAGGAGAGCCTTGGCCATGCCCCCAGGGTAAGACCGCGCCGACCCGCGCGAGGCATCTCGGTTGACCTGCGAGACGGCTCCCGAGGCCCCGGAGGCTCGTGGCAGCGCAGCTCGCCGATGCGCTGCTCGACCGCGGCCGGCGTTCGAACGTGATGCGGGCATGACACCGAGGACGGCGTCAGGGCTTCATCCAGTGGGGGTGCGTGCGGCTGCCCTTGCAGACGTAGCGGCGGCCCTTCGCGTCCCAGCCGCTCTTGTGGTACTTCGACTTCGGGCAGAGCTGGCCGCCCCTGATGCACGACCCCGAGGACGTCCGCGTGCACGCGTGGCGGTCGAACGCCGTCGGCGCGACCGACCCGGACGGGTGAGTGGCAGCCGAGGCGGTGGGCGCGACGAGCAGCGGCGACGCAGCGAGCAGGAGCGGCACGGCGGGGCCGAGAAGGCGACGAAGGAGCACGGCACGACCGTAGGAGGAGTCGACCCTGGCCGGGGCGGGATTCGCGCAGCTCGACCAATTCGGGTCATCGGGCTGACCCAGCGGGGCCGGTCCGAAGGGGCCATGTCACATCTCTCGAGCGGCGTACGTCGACATCCCGACAAGCCCACCGAGAGGAGCTCTAGGCCATGACCACCATCGACACCATCACCATCGAAGCGCCCGACCCGACCGCCGCCGAGGCGTTCTACAAGGAGGCGTTCGACCTCGGCGACCTCCTCCGAGTCCGGCCCGCCGCGTCGCCGACGTCAGGCTTCCGCGGCTTCACGATGTCCCTCGTCGTGGCGCAGCCCGGCAACGTCGACGCTCTCGTCGGCGCGGCGCTCGAGGCCGGCGCGACCACGGTGAAGCCGACCACGAAGGGCTTCTGGGGCTACGGCGGCGTGGTCCAGGCTCCCGACGGCACGATCTGGAAGATCGCCACGTCGACGAAGAAGGACACCGCCCCGGCCAGCCGTGACGTCGACCAGGTGGTGCTGCTGCTCGGCACCGCCGACATCGTGGAGAGCAAGCGCTTCTACCTCGACCGTGGGTTGACGGTCGCCCGCAGCTTCGGCCGCAAGTACGTCGAGTTCGCCGCTGCGCCGGGCGGCGTGACGCTCGCCCTCTACGGCCGCAAGGCGCTCGCGAAGGACGCCGGCGTCCCGCAGGACGGCGAGGGCTCGCACCGGATCGCGATCGTCAGCGACGCGGGACCCTTCACCGACCCGGACGGATTCCGGTGGGAGGACGCCGCCGAATGAGGTTGGATCGGAGGGAGCCACTCGACGAGGGAGACACGATGAGCACGCCGGTCGCCGACACCCATGACGTCATCAGGGTCCAGGGCGCGCGGGAGAACAACCTCAAGGACCTCAGCGTCGAGCTGCCGAAGCGGCGGCTGACGGTGTTCACCGGCGTCTCGGGGTCGGGCAAGAGCTCGCTCGTCTTCGGCACGATCGCGGCGGAGTCGCGGCGGCTGATCGACGAGACCTACTCGACCTTCGTGCAGGGCTTCATGCCGAACCTGCCGCGGCCCGAGGTCGACGTACTCGAGGGACTCACGACGGCCATCGTGGTCGACCAGGAGCGGATGGGCGCCAACGCCCGCTCGACGCTCGGCACGGTCACCGACGCCAACGCGATGCTCCGCAGCCTGTTCAGCCGCCTCGGCGAGCCCTACATCGGCGGTCCGACCGCGTTCTCGTTCAACATCCCCACCACGAAGGCCAGCGGCGTCATGACCGGCCCGAACGGCGAGAAGAAGATCGTCAAGGACGCGGTCTACCTCGGCGGGATGTGTGCGGAGTGCGAGGGCCGCGGCACCGTGTCGGACCTCGATCTGTCGGTCATCATCGACGAGTCGAAGTCGCTGGCCGAGGGCGCGATCCTGGTGCCGGGCTACACCGCGGACGGCTGGATGGTCGCGACCTTCATCGAGTCCGGCTTCTTCGACCCGGCGAAGCCGATCGCCGACTACTCCGAGAAGGAGCGCCACGACCTGCTCTACAAGCAGACGACGAAGATCAAGGCCAAGGGCATCAACGTCAGCTATGACGGCCTGATCCCCAAGCTGCGGAAGTCCATGTTCTCCAAGGACCCCGAGTCGCTGCAGCCGCACATCAAGGCGTTCGTCGAGCGGGCCGCCGTCTTCACCACCTGCCCCGGCTGTGCCGGCACACGGCTCAACGAGTCGGCGCGCTCCTCGAAGATCAAGGGGCTCAGCATCGCCGACGTGTGCGCGATGCAGGTCACCGACGCGGCCGAGTGGCTGCGCGGCATCGAGGACAAGGGCGTGGCGCCGCTGGTCGCCCACCTGCTGCACCTGTTCGACTCCTTCGTCGAGATCGGCCTCGGCTACCTCTCCCTCGACCGTCCCTCGGGCACGCTGTCGGGCGGCGAGGCGCAGCGCACCAAGATGGTCAGGCACCTCGGATCGGCGCTCACCGACGTCACCTACGTCTTCGACGAGCCCACCGTCGGCCTGCACCCGCACGACATCGAGCGGATGAACAAGCTGCTCCTCGAGCTGCGCGACAAGGGCAACACGGTCCTCGTGGTCGAGCACAAGCCGGAGACGATCGCCATCGCCGACCACGTCGTCGACCTGGGCCCGGGCGCGGGCACCGGCGGCGGCAGTATCTGCTTCGAGGGGACCGTCGACGGGCTGCGCTCGAGCGACACCCTCACCGGGAGGCACCTCGACCACCGGGCCTCCCTCAAGGAGACGGTGCGGACGGCCGCGGAGCACCTCGAGATCCGGGGCGCCTCCACGCACAACCTGAAGGACGTGGACGTCGACGTCCCGCTCGGGGTGCTGTGCGTCGTCACCGGCGTCGCGGGCTCGGGCAAGTCGTCGCTCATCCACGGCTCGGTCGCCGGGCGCGAGGGCGTCATCGTGGTCGACCAGGGCGCCATCAAGGGCTCGCGGCGCAGCAACCCGGCGACCTACACCGGCCTGCTCGAGCCGATCCGCAAGGCGTTCGCGAAGGCCAACGGGGTCAAGCCGGCGCTGTTCTCGGCCAACTCGGAGGGCGCCTGCCCGACCTGCAAGGGCAACGGGATGATCTACACCGAGCTCGGGTTCATGGAGACCGTTGCGACCGTGTGCGAGGACTGCGGCGGCAGGCGGTTCCAGGCAGCCGTGCTCGACCTGCGCTTCGGCGGTCTCAACATCGCCGAGGTGCTCGACCTGCCGGTCGCCGAGGCGCACGCCTTCTTCGCCGCCGGGGAGGCCCGGACGCCGGCCGCCGCCGCCATCCTGGCGCGGCTCGAGGACGTCGGCCTCGGCTACCTCCGGCTCGGCCAGCCGCTCAACACGCTCTCGGGCGGCGAGCGCCAGCGCATCAAGCTCGCCACCCACATGGCCGAGAAGGGCGGCGTCTACGTCCTCGACGAGCCCACCTCAGGCCTCCACCTCGCCGACGTCGACAACCTGCTCGCCCTCCTCGACCGGCTCGTCGACGCCGGAAAGTCGGTCATCGTCATCGAGCACCACCAGGCCGTGATGGCGCACGCCGACTGGATCATCGACCTCGGCCCCGGCGCCGGCCACGACGGCGGCCGGGTCGTCTTCGAGGGCCCGCCGGCCGACCTCGTCGCAGCGCGCGCGACGGTGACCGGGCAGCACCTCGCCGCCTACGTCGGGTCCTGACGGGGACCTCGACAGGCTCGGCGGGCCTGCGCCGAGCCTGTCGAGGCGTCAGTCGCCCTTGACGTTGACGATCTGACGCAGCGTGTGCCGAACCTCGACGAGGTCGGCGGCGTCCGCCATCACCTGGTCGATGTCCTTGTAGGCAGCGGGGATCTCGTCGATGAAGGCGTCCGTGTCGCGGTACTCGATGCCGACCATCGCCGCCCGCAGGTCGTCACGGGTGAACCGCCGCCGCGCGGCGTTGCGCGAGAAGTTGCGCCCCGCGCCGTGCGGCGCCGAGTTCAGTGCCTCCGCGTTGCCGCGGCCCGAGACGACGTACGACGCCGTGCCCATGCTGCCCGGGATCAGTCCCGGCCGCCCGGCCTCGGCGTTGATCGCGCCCTTGCGTGACAGCCACACGCGCTCGCCGAAGTGGGTCTCCGGCTCGGTGTAGTTGTGGTGGCAGTTGATCTCCTCGGTGCGCTCCACCGGTCCGTCCACCCACTCGGAGAACTGCCGGACGACGCGGTCCATCATCTCCTCGCGGTTGAGCAGCGCGTAGTGCTGGGCCCACCGCATCTGGGCGATGTAGGCGTCGAACGCCCCGGTCCCCTCCTCGAGGTAGGCGAGGTCGCGGTGCGGCAGGTCGATCCCCCGGTCACGGCACCGGTCCCGAGCGACCTGGATGTGCCGCTGGGCGATCTTGTTGCCCACGCCGCGCGAGCCCGAGTGCAGGAACAGCCACACCCGGTCCTCCTCGTCGACGGTGACCTCGATGAAGTGGTTGCCCGAGCCGAGCGTGCCGAGCTGCAGGCGCCAGTCCTTCTTGACGTGCGCGGGGTCGAAGCCGGCGTCCTCCGCCTCTCGCGTCAAGAGCTCGAGCCTGCGCTCGGTGTGGTCGCGGCTGACCTTCCGGTTCGCCGCGCCCGCGTTCACCGGGATGGCGCGCTCGATCGCCTCGCGCAGGGGCCGGCGGTCGCCGGGGAGGCGGTCGCGGGTGTACTGGCTCCGCACGGCGATCATGCCGCAGCCGATGTCGACCCCGACCGCGGCCGGGATGATCGCGCCGAGGGTCGGGATGACCGAGCCCACGGTCGAGCCCAGCCCCAGGTGGGCATCCGGCATCAGCGCGAGGTGCGGGTGGATGAACGGCATGCTCGCCGTCGTCACCGCCTGGTCGCGGGTGCTGCTCTCGAGGATCGAAGCCCAGCTGAGGAGCTTCGGGGTGATCTGCTTCATCGTCGTTTCCTGCGTCGATGCCTTTCTCGTGTGTCTGGTGCCCACTCGGTGTGGGCCGACGCGTGACGTTAGGGACGAGGAAATCGGTGGTACGACGGCTTTTCCGTGTGCTGCCCTGTGCGCGTGCGGCTGACCGACGACTCCTTCCGCGCCCTGGCGAGATCGTCGCCCTGGCGCTTCTCTGCGCTGCACTTCACCCGCCGGGCGACGACCGCTCGACCGGAGGGCGCGGTCGAGGCATGGCTGCGCCGGCCGGGGTGGCTGCGGGTCCTGCTGCCGGACGGCTCGGAGCGCATCGAGACCGGCGTGCCCTACAGCAGCTCGACGTTCTCGGTCACGGCCGTCGGCGCCGTCCAGGAGATGACGAGCGAGCCGCCGCACCAGGCGGAGCCGACGTACCGTCCCGACGGGCTCGTCGCACGGCGGCCCGACGCCTGGGTCTGGAGCCACGCCGACCCGATGTTCGAGAACTACCAGTGGGTGGCCATGCTCGATCCCGCGGAGCTGGCCTCCGGCACGGTGCTTTCCGAGCTGCGTGAGGACGTCCTCTTCGGTCGTCCGGTCTGGCGGGCGCGGGCCGCCGCTGTCGACGGCTACGACCCCGTCTGCAGCTGCTGCCCGTTGCTGTGGTCCTCGGTCTCCGACGACCTCGAGTACGGCGACAGCCCTCGTCGGCCGCAGGGGCGGGCCTACCCCCAGGCTTACAACGTCGCGCTCGACGTCGGGACCGGCGTGGTCGTCTCGCTCCGACCGGTCGGCGGCTCACGGCCGGACGATTGGTTCGAGGTCGAGATCCACGGGGTCGATCAGACCGCGAACGTCCCGCCGCTGCGCCAGTAGTAGCCGTCCTCGCGGGTGAGGAACTGCTCCTCGACGAGGTAGCGGCGCAGCGCGGCGTGGTCGGGATGGAACCGCTGCAGGATCTCGACGACCTCCCGCTCGGGGTAGACCCGGCCCGGCTCGAAGGACTGGGCCAGGTGGTCGAGCACGACGAGGCGCTTCGCCCGCTTGCTGGGGATGGTGTGCAGCCGGCCGTCGGGTGTCAGGAACCGGTCGAGGGTCTCCATGCCCTCAGGCTAGATCGGTCGGCCATCCGGGGAGTGTGAGGCGCACCAGGTGCGCCGCCCCCCCCGGGATCAGGCGCCGACGTCCTCCGCGTCCACGATCCGGTAGGCGTACCCCTGCTCGGCGAGGAACCGCTGGCGGTTGGCGGCGAAGTCGGCGTCGACGGTGTCGCGCGAGACGATCGTGTAGAAGTGTGCGACCTTGCCGGGAGCGCCCGGGCGGAGCAGCCGGCCGAGCCGCTGTGCCTCCTCCTGGCGCGAGCCGAACGACCCGGAGACCTGGATGGCGATCTCGGCGGACGGCAGGTCGATGGAGAAGTTCGCGACCTTCGAGACGACCAGCAGGCCGACCTCGCCGGACCGGAAGGCGTCGTAGAGCCGCTGCCGCTCGCGCACCGGCGTCTCGCCGGAGATGACCGGGGCGTCGAGCGCGTCGGCGAGCTCGTGGAGCTGGTCGAGGTACTGGCCGATCACCAGCGTCGGCTGCCCCGCGTGCTTGGTCAGCAGCGAACGGACGACGCCGACCTTCTCGCGCGCGCAGGCGGCGAGCCGGTAGCGCTCCTCCGGGTCCGCGGTGGCGTAGGCCAGCCGGTCGGCGGACGGCAGCGTCACGCGGACCTCCACGCAGTCCGCTGGCGCGATCCAGCCCTGCGACTCGATGTCCTTCCACGGGGCGTCGTACCGCTTCGGACCGATGAGTGAGAACACATCGCCCTCGCGGCCGTCCTCGCGCACGAGCGTCGCCGTCAGCCCGATCCGCCGGCGGGCCTGGAGGTTGGCCGTCATCCGGAAGATCGGCGCGGGCAGCAGGTGCACCTCGTCGTAGACGATGAGCCCCCAGTCGCGGGCGTCGAGCAGCTCGAGGTGCGGGTAGACGCCCTTCCGCTTCGTCGTCAGGACCTGGTACGTCGCGATGGTGACCGGCCGGACCTCCTTGGTCGAGCCGGAGTACTCGCCGATCTCGTCCTCGGTCAGCGACGTGCGCCGGACCAGCTCGTCCTTCCACTGCCGGGCCGAGACGGTGTTGGTGACGAGGATGAGCGTGGTCGCCCGGGCGTGCGCCATGGCGGCCGCGCCGACCAGCGTCTTGCCCGCGCCGCAGGGGAGTACGACGACCCCGGACCCGCCGTGCCAGAACGACTCGGCCGCCTCCCGCTGGTAGGCGCGCAGCTCCCAGTCGGTCTCGTCGAGGTCGATGGCGTGCGCCTCACCGTCGACGTACCCCGCGTAGTCCTCGGCCGGCCAGCCGAGCTTGAGCAGCGCCTGCTTGAGGTTGCCGCGCTCGGAGGGGTGGACCGCGACGGTGTCGTCGTCGATGCGCGCGCCGAGCATGCCGGCGATCTTCTTGGCGCGCAGCACCTCCTCGAGGACCGGGCGGTCGGTGCTGGCGAGCACCAGCCCGTGGGTGGGGTGCTTCTCGAGCCGCAGCCGCCCGTAGCGGGCCATCGTCTCCGCGATGTCGACCAGCAGCGCGTGGGGGACCGCATAGCGGGAGTACTCCAGCAGCGCGTCGACGACCTGCTCGGCGTCGTGGCCGGCGGCGCGGGCGTTCCAGAGCCCGAGCGGCGTCAGCCGGTAGGTGTGGATGTGCTCCGGCGACCGCTCCAGCTCGGCGAACGGTGCGATCGCCTTGCGGGCGTCGCCGGCCCGTGGGTGGTCGACCTCGAGGAGCAGGGTCTTGTCGGACTGGACGATCAGGGGGCCGTCGCTCACGACAGACAAGGGTACGGTCGCGCCCATGAGTGCCCACGAGCCTGAGGTGAGCGGCGAGGACTTCGCCGAGATCCTGGCCACCACCCGCGACTTCCTCCACAGCAAGGTCCTGCCGCGGGAGAGAGAGATCATGACCGAGGACCGGATCCCCGACGACCTCCGCGCAGCGGTGGCCGACCTGGGCCTGTTCGGCTTCGCCATCCCGCAGCGCTGGGGCGGCCTCGGGCTCGACGGGCTGCAGGAGGTCGAGGTGGCGATGGAGCTGGGCTACACCTCGATCGCCGTGCGATCCATGATCGGCACCAACAACGGCATCGCCGGGCAGGTCCTCGTCAACTACGGCACCGACGAGCAGCGCGAGCAGTGGCTGGAACGGATCGCCGCCGGCGACGTCGTCGCGTCGTTCGCGCTCACCGAGCCGGGCGCCGGCTCCAACCCCGCCGGCTTGCGCACCCGGGCCGTTCGCGATGGTGAGGACTGGGTGCTCGACGGCACGAAGCGCTTCATCACCAACGCGCCGGTCGCCGACCTCTTCGTCACCTTCGCGCGGACCCGCGAGGCGACGCCGGGTGATCCCGGCATCGCTGTGTTCCTCGTGCCTGCCGCGACGCCCGGTGTCGAGGTCGGCCCCAAGGACGGCAAGATGGGCCAGGAGGGCGCTTGGACCGCCGACGTCACCTTCACGGGCGTCCGGCTGCCGGCGGCGGCGCTCGTCGGTGGCTCCGAGGAGGTCGGCTACCGGGCCGCGATGGCCTCGCTCGCCCGCGGCCGGCTGCACATCGCCGCACTCGGCGTCGGCCTGGCCCGCCGGGCCCTCGACGAGTCGGTCGCGTACGCCGCCACGGCCACCCAGGGCGGTCAGCCGATCGGCTCCTTCCAGCTCGTGCAGGCACACCTCGCCGACATGCACACCGGGGTCCAGGCCGGACAGGCCCTGGTGCGCGACTGCGCCCGCCGCTACTGGCTCGACGGCGACCGGACCGCGCCCTCGGTCGCCAAGCTCTTCTGCACCGAGATGGCGGGCCGGGTCGCCGACCTCGGCGTCCAGGTGCACGGCGGCAGCGGTTACATGCGCGGTGTCGCCGTCGAGCGGATCTACCGCGACGTACGACTGCTCCGGCTCTACGAGGGCACCAGCGAGATCCAGCGGCTGATCATCGGCGGGGCGCTGGTGAAGGGCGCTACTCCCCGGTGAACCGCGGCTGACGCTTCTCGACGAACGCGATGACCGCCTCGGCGTGGTCGGCCGTCTGGTGCATGAGCGCCTGGACGTCGGCCGACTTGTCGAGGACCTCGTCGAGGGTGAGCGTCGCGGCCTCGCGGAGCAGCTGCTTGCCGGCGCGTACGGCGACCGGCGGGTTCGCCGCGATCCGGTCGGCGATCTCCCGGGCCGCCGGCAGCAGGTCGTCGGGCGCGACCACCCGCGACACGAGCCCCCACGCCAGGGCGGTCTGGGCGTCGATGCGGTCGCCGGTGAGGGACATCTCGGCCGCCCGCGCGGCGCCCACGACCCGCGGGAGCAGGAACGCGCCGCCGTCGCCCGGGATGAGGCCGACCTTCACGAACGACTCGGCGAAGAACGCCGACGTCGAGGCGACCCGGATGTCGCACATCAGGGTGAGGTCGCAGCCGGCGCCGACCGCGGGACCGTTGACCGCGGCGATGAGCGGGACCGGACAGTGGTAGAGGGAGCGGGGGATCCGCTGGATGCCCCGCCGATAGCCGTCGGCGATCTCGGCGCCGGTGCCGCCGAACATCCCGGTCCGCTCGGCCATCGCCTTCACGTCGCCGCCGGACGAGAACGCCGGCCCGGCGCCGGTGAGGATCACCGCGCGCACCGACACATCGGCGGTCACCCGGGTCGCGGCCTCCTCGAGCGCCTCCACCATGGGGAGGTCGGAGATCGGGTTGCGGCGCTCCGGCAGGTTGAGCGTCCAGGTCTCGACGTGTCCCTCGCGGGTGATCAGCAGCGGGCCGGCCATGGGCGCGACCCTAGCGGCCCGCTCACCGCTCGACCGGCCGCACGTCCCTGATCCGGTGCACCGCGAAGGACCGGGTCTCGTCGGCCCTGCTGTCGACCGCGACCAGCTGACCGCCCTCGACCCGCATCGGCGAGACCAGCCGGTCGGCGAGGGTGCCGTGGTTGTCGACGTACGTGATGACGACCGAGGTCGAGGTCTCCACCGCCTCACGCAGGGCGGCGAGCGCGTCGGCGGGGGTGAGCTGCGTCGAGGAGCGGCCGGAGGCGGCGGCCTCGTCGCCCGCGCGGATGGCCCGCGCGACCGCGGCGGCCCGCGCCGACTCGCGGGCGTCGACGGCCGCGGGGCGGCGCGCCCGGGGCGTCCGCGCGCGCAGCTGGTCGGGCCGGGCGACGTGCACCGAGCCGTCGGCCGCCTCGACGACGGGGGCCGCGCCGAGCTCGCGCAGCCGGGGGAGGAGTACGTCGATCGGCGTGGTGGAGATGAGCACGGTCGGCGCGATCCGCCGCAGCCCGAGCGTCCCCGCCTTCGGGTGGTGGAGGAGCTCGGTCAGCGCCGTCTCGTCGTCGGCGCGCAGGAACGCCTCGGCGTACCCGACCCTGATCGAGCCGAACGTCCGCGCGGCATCGTCCACGAGGTAGGTGAGCGGCTGGGGGACCGGCGTGCGCGACACCGAGGCGAGGAAGCCGTGCACCTCCGCCGCGCTCCACCCGGCGTCGAGCGCGCGCCGGACGGTGGCCGGCGTGAAGCGGTAGACCGTGGCGCCCCCGCGCGACTCCACCTCGGCGATGAGCTGGAGGCTGCGGGCGAGCGCCGGCTCGAGCGGTCCCGGCGCGACGGCGGTGAGGTCGGCCTGCAGCAGCACGTGGTCGACGGGGTCGGGCAGCAGCTCGGCCAGCCAGGGCACCGGGTCGCCGCCGTCGACGAGTGCACGGGCGTACGACGCCAGGCCCTCCAGCCCCGTCACGCCGAGCGTCGCCGCCTCGGTCAGCGCGTGCACGACCTGGTCGGTGCGCTGGCGCGGTCGGCGCGGCCGCAGCCAGCCGAGCCGGGCGACCAGCCCGGGCACGCCGGTCCCGGCTGCCAGCACCTCGTCGTCGGGGAGCAGCGCGAGCTGGGCCAGCATCATCCGGCGTGTCTCGCGGGCCAGTGGGCTGACGAGCTCGGGGACGAGGGCGTTCCACACCTTGCCCGCCGGATCGCGCTCGCCGACCAGGCTCGGCGTGCGGTCGCTCGCGAGCCACGCGCCAGCGAGACCCGCCCAGCGCTCCGCCACGGGCTGCCCGCACCACGTGTCGAACAGGTCGGTCGGCAGCCACGCGGGGTTGCCGTCGGGGTCGGCGGCGGTCGTGACCAGGCCCGCCTCGTGGGCGACCTCGGCGAGGAGCGCCGCGGTCGGCTCGTCGACGTGCAGACGGGCGGCGGTCGCCCGCAGGTCGCGGACGCTCAGGCCGCCCGAGCGCAGCGCCGCCGGCGGGGCGGCGCCCCAGCCGTCGACGAGCAGCTCGACGCGGCGTACCGCCTCGAAGGCGGCCCCGGCCGCCACCTTGTCCACCAGCGACCGTGCGCGCGGCGACGTCGGCACCTCGGGCGCGACGTCCACGGGCTCGGCGGTCGTGTGGCCGCGTACCGCGATGCCTGCCTCACCCGGCACGGTCATCGGGCCGCCGGAGCGCGGGACGAGGAGCCCGCGGGCGATGAGCTCCTCGGCCGGGGTGGCGGCCTCGGCGACCGACACCGTGGTCCGCGCGCTGCTGATCGCCTCGCCGCCGGCGTCGACGACGTGCTCGAGCATCGCCCGAGCAGCGGGTGACACCTCCTCGACGAGGGCGCTTACGTCGCCCGGCGACCGTGGCGTGGCGGACACCGACCGCAGCCCGCTGACCGGTCCCAGCGCCTCGGCGACGCCGGTCAGCGCGCGCAGCCCGACGTGCGACTCCCAGACCAGGGCCAGGTCCAGCAGCCTCTCCAGCGCCGCGCGGACCGTCGCCCTCTCGGCGTTGACGACGTCCTCCAGCTGCTCGGCCGAGGCGTGCTGCAGGACGACGACGGCGTCGAGGACGACGAGCTCGGGACGGCTCAGCTGGTCGAGGGCGCGCACCAGCGAGGCGCGGGTCGCGGCTCGTGAGGCGAGCTGCCCGGAGTCCTGCGGCGCGGGCGCCGCCAGGTCGGGTCGGGCGAGCAGCAGGTGCGACAACCGCTCGTCCGGCCAGGCGCGCAGCTGGTCGGCGAGCGAACGGAATCCGCTGCCTGTACTCATCCTTCCAAGGTTAGAGGTCGCAAATGTGGTGGGATGTGCCCTGTGACTGATCGGACCTTCTCCTACCAGCCGGGCGGCTGGTTCGGGATCGTGGGCGAGCACGCCACCGTGCTGCTGCCCGGCACCGAGAAGGCGCGCGCCGGCGCGCTCTGGGTGCTGGTTGACGACGGGGCCGGTTTCGACGCGGTCCTCGACGCCTTGGTGGCCGACGGATTGTCGTCGCTGCCGGGCTTCCTGCTGCTCGGGACCGACGGCGAGACGACCAGGGTCGTCATCCGTGGCGACGCCGAGGCGACGTTCGAGGCCGCCGAGGGCACGGTGCACGTCGCCGGCTCCGGCGGCTCGATGTGGGTCGAGCGGGTGCTCCACGAGGTCAGCCACCTCTCGGTGACGCTCCCGGACGAGGTCCCGGACGGTCCGGAGCTGACCGTCACCGCCGGTCTCGTCCGCCTCGCCTCGCTCGAGTCGCCCAGTCACGCCGCCGCTCCGGCGCCGCGGCCCCCCGCACCGCCGGTCCCCTCGGCACCGCCGGCCCCGCCAGCCCCCAGGCTCGAGCTGGTCCCGGATCCGCTCACCGACGACCTGGACCTGCCCCCGCACCACGACGAGGCGCCGACCGACGAGAACGTGCTCGGCGAGCCGCCGGCGTGGACGCCGCCGACGGCGGTGCCCCCGCCGCCGCCGCCCATCGTGCCGGTGATGCCGCCGCCTCCGCCGCCGACCATCCCCCCGCCGCCCCCGCCGCCCGCGCCGCCGGCGCCGCCGGCCTGGGCCGACGAGCTCACGGAGCAGATCCCGGCGACCCCGCCCGCGCCGGAGTTCGAGTCCGAGCCGGAGCCGGAACCTGAGGACGAGCCGTCCTGGGAGCGTCCGGGCGCGGTGGCGCACCTGTCGTTCTCCAGCGGTGCCGAGATCGACGTGGAGCGCCTGGTCGTCATCGGCCGGGCGCCCGACGCCGGGCGGTTCCCGGCCCACGAGGAGCCGATGCTCGTGACGGTGCCGAGTCCCCACTCGGAGATCTCCTCGACCCACGTCGAGGTGCGCCCCGGCACGGGCGACGACCACGGCACGGCCGTCGTCACCGACCTCGGCTCGACCAACGGCACGCTGCTCGTGCAGCCGGGTCAGCGGCCGGAGGAGCTGCGGGCCGGCGTACCCGTCGTCCTGCAGATCGGCGCCATGATCGACCTCGGCGACGGACTCACGATCCGGGTCACCGAGGCCTGAGCGCCAGCCCCGGGTGCGGGGGGTCAGTCCTTCTTCGCCGGCTCCGCGATGTCGTCGAAGACAGCGGGCCGGTGGATGATCCGCGCGTGGCCGAGCGGCCACACCAGGGCGACGACCTTGCCGACCACGAGGTCGGTCGAGACGTAGGCGTCGTTCTTGTCGCAGTCGGGGCCGTCATCGGCGGTGCACAGGTGGAACGAGCTGTCCGCCGACTCGTCCCGGTTGTCGCCCATCACGAAGAGCTTGCCCTTCGGGACGGTCGCCGACCAGCCGGAGCAGCCCGCCATCGGCCCGTCGCAGTCCTGCTGCGGGTCGATGAAGGAGTCCTCGGCGAGCGGCGTGCCGTTGACCGTGATCCGCCCCTCCTTGTCGCAGCAGACGACGGTGTCGCCGCCGACTCCGATCACCCGCTTCACGAGGTGACCGCCTGAGGGGTAGAGGCCGATCTTGGCGAGGGTCTTCGCGAAGACCCCGGACGGGCCGGCGTCCTCGTTCTCGTCGAGCCAGTCACCCGGGTCCTCGAAGACGATGATGTCGCCGCGCTGCGGGCCGCCGCGCCAGTACGACGGCTTCTCGACGAGGATCCGGTCGTTGACCTTCAGCCCCGGCTCCATCGAGCCGGACGGGATGTAGAACGCCTGGACGAAGAACGTCTTGACGATGACCGCGAGCCCGACCGCGACGACCAGGAGGATGACCGTCTCCCGGATGACCTTCCAGGAGCCGCTGGTCGCGCCGGTGCGCTCGTCAGTTGTCACAGCGGGACCCTAGAGGATGCGCCCAAGGCTGTCGCTGACCCGCGTCGTCGCCGGCGCGGGCGTCGTGCTCCTGATGTGGCTGCGCCGGAGGCGGCGTCTAGCATCGTCGCCGTGAACGAGTCGGGGCAGCTGGTGGTGGGGTTCGACCTCGACATGACCCTCATCGACACGGTGCCGGGCTTCCGTGACGTCCTCGTGGCGCTGGGCGACGAGCTCGGCGTCGAGTTCCCGGTCGAGGAGATGACCTCCAAGCTCGGGCCGCCGCTCGACATCCTGCTGGCGCCCTACCTGCCGGCGGACCAGATCGCGGCGGCCGGCGAGCGCTTCCGCTCGCTCTATCCCGACCACGCGATCACGAACGTGCCGGCGTTCGCCGGTGCGCACGACGCGCTCGCGGCGGTCCGCAAGCACGCGGGTCGGGTGGTGGTCGTGACCGGTAAGTACGCCGCCAACGCCCAGCTCCACGTCGACCACGTCGGCTTCGAGATCGACCACCTCGAGGGCTGGGTGTGGGGCGTCGGCAAGGCCGACGTACTCATGCGTGAGGGCGCCAGCATCTACGTCGGCGACCACGTCCACGACGTCGAGGGCGCCCTCGCGGCCGGTGTCGTCAGCGTCTCGGTCCTGACCGGCGGTTGCACCCGAGCCGAGCTCGAGGACGCGGGTACCCACGTCATCCTCGACGACCTCTCGCAGTTCCCGGCATGGCTCGACGGCCACCTCGCTGGAACGAGCGAGCGCCGCCCGCAGTCGCTCGGCTAGGCTCTGTCGACCCGGACGTGGTCGATCGCCGGGAGCAACGTCACGCGAGCAAGAAGAGGTCAGTCCGGTGCCCACTGGCAAGGTGAAGTGGTTCGACGCGGAGAAGGGTTTCGGCTTCCTGTCCCAGGAAGACGGTCCTGACGTCTACGTCCACGCCGACGCCCTCCCGGCCGGCGTTGCCAAGACGCTCAAGGCCGGAACCCGCGTCGAGTTCGGCATCGCCCAGGGCCGTCGCGGTGACCAGGCGCTCCAGGTGCACATCCTCGACAAGCAGCCCTCGGTGTCGCGCAACGTCGCGGCCGCCAAGCGGCGCAAGCCCGAGGAGATGACCCTCATCGTCGAGAACGTCATCAAGCTGCTCGAGGACATCCGCGAGGGCTACGAGCACGGGCGCCCGCCGAGCCGCGACCTCGCGAAGAAGGTCAGCCCCGCTCTGCGCGTGCTCGCGGACGAGTTCGAGCTCTGACCGCTCGCTGCATGCCCATCGAGGTATGCAGCCGAAGGTGCACTTCCCGCGCGGAGCTCCGCACGGGAGGTGTCAGCTCGTCTGCATACCTCGATGGGCATCCACGCCCCGCGGCCGCGACGCCAGCACGTAGAGCGCCCACGCGCTGAGTACGGCGCCCGCGACCCCGAGCCCCAAGTGCGCGTGGAGCGGCAGCGCGATGCCCACGAACCCGCCGACGACCCACGCCAGCTGCAGCGTGGTGTCCGACCGCGCGAACGCCGAGGCCTGGACCGAGCTCGGGATGTGCTCCTGGATCGAGGAGTCGAGCGAGAACTTCGCCAGCGCCTGACCCAGGCCCGTGACCAGGCCGAGGACCGCGAGCAGCGGCACCGAGTAGAGCAGGGCCGCCGCCAGGGCGACGAGCGCGTCGGCGACCATCACGGCGGAGACGGCGACCGCGGGCCGGATGCGTCTCACCAGCGAGGCGGCCACGACACCGAGGAAGTTGCCGACGCCGGCCGAGCCGGCGACGATCGCGAGCAGCACCGTCGACGACCAGCCCTCGATCGGGTGCTCCTGGAGCAGGAACGCCATGAACATCAGCAGGAAGCCGTAGAGCCACTTGGGCGCGCAGTTGGCCCGCAGTGCGTAGGACACGGTGGCGGGCATCCGCATGCGCAGCCCGCCCCCGGCGGTGTCGCCCTCCCCGCGGAAGCTGAGCCGGCCCTCGCCCGCGCTCGAGTCGACCTTCGACGGCAGCCGGATCGCCGCGATGGTGGCCACGACGAAGAGCAGGAAGGCGTAGCGCAGGTCCCAGTCCGGCCCGGCGAGCGAGGCCAGACCGGCCAGCGGCGCCGAGACCGCGACGCCGACGATGCCGGCCATCGAGACCCGCCCGTTGGCCTTGACGAGGGTGAAGTCGCGGGGGAGCAGCCGGGGTACGGCGGCCGCCCGTGTGACGCCGTAGGCCTTCGAGGCGACGAGGACGCCGAGCGCCGCCGGGAACATCACCGGCGACTGGTCGGGGAGCGCCCCGGCGAGCACCCAGCACAGGAACGCGCGGACGGCCATCGTCGCGCCGATCGCCCACCGGCGGCCGTAGGCGAACCTGTCCAGGAAGGGGCCGATCAGCGGCGCCACGATCGCGAACGGCAGCATCGTGAGGCCGAGGAAGAGCGCCACGCTCTCGCGGGAGGAGTGGCCGTCGCCGCTCGGTACCTGGAAGAACAGCGAGCCGGCGAGCGAGATCGCCACCGCGGCGTCGCCGGCGGTGTTGAACGCGTGCATCTCGAGGAGCCGGTTGAGACCCGAGTCGGCGGCCCCCTGGGCGTCGGCCGCCCGCCGGGCCTGCCGGAACAAGTAGCGGCCGAACCGGCCCACGCCGCGCGCCGACGCTCCGAGCCCGTGGGCGACGCTGCGGCCCGCCGAGCGACCCGGCTCCGCCTGCTCACCCGGGTCCGGGTGCCAGTGCTGGTCCTGGTCGTGCTGAGCCGTCACGGCTCCATCCTGCCCGTTCTCACCCCCCGAACTGACACCAGACCGCCAGATGCGTGAAGATGTCGCTCGTGAGCAGCCAGGTGAGCCAGACCGACGAGCCGACCGGGGTCGGCGCGGTCGATGCCGCGCGGACCGCCCTCATCGAGGAGGTCGGCAGCGCCGACGTCGGCGCACACCTCGGCCACGTCGTCGAGGGACCGGCCGGGGACGACGCCGTCGTCACCCACCTCTTCGCCTGCGAGCGGGCCGGGTACGTCGGCTGGCACTGGTCGGTCACGCTCGTCCAGCTCCCGGGTGAGACGCCGACGATCGACGAGCTCGTGCTCATCCCGGGCGACCGGGCGATCGTCGCGCCCGCCTGGGTCCCCTACCGCGACCGCATCCAGCCCGGCGACCTGTCGCCCGGCGACCTGCTGCCGGTCGCCGACGACGACCCGCGGCTCGTGCCGACGTACGCCTTCGGCGACGACCCGCTCGACGCCGACGCCAAGGCCCAGGTCCGCCAGGTCGCCCAGGAGCTCGGCCTCGGCCGGGTCCGCACGCTCTCGATCGAGGGCCTCGACGGCGCCGCGCAGCGTTGGTACGCCGGCCAGGCCGGCCCGGCGGCGCCCGTCGCCCAGTCGGCGCCGCACCACTGCTACTCCTGCGGCTTCCTCGTCCGGATCTCCGGCTCGCTCGGCGCCAGCTTCGGCGTGTGCGCCAACGGGGACGCCAACGACGACGGCCGCGTCGTCAGCATGGACCACGGCTGCGGTGCCCACTCCGAGGTACGCCTGGCGAAGAAGCACGAGCCCAAGCCGCTCCCGGAGCCGGTCGTCGACGAGCTGACGCTCGACCTGCTCGAGACCTTCTGAGCCGTCAGCGCCGTCCCTGGCGCAGCGCCCGGCGGCGGCAGATCTCGATGCCGATGAGCCCGAGGCCGAAGCCGGCCATGCAGGTCCAGAGCCACCACACGCGCCCGGCGTCGGCCAGCCGGTCGTAGAACGGGAGCAGGCCGACGAAGGCCACGGCCCACAGCGCCGTCCCCACGATGAGGGTCCGGACGCCGTCCACGTCGAGCGGCGCGACGTCGGCGATCAGGTAGGTCTTCTTGCCGATGCGGTGCGCGGCGGGCTCGTCGTACTCCTCCACGGGGCTCAACCTACCGGCACGGCCAACTACTCACTGAGTGTATTCATCGTGTGTATAGTCGCCGCCATGAGTGTCGCCCACGTCCTCCTGGGCGTGCTCGCCGACGGTCCGGCCCACGGCTACGACCTGAAGCGCGAGCACGACGCGCGCTTCCCCGGTGCCAAGGAGCTGCCGTACGGGCAGGTGTACGCCGCGCTCCAGCGGCTCGAGCGCGACGGGTTCGTCGAGGTGGCCGAGACGACCCGCGACGGCGGGCCCGAGCGCACGGTCTACGCGGTCACGGCCGAGGGCCGCGGCGAGCTGGCCGGCTGGCTGGAGCAGACCGAGCCGGCCGGCCCGTACGCCGCCGACGAGCTGGTCCGCAAGACCGTGACCGCCCTGCGGCTCGGCGCCGACGCGGCCGGTTTCCTCCGACGCCAGCGCAGCGTCCACCTCGCGCGGATGAAGGTCCTGCTCGCCGAGCTCGACGCGACGACCGACGCGGCCGGGCGGATCGCTGTCGACCACACGATCTCCCACCTCGACGCAGATCTGAGGTGGTTGGAAGCCGCGGCGGCGCGGATCGCCGACGGCAGGGCCGAGCGAAGGGCGGGGGCATGAGCGAGGTACTCATCGAGGCGCGGGGCGTGCGCAAGGCGTACGGCCGCACCGAGGCGCTGCGGGGCGTGAACGTCACCGTCGAGGCGGGGGAGACGGTGGCGATCACGGGGCCGTCGGGCAGCGGCAAGTCCTCGCTCCTGCTCACGCTGGCCGGCGTCCTGCGGCCCGAGGCCGGCGAGGTGCTCTATGACGGCACCCGCCTCGACGACCTCGACGAGCGCACCCGCACGCGGCTGCGGCGACGCCACTTCGGCGTCGTGCTGCAGTTCGGCCAGCTCGTTCCGGAGCTGACCGCCGTGCAGAACGTCGCGCTGCCGCTCCTCCTCGAGCGCCACGACCGGCGGGCGTCCGAGCGGATCGCGCTCGGCTGGCTCGAGCGCCTCGGCGCCGAGGCTCTCGCCGATGCGCTGCCGGGTGAGCTGTCCGGCGGCGAGGCGCAGCGGGTGGCCGCCGCCCGGGCGCTGGTGACCGGACCCCGGGTCGTCTTCGCGGACGAGCCGACCGGGGCGCTCGACACCGTTGGCGGCGAGCACCTGCTCGACGAGCTGATGGGTGCGGTGAAGGAGACCCAGGCGACGTTCCTCCTGGTCACTCATGACAACCGCGTGGCCGCCCGCGCCGACCGTGAGATCGTGCTCCGCGACGGAGCGGTGGAGTGATCCGGCTCGGGGTGCGCCTGGCGTTCTCGGGAGGCTGGGGTCGCCCGGCGCTGCTCGCGGCCTGCACGGCGGTCGTCTCCGGGCTGCTGCTGGTCGCCGTCGCTCTGCTGCGGGTCCGGGGCTACGCCCAGGAGCCGCTGTGGACGGTGGCGGCGGAGCCCGGCACGCGTGGCGGCATGGTGTTCGCGGTCGTCATGCTCGGGCTCCCGCCCCTGCTCCTGCTCTACCAGGCGGTCCGACTGGGGACCGCGCGGCGGGAGCGTCGGCTGGCCGCGCTCCGGCTCGCGGGCGCCACCCCCGGAGAGGTCCGGGCGGTCGGGGCGGTGGAGGTCGGCGTACCCGCCCTCCTCGGCAGCCTGCTCGGCATCGGCGTCTACCTGCTGCTGCGCCAGCTCCTCGGCACGGGTGAGCAGGCCGCCACGGGCTGGTTCGTCTATGCCGACCCCGGCGACACGGGGTCGGCGGACTTCCTCGCCTACTCCGGCACCGGACCCGGCCTGGTGCCGACCCTGACGATGCCGTTGTGGTGGCAGTACGTCGCCGTGGTCGGCGGCGTCACGATGCTCGGCGTGGCCGTCGGCCTGATGGCGGGTCGCGGCGTCCGCGTGACGCCGCTCGGGGTCGTCAGGCGGGCGCCGAAGGGCGCGCCGCGGCCGTGGGGTCTCCTGCTGGTCGTGGCCGGCCTCGCGGTCGGGGCCGGGCTGATCGGGATGAGCTCGGGCGGCTCGCAGGTCCTCGGCGTCACCTGCGTCGCGCTGCTCCTCCTGGGCGTGGTCAGCCTGTCGTCGTGGTCGGCCGCCCTCGTCGGCCGTCGGGTCGCGGCGCGGGCGTCTCGCGCGCACGTGCTGCTGGCCGCACGTCGGCTCGCGACCGACCCGCGGTCGTCCGCGAGAGCGGGCGCCGCGGTCGGCGGCATCGCGCTCGTGGCCGGTGGATCGGCCGGCTTCCTGGCTGACGTGCGCTACAGCAACGGCGGTGACTAAGACACCCAGGCCGTGTCGGCCGACCTCCTGGTCCTCGCCCTCCTCGCGGCCGCCCTCCTGGCGGTCGTCGGCTCGCTCGCCGTCCACGCGGTGGAGTCGCTCCTCGACGGGCGGCCATCGGTCGCCGCGCTCGGCGCGCTCGGAACGACGCGCGAGGTCCTGGTCCGGGCGCAGCGCTGGGAGGCGGGGCTCGTCACGCTGCCCGTCACGGTGGTGGGGGTGCTGGGCGGTGCGACGCTCTACTACGCGGCGCTCGACGGAGGCGGCGACGTGCCGAACGGCGGTCTGTGGCTGGCCCTCACGCTCGGCATGCTGGTCGGGACGGTCGCGCTGGTCTGCCTCGCCATCGTCGTGTCGACCTGGCTGACCCGCCCGTGGCTGCGGCGGGCGGCGTCGCCCCTGAACCTCCGCACGGAGTGACCTTCGCCCATCCGGAATAGTTAGCGCAACTAATGAGTTACGCTAACGACATGACGATGACCACCGTGAGCAGGACCGACGCCGGGCTGGCGTCCCAGCTCCGTGTCTCCGTGATGCGCCTGCGGCGCCGGCTGGTGGCGGAGCGCGACCCCGGCAACGACCTCAGCATCGGCCAGATGGCCGTGCTCGGGGCGCTCCACGCCAAGGGCGAGCTCACCGTCGGCGAGCTCGCCGCCCACGAGCGGGTGCAGCCGCCGAGCATGACCCGGACGGTCGGCTGCCTGGTCGACGGCGGGTACGTCGAGCGTCGCCCGAGCGACGCCGACCGCCGTCAGGTCATCGTCGCCATCACCGACAAGGGCCGCGGGACCGTCAAGGCCGACCGCGCCCGCCGTGACGAGTGGCTCGCGCAGCAGCTCGCCGGCCTCACCGCAGCCGAACGCGCCGTCCTCCGCGAGGCGGCCCCCATCCTGGAGAAGATCAGCAGCTCTTGAGCCCCACCTTCCGTGCACTGAGCAACCCCAACTACCGGCTGTACCTGGCCGGTAGCGTCGTCTCGAACACCGGCACGTGGATGATGCGCGTCGCCCAGGACTGGCTCGTGCTCAAGCCGCTCGGCGCCGGTGGTGCGGCCGTCGGCATCACGACGGGACTCCAGTTCCTGCCCGTCCTCCTGCTCACCCCGTACGCCGGGGTGGTGGCCGACCGCATGTCCAAGCGGCGGCTCCTCCAGGTCACCCAGGCGACGATGGGCGTCGTCTCGCTCCTCGGCGCCGTGGTCGCCATCACCGGCCACAGCCACCTCTGGTTCGTCTACCTGTGCGCGCTCGCTCTCGGCGTCGGCTCGGCGTTCGACGCGCCGGCCCGCCAGTCGTTCGTCAGCGAGATGGTCGGCCCCGAGCACCTCACCAACGCTGTCGGGCTCAACTCGGCCAGCTTCAACGCGGCCCGCATCCTCGGTCCGGCCCTCGCGGGCCTGATGATCGGCGCGTTCGGGTCGGGGCAGGAGGCCACCGGTTGGGTCTTCCTGGTCAACGCGGTCTCCTACCTGGCCGTCATCGCCCAGCTGGAGCGGATGAACCCCGCGCTCCTGCACACAGCCAAGCTGCGGGGCCGCGGACCGGGAGCCCTGCGCGAGGGCGTCGCCTACATGCGCAGCCAGCCGAAGATGCTCTTCGTCCTGGTGCTGGTGTTCTTCGCCGGCACGTTCGGCATGAACTTCCAGATCACCAGCGCCCTGATGGCCACCGAGGTGTTCGGCAAGGGCGCCGGCGAGTTCGGCATCCTCGGCTCGACGATCGCGGTCGGCTCGCTGGCAGGTGCCCTGATGGCGGCCCGCCGCACCCGGATCCGGATGCGGCTGCTCGTCGTCGCGGCCGTCGGCTTCAGCATCGCCGAGATCGTCGCGGGATCCCTGCCGTCGTACGTGCTCTTCGCGGTGTTCAGCCCCGCCATCGGGTTCTGCACGCTGACCCTGCTCAACTCCGCCAACGCGACGATGCAGCTCGAGTCCGACCCGCTGATGCGGGGCCGGGTGATGGCCCTCTACATGACCGTCGTCCAGGGCGGTACGCCGATCGGCGCCCCCGTCATCGGGTGGATCGGCGAGCAGTTCGGCGCCCGCTGGTCGCTGTGGCTGGGTGGCGGGCTGACGGCCCTCGGGGTGGTCCTGGCCGTCGCGGTCTTCGCCCGGCTCAACGGTGGCCTCGCCAGCGTTTTGACCCCCTATCGGGCGCCCGGTAACCTTTTTCCTCGTGTCTGGGACGACCAGGCCGTCGCGCGTGCCCGCGACTAGTCCACGGAAAGCCGAGGACGCTGGCACGCCCATGACGAGGGCGACACGCCCGACCTCGGGGGCGGCGGCTGGACGGTAGCACCAAACCGGATACCGCAACACCACCCTCCACGGCAGAGCGCTGTGGAGAGAGAGTCGAAAAGAAGGGGAACCACCCGGTGCCCACCATTCAGCAGCTGGTCCGCAAGGGCCGCCAGGACAAGGTGTCCAAGAACAAGACGCCTGCCCTGAAGGGGTCTCCGCAGCGCCGTGGCGTCTGCACCCGCGTCTACACCACCACGCCGAAGAAGCCGAACTCCGCCCTCCGCAAGGTCGCTCGTGTGCGCCTCAGCTCGGGCGTCGAGGTCACCGCTTACATCCCCGGCGTCGGCCACAACCTTCAGGAGCACTCCATCGTGCTCGTCCGCGGCGGTCGTGTGAAGGACCTGCCCGGTGTCCGTTACAAGATCATTCGCGGCACGCTCGACACCCAGGGTGTGAAGAACCGCAAGCAGGCCCGGAGCCGTTACGGCGCCAAGAAGGAGAAGTGAGATGCCTCGTAAGGGTCCCGCTCCCAAGCGTCCGATCGACGTCGACCCGGTCTACGGCTCGCAGCTGGTCACCCAGCTCGTGTCCAAGGTCCTGAAGGACGGCAAGAAGCAGGTCGCCCAGCGCATCGTCTACACCGCGCTCGAGGGCTGCCGCGAGAAGACCGGCACCGACCCCGTCCTCACGCTCAAGCGTGCGATGGACAACGTCAAGCCGGCCATCGAGGTCAAGTCCCGCCGAGTCGGTGGCGCGACCTACCAGGTTCCGGTCGAGGTCAAGGGCAACCGCGGCACCACGCTCGCGCTGCGCTGGCTCGTCGGCTACTCCGCGGAGCGTCGCGAGAAGACCATGGCCGAGCGCCTCCAGAACGAGATCCTCGACGCGAGCAACGGCCTGGGCGCCGCTGTGAAGAAGCGCGAGGACACCCACAAGATGGCCGAGTCCAACAAGGCCTTCGCGCACTACCGCTGGTGACCTGAAGGGCGGTACGCCGGCCGAGCGATCGGGCACGGCGTACCGCCCCACACCGCACCTACTCCAACTCCCTAAGGAACACGCAGACAGTGGCTGTCGACATCACCACGGACCTGAAGACCGTCCGCAACATCGGCATCATGGCGCACATCGATGCCGGTAAGACCACCACCACCGAGCGCATCCTGTTCTACACCGGCATCACCTACAAGATCGGTGAGGTCCACGAGGGCGCGGCCACGATGGACTGGATGGAGCAGGAGCAGGAGCGCGGCATCACCATCACGTCGGCCGCGACGACCTGCTGGTGGAAGAACCACCAGATCAACATCATCGACACCCCCGGCCACGTGGACTTCACGGTCGAGGTCGAGCGCGCGCTGCGCGTCCTCGACGGTGCCGTCGCCGTCTTCGACGGTGTCGCCGGCGTCGAGCCGCAGTCGCAGACGGTGTGGCGCCAGGCCAACAAGTACGCCGTCCCGCGGATGTGCTTCGTCAACAAGCTCGACCGCACGGGTGCCGACTTCTACCGCGTCGTCGACTCCATCGTCGAGCGCCTGAACTCCACCCCGCTGGTCCTGCAGATCCCGATCGGCGCGGAGTCCGACTTCATCGGCGTCGTCGACCTGGTCGAGATGCACGCCAAGGTGTGGCGCGGCGAGACCCAGATGGGTGAGGACTACGCGGTCGAGGAGATCCCGGCCGACCTCGCCGACAAGGCCGCCGAGTACCGCGAGAAGCTCGTCGAGACCCTCGCCGAGGCCGACGACGAGATCATGGAGACCTACCTCGAGGACGGCGACGTCTTCGACGTGCCCACCCTCAAGGCCGCCATCCGTCGCGCGACTCTCGCCGACAAGGTGAACCCGGTCCTGACCGGCACCGCCTTCAAGAACAAGGGCGTCCAGCCCCTGCTCGACGCGGTCATCGACTACCTGCCGTCGCCCGTCGACGTCGACGCCATCGTCGGCCACAAGCCGAACGACGAGACCGTCGAGATCACCCGCAAGCCCAGCGACGACGAGCCGTTCTCCGGCCTGGCCTTCAAGATCGCCTCCGACCCGCACCTGGGCAAGCTGATCTACGTCCGCGTCTACTCCGGGAAGCTGGAGGCCGGTGCGACCGTGGTCAACTCGGTCAACGGCAAGAAGGAGCGGATCGGCAAGGTCTACCAGATGCACGCCAACAAGCGTGAGGAGATCGCGTCGGTCGGCGCCGGCCAGATCGTCGCCGTCATGGGCCTGAAGGACACCAAGACGGGCCACACCCTGTCCGACCCCTCCAACCAGGTCGTGCTGGAGTCGATGACGTTCCCGGCCCCGGTGATCGAGGTCGCGATCGAGCCCAAGACCAAGAGCGACCAGGAGAAGCTCGGCGTCGCCATCCAGCGTCTCGCCGAGGAGGACCCGACCTTCGTCGTCAAGACCGACGAGGAGACCGGCCAGACCATCATCGCGGGCATGGGTGAGCTCCACCTGGAGATCCTCGTCGACCGCATGAAGCGCGAGTTCAAGGTCGAGGCCACCGTCGGCAAGCCGCAGGTCGCCTACCGCGAGACGATCCGTCAGAAGGTCGCGAACCACAGCTACACCCACAAGAAGCAGACCGGTGGTTCGGGTCAGTTCGCGAAGGTCGTCATCTCGATCGAGCCCAACATCGACGCCGAGACCGGCACCGGTGCGGGCTACGAGTTCGCGAACAACGTCACCGGTGGTCGCGTCCCGCGCGAGTACATCCCCTCGGTGGACCAGGGTGCCCAGGAGGCCATGGAGTTCGGTGTCCTCGCCGGCTACCCGATGGTCGACGTCAAGGTCTCGCTCGAGGACGGCGCCTACCACGACGTCGACTCGTCCGAGCTCGCGTTCAAGATCGCCGGCATCCAGGCCTTCAAGGAGGCCGCCCGCCAGGCCAAGCCGGTCCTGCTGGAGCCCGTGTTCGCCGTGGAGGTGACCACCCCGGAGAGCTTCCTGGGTACCGTCATCGGCGACATCAACTCCCGCCGGGGCCAGATCCGCGCGCAGGAGGAGCGGTTCGGCGACATCGCCGTCCAGGCCCTCGTGCCGCTGTCAGAGATGTTCGGGTACGTTGGCGACCTGAGGTCCAAGACCTCGGGCCAGGCTTCGTACTCGATGGAGTTCGACTCGTACGCCGAGGTTCCCACGAACATCGCCGACGAGATCATCAAGAAGGCTCGCGGCGAGTAATCGCCGTACGGCCCTCGGCATCACCCAACTCAGTACGAGTCACGTAACAACACACCAGGAGGAGCCCCAGTGGCTAAGGCGAAGTTCGAGCGGACCAAGCCGCACGTCAACATCGGTACGATCGGTCACATCGACCACGGCAAGACCACGCTGACCGCGGCGATCACGAAGGTCCTGCACGACAAGTACCCGGACCTGAACCCGTTCACCCCGTTCGACGAGATCGACAAGGCTCCCGAGGAGCGTCAGCGCGGTATCACCATCTCGATCGCGCACGTCGAGTACCAGACGGAGTCGCGTCACTACGCGCACGTCGACTGCCCGGGTCACGCGGACTACATCAAGAACATGATCACGGGTGCCGCCCAGATGGACGGCGCGATCCTCGTGGTGGCCGCCACCGACGGCCCGATGCCGCAGACCCGTGAGCACGTCCTGCTCGCCCGCCAGGTCGGCGTCCCCGCCCTGGTCGTCGCGCTCAACAAGTGCGACATGGTCGACGACGAGGAGCTCATCGAGCTCGTCGAGATGGAGGTGCGCGAGCTCCTCAACGAGTACGAGTTCCCGGGCGACGACATCCCGGTCGTGCGCGTTGCGGCCTTCCCGGCCCTCAACGGCGACGCCAAGTGGGGCGAGTCGGTCGCGGAGCTCATGCAGGCCGTCGACGACTACATCCCGACCCCGGAGCGCGACACCGACAAGCCGTTCCTGATGCCCGTTGAGGACGTCTTCACGATCACCGGTCGTGGCACCGTCATCACCGGTCGTATCGAGCGCGGCATCGTCAAGGTCGGCGAGGAGGTCGAGATCGTCGGCATCCGCGAGGGCTCGCAGAAGACCACCGTCACCGGTGTCGAGATGTTCCGCAAGCTGCTCGACGAGGGCCAGGCCGGTGAGAACGTCGGTCTGCTTCTTCGTGGCACCAAGCGCGAGGACGTCGAGCGCGGCATGGTCGTCATCAAGCCGGGCACCACGACCCCGCACACCAACTTCGAGGCCTCGGTCTACATCCTCTCGAAGGAGGAGGGCGGCCGTCACACGCCGTTCTTCAACAACTACCGTCCGCAGTTCTACTTCCGTACGACGGACGTGACCGGCGTCGTGACCCTCCCCGAGGGCACCGAGATGGTCATGCCGGGTGACAACACCGAGATGTCGGTCGAGCTCATCCAGCCCATCGCCATGGACGAGGGCCTGCGGTTCGCGATCCGTGAGGGTGGCCGTACCGTCGGCGCCGGCCGGGTCACCAAGATCACCAAGTGATCCCCGCGGGCTGAGCCCGCACCTGCTTCATCGGAACGCCCCGGGCTTCGGCCCGGGGCGTTCTGCGTTGCCAGCGATCGTCTCCGTCGGTCGAGTGCGAGCGCATCGAGCGTATCGAGACCCGCCGACCTGTTCGCTGGTCGAGTATCGAGACCCCCGCCGGCCTGTTCGGTCGTCGAGTATCGCGACCCCCGACCTGTTCGCTGGTCGAGTAGCGAGCGCCAGCGAGCGTATCGAGACCCCTGCCGAGAGAATGGAACCCATGTCCGACGACAAGCACGGCAAGCTCGCGCGGTCGCGCAACACCTCCCCGGAGAGCCGCCCGCACGTCAGGCTGACCGAGGACGGCCGGCCGCTGCGGGAGGTCCTGTCCTACGCCCGGCGCGGCAGCCGCTTCACGGCGAAGCAGTCCGGCGCCTGGGACCGGCTGGCCGGCGACTGGGTGTTCGGTGCCGACGCGGTCGAGGACCTGGACGGGCCGCTGGACCTCTCGGCGTGGTTCGGCCGGCAGGCGCCGCTCTACGTCGAGATCGGCTCCGGGGTCGGCGAGACCACCGCGTCGTACGCCGCGGCGCACCCGGACGTCAACGTGCTGGCCTTCGAGGTGTGGCTGCCGGGCGTCGCCGACACCCTGGCCCGGCTCGAGGCGGCCGGCGCGACCAACGCCCGGCTCTGCACCGTCGACGCCGCGTGGTCGCTGGGCGAGCTCTTCGCGCCCGGCTCGATCACCGAGCTGTGGACGCTGTTCCCCGACCCCTGGCACAAGAAGCGCCATCACAAGCGCCGCCTGATCAACCAGCCGTTCGTCGGCACCGCCGCGTCCCGGCTGGTCGAGGGCGGCGTCTGGCGGCTCGCGACCGACTGGGCCGACTACGCCGAGCACATCGCCGAGGTGATGGCGACCGAGCCGGCGCTGGCCGGCGGGCCGGTGGCGCGCTGGGAGGACCGGCCGCTGACGAAGTTCGAGCGCCGCGGCCTGGCGGAGGGGCGCGAGATCGCCGACTTCGCCTACCGGCGCCGTTGACCTGAGACGACCTGGGGGCCCGGAGACGACGAAGGTGGCGCGGGAGAACCCGCGCCACCTTCGTCGTCGAGAGGGTGCTGATCGAGGAGGTCAGCAGGCCTGCCGGTAGTGCTTGGCTGTCGTGGCCGGCGCCTTGATGGACTTCTTGCTCTTCTTCTTCATGGTCCAGTAGCGCGCCCAGTCGAGCTGGAGGCGGGTCTTGTTCATCCGGTGACCCGCCACGGGGACGAGCGCGGCCTGCATCGTGTACTTCTTGCCGGACAGGGCCGCGGGCCGCCGCTCGGTGCGGACCACGTGCGCGTCGATGAACCACGAGATGTGGTTCTTGGTGACCTCGACGGCGAACTCGTGCCACTCGTCGTGGCCCACCTTGCGCGACAGCGCCTCGCTCGCCGCGAACCGGCGGTTGGGCAGCGTCTTGATGTTGAAGTTCGCGGTGTGCGCCTTCGACGGGGAGTAGTCGAGGAAGTCGATGTCCTGGGCGCCGCAGTGCCGCTGCCGCTTGCTCTCCGGGACGAGGGACATGACGACGCGGTAGTCGGTGTTGCCCTTCGACTCGCGGTCGGTGCGCATGCGCACCTCCCAGCGGCCCTCGCGGTAGCCGACGCCGGTCCACACGGTGCGGACACCCGCGGACCGCCCCTTCGGGGCGACGAGCGTGAGCATGCCGTTCTGCTGGTAGAGCTTCCCGCGGCCGGCCCGGTGCCAGGTCTTCGGCGCCTTGCGGCCGCCGATGAACTCGTAGCGATGCTTGACCGGATACCAGCCATAGCTGGAGCCCGCGTGGATCAGCTCGAACTTCGTGCAACCGCTCGGGCGCCCACAGGAGGCCTCGGCGCTGGGGATGGCCGAGGTGAACAGGCCGAGGACGACCCCGAGAGCGGTCAGCGGAATGACCAGGTGCTTCGACAACATCCGGGCACCCTAACCCGATCGCCGCGAGCGATCGAGTCCGCGCGCACGATCAGCAGGCGCCGGCGTACGTGCTCGCGGTCGGTGCGGGCGCGTCGACCGGGAGCTTTCCGGGCTTGCGCAGGGTCCAGTAGCGGGCCCAGTCCAGCTGCACGCGCGTCGGCTGCATCGAGGCTCCCGGAGTCGACACGAGGCTGACCTGCATCCGCAGGGGGACCGCGAAGAGGGCCGCCGGCGTCGGCTGGGTCGCGACCACCCGGGCGTCGACGAACCAGGAGACGTGGTCGGGCGCGACCTCGACCGCGAACTCGTGCCACTGGTCGCCGCCGACGGTGCGTGCGGTCGTGGTCGAGGCGTCGAAGGCGAGGTCCGGGAGGGCGCGGACGGAGAACGCAGCCGACCTGGGAGACGTGGGGGAGTAGTCGAGCAGGGCGACCTGCTGCGCGCCACAGTGCTCGTCCTGAGGACGGGTCGGCACGAGTGCGACCCGCACCCTGTAGTCGGTGAGGTCGGTGCGGGCCGCCTGGAGCCGGTGGGTGCGCATCCGCACCTCCCAGCGGCCCTGCCTGCGGGGGTTGCCGGTCCAGACGGTGCTGATGTCGCCGCGCCGGCCCTGCAGGGTCAGCATGCCGTGCGTCGTGGTCAGAGTGCCGCGGCCGAGGTGCTGCCACTGCGCCGGGACACCGCCCTTGAACTCGAAGCGCTGCGCGACCGGGTACCAGCCGTAGGTCGACCCCGCGTGGATCAGCTCGAACGCCGTACATCCGGATGCGCGCCCGCAGGCACCGGGCGTGCCCGCGGTCGCAGGCGCGAGGGGCAGCAGCGCGGCCAGCAGGAGGCCCAGGACGATGAGGCGACGACGCACGCCCGCACAGTAGGCGGCTTTTCGCCGTCTCGCGGCAGAATCGCAGCGGAATCCGACCATTCGCCTGTGAGAGCGTTGCGCCCGTGAGCCGGTTGGAGACGTCCCCGCGACAGCGCGCGGGCCTGCACCGCGCCTGGCCGATCGCCGCGGTGACGATGGCGGCGCTCGTCGCGGCCGCCGGCTTCCGGTCCTCGACCGGTGCGCTCCTCGAGCCGCTCGAGCAGGACTTCGGCTGGTCCCGCGCGACGACATCGGGTGCCGTCTCGCTCAACCTGATCGTCTACGGGCTGACCGCTCCCTTCGCGGCGGCACTGATGGAGCGCTTCGGGGTACGTCGGGTGGTGGCCGCGTCGCTGACCCTGGTCGCCGTCGGGTCGGGGCTCACGCTCGTCATGACGCAGGCGTGGCAGCTGTGGGTGCTGTGGGGGTTCGCGGTCGGCATCGGGACCGGCGCGCTCGCCCTGGTCTTCGGCGCGATCGTCGCCAACCGGTGGTTCGTCGCGCATCGCGGTGTCGTCGTCGGCGTCTTCTCGGCCGCGTCGTCCACCGGGCAGCTGGTCTTCCTGCCGCTCATCGCGCACCTGGCCGACGGGCCGGGCTGGCGGTGGGCGGCCGGTCTGGTCGCGCTCTTCGCGCTGCTGCTCGCCCCGTTGGTCTGGCTGGTGATGCGGGACTCTCCGCGCGACATCGGTGTGACGCCCTACGGCGCCCCGGCCGACTGGACGCTCCCGCCGGCCCCGGCCCACCACGTCGGCGCGGCCCGACTCGCGCTGCTGACGCTGCGGTCGAGCGCGCGGTCCGGGACGTTCTGGGCGCTCTTCGTGAGCTTCTGGATCTGCGGCTGGTCGACCAACGGGCTGATCGGCACGCACTTCATCCCCGCCGCGCACGACCACGGCATGCCGGAGACGACGAGCGCCTCTCTCCTCGCCCTCATCGGCGTCTTCGACATCGCCGGCACGATCGCGAGCGGCTGGCTGACCGACCGCGTCGACCCGCGCAAGCTGCTGTTCTCCTACTACTTCCTGCGCGGACTGTCCCTGCTCTGGGTCGACATGCTGCTCGGGCCCTCGCTGCACCCGAGCCTGTTCCTGTTCGTGCTCTTCTACGGCCTCGACTGGGTCGCCACCGTGCCGCCCACGGTCGCCCTCTGCCGGCAGCACTTCGGCATCGAGCGCTCCGGCGTCGTCTTCGGCTGGGTCTTCGCCGCGCACATGGTCGGTGCCGGCGTGGCCGCCAGCTATGCCGGCTGGATCCGCCAGGCGACCGGCGAGTACCTCCTCGCCTGGATCACCGCCGGCGTCCTCTGCCTCGTCGCCGCCGGCCTGTGCCTCATGGTGCCGCGCCAGCCGCAGTCCAGGCCGGGCGGTGAGCTGTCGACCGTCTGAGGCGCTCGATCGGTCGACGGGTCATCGCTGGGTGGTGGCGCCGCCGGCGCCCACTGAACACTCGCGCCTCGTGGGGCTGCGGGAAGCCGCCGCCTCACCCCTCGTCGCGCGGCGAAGCGGTCGACGTCCGGACGATCAGCTCGACCGGGAGCACCTCCGAGTCGGGCGGTCGTACGCCGGTCAGCTCGGCGAGCACCCGCTCCGCACCGCGCCGCCCCTGCTCGCGCACCGGCTGGGCGACGGTGGTGAGGTCGAAGAACGCCGCCAGCTCGTGGTCGTCGATGCCCACGACCGAGAGGTCCTCGGGCACGCCGAGCCCGAGCTCGCGGGCGCCGCGGAGCACGCCGATGGCCATCTCGTCGGAGGCGGCGAAGATCGCCGTCGGCCGGTCGGACCGGGTGAGCAGCCGCAGGGCGGCGTCACGGCCACCGGTGACGCTGAAGTCGCCGACGTCCTCGAGGTCGCGGTAGTGCCGGATGCCCCGCTCGCGCAACACCGCGCGGTAGCCGGCCAGGCGGGCCGAGGGCGCGATGAAGTCCAGGGTGTCGAGCGAGCCGCCGACGTACCCGATCCGACGGTGGCCGAGGTCGACGAGGTGGCAGGTGGCCAGCCGGGCCGCCCGCTCGTCGTCGATGCTGACGCTGTAGAGGCCGTTCGCGACCGCGCCGACGATCGCGACCGGCCGGCCCAGCTCGGCCAGCCGGGACTGTTCGGGAAGCGAGGGACGGAGACCGAGCACCAGGACGGCGTCGACGCGCTTCGACAGCAGGTCGGTCTGGAACACCCGGTGACGCGCCGCCGGCTCGCCGGCCAGGTTGTAGAGGAGCAGGTCGTAGCCGGCTGCGCGCAGGACCTCCTCGGCCCCCTGGACCACCTCGCCGAAGAACCACCGGGCGACGTGCGGGACGATCACGGCGACCGTGTGGGTGTGACCGCTCGCCAGTCCGACAGCGCTGGGGGAGGGGACGTAGCCCAGCCGCTGGGCGGCCTCGGTGATCTTCGTGCGGTTCTCGTCGGAGACACCCCGCAGCCCGCGCAGCGCGCGCGAGACGGTCGCGGTCGACAGCGCGACCTCGCGGGCGACGTCCTTGATGCTTGTCATCGTGTTCCTTCGACGCGAGATCTTGGGAGCGCTCCCATTCTCCCATTAGAGTGACGCCCATGACACTGAACCTGCCCGACGGCCCGACCCTGGCATTCGGGGCCGCCACCGCGTCCTACCAGATCGAAGGGGCGACGACCGAGGACGGCCGGGGCGTCTCCATCTGGGACACCTTCGCCGCCACGCCAGGCGCGATCCGCGACGGCAAGGACGGCTCGATCGCGTGCGACTCCTACCACCGCTACGCCGAGGACGCCGCGCTCGTGGCCGATCTCGGCGTCGGCTGGTACCGCTTCTCGGTGGCGTGGCCGCGCATCATCCCGACCGGCACCGGGGCCGTCGAGCCGCGCGGCCTGGCCTACTACGACCGCCTCGTCGACTCGCTCCTCGAGCGCGGCGTGACGCCGACCGGGACGTTCTACCACTGGGACCTGCCGCAGGCCCTCGAGGACGCGGGCGGCTGGCTCCACCGCGACACCGCCTACGCGTTCGCCGACTACGCGATGGTCGTGCACGAGCGGCTCGGCGACCGCGTGAAGGTGTGGGCGACGCACAACGAGCCCTGGTGCGCGGCCTACCTCGGCTACGCCGCCGGCGTGCACGCCCCTGGCCGGCGCGAGGGCGGTGACGCGCACCGCGCGGCCCACCACCTCATGCTCGGCCACGGCCTCGCCGCCCAGGCGCTGCACGCAGCGGGCAGCCGCGACGTCGGCATCGTGCTCAACCTCGCGCCCATCTGGCCCGAGCCCGGTACGCCGGCCTCGGCGGCCGACGGCGTCGACGCGGTCCGCAACCGGGTCTGGCTCGACCCGCTCGTCGACGGCGCGTACGACGAGGGTCTGCTCCGCGTCGCACCCGAGCTGGCGAGCGCCGAGCTGGTGCGCGAGGGCGACCTCGACCTGGTCAAGGGCAGCGCCGACTGGCTCGGCGTCAACTACTACACGCCGGTGCGCCCCGGACCGGTCGTGGCGACCCCCGACGGCGAGGAGCGGCACCCCGAGACCGACGCCTACCCCGGCGTCGAGCCGGTCACCTTCCACGTTCAGGAGCCGCGCACCCACATCGGCTGGGAGGTCGAGCCGGCCGGGCTCGAGGAGCTCCTCGTCGACACCTTCAAGCGCACCGGCCTGCCGCTGATGGTGACCGAGAACGGCGCGGCGTACGCCGACGACCACGTCGTCGACGGCGTCGTGCAGGACGAGGACCGCCGTGCCTACCTCGAGAGCCACATCGCGGCGACCGAGAGTGCTCGCGAGGCAGGGGCCGACATCCGCGGCTACATCGTGTGGACGCTGCTCGACAACTTCGAGTGGGCCGAGGGCTACACCAAGAACTTCGGGATCGTGCGCGTGGACCCGGTGACCCAGGACCGCACGCCCAAGGCGTCGTACCGCTGGCTGCAGGAGCGGCTCAAGGGATGACGTCCCCCGGCTGACGCCGGTACCGACGACGCGGCCCCCGTCGCTCGCCACCAGCGAGCGACGGGGGCCGTCGTCGTCTCGAGCGGATCGGCCGGACGTGAGCCCTACCCCTTGACCGAGCCGGCCAGGAGGCCGCGGACGAAGAACCGCTGCAGGGCGATGAACACGATCAGCGGGATGACCATGGAGACGAACGCCCCGGCGGTCAGCAGCGGCCAGTCCTGGCCGCGGGTGCCGGTCATGTCCACGAGCGCCTTGGTGAGCGGGGGAGTGGACTGGCTGAAGATCATCGCGACCAGCAGGTCGTTCCACACCCACAGGAACTGCAGCACCGCGAACGCGGCGATCGCCGGCGTCATGAGCGGCAGCATGATCCGGGTGAAGATCTGCGGGTGGCCCGCGCCGTCCACCCGGGCCGACTCGACCAGCTCGCCCGGGATCTCCCGCATGAAGTTGTGGAGCAGGAAGATCGCCAGCGGTAGGGCGAACATCGAGTGCGACAACCACACCGAGTAGAGACCACCGGCCGGTGGGTTCTCGCCACCGTGGATCGGGATCAGGTTGAACGGCGGGTGGTTGTAGAGCTTCAGCAGCGGGATCAGCGTGACCTGGATCGGCACGATCTGGAGCGCGAAGACGAGGACGAAGAAGAAGTCCTTGCCGGGGAAGCGCATCCACGCGAAGGCGTACGCCGCCATCGTGGCCAGGAAGATCGGGATGATCACGGCCGGCAGCGTGATGACGATGGTGTTGATCAGGTTGGGCGTCAGGTTCGTGCTGCCCGACCCCGACAGCACCTGCCGGTAGTTGTCGAGCGTGAAGCTCGGGCTGGTGAAGACGTGCCACCATCCCGTCGTCTTCACGTCCGTCTCCGGACGGAACGACGAGATCAGCAGGCCGGCGGTGGGCACGGTCCACAGCACCGCGATGATCACCGCGGCCAGCGAGGCCCACGGGGAGGTCAGCGCCTGCTTGGCCGCCTTGGGGGCGGAGACGCGTGGCTCGTCCAGTGCCGCGGAGACGGCACCCTCGGGAACGATCGTGGTCATCGGGCCTCGGCCTTCCTGAGCTGGCGGATGTTGTAGACGACGACCGGGCTCACCAGCACGAAGATCAGTACGGCGATCACGGCCGCGGTGCCGTTCTGGCCCTGCGACTGACGGATGTAGAAGTCGTAGGCGAGCACGTTCGTGTGCCAGGCGCCGCCCGCACCGATGCTCTGCACGATGTCGAACGCCTTGAGCGTCGTGATCGTGATCGCGGTCAGGACGACGATGATCGTCGGGCGGATGCTCGGGATCGTGATGAAGCGGAACATCCGCATGCCGCCGACGCCGTCGAGGCGGGCCGCCTCCACGATGTCGGTCGGGATCGCCTTGATCGCCGCGGACAGCACGGTCATCGCGAAGCCGGTCTGGACCCAGACCAGGATCGCGATGAGGAAGAGGCTGTTCCACGGCGAGTGGTTGAGGTCCTGGTACCACGTGTGGTTGCTGCCGAAGCCGAGTGCACCGGCGACCGCGTTGAGGAGGCCGATCTGGGGTGCGTAGACGAACTTCCAGATGATCGACGCGCCGACGAGGGAGATCGCCATGGGCAGGAAGATGAGGGCCTTGGCGAGCCGCTCAAAGTTGGCGCGGTCGATGAGGACCGCGTAGACGAGCCCGATGAACGTCGCCGCGATCGGGGTGACCACGACCCAGAGGGCGGTGGTGATGAGCACCTTGATCTCGGCGTCGCTGCCGAAGATCGCGTGGTAGTTGTCGAGCCCGACCCACTGGTGGCCGAGGTTGTCGCGGAACGACGAGTAGATGGTGTTGATCGCCGGATAGAGAAGACCGACGACGATGAGGAGCAGCGCGGGCAGCAGGAAGGCCGCGGATTGGACGAGCTCACCACTCCTCGAACGGAGTCTCTGGGTGAGCAGCAGGATGATCGAGACGACCGCGAAGAACAGCGCGATCGCGATCACCATCTGCACGAGCTTTTCGCCGGTGGACATGGCCCTCCAGGTGCAACTGGCGACGGACGGTGGGACGGGGCGCGCGGCCGGGCCGTGCTGGCTGTGCAGCACGGCCCGACCTCTAGCGCGGGCGTCGCCGGCTCAGGTCCGGGCGACGCGGGTCGGCGTCAGGACGCCGGCCAGGAAGCCTCGATGTTGTCGAGGGTGTCCTTCGTGCTCTGGCCGGAGATCCAGTTGACCATCTCCTTCCAGAAGGTGCCCGAACCCACGGCGCCGGGCATGGCGTCGGAGGCGTCGAACCGGAAGACCGTGTTCGGGTCGGCCAGCGTCTTCGCGGAGAGCTGGTCGATCGGGCTGACCAGGTTGTTGACGTCCAGGCCCTTGTTGGCCGACAGCCAGCCGCCGCCCGGGGTGGCCTTGGCCTTCTCGTTGGCCCACACGTCGGTCGACAGGTAGGTCTGGAACGCCTGCGTCGCCGGCTTCTTGTTGAAGGAGGCGACGAACTCGCCGCCACCCTCGACCGGGGTGCCCTTCGACGGGTCGACGGTCGGCTCGTAGAACGCGAAGACCTGACCGTCGGGCGCGACGGTGGTGCCCTTCGGCCAGTTGGCGGCGTAGAAGCCGGCCATCTGCATCATCGCGCACTTGCCCTTGAGGATCGGCAGGCCCGCGTCGCCGAAGGCGGTGCCGTTGATCGACTTGACGTCGCCGAGACCGCCGTTGACGTACTTCGGGTTCTTCAGGATCTTGCCGACGGTGTCGAGCGCCGTGGCGACCTGCGGGTCGTTGAACGGGATGTCGTGGCTGATCCACTTGTCGTAGACGTCAGGACCGGCGGTGCGGAGCATGACCTCCTCGACCCAGTCCGTGCCCGGCCAGCCGGTGGCGTCGCCCGACTCGAAGCCGGCGCACCACGGGGTGATGCCGGACTTCTGGATCGTGTCCGTCAGCTTCATCATGTCGTCCCAGGTGGTCGGGACGGTCCAGTTGTGCTGCTTGAACATCGACGGCGAGTACCAGACGAACGACTTCATGTTCGCGCCGAGCGGGGCGGCGTAGAACTTGCCGTCGACGGTGCCGTAGGTCTTCCAGTCCTTGCTCCACCACTTGTCGACGTTGGTCTCGACGTCCTTCGGCGGCGTGGCGACCGTGCCGGTGTCGACGAGCTGCTTGAGCAGACCCGGCTGCGGCACGTACGCGATGTCGGGCAGGTCGTTGCCCTGCGCGCGGACGAGGACGTTCTTCTCGAAGTCCTTGTTGGCGTTGTACTTGACCTTCGCGCCCGTGCACTTCTCGAACAGCGCGTACGACGCGACCTGCGTGTCGCCCTCCGGAGGCGTGATCGAGGTGTAGACCTCGAGCGTCTTGCCGGTCAGGTCGCCGTACTGAGACAGCTGGTCGAGACCCGAGCACTCCGAGATCTTGGCGCCCGGCCAGGTGCCACTGGCCTTGTCGCTCCCGCCGCCATCGCTGCTCGCGCAGCCGGCCAGGATCACTCCGGCGCTGACGGCGGCCGCGGTAACGGCGGTCAGTCGGCGCGACTTGCGTGAACGAATCACGTCTTCTTCCTCTCCTCTTGAGAGCACGACGTCGGGCGAGTCCGACGCCGTTGTCCTCCTCCTCGGGTGATGCAAGCGCTTTCGTCCCTCACGGTCAAGCGGAGGCGATAACGGTTGCGTAACGCGCGTCACAATAGGTGGGAACGCTCCCACTGTCTATCCGGCGTCCCAGAAGAGAGACCGATCCGTGACCGTCCCGTCTCGATTTGGCCTAGCCCCGCACATCTGACAAGATTCTCTGGTTGCTCCGGCGGGTCGCCGGGGTGCGGCACATCTTGATTACTGAATCGCGTCTCCCGGACCTCGGTCCGGTCGTGTTCGGTGATCGGCGTGCGCCCGCATCGAACCCGGAGACCCGATCAGCTGGCAAACCGCCAGGTGCCACCGAAACAACTGAGCAGGCAAGGCCCCGCCGAAGGTGGGTCGTGCGCGAAGCGAAACATCGCGACACGCCCGACCGCGGGGGTCGGAGCCGGCCCAGGGTGGTGGAGCAAGGGCGGGACCGACTCAAACCCGAGGACGTCCCGGAACGCACGCGGCAACGCTGACCAGAAGGACGAGAGAGACAGATGGCGGGACAGAAGATCCGCATCAGGCTCAAGGCCTATGACCACGAGGTGATCGACACCTCGGCGCGCAAGATCGTGGACACGGTCACCCGCACGGGTGCCAAGGTCGCCGGCCCGGTGCCGCTGCCGACCGAGAAGAACGTGTACTGCGTCATCCGCTCGCCCCACAAGTACAAGGACTCCCGCGAGCACTTCGAGATGCGCACCCACAAGCGCCTCATCGACATCATCGACCCCACCCCGAAGACCGTCGACTCGCTGATGCGCCTGGACCTGCCGGCCGGTGTCGACATCGAGATCAAGCTCTGAGGTTGTTGAGATGACTTTCGAACGCAACGTGAAGGGCCTGCTGGGCACGAAGCTCGGCATGACCCAGGTCTGGGACGAGAACAACCGCGTCATCCCGGTGACCGTCGTCGCTGCTGCGACCAACGTCGTCACCCAGGTCCGCCAGCCCGAGACCGACGGCTACAACGCCATCCAGGTCGGGTTCGGCGAGATCGCCGGCCGCAAGGTCACCAAGCCGGTCGCCGGCCAGTTCGCCAAGGCGGGCACCACGCCCCGCAAGCACCTGGCCGAGATCCGCACCGCCGACGCGGCGACCTACACCGTGGGCCAGGAGCTCGCCGTCGACACCTTCGCCGCGGGCGAGGTCCTCGACGTGACGGGCACCAGCAAGGGCAAGGGCTTCGCCGGCACGATGAAGCGTCACGGCTTCGCCGGTGTGTCCGCCTCGCACGGTGCTCACCGCAACCACCGCAAGCCGGGCTCGATCGGCGCCTGCGCCACCCCCGGTCGCGTGTTCAAGGGTGTCCGCATGGCCGGCCACATGGGTACCGACACCGTCACCACCCAGAACCTGACCGTGCACGCAGTCGACGCGGAGAAGGGCCTCATCCTCCTCAAGGGCGCCGTCCCCGGCCCCAAGGGTGGTCTGCTCGTCCTTCGCTCCGCCGCGAAGAAGACGGAGAAGTGACCATGGCTCTCAAGACTGTCAAGGTCGACCTGCCCGCTGAGATCTTCGACGTTGTCGTCAACGTCCCGCTGATCCACCAGGTCGTCGTGGCCCAGCAGGCCGCTGCTCGTCAGGGCACGCACGCCACCAAGACCCGCGGCGAGGTCCGCGGCGGTGGCCGCAAGCCCTACAAGCAGAAGGGCACCGGCCGCGCCCGCCAGGGCTCGACCCGCGCGCCGCAGTTCGCCGGCGGTGGCGTCGTCCACGGCCCGCAGCCGCGTGACTACAGCCAGCGGACCCCCAAGAAGATGAAGGCCGCCGCCCTCCGCGGTGCCCTCTCCGACCGGGCCCAGAACGACCGCGTCCACGTCGTCGAGGGCTTCGGCCTGGGCGAGAAGCCGTCGACCAAGGACGCGCTGGCCGGTCTGCGCACGCTGACCGACCGCACGAAGTACCTCCTGGTCCTCGAGCGCACCGACGTCGTCACCTGGCTGTCGCTGCGCAACGCCCCTGAGGTGCACATCGTGGCCGTCGACCAGCTCAACACCTACGACGTGCTGGCCAGCGACGACGTGGTCTTCACCAAGGGCGCGTACGACGCCTTCGTCGGCGCCAAGACGAACGCCGAGGAGGCTGCCAAGTGAGCACCCTGCACAAGGACCACCGCGACATCCTGCTCGCGCCGGTCGTGTCCGAGAAGAGCTACGGCCTCCTCGACCAGAACAAGTACACGTTCCTGGTGCACCCCGACGCGAACAAGACCGAGATCAAGATCGCCGTTGAGAAGGTCTTCAACGTCAAGGTCACCTCGGTCAACACGATCAACCGGACTGGCAAGACGCGCCGTACCCGCAACGGGCTCGGCAAGCGCAAGGACACCAAGCGCGCCATCGTCAGCCTGGCCGACGGTCACCGCATCGACATCTTCGGAGGTCCGGTCTCCTGACCGGGCTGATTAAGGACTGAAGAAGACATGGCTATCCGCAAGTACAAGCCGACCACCCCGGGCCGTCGTGGCTCGTCCGTGGCTGACTTCGTCGAGATCACCCGGACCACGCCGGAGAAGTCGCTCACGCGTCCGCTGCCCAAGAAGGGCGGCCGCAACAACCAGGGCCGGATCACCACCCGGCACAAGGGTGGCGGCCACAAGCGCGCGTACCGCATCATCGACTTCAAGCGCTACGACAAGGACGGCGTGCCGGCCAAGGTCGCTCACATCGAGTACGACCCCAACCGCACCGCCCGGATCGCGCTGCTGCACTACGCCGACGGCGAGAAGCGCTACATCCTCGCGCCGAAGGACCTGTCGCAGGGCACCGTGGTCGAGTCCGGCCCGACCGCCGACATCAAGGTGGGCAACAACCTGCCGCTGCGCAACATCCCCGTCGGTACGACGATCCACGCCGTGGAGCTGCGTCCCGGTGGCGGTGCGAAGATCGCCCGCTCCGCCGGCATCAGCGCCCAGCTGGTCGCTCGTGAGGGCAGCCGCGCCACGCTGCGCATGCCGTCTGGCGAGATGCGCTTCGTCGACGTGCGCTGCCGCGCCACGGTCGGCGAGGTCGGCAACGCCGAGCAGTCGAACATCAACTGGGGCAAGGCCGGCCGCATGCGCTGGAAGGGCGTCCGCCCGACCGTCCGTGGTGTCGTCATGAACCCGGTCGACCACCCGCACGGTGGTGGTGAGGGCAAGACCTCCGGTGGTCGCCACCCCGTCTCGCCGTGGGGCAAGCCCGAGGGTCGGACGCGCAAGCGCAAGGCCTCGGACTCGCAGATCATCCGTCGCCGCAAGTCCGGCAAGAACAAGCGCTGACCAGGAGATAGAGACAGATGCCTCGCAGCCTGAAGAAGGGCCCCTTCGTCGACGACCACCTGCAGAAGAAGGTGGACGCCGAGAACGAGAAGGGCTCGCACAACGTCATCAAGACCTGGTCGCGCCGTTCGATGATCGTGCCGTCGATGATCGGTCACACGATCGCCGTCCACGACGGTCGCAAGCACGTCCCGGTCTTCGTGTCCGACTCCATGGTCGGCCACAAGCTGGGCGAGTTCGCCCCGACCCGCACGTACAAGGGTCACGTGAAGGAAGACCGGAAGGGTCGCCGCCGCTGAGGCGGGGGCTCCTCCGAACCTAGGAACTGGAGATAACGAGCATCATGAGCGTTACTGAGCGTCGGCGCGTGAGCGCCCGCCGCGAGTCGCTGCTCGGCGACCAGCCGGGTGCCTTCGCGAGTGCCCGCTACGTGCGGATCACGCCGCTGAAGGCGCGCCGGGTCGTCGACCTGGTCCGCGGCCTGCCCGTCGACGAGGCCCTGTCCCTGCTGGCGTTCGCGCCGCAGGCGGCCTCCGAGACCGTCTACAAGGTGCTGGAGAGCGCCGTCGCCAACGCGGAGACCACCGAGGGTCTCGACCGCGGCGACCTGGTCGTCTCCGTCGCCCAGGTGGACGAGGGTCCGACCATGAAGCGCTGGCGTCCGCGTGCCCAGGGCCGCGCGACCCGCATCAACAAGCGCACGAGCCACATCACGCTGGTCGTCCAGCCTGCCGGGCTGGTCAAGGGCGCTGCCAAGAAGGGTGGCAAGAAGTAATGGGTCAGAAGATCAACCCGAACGGCTTCCGCCTCGGCATCTCGACCGACCACAAGTCGCGTTGGTACGCCGACAAGCTGTACAAGTCGTACGTCGGCGAGGACGTCGCCATCCGCAAGCTGCTCAGCAAGGGCATGGAGCGGGCCGGCATCGCCAAGGTCGAGATCGAGCGCACGCGTGACCGCGTCCGTGTGGACATCCACACCGCGCGTCCCGGCATCGTCATCGGCCGCCGCGGCGCCGAGGCCGACCGCATCCGGACCGAGCTCGAGAAGCTCACCGGCAAGCAGGTCCAGCTGAACATCCTCGAGGTCAAGAACCCCGAGGTCGACGCCCAGCTCGTCGCTCAGGGTGTCGCCGAGCAGCTCAGCGGTCGCGTGCAGTTCCGTCGCGCGATGCGCAAGGCCATGCAGACCACGATGCGCTCGGGTGCCAAGGGCATCCGGATCCAGTGCTCCGGCCGCCTCAACGGCGCCGAGATGTCGCGCACCGAGTTCTACCGCGAGGGCCGCGTCCCGCTGCACACGCTGCGTGCCGACATCGACTACGGCTTCTACGAGGCCCGTACGACCTTCGGCCGGATCGGCGTGAAGGTCTGGATCTACAAGGGCGAGGTCGCCGGCACCCGTGCCGAGCGCCAGGCCCAGCAGGCCGCCCGCGCCGGTGTTCCCGGTCGCGGTGGTCGTCCGACCCGTGGTGGCGAGCGTCCGAGCCGTGGCTCGCGCGGCGAGCGCGGCAACCGTGGCGCCGAGGCGCCCGCGGCGACCGAGGCCCCGGCCGGTGGCGACACCGCGGTGGCCGCCACCCCCGCTGAGAGCCAGGAGGGCTGACCCATGCTGATGCCCCGTCGCGTCAAGCACCGCAAGCAGCACCACCCCAAGCGGACCGGTGCGGCCAAGGGCGGAACGAAGCTCGCCTTCGGCGACTTCGGCATCCAGGCGGTCGAGGGTCACTACGTGACCAACCGACAGATCGAGTCGGCTCGTATCGCCATGACCCGTCACATCAAGCGTGGCGGCAAGGTGTGGATCAACATCTACCCCGACCGCCCGCTGACCAAGAAGCCCGCCGAGACCCGCATGGGTTCCGGCAAGGGCTCGCCCGAGTGGTGGATCGCCAACGTCAAGCCCGGCCGCGTCATGTTCGAGCTCTCCGGTGTTCCGGAGGACGTGGCCCGCGAGGCGATGCGCCGCGCGATCCACAAGCTGCCCATGAAGTGCCGTTTCATCACCCGAGAGGCCGGTGAGTTCTGATGGCGACCAGCCTGACGGCCCACGAGCTCGACGAGCTCAACGACGTCGACCTCGAGGGGCGACTGCGCGAGGCCAAGGAGGAGCTGTTCAACCTCCGCTTCCAGGCGGCCACCGGCCAGCTGGAGAGCCACGGCCGCCTGCGCACGGTCAAGAAGGACATCGCCCGGATCTACACCGTGGTGCGCGAGCGCGAGCTCGGCATCCGCGTCGCGCCGGGCGCGAGCAACAACGAGGAGGCCTGACCATGGCTGCACAGTCTGAGGTGGAGACCTCCGCCGAGCGCAACCGTCGCAAGGTCCGCGAGGGCCTCGTCATCAGCGACAAGATGGACAAGACCATCGTCGTCGAGGTCGAGGACCGCGTGAAGCACCCGCTCTACGGCAAGGTCATGCGCCGCACGAGCAAGCTGAAGGCCCACGACGAGCAGAACACCGCCGGCATCGGCGACCGCGTCCTCCTCATGGAGACCCGGCCGCTGAGCGCCACGAAGCGGTGGCGTCTCGTCGAGGTCATCGAGAAGGCCAAGTGATCAGCGCCGTACGCCGGCTCCGGCCGACGTACGGCGTCTCATGGCTCGACCTTTTGGCAACGCAAGCGTCGCCAAATTGACCAAGGGTGCCAGGCCCAGCGACCATAGGTGGCTGGGCCTGTCGCCCGCAATCCACACAAGTTCGGCCAGGCTCACCCGCCTCTGATGCGGATGAGAACCAGCGCGACAAGGAGTATTTGATGATTCAGCAGGAGTCGCGACTCAAGGTCGCCGACAACACGGGTGCCAAGGAGATCCTCTGCATCCGCGTTCTCGGTGGCTCTGGGCGTCGCTACGCCGGCATCGGTGACGTCATCGTCGCCACCGTCAAGGACGCGATCCCCGGTGGCAACGTGAAGAAGGGTGACGTCGTCAAGGCCGTCGTCGTGCGCACGGTGAAGGAGCGTCGTCGTTCCGACGGCTCCTACATCCGCTTCGACGAGAACGCCGCCGTCATTCTCAAGAACGACGGCGAGCCGCGAGGCACCCGCATCTTCGGCCCCGTCGGCCGTGAGCTGCGCGAGAAGAAGTTCATGAAGATCATCTCGCTGGCTCCGGAGGTGCTGTGATGGCGAAGAGCTTCAACATCAAGAAGGGCGACACCGTCAAGGTCGTCGCCGGCAAGGACAAGGGCGCCGAGGGCAAGGTCATCCGCGTCCTGCGTGACGAGGACCGTGTGGTCGTCGAGGGCGTCAACCTGGTCAAGCGCCACACCAAGGTGCAGGACCAGGGCGGCCGCGCCGGCACCACCGGCGGCATCGTCACCACCGAGGCGCCGATCCACGTGTCCAACGTGATGCTGCTCGAGGACGGCAAGACCGTCCGCGTCGGCTTCCGCCGCGACACCGTGACCAAGCGTCGCCCCGACGGCTCGACCTACAGCGCCGAGCGCAGCGTCCGCATCTCGCGCAAGACCGGTAAGGAGATCTGAGATGACCGAGACCCAGGTCCCCACCCTCCCGCGCCTGAAGGCTCGCTACCGCGAGGAGATCGCTCCCGCGCTGCAGCAGCAGTTCGAGATCGCGAACGTCATGCAGATCCCCGGCCTGACCAAGATCGTGGTCAACATGGGTGTCGGCGAGGCCGCGCGCGACTCGAAGCTCATCGAGGGCGCCGTCCGCGACCTGACCGCGATCACCGGTCAGAAGCCGCTCGTCACGAAGGCCCGCAAGTCCATCGCGCAGTTCAAGCTGCGTGAGGGCATGCCGATCGGCGCGCACACCACGCTGCGCGGCGACCGCATGTGGGAGTTCCTCGACCGACTCCTGTCGCTCGCGCTGCCGCGCATCCGCGACTTCCGTGGTCTCAACGGCAACCAGTTCGACGGCCGTGGCAACTACACGTTCGGTCTCACCGAGCAGGTCATGTTCCACGAGATCGACCAGGACAGGATCGACCGGTCGCGAGGCATGGACATCACCATCGTGACCACCGCGACCAACGACGACCAGGGTCGGGCGCTGCTGAAGGCCCTCGGCTTCCCGTTCAAGGAGAACTGACATGGCGAAGACCGCTCTCAAGGTCAAGGCCGCTCGCAAGCCGAAGTACGCCGTCCGCGCCTACACCCGCTGCCAGCGCTGCGGCCGTCCGAAGGCCGTCTTCCGCAAGTTCGGCCTGTGCCGGATCTGCCTGCGGGAGATGGCTCACCGTGGCGAGCTCCCCGGCGTGACCAAGTCCAGCTGGTGACCTCGCAGGCCGTCCAGACCCTCAACCCGTAGCAGGTCGCTCCACCCGCGTGCGGAGCGAAACCACTTCGAGAAAGAACACATCATGACGATGACTGACCCGATCGCAGACATGCTCACGCGTCTGCGTAACGCCAACCAGGCGTACCACGACTCGGTCTCGATGCCTTACAGCAAGATCAAGGCTGGAGTCGCGGAGATCCTCAAGCAGGAGGGCTACATCACCTCCTTCGACGTGAAGGACAACGTCGACGCCAACGGCGAGCCCGCCGTCGGCAAGACGCTGACCATCACCCTCAAGTACGGCCGCACCCGCGAGCGTTCCATCGCCGGCGTGCGCCGCATCAGCAAGCCCGGTCTCCGGGTGTACGCCAAGCACACGGGTCTCCCGCGGGTGCTCGGTGGCCTCGGCATCGCGATCATCTCGACGAGCCAGGGCCTGTTGACCGACCGTCAGGCCAACCAGAAGGGCGTGGGTGGGGAAGTCCTCGCCTACGTCTGGTGATCAGGGAAGGAGAGAAGAACATGTCGCGTATTGGCAAGCTCCCCGTCCCCGTCCCGGGCGGCGTCGACGTCTCGATCGTCGGTCAGGAGGTCACCGTCAAGGGCCCGAAGGGCACCCTGTCGCACGTGGTCGCCCAGCCGATCACCGTCGAGAAGGGTGAGGGCGTCCTCGACGTCAAGCGCCCCGACGACGAGCGGGTGTCGAAGTCGCTCCACGGTCTGTCCCGCACGCTCATCAACAACATGGTGATCGGCGTGACCGAGGGCTACGAGAAGAAGCTCGAGATCGTCGGCGTCGGCTACCGCGTCCTGTCCAAGGGCCCGACGCAGCTCGAGTTCCAGCTCGGCTACAGCCACCCGATCATCTTCGACGCCCCCGAGGGCATCAGCTTCACCGTCGAGGGCCCGACCAAGTTCGGCGTCAACGGCATCGACAAGCAGCAGGTCGGCGAGGTCGCGGCCAACATCCGCAAGCTGCGCAAGCCGGAGCCCTACAAGGGCAAGGGTGTTCGCTACGCCGGCGAGAACGTCCGCCGCAAGGTCGGAAAGGCTGGTAAGTGACGATGGCCATCTCGCTGTCCAACAACAAGCACACTGCTGCCAAGGTCAAGGCGCGCCTCAAGCGTCAGGTTCGCGGTCGCAAGAAGCTCAACGGCACCGCCGAGCGTCCCCGTCTGGTCGTCACCAAGTCGTCCAAGCACATGGTCGCCCAGGTCGTCGACGACACCGTCGGCAAGACCCTGGTCTCGGCGTCCACCCTCGAGGCGGACCTGCGTGCGGACTCGGGTGCGAAGTCCGACAAGGCCAAGGCCGTCGGTCAGCTCGTCGCCGAGCGCGCCAAGGCTGCCGGCATCGAGGGCGTGGTCTTCGACCGTGCCGGCAACAAGTACACCGGCCGCATCGCGGCCCTGGCTGACGGCGCCCGCGAGGGCGGCCTGAAGTTCTGATCGCAACACACAGCTAGAGGAAGAGGATTAGTCTCATGAGCGGAGCCCAGCGCAGTTCGCGCGGTGGCGAGCGCCGTGGTCGCGACGACCGTCGCGGTCAGGCTGCTGAGAAGACCGCCTACATCGAGCGCGTCGTTGCGATCAACCGTGTCGCCAAGGTCGTGAAGGGTGGTCGTCGCTTCAGCTTCACCGCCCTCGTGATCGTCGGTGACGGTGACGGTCTCGTCGGCGTCGGCTACGGCAAGGCGAAGGAAGTTCCGGCGGCGATCGCCAAGGGTGTCGAGGAGGCGAAGAAGCACTTCTTCCGCGTCCCCCGCATCCAGGGCACGATCCCGCACCCGGTCCAGGGCGAGAAGGCCGCGGGCGTCGTGCTCCTGCGTCCGGCTGCTCCCGGTACCGGTGTCATCGCGGGCGGCCCGGTGCGTGCCGTCCTCGAGTGCGCCGGCATCCACGACGTGCTGAGCAAGTCGCTCGGCTCGTCCAACCAGATCAACATCGTCCACGCGACGGTCGAGGCGCTGCGTCAGCTCGAGCAGCCCGAGTCGGTGGCGGCCCGTCGTGGCCTCCCCGTCGAGGACGTCGCCCCGGCCGCTCTGCTGAAGGCGCGCGAGGAGGCCGCGGCTCCCGCGGTCGCTCCGGCGGAGGTGTCTGCCTGATGGCGCAGCTCAAGGTTCGTCAGAACAAGGGCCTCGTCGGCCTGAAGCAGAACCAGCGCGACACCCTGCGCTCGCTGGGGCTCAAGCGGATCGGCGACGTGGTCGTCAAGGAGGACCGCCCGGAGATCCGCGGCATGGTCCACACCGTCCGTCACCTCGTGACGGTCGAGGAGGTCGACTGACATGACGCTCAAGCTTCACAACCTCGCGCCCGCTCCGGGTGCCAAGAAGGCCAAGACCCGCGTCGGTCGTGGTGAGGGCTCGAAGGGTAAGACCGCCGGCCGCGGTACGAAGGGCACGAAGGCCCGTTACCAGGTCCCGGTCTCCTTCGAGGGTGGCCAGATGCCGATCCACATGCGGCTTCCGAAGCTCAAGGGCTTCAAGAACCCGTTCAAGGTCGAGTTCCAGGTCGTGAACCTGGACAAGATCAGCGAGCTGTTCCCCGAGGGTGGCACCGTCACCGTGGCCGACCTGGTCGCGAAGGGCGCCGTCCGCAAGGGCCAGCCCGTGAAGGTTCTCGGCAACGGCGACCTCACGGTCAAGGTCGACATCACCGCCGACAAGTTCTCCGCGTCCGCCAAGGCCGCGATCGAGAACGCCGGCGGCTCGACCACCGAGGCCTGAGGCCCGCACCTCCTGTGCAGATGCGCGGCCAGGGTCGCCCCGCGGCGACCCTGGCCGCTTTCTTCGTTCGTTGCCCCTGTTAGGCTTCGCGGGGCCACCACCGGCATCCGGTGCGCGGCCCAGCCCCCAGATGGTTGTGTGAGAAGAGGGATCCACTCGTGCTAGGCGCGTTCGCGAACGCATTCCGGACTCCGGACCTGCGTCGCAAGCTGCTGTTCGTCCTGATGATCATCGTGATCTTCCGGGCGGGCTCCCAGATCCCGGCCCCCGGCGTCAATGTCGCCAACGTCCAGGACTGCATCAACCTGACCAAGTCCGGTTCCGGTGCCGGGCTCTACAACCTGGTCAACCTCTTCTCCGGCGGTGCGCTGCTCCAGCTGACGATCTTCGCGCTGGGGATCATGCCCTACATCACCGCGAGCATCATCCTGCAGCTCCTGGTGGTGGTGATCCCACGGCTGGAGGCCCTCAAGAACGAGGGCCAGTCCGGCCAGACGAAGATCACGCAGTACACCCGCTACCTGACGCTCGGGCTCGCCCTGCTGCAGGCGACCGGCATCGTCGCACTGGCACGCTCGGGCAACCTGCTCCAGTGCAACCAGGACCTGCTCTACAGCAACAGCACCACCACCTTCCTGGTCATGGTCGTCACCATGACCGCCGGCACCGCCGTCATCATGTGGCTCGGTGAGCTCATCACCGAGCGCGGCATCGGCAACGGCATGTCGATCCTGATCTTCACCCAGGTCATCGCGACCTTCCCGGCGACCATGTGGGCCGTCCGGCAGCAGCACGGCTGGTACACCTTCGCCTTGGTGCTCGTGATCGGTCTCGCGCTGGTCGCCGCCGTCATCTTCATCGAGCAGGCGCAGCGCCGGATCCCCGTGCAGTACGCGCGCCGCATGGTCGGCCGCAAGATGTTCGGTGGCTCGTCGACGTACATCCCGCTCAAGGTGAACCAGGCCGGCGTCATCCCGGTCATCTTCGCGAGCTCGCTGCTCTACCTGCCGGCGATGGCCGCCCAGTTCAACCAGAACAGCAGCGCCAAGTGGGTCGACTGGATCAACACCTACTTCGTGCGCGGAGACCACCCCCTCTACATGGCGGCGTTCTTCCTGCTCATCGTCTTCTTCACCTACTTCTACGTCTCCATCACCTTCAACCCGAAGGAAGTGGCGGACAACATGAAGAAGTACGGCGGCTTCATCCCCGGGATCCGGGCGGGCAAGCCGACCGAGGACTACCTGTCCTACGTCCTCTCCCGCATCACGCTGCCCGGCTCGCTCTACCTCGGCCTGATCGCGCTGATCCCGCTGATCGCTCTCGCGCTGATCAACGCCAACAGCAACTTCCCGTTCGGCGGCACGTCGATCCTGATCATGGTCGGCGTCGCGCTCGACACCGTGAAGCAGATCGAGAGCCAGCTGCAGCAGCGCAACTACGAAGGATTCCTCCGTTGAGGCTGATCATCATGGGCCCGCCGGGAGCCGGCAAGGGCACCCAGGCGCGGTTCATCGCCGACCACTTCGGCATCCCCGCCATCTCCACCGGTGACATCTTCCGCGCCAACGTGTCCGAGGGGACGCCGCTGGGCGTGGAGGCGAAGCGCTACATGGACGCGGGCGAGTACGTGCCCGACGAGATCACCAACCGGATGGTCCGCAACCGGATCGACGAGCCCGATGCCGCGCACGGCTTCCTCCTCGACGGCTACCCGCGCACGGTGGCGCAGGTCGAGGAGCTCGACGGGATGATCAACTTCACCGGCCACCAGCTCGACGCGGTGCTCTGCCTGGTCGTCGACAAGGACGAGGTCGTCAAGCGGCTGCTGCAGCGCGCCCAGACCGAGGGTCGCGCCGACGACACCGAGGACGTCATCCGGCGCCGGCAGGAGGTCTACCTCGAGCAGACCTCCCCGCTGATCGAGGTCTACAAGGAGCGCGGCCTCCTGGTCGAGGTCGACGGCCTCGGCGACGTCGACGAGGTCACCAAGCGGATCTTCGACGCCCTGGACGTCGTTCCCGAGAGCTGAGCGGGAGCCTCGATGAGCTTGTTCGAGCGCGTCGAGATCAAGACGGCCGAGCAGATCGACGCCATGCGTCGAGCGGGGCTCGTCGTCGGCCGCACGCTCGAGCTGCTGCGTACGTCGGTCCGCGCCGGCGTGACCACCGCCGAGCTGGACGCGATCGCCGAGGACTGCATCCGCTCGTCCGGGGCGACGCCGTCCTTCCTGGGCTACCAGGGCTTCCCTGCCTCGATCTGCACGTCGGTCAACGACGAGGTCGTCCACGGGATCCCGGGCGACCGGGTACTCGCCGAGGGAGACCTGGTCTCCATCGACTGTGGCGCGATCGTCGACGGCTGGCACGGCGACTCCGCGATCACGGTCGCGATCGGGCCGGTCTCCGACGACCTCACGATGCTCATGGCCGTCACCGAGGAGGCGATGTGGCGTGGCATCGCCGCGGCGCGCCTCGGCGGTCGGGTCAGCGACATCTCCCACGCCGTCGAGCGGCACGTCAGGGGAGCGGGGCGCTACGGCATCCTCGAGGAGTACACCGGCCACGGCATCGGCTCCGAGATGCACCAGGCCCCCGACGTGCCCAACTACGGCCGGCGGGGCAGGGGCCCCAAGCTGGTCGAGGGCCTGGCCCTCGCCGTGGAGCCGATGATCACGCTCGGCACCAAGCAGACCGACGTACTCGACGACGACTGGACGGTCGTCACCACCGACGGCAGCTGGGCCGCCCACTTCGAGCACACCTTCACGCTCACGCCGCAGGGCGCCTGGGTGCTCACCGCCCTCGACGGTGGCCGGGCCAAGCTCACCGAGCTCGGCGTGCCCTACGGCGGTCGCGAGTGACCACGGTGGCGCCGGACGCCCGGCCCGTCACCATCGGCCTCGCGATCACCGCGCTCCATGTCATGCACATCGTGGAGTACTGCGAGGCCACTGGCGTCGAGCTCGACCACCTGCTCGCCCAGGACGCACCGGCCTCGCCGCGGACCATCCCGTGGATCCGTCGTACGTGCGACCTGCTCGGCACGGCCCAGCCGGTCGTCGGCCGGTTCGTGCTGACCAGCGAGGACAGCTCGGTCGCCGAGGACCACGAGATCGTCGAGCGGCTGCTGGCCGGCCAGGAGGACCGGCCGCTCCGGATCGTCTCCGGCGGCTTCCACCTGCCCTACCTGTGGTTCCTGGTCGAGAAGTACGCCGACCGGATCGAGAGCCTCGTGCTCGTCGACGAGGGCGTCGGCACGTTCAGCAGCCCCATCGGCGACCGCAACCTGGTCCCCGAGGTCCTCGGGCGGGTCGGGTCGTCCGACCTGCGCCGCGCGTTCGAGGCGTTCGCCGAGGTCCCGGCGGTCTTCTACAGCCACTACCCGCTGACCACGCAGCTGCGGCCCATCGACACCCTGGTGCCGGCCGACCCGGCGGTCCTGCCCCGCATGCTGCACGTGGACGGGCCACAGGTGTCGGACACGGTCTTCTTCGTCGGTTCGCCCCTCCACTTCCACCTCACCGACGCGCGCGTCGACGCGGAGCTCACCTCGCTGGCCGTCCACTTCACGCGCCGGCTGCACCCTGGGGCCGAGGTCGTCTACGTCCCGCACCGTGACGAGCAGGCCGAGAAGCTGCGTGCCCTCGAGACGCTGGTCGAGGTCAGGCCGCTGGACCACCCGATCGAGCTCGAGGGCCTGGCGTCCGGCGTGGTCCCGAAGCGGCTCGCGACCTTCTCCAGCACCGCGGCGATCTCCTGCGGCATGATCGACGGCGACCTGCGGGTCGACGTCTTCCCGGTGCCGGAGGAGCACCTGCGTGAGCCGTACGTCGAGTCCTACCGCGCCGTGCGAGCGCTGTTCGAGGAGCTGCTCCAGGAGCGGGTCGCCTTCCATGATGTCGAGCCCGCCTCGTGGTCGCTGGCCGCCGACGACGCGCTGCCCGTGGGCGACGTGACCGTCGTGCTCGGAAGCGACGGGGAGGCCGCCGGCCAGCCGACCGAGCTGGCGCTCGAGCAGGCGTCAGCCCTGGTGTCGTTCGCCCGGGGGATCGACCCGGCCTGCCGGGTGCTCTACGTGGCCGAGCACGGCGAGAGCGCCGCCAAGTGCGCCGAGCTCGGCGCCGCGGTGGAGGTCGAGCAGCGCGCGCTGCCCACCGAGCTGCTCCCGCACGAGTGGGGACTCCTGCCGCGGCACGTCGTGACGATGCGGGGCTCGGCCCTGGGCACGCTGGTCGACGGCCGGCGTGGACGTGTCACCGGGTGGGTGCTGCGGCCGGCGCCGACCGGGTACTACGAGGAGGAGGCCGCTCTCGAGGCGGCCCACGAGGCCTTCCGTGCCCGACCCGACGCCGACCTCCACTGGGAGGAGCTTCCCGCGAAGCCCGTGCCGGCCGAGGAGGCGCTCCTCACCACGCAGCGGCACTACACCCGCGACGTCCAGGCGCTCCGCGCCCGGCTCGCCGAGGTCGAGCAGGAGGCGGACCACGCCCGGACGGTCTCGGCGATGCGCCACGTCCAGATCCTGAAGGTCCAGCGCCAGCTGCAGGAGCGCGACCAGGAGTTCCTGGCCGTGCGCGAGCGGTTCAGGCTCGCGCGCGACAGGAACGAGAAGCTGCGCGCGACCCGCAAGCAGCTGCAGGGCAGGGTGCGCGCGCTGGAGGAAGAGCGGGCGCGGCGTCTCGACGCCCGCATCCGTCGGCTCCTCGGACGGCTGCGGCGGACGTGATCCTTCCCTCGCGCTGGAACAACCCGGCGTCGCGCAGGGTTCACCGATGGTGACCCCCGCGCTCTCCGTCCTCGACCTCGTCCCCGTCCGAAGCGACCAGACCAGTGCCGACGCGATCGCGGCCTCTGTCTCGCTGGCGAAGGCCGCCGACGAGCTCGGCTACACCCGCTTCTGGGTGGCCGAGCACCACAACATGCCGGCGGTCGCGGCGACCAACCCGCCCGTCCTCATCAGCCTGCTCGCCGGAGCCACCGACCGGATCCGGGTCGGCTCGGGCGGCGTGATGCTGCCCAACCACGCGCCGCTGGTCGTCGCGGAGCAGTTCGCCATCCTCGAGGCGGCGTTCCCCGGCCGGATCGACCTCGGCATCGGCCGCGCTCCCGGCACCGACCAGGTGACCGCCTGGGCGCTGCGCCACGGCGGCCCCGCCGACGCCGACGAGACCGTCAACCGCTTCCCCGAGTACGTCGACAACGTGCTCGCCATGATGGACGCCGGCGGCGTCTCCGTGTCGGTCGGCGGGCGACGCCACCCGTTGCACGCAACGCCGGCCGCGAGCGGCGTGCCGACGATCTGGCTGCTCGGCTCGTCGGACTACTCGGCGCGCCTGGCGGCCGAGAAGGGCCTGCCCTACGTGTTCGCCCACCACTTCTCCGGGTCCGGCACGAGGGAGGCGCTCGAGCTCTACCGCTCGACGTTCCAGCCCTCGCCGGAGCTGTCGGAGCCGCGCACGTTCCTCACGGTCAACGCGGTGGTCGCCGAGAGCGGCGACGAGGCCGACCGGCTGGCGCTGCCGCAGCTGCTCACCATGCTCTCGCTCCGGACCGGCCAGCCGCTGGCCGCCCAGCGGCTGGTCGAGGACGCCGAGCGCGTCCCGGTCGCCGAGGCCCACCACGGCCTGCTGCAGACCATGCGCGACCGGTGGGTGATCGGCGACCCGGCGTACGCCCGGAAGCGGATCGCCGACCTCGCTGCCGAGTTCGACGTCGACGAGGTGATGGTCAACCCGGTCGCCGGCGCCCACGCCGGCGTCGAGCCCGGAACTGCGCCCGCCCGCGAGCAGACCCTGCGCCTTCTTGTCGATTAGCGGATCGCTTCGGCAAGCGCCTAGACTGGCGTGTCGGCCCAACGTGGGTCTGTTGTGTCGCGCCTCGCGGCTGCCCGAGCACCATCCGGGAAGAGGCGCGTCGGACGGCTTCACGAGGTCCACTCACGTGCAGTGAGAGGTTCCCGGGCCACCCGGCACCCAGAGCGATCTCTGGTGCCGGCGCACGAAACGGTAGACGACACCCGAGCAGTTAGTGAGGACATGCCGAAGAAAGAAGGCGTGATCGAGATCGAGGGCACCGTTGTGGAGGCCCTGCCGAATGCCATGTTCCGCGTCGAGCTGAGCAACGGGCACAAGGTTCTCGCCCACATCAGCGGCAAGATGCGCCAGCACTACATCCGCATCCTCCCGGAGGACCGCGTGGTGGTGGAGCTCTCGCCGTACGACCTCACCCGGGGTCGGATCGTCTACCGGTACAAGTGACAGCCGACTAGCGAGAAAAGAGGCTGACCATGAAGGTCAACCCCAGCGTCAAGCCGATCTGTGACAAGTGCAAGGTGATCCGTCGCCACGGCCGCGTCATGGTCATCTGCGAGAACCCGCGCCACAAGCAGCGCCAGGGCTGAACGCAGCCACAACTTCATAACCACCTCGACGCACTACCCGCGGTCCGCCGCGGGGAACCACCTCCGGAGCAGAGGCCGGAGCTCAGGCGCCACCTGGGACGTACGTCGACTGACACCCCTGCTGAACCTAAGGAATTCCCATGGCACGACTCGTTGGTGTCGACCTTCCGCGCGAGAAGCGCGTGGAGATCGCTCTCACCTACATCTACGGCATCGGCCGTACCACCTCGCAGCAGCTCCTGGCCGCGACCGGTGTTGACCCCAACACCCGCGTCCACGCGCTCTCCGAGGACGAGCTGGTCAAGCTCGCGAAGGAGATCGAGACCCGCAACCTGACGATCGAGGGTGACCTTCGTCGTGAGGTGCAGGGCGACATCCGCCGCAAGATCGAGATCGGCAGCTACCAGGGTCGCCGTCACCGCATGGGCCTTCCGGTCCGCGGCCAGCGCACCAAGACCAACGCGCGCACCCGCAAGGGCCCGAAGCGCACCGTCGCCGGCAAGAAGAAGGCCAAGTGATCCCTGCGGGCTCTGCTCGCACGTCACAGCGCGCATCCGCGCGTTGACCCGGCCCTCCCACGCCACTCGATCTACACAGACCAGCCAACACAGGAGTTACTGAATGCCTCCCAAGAGCCGTCAGGCTGCGGCGAAGACCAAGGTCCGCCGCAAGGAGAAGAAGAACGTCGCCCAGGGCGAGGCTCACATCAAGAGCACGTTCAACAACACGATCGTCACGATCACCGACCCGACCGGTGCGGTGATCTCGTGGGCCAGCGCCGGCACCGTCGGCTTCAAGGGCTCGCGCAAGTCCACCCCGTTCGCCGCCCAGATGGCCGCCGAGGCCGCCGGTCGGCGCGCGATGGAGCACGGCATGAAGAAGATCGACGTCTTCGTGAAGGGCCCGGGCTCGGGCCGCGAGACCGCGATCCGTTCGCTGGGCGCCATCGGCCTCGAGGTCGGGACCATCCAGGACGTCACGCCGACCCCGCACAACGGCTGCCGCCCGCCCAAGCGCCGTCGCGTTTGATCCCGATCCGAGACTGAAAGAGAGACTGAGAGAACATGGCCCGCTACACCGGCCCCATGACCCGCAAGTCGCGCCGTCTCGGTGTCGACCTGGTCGGCGGAGACGCCGCCTTCGAGAAGCGCCCCTACGCCCCCGGTCAGCACGGCCGCGGTCGCATCAAGGAGTCCGAGTACCTCCTGCAGCTCCGTGAGAAGCAGAAGGCTCGCTTCAGCTACGGCGTCCTCGAGAAGCAGTTCGCCAACTACTACGCCGAGGCGCACCGTCGCCCCGGCAAGACCGGTGACAACCTGCTCCAGCTGCTCGAGTGCCGCCTGGACAACGTCGTCTACCGCGCCGGCTTCGCCCGGACCCGCCGTCACGCCCGCCAGCTGGTCGTCCACGGCCACTTCCTGGTGAACGGCAAGAAGGTCAACATCCCGTCCTACCAGGTCTCCGCGCACGACGTCATCGACGTCCGCGAGAAGTCGCTGGAGATGACCCCCTTCATCGTGGCTCGCGAGACCCACGGCGAGCGCGTCGTCCCCGCGTGGCTCGAGGCCATCCCGGGTCGCATGCGGATCTTCGTGCACCAGCTCCCCGTCCGGGCCCAGATCGACATCCCGGTCCAGGAGCAGCTCATCGTCGAGTACTACTCGAAGCTGTGATCCCCGGCCGGCACCCCTGACCAGCTAAGGAACGGGGTGCCGGTCGAACCACTTCCGTCACCACCCTGGAGTTCGGGCCTGTCATATAGCGGGTAGGCCCGGAAAGGAAAGAACCAGTGCTCATCGCACAGCGCCCCACCCTGTCGGAAGAGACCGTCGACGAGTTCCGCTCGCGGTTCGTCATCGAGCCCCTGGAGCCCGGCTTCGGCTACACGCTCGGGAACAGCCTCCGTCGTACGCTCCTGTCCTCGATCCCCGGTGCCGCGGTCACCAGCATCAAGATCGACGGCGTCCTCCACGAGTTCTCGACCATCGAGGGCGTCAAGGAGGACGTCACCGAGGTCATCCTCAACCTGAAGGGTCTGGTCGTCTCCTCGGAGCACGACGAGCCCGTCACCATGTACCTCCGCAAGTCGGGTGCCGGTGACGTCACCGCCGCCGACATCGCGCCGCCGGCCGGTGTCGAGGTGCACAACCCCGACCTGAAGATCGCGACCCTGTCCGACAAGGGCAAGATCGAGCTCGAGCTCGTCGTCGAGCGTGGCCGTGGCTACGTCTCCGCCGTCCAGAACAAGGGCGCCGACAACGAGATCGGCCGCATCCCGGTCGACTCGATCTACAGCCCCGTGCTGAAGGTCTCCTACAAGGTCGAGGCGACCCGTGTCGAGCAGCGCACCGACTTCGACAAGCTCGTCATCGACGTCGAGACCAAGCCGTCGATCAAGCCGCGCGACGCCATCGCGTCGGCCGGCAAGACGCTGGTCGAGCTCTTCGGCCTGGCCCGTGAGCTCAACGTCGAGGCCGAGGGCATCGACATCGGCCCGTCGCCCGTCGACGAGCAGCTCGCCGCCGACCTGGCCCTGCCGGTCGAGGACCTGCAGCTCACCGTCCGGTCCTACAACTGCCTCAAGCGCGAGGGCATCCACACCGTGGGTGAGCTCATCAGCCGCTCGGAGCAGGACCTGCTGGACATCCGCAACTTCGGCGCCAAGTCGATCGACGAGGTCAAGGCGAAGCTGCACGAGATGGGCCTGTCCCTCAAGGACAGCGCGCCGGGCTTCGACCCGTCGGCCGCCCTCGCCGCCTACGGCGACGATGACGACGACGCCTTCGTCGAGGACGAGCAGTACTGATCACTCGTTGATGGAGCCTGTCGAGATCACGATCTCGACAGGCTCGACCAGCGGTCACCAAAACCGGCCCGCACCCGGCGGGCCGTCTACCCCGGTACCTAGTACGGCCGGAGAGAAAGGAAGAGGCAGATGCCTACTCCCAAGAAGGGCGCCCGCCTCGGCGGCAGCCCCGCGCACCAGCGGCTGATCCTCTCGAACCTGGCCACCCAGCTGTTCGAGCACGGCCGGATCACCACCACCGAGGCCAAGGCGCGCACGCTGCGTCCCGTCGCGGAGAAGCTGATCACCAAGGCGAAGAAGGGCGACCTGCACAACCGTCGCGAGGTCCTCAAGACCATCCGCGACAAGGGCGTCGTCCACAAGCTCTTCACCGAGATCGCCGAGACGTTCACCGAGCGTCCGGGCGGCTACACCCGCATCACCAAGCTCGGGCCGCGCAAGGGCGACAACGCCCCCATGGCGGTCATCGAGCTGGTGACCGAGGCCTACCAGCCGAAGCCGGCCGGCAAGAAGGCCGACAAGAAGGCCGACAAGACGGCCGAGGCCGCTCCGGTCGTCGAGGAGGCTCCCGCCGAGGAGACCACCGAGGTGACCGAGGTCGAGGAGACCGAGGCCGCGGACACCGCCACCGAGGCTCCGGCCGAGGAGACCACCGAGGCTGCCGCCGAGGAGGCTCCCGCCGCCGAGGAGACCACCGAGGAAGAGCAGGCCTGAGGCCTGATCCTCTTCGACGAGGGCCCGTCACCGCGAGGTGGCGGGCCCTCGTTGCCTCTCGCGGTGACTCACCCCAGCAGCTCCAGCAGCTGGCGCGCGTTGGCCGGCGCATAGCCGGAGCCGTCGTTGTCGAAGTAGCCCCACACCTCGCGCCCCTCGTCCCGCCAGCCGGAGATCCGCTCGGCCCACGTCCGGAGCGCATCGGGGGAGTAGTTCCCCGCATACAGCGGCCGGTCGGTCGGGCCGTGCCAGCGGCAGTAGACGAACGGGGCGGTCGCCCGCAGGACGGTGTGCAGACCGGTGCCGTGGGTGACGACGTACGCCGCCCGGTGCTTCTCGAGCAGCGCGGCCACCGCGTCGTCGTCCCAGGACGGGTGGCGCAGCTCCATCGCCACCTTGAGGTCGCTCGGCATCCGGCCGAGGAAGGCGTCGAGCCGGTCGTCGTCGCGCTCGAAGTCTCCCGGCAGCTGGACGAGCACTGCCCCGGCCCGGTCGCCGAGCGCCCGCATCGCCGCCTCCAGCCGCTCCGCCCAAGCGCCGTCGGGGTCGTTGAGACGCCGACCGTGGCTGATCCAGCGCGAGGCCTTCACCGACATCCTGAAGCCGTCGGGCAGCGACCGTGACCAGCCCTGGAAGGGTCGCAGCCCCGGCCAGCGGTAGAACGACGCGTTGAGCTCGACGGTGTCGAACCGCTCCGCGTAGAAGTCCCGCCAGCGGGCGCGCCCGAGCCCGTCGGGGTAGAACCGCCCGGCCCAGTGGTCGTAGGTCCATCCCGAGGTGCCGATCCGCACGCCGTCCATGGGCCACTTGTACCCGAAGCGTGCCGGTGTGCTGCTGATGCTTCATCGAGGTATGCAGGCGAGCCGTCACCTCCCACGGGGAGCTCCGCACGGGAAGTGCACATTCGGCTGCATACCTCGACGAACAGCCGCCGCGGGCACGCACCCCGCCGAGTGGAAGGATGACCGCCGTGCGCATCCGGATCGACCTCGCCTACGACGGCACCGACTTCCACGGCTGGGCCGCCCAGCCGGGGCTGCGGACCGTCCAGGGCGAGCTCGAGACGGCGCTGGCGACCGCGTTCCGGCTGCCGGAGGACGAGCGGCTCCGGGTGACCTGCGCGGGCCGCACGGACACCGGCGTCCACGCCCGCGGGCAGGTCGTCCACGTGGACGTCGACGAGGGTGTGGTCGGGGCCAGCGCGGGTCGCTCCCCGCAGCCCCCGCTCGAGGCGCTGGTACGCCGCCTCAACGGCATGCTGCCGGCCGACGTACGCATCCACCGCGCCCGGGCGGCGGCGGCCGGGTTCGACGCCCGCTTCTCGGCGCTGTGGCGCCGCTACGCCTACCGGATCGCGGACACCCCGACGGCGTACGACCCGCTGCGTCGCCACCACGTGCTGCACTGGCCGCGTCCGCTCGATCTGTCGCTGATGAACGCCGCCGCCGCGGACCTGGTCGGCCTGCACGACTTCGCGGGGTTCTGCAAGGCGCGCGAGGGCGCGACGACCATCCGGACGATCCAGACGCTGGTGTGGGAGCGCGACGAGGCCGGGGTGGCCGTCGCCCGCGTGGTCGCCGACGCGTTCTGCCACGGCATGGTGCGCGCGCTCGTCGGCTGCCTGGTCGCGATCGGGGAGGGGCGCAAGGAGATCGGCTGGGCCACCGACGTGCTCGGCCAGCCGGTGCGGACCTCGGCCGTGCACGCCGCGTCGCCGCGCGGCCTCACCCTCGAGGAGGTCGGCTACCCGCCCGACGCCGAGCTCGAGGCGCGCGCCGTGCAGACCCGGGCCAAGCGGGAGGCCGTCGATGACTGACGAGCACGAGCACTACTTCACCGCCGACCCGTCGGTGCCCTTCGAGCGGATCCCGCTGACCGCCGACGTGTGGGGCCGCGAGCTGGAGCTGGTGAGCGGCACTGGCGTCTTCGCCCAGGGCCGCCTCGACATCGGCACCAGCGTGCTGTTCCGCGAGACCGAGCCGCCGGCGCCCGGCCGGATCCTCGACCTGGGCTGCGGGTACGGCGTCATCGGCCTGGCCATCGCCGACCACTGGGCACGGCAGGCGGGACCGGCGGAGGGCTTCGTCACCGGCGTCGACGTCAACGAGCGCGCCGTGCTGCTCGCCAACGAGAACGCCGCGTCCCTGGGGCTGACGAACTACCGCGCGACGACGCCGGCGGAGGCTCTGGCCCAGGGGACGCCCGAGTACGACGAGATCTGGAGCAACCCCCCGATCCGGATCGGCAAGCAGGCGCTGCACGAGCTGCTGCTCACCTGGCTGCCGCGACTGGCCCCCGGCGGCCGGGCCGTCATGGTCGTCGGCAAGAACCTCGGTGGCGACAGCCTGCAGCGGTGGCTGACCGAGCAGGGCTACCCGACGACCCGGTTCGCCAGCGCGAAGGGGTTCCGCGTCCTCGAGACGATCAGGGCCTGAGCCGGACCGGCAGCCTGTCGAGGCTGTAGACGATCGACAGGTCGCGGAAGCCGAGCTCGGAGATGTCGTCGCTGGCCATGGCAAGGTCCGGGAAGCGCGCGGAGAGCCCCGTGAGGGCGGCCCGCAGCTCCATCCGGGCCAGCTCGGCGCCGACGCAGCGGTGCAGGCCGTGGCCGAACGCCAGGTGCTGGGTGCCGGCGTTGCGCAGGTCGAACTGCTCGGGGTGGGGGACGGCCGCGGGGTCGCGATTCGCGCCGTTGAGCGACACGATCACGACGGCGCCCTTCTTCACGTGATGGCCGAACAGGTCGTGGTCCTCGCGGGCGAACCGCGGGAACGCGATCTGCACGGGGCAGAGGTAGCGCAGCAGCTCCTCGACGACCAGGTCGACCTGCCCCCGGTCACCGGAGCGCAGGGCCGTGTAGGCGCTCGGCTGCCGCAGCAGCACGTAGGTGCCCATCGAGAGCATCGACGCGGAGGTCTCGTAGCCGCCCAGGAAGACGCCGTCGACGAGCCCGCCCAGCTCCACGTCGTCGTACTCGTGGCCCTTGGTGCGGATGAGCTCGCCGATGAGCCCCTCGCCGGGGTCCGTGCGCTGCTGGCGCACGGTCTCGATGAGGAAGCGTCGGGTCTCGGTCGCGGCCCCGAACGACGCAGCGCCGCCCTTGCTCACGTCGAAGCGGGCGACCCCGAGCCCGTGGAACTCGTCGCGCACCTCCTCGGGCATGCCGAGCAGCTCGCAGATCACGCGGAACGGGATCTCAAAGCCGAAGCGCTGCACCAGGTCGACGACCGGGCCGCTCGCCTCCATCTCGTCGAGCGCGTCGGAGACGATCCGATCGATCATCTCGTCCAGCCGGCGGAGCCGGCGCATCGTGAACTCGGGGGTCAGCAGACCGCGCAGGCGGCTGTGGTCGGGCGGGTCGGTCATCCCGAGGCCGCCGATGCCCTCCGCGCCGGTGCGCGCGCCGAGCAGGTGCCGCATGTCGTTCGAGTACGACGTCGCGTCGGCGAGCACCTGCCGGGACTCGGCGTGCCCGGTGACGAGGAAGATGTCCAGCCCGAGCACGTTGCCCAGCAGCGTGACCGGGTCCTGGGCCCGCTGCTCGGCCAGCTGCGGCACGGGATCGACCGCGTGCCGGCGGAGCGGGTAGGTGAGGTGCTCGGGCACCTTCTTGAGCGTGGTGATGTCCGGCAGCGGTGACGCCTGCCGGCGCATGGCCAACCGGAGGACGCCGCGCCGGAGCGGAGCGGGCATCCACGACATCGAGGTCATGGGCAGCAGTTTGCTCGACCTGCCTGAGAAATGTGCATAGGGGTCCACCCTGAACGACCCCGTGTCCGGTCTCAGGCGTGCAGGACGGTGCGGAACAGGGCACAGGTCTCCTCGATGGCGGCCTGCGCGGCACGCGAGTAGCGGCCCATGTCGACGAAGCCGTGGATCAGGCCCGGGTAGGTCCGCAGCTCGACCGGGACACCCGCGCCCTCGAGCTGCCGCGCGTACGCCGCCCCGGCGTCGCGCAGCGGGTCGAACTGCCCCACCACGACCACGGCAGGCGCGACGCCGGTGACGTCCCCGCGCGCGGGCGAGAGCCGGGGGTCGGCGGGGTCGGCGTCGCCGAGGTACTGCTCGAGGAACCAGGCCATGGTCGGGGCGTCGAGGAAGTACCCCTCGGCGTTCTCGGTGCGGCTCGGGTGGTCGGTGAGCACGTCGGTCGCGGGGTAGATGAGCAGCTGGCCGGCGAGCGTCGTGCCCTCGTCGCGGAGCGTCTGCGCGACGACGGCAGCGAGGTTGCCCCCGGCGCTGTCACCGCCCACGGCGACGACAGGCGTCCCACCGAGCCCGGCGGACGGGTCGGCGGCCCGTTCGGCCACCCAGCGGGTGGCGGCCTCGGCGTCGTCGACGGCGGCGGGGAACCGGTGCTCCGGCGCCAGCCGGTAGTCGACGCTGACCACGACGGCGTCGCAGTCGCGGGCGAGCGTGCGGCAGGTGAGGTCGTGGGTGTCGAGGTCGCCGATCACCCAGCCGCCGCCGTGGAAGAACACCAGGGTCGGCAGGTCGCCGGCCCGGGGCCGGTAGACGCGGGCCGGGAGGTCGCCGGCCGGTCCCGGGATCGCGAGCTCGGACACCGTCGCCATCTCCGGCAGCAGGGCTGGGTCGCGCAGGTCGACGGCCAGCGTCCGGAACCCGGCCCGCGCGTCCGCGGGCGTCTCCTGCCACATCGGCGGGTGGCCGGCCTCGGCAAGGAAGCCCAGCAGCGCGGCGAGCTCCGGATCGAGGGCGGGGTCCAGGGCGGGCGTGGTGTCGGTCACGGCTGACAGTAAAGGGCGCCTGGACGGCGCGGACAAGGACGCGGGCGCGAAAACCCGGTGCCGGGTGAGGGCTCGCGGGGGAGGATGTCCCCTCGTGGGACATGTCGACGTCGCGAACGTGCGTTACGAGCTGCCGGACGGCCGGGTGCTCCTCGACGACGTCTCCTTCCGCGTGGGCGAGGGCGCCAAGGTCGCCCTGGTCGGCGCCAACGGCGCGGGCAAGACCACGCTGCTGCGGATCATCACCGGCGACGTCGTACCGACCGGGGGCGTCGTCACGAGGTCGGGCGGACTCGGCGTCATGCGGCAGAAGGTCGGCGAGGGCGCGACCACGGTGGGCGAGCTGTTGCTGAGCGTCGCCCCCGCCCGGATCCGGACGGCGTCCGCCGACGTCGACGCCTGCGAGCTCGCGCTGATGGACGACGACGACGAGCGCACGCAGCTGCGCTACGCCGAGGCGCTCGCCGAGTACGCCGACGCGGGCGGCTACGACCTCGAGGTCACCTGGGACGTCTGCACGATGGCGGCCCTCGCGCTGCCCTACGACCGGGCGCGGTACCGCTCGCTCGGCACGCTGTCGGGCGGCGAGCAGAAGCGCCTCGTCCTGGAGTACCTCCTGCGCGGCCCGGACGAGGTCCTCCTCCTCGACGAGCCCGACAACTTCCTCGACGTACCGGGCAAGATCTGGCTCGAGGAGCGGATCCGGGAGTCGCCCAAGACGATCCTCTACATCAGCCACGACCGCGAGCTCCTCGCGAACACCGCCACCCGCGTGGTCACCGTCGAGCTCGGCCACGCCGGCAACCTCGTGTGGACCCACCCCGGTGGCTTCGCGAGCTATCACGCGGCGCGCCGCGACCGGTTCGCCCGCTTCGAGGAGCTCCGCAGGCGCTGGGACGAGGAGCACGCCAAGCTCAAGGCGCTCGTCCTGATGTACAAGCAGAAGGCCGCCTACAACGACGGGTTGGCCAGCCAGTACAAGGCCGCGCAGACGCGGCTCCGGAAGTTCGAGGAGGCCGGGCCGCCGACCGAGCAGCCCCGCGAGCAGCAGGTCACCATGCGGCTGACCGGCGGCCGCACGGGCAAGCGGGCCGTGGTCTGCGAGGGGCTCGAGCTGACCGGTCTCATGAGGCCGTTCGACCTCGAGGTCTGGTACGGCGAGCGGGTGGCCGTCCTCGGCTCCAACGGCTCGGGCAAGTCCCACTTCCTCCGGTTGCTCGCCGCCGGCGGGAGCCGACCCGACAAGGAGCACGAGCCGGTGGGCGACGGCGACATCGCGCCCGTGCGGCACCGCGGCATGGCGAAGCTCGGCGCCCGGGTGCGCCCGGGCTGGTTCGTCCAGACCCACGAGCACCCCGAGCTGCTCGGGCGGACGTTGCTCGAGATCCTCCACCGCGGCGACGAGCACCGGGAGGGCATGGGCCGCGAGCAGGCGAGCCGCGTGCTCGACCGCTACGAGCTGTCGGCCAGCGCCGAGCAGCGCTTCGAGTCGCTGAGCGGCGGCCAGCAGGCGCGCTTCCAGATCCTGCTGCTCGAGCTCTCGGGCGCGACGCTGCTGCTGCTCGACGAGCCGACCGACAACCTCGACGTGCAGTCGGCCGAGGCTCTCGAGGACGGCCTCCGGTCGTTCGAGGGCACCGTCCTGGCGGTCACCCACGACCGTTGGTTCACCCGCGACTTCGACCGCTTCCTCGTCTACGGGGCCGACGGCACCGTCTATGAGGCACCCGAGCCGGTCTGGGACGAGGGCCGCGTGGAGCGGGTGCGCTGATGGGGATCGTCCGGGTCGAGCCCGACGCACAGCTCTTCGACGAGTGGTACGACGTCTACCGACTCGCCCACGTGCACGGCCGGGAGGCGACGGCCCTGCCGTTCTCGCGCCGCGAGATCCGCGCGATGCTGGGCGTGCCGCTGCCGCGGTCGGAGCAGCGCGTCTACGCGGTGCTCGACGACGGCGCCGTCGTCGGCGGCGGCTGGCTCTATCTGCACCTGGTCGACAACACCAACCGGGCCGAGCTCGAGGTGTGGACCTATCCCGAGCACGCACGACGCGGCCACGGCTCGCGGATGCTCGCGCACCTGGAGCAGGTGGCCGTCGCGGAGGGCCGCTCGGTCCTCGGCGCGGAGGTGCCGTGGGTCCTGGACAGCGAGGAGCCGGTCGGCTGCCGGTCGGCGTTCATGCTGGCGCACGGCTACGCGAACGTGCTCTCCGACGTCCAGCGCCGGTTGACGCTGCCGGTGGCCGACGACGCGCTCGCCGCGTTGATGCCGGAGGTCGACGGCTACACGCTGCGCACCTGGACCGGCTCGGTCCCTGAGGAGCTGGTGGCCGAGTGGGCCGACGTGGTCGCGAGTCTCGAGACCGAGGCGCCGATGGGCGACCTCGACTACGAGGAGGTCACGCCCGACGTCGAGGAGATCCGCGCGGAGGAGCGGCTGGCCCACGCGCAGGGCCGGGTGAGCGTCGCCGCGGTCGCGGTTCGGCCCGACGGCCGGCTGGCGGCGTACTCCCAGATCTACGTCGCCGCCGACGATCCGATCGCCTACCAGTGGGGGACGCTGGTCCGCCGTGAGGACCGCGGTCACCGTCTCGGCCTGGCGGTGAAGGTCGCGAACCTCCGCCTGCTGCAGGCGCGCTTCCCGCGGGTGACCAGCGTGTCGACCTACAACGCCGCGTCGAACGTCCACATGATCGCGGTCAACGAGGCTGTCGGCTTCGTGCCGACCGAGCGCCTGGGCGAGTTCCAGAAGCACCTGTGACGAGCGGGACCCCGCGGCCCGGGGGTCACGGGAAGCCGCGGGGTCACGCCCATCCAAGGAGGGGACAGAAAGCTTCTAGGACTTGGTCGAGCCCTCGTCGGAGTCGAGGGTGACGTGGACGGTGTGCGTCTTGCCGTCGCGGGTGTAGGTGACGGACACCTTGTCGCCGGGGCGGTAGGAGCGGACGGTCGCGACCAGGGAGTCGGAGCCCACGATCAGCTGGTCGTCGACCTTGGTGATGATGTCGCCGGCCTTGATGCCGGCCTTCTGGGCCGTCGAGCCGCTGCCGACCTCGCGGACCTCGGCGCCGTTGGTGGTGAACGGCGAGGTGCTGCCCTGGTCCGGCTGCTGCTGCTGTTGCTGCTGGCCGAACGGGTCGAACGGGCTGCCCTGGTCCGGCTGCTGCTGCTGGCTCTGCTGCGATGCGCCGACGTCCTGGACCGTGATGCCGAGGCGGGCGTGGGTCGGGGTCTCGCCCTTGATCATCTGCTCGATGACGGGCTTGACCTCGTCCATCGGGATCGCGAAGCCGAGGCCGATGGAGCCGGCCTCGCCCGACGACGTGTCGGTGGTGCTCCGGATCGAGGCGTTGATGCCGACGACCTTGCCGCTCATGTCGACCAGCGGGCCACCGGAGTTGCCGGGGTTGATCGCCGCGTCGGTCTGGATGGCCGGGTAGACGGTCGCGTTGTTGGAGCTGTCGCTGCCGACGTTGACCGGACGGTTGAGCGCACTCACGATGCCCGAGGTCACGGTCGAGTCGAGGCCGAACGGCGAGCCGATCGCGACGACGCTCTGACCGACCGCGAGGTCGTTCGAGTTGCCGATCGACGCGGCCTTCAGGTTCGAGACGTTCTGCGCCTTGATGATCGCGGTGTCGGTGAGCGGGTCGGTGCCGACGATCTTCGCGTCGGCCGAGGTGCCGTCGTTGAAGTCGACCCGGATCTTGCCGCTCTGGCCGGCGACCTCGACCACGTGGTTGTTGGTCAGGATGGTGCCGTCGCTGGTGAGGATGATGCCGGAGCCCGAGCCGGACTCCTGGGAGCCGGCGACCTCGATCTTGACGACCGAGGGGAGCACCGACTGGGCCACCGCCTGCACGCTGCCCGAGGGGGCGGTCGCCTTGGTCGAGGTGCCCGAGCTGCCGGAGCCGGAGAAGATGCTCGACGTCGACGAGTCGTCGTGGGTGTTGTTCCAGAGCGCCGCGCCGCCGTAGCCGGCACCGCCGCCGACGACCAGCGCCAGCGCCGCGAGGCCACCGATCAGGCCGGCACGCCCGCGCCGGCGGGGAGTGGGCTCGCTGACCGGAGCGGTCGTCGTCTGGTCTCCGAAGAACCAGGGGTTGCCCGAGGGGGGCGGCCCTGAGGGGCCGGGGTAGCCGCCGGCCCCGGAGGAGGTGGGGTACGGCTGCGTGAACTGCTGCGTCGGCTCGGAGGCGCCGGCCGGCTGCTCGGGCTCGTTGGTCATGCCTTCACTGTGCCCGGCGACCCTGTGACCACGCTGAGACCTCTCTAGGTGCCCGGGAAGAGTGTCACTCCTCGAGACGGAGGGTGAGCTTCTTGAGCAGGCGGGCGAGCTCGGTGCGCTCCTGGGTGGAGAGCTCGCCGATGAGCTCGTCCTCCGCGCGGCCCCGCAGGTCCATCGCCCGGCGCCACACCTCGACGCCGGCCTTGGTCGCCTCGACCTGCACGCGGCGACGGTCCTCGGCCGACGTACGTCGCTGGATCCAGCCGGCCCGCTCGAGGGAGTCCAGCCGCCCGGTCATGCCGGCGTTGCTGATGCCGAGGTCCTCGGCGAGGTCGGACGGCGTGGCCTGTCCCGGGGTGTCGCGGATCAGCAGCAGGTGGAGGGTGTCGTACTCGGACTCCTGCAGCCCCGCCGCCTCGACAGCCTCCTGCTTGGACTTCCGGAAGTAGCGCACGATCCGGCTGATCCGCACGATGATCGCCTCGACGTCGTCGTCGAACGCGACGTCGATCCAGTGGTCGCGCCAGCGGGCGACGTGCCGGTCCGCCCAGTCGTCGCGCTCGGGTGCCATGCCCCCATCCTAGAGATAATTCGTTGACGAACCTTTCGCTGACGAACTAACTTGCCTCCGTGTCCATCAGCGCGACCACCACGGCGGCACGCCGGCCGGGGCCCCTGCGCCACCGCAACTTCCGCCTGCTCGTCGCCGGCGCCGCCGTCAGCGCGCTCGGCAACGCGATCACGCCGGTCGCCCTCGCGTTCGCCGTGCTCGACCTCGGCGGCTCCGCGTCGGAGCTCGGCATCGTCGAGGCGGCGTTCGCGGGAGCCGAGGTCGTCACGACGCTGCTCGGTGGCGTGCTGGGCGACCGGGTGTCGCGCAAGCTGATGATGGAGGGGTCGGCAGCAGCGAGCGCGGTCGTGCAGGTCGGCCTGGCGCTGACCCTCATCGGCGGCGTCGCCACCATCCCGCTGCTGACGGTGCTGGGAATGCTGACCGGTGTCCTCTCCGCGCTCAACCAGCCGTCCTCGCAGGCGATGACCCGGCTGACGGTGCCGCCGGAGGACCTCCCGGCCGCGGTCGCGCTCCGGCCGCTCGCGCAGCAGCTCGCCATGGTCGTCGGCGCCGTCGTCGGCGGTGTTCTGGTCGCCGGTGTCGGCACGGGCTGGGCGGTGCTGGTCGACGCCGCCACGTTCGCCTTCGCCGCGCTCTGCTTCTCCCGGCTGCGGATCGCCCACACGAGGCCCGACGGTCCCCGAGCGTCGATGCTGAGCGACCTCGGCGACGGCGCCCGCGAGGTCTTCCGCCACACGTGGCTGTGGTTCCTCATCGTCCAAGCACTCGTCTACCACCTGTTCTACGGCGGCGCTCAGGGCGTGCTCGGGCCCGTCGTCGTCGGCGACGGCATCAGCCGCAGCGCCTGGGGGGCCGCGCTCGGCTGCATGATGGCGGGCTTCGTCGTCGGCGGCCTGGTCTGCCTGCGCTGGCGGCCGCGCCGGGCGCTCTTCGCGGGAGCGATCCTGCTGACGATGACGTCCCTCTTCCCGCTGGCCATGGCGCTGTCGGACCAGCCGCCGGTCATCTGGGCCGGAGCCTTCCTGCACGGCTTCGGGCTGTCGATCTTCTCGGTCTTCTGGGACCTCTCGATCCAGCAGAACGTGCCTGAGGACAAGCTCTCGCGCGTCTACTCGTTCGACATCGTCGGCTCGTTCGTGGCACGCCCCATCGGCCTGGCGCTCACCGGACCGGTCGCTGAGGCCGTCGGCTTCCGCAACTGGCTGCTCGTCGTCGCCGGGGTCCTGTTCGTGGTCGAGGTCGCGGCCCTCTTCTCACGGGAGGTGCGGTCGCTCGAGGTGAGGACCTTGCGACGTCCGTGTGAGGTGGGCCACACTCGCGCCATGACAGCCCCCGAACCACAGTTCGTCGACGACCGGCTCGCCCACTGGGCGAGCGTCAACCCGGACGGAGACTGCCTCACCTACGGCCAGCGGACCTGGACCTGGGCGCAGTTCGACGACCGCGTACGGCGAGTGGCCGGCGGCCTGCGCGACCTCGGCGTCGGGCGGGGCGACGTGGTGGCCTTCCTCGACAAGAACCACCCGGCCTGCGTGGAGCTCAGCCTGGGCGCCGGCCTGCTCGGTGCCGCCAACGCGGTCGTCAACTGGCGACTCGCGGGCGAGGAGGTCGGGTTCACGCTCAACGACTGCGGCGCCACCGTCCTGGTCGTCGGCAGCGAGCTGATGCCGGCGATCGAGGCGATCCGCGGCGAGCTGCCGAAGGTCGAGGCGGTCCTCGAGGTGACCGTCGACGGGGCCGAGGGCGACCCCTACGAGACCTGGCTGGCCGCGTCGGTGCCGGTCGACCGCGACCCCGCCGTCACGCCTGACGACACCTGTCTGGTGCTCTACTCCAGCGGGACGACCGGGCGGCCGAAGGGCGTCATGCTGACGCACCGCAACTTCGTCCGGCACACGATCGCCTCCCACGACGGCTGGGAGTTCGAGCCCGGCGACAAGAACCTGGTCGCGATGCCGCTCTTCCACGTCGGCGGGTCGTCGTACGTCCTCTTCGGGCTGCACGACGGCATCCCCAGCATCATGACGCGCGAGCCGGACGGCCTCTCGCTCGCGACGGCGATCATGCAGGGCGCGAACCGGATGTTCCTGGTGCCCGCCGTGCTGGCCCAGGTCATCCAGTCGGGCCAGCAGGGGATCGACATGTTCGGCAAGCTCAAGAGCTTCACCTACGGCGCCTCGCCGATGCCGCCGCCGCTGCTGCGCGCCGCGATGAAGACCTGGCCGGACATGGACCTCATGCAGGTCTACGGGCTCACCGAGGTGTGCGGCGTCGCCACCCACCTGTTGCCCGACGAGCACCGTCAGGCCGAGGCCGAGGGGCACCCGGAGCGGCTGCTGAGCGCCGGGCGGGCGATCCCGGGCATGGAGGTCCGCATCGTCGACACGGTGACCCTCGAGGACGCTCCGACGGGGGAGCCGGGTGAGATCTGGCTTCGCTCCGAGCAGGTCATGAAGGGCTTCCTCGGACGGCCCGAGGAGACCGCGAAGGTGCTCACCGAGGACGGCTGGTTCCGGACGGGTGACATCGGGCGGATCGACGCGGACGGCTTCGTCTACGTGGAGGACCGGCTCAAGGACATGATCATCAGCGGCGGCGAGAACATCTACTCGCCCGAGGTCGAGCGCGTCCTGGCCGAGCACCCGGCCGTGCTCGAGTGCGCGGTGGTCGGCGTCCCCGACGAGCGGTGGGGCGAGACGGTACGGGCCTACGTCGCCCTCAAGCCGGACCTGGCCGCCACCGGGTCCGACATCATCGAGTTCTGCCGCGAGCGGCTGGCGCGCTACAAGTGCCCGAGCTCGGTGGTCGTCCTCGACGCGCTGCCGCGCAACCCGACCGGGAAGATCCTCAAGCGCGACCTGCGGTCCTCGGTCCTCTGAACGCGTCGAGACCCGGGTTCGCGCCCCTCGAGATCCGGATCGCCGCCCTCGTGGGGGCAGCAATCCGGGTCTCGACGGGCGAGAACCCGGGTCTCGATGAAGGAGGTCAGGCCCAGCGCTGCGAGGCCGGGGTGTAGGTGAGCTCGCGGGCGCCCGTGTAGATCTGCTTGGGGCGGGCGATCTTCTGCTCCTTGTCCTGGGTGAGCTCGAGCCACTGCGCGAGCCAGCCCGGGGTGCGGCCGATGGCGAAGAGCACGGTGAACATCTCCGGCGGGAACTGCAGCGCCTCGTAGATGAGGCCGGAGTAGAAGTCCACGTTGGGGTAGAGCTTGCGCTTGACGAAGTACTCGTCCTCGAGCGCGATCTTCTCCAGCTCCTGGGCGACCTCGAGGAGCGGGTTGACCCCGGTGACCTCGAAGACGTCGTCGCAGGCCTTCTTGATGATCTTGGCGCGCGGGTCGTAGTTCTTGTAGACCCGGTGACCGAAGCCCATCAGGCGCTCGTCGCCGTTCTTCACGCCCTCGATGAAGGCGGGGATCTCGGACTTCGAGCCGATGCGGCGCAGCATCCGGAGCACCGACTCGTTGGCGCCGCCGTGCAGCGGGCCGTAGAGCGCCCCGACGCCGGCCGCGACCGCCGAGTAGGGGTCGACCTGCGTCGAGCCGACGGAGCGGACCGCGTTGGCCGAGGCGTTCTGCTCGTGGTCGGCGTGCAGGATGAAGAGCGTGTCGAGCGCCTTGACGATGCGCTCGTCGGCGGCGTACTTCGGCTCGCTCATCTTGAAGAGCATGGAGAGGAAGTTCTCCGTGTAGGACAGCTCGTTGTCCGGGTAGACGTAGGGCTTGCCCTGCGCGTGCCGGAAGGACCAGGCGCCGAGGGTCGGCATCTTCGCGATCATGCGGATGATCTGGATCGTCCGGTTGTCGGCGTCGCTGATGTTGCGCGACTCGGGGTAGAACGTCGAGAGGGCCCCCACCGACGCCATCAGCATCCCCATCGGGTGCGCGTCGTAGCGGAAGCCCTCCATGAAGCCCTTGACGTTCTCGTGGACGAACGTGTGGTAGGTGATGTTGTGCACCCACTGGTCGTACTCGTCCTTCGACGGGAGCGACCCGTGCACGAGCAGGTAGGCGACCTCGAGGAAGTTCGACTGCTCGGCCAGCTGCTCGATCGGGTAGCCGCGGTACTCCAGGACGCCCTTGTCACCGTCGATGTAGGTGACCGAGCTCCGGCAGGAGGCGGTGTTGACGAACCCGGGGTCGTACACGGCCAGGCCCGGCTGGTCCTCGCCGGCCTTGATCTTGCCGATGTCGGCGGCCTTGATGGTGCCGTCGACGATCGGTACGTCGTACTCCTGTCCGGTGCGGTTGTCGCGGACGGTGAGAGAATCTGTCACGCCCTCACGTTAGCCGCCACGGTTTGCATCGGGTAAGCCGGTGCCCGTCAACTGAGAGGACCCAGGCGGCATCCGCCGTTTTGACCGGTCGTACGGCGGACCGTAGCCTTGTTCGGTCGTGACTCCTGCCGCTCCCCGGCCACCCACGGTCGAGGGGCAGTCCCGGACAGCTTGCTGAGCCGGGCCGTGTTCGTCAGAAGCCACGAGACGCACCACCTCCCCGGCAGCCGTCGGGGAGGACCAACGAACGAATGAGGCACATCGTGGGCACCTATGCTCCGAAGCCGGGCGACATCGAGCGCGCCTGGCACGTGATCGACGCGACCGACGTCCGTCTCGGCCGTCTGTCGGTTCAGGTCGCGAACCTGCTCCGCGGCAAGCACAAGGCGATCTTCGCCCCCAACGCCGACACCGGTGACTTCGTCATCGTCATCAACGCCGAGAAGGTCTCCCTCTCCGGCACCAAGCGGACCACCAAGTTCGCGTACCGCCACTCCGGTTACCCGGGCGGTCTGACGGCCACCCCGATCGGCGAGGTCCTCGACTCGGACGCTCGCAAGGCGATCGAGAAGGCCGTGTGGGGCATGCTCCCGAAGAACAAGCTCGGTCGGCAGATGCTGAAGAAGCTCAAGGTCTACTCCGGCCCGACGCACCCCCACCAGGCTCAGAAGGCCGTCCCGTTCGAGATCAAGCAGATCTCCCAGTAATCGCCGAGGCATAAGGAACTTTTCGTGTCTGAGAACAACGCTGAGGTCGAGGAGACCTTCACGACCGACGAGCAGGGCGTCGCTTACACCTCTGAGAGCGCCCCGTCCGCCGACACCCCGGCCCGCCCGGCGACCATCGCGCCGGCCGGCGCCACCGGTCGCCGCAAGGAGGCCGTCGCCCGCGTCCGCATCGTGCCGGGCACCGGCGTGTGGACCATCAACGGCCGTGCGCTCGAGGAGTACTTCCCGAACGCGCTGCACCGCCAGGTCGCTGCCGAGCCCTTCGCGGCGCTGCAGCTCGAGGGCCGCTTCGACGTCATCGCCCGCATCCACGGCGGCGGCATCACCGGCCAGGCCGGTGCGCTGCGCCTGGGCGTGGCCCGCGCGCTGAACGCGGTCGACGTCGAGGCCAACCGCCCGACCCTGAAGAAGGCCGGCCTGCTCACCCGCGACGCCCGCGTCGTGGAGCGCAAGAAGGCCGGTCTCAAGAAGGCCCGCAAGGCCTCGCAGTTCAGCAAGCGCTGATCTTCGGCCTGCATGGCTCGCCTTTTCGGCACGGACGGGGTCCGGGGCCTGGCGAACGGTGAGACGCTCACCGCTTCGCTGGCCCTGGACCTCGCCGTTTCAGCAGCTCGGGTGCTCGCCGACACCGGCCAGTTCGAGGGGCACCGTCCCTTCGCCGTGGTCGGCCGCGACCCCCGCATCTCGGGTCACTTCCTCGAGGCCGCCGTCGCGGCGGGCCTCGCCTCCGCCGGCGTCGACGTCGTCGACCTCGGCGTGATCCCGACGCCCGGCATCGCCTACCTCACCGGTGAGCTCGGCGCGGACCTCGGCGTCGTCATCACCGCCTCGCACAACCCGATGCCGGACAACGGCATCAAGTTCCTGGCGCGCGGTGGGCACAAGCTCGACGACGCGCTCGAGGACGCCATCGAGTCGCGTCTCGGCGAGGCGTTCGAGCGGCCGACCGGCGCCGCGGTGGGACGCATCAGCTTCCGCTCGACCGCCGTCGAGGAGTACGCCGCCCACCTGGCCACCACGCTCGAGCCCGGCTCTGGCGTCGGATCGCTGTCCGGCCTCACGGTCGTGCTCGACTGCGCCCAGGGCGCGGCCTCCGTCGCGGGTCCGCGCGCCTTCGAGAAGCTCGGCGCGACGGTCATCGCGATCAACAACACGCCGAGCGGCGACGACATCAACGACGGCTGCGGGTCCACGCACCCCGAGCAGCTCCAGAAGGCGGTCCTCGAGCACGACGCCGACGCCGGCTTCGCGTTCGACGGCGACGCCGACCGCTGCCTGGCCGTCGACGCCTTGGGCAGCCTCGTCGACGGGGACCAGATCATGGCGGTCCTCGCGCTCGCCATGCGCGACGCCGGCCGGCTGACCGCCTCGACCCTGGTCGCCACCGTCATGAGCAACCTCGGGCTCCGGCAGGCGATGGCGGCTGCGGGCATCGAGCTGCGGACCACGGCCGTCGGCGACCGCTACGTGCTCGAGGAGATGCGTGCCGGTGGGTTCTCGCTCGGCGGGGAGCAGTCCGGTCACGTGATCATGAGCGAGTTCGCGACCACTGGCGACGGCATCCTCACCGCCCTGCAGGTCGCCCACCGGATGATGGTGACCGGGCAGTCCCTGGAGTCGCTCGCGTCGGTCGTCACCCGCTTCCCGCAGGTGCTGGTCAACGTCCCGGGCGTCGACAAGAACCGCTGCGACGACGCCGAGCTCCTCGCCGCGGTCGCCGCCGAGGAGACCTCGCTCGGTGACGCCGGGCGGGTGCTGCTGCGACCGTCAGGCACCGAGCCGCTCGTCCGCGTGATGGTCGAGGCGCCGACCGTCGACCACGCGACCGCTGTCGCCGACCGGCTCGCGGCCGTCGTACGGGCTCGGCTGTCGCTGTAGGTCTCGCGACGGGTCTCGATACGCTCGCTGGCGCTCGCTACTCGACCGACGACTTCGCTGGTCGAGTAGCCCTCGCGAGGAACGAGCGAGGGCGTATCGAGACCAGCCCCTCCGCGGGGTCAGATCTTGCGCAACCGCACGTAGCGGACCGAGTGGTCCTTGTCCTTGCGCAGCACCAGCGTCGCGCGGGAGCGGGTGGGCAGGATGTTCTGCTGCAGGTTCGGGCCGTTGATGGAGTCCCAGATCCGTTCGGCCTCCGCGATCGCCTCGTCGTGGGTGAGCGCCGCGTACTTGCGGAAGTAGGAGTCCGGGTCGCGGAAGGCGGTCTCGCGCAGCCGCAGGAAGCGGTCGACGTACCACTGCCGGATGTGCGACGTGCCTGCGTCGACGTAGACGGAGAAGTCGAAGAAGTCGGACAGGCCCAGGCTGGTGCGGCCGTCGTCGCGGGCCCGCGCCGGCTGGAGCACGTTGAGTCCCTCGATGATGACGATGTCGGGGGACTTGATGACGACCTTCTCATCCGGCACGACGTCGTAGACGAGGTGCGAGTACGTCGGCGCCTCGACCTCCTCCTTGCCGGACTTGATGTCGACGACCAGCTTGAGCAGTGCGCGGCGGTCGTAGGACTCCGGGAAGCCCTTGCGCTCCATGAGGCCGCGGCGGGCGAGCTCCGCGTTGGGGTAGAGGAAGCCGTCGGTCGTGATCAGCGCGACGTTGGGGTGCTCCGGCCAGTGCGCGAGCATCTGCTGCAGCACCCGGGCGGTCGTCGACTTGCCCACGGCCACCGAGCCGGCGAGCCCGATCACGAACGGGGTGCGCGGGGGAGTGCGCTGGTGCAGGAAGGCCTCCTGCTCGCGGTGCAGCGTGCCGGCCGCCGAGACGTAGAGGGACAGCAGCCGGCTGAGCGGGAGGTAGACCTCGGCGACCTCGGTCAGGTCGATGTTGTCGCCCAGACCGCGCAGCCGCTCGAGCTCGTCGGCGGCGAGCGGGCTGACGGTCTCGTTCGCCAGCTCGGCCCAGGCCTCGCGGCTCAGCTCGAGATAGGGCGACGCCTCGCCGTCGTGGGTGCCGTTGCCGTGCGACGGTCCGTCGGGCTGGGCCTCGGTCGAGGTCATGAACGGTCATTGTTCCAGTCGTGATGCCAGGGCCGTGGTCGCCCCCCTCTACACTCGGCGACCATGTGCGGCATCGTGGGCTACGTCGGGAAGCAGCGGTCCGAAGGCACCGTGATCGACGGGCTGCGGCGGATGGAGTACCGCGGCTACGACTCCGCGGGCATCGCCGTCGTCGCGGACGGCGCCCTGAGTATCCGCAAGAAGGCGGGCAAGCTCGCCAACCTCGACAAGGTGCTGGCCGAGGAGCCGCTGCCCGCGTCGACGACCGGCATCGGGCACACCCGCTGGGCCACCCACGGCGGCCCCACCGACGACAACGCCCATCCGCACACCGGCGCGACCGGCCGGGTCGCGCTCGTGCACAACGGCATCATCGAGAACTTCGCCGAGCTCCGCACCGAGCTCGAGGCCGCGGGCCACACGCTGCTCTCGGAGACCGACACCGAGGTCGCCGTACACCTGCTCGAGGCGGCGGTCGAGGCGGGCGCCGACCTCACGACGGCCATGCAGGACGTCTGCCGGCGGCTCGAGGGCGCGTTCACGTTCGTCGCCGTCGACGCCCAGGACCCCGCGCGGATCGTCGGCGCGCGCCGCAACAGCCCGCTCGTCGTCGGCCTCGGTGACGGGGAGAACTTCCTCGGCTCCGACGTGGCGGCCTTCATCGAGCACACCCGCGACGCCCTCGAGCTCGGCCAGGACCAGGTCGTGACCATCACCGCCGGGTCGGTGGCGGTGACCGGCTTCGACGGTACGCCGACCGAGGGCCGTCGCTACCACGTCGACTGGGACCTCTCGGCCGCCCAGAAGGACGGCCACGACTGGTTCATGCGCAAGGAGATCTTCGAGCAGCCGCGCGCCGTCGCTGACGCGCTGCTCGGGCGCCGCGGCGTCGACGGCCGACTCCAGCTCGACGAGATGCGGCTCTCCGACCAGGAGCTGCGCGACATCGACAAGATCATCATCATCGCGGCCGGCACGTCGTTCTACGCCGGGATGGTGGCGAAGTACGCGATCGAGCACTGGTGCCGCATCCCGGTCGAGGTCGAGCTCTCCTCGGAGTTCCGCTACCGCGACCCGATCGTCGACTACTCGACGCTGGTCGTCGCCATCTCGCAGTCCGGGGAGACCGCCGACACGCTGCAGGCCATCCGGCACGCCCGGGCCCAGCGGTCGAAGGTGCTGGCGATCTGCAACACCAACGGGTCGACGATCCCGCGCGAGTCCGACGCTGTCATCTACATGCACGCCGGGCCCGAGATCGGCGTCGCCTCGACGAAGGGCTACGTCACCCAGCTCGTCGCCTGCTACCTGCTCGCGCTCTACCTCGCCCAGGTCAAGGGCACCCGCTTCGGCGACGAGATCACCCACATCGTCGAGCAGCTCGAGGGCATCCCCGCGCAGATCGAGAAGGTGCTCGCCAAGGCCGACGACATCTACGCGCTCGCCCGCCAGCACGTCGACAGCCGCTCGTTCCTGTTCCTCGGCCGGCACGCCGGCTACCCCGTCGCGCTGGAGGGCGCGCTCAAGCTCAAGGAGCTCGCCTACCTCCACGCCGAGGGCTTCGCCGCCGGCGAGCTCAAGCACGGTCCGATCGCCCTGGTCGACCACGGGCTCCCGGTGCTGTGCATCGTCCCGCCCCAGGGCCGCGACCAGCTGCACGACAAGATGCTCTCCGGCATCCAGGAGGTCCGCGCCCGTGGTGCGCGCACCATCGTGCTGGCCGAGGAGGGCGACGACCGGATCACGCCGTACGCCGACGAGCTGGTCGCCCTGCCGCGCGTGCCCGTCCTCCTGCAGCCGCTCGTCGCCGTCATCCCGCTGCAGCTGTTCGCGTGCGAGCTGGCCACCGCGATGGGCCACGACGTCGACCAGCCCCGCAACCTGGCGAAGTCAGTGACGGTCGAGTAGATGACCGTCATCGGGGTCGGGATCGACGTGTGCGACGTCGACCGGTTCGGCGCGACGCTCGAGCGCACGCCGCGACTCCGGCAGCGTCTCTTCACGCCCGCCGAGGCGGAGCGGCCGCTGGCCTCGCTCGCGGCACGGTTCGCCGCCAAGGAGGCGCTGGCCAAGGCGCTGGGCGCCCCGACCGGGCTCGCCTGGCACGACGCCGAGGTCGTCTCGGAGGCGTCGGGGCGACCCCGCTTCGAGCTGCGCGGGACGGTGCAGGACCGCGCCAAGGAGCTCGGCGTCACGAGCGTGCACCTGTCGCTCTCCCACGACGCCGGCATCGCCTCCGCGATGGTCGTCCTGGAGGGCTGACGCGGACGCGCCCTCCGCCGGTATAGTCGCGGAATGGTGCCCCGAAGCGGTCTTTCGCTGCGGAATCCGCACCTCTTGGCGGTCGACACCGCCGAATCCGTCACGATCGTTGGGGAGAGCGATGAGCGCCGACCTGGACCAGCAGACCCGGAGCCTGGACCGGGCCCACGTCTTCCACTCGTGGTCGGCGCAGGGCGCGCTCGACCCGCTCGTCATCGCGGGTGGGAAGGGCTGCCAGCTGTGGGACCACAGCGGCCGGCAGTACCTCGACTTCTCCAGCCAGCTCGTCAACACCAACATCGGCCACCTCCACCCGAAGGTCGTGGAGGCGATCCAGCAGCAGGCCGCGCTGCTCCCGACCGTCGCTCCGTCGACGGCGAACCTCACGCGTGGGGAGGCGGCCCAGCGGATCGTCGCCCGGGCTCCGGAGGGGTTCTCCAAGGTCTTCTTCACCAACGGCGGCGCCGACGCCAACGAGAACGCCATCCGGATGGCCCGCCTGACCACCGGCCGCGAGAAGGTCCTGTCGACCTACCGCAGCTATCACGGCAACACCGGCGCCGCGATCGTGTCGACGGGGGACTGGCGGCGCCAGCCGAACGAGTACGCCCGCGGCCACGTGCACTTCTTCGGGCCCTACCTCTACCGCTCCGAGTTCTGGGCGACCACGCCGGAGGAGGAGTCCGAGCGCGCTCTGCGGCACCTGCGCCGGGTGATCGAGTCGGAGGGGCCGGCCACGATCGCGGCGATCCTGCTCGAGACCATCCCCGGGACGGCCGGGGTCCTGGTGCCGCCGCCCGGCTACCTGGCCGACGTACGGGCGCTGGCTGACGAGTTCGGGCTCGTCCTGATCCTCGACGAGGTGATGGCCGGCTTCGGGCGCACCGGGGAGTGGCTGGCGCTCGACGCCTACGACGTCGTCCCCGACCTCATCACCTTCGCCAAGGGCGTGAACTCCGGCTACGTGCCGGTCGGCGGCGTGATCATCAGCGACCCCGTCGCGGCGCAGTTCGACGAGCGCGTCTTCCCGGGCGGGCTGACCTACTCGGGCCACCCGCTGGCCGCCGCCTCGGTCGTCGCGACCCTCGACGCGATGGAGGAGGAGGGCATCGTCGCGAACGCGAAGCGGGTCGGCGCCGACGTCCTCGGCCCCGGCCTGCGGGTGCTGGCCGACAAGCACGACGTCGTCGGCGAGGTGCGCGGCACCGGCGTCTTCTGGGCCGTCGAGCTGGTCAGCGACGCCGCGGCCCGGACGCCGCTCGACGGGCCCACGATGGGCCGCATCAAGGCGGGGCTCCTCGAGCGGGGCCTGATCCCGTTCGTCCAGGACAACCGCATCCACGTCGCACCGCCGTGCGTCGTGACCGACGACGAGGCCGCCCAGGCCCTCGCGATCTACGACGACGTGCTCGCGTCGCTCTGAAAGGACCCTGCCATGACCTCCGACCTCCCCGTCATCGACCACTGGATCGCCGGTGCCCCCTCCGCCGGCGGCGACCGGCTCGGCCCGGTCTTCGACCCCGCGCTGGGCGAGGTCGCCAAGCAGGTGCGGCTCGGCACCACCGCCGACGTCGACGCGGCCGTCGCGGCGGCGAAGGAGGCCTTCGCCTCCTGGTCGCAGACGTCGATCGCGAAGCGGACGCAGGTCCTCTTCGCGTTCCGTGAGCTGCTCAACGCCCGGGTCGGTGAGCTCGCCGAGATCGTCACCTCCGAGCACGGCAAGGTGCTGTCCGACGCCGCCGGTGAGATCGCCCGCGGGCTCGAGGTCGTCGAGTTCGCCTGCGGCATCGCACAGCTGCAGAAGGGCGCCTACTCCGAGCAGGCCTCGACCGGCGTCGACGTCTACTCGCTCCGGCAGCCGCTGGGCGTGGTCGGCATCATCAGCCCGTTCAACTTCCCCGTGATGGTCCCGATGTGGTTCTTCCCGATCGCGATCGCGCTCGGCAACACCGTCGTCGTGAAGCCGTCGGAGAAGGACCCGTCGGCGTCGCTCTGGCTGGCCCGGCTGTGGCAGGAGGCCGGCCTCCCCGACGGCGTCTTCAACGTCGTCAACGGCGACAAGGAGGCCGTCGACGCGCTGCTCGTGCACCCCGACGTCTCCTCGATCTCGTTCGTGGGCTCGACCCCGATCGCGCAGTACGTCTACGAGACCGGCACCAGGGCCGGGAAGCGGGTGCAGGCGCTCGGCGGCGCCAAGAACCACATGCTCGTGCTGCCCGACGCCGACCTCGACCTGGTCGCCGACTCGGCGGTCAACGCCGGCTTCGGCTCGGCCGGCGAGCGGTGCATGGCGATCTCCGTGGTCGTCGCCGTCGACTCAGTCGCCGACGCGCTCGTCGAGAAGGTGACCGAGCGGATGGCGACCCTCCGCATCGGCGACGGCCGACGCGGCTGCGACATGGGGCCGCTCATCACCCGCGAGCACCGCGACAAGGTGGCGGCGTACGTCGACCAGGCGAGCGCCGACGGCGCGACCGTCGTCGTCGACGGCCGCAAGGGCGAGTTCGACGGGGCGGCCGACGGCTTCTGGCTCGGCCCGACGCTGGTCGACCGCGTCCCGACGTCGTCGGCGGTCTACACCGACGAGATCTTCGGCCCGGTGCTGTCGATCGTCCGCGTGGCCGGCTACGAGGAGGGCCTGGCCCTCATCAACTCCGGCGCCTTCGGCAACGGCACGGCGATCTTCACCAACGACGGCGGCGCCGCCCGGCGCTTCCAGCACGAGGTCGAGGTCGGCATGGTCGGCATCAACGTGCCGATCCCGGTGCCGGTCGCCTACCACTCCTTCGGCGGCTGGAAGCAGTCGCTGTTCGGCGACACCAAGGCCTACGGCACCCACGGGGTCGACTTCTTCACCCGCGAGAAGGCGGTCACCGCGCGCTGGCTCGACCCGTCGCACGGGGGCATCAACCTGGGGTTCCCGCAGAACTCCTAGCCCGGCCGGGCGGAGTACCCGGTTCACCGGGTACTCCGTCACTCCCGGGGTGCCATGCCACCCCGGGAGTTCCGCTTTCACCGGTGAACCGGGTACTCCGCCGCCACCGCCCGCAGCTCCCCGGCCGCCTCGCGCACGCAGGCGGCGAGGTCGGGTGTGCCGGGCGCGGCGACCCAGCGCTCGAAGGCGACCCTGAAGAGCGCGACGCCGGTCTCGGCGAGCAGGCCGGCGGCGGCCTCCGCCACCCCGCGCTCGCGCAGGGCCTGCGCCGCGGCGGCGCTCAGGGCGGCGAGCTTGAGCAGCTCGCGCTCCTGGAGGCTGGCGTGAGAGGCGATCGCGGCGGCGCGCTGCCGGGCGAACTCGCGGCGCTCCTCCAGCACGTCCCCGCCGGCGGCCATCGCGTCGACCACGACGTCGTACGGCGCCTGCTCCTCGGGCGCCTCGGTGATCGCCGCGACGATGCGGTCCTGCAGCTGGTTGGCGCCTGCGAACAGGACCTCGCGCTTGTCCGTGAAGTAGCGGAAGAACGTGCGCTCGGTGACGCCCGCCCGGCCGGCGATGTCGGCCACCGTCGTCTGCTCGTAGCCGCGCTCCACGAAGAGGTCGAGCGCGGCCTGGCGCAGCCGGCCCGCGGCGTCAGGCTCCCAGCGTCCCATGACGGCCATCCTAGGTGATGACAGTTCCTGACATCACGGCGTATGCTGATGTCAGAAACTGACATCAAGGAGGAACCATGCGCATCTTTCTCACCGGCGCCTCGGGCTGGATCGGGTCCGCCGTCGTCCCGGAGCTCCAGGCGGGCGGCCACCAGGTCGTCGGCCTCGCCCGCTCGGCGGAGTCGGCGGCCGCCCTGTCGGCCGCCGGCGTCGAGCCGCTCTCGGGCAGCCTCGACGACCTCGACAGCCTGCGCGCCGGCGCCGAGGACGCCGACGCCGTCATCCATCTCGCGTTCAAGCACGACTTCTCCGACTACGCGGGCGCCGGCCGGACCGAGCGCGCCGCGGTGGAGGCACTCGGCGACACGCTCGCGGGGTCGGACCGCGCGCTGCTGATCGCGTCGGGCCTCGGCGGCCTGGCCGTCGGGCGCGTCGCCACCGAGGACGACGCCACCCAGCACGTCGACGCGACCTCGCCGCGTGGTGCCAGCGAGCACCTCGCCCTGTCGTACGCCGACCGCGGGGTGCGTGCCGTTGCCCTCCGCTTCGCCGCGAGCGTCCACGGCGACCGCGACCACGGCTTCGTCGCCGAGCTGGTCCGCGTCGCGCAGGAGCGGGGCGTCGCCGGCTACGTCGGCGACGGCGCCAACCGGTGGCCTGCCGTCCACCGCAGCGACGCCGCCCGACTCGTCGCCCTCGCGCTCGAGAAGTCACCCGCGGGGTCGGTCGTCCACGCCGCGGGCGAGGAGGGCATCGCGGCCCGCGACATCGCCGCTGCGATCGGTCGCCGCTTCGACCTGCCGACCGGGTCGATCGAGCCCGAGCGGGCCGACGAGCACTTCGGCTGGATCGGCCGGTTCTTCGGGATCGACATCCCGGCGTCGAGCCGGCTGACGCAGGAGCGCCTCGGCTGGACACCGACCGGGCCCGGCCTGCTCGACGACATCGCGTCCGGGGCGTACGGCCCGCGCTGACGGGTGGGTCGTCGGGCCCGCGGGGTCGGAGACGTCGCGGACCACCCGACCCCGCCGCCCGCTAGCGTGGCCCTCGTGAGGTCAGCCCACACCGTCGAGCAGGTGCGTGCCGCCGAGGCGACGCTGATGGCCAGGCTCCCCGAAGGGGCGCTCATGCAACGGGCGGCCGCCGGCCTTGCGGCGGCGGTCGGCGACTTCCTCGGCGGTGTCTACGGGCGTCGGGTCGTGCTGCTGGTCGGCTCCGGGGACAACGGCGGCGACGCCCTCCACGCCGGTGCGCTCCTGGCCCGTCGAGGGGCGAGCGTCGAGGCGTGGCTGCTCGGCGACCGGACGCACGAGACGGGCCTGGCCGCGCTCCGACGGGCCGGCGGCCGGGTGGCCGCGCCGCGACCGCTCGGCGCAGGAGCCGTGGACGTGGTCGTCGACGGCATCGTGGGGATCGGCGGCCGCCCTGGGCTGCCCGCCCGCGTCGCCGAGGTGGTCATCCCGATCAACCAGGCCATCCCGTTCGTGGCGGTCGACGTCCCGAGCGGCGTCGCCGTCGACTCCGGCGAGGTCGCCGGGATGCACCTGCGCGCCGACCTGACCGTCACCTTCGGCACGCACAAGATCGCGCACCTCGTGGACCCGGCCGCCCGCGCCTGCGGCGCCGTGGAGCTCGTCGACCTCGGCCTCGACCTGCCGCCGGCGCCCGTGGAGGCGCTCGGCGAGGCGGACGTCGCGGCGCTGCTGCCGCGGCCGCGTCCGGACGCGCAGAAGTACGCCCGCGGCGTCGTCGGGGTCCGAGCCGGCAGCACGACGTACCCCGGGGCCGCGCTGCTCGCGGTCGCCGGCGCGAACACGGGGCTGGCCGGGATGGTCAGGTACGTCGGCAGCGCCGCCGACACCGTCAAGCAGCACCACCCCGAGGTGGTCGGCGCCGGCCGTGTGCAGGCGTGGGTGGTCGGGCCGGGCGGCGGCGACGAGGCGGAGCGACACCTGGCGGAGGCGCTGGCGGACGAGGTGCCGCTCGTGGTCGACGCCGACGCGCTCCGGCACGTCACCGACCGGGTGCCGCAGGCCGTGCTCACGCCGCACGCCGGCGAGCTCGCCGGGCTGCTGGGCGTCGAGCGGGCGGAGGTCGAGGCGGCGCCGCTCCGGCACGCGTCCGACGCCGCCCAGCGGTTCGGCTGTGTCGTGCTGCTCAAGGGCCGTCGGACGGTCATCTCCGGTCCCCGGGTCCGGATCACGACCACCGGCAACCCCTGGCTGGCGACCGCCGGTGCCGGCGACGTGCTGTCCGGTCTCATCGGCTCGCTGCTCGCCGCGGGGCTCTCGCCGCTCGATGCAGCGAGCGTCGGATCCTGGCTGCACGGTGCCGCCGCCACGCTCGCATCGGGCGGCGGCCCGATCACCGCGACCGACGTGGCGCGGGCGATCCCGGCGGTCGTCACCAACCTCGCGGTGAGACACTGGGCTCCATGACCACCCCACAGATTCGCGCGGGCGGCTCGCTCCGCCCGCGGCGGGCGCGAGTCTGCGGGGACCCCGGATGAGCCGCGCGGAGCTCGTCGTCGACGTCGCCGCGATCCGCCACAACATCCGCCGTCTGGGGGAGTTCACGGCGACGCCCGTCATGGCGGTGGTCAAGGCCGACGGCTACGGCCACGGCATGCTGCCCGCCGCCCGCGCGGCCCGGGAGGCCGGTGTTCCGTGGCTGGGGGTGGCGACGGTCGACGAGGCGCTCGCGCTGCGCGACGACGGCGACGCCGGCCGCGTGCTGTGCTGGCTGACGGTTCCCGGTGACGACCTGATGCCGCCGGTCGCCCGGGGCATCGACATCACCGCCTACACGGTCGACGAGCTGGACCGGATCGCCGAGGCGACCCAGCGCGCCGGCCGCAAGGCACGCGTCCAGCTCAAGATCGACACCGGCCTGTCCCGCGGCGGGTCCACGCTGGCGAGCTGGCCCGACCTCGTCGCCCGCGCCCGAGCCGGCGAGGAGACCGGCACGTGGACCGTCACCGGCATCTGGTCACACTTCTCGAGCAGCGAGGTGCCCGACGACCCGGCCAACGCGACCCAGGAGAAGCTCTTCCGTGAGGCGCTCGACCTCGCCGACGAGGCCGGTCTGCGCCCGGAGGTGCGCCACCTCGCCAACAGCGCCGCCGCCATCCTGCGGCCGAGCGCCCGCTTCGACCTGGTCAGGTGCGGCATCGCGGCGTACGGGCTCGACCCGGCGCCGGGCCTCACCCCGCCGGAGCTCGACCTGCGGCCCGCGATGACCGCCCGGGCCGACCTCGCGCTGGTCAAGCACGTCGACGCCGGCGCCGCGGTCTCCTACAACGGCCGCTGGGTCGCGCCGGAGGCGACCACGCTCGGCCTCGTGCCCGTCGGGTACGCCGACGGCATCCTGCGCAGCGCCGGCAACCGCGGCGAGGTACTGGTCGCCGGCCGTCGACGCCCGATCAGGGGCAGCGTGTGCATGGACCAGGTCGTCGTCGACCTGTCGGGGGACGAGCCGACCCCGGGCGACCCGGTGATCGTCCTCGGCCCCGGCACCTCCGGTGAGCCGACGGCACAGGACTGGGCCGAGGCGACCGGGACCATCAGCTACGAGATCGTCACCCGGCTGGGCGGACGCTTCGCACGCCGGGTCGTCGACAGCGAGAGTGACAGGGAGATCTAGGTCTATGGGCCTCACCGGACGCATCGCCGGGACCGTCGCGGGCGCGGCCGGCCTCGCCGCCGCCGGCACCGCGCTGAGAGTGGCGCAGCGGCGTCGCGGCATCTCTCGACGCGACGGCGACTCGGCGCCCTTCGGGTCGCTGCACTCGCCCGCGCACACGGTGATCGCCGACGACGGCGTACCGCTGCACGTCGAGGTCGACGAGCCCGACGACGCCGGTTCGTCGCTGACCGTCGTGTTCATCCACGGCTACGCGCTCAACCTCGACTGCTGGCACTTCCAGCGGGCGGCGTTCCGCGGCCTGGTCCGGACGGTCTACTACGACCAGCGCTCCCACGGGCGCTCCGGCCGGGGCAGCATCACCGAGGGCACGATCGACCAGCTCGGCCACGACCTCAAGAGCGTCATCGACGCGGTCGTGCCGGACGGCCCGGTCGTCCTCGTCGGCCACTCGATGGGTGGCATGACGATCGTCGCGTTCGCCGAGCTCTATCCCGAGCTCATCGGCGACAAGGTCGCCGGCGCGGCCCTCATCTCCACCACCGCAGGTGGCCTCGACCCGTCCCGGATGCTGTTCCCGATGGTGCCGAGCCGGCTCACGTCCGGCCTCACCGGGGGCACCATGCGCACCCTCGCCCGCGGGCACCGCGCGATCGACGGCGTACGCCGCCTCGGCCGGTCCATCGCGACGGTCGTCACCGACGCGTTCGCCTTCGGCGACGAGGTGCCGGCCGGCTACGTGGAGTTCGTGGACGACATGCTGTCGGCCACGCCGTTCCAGGTGGTCGCCGAGTTCTTCCCGGGCTTCCGGGAGTTCGACAGGTTCGACCTCGTCGGCGTGCTCGGCGAGGTGCCGACGACGATCATCGGCGGGACCGCCGACAAGCTGACGTCGATCGGGCACAGCCGCAAGCTGCACAGCCGCATCCCGGGCTCCACCCTCGTGGAGTGCGAGGGAGCCGGGCACATGGTCATCCTGGAGCGGCACGGTCAGGTCAACGCGTCCCTCGACCAGCTGCTCGCGGCCGCGTCCTCGGCGGCGGGAACCCGGTGAGCGCGATCGAGCTGGGGCCCGACTTCGCCGGCGTCGAGGTCAGGCGCGTGGGCGCCGAGGACGCCGCGACGGTCCTCGACATCGTCCGCGAGGCTTTCGGGGCACGACCGCCCCTCGACCCGCCGGCGGACGCCCTGCTCGAGACCGAGGAGACGATGGCCGCCCGGCTCGCCCCGTACGGCGGCCTGGTGGCGCGTGTCGACGGTCGCCCGGTCGGCGCGCTGGTGATGGACCCGGTCGGCCGGACCGTCTTCCTGCGCCGCTTCGCGGTCCGCCCCGACTTCCAGCAGCACGGCGTCGCCCATGCCATGGTGGCGGCCGCCGTCGAGCAGGCCGACGGCTTCGAGGACCTCACCGTGATCGCTCGCGAGGAGCTCCCCAGCAACATCCGGTTCTGGGAGAAGCAGGGCTTCCACGAGATCACCCGCCGGTCCCCGAACATCGAGCTGCGCCGGCCGCTGCGGACCCACGTGGTCGACGTACCCGAGCCCGAGGACATGCGCGCGCTCGGGCAGCGGCTCGCGGCCCAGCTGCAGGCCGGCGACCTCCTCGTGCTGACCGGTGAGCTGGGCGCCGGCAAGACCACGTTCACGCAGGGCCTCGGGGAGGGGCTCGGCGTGCGCGGCGCGGTCACGTCGCCGACGTTCGTCATCGCGCGCGTGCATCCCTCCGAGGTCGGCGGCCCTGAGCTGGTGCACGTCGACGCCTACCGGCTCGGTGGCGGCGCCGACCCCCGGGCCGAGCTCGACGACCTCGACCTCGACGCCGACCTCGACCGAGCGGTGACGGTCGTCGAGTGGGGCGAGGGGCTCGCGGAGGGTCTCGCGGAGTCGCGCCTGGAGGTGCGGATCCTGCGTGCGCTCACCGTCGACGAGCTCGCCGGTGATCTCGACCCGCGACGCGTCGAGATCACTCCTGTCGGCCCGCGCTGGCACGACGTCGACTGGGCGGCGGTCGATGCGACCCTCCACCACCAAGGAGCCACCCACTGATGCTGCTGGCCTTCGACACCGCGACCCCGCAGGTGACGGTCGCGCTCTACGACGAGACCGACGTCGTCGCAGAGCTGGTCTCCGACCGCACGATGAAGCACGGCGAGCAGCTGGCCCCGCTCATCGACCGGGTGCTCGCCGAGGCCTCGGCCCAGCGGCAGGACGTCACGGCCGTCGCCGTCGGCGCCGGCCCGGGTCCGTTCACCGGGCTCCGCGTGGGACTGGTGACGGCCCGGACGCTCGGCTACGCGCTCGAGGTCCCCGTCTACGCCGTGTGCACCCTCGACGTGCTGGCCGTCGAGGCCGTCGACACCGGCGCCGTCACGGGCCCGTTCGCCGTGGCCACCGACGCCCGCCGCAAGGAGGTCTACCTCGCGACCTACTCCGCCGGCGGCGAGCGGCTGACCGGTCCGGTGGTCGACAAGCCGGACGCGCTGTCCACGACGGACCCCGTCGTCGGGGAGGGCGCGCTGCTCTACCCGTCCGCGTTCCCCACCGCCGTCGGCCCCGCTCGCCCGAGCGCCGGCTGGCTGGCCCGCACCGTGGCCGAGGAGCGCGCGGAGCTGCTCGATCCGGAGCCGCTGTACCTGCGCCGCCCCGACGCGGTCGCCCAGCGACCGTGACCGTCCGCCCGGCGACCACCGCGGACGTCGAGGAGATCGCGCAGCTCGAGCTGGAGAGCTTCCCGGGCGACGCCTGGACGGCTGACTACCTGCGGATCGCCGCCGAGGGCGGCATGCCGACGGTGCTCCTGCTGGTCGCGGAGCACGACGGCGCGATCGTCGGGCACGCCATCGTCAGCATCGTCTACGAGATCGCCGAGCTGCAGCGGATCGCGGTCGGGTCGGCGTACCGCCGGCAGGGGCACGCGCGCGCCCTCCTCGACCACGCCGTGGCCACCGCCACGGACGAGGGCGCCGAACGGCTGCTCCTCGAGGTCCGGGAGACGAACGAGCCCGCGCTCGCCTTCTATGCGAGCGCGGGCTTCGTCGAGATCGACCGGCGGCCCCGCTACTACCGTGACGGGACCGCCGGCATCATCCTCGTGCTACCGCTGGATCAGGGCAGGTAGTAGGTCGGGTTCGGCAGCTTGTAGGTCGTGTTCGCGTACCCGCCGTGCAGGTCGGAGAACTGGTCGCCCAGGTTGGCCACGATGTCGAGGCCCTTCTGCGTCTCCAGGTACTCCCGCGTGCCGGACTTGTACTCGATGGTCGAGCAGACCTTGTCGTCGCCGCAGTCCATGTAGGCCGGCGGCGTCCCGGTGCTCAGCCACTTCGTGTAGTAGTTCGCGGCCGTGAAGAGCGGCTTGCCCGCGGCGTCGACGTAGCCGACCTTGGTCAGGTTGTCGATCGTCGCCTTCTGCTGCTCGGTGTTGCGGCCGGTGAGGCCGACGATCGTGCAGCCGGCCGCCTTGACGGCCTTGACCAGTGCGGGCATGCCGGGCGTCGCCGGGAACCACTCGTTCTGCACCCAGGTGTTCTGCAGGGTGGGGTTGAAGTTGAACTGCATCCCCGCGTGCTCGGCGCTGGGGGAGCCCTCCTCCATGTCGTAGGTCCAGAGGGTGGTGTCGTCGGCGTCGAAGACGGCGGCCGGCGACTTCGGGACGGTGATGCCTGCCGCGGTCCGCTGGTCGCGGGCGAGCTTCCGCTGCGCCGCTGCCAGAGCCCGCTTCGCCGCCTTGAGCCGCTTCTGGGCCGCACGCTTCGCCGTCCCGTGGGACCGCTTGACCGCCTTCCGGGCCTTCTGCACGGCCTTGGTCGCCGTGGCCACCGCTGCGTGGTCCGCGACCACCGCGGCGCGAGCGTTGGCGAGCGAGGTCTGCGCCGCGGCCACCTTCGCGGCGCCCCGCTGGCAGTCGGTGACGATCTGCGTCGTCCAGGTCTTCTCCAGCGAGGTGAGCTGGCTGATGTAGGGAGACGTGGTCTTGTCGGCCACACCGCCGCTGGCGCCGTAGTAGGCCCGGATCAGCGCGACGACGTTGCCCTCGTTGGGGATCGTGTCACCGTCGGTGGTCGCGGCGCCCGTGGAGCCGTCGGGAGCCATCGTGTAGTGGGTCGGCGGCACCATCGCGGCGTCGCGGGCCGGGGCACCAGGGATGTCCGGGCTGCCCAGGAAGTAGCTCGGGTTCGGGACCTTCTGGGTGGCGTCGGCGTAGCCGCCCTCCAGGTCGCTCCACTGGTCGCCGACGTTCATCACGATGTCGGCGCCGTCGTCCACGAGGTGCTTGCGCGTCAGCGCCTTGTACTGCACCGTCGTGCACTTCGACAGGGTGGTGGTCGCGACGATCGCGCAGCCGGTGATGTAGGTCGGCTGCGAGTCGTTGTCGGCCGGCTTGGTGTAGAGGTTGTCGTTGTCGAACAGCGCCCCGCCCGAACCGGTGAACCCGACCTTGGTGAGGTTCGCGATCGTCGCGTCCTCCTGGCCTGCCGGGCGGCCCGTGATGCCGTAGATCGCGTACCCCTGGGCGGCCAGCGTCTTCACTGCGTCGACCATGCCCGGCACAGCGGGCATGAGCTCGTTGTTGACCCAGGTGGCGTTGAGGGCGCCGGAGTAGTTGTAGTTCATCTCCTCCTCGTTGGCGTAGTCCGAGAGGAGGGTCGAGTCGACGTCGAAGACCACGGCGGCGCCGGCGGCCGGGGTGTCCGGGAGCGCGTCGAGGAGGCCCTGGGCGACCGCCTTGGTGTTCTTGGCGTAGGCCGAGGTCGACAGGTTCGGCAGGTAGATCGTGGCCGGGGCCGTCGGGTCGACGGCGTGAGCGGGGTTGTCACCCTTCGCCGCACCGTAGTAGGCGCGGATCGTCGACTTCACCGAGTCGATGTTGGGGATGGCGCCGCCGTCGGTCGGCGCCACCACGGTGCCGTCCTGGTTGACCGTGTAGCTGAAGCTCGTCGCGGGGTTGAGCTGGCCCGCGGCATGCGCCGCGAGTCCGGTGGCCACCAGTGCGGCCGAGGCGGCGACGGTGGTCGCGGCCTTGATGGGGGTGAGTCTCAATGCGCTCTCCGGAGTAAAGACGATAGGAGTTCGGAACCTAATGCATCCGCGTTCACCTGGGGAGGGCAAATGTTCATCTGACTCACGGGTGGCGCCGCGCACCCTTCGTGATGCGGTCGACGGCGTTCGCCGGCCCGTGCACCGCCAGGCCGACGAGGTCCAGATCGGCCGCCGGCACCGCGCGTACGGCGGCCCGGTTGTGCTCGTCGTTGCCGGTCCGGAACAGGTCGCCCGTGAAGACGGCGACGACCAGGTCGCGGCGTACCGCTCGCTCGTGCGCGGCCCGGAGCTCCTCCTTGCCGGCCTCGAAGACGTGGACCGGCTGTCCGAACATCGCCTGGTAGGCGGTCCCGTCGGCGTCCTCGTAGGGCTCGCCGATCAGCGCGGGGAAGCCGTGGGCGATCCCGCTGCTGAGGAATGCGGTGACGTTGACCCGCTGCCAGGGGGCCAGGTCCTCGCGCAGGAGGACGGCGATCTTGGTGTCGAAGGGATAGCTGGTCATGCCGACGAGGATCCGTCGCCGGGCCCGCCGCGGTCTTGTACGTTCGTGACATGGCTCCGGCCCCGTCGATCGTCGCCTGGCGCCCGCAGGTCGCCGGCGTCGCCGAGGTGCTGCACGCCCACTTCCCGTCGCACGCCTACCCCTCGCACACCCACGACACGTGGACGTTGCTGCTCGTCGACGACGGCGTCGTCCGCTTCGACCTCGACCGCCACGAGCACGGCGCCGTGCCGCGGCTCGTCACGCTCCTCCCGCCGGGTGTGCCGCACGACGGGCGCTCGGTCACGGCGACCGGCTTCCGCAAGCGCGTGGTCTACCTGGAGCAGGACGTGATCGGTGCCGACCGGATGGGTGCGGCCGTCGACCATCCGGGCTGGCGCGATCCCGTGCTCGTGGCCGGCATCGACCGGCTGCACCGCGCGCTGGGGCACCCGGGGGGACGTGTTCGAGGCGGAGTCCTCGGTGGCCGTGCTGGCCGACGCGCTGCGCACGCGGCTCGCCGGCCCGCCGGCCGAGCCGTGGTCGGAGCCGCGGGCCGACGCCCCGCTGGCCCGGCGGCTGCGGGGGCTGCTCGACGACCACGTCACCGAGGGCGTCGTACTCGCGGAGGTGGCCGGTGAGCTCGGCGCACACCCGAGCCACCTCGTGCGCAGCTTCACGCGGGAGTACGGCATCGCGCCGCACCGCTACCTCACCGGCCGTCGGCTCGACGTGGCCCGCCGGCTGCTGCTCGCCGGCGTCGCGGCCGCCGAGGCCGCGGGGCTCGCCGGCTTCTACGACCAGGCCCACCTGACGCGGCACTTCCGGCGGTTCCTCGGCACCACCCCTGCGGCGTACGCCCGGAGCGCTGAGAGGATGTCGGCATGACTGAGCCCCTCGTCCTCGGGATCGAGACCTCCTGCGACGAGACGGGGGTCGGCATCGTCCGTGGCCACACCCTGCTCGCGGACGCGGTCGCGAGCAGCGTCGACGAGCACGCCCGCTTCGGTGGCGTCGTGCCCGAGGTCGCGTCGCGCGCGCACCTGGAGGCGATGGTCCCGACGATCGAGCGGGCCTGCGAGACCGCGGGCATCAGGCCGTACGACGTCGACGCGATCGCCGTCACCAGCGGACCCGGCCTCGCCGGCGCGCTCCTGGTCGGCGTCGCGGCCGCCAAGGCGCTCGCCTTCGCGCTCGGCAAGCCGATCTACGGCGTCAACCACCTCGCCGCGCACGTCGCGGTCGACCAGCTCGAGCACGGCCCCCTTCCGGAGCCGGCCATCGCGATGCTGGTGAGCGGCGGCCACTCGTCGCTGCTGCGGGTCACCGACCTGACGGCGGGCGTCGACCCGATGGGCGCGACCATCGACGACGCCGCCGGCGAGGCGTTCGACAAGGTCGCGCGGCTGCTCGGCCTCGGGTTCCCCGGCGGTCCCGTGATCGACCGCGAGGCGCGGTCGGGCTCCTCGGTGGCGATCGACTTCCCGCGCGGACTCACGGCCCGGCACGACCTGGAGCGGCACCGCTTCGACTTCTCCTTCTCCGGCCTGAAGACGGCCGTCGCGCGCTGGGTCGAGGCCCGGGAGCGGTCGGGGGAGCCGGTGCCGGTCGCCGACGTGGCCGCGTCGTTCCAGGAGGCGGTCTGCGACGTGCTCGTCCGCAAGGCGCTCGACGCCGCCTCGTCCGAGGGCATCGAGGACCTGGTCATCGGCGGCGGCGTCGCCGCGAACTCCCGCCTGCGCGTCATGGCCGAGGAGCGCGCGGCCGGCCTGGGGATCCGGGTGCGGGTCCCGCGCCCCGGCCTGTGCACCGACAATGGTGCGATGGTCGCCGCGCTCGGCGCCGAGATGGTGGCACGCGGGCGCACCCCCTCGGCGCTCGACCTGCCGGCCGACTCGTCGCAGCCGATCACCAGCGTGCTGGTCTGAGCCGCCCCGTCGGAAGCGAGACAGGGGCGGCCGGCGTACCGCCGACCGCCCCCGTCACCAGAGCCTCAGGCCCCGGTCAGCTGGTGGGTGTCCTCCGGCTCGGGCGCCTTCTCGTCCCCGTGGCCGGGCCACCAGGCGGCGTGGCCGATGAGCGCGGTGAGGGACGGGGTGAACACCATCGCCATGACGAAGGCGGCGATGCAGATACCGAAGGCGACGGAGAAGCCCATCGTCAGCATGAAGCTGTTGCCGGCCAGCATGAGCGAGGCGAAGGTGCCCGCGAGGATCACGCCCGCCGCGGCGACGGTCGGACCGGCGTGCCTGATCGCCCAGGCGGCGGCCTCCCGCGGCGACCTGCCCGCGCGGGCCTCCTCGCGCAGCCGGGTCACCATCAAGATGTTGTAGTCGGTGCCGAGCGCGACCACGAACAGGTAGATGAGGATCGGCAGCATGAACAGCAGGCCGTCGTCGCCCTTGAGGTCCTGGAAGACCAGCGTCGTCGCTCCGAGGGTGGCGGTGAAGCCCAGGCCGACCGAGACCATCAGGTACCACGGCGCCACGAGCGAGCGCAGCACCAGCATCAGGATGACGAGCGTGATCAGGCCGGCGACCGGGAAGACGACCGAGTAGTCGCGGTTCATGGCCGCCTTGAAGTCGACGAAGACCGAGGTCAGGCCGCCGACGTACGCCGTCGTGCCCTCCGGCGCCGCTTCATGGACCGCCGGGCGGACCTTGTCCTTGACCGCGGCGATCGCCGCGTCGGAGGACGGGTCGTCGTCGAGCAGCAGCTGGGCGATCGCGGTGCTCGGGTCGTCGGGCGACGGGATGACGGCAGGGAGCGACGGGTCGCCCGAGGCCAGCGTCGTGCCGGGGATCGAGCCGAGCCTCGCTCCGAACTCGGCCAGCTGGTCCTTGCTGAGCGGGCCGGAGTCGGAGTGGAGCAGGACTAGCGTCGGCTGGGTGGCGCCGGCACTGAAGCCCTTGTCCTCCATGCGCTGCTGGGTCTGGACCGACTCCACGCCCTGCGACGAGCTGGACTGGTCGATGTTGAAGAGCGGCTGGAAGCTGAGCGCGAAGAGCGACAGCAGGACCAGCACGGCACCCGAGGCCAGGGCGTACCGGCCGGGCCTCGCGGCCACCGCGTTGCCGAGGCGGGCGAGGCCTCCGTACTCCTTCTCGACGGCCGGGGTCGCGGCACCACGGCGGCGGGCCCGTGCCGGCCAGCCGAAGAGCCAGATGATCCCGCCGATGATGAGGCTCAGCACGACGTACGGGATGAAGAGCACGGCGAACACGATGTTGGACGCGAGACGGCCCTTGCCGCCCGCGGCGGAGTCGCGGATCTCGCGCCACCCGAGCGACGGCCAGAGGACCTTCGGGCCGATGAGGGAGACGAACGCCGGCACCAGCGTGATCGAGCCGACCAGCGTGACGGCGACGCCGATGGCGAGCGTCGGGCCGATGGAGCGGAACATGCCGAGCGAGGACAGGATCAGCGTCATGAACGCCACGAACACGGCGCCACCGGCCGAGGCGATGGCCTCACCGGACCGCTCGACGGCGTAGGCCACCGCCTCGCGGTGCTCGATGCCCTCCCGCACGCGCTCGCGGTAGCGGTAGAGGAAGAACAGGATGTAGTCGGTGCCGACGCCGAAGAGCACCACGATCATGATGACGCTGGTGCTGTCGTCGGCCTGGAGGCCGAACCACTTCGTCGCGAAGTCGACCAGGCCGGTCGCCATCTGGGAGAAGAAGAAGCCGATGATGAAGATCGGCAGGGCCGTGATCGGGCCGCTGCGGAAGATCAGCGAGAGCAGGACGACGATCAGCAGCACGGTCGACAGCCCGACGATCGCCTCGGCCGCGCTGCCGGACTGGGACTGGTCGTAGGCCTGGGCCAGCGTGCCGGTCACGCCGCTGCGCAGGCCGGTGCCCTCGGTCAGCGTGTCGAGCTGGTCGCGCAGGTCCTTCACCTGGTCGAGGTCGGACTGCTTCTGGCCGGTGACGCCCTTGCCGAGGTCGATGTTGACGATCATCGCCTCGTTGCCCTTGCCGGCGATCGGGTCCTCGATCGTGCTGAACGCCGAGCCGACCTGGAGGCTCTTGGCGATCTCCCGGACCTTGGCGACGTCCGCCTCGCTCAGGGTCGAGCCGTCCTCGTGGTCGAACACGACCGTCGCGCCCACGTCCTGCTTGGACGGGAAGGCGTCGGACGTCAGCGTCGCCGCCTTGATCGACTCGTAGTGGTCGGGCAGGAAGTCGGCCTGGTCGGTCACCGACTCGACCTTGGGGTGGAAGGCCACGACGAGGACCGTCAGGACGATCCACGCGGCGATGACGTACCACGGACGACGAGAGGCCAAGCGGCCCAGCGCAGCGAACATGGTTAAGAACCTATCCGTCGCGCCGGGCCGCCCAGGTAGTGATTAACGAGGTCCGGACGAAGATCACGTGACACCCCTGACGGATGTCACGGGCGTCCTTTACTCAGCCCCGAAGACGTACGCCGGCTCCTCGCCGCGCCCCGGCTTCGTCGTGCCTCGAACGACCGTGACGCCGTCCGCCGAGAGCCGCACGAGGGACCACTGGCCCTTGACGAACACCGTCGCGAGCAGCTGGTCGCCGTCCCAGGTCCAGCTCCAGAAGTAGCCGCCCTCGGGTGCCGTGAACGCGGCCACCGGCAGCAGGTCGGCCGCGGTCCGGATCCAGAGCGTGCTCGTGGCGTGCTCCGAGTCCCAGTCGGCGCTGCCCGTGATGCGGTGCTGCCGGTCGCCGACCAGGGCGACGTACCGACCATCGGGGCTGAACGAGTTCACGCCCGCCCAGTCCAGGGTCCAGTGCGTCGAGCCGTCCTCGTCCTTCGCCCGCCAGGTGCCGTCGTTCATGCCGTAGGCCGTCAGCCCTGTCGGCAGCGAGGTCACCGCCGCCGCGGTGTCCGGCACCGCCTCCACCCGGTCGGCGTCGAGGTGCGCGATGGCGACGCCGCCCTCGGCGTCATGGAAGAGGACGTCGCCGTTCGGCAGGACGCCGTGGATCTGCGTCCAGTCCAGGGCGCCGAGGTCCATCGAGCGGTCACCTTCGGTGAGGACCTCGTGGCCGCCGTGCTGGGTGACGATCGCCAGATCACCGCGCGGCCCCACGGCGAGACCGTGCTCGAAGCTCGGCACGGTGTCGCCGACGTGGCCGTCGACCGTGACGCGGACGAGCTCGGCGTTCGCCTCTCCGGCCCGGATGACGTCCCACCCGCCCGTCTGCGGGTCCTTGGCGAACGTGAACGGGCGGTCCGGGAAGGGGGTGGCCGTCCCGTCGGTGTCGATGATCTGCCCGTCGGACCAGTACGGCACCTGCGGCTCGCCGCCGGACGTCTGCTCGACAGGTACGTCGAGCCGCACCGGGAACACCGGACCGAGCGCGTGGGGGTCCGCCGCGGTGGTCGGGGTGTGGGTCGCGGGCGGCACGCTGCCGTCGCCGGACCTCGACGGGCTCACCGCGATGCCGATGCCGGCGATCGCGGCGACCGCCGCGGCGGAGCCGACGATCGCCGTCACCGTACGACGGCGCCGGATCTGCCGGGCACGGCCGCGCACGTGCTCGAGGGAGAGCGGGGCGGGTGCCGTGGTGTCGGCGACCCGGGTCAGGGCGTCCTTGATGTCGTTCATCGCTCCTCCAGCCCGATGGCGAGGTCGGGGTTGCTCGTGCGCAGGGTGGCCAGCGCTCGGCTGGCCTGGGACTTCACCGTCCCCGGTGAGACGCCGAGGACGTCGGCGATCTCCGCCTCGCTCAGCTCCTCGTAGTAGCGGAGCACGACCACGGCGCGCTGCCGGGGCGGCAGCGACGAGACCGCCCGCCAGACGGCCGCACCGCGGCCCTCGTCGTATGTGTCCTCGCGGCCGAGCTCGGGAAGCACCTCGGCAGCGACCTCACGTCGTCGCCACGGGCGCCGCCACAGCGACGTCGTCTCGTTGGCGATGATCCGGCGGACGTAGCCGTCGAGCGACTCGCGGTCGCGGACCTTGTCCCAGGCGAGGTAGAGCTTCGCGAGCGCCGTGGCGACGACGTCCTCGGCGGCGTGCGGGTCGCCGGTCAGCAGCACCGCGGTGCGGAGCAGGGCGGCCTGCCGCGCCTGCATGTACGCCGCGAACTCGGCGTCCCGCGTGCCGACTGCCACGCCTCCACCTCGATCCACTCCTGGGGCGAGTCCCGTGCGGTTCATCCTGTCCTCCTCGTGCTCCGAACCGGCGGCGGCGCGGCCGGTTCGGGCGCTGCCTGTGACAGGAGGACGCGATCGGGCGGCTCAGGGTTGCACGGCGCCCGAGATGCTCGTCATCGGGAGCACCAGGACCGGCCGGGCGCGGCCGCTCGCGCCGCGGACCGGGGCGATGAGGTCCTCGGACCTGCCCAGCGTGCTGACGCGCATCAGGTGGGCCTCGTCGCCGATGTCCATCACGACGAGCAGGTGGGCGGCGTCCTCCCAGACCGCATCGCGCACGGTGCCGAGGAAGGCGGTCGAGGTGCCGCCGGTGATGTCGTCGCGCGGTGCCAGCGTCACCGACTGGCCGCCGATCGAGGCGAAGTAGCGGCCGTCGGGGCTCAGCAGTCCGCCGTCGCGGTCGCAGGTCTGCCAACCCGGCAGCACCCGGCCGCCGGCGCGCAGCCCACGGCAGGCGGGCGTCAGCTGCCGCGCCCCGCGTACGACGACCGGGTCGGGGTGGCCGGAGTCGAGCCGCCGGACCCGGCCGTCGCGGCCGGTCCAGGCCGCGCCGGTGCCGTCCGGGCGGGCGGTGAGCCCGCTGGTGTGCTCGAAGCTGCGCTGCTGCCCGGTGGTGCCGAGCACCGTGAGGCTCGCTCGCTGCACCAGCACCACACGGCCGTCGGCCAACGTCGCGAAGTCGGTCCACGAGCCGTCCGGGATGCCACGCGCCTGCTCCGCCGGGGGGATGAGCGTCCCCGACCGCAGGTAGGGGACCGCCGGCGGCTCATGGGCGATGGACCCCGTCTGGGTGCTCGTCGGAGCGGGCGGCGACGGCTTGGCCGCCGGGTCGTGCGTCACGCCTCGCCACACGGCCCAGACGACCAGGCCGAGGATGATCACCGCGAGCGCGATCCTCGGGCCGCGCCCGACCCAGCGCCCTCGCCGCGGCGGCCGCGGTGGGCGGCCCAGGACGAGGAACTCCTCGGTCATCCGAACGGCTTCACCAGCAGGCAGGTCCCCTCGCCGGCGACCCGCGTCATCACGATTGTCGCCTCGTTCGGCCCCTGGAGCGAGAGGGAGCGGCGCAGCTGTTCCGGAACGACGGCGACGCCGCGCTTCTTGATGGTCAGCCGGCCCACGCCGCGCTCGCGCAGCGCCGCCCGCAGCGCGCGCTCCCGGTAGGGGAGCTCCTCGACCACCTGGTAGCCGCTCGCGAACGGAGTCAGGAACGCCTCGTCGGACGTCACGTAGGCGATGTGCTCGTCGACCAGCCCGCCGTTGACGCCGGCGGCCACCGCCGTCACGAGCCCGGCGCGGATGACGGCACCGTCGGGCTCGTAGAGGAACCCTCCGACGGCGCGCACCCTGGCCGGGTCCGACCCCGCCGGTGGTGCGTCCTCGTCGGTCAGCGTCGCCAGCCCACCGTCGCCGATCACGGTCGCCCGTCGGCGTACGGTCGCGAGGCCGCCGGCCCACAGGGCCGCCTCCTTGACGTCACCGTGGTCACTGACCCACTCGGCCTCGACCCCCGCGGGGACGAGGTCGTGCGGGATGCCGGGCGCGACCTTCACGCAGGCGTCGCGGGCCAGCAGGGACTCCACGAACGACCACGGCGGCGTCCACCCTTCCGCGTCGAAGACCCGTCCCCGGGCCCCCCTCCGGGCGGGATCGGCGAAGGCGACGTCGAAGGGGGAGTGGTCCACGACCGTCGCGTCCGCGACCTGCACCGCGCCGGCCAGCCCGAGCGCGTCGAGGTTCGCCTGCGCGACGACGACCCGCTCCGGGTCGAGGTCGATCCCCGCGACGATCAGGCCGGCGCGGGAGGCGGCGATCAGGTCGCCGCCGATCCCGCATCCCAGGTCGATCATCGTCCGCGCGCCGTAGGCGGCCAGCCGCGCGGCCCGGTGCTCGGCGACCGGCAGCCGGGTGGCCTGCTCGAGCCCGTCCGGCGTGAAGTACATCCGTTCGGCGAGCGCTCCGAACTTCGCGGCCGCCTTCGCCCGCAGCTCCGCCTGGGTCAACGCGACGGCGACCTGCGCCGGCTCGGCGTCGGGCGCCTCCTTGCGGAGCAGCGTCTGGGCCCGCAGTGCGTCGGTCCCGCGCAGCTCGGTCGCGCGCGCGAGGAGCCACTGCCCCGACTCGGTCAGCAGCCAGGAGAAGGCGTCGAGCTCCATCCGGGGATTGTTTCAGGTGGCTGTGCGCGGCGGGCGAACGCCGCCTCCCTAGCACTCCAGCGACGTGAGTGCTAACGTCTCGCTTGGCACTCTCGACGTGAGTGTGCCAACTGCCTGCCGGCCACGGCGACCCCCGCGACGGCGCTGGAGCCCAGCAGGCGAAGACGTCCACTGATTCGCCCATCGAAGTGTGAAGGGGAGGTCGACACCGTGTCGATCAACATCAAGCCTCTCGAGGACCGCATCGTCATCAAGCAGGTCGAGGCTGAGCAGACCACCGCCTCCGGCCTGGTCATCCCGGACACCGCCAAGGAGAAGCCCCAGGAGGGCGAGGTCCTGGCGGTCGGCCCCGGTCGCATCGACGACAACGGCAACCGCGTCCCGCTCGACGTCAGCGTCGGCGACAAGGTCATCTACAGCAAGTACGGCGGCACCGAGGTCAAGTTCGGCGGCGACGAGTACCTCATCCTGTCCGCCCGCGACGTCCTCGCGGTCGTTTCCTGACGCACCTGGCATCCCGCCTGGCTGCGCCGGGGGCGCTCGACGGCCGCCTCGCTCGTGAGGTCGCCGTCGCGCCCCCGGCTTGCCAGCCGGGCGCCAGGCACGTCAGGCCTTTGTGCTTTTAAGGAGAGTCATGCCGAAGATCCTGGAGTTCGACGAGAACGCCCGCCGCGCGCTCGAGCGCGGCGTCGACGCGCTCGCCAACGCGGTCAAGGTGACGCTGGGCCCGAAGGGCCGCTACGTCGTCCTCGACAAGAAGTGGGGCGCCCCGACCATCACCAACGACGGCGTGACCGTCGCCCGTGAGGTCGAGCTGGACGACCCGTTCGAGAACCTCGGTGCCCAGCTGACGAAGGAGGTCGCGACCAAGACCAACGACGTCGCCGGTGACGGCACCACCACCGCCACCGTGCTCGCCCAGGCGATGGTCCACGAGGGCCTTCGCGCGGTCGCCGCCGGGGCCAACCCGATGGGCCTCAAGCGCGGCATGGACGCCGCTGCCGGCGCCGTGAGCGACGCGCTGCGCGCCGCCGCCCGCGACGTCGACAGCAAGGAGGACATGGCCGCCGTCGCGACCATCTCCAGCCGCGACAGCCACATCGGCTCCCTGCTCGCCGACGCGTTCGACAAGGTCGGCAAGGACGGCGTCATCACCGTCGAGGAGTCCAACACGACGGGCACCGAGCTCGAGTTCACCGAGGGCATGCAGTTCGACAAGGGCTACATCTCGGCGTACTTCGTCACCGACCCGGAGCGCATGGAGGCCGTCCTCGACGACCCCTACATCCTTCTGCACCAGGGCAAGATCTCCTCGATCCAGGAGCTCCTGCCGCTGCTCGAGAAGGTCATCCAGGCCGGCCGGCCGCTCTTCATCCTCGCCGAGGACGTGGACGGCGAGGCGCTCTCCACCCTGGTCGTCAACAAGATCCGCGGCACGTTCAACGCCGTCGCGGTCAAGAGCCCGGCCTTCGGTGACCGCCGCAAGGCGATGATGCAGGACATCGCGACGCTGACCGGTGGTCAGGTCATCGCCCCCGAGGTCGGCCTCAAGCTCGACCAGGTCGGCCTCGAGGTGCTCGGCCAGGCGCGCCGTGTCGTCATCACCAAGGACAACACGACGATCGTCGAGGGCGCGGGCGACGCGGCCGAGGTCGAGGGCCGCGTCAACCAGATCAAGGCCGAGATCGAGTCCACCGACTCCGACTGGGACCGCGAGAAGCTCCAGGAGCGCCTCGCCAAGCTGGCCGGCGGCGTCTGCGTCATCAAGGTCGGCGCGCACACCGAGGTGGAGCTCAAGGAGAAGAAGCACCGCATCGAGGACGCGGTCTCCGCGACCCGCGCGGCCATCGAGGAGGGCATCGTCCCCGGCGGTGGCTCCGCCCTCATCCACGCCGTGTCGGTGCTGGAGAAGGACCTCGGCCTGACGGGCGACGAGGCGGTCGGCGTACGCATCGTGCGCAAGTCCGCCGACGAGCCGCTGCGCTGGATCGCCGAGAACGGTGGCGAGAACGGCTACGTCATCACCACCAAGGTCCGCGAGCTCGGCGTCGGCAACGGCTACAACGCCGCCACCGGCGAGTACGGCGACCTGGTCGGCCAGGGTGTCATCGACCCGGTCAAGGTCACCCGCTCGGCCCTCGTCAACGCCACCTCGATCGCGGGCATGCTGCTCACGACCGAGACCCTGGTCGTCGACAAGCCCGAGGAGGAGGAGCCCGCTGCCGCGGGTCACGGCCACGGGCACGGCCACGGCCACTGATCAACCGGCCCGGCGCGTCCTGACGCGCTGAGGCTCGAGTCGGCGCATCCTCGCGAGCATCGCGAGGGTGCGCCGACTCGGCATTTCGGGCCAGCACCGGCGGCCGCCGACCCCGAACGACGGTCCGCGATGCGAGAGGCGCGTCGATCGCCACGGGCTCGACCTAGGGTGGAGGCATGCCCTTCGAGTGCCGGTGTTGTCGTCGCTGATCACGCTCAGCCGACCCCACCTCTCTCTCGCTCCGAAGGACCCCTCATGCCTGCGCTCACCGTGCTGCCCCTGCTCGAGGCACTGCGCGACCACGCCGACGACCCCGACCTCCACGGCCTGCTCGACCCGCCGGCGGAGGGGCGCACGTTCTATCTCCTGACGCGGACCGACGACCTCGAGCTGTGGCTCATCGCCTGGGCGCCCGGCGCCAGCACGGGCTACCACGACCACGGCACCGCCACCGGCGCGCACACCGTCCTCGAAGGCGCGCTGGTGGAGCACAGCTTCGACGGCGGGCTGCAGCTCGTCGACGCGACGCCGGGTGATGCTCGTGCCTACGCGGCCGGCCGCGTGCACGACATGCGCAACCCGGGTTCGGAGCCCGCGCTCTCCCTGCACGCCTACTCGCCACGGCTCGACGCGATGAACCACTACCGGTTCCTCGGCGACCGGATGGCCCTGATCGGCGCGGAGCCCGGTCGCTCGCCGAGGTGAAGGAGGCCGGTAGCGCGGCGCTCGCAGAGGGATGGACCCGGCCGGGTCAGGACCGGCTCGCCCACTCCTGGGCGAGGAGCTCGTACGACCGCGCCCGGTCGGCGTGGTCGTGGGTGATGGTCGTGACGACGAGCTCGTCGGCGCCGACGGCGCGCTGCAGGATCTCGAGCTGGTCGGCGACCTGGGCAGGTGTGCCGACGAACCGGGTGTCGATGCGGTCCTGGACGAGGGCACGGTCCTCGTCCGACCAGTGCCACGCCCGTGCCTGCTCCGGAGTCGGGAACGGGATGGCGCCCTCCGCCGTGCGAATGCTGCGGACCCAGAGGCCGTAGCCGGTCGCCAGCTCGCGGGCGGTGGGCTCGTCCTCGGCGACGACGACGTCCGCGGACACGGCCACGTAGGGCCGGGTGAGGTCGTCGGACGGCTCGAACGCGGCGCGGTAGGCGAGCGTGGCCTCGACGACCCCGGACGGGTTGACGTGGTAGTTCGTCGCGAAGCGCAGCCCGCGCTTGCCGGCGACGTGCGCGCTCTCGCCGCCGCTGCTCCCGAGCACCCAGAGCTGCAGGTCCGCGCCCTCGCCCGGGAGCGCCTGCGCGTGCACCCCGTCGACGGAACGGTAGGTGCCGGCGATGAGGGCGAGGATGTCGTCGACCTGCTCGCCGTAGTCCGCGGGCTCAGCGCCCGGCAGCTGGAGGAGCTCGCGCTGGACCCGGAAGCGTGGCGAGTCGAGCAGGTGGGCGATCGGCGCCTTCGGGGGTACCAGCAGCCCCTCCGCGGTCCGACCGTCGACGAGCGGGACCGGCGGGACCTCGCCCTGGTCGGAGCCCGGTGGCCTGCCCCCGGAGCGTCCGAGGCCGAGGTCGATGCGGCCGGGGTACGCCGCGTCGAGCAGCCCGAACTCCTCGACCGTGCTCAGCGCCGTCCGGTGGCCGAGCAGCACCGCGCCCGAACCGATGCGGATCGTGGCGGTGGCGGCGCCCAGCAGCGCCAGGACGACCGCCGGTGAGGTTCCCGCGACCCCGGGGTTGAGGTGATGCTCGGCGACCCAGTAGCGGGCGTAGCCCAGCCGCTCGGCGTGCCGAGCGAGGTCGACACTGTTGCGAAGCGCGTCAGCGCCGCTCTGGCCGGAGACGATCGGCACCAGGTCGAGGACCGAGAGCGGTGCGCGGGTCACGACGCCGCCTCGACCCGCTTGCCGCCGGCACCGGACGGCGCCACGGGGAGTCCGAGGTTCTCGCGAAGCGTGGCGCCTGCATAGGCGGTGCGGTGGACCCCGCGCTCCTGCAGCAGGGGTACGACCTCATCGACGAAGCGGCCGAGGCCGCCGGGCGTGACGTGGGGGACCAGGATGAAGCCGTCGCTCGCGTCGGCCTGGACGAACTCGTCGAGCTCGGCCGCGACGGAGGCGGGGGACCCGACGAACGCCTGGCGCCCGGTGACGTCGATGACGAGCTCCCGGGTCGACCAACGGTTGGCCTGCGCGCGCTCGCGCCACTCGCGCGCGACCTCGACCGGGTTGCGGTTCATCCGCACCGAGGCCCTGCCCTTCGAGAAGAGCTCGTCGGACACGACCGGGTCGAACGCAGGCAGCGGGCCGTCGGGGTCGTGGTCGGACAGGTCGGTGTTCCACAGCTGTTCGAGGAACTTGATCGCGGTGGCCGGCGACACCTGCGCGAGCCGCACCTCGTGTGCCAGGTCGGCCGCCTCGGCGTCGGTGTCGCCGAGCACGAAGGTGGCGGCGGGCAGGATCAGGAGGTCCTCCGGGCGACGGCCGTGGCGGGCCAGCCGGCCCTTCATGTCCGAGTAGAACGTCCGGCCTTCGTCCAGCCTGCTGTAGCGCGAGAAGATCGCGTCGGCGCTGGCGGCCGCGAACTCGCGGCCCTCATCGGAGTCGCCGGCCTGGAAGATCACGGGCCTGCCCTGCGGGCTGCGCGGGACGTTGAACTGGCCCTCGATCTCGAAGTGGGCGTCCTGGTGCGCGAACCTGCCCGGGCGCGGCGTCGTGAGGAATCGTCCGGTCCGCTTGTCGGCCAGGATCTCGTCGCCGTTCCAGGAGCTCCAGATCTCGGTGGCGGTCTCGAGGAACGTCCGGGCGCGCTCGTAGCGCTGGTCCTGCGGCAGGTAGCCGCCGCGTCGGAAGTTCTCGCCGGTGAACGCGTCCCAGCTGGTGACGACGTTCCAGGCGGCCCGCCCGCCGGAGAGGTGGTCGAGGGTGGCGAACTGGCGTGCGACCTCGAGCGGCTCGTTGAACGTCGAGTTGATCGTGCCGGTCAGTCCCAGGCGCTCGGTCACCGCCGCGAGCGCCGCGAGCACGGTGAAGGTGTCGGGGCGGCCGACCACGTCGAGGTCGTAGATCCGACCGCCCTGCTCGCGCAGCCGGAGGCCCTCGGCGAGGAAGAGGAAGTCGAACAGGCCGCGCTCGGCGGTCTGTGCGAACTCGACGAACGAGGCAAACTCGATGTGGCTCCCCGACGTGGGGTCGCTCCAGACGGTGGTGTTGTTGACGCCGGGGAAGTGGGCGGCGAGGTGGACCTGCTTCTTCGTCATCGGGGCCTCAGGCGGTCGCGTAGCGGTTGGCGGGACGGGGGAGGCCGAGCAGGCCCCGCAGGGTGCTCGCCTCGTAGTGGTCGTGGAAGAGACCGCGACGCTGCAGCTCTGGCACCAGGCGGCGGGTGATCGCCTGCAGGTCGTCGGGCAGGACGGCCGGGCGCAGACGGACCCCCGTCAGCCCGGCAGCACGCCAGTCCGCGAGCAGGTCCGCGAGCTCGGCGGCGGACCCGGTGAAGATGCGGGCGTCGGAGCGGTACGTCGCCCCTGCGGCCTCGTCCAGCCCTGCCAACCGGTCGTGGGCGGCCGGCTCGCTCTCGGCGAGCACGACCACCAGGTCACCGAAGACGTGCACGGTCTCGCCCTCGCGACCGGCGCTCGCCTGCGCCTCGCGGATCTCCGCGACGATCGGGGCGATGTCGCCCGTGCCGCGTGGGGTCACGAAGCCGATGTCCGTCGACCGGCCGACCAGGCGGTGCGGGATCGACCGATCGGCCAGTGCCGCGACGACGGGCTGTCCCTGCGGTGGGCGAGGCGTGATCGAGGGGCCCTTCACGTTGAACCAGCGGCCCTCGAAGTCGATGTGGTGGAGCTTGTCGCGGTCGATGAAGCGCCCGGTCGCCACGTCGCGGATCTCCGCGTCGTCCTCCCAGCTGTCCCACAGCCGCCGGAGGACCTCGACGTAGTCGGCGGCCTCGTCGAACGCATCGTGGAGCAGGAGCTGTCCCGCGGGGGAGTCGAGGTCGCCGTTCGGCACGGGCGCGAACGTCCGCCGCCCGATCAGTGCGGCGTCCCGCTGCCGGGGTGCCACCTGGACGTGGACGCCGGCTCGTCCCCTGCTGACGTGGTCGAGCGTCGCGATCGCCTTCGACACGTGGAACGGCTCGGTGTGGGTGACGGTGGCGGTCGGCAGCAGTCCGATGTGCCGGGTGAGCGGAGCGACGCGCGCCGCGACGAGCACGGCGTCGAGTCGACCCCGCACGTGGTCGGTGCGGTCGTCCCCGAAGTCGCCGAACCGGTCAGAGGTCTGCAGCGTCAGGCTGTCCTCGAGGGTGACGAGATCGACGAGCCCGGCCTCGGCCTCGGTCACCAGGTCGGCCCAGTAGCGCGGCGAGAACAGCTCGGCGGGGCGCGCGGCCGGCTCGCGCCATGCGGCGGGATGCCAGCCGGCTCCCTCCAGCGCGACGGCGAGGCGGAGACGATCGGCACGGGCGGACATGGTTTAAACATAGCAAATTACTAGACTTTAAGGGCGTGGCGGGGCGAAGGCGCCGATGCGTTCTCGCGGGCGACACCGGCGTTAACAGCGCTGCAACATCGGATCCGCCAGACTGTGCGCATGCTGTGGAGAGTGCGCACGACGCTGCCCGACAAGCCCGGCACCCTCGCGGCGCTGGCCCAGCGCTGCGGCGCCGCGGGGGTCAACATCCTCGGTCTCCAGATCTTCCCCGGGCTCGACGACGTCACCGACGAGATCGTCCTGAGCACCGCTGACGACTGGACCGTCGAGCAGGTCACCCGCCTGGTCAGCGACGCGGGCGGCGCGGAGGTGGTGGCCCAGCCGAGCACCGAGGCGGCGCTCGATGACCAGCCCACCCGCTACGTCAGGGCGGCCCGCGCGATCCTCGAGCGGCCCATGTCCTTCCCGGAGGTCGTCGCCCGGCTCTTCGACGCCGAGGCGGAGCCGACCGACCCCGAGGTCGTCCACGACGTCATGGAGATGGTCGTCGGCGACGTGCAGGTGCAGGTGCACCGGACCGCGCCGTTCACCGACACCGAGCGGGCCCGCGGCGCCGCGATGGCCGACCTGGTCAACGACGTGCTCGGCCGCACCGGCGAGGCGCCGGTCGCGACGACGGGCACGCGCCGCCTCGGCACCGGCGCGACACCCGAGTACGTCGCCCGCGGCGACTCCGTCACGGCGTACGTCGACGGCGTGGTCGTGGGGACCGCGACCGTGGGCGCCGAGAGCCGCGAGGACGGAGCCGGCGTGCGGCCCGTCGACCTCGCGGTCGACCCGAGCTGGCAGCGCCGCGGCATCGGTACCCGCCTGCTCCTCGACGCCGCCCGGGTCGCCAACTCCCTCGGCGCCGACGAGATCCTGCTGACCACCCGCTCCGACAACCAGGCGGTGCTGCCGATGGTGCTCGGCGCCGGGCTGCGCGGCCGGATCCGGATGGCGGCCGACCGGCTGACCGTCCGCGTCCCCGTGCGCGAGCTGAAGCCCCTCGCGAGCTGACCCGCCCGTTCGGTCGAGCATCCTCCCCCACCACTGCGTCATGCTCTTCCCGCGTGGTCACGCGGAGATGGGGTGCAGACCAGAGGGCAGGAGTCTCCCCGATTCGGGCTCCAGGCGCCGCGCGCCGTAACATTTCGTCATGGAGCTCCCCGAGAAGTTCGCCGACCTCGGTCTGACCTACGACGACGTCCTGCTGCTGCCGGGCTACTCCGATCTCGCCCCGAGCGACATCGACACCACCAGTCGGCTGACGCGGGAGCTCTTCCTCAAGACGCCGCTGATCTCGGCCGCGATGGACACCGTCACCGAGTCCCGCATGGCCATCGCGATGGCCCGCCAGGGCGGCATCGGCGTGCTCCACCGCAACCTCTCCATCGAGGACCAGGCCTACCAGGTCGACCTCGTCAAGCGGACCCAGACCGGGATCATCTCCAATCCGGTCACGATCGGCCCCGACGCGACGCTCGAGCAGCTCGACCGGCTGGCCGGCGAGTACCGCATCTCCGGCTTCCCGGTCGTCGACAGCGACAACCGCCTCATCGGCATGATCACCAACCGCGACCTGCGCTTCACGCCCGTCGCGGAGTGGGCGACCACCAAGGTCGACGAGGTCATGACGCAGCAGCCGCTGATCACCGGGCCCTCCGACATCTCCCGCGAGGACGCCACCGCGCTGCTGCGCAGCCACAAGCGCGAGCGGCTCCCGCTGGTCGACGCCGACGGTCGCCTGACCGGGCTGATCACCGTCAAGGACTTCGTCAAGGGCGAGCAGTTCCCCGACGCGTCGTACGACGCCCAGGGACGGCTGCTGGTCGGCGCCGCGATCGGCTACTTCGGCGATGCGTGGGAGCGGGCCACGACGCTGATCGACGCCGGCGTCGACGTGCTCGTCGCCGACACCGCGCACGGCAACGTGCGGATGCTGATCGACATGGTCCGCCGGCTCAAGACCGACCCGGCCACCAAGCACGTCCAGGTCATCGGCGGCAACGTCGCCACCAAGGCGGGTGCCCAGAGCTTCGTCGACGCGGGCGCCGACGCGGTCAAGGTGGGCGTGGGCCCGGGCTCGATCTGCACGACGCGGGTCGTCACCGGCGTCGGCGTACCCCAGATCTCCGCCGTCTACGAGGCCAGCCTCGCCTGCCGGGCGGCCGGTGTCCCGGTCATCGCCGACGGTGGCCTGCGCTACTCCGGCGAGATCGGCAAGGCGATCGTCGCCGGCGCCGACACCGTCATGCTGGGCTCGATGCTGGCCGGCACCGAGGAGACCCCGGGCGACCTGATCCTCGTCAACGGCAAGCAGTACAAGGCCTACCGCGGCATGGGCTCGATGGGCGCCATGTCGAGCCGGGGCAAGAAGTCCTACTCCAAGGACCGCTACTTCCAGGCCGAGGTCACCAGCGACGACATGATCGTGCCCGAGGGCGTCGAGGGCCAGGTGCCCTACAAGGGCACGCTCGCCACCGTCGCGCACCAGCTCGTCGGCGGCCTCCACCAGACGATGTTCTACGTCGGCGCGCGGACGATCCCCGAGCTGCAGGAGAACGGCCGCTTCGTGCGGATCACCTCCGCATCGCTCAAGGAGAGCCACCCCCACGACGTCCAGGTCACCGTCGAGGCGCCGAACTACCGCGCCTGACGAGCAACGCGAGGGATCGGCCGGCGCCCTGGCGCCGGCCGATCCATCGTCTCGGTCGGGTTCGGCTCAGGCCGAGCCGACCTCAGGCGCGCGGGGACGCAGGCCGCCGGCGACGAGCAGCGCGCCGACCAGGACCAGTCCCGCGTCGATCCCGACGGCCGCTCGGAGTGCGGTGAGGGAGTCGATGCCGCCGGCAGCGGTGGCGATCGCGCTCACGAGGGGGACGCCGACCGCGATGGCGACCTGCTGGGTCATCGTCGCGATGCCGGTGGCGAGGCCCTGCTCGCGGTCGGGCAGCCCGGAGGTCGCGGCCACCATGAACGCGACGATGGCGCACACGTGACCGATCGCCCCGACGAACGTGACGATGCCGTAGAGCGGCAGGGACGCGTGCGCCGAGTGGCCGAGCAGGATCAGCAGGCCGGTCGTCACCGCCTGGATCGTGAGTCCCCCGGCCGCCGCCCCGCGCACGCCGACGACGCCGATCACCCGCGGGCCGACGGTGCCGCCGATGAGTGCGCCGGCACCCATGGTGCCGAGCATGAGTCCGGTCTGCAGCGGGTCGAGGCCGAGGACGTTCTGGAAGTAGAGCGTCGAGAGGAAGACCAGGCCGGGCTCCATCGAGAAGGTGACGAAGCCGGCCACGTTGCCCCAGAAGATCGTGCGCCGGCGCAGGATCGGGAGCGGCACCAGCGGGTGGGTGTGCCGACCCTCGGCGCGGACGAAGCCGGCCAGCAGGACGATCGCGAGGAGGAGTGCCGCCAGCCCCCAGGGGTCCGAGACGCCCTGTTCGCCGAGCCGCGTGGCGGCGTACACGAGGGAGAGGAGGCCGCCCGTGACCAGCGCCGCTCCCGGCGCGTCGAGGCGCGAGCGCTCGCGGTCGGGGGAGTCGGCGAGGACGAACGGCGCGACCGCGACGACGGCGACCGTGATCGGCACGTTGACGAGGAACGCCCAGCGCCAGCTGAGCAGGTCGGTGAGGACGCCCCCGAGGATCGCTCCGCCGGTGAAGCCGGCCGACATGACGACGCTGTTGAGGCCGAGCGCACGCCGGCGCAGCGGGCCCTCCGGGAATGCGACGGTGAGGAGCGAGAGCGCGGCGGGGGTGACGGCCGCCGTGGCGAGGCCCTGGATCACCCGCGCCGTCAGCAGGACGGCCGGGGACGTCGCGAGACCGCCGAGGAGGGAAGCGAGGCCGAGCGCGACCATGCCGGCCAGGAAGATCCGACGTCGGCCGAGGTAGTCGCCGACGCGACCGAACAGCAGGGTGAAGCCGGCGGCGCAGAGGGCGAAGGACGTGGCGATCCACTGCACGTCGGCCGACGAGAAGCCGAGGCCTGCCCCCACCGTCGGGAGGGCGACGTTGAGGATCGAGAAGTCGACGGTCAGGGTGAACTGCGACGCCAGCAGGAGCGCAAGGACCAGCAGCTGGCGGCGGCTCATCGCAGCTGGCCCCGCAGCTGACGCGTCGATCGTGAGCGTGGTTGTCATACCGATCACGGTGCTGGGTCCGCACGGTCCCAGCGAGACCCCTGGTCCGCCACCCCGCCGCCTGCCTAGCACTGACAGGGGCAGGAACCCGGTGGACAGGCGGGCCAGGATGGGTCCCATGACGACCGAGCTCGGGGAGTTCCTCCGTACCCGCCGTGCAGCGATCAGCCCCGACGACGCCGGGCTGATCTCCTACGGCGCCCGCCGCGTCCCGGGCCTGCGCCGCGAAGAGCTCGCGATGCTGGCCGGGGTGAGTCCGACCTACTACACACGGCTGGAGCAGGCCGACCAGCACAACGCCTCCGACAGCGTCATCGACGCGTTGGCCCGGGCGCTTCGGCTCAGCCCCGAGGAGCACGCCCACCTGCGGCGGCTCGCGCGGCCGGTCGTCGACCCGTCGCGCCCGCCGGCCGAGCAGGCCAGGCCGTCGGCGCGGGCGCTGGTCCACGCCTCGCCCGGACCCGCGCTGATCGTCGACCACTCGAACGACATCCTCGCGTGGAACCACCTCGGGCACCGGCTGCTCGCCCCGGACCTGCCCGCCGAGGCTCCCGACCGCTCGGCGGACCGGCCCAACCAGGCACGCATGCTCTTCCTCGAGCCCGGTGGCTCCGAGCTCTACGTCGACCCCGACGCGATGGCGCGCGCCATGGTCGGCTTCCTGCGCTACTCCTCCGGGCTCTTCCCCGACGACCGCAAGCTGAGCCTGCTCGTCGGTGAGCTGGTCCAGCGCAGCACCTGGTTCGCGTCCCTGTGGGCGGAGCACCCCGTCTTCGACTGCGGCTACGGCGTCAAGAGCTTCCGGCACCCCCTCGTCGGACGGCTCGACCTCTCCTACGAGGCGCTTGTGCTCGCGGAGACCACCCAACGGATGGTGCTCTACACCGCCGAGCCCGGCTCGTCCTCCGCGGACGGCCTGGAGCTGCTCGGTCGGGACTGAGCACTACCCTTGGGCGGGTGACGGCGCGGATCGACGTGCGCATCGACGTCTGGTGCTGGGCGGTGCGGCTCTACAAGTCGCGCTCCCAGGCGACGGCCGGCGCGAAGGCCGGGCACATCCGGATCAACGGAGTGCGGGCCAAGCCCGCGCAACCGGTCAAGGTCGGCGACGAGGTCAGGGTCTTCACCGACCGCGAGCACGTCGTGGTCGTCAAGGAGCTGCTGGCCAAGCGCGTGGGCGCCCCCCTGGCCCAGGCGGCGTACGACGACCGCACGCCCGCGCTGCCCCCCAAGGAGGAGCGGGCCGCGCCGGTGTTCTCGCGCGAGCGCGGCGCCGGTCGCCCGACCAAGCGCGACCGGCGGCTGCTCGACCAGCTGCGCCAGATGGGTCGCTGACCCCGGAGATCGCTCAGAGGTCCTGCGCGTAGGCAGCCGGCGGGCGCCCGACCACGTCCCGGAACGTGCGCACCAGGTGCGCCTGGTCGCTGAAGTCGAGATCCGCGGCGACGGCCGCCCAGTCGACGTCGCCGCCCGCGTGCGCCCGGGCCGCGACCTCGAGCACGCGGAACCGCTGCACGACCCATTTCGGGCCGATGCCGACGTAGTCACCGAAGAGGCGCTGCAGCGACCGGAGGCTGGTCCCGGCGCGGTCGGCCAGCTGGTCGGCCCGGGTGATCGTCCGGTCCGACTCGGCCAGCGCCACGAGGCCGCTCACCTCGGTGGCGGTGGCGTCCTCGGGCAGCCCGACCTCGGTCAGGTAGCGCTCCAGTGCCGCCACCATCTCCGCAGGCTCCTCGATGGCGAGCACGGCCGCGGCCGCCGCCCGGTCGTCAACCCCCAGGAGATCGCCCGCGGGCACGACCCGATCGCCCAGCGCCGCTACCCGGCTGCCCAGGACGGGCCGGAACATCCCGGGCAGGAACGACGCGCCGAGCGTGTGGCCGCGTCCCGAGACGACCCGGACGAACGTGCGGCGCAGGACGCCGTGCACCAGCAGCCGCCCGTCCTCGGCCGCGATGTGCACGCGCGGCTGCGGGATGACCTGCTGCTCGTGCGGCTCGGACAGGTCCCAGCCGACGTACCAGTGGTAGTCCACGTGCCCGGCCACCGCCGGCGAGGGCGTGAACCGGTCCACGGTGATCGCGCGCGACGCCGTCTCCGGTCGGACGATCGCGTCCGGGTAGCCCTCGGCCGCCATGGCATCGAGCCTAGGTGACCCGTCAGGTCCGGCGTGAAGGTGTCGTCACCTGCACCGCCCGTGCGGTGTCGCCGTCATCGCACCTCGTGCTCGGGCATCCGGAGGATCGCCGGTCCCGGCACGCCGTCCCATCCGACGTCCTGTTCTCTCATCTGCGCCACCCGAGCACGTCCGACGAGTGTGTCGCGTTCCTTCAAGACCGCCCTGCCGCGGCTCGCGAGAGTGGGGTCATGAGCACCTACACGCACCAGGCGACGGGCCGGCTGACGGTCGCGTCATGGCAGGAGTCGGCGTACGTCGACGTGGACGGCGAGGGCACCACGATGGGGTCCGTCTACTACCCGAACCGCGGGCTGACCCAGGCGGAGATCGGCTACGGCTACAGCGGCGAGGTCGAGGGGAGCTCGGTCGGGCGGATGCTGGGCGCCTACACCGGCGGCGGCCGCGCGGTCTTCGAGGCCTACGAGCAGTTCAGCGGCTCGATCGCCGGCCACGAGGGCAGCTGCGTCTGGCACGTCACCGGCACGCACGCCGACAACGCGGTCACCGCGCGGCTCGAGGTCGTGGCCGGGCTCGGCACCGGCGGTCTCGAGGGGCTGCGCGGCAGCGCCGACCTGGTCCTCGCGGGGCAGCCCGAGGACGGCTACGAGTTCGTCCTGGCGTACGACTGGGAGTGACCGTTCCCGGCGTACGCCGGGATCTCGGGCCGCGGGCGCGGGACGTGCGCCGCGATGCTCTGCCCGATCCAACGGGGCAGCGCCCGGCGCATCTCGGTCGGCCCGAGCAGGTCCACGACGCCGCTGTCGAGGACGCTCGCCCAGCTGCGGTCGCCGCGCCACACCTCGGTCAGCACCCGCAACCGCGCCTGGATGAGCGCGTCGACGCCGTAGCCCGGGTCGAAGTCGCACACGTCGGCTCCGGTGTGGGTCACCACGAGCCACCAGCGCGACACCTTCGGCTCGACGTCGGTGAGCCGGAACTCCACGACCGTACGGCGGCGCGGCCACTCCTGGAGCGGGAGGGTCCGCTGCACGTCCCAGAAGAGCAGGTGCGGGTCGAGATCCTCCTGGCCCAGGCCGCCGACCCAGCGGGTGCCCCAGGTCTGCAGGGCCCGCACCACCGGCTCGAGCTCGCGGCCGCTCCGCGTCAGGTGGTAGGACGTCCGCTGACCCGAGCCCTCCCGGGTGATCACGCCGGCCCGCTCCAGCGTGCGCAGCCGCTTGGAGAGCAGGGCGGGGGACATCTTCGGGACGCCCCGGCGCAGCTCGTTGAAGTGCACGCTGCCGAGGAGCAGCTCGCGGACGACGAGCAGGGTCCAGCGCTCGTCGAGCACCTCCATCGCCTTCGCCATCGGGCAGAACTGGCCGTACGACGCCATCGGTCCTCCCAGGGACGTGCCGAGCCCGTGCAGCGGTCCGGACCCGCTCCCAGCAGTAGACGCCGAGGCGGCCGCGGCGGCAAGTACAGATCGTGAACCGCTGTCGGTACAGATCGCGCACTATCCGCTCTCCTGGCGCCGCCCGACGATCGTGGTCCCAGACAGCACTCACCGTGGAGGAACCATGACCACCACCGCCACCCCCGAGCTGAAGGCCCGCCACCGCGCCATGTGGGCGCTCGGCGACTACGCCCGCGTCGCCGACGAGCTCGTGCCGGATGTCGGGCAGTCGGTCGTCGACGCCTGCCGGATCAGGCCCGGCGAGCGTGTCCTGGACGTCGCCGCCGGCACCGGCAACGCGGCCATCCCGGCGGCGCTCGCCGGCGGCGTGGCCACCGCCAGCGACCTGACGCCCGAGCTGCTCGCCATCGGCGAGCGCCGCGCGGCCGACGCCGGCGTGAGCATCACCTGGGACACGGCCGACGCCGAGGCGCTGCCCTACGTCGACGCCGCGTTCGACGTCGTCGTCTCCGCGATCGGCGTGATGTTCGCGCCCTGTCACGACGCCGCCGCGGTGGAGATGCTGCGTGTCACCCGGCCGGGCGGCCGCATCGGCGTCGCGAGCTGGACGCCGGCTGGCTTCATCGGCCAGATGTTCGCTGCGATGAAGCCGTTCGCGCCGCCGCCGCCCGAGGGCGCCCAGCCCCCACCGCTGTGGGGCGACGAGGCGCACGTCCGGGACCTCTTCGACGCGGGGGTGCGCGACCTCGCCGTCGAGGCGCGCACCGTCATGGTGGACGCCTTCGCCTCCGGCGCGGAGTTTCGCGACTACTTCAAGGCCTGCTACGGCCCGACGATCGTCGCCTACCGCTCGCTCGGTGACGACGCCGAGCGGGTCGCTGCACTCGACCGGGCGCTCGCCGAGCTCGGGGACGGCGCGATCGTCGACCACCGGATGGAGTGGGAGTACCTCGTGGTGACTGCGACCCGCCGGTGACCGCGAAGCCCGCGAGCCACCAGCGAACGGGTCGGTGGCGTGGGGATGAGAGAATCACCGCGTGACTGACATCGAGATCGGCCGGGCCAAGCGGGCGCGACGCGCCTACGCGTTCGACGACGTTGCGATCGTGCCTAGCCGGAGGACGCGCGACCCCGAGGAGGTCAGCACCGACTGGCAGATCGACGCCTACCGGTTCGAGCTGCCCGTGCTGGCCGCGCCGATGGACTCGGTCATGTCACCGGCCACGGCCATCAAGCTGGGTCGGCTCGGCGGCCTGGGCGTGCTCAACCTCGAGGGCATCTGGACGCGGTACGCCGACCCGGAGCCGCTGCTCGAGGAGGTCGCCGGCCTGCGCGGTGCCGACGCGACCCGTCGCCTGCAGGAGATCTACAGCGCGCCGGTGAAGGCCGAGCTGATCACCGAGCGACTGCGCGAGATCCGGGACGCCGGCGTCACGGTCGCCGGCGCGCTGAGCCCGCAGCGGACCAAGGAGTTCGCGAAGACCGTCACCGACGCGGGCGTCGACCTGTTCGTCATCCGCGGCACGACCGTCTCGGCCGAGCACGTGAGCAGCCAGGCCGAGCCGCTCAACCTCAAGGAGTTCATCTACGAGCTCGACGTCCCGGTCATCGTCGGTGGCTGTGCGACCCACCAGGCCGCGCTCCACCTGATGCGCACCGGCGCGGCCGGCGTACTCGTGGGCTTCGGCGGTGGCGCCGCCCACACCACGCGCACCGTCCTCGGCGTGGCCGTGCCGATGGCCAGCGCGGTCGCCGACGTGGCCGCAGCCCGCCGCGACTACCTCGACGAGTCCGGCGGCCGCTACGTGCACGTCATCGCCGACGGCTCGATCGGCAAGTCCGGCGACATCGCCAAGGCCATCGCCTGCGGCGCCGACGCCGTCATGGTGGGCAGCCCGTTCGCGCGGGCCACCGACGCGCCCGGCCGCGGCTTCCACTGGGGTGGCGAGGCGCACCACGCGACGCTGCCGCGCGGTCAACGCGTGGAGTTCGAGCCAGTCGGCAGCTTCGAGGAGATCCTCCTCGGGCCCAGCCACGTCGCCGACGGCACCATGAACCTCATCGGCGCTCTCAAGCGCAGCATGGCGACGACCGGCTACACCGACGTCAAGGAGTTCCAGCGCGTCGAGATCGTCGCCGGCTGACGCTCGCTCACGCGCCCGCGCCTACGATGCGCAGGGCGAGTCCGGCCATGTGGTCGCCGACGTCGTCGGGGGTCCAGCGGCCGTCGTCGCGGTACCACCGGGCGATGTCGATGCCGAGCGACAGCACGGCGGTGGTCGTCATCCCGGGGTCGGCGACGTCGAAGTCCCCGCTCGCGACGCCGGCCTCGATCGTCGCCCGCACCTCCTGCTCGATGCCGATGCGCAGCGCGCGGATCTCCTCGAGGTGGGCGGGGGACAGGGCGCCGAGCTCGTAGTTCACGATCCGCGCCCAGGTGTGCCCCTCGGCGTGGTGCCTGCCGAACTCGCGCGCGATCGCGGCCAGTCGCTCGCGCGGGGAGCCCGCCGAGGCCGCCGCCTCGCGGACCAGGTCCAGCGTCCGCTGGTGGCCCTCGCGCGAGATCACGTAGAGCAGCTCCTCCTTGGAGCGGTGGTGCACGTAGACGGCCGCGGGGCTCATGCCGGCCCCGGCGGCGATGTCGCGCGTCGTCGTGCCGTGGAACCCCTTGGCGGCGAACGCCTGCACCGCGGCCTCGAGCAGACGGGCGCGCGTGAGGTCGCCGCGAGCCGTGCCCTCCGGCAGCACGCTCATGGACACCTCCTCCCCAGACGGGGATTGACCCGGTCGACGCCGTACGGCATCGTGGCCATCATAAGCAAGCGCTTAGTCAGATGACCATCATCGGGTAGAGGAGGCCGCGTTGGCCGGACGGTTCGAGGGCAGGACGGCGATCGTGACGGGTGCGAGCCGCGGCATCGGCCTGGCGATCGCGCAGCGTCTGGTGGACGACGGGGCACGCGTCGTGATCACGGCCCGCAAGCCCGACGCGCTGGAGCAGGCGGTCGCCGAGCTGGGCGGACCCGAGCACGCGACCTTCGTGGCCGGGCACGCCGACGACGCCGAGCACCAGGCCGAGACGGTCGCGACCGCGATCGAGACGTTCGGCAGCCTCGACCTCCTGGTCAACAACACCGGCATCAACCCGACCTACGGCCCGCTCATGGGCCTCGACCTGGCCGCTGCGCGCAAGATGGTCGAGGTCAACTGCCTCTCGCCGATCGCGTGGATCCAGCAGGCCCACCGGGCCTGGATGGGGGAGCACGGCGGCGCGGTCGTCAATGTCGCCTCGGTCGGCGGGCTGCGGCCGGCGCCGGGGATCGCGATGTACGGCGGCACCAAGGCGATGCTCATCCACCTCACCGAGGAGCTCGCGGTCGAGCTCGGGCCGACGATCCGCGTCAACGCGGTGGCGCCGGCGGTCGTCAAGACGAAGTTCGCGACCGCGCTCTACGAGGGACGCGAGGAGCAGGTCGCGGCGACGTACCCGCTCAAGCGGCTGGGCGTGCCCGACGACGTGGGCTCGGTCGTGGCCTTCCTGCTGTCGGGCGACGCGGGCTGGATGACCGGCCAGACGCTGGTCATCGACGGCGGCCTCCTGCTCGCCGGCGGCGTCTAGTGGCCATGCCGGACCTGCACGGCAAGGGCGTCGTCGTCACCGGCGCCGGCCACGGCATCGGCCGGGCCCTCGCGCGCCGGATGGCCGCGGCTGGCGCTCGGGTCGTCGTCAACGACCTCGACGCCGCCGCCGCCGAGGCGGTTGCCGACGAGATCGGCGGGTACGCCGCGGGCGGCGACGCGGCCTCGGCGGACGGCGTCGCCGCGCTGGTCGAGCGCGCCCGCGCCGAGCTCGGCGAGGTCGACGTCTGGTTCGGCAACGCCGGGATCGAGCGCGGTCACGGGCTCGACGCGACGGAGGAGGACTGGGCGGCCGCGCTCGACGTCAACGTCATGGCGCACGTGCGGGCGGCCCGCCTGCTCGTGCCCCGGTGGATCGAGCGCGGAGGCGGCCGGTTCGTCGTCACCGCCTCGGCGGCCGGCCTGCTCACGATGCTGGGCAGCCCGACGTACTCGGTCTCCAAGCACGGCGCCGTCGCGTTCGCCGAGTGGCTCTCGGCGACCTACCGCCACCGCGGCGTCGTGGTCCAGGCGATCTGCCCGCAGGGCGTGCGGACGCGGATGTACGAGGAGGCCGGCGCGCTCAAGGAGGTGCTCAGCCACGACGCGGTGCTGAGCCCCGAGGAGGTGGCCCAGACCGCGTGGTCCGCGCTCGAGGACGACCGCTTCCTGGTGCTCCCGCACCCGCAGGTCGGCGGCTACTACACGGCCCGGGCCTCCGACACCGACCGGTGGCTGGCCGGCATGAACAAGGTGCAGCAGCATCTCGACGGAGAGGTTTCTCGATGAGGGCGTGGCGGGTCGCCGAGCTGGGGGAGCCGTCCGCGGTGATGCGGCTCGAGGACGTGGACGCACCGACGCCGGCGCCCCGGCAGCTCGCCGTGAGGGTGCTGGCCACGCCGGCGAACTTCCCCGACGCCCTGATGTGCCGCGGGCTCTACCAGGTGCGGCCGGAGCTGCCGTTCACGCCCGGCGTCGAGCTGTGCGGCGAGGTGGTCGCCCTCGGTGACGAGGTGACCGGCTTCGCGGTCGGCGACCGTGTCGTGGGCGCCTCCGTGCTGCCGTACGGCGGCTTCGCCGACGTCGCGCTCATGGACGTCGCGACCACCTTCCCCGCGCCCGCGTCCCTCGACGACGCCCAGGCGGCGTCCCTCTACATCGGCTACCAGACCGGCTGGTTCGGCCTGCACCGGCGAGCCGGCCTGCGCGCCGGTGAGACGCTGCTCGTCCATGCCGCGGCGGGCGGTGTCGGCAGCGCGGCCGTCCAGCTCGGCAAGGCGGCGGGCGCGACGGTGATCGGGGTCGTCGGCGGCCCCGAGAAGGCGGCGGTCGCCCGCGAGCTCGGCTCCGACGTCGTGGTCGACCGGCACACCGAGGACTTCGTCCAGGTGGTCAAGGAGCACACCGGCGGCCGCGGCGCCGACGTCGTCTACGACCCGGTCGGCGGTGACACCTACCAGCGGTCCACCAAGTGCGTGGCGTTCGAGGGCCGCATCCTCGTGATCGGCTTCGCCGGCGGCGAGATCCAGTCGGCCGCGCTCAACCACGCGCTGATCAAGAACTACTCGATCGTCGGGCTGCACTGGGGCCTCTACAACGTCGTCGACCCGGCCGCCGTGGCGGAGTGCCACCGGGCGCTCACCGACCTCGCCGACCGGGGCCTGGTGCGACCGCTGGTGAGCGAGCGGATCTCCCTCGAGCGCGCGGCGGACGGCGTACAGCGGCTTGCCGACGGGGCCACGGTCGGTCGCGTGGTGGTCACGCCGTGAGCGAGGTCGAGGCGGTCGTCTTCGACTACGGCGGCGTGATGACGACCCCGGTCCGCGACTCGATCGCCGCGTGGCTCGCGGCCGACGGCATCGACCCGGAGTCGTTCAGCCGCACGCTCAAGGCGTGGCTGTCCCGGGGCGCGCCGGCCGGCACGCCGGTCCACCGGCTGGAGACCGGTGAGCTGACACCGGACGAGTTCGGCACGCTGCTCGCCGCCGAGCTGGTGACCCACCACGGCGACCCGGTCGTCGCCGACGGCGTCGTGGCCCGGCTCTTCGCGGGCATGCGCGCGGAGCCGGCCATGTTCGACCTGGTCACCGAGCTGCGCGGTCTCGGGGTGCGGACCGCGATGCTGTCCAACAGCTGGGGCAACACCTACCCGCGCGAGCGGATCGCCGAGGTCTTCGACGAGATCGTGATCTCCGGCGAGGTCGGGCTCCGCAAGCCGCAGGCCGAGATCTACCGGCTCGTCCTCGACGGCCTGGAGGTCGCGCCGGAGCGCGCCGTCTTCGTCGACGACGCCGAGCCGAACCTCGCGGGCGCGCGCGACGTCGGGCTCCGCACCGTCCTGCACACCGACCCGGCCGGCACCCGCGCGGCGCTCGCCGCGCTCGTCCCGGGCCTGCGCGCCCATCTGGAGGGAAACGATGACTGACGTCCCCGGCCTCGACCTGCCCCGGCTCGGCGCCTGGTTCGCCGGGCACGTGGTCCCGACCGGCGAGGTACGCCTGACCGCCCGGCACATCAGCGGCGGCAAGTCCAACCTCACCTACGAGGTGTCCGACGGCACCCGCGCGTGGATCGTACGGCGGCCCCCGCTCGGCCACGTCCTGGCGACCGCGCACGACATGGCCCGCGAGTACCGCGTGATGACCGCGCTCCGGAACACCGCCGTTCCCGTCCCGCTCACCTACGCGCTGTGCGAGGACGCCGAGGTCGTCGGGGCGCCGTTCTACGTGATGGAGCTGGTCGACGGCGTGCCCTACCGCCGGCGCTCGGAGCTCGAGGCGCTCGGGCCCGACCGGACCCGCGCCATCAGCGAGCGCCTGGTCGACACGCTGGTCGCGCTGCACGCCGTGGACCCGGTCGCGGTCGGGCTGGCCGACTTCGGACGCCCCGAGGGCTTCCTGGCCCGTCAGGTCGGCCGCTGGAAGAAGCAGATGGACGCGTCGTACCACCGCGACCTCCCGGCCGCCGGCGAGCTGCACGCCCGCCTCGCCGAGAGCGTGCCGGCGGAGGGCGCCGCCGGCATCGTGCACGGCGACTTCCGGCTCGACAACGTGCTGGTCGGCGCCGAGACCGACCGGATCAACGCCGTCGTCGACTGGGAGATGGCCACGCTCGGCGACCCGCTCACCGACCTGGCGCTGATGCTGCTCTACCAGCGGCTCGCCGCCTTCGGTGGCTCCGTCGTGAGCGACGTCAGCACCGCACCCGGCTACCTGTCGGAGTCGGAGATCCTGGCGCGCTACGACGCGGCGAGCCACCGCGACCTCGGTCGGTTCGGCTTCTACCTGGGACTCGCGGCCTACAAGCTCGCCGCGATCCTCGAAGGCATCCACTACCGCTACCTCCAGGGCCAGACGGTCGGGGAGGGCTTCGACACCATCGGCGACGCCATCCACCCGCTGCTGGAGGCCGGGCTGAAGGCACTCAAGGAGGACTGATGGACTTCTCGTTCGACGAGCGCACCGAGGAGCTGCGCGCCACCCTGCTCGACTTCATGAAGACCCAGGTCGAGCCCGCCGAGGCGGTCTTCTCCGACCAGCTCGGGTCCTCGGGCGACCGATGGGCCTGGGACGCGGTGCCTGTGATGGCGCAGCTGCGCGAGGAGGCCCGCCGCCGCGGGCTCTGGAACCTCTTCCTGCCCGGGGACGCGGGCGCCGGGCTGACGAACCTGCAGTACGCCCCGCTCGCGGAGATCAGCGGGCGCAGCCACCTCGCGCCGGCGGCGATGAACTGCGCCGCGCCCGACACCGGCAACATGGAGGTGCTGCACCAGTTCGGGAGCGAGGACCACCAGAAGGAGTGGCTCCAGCCGCTCCTCGACGGCCGGATCCGCTCGGCCTTCGCGATGACCGAGCCCGACGTGGCCTCCTCGGACGCGACCAACATCCAGCTCAGCATCGTCCGCGACGGCGACTCCTACGTGCTCAACGGGCGCAAGTGGTGGATCACCGGCGCGATGAACCCGAACTGCCGCGTCTTCATCGTGATGGGGAAGACCGACCCGTCCGCCGAGCGGCACCGCCAGCAGTCGATGATCCTCGTCCCGCGCGACGCCCCCGGGCTCGAGGTCGTGCGCGCCATGCACGTCCTCGGGTACGACGACCACGACCACGGCGGCCACGCCGAGCTGTCCTTCACCGACGTCCGCGTGCCGGTCAGCAACCTGATCGGCGAGGAGGGCGCCGGCTTCGCGATCGCCCAGGCCCGGCTCGGCCCTGGCCGCATCCACCACTGCATGCGGTCGATCGGCGTTGCCGAGCGCGCGATCGAGCTGATGTGTGCGCGGGCGGCGAGCCGGGTGGCGTTCGGTCGACCGATCGCCGACCAGGGCGTCGTACGCGACTGGATCGCGGAGTCCCGGGTGCGCATCGAGCAGCTCCGGCTGCTGGTCCTCAAGACCGCGTGGCTGATGGACACCGTCGGCAACCGCGGCGCGCACACCGAGATCCAGGCGATCAAGATCGCCACGCCGGCCACGGTGCAGTGGATCCTCGACAAGGCCATCCAGGTGCACGGCGCCGGGGGTCTCTCACAGGACTTCCCGCTGGCCGCCGCGTACGCCGGCATCCGCACGCTGCGCTTCGCCGACGGTCCCGACGAGGTGCACAAGAACGCGCTCGCCAAGGCCGAGCTGCGCCGCCAGGAGGCCGCCCGATGACGCCCGCGGAGCTCCGCGGCCGGGTCGAGGCGTTCCTCGCCGAGCACCCGCCCGCCACCACGGAGCGCAGCGTGTTCCTCCACGCCCGCTACGCCGCCGGGCTGGCCTGGGTCCACTTCCCGGAGGGCCACGGCGGCCTCGGGCTGTCGCGCGGCCTGCACCCGATGGTCGAGGCACTGTTCGCGGCGGCCGGTGCCCCGGACAACAACCCGCGCGCCAACGGCATCGGGCTGGGCATGGTGGCGCCGACGCTGCTCGCTTACGGCAGCGAGGAGCAGTGCCGCCGCTACCTGGAGCCGCTGTGGTGCGGCGAGGAGATCTGGTGCCAGCTCTTCTCCGAGCCGGGCGCCGGCTCGGACCTGGCCGGGCTCGCCACCCGGGCGGTCCCCGACGGCGACTCGTGGGTCGTCAACGGGCAGAAGGTGTGGACCTCCGGCGCCCACAACGCCGACCTCGCGATCCTGGTCGCCCGCACCGATCCCGACGTACCCAAGCACCGCGGCATCACCTACTTCCTGGTGGACATGAAGGAGCCGGGCGTCGACGTCCGGCCGCTGCGCCAGATCACCGGCGAGGCGGAGTTCAACGAGGTGTTCCTGACCGACGTACGCATCCCGGACGCGATGCGGGTGGGCGACGTCGGGGACGGCTGGCGGGTCGCCAACGGCACCCTCAACAACGAGCGGGTCGCCATCGGCGGCCATGCGGTGCCGCGCGAGGGCGGCATGCTCGGCGTGGTGGCGCGGTCGTGGCGCGACCGCCCCGAGCAGCACACCCCCGAGCTGCACGACCGGCTGATGCGGTTGTGGGTCGAGACCGAGGTCGCCCGGCTCACCGGTCAGCGGCTCCGCCAGCAGCTCGCCGCGGGCCAGCCCGGCCCGGCCGGCGCGGCCATGAAGCTCACCTTCGCGCGGCTCCACCAGCAGCTCACCGGCCTCGACCTGGAGATCCGGGGCGAGGAGGGGCTGCGCTACGAGAGCGAACCCGGCTGGGACATGGTCCGGCCATCGCACGTCGACTTCACCGGTCGCGACGCCGTCTACCGCTACCTGCGCGCCAAGGGGAACTCCATCGAGGGCGGCACCTCGGAGATCCTCCGCAACATCGTGGCCGAGCGGGTGCTGGGCCTTCCGGCCGAGCCCCGCGTCGACAAGGACGTCCCCTGGAAGGAGGTGCCGCGATGAACGACGCGACCACCGGTGCCGACCTCGACGAGCTCGAGCTGCTCGACTCCGACGACGACCGCGACCTGCGCGCCGCGGTCGCCGGCTTCCTCGCCGACCGGTGCCCGTCGGGCGGCGTCGCCGCGATCTACGACGGGGACCGCGCCCTGGTCGAGCCGCTGTGGCGCGGGCTCGCCACGGAGCTCGGGCTGGCGGGCCTGCTCGTCCCGGAGGAGTACGGCGGCGCCGGTGCCGGCTCGCGAGACGCCGCCGTGGTCCTCGAGGAGCTCGGCCGGTCCGTGGCGCCGGTGCCGTTCCTGACGAGTGCCGTCGTCGCGACCACCGTGCTGGCGCAGGCGCCGACCGACGCCGGCCGCGAGCTGCTCGCCGATCTCGCCGAGGGCCGGCGCACCGCCGCGCTCGTGGTCCCGCTCTCCACGAGCCTGTCGGGCGCGCGCCCGGTCGCTGGCACCGTCCGCAGCGTGGCCGGAGCGCTCGAGGCCGACACCCTGCTGGTGCCGGTCGCGTCCGCCGTCGGGCTCGAGCTGCGCGCCGTCCCGGCGGCCGAGGCCACCACGGACCCGGTGGTCTCGCTCGACATGAGCCGACAGCTCGCGGACGTCACCGCCGACCCGGCGGCCGGAACGGTCGTCGTCACGGGGGACGCGACGGCCGCCGTACGGGCCGGGCTGCTCGCGGGCACCGCCCTGCTCGCCTCCGAGCAGCTCGGGGTCGCGCAGTGGTGCCTGGCGACGACCGTCGGCTACCTCAAGGAGCGACGTCAGTTCGGCCGCGTCGTGGGCGGCTTCCAGGCGCTCAAGCACCGCCTCGCCGACCTCTACACCTCGGTGGAGGGCGCGACCGCGGCGGCGCGCTACGCCGCGGCCGTGCTGGCCGTCGACCCGGCGGGCGACGAGACGGAGATCGCGACGCGCATCGCGGCGGCGTGGTGCTCCGACCTGGCGGTGCTGGCCGCGGAGGAGGCGGTCCAGCTGCACGGCGGCATCGGCATGACGTGGGAGCACCCCGCCCACCTCTACCTCAAGCGCGCCAAGGCCGACCAGCTCGCGCTGGGCCTGCCGGGTCATCACCGGGCGCGGCTGGGGGAGCTGGTCGGGCTCGTGCCGTGAGTGGGAGCGCGCACTGGTCCCCGTAGGCCCGCACTCACGACCCGCCCTGACAGACTGGCGGTATGAGCCAGCCCCCGCTGACGCCCGGTGTGCTCGGACCCGCCGCCCGTGACGCCGCCCTCGCGGCGATGAGCGGGGCCGCGGGCGAGGCCGAGCTCGACGTCCTCGTCGTGGGCGGCGGTGTCGTCGGTGCCGGCGTCGCGCTCGACGCGGTCACCCGCGGGCTGTCCACGGGGCTGCTCGAGCAGCGCGACCTCGCCTCCGGCACCAGCAGTCGCAGCAGCAAGCTGATCCATGGCGGCCTGCGCTACCTCGAGATGATGGACTTCGCGCTGGTCCGCGAGGCCCTCACCGAGCGCGGTCTGCTGCTCACCCGCCTGGCGCCGCACCTCGTGCGGCCGGTGCCGTTCCTCTACCCGCTCACCCACAAGGGCTGGGAGCGTCCCTACGTCGGGGCCGGCCTCGCCCTCTACGACGGCATGGCGGCCGTCGGCGGCATGAAGGCGGGCGGGGGCTCGGGGCTGCCCCGCCACCGCCACCTCACGCGGCGCGGCGTCGCCCGGATCGCTCCTGACTTCAGGTCCGAGACGGTCTCGGGTGCGATCAAGTACTACGACTGCCAGGTCGACGACGCCCGCCTGGTCACCACGATCGCCCGGACGGCCGCCCGGCACGGTGCCCACGTCGCCACCCGCGTCCGGGTCACCGGCTTCCTCCGCGAGGGCGAGCGGGTGGTCGGCGTGACGGCGCGCGACCTGGAGCACGGCCGTGACCTCGAGGTGAGGGCACGCGTGGTCGTCAACGCGGCCGGCGTCTGGACCGACGAGATCCAGGAGATGGTCGGCGGCCGCGGCGCCCTGCACGTGCAGGCGTCGAAGGGCGTCCACCTCGTCGTACCCCGCGACCGGATCCGCAGCGACTCCGGCTTCATCGTGCGCACCGAGACGTCGGTGCTCTTCGTGATCCCGTGGGGCCGGCACTGGATCATCGGCACCACCGACACCGACTGGAACCTCGACAAGGCGCACCCGGCCGCCTCGAAGGCCGACATCGACTACATCCTCACCCACGTCAACGCGATCCTGCGCGAGCCGCTCGACCACGAAGACGTCGAGGGTGTGTACGCCGGCCTGCGACCGCTGCTGGCCGGGGAGTCGGAGCCGAGCAGCAAGATCAGCCGCGAGCACACCGTCGTCACCCCCGTGCCGGGCCTGGTGATGATCGCGGGCGGCAAGCTGACGACCTACCGCGTCATGGCGAAGGACGCCGTCGACGCCGCCGCGCACAGCCTGCGCGCCATCGCGAACCTGAGCCTGCGCGAGTCGATCACTGACAAGGTGCGGCTGCTAGGCGCCGACGCCTACGAGACCCGCGCCAACCAGCGCGTCCTGCTGGCCCGGCGCTCCGGGCTGCACGTCGCGCGGATCGACCACCTGCTCGGGCGCTACGGCGGCCTCGTCGACGACATCCTCGACCTCGTCGCGGAGCGCCGCTCGCTCGGCGCACCGCTCCAGGGCGCCGAGGACTACCTCGCCGCCGAGGTGGTCTACGCGGTCACCCACGAGGGTGCGCGCCACCTCGACGACGTGCTCACCCGCCGGACCCGGATCTCGATCGAGACCTTCGACCGCGGCGTCACGGCGGCACCCTGCGCCGCCCGGTTGATGGCGGCCGAGCTCGGCTGGTCGACGGAGACCGTGCGCGAGGAGGTCGACCACTACCTGCGCCGGGTCGAGGCGGAGCGTCAGTCGCAGCTGATGCCGACCGACCAGGAGGCCGACGAGGCGCGGATCCAGGTCACCGACATCGTGTGACGCCAGCGTCTCCGGCGTTCGCCTGACGAGCACGAGATCCGCCTCTAGGGTGTGCCGGTGCGCACGTCCCGGTGGTCAAGGGGACCGTTGTCTCCCGACACCTGGGCACGCCGGTGTGTCGCCCTGCTGATGCTGGTCGGCACGCTGATCCGGCTGCCGCAGCTGAGCCACTCGCTCAACGAGATGCACGGCTTCCGGCAGGCGCAGACCGCCTACGTCGTCAGGGAGTACGCCGCGCACGGGATCGACCTGCGGCACACGCCCTTGCCGATCTTCGGGCCGCGGAGCGACGTTCCTCTCGAGCTTCCCCTCCCGCAGGCGCTCGCGGCGCTGATCGCCCGGCTGGGAGTGGCGCCGGAGGCCGCCATGCGGGTCGTCGGACTGGTCGGCTTCCAGTGCGCCGCGCTGTTCCTGTTCCTCCTCGCCGTGCGCTGGCACGGGCGACGCGTCGCGCTCATCGGCCTGGTGCTGTTCGAGTTCCTCCCGTTCGGTCTCGCCTGGGGTGCGGCGTCGCTGATCGAGTTCCCGGCCGCCGCCGCCGGGCTGGGGATGGTCGTCGCTCTCGAGCGGTGGTGGCGCGGCGGCAGCGCATGGTGGCTCGCGGTGGCGGGTGTCGCCGCCGTCCTGCTGGGCGCTGTCAAGGCCACCACGGCTCCCGGCTACCTGGTGCTGGCCGGCTTCGCCGCGATCGGCTGCGTGGTCGAGCGGGGTCGGGGCGGTGCCGGGCGCGCGCTGTCAGGCCTACTCGTCAGCGGGGCCGCCGGCCTGGTCGCGGCCCTCACCTGGACGTCGTACGCCGACTCCGTCAAGGCGCGCGAGCCGCTGGTCCGCTTCCTGCTCAGCAAGAACCTGACGGCGTGGAACTTCGGGACGGGGGAGCAGCGACGCGACCCAGTCACGTACGCGCGGATCCTCACGCGCGTCGGTGAGGAGATCGCCGCGCCCTTAGGGCTCCTCCTGCTGCTCGGTGCGGTGTTCGCGTTGCTCTGCTCGCGTGGCAGGGCCGACCTCGTCCGCCGCGGCGGCTGGACGGCCGCCGCGGTGACCTCGCCGCTCATCTGCCTCAACCTCTACTTCGTCCACAACTACTACCTCTGCGCGGTCTTCCCGCTCCTGGCCATGGTCGTTGCGCTCGGCGTCGACGCCGTGGTCCAGGCCGTCGCCCCGCTCCTCCGCCACCGACCGATCGGGAAGGCGGCACTGGGAGCGCTCCTCGCCACCGGTGTGGTCGTCGCCTGCTGCGCCACGACGCTCGGACGCATCGACGTGCACCAGTGGGGGCACGACGGCGGCGTCCCGCCGAGCGCCCAGGCGATCCGGGCGGCCACGCGACCGACGGACCGGATCGTCACCGTGGGCTGCGACTGGGACCCGCTCATGCCCTACTACGTGCATCGCAGCGTCTTGATGCTGCGACCGGACGAAGAGGCCGCGGCCTGGGCTGAGGTGGGTGGTCTGGCGGGCTACTCATACGTGTACCGCTGCGATCCGAGCGCTGACCCGCTCCACTACCTGCCGACCGGCATCGCGCTGACCCCCTCGGATGTCGACGGGCTGTGGCGCGTAGACGGGGCCTGATGCGCTGTCTCTGCGGCGTCGCCGAGTTTCTGCGACACGTGTGACGGATAAATCGCTACCAACGGGTAGCAACTGGAGACGGCGGTCACATACCCTCGGTACATGCCCGCTTCGAACCCCGAGAACCGCCCGCTCGTCGACGGTCCCCGCGACCCCGAGCACGACGCCACGGCGTCGTACGCCCTGGAGCCGGGGTACGTCTCGGCGCTGACCGACCGCGTGACCGCCTCGTCGGGTCAGGCCGCCGAAGTCCGCTCTCCGATCGACGGCGCGCCGCTGGCGCACATCCCACAGTCGAGCGAGGAGGACGTGGTCGACGCGTTCGCGCGGGCGCGTCGCGCGCAGGAGCGGTGGGCGCGGACGTCGTACGCCCAGCGGCAGACAGCGCTGCTGCGCCTGCACGACCTCGTCCTCGACCGGCAGGACGAGATCATGGACCTGATCGTCCTCGAGTCGGGCAAGGCGCGGAAGCACGCCTTCGACGAGCCGCTGCACATCGCGCTGACCGCCCGCTACTACGGCCGCACGCTCGCAACGTACCTCGCGACCGAGCGCAAGCCGGGCGTGCTGCCCGGCCTGACCCGGATCGACGTCAACCACGTGCCGAAGGGCGTCGTCGGCGTCATCTCGCCGTGGAACTACCCGTTCACGATGGCCCTGTGTGACGGGCTCGCCGCGATCGCGGCCGGCAACGCGGTCGTCGCCAAGCCCGACGCACAGACCATGCTCAGCGCCCTCCTGGGCGCACAGCTGCTCGAGGAGGCGGGCTTCCCGCGCGACCTGTGGCAGGTCGTCGCCGGTCCCGGGTCGCGGGTCGGCACCAGCATCATCGAGAAGGCCGACTACATCTGCTTCACCGGCTCCACCGCGACCGGCAAGCTCGTCGCCCAGGGCTGCGCGGATCGGCTGATCGGCTGCTCGCTCGAGCTCGGCGGAAAGAACCCGATGCTCGTCCTCGCCGACGCCGACATCGAGCGCGCGGCCGAGGGCGCGGTCCGCGCCGTCTACTCCAACGGCGGCCAGCTGTGCGTCTCGATCGAGCGGATGTACGTCGCCGACGCGATCTACGACCGCTTCGTCGAGCGCTTCGTCTCGCGGGTGCAGGCGCTGTCGCTGGGCGCCGGCCTGTCGTGGGACATCGACATGGGCACGCTGATCAGCCAGGACCAGGTCGACACCGCGGCGGCGCACGTCGACGACGCCGTCGCCAAGGGCGCGCGGCTGCTCACCGGCGGCAACGCGAGGCCCGACCTGGCGCCGTACTTCTTCGAGCCGACGGTGCTCGAGGGCGTCACCCCGGACATGACCTGCTTCGGCAACGAGACCTTCGGCCCGGTGGTCAGCCTCTACCGCTTCCACGACGAGGCCGACGCGATCTCGCGGGCCAACGAGGGGCAGTACGGCCTCAACGCGTCGATCTACAGCCGGGACGGCCACCGCGCCCGGGCGATCGCGCGGTACATCAAGGCCGGCACGGTGAACATCAACGAGGCGTTCGGCGCGACCTTCGCCAGTCTCGCCGCGCCGATGGGGGGCATGCGCTCCTCCGGCATGGGCCGCCGCCAGGGCCCGGAGGGTCTCCTGCGCTACACCGAGACCCAGGCGGTCGCGACCCAGCGCGTCATGCGGCTGGCGCCCATGCTCGGCATGTCGGACCGCGCCTACGCGACGTCGATGACGGCCGGCCTGCGCCTGCTGAAGAAGCTCGGTCGGGCATGAGCCGCACCCACTACGACGTGCTCGTCGTCGGTTCGGGGTTCGGTGGCTCGGTCAGCGCGCTGCGGCTGACGGAGAAGGGCTACCAGGTGGGCGTCCTGGAGGCCGGCGCGCGGCTGGCCGACAGCGACTTCGCCGACACCTCGTGGGACCTCAAGCGGTTCCTCTTCAACCCGGCCCTCGGCTGCTACGGCATCCAGCGGATCGACATGGTCAGGGACTGCCTGATCCTCGCCGGGGCCGGTGTGGGCGGTGGATCGCTGGTCTACGCCAACACGCTGTACGAGCCGCTCGACCCGTTCTACGACGACCATTCCTGGTCGCACATCACCGACTGGAAGTCGGAGCTGGCGCCCTACTACGACCAGGCGAAGCGGATGCTCGGCGTCGTCGAGAACCCGTTCGTCACGCCCGCCGACGAGGTGATGAAGCGGGTCGCCGAGGACATGGGCGTCGGTGACACCTACCACCAGGCTCCGGTCGGCGTCTTCTTCGGCACCGACGGCGTCGCGCCCGGCACCGCCGTGCCCGACCCCTACTTCGGCGGGGTCGGGCCGACCCGCAACGCGTGCACGCAGTGCGGCGAGTGCATGGTGGGTTGCCGTCACAACGCCAAGAACACCCTCGTCAAGAACTACCTCTACCTCGCCGAGCAGAACGGGGCCGACGTACATCCGCTCACCACGGTGACGCGGGTGATCCCGCGCGCCGGTGGCGGCTACGAGGTGCACGCCCGCTGGACGAAGGCGAAGCTGCGGCGCCGGTCGGCGACCAAGGTGTTCACCGCCGACCAGGTCGTCTTCAGCGCCGCCGCGATCGGCACCCAGAAGCTGCTGCACAAGCTCAAGGCCACCGGCGACCTCCCGGCGATCTCCGACCGGCTCGGCGAGCTGACGCGCACGAACTCGGAGGCGATCCTCGGCGCGATCGCCCCCGACCTCAGCATCGACTACACCGAGGGCGTCGCGATCACCTCCTCGATCCACCCGGACGAGAGCACCCACTTCGAGCCGGTCCGCTACGGCAAGGGCTCGAACTCGATGTCGCTGCTGCAGACGGTGCTCACCGATGGCGGCCCTGACCGCAAGAAGCGGTGGCTCAAGGAGCTGTGGGCCCAGCGCGCCAACATCACCAGGCTCTACGACTTCAAGCACTGGTCGGAGCGCATGGTCGTGCTGCTGGTCATGCAGGCGCTCGACAACTCGATCACCGTCTTCCCGAAGAAGACGCCGTTCGGCTGGCGGCTCTCGTCCAAGCAGGGCCACGGCCGGCCGAACCCGTCGTGGATCCCCGCCGCCAACGACGGCGCGCGGCTGATGGCGAAGGCCATGTCCAACGAGTCGGGGGAGGGGTACGCCGGCGGCACCATCGGCGAGCCGTTCGACGTCCCGATGACGGCGCACTTCATCGGCGGCTGTGCGATCGGCGACTCGCCCGAGACCGGCGTGGTCGACCCCTACCAGCGCCTCTACGGCTACGACGGCCTGCACGTCGTCGACGGGTCGGCGATCTCCGCCAACCTGGGTGTGAACCCGTCGCTGACGATCACCGCCCAGGCCGAGCGCGCCATGGCCTTCTGGCCCAACAAGGGCCAGCCCGACGCTCGGCCGCGGATGGGGTCGACGTACGTGCCCGTCGCGCCCGTCAAGCCGCTCCGGCCGGCCGTCCCGGAGGCCGCTCCGGGTGCCCTCCGGCTGCCCGTCGTGGGCGTCACCCAGGGCGGGTCGGGAAAAAGCAAAAGAACTTCAGAGATTTCTTCCTGACTCGCGTAACCGGGTCCGAGCGCCTTCGTTGAGGAGGGCGGACCCGGGACTTGCTCCCTCCCTTTGATTTCCGGGTCTTCTCGGTCCGTGCGATGCGCGGACGATCAGGGCCCGGCCACCCTCCCTCCCCGGCCGGGCCCTGGTGCATTTCGGGGCCGGTGGTGCACGCCGAGGGACGATCCGATCAGGACGGTGTGAGCAGCGCCACCTCGGTGGTCGGGCCTTGACCTTTTAGGCGCGCCCCGGGGCAGTCGATGGGCAGGGTCCTGCCCACTCGAGAGGACCCCGCGTGACCGCCGTACCCGTCTCTTCAACCTCTGCTGCGCCGACCGTGGTTCCTGCCGCGCTGAGCCGCTGGTGGTCCGACCGCGGGCTGCGCACCAAGGTCATGGTCCCCGCCTCGCTGGCCGCGGTCGTGGCGCTCGTCGTGGGCCTGGTGGGCCTCAACAGCCTGTCCGAGACGGCGGCGTCCAGTCAGCGGATCTACGACAACAACCTGCGCGCGGTGAAGGTGCTCGGCCAGATCGCCGTGACGCGCAAGAGCATCTCGCTGAGCATCCGCGACATCCTGCTGGTCGGGGACGGGCCCGACCGCCAGGCGACCATCGACGAGTACAAGGGCCTCCAGGACACCTTCCGCCAGCAGCTCGACGCCTACGCGGCGACCGGCATGACGCCCGCGGACGAGGCCCGTGTCACCAAGATCCGCGCCGACTTCGAGAGCTACCTGGCCGCCGTCGACAAGCTCGCGACGCCGTATGTCGCCCGCGGCGACATGGCGGGCTGGCTGACGATGAACAACACCCGGCTCGCACCGATCGCGGAAGGCATCAGCGCCGACCTGAGCAAGATCGCGGACAGCGAGGACGCCCAGGCGGCGGCCGCCGCACGGGAGGCCGAGACCTCCTACCGTGCCGACCGCCGGCTCTCGCTGATCCTGCTGGTCGTCGGCCTGCTCGTCGCACTCGGCTTCGCCCTGGTGGTGGCCCGCGGTGTGCGCGTGTCGATCGGACGGCTTCAGGCGGGCCTGCGTGCCCTCGCCGTCGGCGACCTGACCGTCGGGGCCGGGGTCACCTCCCGTGACGAGGTCGGACAGATGGCCGCGGACCTCGAGACGGCTCGCGAGAGCCTGCGGACCTCGCTCGCGGCGATCGGGGACAACTCCGTCGTGCTGGCCTCGGCCGCCGCGGAGATGTCCGCCGTGTCGACCCAGCTCGGGGCCTCCGCCCTGCAGTCGTCCTCCCAGGCCCACCTGGTCTCGACGGCGGCCGAGGAGGTCTCGGTCAACGTGCAGACCGTGGCCGCCGGGACCGAGCAGATGGGCGCGTCGATCCGCGAGATCGCCCAGAACGCCTCCAACGCCGCCGGGGTGGCGAGCCGGGCCGTCGGGAGCGCCAGGAGCACCACCGCGACCGTCTCCAAGCTGGGGGAGTCCTCGGCCGAGATCGGCAGCGTCGTCAAGACGATCACCTCCATCGCCGAGCAGACCAACCTCCTCGCCCTCAACGCCACCATCGAGGCTGCCCGCGCGGGTGACGCCGGCAAGGGGTTCGCCGTCGTCGCGAGCGAGGTCAAGGAGCTCGCTGTCCAGACCTCCAAGGCCACGGAGGACATCGCCCGGCGGGTGGAGACGATCCAGACCGACACCGCCGGCGCGGTCACCGCGATCGGCGAGATCGTCGAGATCATCGACCGGATCAGCGACTTCCAGCAGACCATCGCCGCCGCCGTGGAGGAGCAGACGGCGGCGACCAACGAGATCGCGCGCAACGTCGCCGACGCCGCCACCGGCGCAACCGACATCGCCCGCAACGTGGGTGCGGTGTCCTCGGCCGCGGAGCAGACCACCACGGCGGCCGACAACACGACCGCCGCCGCGGGCGACCTCAGCAGGATGGCGACCCAGATGCGCGACCTCGTCGGCCACTTCCGCCTCTGACGTCTCGACCCCTTCGGGCGCGCGGCGACGGAGGGGCGTGGAGCGGCGGTGGTCCACGCGTGCCCGCCGATCGAGGGCGGGCGGACCAGCGCCGATAGACTCCCGCCATGACCGAAACCCCCGAGCACGACCTGGTCCTCGTCGTCGACTTCGGGGCGCAGTACGCGCAGCTGATCGCCCGCCGCGTGCGCGAGGCGCGGGTCTACTCCGAGATCGTTCCGCACTCGATGCCGGTCGAGGAGATGCTGGCCAAGGGACCGAAGGCGATCATCCTGTCCGGCGGCCCGTCGTCGGTCTACGAGGCCGGTGCTCCGAGCATCGACACCACCATCTTCCGCGCCGGGACGCCGGTCTTCGGCATGTGCTACGGCTTCCAGCTCATGGCCCAGGGCCTCGGCGGCACCGTCGCCGCGACCGGTGCGCGTGAGTACGGCCGCACCCCCGTCAACGTCGGTCACGCCGGTACGCTCCTGGGCGGCATCCCGACCCAGCACAGCGTGTGGATGTCGCACGGCGACTCGGTGACCGCGGCCCCTGAGGGCTTCGAGGTGCTCGCCTCGACCGAGGGCACGCCGGTGGCCGCTTTCGAGAACGTCGACGCCGGCATGGCGGGCGTCCAGTGGCACCCCGAGGTGCTCCACTCCGAGCACGGCCAGCGCGTCCTGGAGCACTTCCTGTGGGACATCGCCGGCTGCCGGCAGACCTGGACGATCGGCAACATCGCCGAGGAGCAGATCGAGCGCATCCGCGAGCAGATCGGTGAGGACGGCCGCGCGATCTGCGGGCTCTCCGGTGGCGTGGACTCCGCCGTCGCTGCGGCGATCGTGCAGAAGGCGATCGGCGACCGGCTCACCTGCGTGTACGTCGACCACGGGCTGATGCGCAAGAACGAGACCGAGCAGATCGAGCGTGACTTCGTGGCCGCCACCGGAACCCGCCTGGTGGTCGTGGACGCCGAGAAGCAGTTCCTCGACGCGCTCGCCGGCGTCACCGAGCCGGAGACCAAGCGCAAGGTCATCGGCCGTGAGTTCATCAGGACCTTCGAGGCCGCCGAGGCCGACATCATCAAGAACGCGCCCGCGGGCACGGCGGTGAAGTTCCTGGTGCAGGGCACGCTCTACCCCGACGTCGTCGAGTCCGGCGGTGGTGCGGGCACCTCCAACATCAAGTCCCACCACAACGTCGGCGGCCTGCCGGAGGACCTCGAGTTCGAGCTGGTCGAGCCGCTCCGCACGCTCTTCAAGGACGAGGTCCGACTCGTCGGCGAGCAGCTCGGTCTGCCGCCGGAGATCGTCTGGCGCCACCCGTTCCCGGGCCCCGGGCTCGGCATCCGGATCATCGGCGAGGTGACCCGCGAGCGGCTCGACATCCTTCGCGACGCCGACGCGATCGCCCGCGAGGAGCTCACCCGCGCCGGTCTCGACCGCGACATCTGGCAGTTCCCGGTCGTGCTGCTGGCCGACGTACGGTCCGTGGGCGTGCAGGGCGACGGCCGCACCTACGGCCACCCGATCGTGCTGCGGCCGGTCACCTCCGAGGACGCGATGACCGCCGACTGGGCGCGGCTGCCCTACGACGTGCTCGAGCGCATCTCCACCCGCATCACCAACGAGGTGCGCGAGGTCAACCGGGTCACCGTCGACATCACGAGCAAGCCGCCGGGCACCATCGAGTGGGAGTGAGCGCCCGCCGCTGGGTCGATCAGCGGCTGGCGGCGCGCTGGTAGAGCCTGATCGAGAGCGGCACGAACACGATCAGGATGATCGCCACCCAGATCAGGGTGTAGATCACCGGGTGCTGGATCGACCACGCGTCGGCGACCGGCGCCTGCGGGTCGACGTTGCCGAAGAGCTCGCGAGCGGCCTGGGTCACCGACGAGACCGGGTTCCAGTTGGCGAACGTCTCGAGCGGACCGGGCAGGGTGCTGGTCGACACGAACGTGTTGGCGATGAAGGTCAGCGGGAAGATGACGACGAACGAGGCGTTGTTGACGACCTCCGGCGTGCGCACGGTGAGCGCGACCGCGGCCATGATCCAGGAGATCGCGAACGCGAAGAGCAGGATCAGCAGGTAGGCGCCGATCGCCTCCAGCACCGACGACCGGATCCGCCACCCGACCACGAGCCCGGTCAGGCTCATCACGCACAGGCTCACCACGTTGATGCCGATGTCGGCGACCGTGCGCCCGACGACGACCGACGACGTCGACATGGGGAGCGAGCGGAACCGGTCGACGATGCCCTTCTGGAGGTCCTCCGCGAGGCTGTAGCCGGTGAACGTGGCGCCGAAGACGACGGTCTGGACGAACACCCCGGCGATGAGGAACTCCCGGTAGTCGATGCCGGTGTCCTGGGTGCCGATCGCCCCGCCGAACACGTAGGCGAACAGCAGCACGAACATGATCGGCGACAGCGTCGTGAACACCAGCACGTCGGGGACCCGGAGGATCTTGCGCAGGTTGCGGCGGGTGATGACGGCGGAGTCGCTCACAGCCTCCGAGAACGCGGTCATCGCGGCCATCAGGCCACCCCTTCCTGATCATCGGGATCCTGACCGTCGGGATCCCGGTCGTCGGGATCCCGGGCGGCTGACTTCGCCTCGGCATGGTGTCCGGTGAGGGACATGAACACGTCGTCGAGCGTCGGCCGCCGCAGCCCTGCCTCGAGCACCTCGATGCCTGCGGCGTCGAGACGGCCGAGCAGCGCCACGAGATCCTTGGTGCCGCCCTTCACCGGCACCGTGACGCGGCGGTCGCGCTGGTCGACGGATGGCTCCTCGATGCAGAGCAGCGCGGCCTCGCGCCGCGTGGGCTCGAGATCGGCCGCCGTCGGTACGACGACCTCGATCCGCTCCCCACCGACCTGCGACTTGAGCTCGTCGGCGGTGCCGATCGCGATCACCCGGCCGTGGTCGATGACCGCGATCCGGTCGGCCAGCCGGTCCGCCTCCTCGAGGTACTGCGTCGTGAGCAGCAGCGTCGTGCCCTCGCGCACCAAGTCCTCGATCACGTCCCACATGCCGACCCTCCCGCGCGGGTCGAGCCCCGTGGTCGGCTCGTCGAGGAACAGCACCGGTGGGCGCGCGACCAGCGCCCCGGCGAGGTCGAGCCGCCGACGCATCCCGCCGGACCAGCCCTTCACGACGCGATCGGCCGCGTGCGCCAGGTCGAACTGCGCAAGCAGCTCGCGGGCCCGGGACCGGCTCGCCTCCGCACCGAGGTGGTAGAGACGACCGACCATGTCGAGGTTCTCGAATCCGGTGAGGTGCTCGTCGACCGCGGCGTACTGCCCCGACGCACCGATGCGCCGGCGCAGCTCGCGCGGCTGGCGCAGCACGTCGACGCCCGCGACCTCCGCGCTGCCCGCATCGGGCTTGATCAGCGTGGTCAGCACCCGAACCGTCGTCGTCTTGCCGGCGCCGTTGGGGCCCAGCAGGCCCATCACGGTGCCGCCCTCGACCTCGAGGTCCAGGCCGTCGAGGGCGGTCACCTGGCCGTACCTCTTCGTCAGGCCGGTGGCTCGGATCGCGGGCGGCATGAGACCACTGTGACTCAGGTCACCGACAATCGCGACCGGGTTAGCCGCTCGCCAGGACAACCGCCAGGACAGCCGCCAGGACAGCCGCCAGGACAGCCGCCAGCACGGTGCGCGACGCGCGCGGGCCTGGCCGGGGCGAGCGCGGACGTGCATCATGGCTGACCGGTCGACACTGCTCGGGCGTCGACGAGAGGAGAGCCATGACCGTGGACGCGCTCGCAGCGCTGGAGCCGGCGTGTACGTCGGCCGAGGCCCTCGCCTTCTACGACGGTCTCGACCCGCTGCTGGCCGAGCACCTCACCGGGCGCTGGCGCGGCCGGGAGCTCGCGACCGGGCATCCCCTGGACGGCCGGCTGGCGGCCTCCGGGTGGTACGGCAAGCAGTTCGACGACGTCGACCACGTCCATCCGCTGCTCTTCTCCACGCCCGACGGCGAGATCTTCCCCGTGGACCCGAGGCGCGTCCCGCTGGGGCTCGTCGACAAGATCCCGCCCGCGGTGGTCAGCCGGGGGCGGGAGGCGCTCGGCGTGCTGAGGCCCGCGCTGCGCACGAGCAAGCACCGGGCCCGGTTGCGGGAGGTGCGGCACCGCGGCGTGGTGACAGCGGCGATGGTCTACGACCACCTGCCGATCATCGACGTGTTCCGTCGCGTGGACGACAGCACGGTGCTCGGCATGATGGACCTGCGGGGCGTTCCGCAGCCCTACTTCTTCATCCTGCAGCGGGACTGACCCCGTATGCCGCCTCCCGCGGCTGGGTACGGAACGCACAGGAGGTCGCCGTACCTCCGCACAGGTGAGGGAGGCCCACGATGGGTGCTGGAGACAAGGCCCGCCACGCCGCCGAGAAGGCGAAGGGCAAGGCGGAGGAGGCCGTCGGGAAGGCGACCGACAACCCGACCAGGACCGGACACGGTCAGCGCAAGCAGACCAAGGCCGACCTGAAGCAGGCCGCCGAGAAGACGAAGGACGCCTTCAAGGACTGAGGCGCGCTGACGCCGCGGCCGTCCCCGGAGGGCGGCTGCGGGCTCCTCATGCGTACATTTGTACACATGAGGGACAAGACGATGCGCGACCGGATGCTCGCGGGTGAGCTCTACATCGCCGACGACGCGGAGCTGGCCGCGGAGTCCGGCCGCGCGCAGCGCCTGACCCACCGCATCAACTCCGTGGATCCGACCTCCACGGAGGAGCTGCGGGCGCTCTTCGGCGAGTTGCTCGGAGAGTTCGGCGACGGGGCGGAGATCCGCCCGCCCTTCCGCTGCGACTATGGCTACCAGACCCGGTTCGGCGCGCGCTCGTTCGCCAACTTCGGCCTCGTCGTCCTCGATGTCGCCCAGGTCTTGATCGGCGAGGACGTCCAGATCGGGCCCCACGTCCAGCTCCTCACCGCGACGCACCCGCTCGAGCCGGGGCCGCGCCGCGACAAGTGGGAGGCCGCTGAGCCCATCACCATCGGCGACAACGTGTGGCTCGGGGGCGGGGTCATCGTGTGCCCGGGCGTGACCATCGGCGAGAACACCGTGGTCGGCGCCGGATCCGTCGTCACGCGCAGCCTGCCTGCGGACGTCGTCGCGGTCGGCAGCCCGGCCCGCGTCGTCCGCGAGCTCTGAGCGCGGGACAGAGGTCGTGACGGCAGCGCGCCCTCGGCGCTTCGACCCCCAACGGCGACAGCGGATCATCGACGCCGCCCTCGCCGTCATCGCGGAGCACGGTCTGGCCCACACCACGCATCGCCTGATCGCGGCCCGGGCCGACGTACCGCTCGGCTCCCTCACCTACCACTTCACGGGTCTCGACGACCTGTGCCGGCAGGCGTTCGAGCAGCATGCGTCGCGGCTCTCGGAGGTGTACGCCGCACACTTCGCCCGCGTCTCCGGCCACGACGGGTTCGTCGACGCGGTCACCGACCTCATCACCGGGAACGCCGGAGCGGACCAGGACGACTGGGCCGTCGCCCTGGAGCTCTATCTCGCCGCGCTCCGCGACCCCAGCCTGCGCGAGCTCACCCAACGGTGGATGGAGGCGAGCCGGGACACCCTGCAGCGCTTCGTCAGCCCCGGCGCGGCGGTCGGGCTCGATGCGCTCGTGGAAGGAATGGTCATCCATCGCTTGCTGGGCACGGACGCTCCGAGCGGTGACCACGTACGCGAGCTCGTCGACCGACTCTGCCCGTCCGGCGAGTGACGCCGGCTCGCGACGGCCGCAGCTGCACGACCTGAAGCCCCGGAGGGGGACGTCCTGTGCGGCGCGTGCGCCGGACGGGTACCGCCCCGGAATGAACGACACCCCTGACGACGAGCACGTGACCTCGCGCGCCGAGCTGCTGCCCGAGGAGGTCGCCGCCGGCAGCGACGACCCCCGGGAGCAGGCCGAGGCGATCCTGGAGGAGTCCGAGGAGCGAACGGACGACCCGGCCGGCACCGGCGCGGAGTCCGAGCAGACCAGCACCCCCGACCAACGGCCGTCCTGACGCCGTACGTCGACCGTCGGCTGAGACCCGACGCGGTCCTCTCCCCGTAGGCTGTGGCCATGCCTGATGTGCCGGACGAGGGGCCGTTCTTCCACGGCACCAAGGCCGATCTCCGGGTGGGCGACTTCCTGACGGCGGGCTTCCGGTCGAACTACCGGCCCGAGGTCGTGATGAACCACATCTACTTCACGGCGCTGCCCGACGGTGCCGGGCTCGCTGCAGAGCTCGCCCCGGGCGACGGGGCGCCGCGGGTCTACCTCGTGAGGCCGACGGGCGTGTTCGAGGACGACCCGAATGTGACCGACAAGAAGTTCCCGGGCAACCCCACCCGGTCCTACCGCAGCACGGAGCCGCTCGAGGTCGTCGGCGAGGTGACCGACTGGACACGGCTGAGTCCCGACGCGCTCCAGGCCTGGCGTGACCGGTTGGCGGCGATTCGCGCGGACGAGCGGGCCGAGATCATCAACTGAGCGGCACCGGAGTGCCGGCCGCGGACTCCGCCGTTCTCCTTCGCTGCGGCGCTCGCCCCTCTAGCATGGAGCGGCGATGGCGGACTCGGCAGCAGTCATCGAGACGGTCGAGATCGAGTTGCGGGTGTGGTGAGGGCGTTGCAGGCTGGCTGGGCGCCCGCTGCACCGGTCGGACGCACGTCACCGTGGGGCAGGCCGACCGCCCTGGTGGCGGTGACGGCGCTGATCTACCTCATCGACGCGGTCGCCCTGACGTGCGGTGCTCTCCTGCGCACGCCCGGAACCAACGCACCGCAGAAGCTCGGCGCGCTCGCCGTGCTCGCAGTGGCGATGGCGGCGTACACCGTCGCCCGCGGACCCCGCTTCCGCCAGCCGGAGGCGACGGTCATGCTCGCCGTCCAGCTGCTCGGCATCGCCTCGATGACTCGGACCACGCACCTGGACCTCGCGGCCCTGAGCAACGGCTTCGGGCTGTCGATGCTGGGCGCGTACGCGAGCTGGCTGCTCGCCCGGCCCGCGGTGGCGGTGTTCTATGCCGGCCTGTCGCTCTGGGTCACCGCGATCGTCTGGCGCGACAACCTCTACCTGACCGTCGCCGCCGTGCTCCTCGCCGGGCAGGCGATGGTGACCGCGGAGATCGTGCACACCTTGCGCCGACGGGTGCGGCGACTCACTGACGTCGACCCGCTCACCGACGTCCTGAACCGCCGGGGCGTCGAGGACGCCGCCCGCGAGCTGATGGCACGCCAGGGCGAGCGCGGCGCCCCGATCTGCGTCGCCCTGATCGACCTCGACGACCTGAGACAGGTCAACAACGCGCACGGTCACCGCGCCGGTGACGCGCTGCTGGTGGCCGCGGCGGACGAGTGGCGCCTGGCCTTCAGGCGTACGCCGGTCAAGGTCGGCCGGATCGGCGGCGATGAGTTCGTGCTGCTCTTCGACGGCGTCGACGAGGTCGCCGCGCGGGACACGGTGGCAGCGCTCAGGGCGACCTCCGGGGTGAGCTGGACCGCCGGTCTGACCCAGCTGCGGCCGCGCGAGACCTTCAGCGAGGCGCTCGCCAGAGCCGACGCCGAGATGTACGCCAACAAGGAGTACAAGGCGTCCCGCGCCTGAGCCAACAGGGTCCGGGCGGGGGCGGAGGCTCGCGGGTCTTCGGTGCGGCTGCGTGCGGCAGGACTTCACCGGTCCTGGCGATTGTCAGTGGCCGATCGCCGTGGTGGACTGCCCGAACCACCAACGGGGAGGGATGTTCTCGATGCAGAAGATTCGACCGGCTCGCGTGGGCGCCGTGCTCACCGGCCTCTTTCTCGTCACCGCACTCCTGGCGACCGCACCGTCGGCGTCGGCGATCACCGCCGGTCAGCGCGACGAGGTGCACACCAACGTCGGCGTCATCCGCTTCACCACGTCCGAGGGACGGTTCCGCTGCTCCGGCACGCTGATCTCGCCCACCGTCGTCCTGACGGCGGGGCACTGCACCGGCGATGACGGGGCCCACCCCGCGACCAACGTCTACGTCTCCTTCGACACCGACCTGCCCGGTGATCCGTTGGCCGCCAACATCAGCGCCGCGGAGCGTGCCGCGCGTGCCACCCACTACATCACCGGCACCGCCCACCCCGACCCCGGATGGACGGGCAAGCTGGGCATCTCGAAGCAGCACGACCAAGGTGTCGTCGTGCTGGATGCGCCGGCGACGACCAAGTGGCCGGCGATCTCTCCCGCCCCGCTGCTCCCGGTCGGCACCCTCGACGCCAACCAGGGCGCGCTCAAGAGGGAGACCTTCACCTTGGTGGGCTACGGCGTCGAGATCGGTGACAAGAAGGCCCAGGTCGTCATCACCGAGCGGCGCTCGACCACGTCGTTCCTCAAGAACGTCCAGACCGAGGTGGTCGTCTTCCAGATCAACGACCGCGACTCGAAGGCCGGCGGCGGATCCTGCTTCGGAGACTCCGGCGGAGGGGCGTTCCTCGGACCGTACGTGATCGGCGATGCGTCGTACGTGAACTCGTTGACGTGCAACGCGACCGGTAGCTACCAGCGCGTCGATACGGCCTACTCGCGGGCGTTCCTGAACCAGTTCATCTGAGACCGCGGTCGCCACGACGGCGCCACGGCCCGCTGACCTCAGCAGCGCCGGTGGATGCGAAGGCGTCCGGGCCGCAGTCGTCCGACCTGGAAGTCGGGATGGTCGGCGTACGTGTGGTGGCGCTGGCACAGGAGCACGCCGTGGGTCAGGTCGGTCGGCCCGTCCTTGCTCCAGGCGGTGAGGTGGTGAGCCTCGCCCCAGGACGCCGATCGGGTCGGCAGGCCGGTGGAGGGGACGCGGTCGAGAAGCTCGATGAAGGCCTGGCCGCGTCGCTCGTCGCCGGAGAGGCGGGCGCCGGTGTGCGGGTCGTCCGTGGGGATGGGGTCGGTTCGGTCGGGGTTGAGCAGTGACTCCAGCATCCGCTGCAGCTTGACCCCGGAGAGCAGCGGCAGGCGGAAGACGCCCTCGGTCGTGGCGGTCGGCTCGTCGTGCCACAGGTGCACGAACGCGGCCCGCTGCGCCTTCGCTTCGGCGCGGGCGAGCTGGGCGGCGAGTCGGGCGTCCGCCCCTCGGGGTTGCTCACCTCCTCGAGGTGGTCGGCGAGGCGGCGCAGCGCCTGGGTGTCGTGGGCGTGGGCCTCGCCGGTGAGGTACTGCTCGGCCTGCTCGCCCAGGGCGGGGTCCAGGTCGGCGGGCAGCGCGTCGAGTGCGCGGGTGACGACTGCGGCCGAGGCGGCCCGGATGCCGCCCGCCGCGAGCGCGACCCGGGTGAGCGGATGGTCGGCCAACGCGCGTGCGAGGGCGACCTGGCGCTTGCCCTCGGCCGGCGCCAGCCGCACTCGGTCACGCAGCGAGGCGACCAGGTCGGCCGCCGTCATCAGGTCTCCACGGATGCGTGACAGGAGGTCAGCAGATCGACGTGGAGGGGCCGCGAGATCCGGCGCGTGGAGACGACTTACGATCTACCCCCGATAGTACACCTGTTCGAATATCACTGCAAGGCTGCTTCGGGTCCGGCCGGCGTACGTCGCCCCGTTGACAGCGCCACCGGGGCGAGGACCATGATTTCGCATGCAACCACCCCGGCTGCAGGCTGTGCATCGATCGGGTCGGGAGGCCGCGATGAGCGCATGGAGCTTCATGGACTTCGCCAGCAAGGCGAACCGGCTGGACGCGGTGAGACGGCGGCACGATCCACGGCGACCGCGACCTCGCGCACCGCTTCCTGGCCAGCTTCTCGCGGATCTGAGGTGATGACGTCATGACCCTCGACCTCGCCGGGATCGCCGCGGAGCGGGAGCGGATCCGCGCCGAGTACCTCCGGCCGCCTGGCGACCGGGCCGCCACCAGCGGCAGCGGACTGCACCACTTCGCGCTCCTCTGCTCCGACGTGCGGCGCACGATCGACTTCTACCAGGGGGTCCTCGAGTTCCCGCTCACCGAGATCTTCGAGAACCGCGACTATGCCGGCTCCAACCACTTCTTCTTCGACATCGGCAACGGCAACCTGCTCGCGTTCTTCGACCTCCCCGGCCTCGACCTCGGCCCGTACGCCGAGGTGCTGGGTGGTCTGCACCACCTGGCCATCTCCGTGACGCCCGACCGGTGGCGGCACCTGCAGGAGAAGCTCGACGAGGCGGGCGTCGACTACCTGGTCGAGAGCGGGACGTCGCTCTACTTCCGCGACCCGGACGGTGCCCGCCTGGAGCTCCTCGCCGATCCGCTGGGGGAGATGTACGGCGCCACGGTGCTCTGAGCTCCGCGCTGCGCCCGACCCCTTCCGCACGACCGACCGCGCTGGCAGGCTCCTGGCATGTACCCGGGAACCTGGGCGCTCCAGACGCCCGACAAGCCAGCGCTGGTCATGGCGGGGAGCGGCCGCACGCTCACCTACGCCGAGCTCGACGACCGCAGCCTGCGGCTCGCTCGGCACCTGCGGGCCGCCGGGCTGCGGGTCGGCGACGTGGTCGCGATGATCAGCGACAACCGCCCCGAGACCTACGAGGTCTACTGGGCGGTCATGCGCTCGGGGCTCTACGTCACCGCCGTCAACAGTCACCTGTCAGCGGCCGAGGCGTCCTACATCGTGCGCGACTGCGGCGCCAAGGCGCTGGTCGTCTCCGCCGCGCTCGCCGACACCGTGGCCGGTCTCGACGTCGACGTCGCCGAGCGGCTCGCGTACGGCGGCGAGGTCCCCGGGTACGCCGACTACGGGGCGGCGCTCGCCGCCGCCGGCGACGAGCCGCTGCCCGAGCAGCCGCACGGCGACGACCTGCTCTACTCCAGCGGCACGACCGGCCGCCCGAAGGGCATCAAGCCACCGCTGCCGGCGATCGCCGTCGACGAGCCCGGCTACCTCTACCCGGCCGTGTTCGGCAAGGTCTACGGCTTCGGCCAGGACACGGTCTACCTCTCGCCGGCGCCGGTCTACCACGCCGCGCCGCTGCGGTTCATGGGCGCTGTCCACTCGGCCGGTGGGACCGTGGTGATGATGGAGCGCTTCGACGCCGAGGGCGCCCTGGCCGCGATCGAGAGGTACGGCGCGACCCATGCCCAGATGGTGCCGACGATGTTCGTCCGGATGCTCAAGCTGCCCGACGACGTGCGCGAGCGCTACGACGTCTCGACGCTGCGGTGCGTGGTGCACGCCGCCGCGCCCTGTCCGGTCGACGTGAAGCGCCGGATGATCGACTGGATGGGCCCGGTCATCGAGGAGTACTACGCCTCCACCGAGGCCAACGGCTCGACGATGATCGACTCCACCACCTGGCTCGAGCACCCGGGATCGGTCGGGCGGCCGCTGCTCGGCATCCCGCACATCGTGGCGGAGGACGGGCGCGAGCTGCCGCCCGGCGAGGTCGGCGCCATCTACTTCGAGCGCGAGGTCCGCAACTTCAGCTATCACAACGACGACGCCAAGACGTCGGCCGCCGAGCACCCGGACCACCCGAACTGGACCACCGTCGGCGACCTCGGCTACCTCGACGAGGAGGGCTTCCTCTACCTCACGGACCGCAAGGCCTTCGTGATCATCAGCGGTGGCGTGAACATCTACCCGCAGGAGATCGAGGACCTCTTCACGCTCCACCCGGCCGTCGGCGACATCGCCGTGATCGGTGTACCGGACGAGGACATGGGGGAGCGGGTGGTCGCCTTCGTCGAGCCCGCGCCGGGCGCCGAGCCGGGGGAGGGGCTTGCGGCCGAGCTGACGGCGTACGCCCGCGAGCGGATCGCCCACTTCAAGGTGCCGCAGGAGTTCCACTTCCGCGACGACCTGCCGCGTACGCCGACCGGGAAGATGGTCAAGGGCCGGCTGCGCGACCTCTACGCGACCCTCTGACCGCGTCCCTCAGTCGCCGGCCAGCCGATCCATCGCGTCGGCGACCTGGAGGTCGCGGGGCCGGCCGGTGGCGCGCAACCCGGCGACGACGCCGGCCTGGTCGGCCGCGGAGCGGTTCTGGCTGAGCTTCGCCTTGCCCGCGACCTGCTCGACGGCGAGCTCGAGGCCGACGATCGCCTTCAGCTGCTGGTCGACGTACGTCGCCGGGGCGTCGTCGACCGCCCACGGCTCCGTGCGTCCGGCCTCCATCGTGTCGGTGAGCAGCGCGACCTGTGCGCGCTTCCACGCCGGGTCGGTGTGCACGGTGAGCCGCCCGGCGATCTGCACCGCGCTGTAGTTCCAGGTCGGGACCACGCGCCCGTGCTCCGCCTTGGACGGGTAGAAGGCGGGGGAGACGTAGGCCTCGGGGGCCGTCACGACGAGCAGAGCCGGGCTGTCCGGCTCCACCGAGCGCCAGTGCGGGTTGGCCAGCGCCATGTGGAGCAGCACCCGGTCGCCGTCCCAGACCAGCGGCAGGCGGGTCGCCAGCGGATAGCCGTCAGGGCCGGTGGTGATCAGCTCGCCGGCGCCGACGGTGGCCACCAGCCGCCGGATCTCGGCGTCGTCGGCGACCGCGTTGAACCGGGGCACGTACACGACCCCGATCCTCGCACGCCGGATCTCGCTACGCTCGCCCGCGTGACGAGGCAGACGATCTCCAGCGGCTCTCCGTTCGAGGAGCAGATCGGCTACGCCCGCGCCGTCGTCGACGGCGGCTGGGTGCACGTGTCGGGCACCACCGGGTTCGACTACGCGACGATGACGATCCCGGACGGCGTCGTCGCGCAGGCCGAGCAGGCGCTGCGCAACGTGGCCGCCGCCCTGGCCGAGGCCGGCTGCGGGTTCGCGGACGTCGTCCGGGTGCGCTACCTGCTGCCCGACCGCGACGACTTCGAGCCGTGCTGGCCGGTGCTGCGCGAGGCCTTCGGGGCCCATCCGCCGGCGGCGACGATGCAGATGTGCGAGCTGCTCGACCCGCGGATGCTCATCGAGATCGAGGTGACGGCGCGCCGGCCGGGGTGAGCCCTCGCGCGCGGTGGGTACGGGAGCAGTCCACCCGACCGACGAGAGGGGACAGGCATGGCCGACACCGTCGTCGACGAGATCACCTGGGAGAACTTCCACCGCGTCGTCAACATGACGTCGCGCGAGCTGCAGGAGTGGCTCGCGGTCGAGGGCGCCGGTGAGGAGACCGAGGCATTGCCCGACCAGGCCGGGCCGCCGCTCGGCCACCGGGTCCTGGAGATCCTGGGCAAGCGCAAGGCCGACCTGACCCACGACGACGTGGCCGTGATGCGCCGCGTCGTCGACAAGGTCGTCGGCAAGCGCGGCGAGGAGCTGGACGCACCGGTCGCGGACGACCGTGGCCGGCGCCGGCTGATGGACCTGGGGCATGACCCGCTCAGGCCGGAGTGACCCCGAGGGTGCCGAGGAGCGTCCGGGCGCCGAGCAGTGGGTCCCCGCCCGGCCCACGCTCGGCGCTCTGCGTGACGCCCTGCCGGCCTGCCGCGGCTGCGAGCTCTACGCACCCGCGACGCAGGCCGTCATGGGCGAGGGTGCTGCTCACGCCGACCTCATGCTGGTCGGCGAGCAGCCCGGCGATCGCGAGGACCGCGAGGGCCGTCCTTTCGTCGGGCCCGCCGGTGGCGTGCTCGAGCGGGCGCTGGCCGACGCCGGCATCGATCCGGGCCGGGTCTACACGACCAACGTGGTCAAGCACTTCCGCTTCACCACCCGTGGCAAGCGGCGCATCCACGAGTCGCCGGGGCGCGAGCACGTCGTCGCGTGCCTGCCCTGGCTGGAGGCGGAGCTGACGGTCGTGCGGCCGGACGGGGTCGTCCTGCTCGGCGGCACCGCCGGCAAGGCGCTCTACGGCTCCGGGTTCAAGGTGGGCGAGCGTCGGGGCGTGCTGGACAGCTGGCCTCGGGAGTCCGAGGCCGCGCCCGCCTGGGTGCTCGCCACGACCCATCCGTCGGCGGTGCTGCGGGCGCGTGAGGCGCGGGGGGCCACGTACGACGGACTCGTCGCCGACCTGCGAGTGGCGGCGTCGTCCCTCACCGGCCCATGACACTGTCCCGACACGGGGGACGCCCCCGGCGTCCACCGTTGCCAGTGGTCGCCGGGGGCGTCCCCGTCGTGTCGATCCGCGCGGTCTAGGTGAAGATGCTGACTCCACCCGGGCCGACCAGCAGGCCGACGATGATCAGCACGATGCCCCACAGGATCTGCCCGCGAACGAGGCTCACGATGCCTGCGATCACGAGGATGACCGCCAGGATCCACAACAGAAACTCCATGGTTCCCTCCATGTCCAGGCCCCGCCAGGAAGCGGGGCTCCGTTGCGCTTAGGTAACCGAGCGCAGGAGCGGACATGCGCGCTGTGAGCTACTGCTCCCACTCGTCGTCCGGCACGACGTGCACCGCCGCCTCCTCGGCAGAGGCGCCTGCACCGTCGATGCCGACGTCCTCGCCGACCATGTCCTTCTCGGTGTCCTCGCCGGACCCCTGGTCCGGATCGACCAGGCGCCCGGCGCGCTGGTCGCCGACCTCGCCGTCGTCGACGTCCTCGTCGTTCCAGCCGTCGTCGTAGGGGTCCTTCTCCGGGACCTCCTGCCGCATGCGCTGGTCGATGGTCTCGCGGTGCTCCTCCTCCCACGGCGTGTTGCCGTAGTCGGTCGAGTAGCGCTCCGGCGGGGAGTAGCCGCGATCCAGCTCGTCCTCGACGTCGTCGGGCGTGCCGTCGTCCTCGGCGCCCGGCTGGTCCTCGTCGTCGACGCTGTAGTCGCCGTACGACTCGCGCTCTTCGGTCATCACGGTGTCCTCTCGTCATCAGTTGCGTCGGGGTCTTCTCGTGCGGTCCCCATCATGGCCTGCCGCATGCACCGTGTCGCGGGTCGGGCCTCGGGTCTGTGCGTGGCCACCAGTTGACTTTCGTTTGAGACTCGTACTTAATAGTGATTGTGACGCACGTCCTAGGCGTGGACTCCTCCACGCAGTCCACCAAGGCCCTCCTCGTCGACGCCTCCGACGGCACCGTCGTCGAGCAGCGCAGCGCCCCCCACCCGGCCGGCACCGAGGTCGACCCGCGGGCCTGGCTGGCCGCGTTCGACGAGGCCGCCGGGCCCCTGCTCGGCCGCGCCGCGGCGATCTCCGTCGGCGGCCAGCAGCACGGCATGGTCGCTCTCGACGCCGCCGGCGAGCCGGTGCGCGACGCGCTCCTCTGGAACGACACCCGCTCCGCCCAGGAGGCCCGTGACCTCATCGAGGAGCTGGGCGGCCCGCAGGCCTGCGCCGACGTGATCGGCAGCGTCATGGTCGCGTCGTTCACGGCGAGCAAGCTGCGCTGGGTGCGCGACCACGAGCAGGACAACGCTGCACGTGTCACCGAGGTGCTGCTCCCGCACGACTACGTCTCGCGTCACGTCGCGGCGCCGGGTACGACGGCGTTCACCGACCGCGGTGACGCCTCGGGCACCGGCTACTTCGCGACCGCCAAGGGCGAGTGGCGCCCCGACCTCGCGGCCGCCGCGATCGGCCACGAGATCGACCTCCCGCGGCTGGTCGAGCCGGGCACGGCCGGCGCCGAGATGGCCGGCGGCGCTCCGATCGCGGGCGGAACCGGCGACAACGCCGCCGCCGCGCTCGGGATGGGCCTCGAGCCCGGCGACGTGCTGATCTCGATCGGGACCTCGGGCGTCGCGTCCACCATCAGCGCCGTCCCGGTCGCCGACGGCAGCGGCGCGATCACCGGCTTCGCCGACGCCGCGTTCGGCTACCTCCCCATGGCCACGACCATCAACGCCGCGCAGATCCTCGACCTCCAGGCGAAGTGGCTCGGGGTGGACCACGACGAGCTCGCCCGCCTCGCGCTCCAGGCGCCGGCCGGGTCCCGCGGGGTGACCTTCCTGCCCTACTACGGCGGCGAGCGCACCCCCAACCGTCCCGACGCCACCGGAACCTGGGTCGGCCTCACGCCGCGCACCACGCGCGAGGACCTCGCCCGGGCTGCCTTCGAGGCGCTGCTCTGCTCCCTCGCCGACGCCGTCGACCTCGTCGTCGGCGCGACCGGGCAGGAGCCGCGGCGGATCCTCATGGTCGGTGGCGCCACCAAGTCGGCCGCCGTACGTGCCCTCGCACCGGCGATCCTCGGCCGTCCCGTCGTCCTTCCGCCGTCGGGGGAGTACGTCGCCCTCGGCGCCGCCCGCCAGGCCGCGTGGGCGCTCACCGGGTCGCTGCCGCAGTGGCAGCTGCCCGACACCGAGACCCTCGAGGCCGACCCGACTCCCGGCGTGCGCGAGGCCTACGCGGCGCTGCGCGACGCCTGACCCAGCTCCAGATCTACGCAAGACCCACCACAAGAGAGGCACCCACGATGAGCATCGAGATCCCCGCTCCGACCAAGGAAGACAAGTTCTCCTTCGGTCTCTGGACCGTCGGCTGGCAGGGCGTCGACCCGTTCGGCACCGCCACCCGCCCGCACATGGACACCGTCCACGCGCTGGAGAAGCTGGCCGAGATCGGCACCTACGGCGTCAACTTCCACGACGACGACGTCATCCCGTTCGGCTCCTCCAACGCTGAGCGCGACGCCATCATCGAGCGGTTCAAGAAGGGCCTGGCCGACACCGGCCTGGTCGTCACCACCGCGACCACCAACCTCTTCTCGCAGCCGATCTTCAAGGCCGGCGCGATGAGCAACAACAACCGCGACATCCGTCGCTACGCGCTCCGCAAGGTCATGCGCAACATCGACCTGGCCGCCGAGCTCGGCGCCGAGGTCTACGTCGCGTGGGGCGGTCGTGAGGGTGCCGAGTACGGCGCCTCGCAGGACACCCGCGTCGCCCTGGACCGGATGAAGGAGGCCTTCGACATCCTGGGCCAGTACGTCACCGACAAGGGCTACAACATGCGCTTCGCCATCGAGCCGAAGCCCAACGAGCCCCGCGGCGACATCCTGCTCCCGACGATCGGCCACGCCCTCGCGTTCATCAACGAGCTCGAGCGTCCCGAGCTGGTCGGCGTCAACCCGGAGATCGGCCACGAGGAGATGGCCGGCCTCAACGCCGCCGCCGGCTACGCCCAGGCGCTGTGGTCCGGCAAGCTCTACCACATCGACCTCAACGGCCAGAACGGTCCGAAGTACGACCAGGACCTGCGCTTCGGCGCCGGCAACGTCCGCGGCGCCTTCTGGGTCGTCGACACCCTGCTCGCCGGTGGCTACGACGGCGTCGTCCACTTCGACTACAAGCCGTCGCGCGTCGAGGACGAGGACGGCGTCTGGGTGACCGCCGAGGCGAACATCCGCAACTACCTCATCCTGCGCGAGAAGGTGAAGGCGTTCCGCGCCGACCCCGAGGTCCAGGCCGCGCTCGAGGCCGCCAAGCTGCCCGAGCTCGCCCAGCCGACCCTCGCCGCCGGCGAGGGCTGGGAGCAGTTCCTCGAGTGGGAGCTCCCCGACCCGGAGGTCCTCGGCGCCCAGGGCGCGGCGGTCGAGAAGCTCGACCAGCTCGCGCTCGAGCACCTCTACGGCGTTCGCTGAGCCGTACCCTCCGCCCATGACGACGACGGCTGACCGCGCTGGCAGTCCGAGCTCCACCGAGGGGCTGCGGCGGCGCAACACGTCGATCGTCCTGCGCAGTCTGCGCCAGCTCGGCCCGGCCACCCGGGCCGAGCTGGCCAAGCGCACCGGCCTCGCGAAGGCCACCGTCGGGGTCATCGTCGCCGGCCTGGAGGCCGTGGGCGCGGTCTCCGAGTCCGAGTCGGTCGTCACCGGTCGCGGCCGCCCCGGCACTCCCGTCGCGCTCTCGGGCGAGCGCTACCTCGGCCTCGGTCTGGAGCTGAACGTCGACTACGTCGCTGTCGCCGTGCTCGACCTCGCCGGCGAGGTCCGGCTCAGCGCCACCCGACCCGTCGACTCCTCCGGTGACGTCGAGGCCCTCCTCGCGCTCGCCGCGTGGGCGCGCCGCGAGGTCACCGGGCACGGTGAGGTGCTCGTCTCCGGCACCGTCGCCGTCCCCGGGCTCGTCCGCGGCGACAACCGCACCATCGACTGGGCCCCCAACATCGGCCTCTCGGGCGACGGTCTCGTCGCCGACGTGGAGCGGGTCCTCGGCTGCCCGGTCCGTGTCCTCAACGACGCCAACTGCGCGGCGTACGCCGAGGCCCACCACGGTGCCGCCACCGACACCGACCACGCGCTCTACCTGACCGGAACCGTCGGCATCGGCGCCGGCATCGTCGACGGCGGCGAGCTGATGCGCGGTGCCGTCGGCTTCGCCGGCGAGGTCGGCCACATGCCGATCGGCGACTCCACGGCCCTGTGCGGCTGCGGCCGTCGCGGATGCTGGGAGGCCTCGATCGGTCTCCACGCGGTGCTCGCCAAGGTCGGCCTGCCGGAGCTCGACACGCCGCTGGCCACGGCCACCTCGGTCGCCGCTGCGGCCGCGTTCGACGCCCGCGTCGCCGGCGCCCTCGACACCGTGGGGCGCGACGTCGGCCTCGGGCTGGCCATGCTCACGTCCGTGCTCGACCCGGCCGTGGTCGTGCTCGGCGGCTACTTCGTCCCGCTCGGGGAGCTCGTCCTCGGCCCCGCGCGCGAGGCCCTCGACGCCCGGCTCGCCTCGCCCTCGCAGCACCGCCCCGAGCTGCGCCTCTCCACCCTCGGCATCGAGGCCGCCGCGATCGGCGCAGCCGAGCAGTCGTTCAGCGACGTGTTCTCCGGGGCGCTCGACCTGGCGTGAGCGCGCCGTACTACTCGACCACCGTCGACCGGCGCGCCGCCGGTCAGCCCGCGAGCCGGGCCGGGACGTCGAGCAGTGCCGCGCCGACGGATCCGACCGGGTCGACGAGGAGCGGCTCGAGCGCGGCCTCGGCGGCACCGAGCAGCACCGAGTCGTCGCCGAGGCAGGGGAGTGAGACGGTGACGGACTCGACGGTCGCCGTCATCGCCGCGCCGGACAGCCCGCTCATGATGTCGTCTCGCACGAGGGGGAACAGCGAGCTGAAGTAGCCACCGAGGACCACCAGCTGCGGGTTGAACGCGTTGACGATGGAGGCCAGACCCCGTCCGATGTCGCTGCCGATCAGACGCAGCTCCGGTGGGGCCGAGGTGAGCGCCATCAGGTGCTCGGGAAGCTGGGCGACCTTCTCGGCCGAGCAGCCGATCGCCTCGGCGATGGCGTGACCACCGACCGCCGTCTCCCAGCAGCCCACGCTGCCACAGTGGCAAGGACGTCCGGAGGGGTCGAAGCGGAGGTGGCCGATCTCGCCGGCGTACCCGCCGACGCCCTCGAGCGGGTGGCCGCCGGCGATGATGCCGGCGCCGACGCCGACCTGGCCGGAGATGTAGACGAGGTCGTCGATGCCGACGCCCGCACCGCGCTCGTGCTCGGCCAGCGCGCCGAGGTCGGCGTCGTTGGCGACGACGATCGGGATGTCGACGCCGAGGGCGGCCAGGACCACCGAGCTGAACGACACGTCGTGCCACTCGAGGTTGGGCGCGAGCCGGATCAGCCCGTCGCTACGACGGACCAGGCCGGGCACCGCGATGCCGATGCCCACCAGGGGAGCGGCGGGGGCGGCGTCGGCGACGACCTGCCGGATCAGCGTCGCGACGGCTGCGCCGACCTGCCAGGCCTCGGCGAGGCCGGCGGTGGTCGCGTGCGCCCGCTGCTGGATCCGGCCGCCGAGGCCGACGCGGGCGACGGTCGCGTGGTCGACCGTGAGGTCGACGGCGATGACGTAGGGGCCGGTCTCGGCCAGCCGTACGCCGGTCGAGGGGCGTCCGGCGCCCTGCCGCTCCCCGGGTTCCTGGGCCGGGCCGGTGCGCTCGGTGATGCCGAGCGTCTCCAGCTCCCCGGTGAGAGCGGCGATGGTGGAGCGGTTCAGGCCCATCCGGCGGGTCAGCTCCGCACGCGAGAGCTGACCCGACCGGTGGACGTGGCGCAGCACCGTCCCGAGATTGTGACGGCGGACGGCCTCCTGGTTGGTACCCGTCCCGACCCGCCGCGGCGCGCGCATCGTGGTCGTCCTGTGCGTCTCCGCCGGCGCCTCAGACGCCCGACGCCGAGCGGCGGCGGCGAGAGATGGCGTCGACGCTCGCGGCGAGCAGGAGCACGCCACCGGTGACGAGGAAGTTGATGTAGGCCGCCTGGTTGAGCAGGCCCAGCCCGTTGGCGATCGTCGCGATCACCACGCCACCGATGACGGCGTCCACGGCCCGACCGCGACCACCGAAGAGCGAGGTGCCGCCGATGACCGCCGCCGCGACGGCGTACAGCAGGGTGTTGCCGCCACCGGAGGAGGGCGAGACCTTGCCCGCGTAGGACGCGGCCATGATTCCGCTGACGGCAGCCATCGAGGACGCGATCACGAAGGCGCTGATCTTCATGAGGCCGACGTTGATACCGGCACGGCGGGCCGCCTCGGCGTTGCCGCCGACGGCGTAGAGGTGACGACCGTACGACGTCCTGGTGAGGACGAACGTCCAGAAGATCAGGAGCACGGCGACGACCGGCAGCACCCACGGGATGCCCTCGATCGGGAAGACCGGGTTGAGCGAGCGGTTGGCGTTGAGCAGCGCGGTGACGCCGAGGATGATGGCCGCGAAGACGACGATCTTGATGATGACCAGCACGAACGGGTCGTGGGCGAGGTTCTTGGCCACCTGGACGCGGTGCCGGTTGAGCGAGATGCCGGCGAAGACGAGGACGAGCAGGACCGCGAGGATCCAGCCCAGCGTGACGGGCACGTTCTTGATGGTCATGCCGCGGATCACGTTGTCGTCGATGCCGATCGCGCCGCCCTGCCCGATGAGCTTGAGGATGACGCCCTGGAGGGCCAGGAAGAACGCCAGCGTCACCACGAAGGACGGGATGCCCAGCTTGGAGACCAGGGTGCCGATCACGAGGCCGATGACGGCGCCGGCTGCGATGCCGATGATGACGCCGAAGTACCACGGCTGGCCGTGGTCGGTCATCATCAGGCCGGTGATCGACGCGGCGACACCGCCTGCGACACCCGCGGAGAGGTCGATCTCTCCGAGCAGCAGCACGAAGACGAGGCCCATGGCGAGCACGCAGATGGAGCCCGACTGGGTGATGAGGTTGGCGAGGTTCAGCGTCGAGAGGAACTTGTCGTTGGCGAAGCTGAAGATGATGAAGAGCACGACGAGCCCGAGGATCGCGGGCAGCGAGCCGATGTCACCGCCACGTACGCGGTTCCGGTAGTCGCGCAGCGCGTCGCCGAGCGTGGCGGCCTGGCGGTTGTCGCCGGCGAAGTCGGTGTCGGCGAGGCTGCCGCCGGTCGGCCGCGGCGTCGGGGTCGTGTCGTTGGAGTCGACGGTCATGGAAGTCTCCTGCGTGTGTCGCGGGTGGTCAGACGGCGGCGGTGTCGGCGCTCTCGGCGATGCCGAGGTTGCCGGAGCGTCCGGCCGTGATGAGCTCGACCACCTGCTGGTGGGTGACGTCCTTCGCCGGGACGTCGGCTGCGACGCGGCCGAGGTAGAGCGCCGTGATCCGGTCGGCCACCTCGAAGACGTCGGTCATGTTGTGGGAGATCAGGACGACGCCGAGGCCGTGGTCGGCCAGCCGTCGTACGAGGTCGAGGACCTGGCGGGTCTGGGCGACGCCCAGGGCGGCGGTCGGCTCGTCGAGCAGGACGATCCGCGAGTTCCACAGCACCGCCTTGGCGATGGCCACCGTCTGGCGCTGGCCGCCGGAGAGGCTGGCCACGCTCTGGCGCACCGACTTGACGGTGCGGACGGACAGCGAGGCGAGGGTCTCGCGGGCGCGGGACTCCATGGTGACCTCGTCGAGCGCCACGCCCTTCTTGGCCTCGCGGCCGAGGAACATGTTCTGGACGATGTCGAGGTTGTCGCACAGCGCGAGGTCCTGGTAGACGACCTCGACGCCGAGGTCGGCGACGTCCTTCGGGCTGTGCACCGTGACGGGCTTGCCGTCGAAGAGGAAGTCCCCGCTGTCGCGGCCGTAGATGCCCGCGATGATCTTCACGAGGGTGGACTTGCCCGCGCCGTTGTCACCGACGAGCGCGGTGACCTGACCGGGGTAGACGGCGAAGTCGACGTCGTGGAGGACGTGGACCACACCGAAGCTCTTGTTGACACCGCGGAGCTCGAGCAGCGGCTGCGTCATGGGAGACCTCTTCGGAGTTGTTGGAAAACGTTTTAGTTGTTCGGGACAACGAATCAGCTGTCCTGCCATGCCGACACCCGGGCCGCCGTCACCGACGGCCCGGGTGCCCTGCATGTGGCGTGGGTCAGCTGATGCCGGCCTTCTGGCACAGCGAGGCGTACTTGCCGGCGCAGACGTCGGCGGCCTTCTGGCCACCGTCGTCGATGACGGCCTTGACGTTGTCCTTCGTGATCGACTGCGGGTCGAGGAGGATCGACGGGACCTCACGGCCACTGGTCGAGTCCTTCGTGGTGCCCGTGGTCTGAGCCTTCTGGCCCTTGGTGAGCGCGATGGCGGCGTCGGCCAGTGCGCCGGCCTCCTGCTTGGCGGACTTGTAGACCGTCATGCACTGGGTGCCCGCGAGGACGTTCTGCAGACCGGTGACGGTCGCGTCCTGGCCGGTGACCGGAACCTTGCCCGCGCGGCCGTTCTTCTCGAGGATCGAGATGGCCGCGCCGCCCAGGCCGTCGTTGGCGGCGAGAACGCCGTCGACCTTGCCGCCGGCAGCGGTGTAGAGCTGCTCGAAGATCGTGACGGCCTTGTCGTTGTCCCAGTCCGGGACGGCCTGCTCGCCGACGTTCTTGTAGGTCGAGACCTTGTCCAGGACGCTGTGCGCGCCCTGCGCGAACAGGGTGGCGTTGTTGTCCGTGGGCGAGCCGTTGAGGAAGATGATGTTCTTGTTGCCGGCACCGAGGCAGGTCTGCAGACCCTGGCCCTGCAGCTCGCCGACCTTGGTGTTGTCGAACGAGACGTAGTAGTCAGCCGAGCCGCCGAGGGTGAGGCGGTCGTAGTCGATCGTCTTGACGCCCTGCGAGGCCGCCTTCTGCTCGATGGCCTTGCCCGACGCGGAGTCGAGGTTGACGATCGCGAGAACCGTGACGCCCGACGTGATCATGCTGTCGGCGATCTGCGTCATCTTGTCCGCGTCGCCCTCGGCGTTCTGGATCTCGTACTTGACGCCGGCGGCCTTGAACGCGGCCGCGAGCGCCGGCCGGTCAGCCGTCTCCCAACGCACCGAGGACTGCGTGTCGGGCAGGATGACGCCGATCTTGCCGGCCTTGGACGAGTCGCCGCCACTGGCCTTGCTTCCGTCGCTGTCGCTGGAGCCACAGGCGCTCAGCGAAAGAGCGGCACCGAGGGCGCCGACGAGTACCAAGCTGTGCATTCGCTTCACGCGAACCGCCTCCTTGCGGGTGGGGCCCAGCCGTGCATCCGCGGTAGCGCCGCCCGTTCGGCACGCTGAGGTCACGGTGGGGTCCGTTTGTTGTCCGCGGCAACTTATCGAGTGATCGCGGTCACGTCTAGTACCGCATCAGGGTGATTTCCGAATCGTTACCAGCGGGTATGCGCGAGGCCCGGGATCCGTCGGATCCCGGGCCTCGGTCAGGAGGTCGACCAGCCGGCTAGACGATCTCCCGGGCCGGCTCCTTCGGGGTCGGTTCGACTGCTTCCGACCGGTCGAGCTTGCTCGGCCACCAGATCACGCCACCTAGGTCGAGGTTGATCGCGGTGACCAGCACCGAGCGGACGATCAGCGTGTCGATGAGGACGCCGAGCGCGACGGCCGTGGCCAGCTCGGCGAGGAACACCAGTGGCAGCGTGCCCAGCACCGCGAAGGTGCCGGCCAGCACCAGCCCGGCCGACGTGATCACGCCACCGGTCGATGCCAGCGCCACGAGCGAGCCGGTGCGGGTGCCCTTCGTCGCCGTCTCCTCGCGGACCCGCGTCATCAGGAAGATGTTGTAGTCGATCCCGAGTGCGACCAGGAAGACGAAGACGAACAGCGGGAACGACGAGTCGGCCATGTCGAACCCGTAGATGTAGCGCGAGATCAGCGTCGCGATGCCCAGGGCGGCGCCGAAGGACAGCACCACGGTGAGCACGAGGATCACCGGCGACAGCACCGCCCGCAACAGCACGAGCAGGATCATCAGGACCACGAGCAGGATCAGCGGGATGATCACGAGGTTGTCCCGTTGGGACGCCTTCGACGTGTCGAGGTAGATCGCCGCCGAGCCACCGACGAGGGCGTCGGCCCCTGGCACCTTGTGGACGGCGGCGCGCAGGGCCCGCACTTGGTCGGCCGCCTTAGCGGTGGCCGGGTCGAGCCCTTGCTCGATCTCGATGTACTTCACGCCCCCGACCGCCGGGATGGCGGTGTTGACGGTCCCGAGGCCGGGCACCGTCTTGATCGCGGCGACGACCGCATCGGTCTCCGAGTCGTTGGCCACCACCTGCAGGGGCGTCGAGTTGTCGACCAGGCCGTGGTCGATGAGCATCTGCTGGCCCGTGGTCGAGTCGACCGTCTTGGTGTACTGCTCGTCGCTCGGGATGTTGCCGGTGTTGAGCGCCAGCAGCCCCAGGCAGGCGACGGCGAGCACGCCGGCCGTGAAGGTCCACACCCGGCGCGGCTTGGGCGCGATCCGGTTGCCGACCTTGGCCCAGAACCCCGTCGACGTGGGCTCGGCCGAGCCGTACGACGGCCGGGCCGGCCAGAAGATCCACCGGCCGAAGATGACCAGCAGCGCCGGGAGCAGCGTCAGCATGACGACGAGCGTCACGACGATGCCGATCGCGGCGACCGGTCCGAGGCCGGCCGTGGAGTTCATCTGGGCGAACAGCAGCACGAGCATGCCGATCGCGACGGTCGACGCGCTGGCGATGATGGCCGGCGCGGCGCGGTGGAGCGCGAACGCCATCGCCTCGTGGCGGTTCTCGTGGCGGCGCAGCTCCTCGCGGTAGCGGGCGACCAGCAGCAGCGCGTAGTCCGTGCCGGCACCGATGACGAGCACGCTGAGGATCGCCTGACTCTGGCCGTTGACCGTCAGGTCGGCGTACTTGGCGAGGAAGTAGATGATCGCCTCGGCCGTCTGCAGGGACACCACCGCCGAGAAGATCGGGAGGATCCACAGCACGGGACTGCGGTAGGTGAACAGCAGGATCACGATGACGACGGCGAGCGCTGAGAACAGCAGCGTCCCGTCGATGCCGCCGAAGACCTCGGCCGCATCGGCGGCCTGCCCGCCGGGTCCGGCGAGGTGGACGTCGACGCCGTCGATCGTGGCGATCGCGCGCATCTTGTCGGCGACGTCCGGCAGCTTGTTCCAGCCGTCCGCGCCGAAGTTGAACGTCAGCGCGGTGGTGGCCACGGTCCCGTCGGAGGACACCAGGCCCGCCTGCTGGCCGCTGGCGACGTCGGTCGGGAAGGCGACCGTGGGCCGGCCGTTGGTGCCCGGCACGACGCCGTTGATGTCGCCGAGCCGGTTGGCCTGGTCGGCGATGGCGGAGAAGTCGGCGGCGGTCAGCCCGCTCGCCCGGTGGTAGACGACGATGGTGGGGATGTCGTTCTGGTCCTGGAAGGGGGCCAGCTTGGCGAGCGCCTTCGTCGATTCCGCGGTGTCGGGGAGCCACGACGAGGCCTCGTTGTTCTGGACGTCGGTCAGCTTCATCGCGAAGCCCGACGCCACGGCAACGATCAGCAGCCAGGCCGCGAGGACCAGCCACTTCGTGATGGGGCCGGTGAGCTTTCCGGCGACGGCTCGGTGCATGTCTAAACTCCAGCACTTTTTGCACTCGAAGTGCATCGGGGTTTTCCCCGATGCCCATCGGACACCGCCGCCGGGGTGCGTGTGACGCCTCCGGGCTAGGAGATCCACTCCTTGACCTGCTCGACGATCGCCGCCGGGTTCTCGCCCACGGGCAGGATCTGGAGCGAGGTCACGCCCGCCTCCTTGAACGCAGCGATCCGTTCCTTGACGTAGGACGCCGGTCCGACGAGGTTGCCCTTGTCGAGCCACTCGAGCGGCACCTTGGCCTCCGCGTCGCGCTTGTTGCCGCCGAGGTAGAGGTCCTGGATCTCCTGGGCCTCCTGCTCGAAGCCGTAGTCCCGGGCGAGCTGGTTGTAGAAGTTCTTGCCGCGCGCGCCCATGCCGCCGACATAGAGCGCGTACGTCGGCCGGGCGAAGTCGAGCAGGCCCTTGACGTCCTCGCCGATGGCCACCATGCCGCCCGCGCTGATCTCGAGGGGCTTCAGGTCCGCGCTCCGCTTGGCCGCACCGCGGGCGAGGGCCGCGCCCCAGACGTCGGTCGCCTTCTCCGGGAGGAAGAGGAACGGCAGCCAGCCGTCGGCGATCTCGGCGGTCATCGCGACGTTGTTGTCGCCGAGGGCGGCCACGTAGAGCGGCAGGTCGGCGCGCTCGGGCTTGTTGAGCAGCTTGAGCGGCTTGCCGAGGCCGAGCCCCTGGTCGTCCGGGAGTGGCAGGGTGAAGATCTTGCCGTCGTACTTCAGGGTCTCGCGACGCAGGCCCATCCGCAGGATCTCGATGAGCTCCCGAGTGCGGGCGAGCGGCTTGTCGTAGGGCATGCCGTGGAAGCCCTCGATCACCTGCGGCCCGCTCGCCCCGAGACCGAGGATCGCGCGTCCGCTCGAGACGTTGTCGAGTCCGGCCGCGGTCTGCAGCAGCGCACCAGGGGTGCGGCTGTAGACGTTGAGGATGCCGGCGCCGATCTCGACGGTCTCGGTCTTCGCCGCGAGGTAGCCCATGAGGCTCACGGCGTCGAAGCCGTACGGCTCGGCGACCCAGACCTGGTCGAGCCCGGCCTTCTCGAGCGTCGCGACCTGGTCGGCCGTCTCGCGCGGGTTGCCGGCGTACTGCAGGGGCATCGAGAGCTTCATGGGCGCGAACCTATCGTCCGGTGCCGGCGCATCCCGGCAGGGGAACGCCGACGGGAGCTGCGGCTGGAGGCCCCCGGGCGACCGACGGTCTCGGTCTCCGTACCGTTGTCGTCGGACGGGCCCCTTGTCGTCCACGGGGGCGGCGCCGGCAAGGGTCGTGCACAGGCTGTGGCGCGCGCGGCCGGGTGTCGGAGCCGACCCGCCGGGCCACGAGCTCAGCCGCCGCCGACCTCCGCCAGCACGTCGGCGACCATCCGGTGCCCCTGCCGCTCGAAGGCCTCGTCGCCGACCTTGTAGGCCCACCCGGCGGTGGCGACGGCCTCCCGGACGCGCAGGCGCAGCCAGGCGGAGGGTTCGCGCGGGTCGCGGCCGTAGCCGGAGAGGAACGCCTGCTCGAGGGCGGGGTCGGTGCGGAACTGCTGGACAGAGAGCCGGCCGAGGTCGGTGTGCGCCGGGCGGAGGTCGGCGCGGCCGAAGTCGATGACGCTCACGACGCCGTCCTCCATGAGCCAGTTCCGCGGTTGCCAGTCCCCGTGGGTGGGGACGAGGACCGACGGTGGAGTCGGCCACGCCTCCGCCACGTCGGTCAGGACGGCGACCGCCTCGGGTCGGATCCGGTGCCGTGCCTGCAGCCACGCGAGGGTCTCCTGCTTCTGCCGACTCTCGAACTCGCCCTCGTCCGCCAGCGCCGACTGACCGTGCAGGAGGGCCAGCAGCTCGCCGGCCTGCCGGTAGGTCTCGACCGCTGCCTCGGCGCCGGTCCCCTCGACCAGGCGCCCGGGCAGCCAGCGCGTCACGAGGAGCTTGGCCGCTTCGTCCGCCTCGACGAGCTCGGGTGCCCGGCCGAGCGACGTCAACGGCTGCAGCCATCGGCGGTGGGCGTTGATCTCGCGGGCCAGCTGGTGGTCCGCGTCGTCGCCGGCCTTCGCGACGTACGACGCGCCGTCGGGTGTCCGGAGCTCGAGCACCGTGGTGCCGACCAGTCCCCAGCTGTGGTCGCCGACCACCACGGCGCCGGGAAGCCACGACCCGAGCAGGTCCCGCTGGTGTGGAGTGAGCTGGTCGGGCAGCGCGGACACCGGGTCAGCGTAGGAGCCTCACCCGAGCCGCCGCAGCCGCTCGGGAACCACGAGCAGCAGCGTGGCCAGGACCACCGCGGCGACGATGCCGGCGATGATGGCCGGCGCACGGTCCAGGACCACGTCGAAGACGAACACGGTGATGCCGACGAGGATGAGCGCGAGCATCAGGAGCACGAGCCGGATGACGCCGCGGCCCATGGCCACGACACGGTCCTTCACGTGGCGGCCGGTCAGCCTCTGGTGGGTGGCGACGGCGGTCATCACCAGGGCCGTGGTGACGACGGTGAGGGCGACGAGCGTGAGGTAGAGCGTCTTGCCGAAGCCGTCGAGGTCCTTGAACGTGCTCTGGAACGGCAGCGTCAGCAGGAAGCCGGAGAGCAGCTGCGCACCGGTCTGCATCACCCGGAGCTCCTGCAGGATGTCGCCCCACAGCCGGTCCATCCGCTCGGCGGCCGTCTCGTCGCGTCCGTTGCCGCCCGAGGACTGCGGCACGTCATCCAGGGTCATGGAGGAACCTGTACCACCCTCGACTGGTAGAAACACTCCATGCCCGCCCAGCCCTGGTCCCTCGGTGGTCCGCTCGCCGAGGACCACCGGACCCGGCTCCGGGCGCTCGGAGTCCCGGCGGAAGCCCTCGACGCGCTCGACCTGCGGGCCGTGAGCGGCGGGCCGCTGCCCGAGTGGTGGGAGGACTACGGCAACGCCCTCTATGCCCGGCCCGGGTTCGCGATCCCCGAGAAGCTGCTCGAGACGATGGTCTACTACCCGTTCTCCGGGGCGCTGATCGTCCTCGGGACCGACATCTCCGCCGTGTCGTCGTTCCTGCTCGGCGGCGACGATGCGACGGTCTTCATCGGCCCGGACTCGTTCATGTCGTGCGCCGAGCTCTACTGCGGCCCCGCGTCGTCGATCGTCCTGGTGGGCGGCGTCGTCGCCACCTCCCGCGCGGTCGTCGACGCGCGCAACGGCGGCTCGGTCTTCGCCGAGCGGGACCAGCTCTGGGCCGCCGACGTCTACATCGCGACCGACGACATGCACCGGCTCGAGGACCTGGAGACGGGGGAGCGGCTCAACCCGTACGGCGCCCACATCCGTCTCGGCTCGCACGTCTGGCTCTGCCGTGACGCCGTCGTCGCCGGGCACGCCGAGATCGGCGACGGCTGCGTGGTCGGCCTCCGCTCGGTCGTCCGCGGCCAGAAGGTGCCGCCGCACACCGCCGTGGCCGGCACGCCGGCGCGGGTCATCCGCGAGGGGATCACCTGGCGCGGGGAGGACACCCCGTAGGCGCGAGCTAGCCCGCGAGCCCCTCGACGACCTCGGCCCGCGGCAGCTCGGCGAGCAGCTGCCCCGGCACCAGCAGCTTCGAGCGCCGTACGCCGGACCCGATGACCGCGACGTCGATGTCGGTCACCCGGGCGTCGACGAGCAGCCGCCACTCCGCGGGCAGCCCGAGCGGCGTGATACCGCCGTACTCCATCCCCGACTCCGCGGTCGCCCGGTCCGTCGACAAGAACGACGCCTTGCGCACGTCGAGCAGCCGCTTGACGACGTTGTTGACGTCGAGCCTGGTGTCGGCCCGCACCAGGCAGGCGGCGATCCGCTCGACGCCGTCGCGGCGGCCCGCCACCACGATGCAGTTGGCGCCGGTCTCGAGCGAGAGCCCGTAGGCCTCGCTCATCGCCGCCGTGTCGGCGATCGCCGGGTCGATCTCGACGACAGCGACGTCGTCGGCGTGCGGCCAGTCCGCGAGCGCGGCCGCCACGGGAGGGGCCAGGAGGTCCGGCCGATCGGACGGCGGCAGTGACTGGAGAGAGGCGAGGGACGGCAGTGTCACCCCCGCAGTGTCGCAGGAGTCCGCACAAGGCTTGCCGGAAGCGTCACCGGGGGTTCAGGTCGAGGGGGCCGTCTGGTCACCCCGGATGCGGACGGTGTGGCCATGAGCCCCCTCGTCATCGGACACCGTGGCGCACCCAGCCACCTGCCCGAGAACACGCTCGCGTCCTTCCGCCTCGCCGCCCGGCTCGGCGCGGACGCCCTCGAGGCCGACCTCGTCATGAGCCGGGACGGCGTCCTGGTCGTGAGCCACGACCCGGAGCTCAGCCGGACGACCGACGTACCGTTCCGGGCGGAGTTCGCCGACCGGCGTACGCGCAAGGTGATCGACGGGCGGCTGATGGAGGGCTGGTTCGTCGACGACTTCACCCTCGCCGAGCTCCACACGCTCCACGCGCCGGCGTTCGGCGACCGGATCCCGACCTTCGACGAGCTGCTCCTCCTGGTCGCCGAGGAGTCGGCCCGGGCCGGCCGCCGGCTCGGCCTGCACATCGAGATCAAGCACCCGTCCTACTTCGCCTCTGTCGGCCTCCCGATGGCGGCCCAGGTGCTCGGCACGCTCGCCGACCACGGGATCGACCGGCCGGGTCAGCGGGTGTGGCTGCAGTCGTTCGACGACTCCTTCGTGCGGGCGATCTCGCCGATGACCGTGCTGCCGCTGGTGCAGCTCGTCGACGTCGGACAGGCCTTCACCTGCCACGGCGTCGCGGCGTACGCCGACGCGATCGGCCCGGCCCGTCAGATGGTGCTCGAGAGCGACACGACCGCGACCGGCCTGGTGGCCGAGGCGCACCGGGCCGGTCTCCAGGTCTTCGTCTGGACCCTGCGGGGGAGCGTCGCGCAGGCCCGCGCCTTCCTCGACGCCGGGGTCGACGGGGTCTTCAGCGACGACCCGTCGGTCGGCGTCGAGGCGCGGGCCATGCTCGCGCCGATCGCCTAGCGGCGGACCCCGTGCCGCCGGGCGCCGGTGATCGCGACGGCGCCGAGCCCGACTACGCCGGCGACCAGCCAGGGGATCGGCAGCAGCCACCGGATGTCGTCGCCCGTGACGACGTCGGCCTGCACCAGCGCCCAGCCTCCGACGAAGCACAGGAACGCCAGCCCCATCACCAGGTGGCCGATGTTGATCGGGTGCCACCCGGACTCGATCTTGTGCTCCAGCGTCTCGTCGGTCATCACTCGCTCCTCACGGCGATCTTGCCGACGCCGAGCTCGGCGTCGATGGTCAGGGTGGGTGCGTCGGGACCGGCGACGCGGGTGCGGTCCATCGTGGTGTCGATGCCGCCGTGGCCGTCGCCGAAGAACTCGATCTGGCCGGGGCCGTGGACGTCTCCGTTGAAGCTCACGGTCACGTCGTCGGGGATCGTCACCAGGATGGTGCCGACTCCGCCGTTGAGGTCGAGGCGGCGTCCGTCGAGGTTCTGGAGGTCGCTCACCCGGGTCAGGTCGACCTTCAGCTCGCCGGCGCCCATCTTGTAGCTGTCGTGCAGGTCGGCCGCCACGACGGGGACCGCGTGGATGTGGTCGCCGTCGCCGTCGTACTCCTGCGCACCGACGCTCCCGACGAGCGTGAGGGTGGACAGCAGGCCGACCAGGATGAGGCCGCCGGCGCGGCCCCAGAACGCCCCGAGAACGAGCATCGCGCCGCTGATGCCGACCGCAACGGCCGGGTAGGCCGAGCCGGGGATCGAGGCGCCGGCACCGTCGACGATGCCGAGCGTGCCGAGGGAGAGGGCGATGAGCCCCAGCGTGAACCAGAAGAGGATCGGGCCGCGGCGACGCGGGTTCGGCGGCGGCACGTACGCCGGCGGCGCGGGCGCCCAGGGCGGGACGACCGACGCCTCGGGAGCGGCCGGTGCTTCGTGGCCGGGCGCCGTGGTCGCGTACGTCGTCGTCCCGTACGTCGTCGTCGGCTGCTCGGTCGGCGACCCGGAGAACGGCCGCCAGTCCGACGCCTTCACCCGGTCACGACTGCCGAGGACGGCCAGCAGCACCAGGACGATGATCGCGAGCGGCCACGGGAAGTGGAAGCTGCCGATCGTGTCGCCCAGCAGGGCGAGGGCGGCGAGGCCGGCGGCGACGTAGAGCGCGAGGGACCGGTTCCGCTCGTCGAGTGGGATGGTGCTCTGCTCGGAGCCCTCCTCCGGGATGAACAGCCAACCCGCGCCGTAGATGAGCAGGCCGGCGCCACCGAAGAACACCAGCACGGCCAGCAGCACCCGGACCACCACCGGGTCGATGTCGAAGTGGCGCGCCAGGCCGCCGGCGACGCCGGCGATGTAGCGGCCCTCGGGGCTGGCCTTGGTCGTGCGGCGCAGGCCGCGCAGGTCGCGGGCCTCCTGACCAGAGATCCGTGGGCCCTGGTCGGTGGGAGGCGGAGGGGAGTCGGTCGTGCTCATGGCAACAACTCTGGCCGTCGGGCGCCCGCTGCACCATCGGGGACAGCCCTGATTCGGTGCGCACCCACCCGGGTGTGGTTCAGGGTCGCGTCGGGGTCGAACCTCATGGCCCGCGCGCATCCCGCATGTGACGATTGACCTGTCATGACAAGCACCACTCCTCATCCGGCGCCCCGGGTCTCGCCCGCCGTACGCAGGGCCGTCCGCGACACCGAGAGCCCCGCCCTCGGTGGCGTCGCCGCCGGCCTGGCGCGCCATCTCGGGCTGCCGGTGCTGTGGGTGCGCGCCGCGTTCGTGCTCGGCGCCTGCCTGCACGGCTTCGGCTTCTTCGTCTACGCCGGCCTCTGGCTGATGCTGCCCGGCGACTCCGCCTTCGAGACGTCCACGCCGGGCGGGGAGAGCGCCACCCGCGGAGGCCGCCGGCCACGCCGGATCAGGCGGCTGGCCGACGCGGGACCGGCCGTCGCGCTGGCCGCGCTCGGGTTCGGCGGGCTGCTCGTCGTCGAGGCGATCTTCGGGCAGGGCTTCGTGCTGGTCCCGATCGCCCTCGGCGTCGCGGGTGTGACGCTGCTGTGGCGGCAGGCCGACGAGTCCCAGCGCGAGCGCTGGCTCGACACGACGGGGCGGATCGACCCCCGCCGGGTCGTCTTCGGCAGCGGCGGCTGGGCGTCGTACGCGCGGGTCGCCGCCGGCGTCGTGCTGGTCGTCTCGGCCTTCGGCTTCTTCGCCCTGCGCGGCGGGTCGCTCAACATGGCGCGCGACCTCACGGTGGCGGGCCTGCTCGGCGTGGCCGGCCTGGTGGTCGTGATCGGGCCGTGGATCCACCGGCTCGGGTCGGACCTGGCCGCCGAGCGCGCGGAGCGGGTGCGCAGCCAGGAGCGGGCGGACGTCGCCGCGCACCTGCACGACTCGGTGCTGCAGACCCTCGCGCTGATCCAGAAGAACTCCACCGACGGCCCGACCGTCGCGCGCCTGGCCCGGTCGCAGGAGCGCGACCTGCGCGCCTGGCTCTACGCCGGCGAGTCGACCACCGCCGACACGGTGGCGGCCGCCCTGCGGGCCGCCGCGGCGGAGGTCGAGGACAGCCACGGCGTCGCCGTCGACGTCGTGGTGGTCGGCGACCATCCCTACGCCGACTCCGCCCGTCCGGTCGTCGCGGCCGCGCGCGAGGCGATCGTCAACGCCGCCAAGCACGCAGGCGTGGACCGGGTCGACGTCTATGCGGAGATCATGCCGTCGGTCGTGGAGGTCTTCGTCCGTGACCGCGGCGTCGGGTTCGACCCTGACGACATCCCCGGCGACCGGCACGGGGTCGCCGACTCGATCGTCGACCGCATGAAGCGACACGGCGGCTCGGCCGACGTACGCTCCACCCCCGGCGAGGGCACCGAGGTGCGCCTCTCCCTTCCCCTCCAGGAGGACGAGCAATGACCGAGCCCGTCAAGGTGCTGATCGTCGACGACCACGCCATGTTCCGCCGCGGCGTGCGTGCCGAGCTCGACGCCGACCCGACCGTCACCGTCGTCGCCGACGCGGAGGACGTCGACACGGCCGTGGCCGCGATCGGTGCGGGTACGCCGGACGTGGTGCTGCTCGACGTGCACCTGCCCGGCGGAGGTGGTGTGGAGGTGATGCGCCGGGCGCCCGGGCCGCTGTTCCTCGCCCTCTCGGTCTCGGATGCGGCGGAGGACGTCATCGGGACCATCCGGGGCGGCGCGCGCGGCTACGTCACCAAGACCATCACCGGGCCCGAGCTCGTCGCGGCGATCCACCGCGTCGCGACCGGCGACGCGGTCTTCAGCCCGCGGCTGGCCGGCTTCGTGCTCGACGCCTTCGCCGGCGCGATCGACGTCGCCAGCGTCGACGAGGACCTCGACCGGCTCACCGAGCGGGAGCGCGAGGTCATGCGGTTGATCGCCCGCGGCTACTCCTACAAGGAGGTCGCCCGCGAGCTCTTCATCTCGATCAAGACCGTCGAGACCCACATGTCGAGCGTGCTGCGCAAGCTGCAGCTCTCCTCGCGGCACGAGCTCACCCGCTGGGCGAGCGACCGGCGACTGCTCTGAGCCCCGTCCGGGCCGCCGACCGGACCGCCTCGGTGACGCGCCCCAAGAGCTCCGAGTCGAGGCGCCACCGCTGCCAGTGCAGGGGTACGTCGACGTGCTCGCGGCCCAGCCGCACCAGCTCGCCCGACGCCAGTCCGGGCGCCGCCTGGGCCTCCGGGAGCAGCGCCCAGCCGAGACCCAGCCGGACCGCCTCGGCGAAGTCGGCCGAGGTCGGCACCCGGTGGACGACCGCTGGTGCTGAGGTGCCGCGGCGCTCGAGCAGGTCGTGCTGGAGCCGGTCCTTCTCGTTGAAGACGACCATCGGCCGGCGCGCCCAGGGCACCGCGGCGAGCGCCGGCACCGCCACCGCCACGTAGCGCATCGCACCGAGCGGCTCGACGGTGCAGCCCTGCACCGGCTCCGGATCGCTGGTGACCGCTGCGAGCACCTCACCGCTGCGCAGCAGGCCCTGCGACCACGCCTGGTCCTCGACGCGCAGCTGCAGCGCGCTGAGCTCCCACGTGGCCGCGGCCGCGAGCACACCCCGGAACCACGTCGCCAGCGAGTCGGCGTTGACGGCGACGCGCACGTCGACGGGAACACCGGTCGTGAGCTCGCGGCGGGCCTCGTCGTAGACCAGCCGGAGCTGTCGGCCCAGCCGCACGAGCGGCTCACCGGCCGGGGTCGGGCGGCACGGCGTCCCTCGGCTGACCAGGACCTGCCCCGCGGTCCGCTCGAGGGCGCGGATCCGTTGGCTGATCGCGCTGGCCGTCACGTGCAGCTCGCGGGCGGCGGCCTCGAAGCTCCCCAGCTCGGCGATCGCGACGAGAGCGGCCAGCTGCGCGGGATCCGGCTCCATGGCTCCAGTTAAGCATCGCTTCACGATCCTGAGGAAGATTCGTTGGGCTACGCGGCGCTGAGCCTCTACCGTCTCCCCACGTGAGTGCCGTCCTCCCCGGCCTGCTGACCGGGCTGTCGCTGATCGTCGCCATCGGGGCGCAGAACGCGTTCGTGCTGCGCCAGGGTCTGCGCCGCGACCGCGTGGGCGCGGTCGTGCTGGTCTGCGCGCTGTCCGACCTCGTGCTCATCGCCGCCGGCGTGGCCGGCATCGGCGTGATCGTCGACCGGGCGGGCTTCGTGCTCGACGTGGTGCGCTGGCTCGGCGTCGCCTTCCTGCTCTGGTACGGCGTCGGCTCGCTGCGTCGCGCCGCCCACCCGGGCGCCCTGGCCGCGGAGGAGCGCGGCTCGCGGCGGGTCGTCATGACAGCGGTGCTGCTCACCTGGCTCAACCCGCACGTCTACCTCGACACCGTCCTCCTGCTGGGCTCGATCGCCAACACGCACGGTGCGGGCGGCCGCTGGTGGTTCGCCCTCGGCGCCGGCATCGCGAGCGTCGTCTGGTTTACCGGTCTCGGCTACGGCGCCCGCCTGGCCGGGCCGCTGCTCTCGCGGCCGGCGGCCTGGCGGGTGCTCGACGTGCTGATCGGGCTGACCATGCTCGCCATCGCCGCGCGCCTCGCGCTCGGCTGAGCGGCACCGTCAGTAGGCGACCGACAGGTGCGTCCGGTGGTGCTCGGGGTGCTCGATCTCGTTGACGATCGCATCGGCGAAGTCGGGACCGGAGATCTCCGACCTGCCCTCCGCGTCGAAGAGGGCGACCTCGCCGCCCACCCGGTAGACGCCTGCCTTCTCGCCGGCCGCCCAGGAGCCGTAGCCGCCGGCCGGGCTGACGAAGACCCAGTCCAGCCCCTCCGGCGCCGAGCCGGCCAGCCAGGCGCGGATCGACTCACCCTCGAGCGCCTCCTCGCGGAACTGCTCCGGGATCTCGCCCTCGGCGAAGCGCGGCTCGTCCGGGGCCGGCCGCAGCGACGAGAAGCCGCCCACCACGATCAGTCGGGCGCCGGTCTCGGCCGCGCTGGCGGCGTACTCCTGGTAGAGGCCCAGCTGCGTGCCCTTGCCGGCGAGCTCGCCGCGCGGCGAGAGGGTGAGCACGACGACGTCGGCGCCGGGGATGATCGCGGCGGCGTCGGCGGCGGCGCCGGTCTCGTAGCGGACCCCGCCGACGGGCGCGGCCGGCAGGTGGCGGCTCCACGACACGACACCGTGGCCCCGGGAGGCCGCCTCCCGGGCGATGTTGGTGCCGGTGTAGCCGGTGCCTCCGATGACTGCGATGGTGGACACGCGATGACTCCTTCCAGGATCAGCGCCAGCCGAGCCCGGGCGCGACGTGCTTGACGATGTTCTCCAGCAGCTGGGCGTTGTAGTCGACGCCGAGCTGGTTCGGGACGGTCAGCAGGACCGTGTCGGACGCCGCGATGGCCTCGTCCTCGCGGAGCTGCTCGATGAGCTGGTCGGGCTCGGCCGCGTAGGTGCGCCCGAAGATCGCCCGGTAGTCGTCGAGGTGGCCGACCTGGTCGCGCGACTCGCCCTCGCCGCCGAAGTACATCGCATCGACGTCGCTCACGATCGGCATGATCGAGCGGCTCACCGAGACCCGCGGCTCGCGGTCGTGGCCGGCCGCCTTCCAGGCCTCGCGGAAGACCTCGATCTGCTTGCGTTGCTGGACGTGGAACGGCTCGCCCGACTCGTCCTCCTTGAGGGTGGAGGACATCAGGTTCATGCCCAGCTCGGCGGCCCAGCGGGCCGTCGAGTCGGACCCGGCGCCCCACCAGATGCGGTCGCGCAGGCCCTCGGAGTGCGGCTCGATCCGCAGCAGCCCCGGCGGGTTGGCGAACATCGGGCGCGGGTTCGGCCGTGCGAAGCCCTCGCCCTTCAGCACCTCGAGGAGGACCTCCGTGTGGCGGCGGCCCATGTCGGCGTCGGTCTCGCCCTCGGCGGGGGAGTAGCCGAAGTAGCGCCAGCCGTCGATGACCTGCTCCGGGCTGCCCCGGCTCACGCCGAGCTGCAGCCTGCCGCCGGCGATGAGGTCGGCGGCGCCGGCGTCCTCGGCCATGTACATCGGGTTCTCATAGCGCATGTCGATCACGCCGGTCCCGATCTCGATCCGCGAGGTGCGCGCGCCGATCGCCGCCAGCAGCGGGAACGGGCTCGACAGCTGCCGCGCGTAGTGGTGCACCCGGAAGTAGGCGCCGTCGGCACCGACCTCCTCGGCCGCGACGGCCAGGTCGATCGACTGCGCGAGTACGTCGGCCGCCGACCGCGTCTGGGAGTGCGGTGACGGCGTCCAGTGACCGAAGGACAGGAACCCGATCTTCTTCACGGCTGTTGAACCTTCAATCTCCTACGGGCATTCCCCGGGGGTCGGTCCGGCCACCTAGGCTGGAGACCAGCATGAGCATCATCCCCGGTCTCGAGTCCTTCGCCACCCAGCGCCCGGAGCCGCCTGCCCGCAAGGGGCCGACCCCGGAGGAGCTGCTCGAGGGTCTCAACGAGCCCCAGCGAGCGGCCGTCGTCCACGAGGGCGCGCCGCTGCTCGTCGTGGCGGGCGCCGGCTCCGGCAAGACCCGGGTGCTGACGCGTCGCATCGCCTGGCTGATCAGCCAGCGCAAGGCCCATCCCGGCAGCATCCTCGCGATCACGTTCACGAACAAGGCCGCCGCCGAGATGAAGGAGCGCGTCGAGCAGCTCGTCGGGGGCCGGGCCCGGATCATGTGGGTGTCGACGTTCCACTCCGCGTGCGTGCGCATCCTGCGCAAGGAGGTCGAGCGGATCGGCTACAAGTCGAGCTTCACGATCTACGACGCGGCCGACTCCAAGCGCCTGATGACACTGGTGTGCGGCGACCTCGACCTCGACCCGAAGCGCTACCAGCCGGCGCAGGTCCTCAACTGGGTGAGCGACCAGAAGAACGAGCTGCGCGACCCCGACGACGCCGAGAAGGACGCGCGCAACGGGCTCGAGGAGACCTACGCGGCGGCCTACAAGCTCTATCAGCGGCGGCTGCGTGAGGCCAACGCCTTCGACTTCGACGACCTGATCATGACGACCGTGCACCTGATGCGGCAGTTCCCCGAGGTCCGGGAGACCTACCGGCGGCGGTTCCGGCACGTGCTCGTCGACGAGTACCAGGACACCAACCACGCGCAGTACGCGCTGGTCCACGAGCTGTGCGCCGACAACCCGGAGGACCTCGACGGCGAGCGGGTCGAGCCGGCCGAGCTGATGGTGGTCGGCGACGCCGACCAGTCGATCTACGCCTTCCGCGGCGCCAACATCCGCAACATCCTCGACTTCGAGCAGGACTTCCCCAACGCGACGACGATCCTCCTCGAGCAGAACTACCGGTCGACCCAGACGATCCTCACCGCGGCCAACGCGGTCATCGACCACAACAAGGGCCGCCCGCCCAAGCGGCTCTGGAGCGACGCCGGGCAGGGCGACCGGATCGTCGGCTACGTCGCCGACGACGAGCACGACGAGGCGCGGTTCGTCTCCGACGAGATCGACAAGCTGGTCGACGGCGGCCGGGCCGCCTCGGACGTCGCGGTGTTCTACCGGACGAACGCCCAGTCGCGTGTCTACGAGGAGGTGTTCATCCGGACCGGCCAGCCCTACAAGGTCGTCGGCGGGGTGCGCTTCTACGAGCGGCGCGAGGTCCGCGACGCGCTCGCCTACCTGCGCGCGCTGGCCAACCCGGCCGACCAGGTCTCGCTGCGCCGGATCGTCAACACCCCCAAGCGCGGCATCGGCGACCGCGCCGTCGCCTGCGTCAACGCGCTCGCCGAGCGCGACGGACTGACGTTCTGGGAGGGCCTGCGCCACGCCGAGGAGGCCCCCGGCCTCGCGACCCGGTCGCTCACCAACATCCGCGGCTTCGTCGCGATGATGGAGGAGCTGATGTCGATGGTCGACGCGGGCGAGCGCGCCGACGTCATCCTCGAGTCGGTGCTGGCCCGGTCGGGCTACCTCGAGGAGCTCGAGGCCTCCGACGACCCGCAGGACGCCACCCGCGTCGAGAACCTCGCCGAGCTCGTCGCCGTCGCCCGCGAGTTCTCCGACGACCCGGTCGCCGGACCGTCGGCCGACCCCGCCGACGTCGACGCCGGCACCGTGGCGCCCGGCCTGACCGACTTCCTCGAGCGGGTCGCCCTGGTGGCCGACTCCGACCAGATCCCCGAGGACGGCGAAGGTGTCGTCACCCTGATGACATTGCACACCGCGAAGGGGCTGGAGTTCCCGGTCGTCTTCCTCACCGGCCTCGAGGACGGTGTGTTCCCGCACTCGCGGGCGCTCGGCGACGGCACGGAGCTCGAGGAGGAGCGTCGCCTGGCGTACGTCGGCATCACCCGCGCCCGGGAGCGGCTCTTCCTCTCCCACGCGCTGGTGCGCTCGGCGTGGGGCGCGCCGATGCACAACCCGCCCAGCCGCTTCCTCAACGAGCTGCCGGTCGACCTGGTCGACTGGAAGCGCACGGCGGCCGACCAGACCCGCTGGTCGCGGCCCGACGTGTCGTCCTCGTCCTCGTGGTCGTCCGGCGGCCTGGGTACTCCCACCGACCGTGGCCGACGCAACTTCTCGTCGGCCGCGCTCCGCGCCGACGCGGCGGCCAAGTCGAAGCCGTCGCGCGAGGTCCCGTCGCTGGAGCCGGGCGACCGGGTCACCCACAACTCCTTCGGCCTCGGCACGGTCGTGACCGTGGAGGGTGTCGCCGACAAGGCGGTCGCCTCGATCGACTTCGGCTCCTCGGGCGTCAAGCGGCTGCTGCTGCGCTACGCGCCGGTCGAGAAGCTCTGACACCGTGCGCCGCGGGCCGGAGTGGGCGCGGGAGCGCTTCGCCACGGCCCGGGTCGCCCGGCTGGCCACCGTCGCACCCGACGGGTCGCCGTACGTCGTCCCGGTGGTCTTCGCCGTCGACGGCGACGCCCTCCTCACCGCCGTCGACCACAAGCCGAAGTCGACGACGCGCCTGCGCCGCCTGGCGAACATCGCCGCGAACCCCCGCGTCAGCCTGCTCGTCGACGTCTACGACGACGACTGGTCGCAGCTCTGGTGGGCCCGCGCCGACGGGACCGCGCAGGTGCACGAGTCCTACGACCTCGCCCCGCTCGTCGCGAGGTACGACGCCTACCGAGCCACTCCGCCGACCGGGCCGGTGATCGTGGTCAGCGTCGAGCGTTGGTCGGGCTGGTCCTTCTAGCGCCGAGATCGGTGTTGTTGCCCATTGAGATCGGAGTTCCGGCCTCAGCGAGCGCGGTCGAGCCGCGGGTGCGGGGCCAGAACCCGGATGTCGAAGGGCAGAAACGGCGATCTCGACGGGTCTCGAAACGCCGTTCGCGACTTCACCTCAGTCGCGCCCGGCTACTCGACCACCGACGAGCCGATCCGCTGGCGCGGTCTCGGCTCAGGGCTGGAGGCCGTGGGCGACGAGAGCGGGGTAGGGGTCCACCGGGTCACCGCCACCGGGGCGGACCTCGACGTGGACGTGGGGGCCGGTGACGTGACCGGTCGAGCCGACGTAGCCGATGATGTCGCCGGCGTGGACCTCCTGGCCCGGGCTGACGCCGAACCGGACCTGGTGGCAGTACCAGAGCTCGGTGCCGTCCTCGAGCGTCTCGACGGTCTTGTTGCCGTAGGCGCCGTCGTAGGGGGTCGTCGAGGCGATCACGCCGTTGGAGATGGCGTGGATCGGGGTGCCGGTCGGGGCGGCGAAGTCGAGGCCGGTGTGGCAGTGCGCCCACAGGCCGCAGTCGCCGAAGCGCGCGGTGAGGTGGTAGACGCCGGCCGTGACGGGCAGCTGCCACTGGTTCTTCTTGAGAACGCTGGCCCAGCCCGAGGCCTTCTTGTTGATCGCGGCGAGCGCGCTCTCGTGGGCCTGCGCGGCCGTGTTGGCGTCGCTGCGACCGCCGCCGCGGCTCACGGCGACGCCGCGCTGTCCGACGGACGCGACGGCGCTGCTGCCGGTGAGAGCGCCGGCCTGGCGCAGCTGAGCCGCGTCCGCGCGGACCATGTCGGACTTGCCGCCGGTCAGCGCACCGAAGCCGGCGATGGCGAGCGCGGCCACGCCGACCAGAGCCGGCAACGACGGCAGGACGCTGCGGCGCGGGCGACGAGCCGCGCGCGCCCGTTTGCCGGGGGTGACCTTCGGCAGGGTCGCGGTCGTGTCGAACGTGAAGTCGGTGCCCGGCTCGGCGTCGATCCGCGGCAGGCTGCCGGTGAAGGCCTCGGTGAGCGCGAACGGGAGCTGGCCGGTGTCCTCGGGGGACTCCGCGGCGAAGATGTTCCAGTCGTTCCACTCCGGCGCGGGTCGCGGCTCGTCGAGCAGGGCGACCGGTACGACGGGCTTCACGAACGCGACGGCGGGCTCGATGACGGGCCGTACGACGGGCTGCACGACCGGCTCGACGACCTGCTCCACCACCGTCGGCACGACCTGCTCGACGACCGGCATGGTCGGCGTCTCGGCGGGCGTCTCCACGACGTCGCGGCGGGCGCGCTTGCCGACGTAGGGCGTGGTGGGTGCAGGGACGTGCACGACCGGAGCGGCATCGGCGGCGGGGCGGGCGGCACGGCGGCCGACGTACGGCTGGGTCGGCTGGGCCTGCTGGATCGGCTGCTCGTCGGCGGCGACGTCGCGGCGGGCCCGCTTGCCGACGTACGGGGTCACCGACTCCGAGGGGTGTCGGTCACGACCGACGATGTCCTCTCGGGGGTCACTCACGTTTCATCGCTCCGCTGCTCGGGGTTCAGACGGCGAGGCCCGACATTAGCGGAAGTCCTGGGACCCCTGTAAATCGGTACCGGGTGTCGATTGTGGAAGAAGGGCACCAGATCGGGAACGGGATCAGGTCGATTCAGGACGTAGGGCCCAGGCAAACCGAAGCCGCGGGCGCAATATGGCGTGCGTCACCTCGAGGGCCCCAGCACTCGTCCTACCGAGCAGCGACGTCTAGTGTGCCTCGAGGACATCCCACCGCCAGAGCCTGATGCCGCCGGGCCTCACCCGGGCGCGCCCCGGCTCCGACGTAGGACCGACCACGGACAATCAACGACGTCTAGAAGCATTGGTGGATCAGTGGATCTGATGGAGTTCCAGGCGAAGCAGCTCTTCGCCAAGCATGGTGTCGCGACCACCCTCGGCGTGGTCGTCGAGACCGCCGAGGCGGCGAAGGCTGCGGCCGAGGAGATCGGCGGCGTGACCGTCATCAAGGCCCAGGTCAAGGCCGGTGGCCGCGGCAAGGCTGGCGGCGTCAAGATCGCCAAGACCGCTGACGACGCCTTCGAGCACGCCAGCAACATCCTCGGCATGGAGATCAAGGGCCTCACGGTCAACCGTGTCCTGGTCACGCCGGCGACCCCGCCGGAGGAGGAGTACTACTTCTCCTTCCTGCTGGACCGCTCGAACCGCCAGTACCTCTGCATCGCGTCCGTCGAGGGTGGTGTCGAGATCGAGGAGGTCGCGAAGACCAACCCCGACGCCGTCAAGCAGATCGGCATCGACCCGGGCACCGGCGTCGACGAGGCCAAGGCCCGCGAGATCGCCGCCGAGGCCAAGTTCCCGGAGGCCGTCTTCGAGCAGGCCGTGGAGATGATCCAGGCGCTCTACAAGACGTTCGTCGAGGAGGACGCCACCCTCGTCGAGGTCAACCCGCTGGCCCGTCTGGCCGGCGACAAGCTCGAGGCCCTCGACGGCAAGGTGTCGCTCGACGACAACGCCTCCGAGGTGCGCCACCCGGAGCACGCGGAGTTCGAGATCCGCGAGGAGGCCGACGCGCTCGAGTCCAAGGCCAAGGACCTCGGCCTCAACTACGTCAAGCTCGACGGCCAGGTCGGCATCATCGGCAACGGCGCGGGCCTCGTCATGAGCACCCTCGACGTCGTCGCGTACGCCGGCGAGAAGCACGGCAACGTCAAGCCGGCCAACTTCCTCGACATCGGCGGCGGCGCCAACGCGCAGGTCATGGCCAACGGCCTCGACGTCATCCTCAACGACGACCAGGTCGCGTCCGTCTTCGTCAACGTCTTCGGCGGCATCACCGCCTGCGACGAGGTCGCGAAGGGCATCGTCGGCGCACTGGACATCCTCGGCGACGAGGCGAGCAAGCCGCTCGTCGTACGTCTCGACGGCAACAACGTCGCGCTCGGCCGCCAGATCCTCAACGAGCGCAACCACCCGCTCGTGACCGTTGTCGACACCATGGACGGCGGCGCCGACAAGGCCGCCGAGCTGGCCAACGCCTGAGGCCCGGGCCAAGAAGAGGACTGAGAAACAAGTGAGCATCTACCTCAACAAGGACAGCAAGATCATCGTCCAGGGCATCACCGGCGGCATGGGTGCGAAGCACACCGCTCTGATGCTCGACTCGGGCGCCCAGATCGTCGGCGGCGTCAACGCCCGCAAGGCCGGCACGACCGTCACCCACCAGGACCACGAGGGCAACGACGTCACCCTGCCGGTGTTCGGCACGGTCAAGGAGGCGATGGCCGAGACCGGTGCCGACGTCTCCGTCGTGTTCGTGCCGCCGGCGTTCACCAAGGACGCCTGCGTGGAGGCGATCGACGCCGGCATCGGCCTGCTCGTCGTCATCACCGAGGGCGTGCCGGTGCAGGACACCGCCGAGGTGTGGTCCTACCTGCAGGGCAAGTCGACCCGCATGATCGGTCCCAACTGCCCCGGCATCATCACGCCCGGGGAGTCGCTGGCCGGCATCACGCCGCACACGATCACCGGCAAGGGCCCGGTCGGCCTGGTGTCGAAGTCCGGCACCCTGACCTACCAGATGATGTACGAGCTGCGTGACTTCGGCTTCTCGACCGCCATCGGCATCGGCGGCGACCCGATCGTCGGCACGACGCACATCGACGCGCTGCAGGCCTTCGAGGACGACCCGGAGACCAAGGCGATCGTGATGATCGGCGAGATCGGCGGCGACGCCGAGGAGCGTGCGGCCGCCTACATCAAGGAGCACATCACCAAGCCCGTCGTCGGGTACGTCGCGGGCTTCACCGCTCCCGAGGGCAAGACGATGGGCCACGCCGGTGCGATCGTGTCCGGCTCGGCCGGCACCGCCCAGGCGAAGAAGGACGCGCTCGAGGCTGTCGGCGTCAGGGTCGGCAAGACGCCGTCCGAGACTGCGGCGCTCATGCGGGAGATCCTGCAGAGCCTCTGATCGGCTCCCTGGTCGAGCCCGTCGCGACCACGACCCAGACGCCCCGGCTGCTTCGGCAGCCGGGGCGTCTGACGTCTTCGCGGTGGAGGCGCCGCTCAGCCGAGGCGGCGCAGCCGCTCGGCGGCGCGGTGGGTGAGCGCGTCGAAGGCGTCGTCGGAGATGGTGGCCGAGCCGGAGGGCACGAAGCCGACCTGGGCCACGTTGTCGCCCTCGCGGATGATCGCCATGAGGAACGTGACCGACGACTTGTCGGAGATCTCGATCCGCAGCCGCCAGGCAGTGAGCTCGCGCGCGGGCGTCACGGTGTTCTCGATCTGGCTGACCTTGGTGCCGAGGTCCTTCTTGGGGCAGGCGGCGAGGGCGGTCCGGGTGCCGGCGACGACCCGGGCGGCGGCCTTGGCGGTGCCGAATGACCCGACGGTCTCGGTGAGGCCGAACTGCGGCGGCAGCTTCGCCGACGGGATGACGAAGGACCGGGTGAGGTCGGCCGTCGCCCCCTTGCGGTGGAAGACCGTCTGGTCGCAGCGGGTCGCCGCCGGGTTCGTCGCGGCGGCCTTCGGGGCGGTCGCCATCCAGCCCTGCGCGACGCCGGCGACCGGGGGCAGGTCCACCAGGTCGAGCATGGCCGGGTGCTCGCCGACGGGGATCGGGGCGACCTCGCGCAGCGCCGAGCGACCGGCGCACGCGCCGCCGTCGGGGAGCCGGCACAGCTGCCCGACCGCCTGGCCGAGCAGGCCGGTGTTGGTGCGGAGCGGCTGCTTGTCAGGGGTCGGCTGGGCGCTGACGACGGTGGTGGTCAGTACGCCGGTCCGGGCGATGCTGGCCACGACCGAGCGCTCCGGGTCGTTCCAGTCGTGCAGCTCGACGAGGGTCGCCTCGTCGCCGATGCCGGTGACCTGGCGGGTCGAGATCAGCTGGAGCCGCGACTCGCGGCAGCCGGCGTACCACGCGAGCGAGGCGGCGTAGGCCGCGTGCGCCGCGGCCGGTGTCGCCGACACCTCGGTCGACTGTCCGACGGAGAGGGTGTCGCCGGACACGAGCGTGCGCATCAGCGCGGCCCGGGACGCGCTGTCCGCGAACCGCTGCTGCTGGCAGGGGAGGACCAGCCCGTCGCCGTCGGTGTTGTCCGACGTCATCTCGGTGGTCCACACCCCGCCGAGCGCGGCACGCGCTTGGGCCGGGCTGATGAGGTCGTCGGTCGTGAGTGGGTAGCCCGCCGCGGGGCCGGGGGGAGCCGGGGTGGTGTGCAGGCTGAGTGCGCTCAGCTTCGGCCGTACGCCGTCCGCGTCGGTCACCAGCAGCCCGGAGCCCACGAAGGCGGCCAGTGCGACCGCGCCACCGACGGCGGTGTGCATCCGGCGTCGCGCCGCGCCGGCGCGGGTGATGATGGACGCTCGCGGCCAGCGCAGGTCGCGCAGCTCGGCGGCCATGGGCTCGAAGAGGCTGAGGATGCTCGTCGTCGGCACGTCGCGCGACAGGGCGAAGGCGGCGGTGGCCGCCTGCAGCTCCTGCTCAGCCCGGGCCTGGGTGATCCCGGCCTCGCGCGCGAGCTGGTCGAGCGGCAGCGTGGTGAGGTGCGCGAGAAGCAGCACCTTCCGCTGCATGGTCGGCAGCTTCGCCAGCGACGCGAGCGTGGCGCGGATGCCCTCGTCGAAGCCCCGCTCGCGGTGGAAGGGCCGGGCCGTGTGCCGGCGCAGGGCGTGCGACCAGGCCTGCGGCCGGACGAAGCTCTCCGGGTCCTCCAACCGGCTGATCTTGCGCCAGTGGTGCCAGCCGATGACGAGCGCGTCGCGCACGGCCTTCTGGGCGGCGGGCAGGTCGCCGGTCAGTGACCAGGTCTGGAGGAGGAGGCGGCCGCGGACGTCCTTGTAGAACGTCTCGAACGCGTCGGGGTCTGGCTTCTTCCTCATGAGCATCGACAGGCTACCCGCCGGTTCCAGGTCACGGCGGATCCTCGCGCGATCCGGACCAGCTCCGGCGCGCCGCCCGAGCCGGGCCGACCCGCGCGGTGAAGATGGTCGGGATGTCTTCTCTGCTCTCGCCACCGGCCCGCACCTCGGACCAGGTCAGCGCCGACCTGCGCCACCGTCGGCCGCTGGTCGTCGTCGCGACCCTGGGCGGCATCGGGGCGGCCGCGGCGACGCTCGTCGTCTGCCTCGCGGTCGGCGTCGTCGGCTGGTTCCTCACCGACGCGGGGGCGCACGGCGCGCCGCGCGACGCGCTGCGGACCGGCGCCCTGGCCTGGCTGATGGCCCACGGCTCCGGCGTGCACGTGAGCGGCACGGCCGTCACCGTCGTACCCCTCGGCCTGACCCTCGTCGTCGGGTGGGCGCTGTGGCGCATCGGCAACCGGGTCGGCGACTCCATCTCCGGCCACGGGCCCGACGCGGACCGGATCGGTGACGGTGAGCGGGACTGGACGGTTCCCCTGGCGACCGGCCTGTTCACCCTCGGGTACGTCGTCACCACGATCGTGACCGCCTCGGTGGCCGGCACCGCGGCGACCGCGCCCAGCGTCCCGCGGGCGACGTTCTGGGCGATCCTGCTGTCGGTCGCGGTGGGCGGCACCGGCATCGCCGTGGGATCCGGCCGCGCCGCGATCGCCGTCGCCTGGCTGCCGCCGACCATCCGCGCCGCGGCGACCGCCGCCCGGTTCACGCTGCTCGGCTGGCTGGCCGTCAGCCTCGTGGTGCTGCTCGGAAGCCTCGCCGTCGACTTCAGCACGGCGGCCAACGTGATGTCGCAGCTGCACACGGGCGCCGGCGAGAGCGTGCTCTACACGCTGCTGACCGCCACCGTGCTGCCCAACGCCACCCTCTTCTCCGGCTCCTACCTCCTCGGCCCCGGCTTCACCGTCGGCGTCGGGACGCTGGTCAGCCCGCACGCGGTCGTGCTCGGGCCGATGCCGATGTTCCCCCTGCTCGCCGCTCTCCCCGACGCCGGCCCGGCGCCGGCCTGGGCTCCCTGGCTGGTGCTGCTCGCCCCGCTCGCGGCCGCGCTCGGCGCCGTTCGCGCCCAGCGGCGGCACCCGACCACCCGGTGGGACGAGGGCGCCATCCGGGGCCTGGCCGGCGGCGTCTGCGCCGGGCTCGCCTTCGGCATCCTCGCCGGGTTCGCCGGCGGCGCGGTCGGGCCGGGCCGGATGGCCGACGTGGCGCCGTACGCGTTGGACGCCTGCGTGCGCGCCGTGCTGGCCTTCGGCGCCGGCGGTCTGCTGGCCGGGCTCGCGATGACCTGGCGGCAGCGCCGTTCGGAGCACGCCCAGTAGGATCGCCGCCCGTGCGACTGGTCGTCCTCGTCTCCGGCTCCGGCAGCAACCTGCAAGCGCTCCTCGACGCGTGCGCCGACCCGGCGTACGGCGCCGAGGTCGTCGCCGTCGGCGCCGACCGTGACGGCATCCTGGCGCTCGAGCGGGCGGAGCGGGCCGGCGTCCCGACCTTCGTGCGCCGGCTCAAGGACCACGCCACCCGCGCCGAGTGGGACGCCGCACTGACCGAGGCCGTGGCCGAGCACGAGCCTGGCCTGGTCGTGCTCGCCGGGTTCATGAAGCTGGTCGGACCGACGTTCCTCGCCCGCTTCGGCGGCCGGACGCTCAACACCCACCCCGCCCTGTCACCGTCCTTCCCCGGCACCCACGGCCCGGCTGACGCGCTGGCCTACGGCGTGAAGGTCACCGGCTGCACCCTCTTCGTCGTCGACCCCGGGATCGACACCGGCGTCATCGTCGCCCAGCGGGCGGTGCCGGTCGAGGACGACGACACGACCGAGACGCTGCACGAGCGGATCAAGGTCGCCGAGCGGGCGATGCTCGTCGACAGCGTCGGCCGGATCGCGCGGGAGGGCTTCAGCGTCGAGGGCCGCCGGGTTCGCATCGGAGGGGCCTGAATCCCTACGATGAACGCACACGACTGGCGCGGGTGGGCGACCACCGGGGAGTGTGTGAGTAGGCATCGACCGCCTGGGTGCCCCCTCGTCGAAGCAGACGACCGATGAGGAGTGAGCCGCTGTGGCTGGCCAGCAGGACAAGATCGCGATCAAGCGGGCCCTGGTGTCCGTGTTCGACAAGACCGGCCTCGACGGGCTGGTCACGGGGCTGCACGAGGCCGGCGTCGAGCTCGTCTCGACGGGCGGCTCCGCGAAGCTGATCGCCGACCTGGGCCTCCCGGTCACCAGGGTGGAGGACCTCACCGGCTTCCCCGAGTGCCTCGACGGCCGCGTGAAGACGCTGCACCCGCGCGTCCACGCCGGGATCCTCGCCGACCGGCGTCTCGAGAGCCACGAGCAGCAGCTCGCCGACCTCGGCGTGGAGCCGTTCGACCTCGTCGTCGTCAACCTCTACCCGTTCGTCGAGACGGTCGCCGGCGGGGGCACGCCCGAGGAGATCATCGAGAAGATCGACATCGGCGGCCCCTCGATGGTCCGCGCCGCCGCGAAGAACCACCCGAGCGTCGCGATCATCACCGACGGCGCCGACTACGGCCGGGCCCTCGAGGCGGCCCAGGGCGGCGGCTTCACCTACGAGGAGCGCAAGGCGCTGGCCGCCAAGGCGTTCGTGCACACGGCGACCTACGACGTCCACGTGGCCTCCTGGATGGGCTCCGTCCTGACCGACAGCAGCGAGGGGACCGGCTTCCCCGCCTGGATCGGCGGCACCTACGACAAGGCGACGGTGCTGCGCTACGGCGAGAACCCGCACCAGAAGGCAGCGCTCTACCTCAACGGCTTCGGCCCGGCCGGGCTCGCCCAGGCCGAGCAGCTGCACGGCAAGGAGATGTCCTACAACAACTACGTCGACACCGACGCCGCCCGCCGCGCCGCCAACGACTTCGCGGAGCCGGCGGTCGCGATCATCAAGCACGCCAACCCGTGCGGCATCGCGGTCGGGGACGACATCGCCGAGGCGCACCGCCGTGCCCACGAGTGCGACCCGGTCAGCGCGTTCGGCGGCGTGATCGCGGCGAACCGTCCGGTGAGCGTCGAGATGGCCCGCCAGGTCGCCGAGGTCTTCACCGAGGTCATCGTCGCCCCGGCCTACGAGGACGGCGCGGTCGAGATCCTCACACGCAAGAAGAACATCCGGATCCTGGTCGCTCCGACCGACGGTGGCTCGCCCGTCGAGACCCGTCCGATCTCCGGTGGGCTGCTGATGCAGACCGTCGACCACGTCGACGCGCCCGGCGACGACCCGTCGACCTGGACCCTGGCCACCGGTGAGGCGGCCGACGAGCGGACCCTCGCCGACCTCGCCTTCGCCTGGAAGGCCTGCCGCGCCGCGAAGTCCAACGCGATCCTGCTGGCCCGCGACGGCGCGAGCGTCGGCATCGGCATGGGCCAGGTCAACCGGGTGGACTCCTGCCGGCTGGCCGTCGAGCGCGCCAACACCCTCGTCGAGGGTGCGGAGCGGGCCCGGGGCGCGGTGGCCGCGTCCGACGCGTTCTTCCCGTTCGAGGACGGCCCGCAGATCCTCCTCGACGCCGGCGTCACCGCGATCGTCCAGCCGGGCGGCTCGGTCCGCGACGAGCTGACCGTCGAGGCCTGCAAGGCGGCCGGCGTGACGATGTACTTCACCGGGACCCGCCACTTCTTCCACTAGGAGGGCGCGGGCCCCGGCGTACGGCTACCGGGGCGGGCCGCCCGTCGGGTCGATGCCCGGGCGGTGGGTGGCCCTGCCCCGCCAGAGGTTGCGGAACTGGCGGGTGTAGGCGGTGTAGTAGGCCGGGTCGGTGAACCGGACGACGACCTCCTCGTTGGCGAACGAGATGGGGCTCCAGTTCTCCGAGCCGGTCCACACCGACTTCGTCGGCTGTCCGCGGAACGAGCCGTTGACGGCCATCTCCTTGAAGTGGACGTAGAACCGCGGGCCCCAGCCGCTGAGACCGTCCTCCTCCGCCGGGTTGCGGTTGGCGAAGCGCCAGTCGCCCATCCGCAGCGGCACCCCGGCCCGGCGCAGGATCCCGATCACCGGGCGGCTGAAGACGCTGCCGATGACCATCACGTCGCAGCCGCGGCGCTTCAGTCCGGCGATGGCGTTCGCGACCCGGACGCCGCGGCTCTTGAAGACGGCGTACTCGGTGATCCGCACGATGGTTCGACCGTCGGCGGTGCCGTAGCCGCGACGGGTGCGGCAGCCGACGTCGTTGATCCGCTGCACGACCGGGTCGTGGCCGGCGCGTGCGACGGGGGCCTGGACGGCTGACGCGGTCGCGGGGGTCCGCTGCAGCCACAGCGAGTAGGCGTGCTTCACGCCCGGCTGGCTCGTGGTCAGGAAGCCGCGCGGCCCGCGCTGCCGCTGGATCTTCATCTGGTCGAAGAAGCCGACCCAGGCGTTGAAGACCTTCGGGTCGTAGGCGATCGCCCACGAGTCGTTCCACTGCCGGTAGGTGGCCTTCGACGTCAGGTTGCCCGAGCTGCCGATGATGACGTCGCGGGCGCCGCCGGTGCGGGTGAAGCTGGCGATCTTGATGTGCTGGTTGCCACCGTCGCCGGGGCCCCGGCAGCGGCCGGGGCAGGTGACGACGAAGTTGGCGCGGTGCGGGTTCTTGCCGAACGCACGCTGCAGGGCGAAGACGAGCCCCGACGAGGTGCGCTTGTTGACGATCACCTGCACGTGCGCCCCGCGGCGCCGCGCCTGGCGCAGGGCGTAGGTCACCTCGGGGCGATCGAGCGAGTACGTCGCGATCCGGATCGTCTCGCCGCGGGGCGTGTGCCGGATCGCCTGGAGGATCCGGCGCAGGATCACGCGAGATCCCCGGCGGCCCGGGTCGTTGAACATCGGCCTGAGCGACGGCCGCCAGCCCGGCAACGGCGCCAGCAGCGCCGACGGCGCGGCCGCCTGCGCCGCTACGGCCGCTGGACCGCCGGCCGGAACCACCTCGATCGCGGACGCACCCAGTGCGCCGGTCGCCACCACCGAAGCGGCGACGACGAAGCGCCGAAACCTTGCCCCCATGTTTCTCGCCCATCTGACGTAGTCGTCGCCCTTGCGAGCCCCTCCCGTCAGGACGATAGTCCTGGGCACCGGTGTGGCGGGAGGGGTCTGACGCGCGAGTCCGGCCCGTCTTCGGCTTTTCCGCCCGGGTCGGGGAAACTAGGGCCGTGACTGCCCAGAAGCTCGACGGCACCCAGACCGCCGCCGCCATCAAGGAGGAGCTCCGGCTCCGCGTGGCGGCCCTGATCCAGGCGGGCGTCCGACCCGGCCTGGGCACGATCCTCGTCGGCGACGACCCCGGGTCCCGGTGGTACGTCAACGGCAAGCACAAGGACTGCGCGGAGGTCGGCATCGAGTCGATCCGCATCGACCTCCCGGACACCGCGACCCAGGAGGAGATCGAGGAGGCGGTCCGCACCCTCAACGCGGACCCCGCGTGCACCGGCTACATCGTGCAGCTGCCGCTCCCGAAGGGCATCGACGAGAACCGCGTCCTCGGCCTCATCGACCCGTCCAAGGACGCCGACGGGCTGCACCCGACCAACCTCGGGTGGCTGGTCCTCGGCGAGCCGGCTCCGCTGCCGTGCACGCCGTACGGCATCGTCGAGCTGCTCCGCCGCCACGGCGTCGAGCTCAACGGCGCCGAGGTCGTCGTCGTCGGTCGGGGCGTGACGGTGGGCCGTCCGCTCGGCCTGCTGCTGACGCGCCGCTCGGAGAACTCGACCGTCACGCTCTGCCACACCGGCACGCGCGACCTCGCCGCCCACACCCGCCGGGCCGACATCGTCGTGGCGGCCGCGGGTGTCCCGGGCATCATCACCGGCGACATGGTCAAGCCGGGTGCCGCGCTCCTCGACGTCGGCGTCAGCCGGGTCGACGGGAAGCTCGCCGGTGACCTCGCCCCCGACGTCTGGGACGTCGCCGGCTGGGTGTCGCCCAACCCCGGCGGGGTGGGGCCCATGACCCGTGCCATGCTGCTCTCCAACATCGTGATCAACGCCGAGAAGGTCGCGGCGGAGACGACGGCGAAGGGTCTGGCGTGACGGTCGTGCACGAGAGCGAGGAGTCCCCGGCGGAGCCGGGTGGCGTCCCCTCCCCGGAGGAGGTCGAGGCCGAGCTCGTCGCTGCCGGCGTCCAGGAGCCGACGCGCGTCGACGGGGCGGAGCGCCGCTACCCGTCCACGCTCGGCGGTGCGTTCTATCTCGGCATCCTCGCCGTGGTCGGGCTCGGCCTGGCCGTCACGGCGGCCGGCCACTGGCGCGGGGGCGTGCACCTGATCGCGGGCGCGCTCGTCGCGGCGGCGCTGCTGCGCCTGGTGCTGCCCACCCGCGACGCCGGGATGCTCGCCGTCCGCCACCGCGCCCTCGACTGCTCGCTCCTCGCGGTCGCCGGCGTCGCCCTCTGGGTGCTCGCCAGCACCATCCCCAGCCAGCCGGTCTGACGGCTCAGCGGGCTCTGCTCACCGTCGCGAAGTGTCTGTGACACCGTGTAACGTGTAACGCCGGACACGCCCGGTGTCCCCACGGCCCCAGGGGGTTCTGCATGGTGCTCGCGTACGAACGGACCGGTAGCGGCGAGCCGCTGGTGCTCATCCACGGGATCGGCCACCGCCGGCAGGCGTGGTACCCGGTCCTCGACCGTCTGGCCCACGACTACGACGTCATCGCGATCGACCTCCCGGGTCATGGCGAGAGCGCCGACACCCTCGACCCGTCGCTCCCGGTCAAGGACGCCCTGCGCCAGACCCTCGCGGAGACCTTCGCCGAGCTGGGCGTCGACCGCCCCCACGTCGTCGGGAACTCGCTGGGCGGGCTCATCGCCCTCGAGGCCGCCCAGGACGGGATGGCCCGGACCGTGACCGCACTGTCGCCTGCGGGGTTCTGGGGCGGCCCCCGCGACTTCCTCTACGTCCGCGCGCTCTTCGGCGCCGTCCTGGCGACGGCGCGCGCGACCCGGCCGGTCGCCGGCCCGCTGCTCCGCACCCGCGCCGGTCGCGCGGCCATGTTCGGCTGGCTGCACGCGCACCCGGCCTCGATCGATCCGGACCTCGCCCGTGGCGACTTCGCCAATCTGCTGCGCGCCCGGCGCACCATCGGGAGGCTGTTCGCGGCGGCCTACTGCTACGCCGCCTCCGACACGGCCGCCGCCCCCGTGCCGACGACGGTCGCGTGGGGCGAGCGGGACCTCGTGCTGCTGCCCTACCAGGCCGGGCGGGCGACGACGCTGTTGCCGCACGCGCGGCACGTCCGGCTCGCCGGCGTCGGCCACGTCCCCATGCCCGACGACCCCGAGCTCGTCGTCAGCACGATCCGGGCGGGCACGCTGCCGGGGACCGAGCGGCTCACCGCCTGACCCCGGCGCCGCCGGTCGATGATCAGATGAGCCCGAGCGAGCGGACGGCGTCGGCCTCCTCCTGGAGCTCGGCGACAGAGGCGTCGATCCGGCTGCGCGAGAAGTCGTCGATCTCCAGCCCCCGCACGATGCTCCAGCTGCCGCCGTCGGTGGTGACGGGGAAGGACGACACCAGACCCTCGGGGACGCCGTAGGAGCCGTCGGACACGACGCCCATCGACTCCCAGTCGTCGGCCGGCGTACCGAAGAGCCAGTTGCGGGCGGCATCGATGGTGGCCGACGCCGCGGACGCGGCGGACGAGAGGCCGCGCGCCTCGATGATCGCCGTGCCGCGCTTGGCGACGGTGGGGATGAAGTCGTTCTCGATCCAGTCCCGCTCGACGAGCTCGGTCGCGGGGCGGCCGGCGACCAGGGCGTGGAAGAGGTCGGGGTACTGCGTCGCCGAGTGGTTGCCCCAGATCGTCATCCGGTGGATGTCGTGGGCCGGGACGCCCGTCTTGCGGGACAGCTGGGCGAGGGCCCGGTTGTGGTCGAGCCGGGTCAGCGCCGAGAAGCGGTCACGCGGGATGTCCGGGGCGTTCGAGGCGGTGATGAGGGCGTTGGTGTTGGCCGGGTTGCCGGTCACCTGGATCCGCACGTTGTCGGCGGCCGCCTCGTTGAGGGCGCGGCCCTGCGCGGTGAAGATGGCGCCGTTGGCCTCCAGCAGGTCCTTGCGCTCCATGCCGGCGCTCCGCGGTCGGGCGCCGACGAGGAGGGCCAGCTCGACGCCGTCGAAGACCTGCTTGGGGTCGTCGCCGATCTCGACACCGGCCAGGTGCGGGAACGCGCAGTCGTCGAGCTCCATGACCACGCCCTCGAGCGCCTTGAGCGCAGGAGTGATCTCGAGGAGCCGGAGCTCGACCTCACGATCACCGCCGAGCGCGCCGGACGCGATGCGGAAGAGCAGGCTGTAACCGATCTGACCGGCGGCACCAGTGACCGCCACCTTGAGGGGAGTGCTCACGCTCAGCACCGTAGCGGAGGTGTGAACCAGGTAACAGGGCATCCTTGGACGTGTGCTCGTACGACGGACCCCCGCCGCCCTGCTCGCCTCGATCTGCCTCTGTCTGACCGCCGGCTGCGGCACGTTCGCGCAGTCCTACGACCCCGCCGGCGTGGACGGGCTGACGATCCCGACGCCCAGTCCTGACCCGGGGGAGTTCGCGAGCACCGTCGACAACGACTGGCTCCCGCTGAAGCCGGGCACGACCCACACCTACGCCGTCACGAGACCCACCCTCCCCGCGGCCACCCGCACGGTCGAGGTGCTGCCCGGGCGCGTCGACGTCGACGGCGTGCCGACGACGGCGGTCCGCAGCACGCTCGGCGCCGAGGTGACGACCGACTACTACGCGCAGGACAGGCACGGCAACGTGTGGTGGTTCGGTCACGAGGCGCCGACCGGCGGCTGGCGTGCCGGACAGGGCGGCGCCGAGGCCGGGCTGGCGATGGCCGCCCGGCCGCGCCGGGCCGACGGCTACCGGACGGCATACCTCGCAGGCGTCGTGGAGGACGTGGCGACCGTCGTCCAGGTCGATGCCGACACCGTCGAGATCGACGTGACGACGGCCCTCGCGCCCGGCGGCGTCAGCCGGGAGACCTATCGGCGCGGCACCGGCCTCGCCAGCCGCGTCGACGCGGCGACGGGGGAGTCCGACCGGCTGGTGCGGTGAGGGTGGCGGTTGTGGCCGGACTTGGTCAGGAGGGCCGACCTCGTGGGACCCTGGCAGATGTGTTTGCTCCCTTCGGCCGGGTACGACGCCCTGCTCGTCTCCTCGCCCCGCTCCTCGCCGTCGCCCTCGCCGCGTCGGTGCTGACGGCCGGGCTCGTCGCGGCGGCGCACGCTCCGCAGCACGTCCACGCGCACCTGGCGACGAGCCCGTCCGTCTCGACGCTGGCGACGCCGACGCGCGCGAGCCTCGCGGCCAAGCCGAACATCGTGGAGGTGCTCGCCGACGACATGCGCGTCGACGACCTCGCCTACGCCCCGCACCTGCGCCGGCTCGTGGCCGCACAGGGCATCACGATGCAGAACGCGTTCTCGTCGTACCCGCTGTGCTGCCCGGCGCGCGCGTCGTTCTACAGCGGGCTGCTTCCGCACAACCACCACGTCTACTCGACCAAGCCGCCCTACGGCTACCGGTCCTTCGACGACCGTCAGACGCTGGCGACGTCGCTCAAGGGCGCGGGCTACCACACCGGGTTCCTGGGCAAGTACCTCAACGGCTACGGCCGTGACGCGGCGCTCGCGCCGCAGCTCCGGTGGCGGGCCAAGCACCCGGGTGCCCCCGCGCGGCGCGCCCCGCGCGTGCAGTCGCAGTACTACGTGCCGAACGGCTGGGACGACTGGAAGGGCGCCATCTCCGACGTCTTCTGCAAGCCCGCCTGCGGCGGCCTCTACAACTACTTCCACTACGCCTACTCCGACAACGGCCGCCCGACCGCGTCGCGCAAGGGCGCCTACTCCTCGGACGTCATCGGTCGACAGTCGGTCACCATGGCCAAGCGGTTCCACCGCAATCGCGCCCGCACGGGCCAGCCGTTCCTCATGTCGGTCAACTACGTGGCGCCGCACTACGGCCGCGGGCAGGGCTCGCTCCACACCAAGAACCCCGACGGGTCCACGACGACGCTGCAGACGCCCGCGGCCCCGAAGCGGGTCTACCGGCTGCCGGCGATCAAGAACATCCACAAGGGCGCCGGCATCACCGTCGGAGGGCTCGGCGAGACGGACGTGAGCGACAAGCCCGGGCAGTTCGCCCGCCTGCGCCCGCTCAACGCCGGACAGCGCGCCATCGAGACCGAGGACACCCGGCGCCGCGCCGCGGCCGTCTACGCGATGGACCGCAACATCGGACGCCTCGTCCGGCAGCTGAAGGCCAGCGGTGAGTGGGACCGGACCGTCTTCGTCTTCTGGTCCGACAACGGCTACTTCCAGGGCGAGCACAACCGGATGACCGGCAAGATCCACGTCTACGAGCCCTCGCTCCGGGTGCCGATCCTCATCACGGGTCCGGGCATGCGCGGCGGCAGCCACACGGGCCTGTTCGGCGGCCAGGACCGCTTCGACCCGATGGACGTCGTCGACCTGACTCACACGCTGGTCGACCTCGCCGGCGCGCGGGTGCCGCACACGCCCGACGGCAAGTCCATGGTGGCGGTCCTGCGCGGCCGTGACGCCGGCTGGACCGAGGCCGTGCCCTACGAGGCCGTCGGCAACAACCCGGGCGGCTCGTCCGCGGGCGACGGCGACCGCGTCCTCGGCGTCCCCGTCGACAAGCGCGAGAGCGACACGGTCGCCGCCGGGGTCGACCCGCGCGACAGTGTCGGGGTCAGGACCAGCCGCTACGTCTACGTCCGCTACCGCGACAGCGAGATCGAGATCTACGACCTCTGGAACGACCCGAAGCAGTGGTCGAACCTCGCGAAGAACGCCGGCTGGATGCGCGCCAACGCGGGCGTGGTCAGCGCGCTCCAGGCGGCGGTGGCGGAGCTGCGCTACTGCGCGGGCACGTCGTGTCACCCGCGCCTGCCCGCCAGTCTCTCGGCGCCGGCCGCGACGAACGCCTCGAAGACCGCGGCCTACTGGCGGACGATCGCCCGCGAGTACGGCTGGTCGCGGATCCTCCGGTCCTAGGAGCCTGGCGGCCGGTCAGGACTCCTCGGTCGGGGGCTCCTGCAGCGGCTTCCACTGCTGTGCGGCGTAGTCCCACTCCCAGCCGTCCTGGATGATCCGCGGCTGGGCGGCCGGCTCCGCCGCGCCGCCCGTGGGCATGCGGGTCGTCGTCTCGCTCGGGGCGGTGACACCGGGTACGCCGGTCGCGTCGTCGTCCTGGTTCCACTGCTGCTGGAACGAGTCCGGTGCTCCGTAGCCGGGGACGGCGCCAGGGATCGCACCGGCACCGGCACGGGCGCGGGCGCCCCAGCGCATGCCCGAGCCGGCGACCGGCTCCGTGGCGTGGCCGAAGAGGACCGGGTAGACGAGGCCGCCGACCACGCCGCCGACGAGCGGGGCGAGGATGAAGAGCCAGAGCTGGACGATGTAGGAGCCGCCGGCGAACAGCGCCGGGCCGATCGAGCGGGCGGGGTTCACCGAGGTCCCGGTGAGCGGGATGAGCACGAAGTGGATGCCGGCCAGCGCGAGGCCGATCGCGAGGGGCGCGAGGCCGGGGTGCTCGTTGCGCTCGTCGGTGACGCCGAGGATGACGATGACGAAGATCGCCGTGAAGACGAGCTCGACCAGGAACGCCGCCCACCAGGCGAAGTGGGAGGCCGAGTGGTCGCCGTACCCGTTCTGGCCCATGTGGCCGGTGGCGTCGAAGTTCGGCACTCCTTGGAAGGAGACGAACAGGACGAGGGCCGCGACGATGGCGGCGACGACCTGCGCCGCGACGTAGAGCGGGACCTGCCGCCACGGGAAGCGCCCGCCGATGGCGGCCCCGACCGTGACCGCGGGGTTGAAGTGACCGCCCGAGACCCGGCCGAACGCGTAGACGCCGATGAGCACGGCGATGCCGAAGGCGAGTCCGGTGGGCGGCACGTCGCCACCGGTGGAGATCGCCGCGCCGCAGCCGACCACGACGAGGATGAAGGTGCCGAGGGCCTCGGCAGCGAGCTTCTGTACCTGATCCGACGTCTGCATGCTCGGGACTCTAGACCCAGGCGTCGCCTTCCGCCGGTAGCCGTGCGGGTGCGAAGGTGGCCGTGAGGGCGACGTCAGGTATCTTGACGTCAAGCAATCTTCTCCCAGTTCCAGGAGTGACGCCTCTTATGGCCAAGATCATCTACACCCACACCGACGAGGCGCCGCTGCTCGCGACGTACTCGTTCCTGCCCATCGTGCAGGCGTACGCCGCCAAGGCGGGCGTGGAGGTGGAGACCCGCGACATCTCGGTGGCGGCGCGCATCCTGGCGCAGTTCGGCCTGGCCGACGACGCGCTCACCGAGCTCGGCGAGCTGGCGAAGACCCCGGACGCCAACATCATCAAGCTGCCCAACATCTCCGCCTCGATCCCGCAGCTCAAGGCCGCGATCAAGGAGCTGCAGGCGCAGGGCCACGCGGTGCCGGACTACCCGGACGACCCGCAGACGCCTGCGGAGAAGGAGATCCGGGCCAAGTTCGACAAGGTCAAGGGCTCCGCCGTCAACCCGGTGCTGCGCGAGGGCAACTCCGACCGCCGCGCGCCGCTCTCGGTGAAGAACTACGCGAAGGCACACCCGCACCGCAACAAGCCGTTCGCCGACGGGTCCAAGACCGCCGTCGCCACCATGGGCGAGCACGACTTCCGCTCCAACGAGAAGTCGGTGACCGTCGCAGCCGACGACACCCTCTCCATCGTCCTCGAGACGGAGAGCGGCAACACGATCACGCTCAAGGACGGCCTGAAGGTCCTCGCGGGCGAGATCGTCGACGCCACCAAGATGGACGTCGCGAACCTCAACGCCTTCCTGCGCAACGCGCTCGCCAAGGCCAAGGCCGACGACGTGCTCTTCTCGGTCCACCTCAAGGCCACGATGATGAAGGTCTCCGACCCGATCGTCTTCGGCCACGTGGTGAGGGCCTACTTCCACGACGTCTTCGAGCAGTACGGCGCCGACCTGGCCGCGGCCGGTCTCTCGGCCAACGACGGCCTCGGCGCGATCCTCTCCGGGCTCGACGCGCTGCCCAACGGCGCCGAGATCCGCGCCGCCTTCGACGCGGCGCTGGCGAACGGCCCACGCCTCTCCTACGTCAACTCCGACAAGGGCATCACGAACCTGCACGTCCCGTCCGACGTCATCGTCGACGCGTCGATGCCTGCCCTCATCCGCAACGGCGGCAAGCTGTGGGGCGCCGACGGCAGCGAGGACGACACGCTTGCCGTCATCCCGGACTCGTCCTACGCCGGCGTCTACCAGACCGTCATCGAGGACACCATCGAGCACGGCCCGCTCGACCCGGCCACCATCGGCACGGTCCCCAACGTCGGCCTGATGGCGCAGGCGGCCGAGGAGTACGGCTCGCACGACAAGACCTTCGAGATGCCCGCGGCCGGCACCGTCCGCATCGTCGGCTCCAACGGCGACGTGCTCATCGAGCACGACGTCGAGGCCGGTGACATCTGGCGTGCCTGCCAGACCAAGGACGTCCCGATCCGCGACTGGGTCAAGCTGGCCGTCAACCGCGCCCGCGCCTCCCAGACGCCGGCGATCTTCTGGCTGGACGAGACCCGCGCCCACGACGCCGAGCTCATCAGGAAGGTCGCGGCCTACCTGCCCGAGCACGACACCGACGGGCTGGACATCAAGATCCTGGCGCCCACGCTCGCGACGGCGTACTCCCTCGAGCGGATGCGCCGCGGCGAGGACACCATCTCCGTCACGGGCAACGTGCTGCGCGACTACAACACCGACCTCTTCCCGATCCTCGAGGTCGGCACGTCGGCCAAGATGCTGTCGATCGTCCCGCTCATCGCCGGCGGCGGCCTCTTCGAGACGGGCGCGGGCGGCTCGGCGCCGAAGCACGTGCAGCAGCTGATCGAGGAGGACTACCTGCGCTGGGACAGCCTCGGTGAGTTCTTCGCGCTCGCCCCGTCGCTCGAGCTGTACGCCGACCAGGCCGGTGCACCGGCCGCCAAGGTGCTCGCCGCGACCTTGGACCGGGCCACCGGAACGTTCCTGGAGAACGACCGCTCCCCGGGTCGCAAGCTCGGCACCATCGACAACCGCGGCTCGCACTTCTACCTGGCGCTCTACTGGGCCCAGGAGCTGGCGAACCAGACCGACGACGCCGACCTCGCCGCGGCCTTCAAGCCGCTCGCGGACAAGCTCGCCGCCGCGGAGTCGACGATCGTCGAGGAGCTCCTCGCCGTTCAGGGCAAGCCGGCCGACATCGGCGGCTACTACTTCCCGGACGCCGAGAAGACCTCGGCGGTCATGCGTCCCTCCGCGACGCTCAACGAGGCGCTCGCCTCGTTCTGACGACCGGTGGCCGCGGTCCGCAGCACGCTGCGGGCCGCGGCCTCGCCGTCTCCGGAACCCCGTTCGGGGGTCTGATCCCGGGGCTTGTTCCGGGGGCCTGTTCCGGGGCGACGGTCGGCACGGCTCTCGCTGATTCTGCTGCGGCCCCGGCGGGTGTCTCCCTACGCTCGGCCCCGTGACGGATCCCGGCTCCGGCAGCCTGTGGGAGTGGTACGCGACGAGGCTGTCGTCCTCGCCGCGGCCCGAGCCGCTGCCGCGCAGCGTCGCGCTGTTCCTCCAGGCCGGCCTGCGGGCGGGCGCGGGCGACGCCCGGACGGCGCTCCGGCTCGTGGAGCAGGTGCTCGTCGACCCCGCCGCCGAACCGCTGCTGCTCAGCGCCGCGCAGAGCTTCCGCGCCGCTCAGCTCACGACCCTCGGCCGGCCGGTCGAGGCGCTCGCCGCCGCCCGCTCGGCCACCGCCGTGGCCCGGCGACTCGACGGCTCGGACCCCGGTGAGGCGGCAGCGCTGCCCCGGGCCCTGCGCGGCGAGGCGACGATGCTGGCCCGCGCCCAGCACGACCAGGAGGCGCTGGCGGCGGCCGAGGAGGCGGTCGACCTCGCGCGGGCGCTGCCCCTGGACGACGGGTCCGAGCTGGTCGGCGCGCTCAGGTCGCTCGCGGCCGTGCTCGGCCTCCTCGACCGCAAGGCCGACGCGCTGCCCGTCGTGGACGAGGCGGTCCGCGTCCTGCGCCGGCTCGACCCGGAGCGCCCCCACGTCCGGCGCGCGCTCGCCTCGTCGCTCGCCCTCCGCGCCGACTGCCACCGCGAGCTGGGCGAGGTCGCCGAGCAGGTGGCGAGCGCTCGCGAGGCCGTGGTGCTGCGGCGGAGCCTGCCGCACGACGCCGCCGCGCACCCGCAGCTCGCCGCAGGCCCGCTGTCCCTGCTGGCCAGCGGCCTCTTCAAGCTCTCGGTCAGCCACGCTCGCGCGGGCGAGCCGGACGCTGCCCTGGTCGCCAACGGCGAGGCGCTTCAGGTCTTTCGCGAGCTCGAGGTCGTGGCGCCGGGCCGGCACCCGGACGGCGTCGGGCTCACCCTCCTGAACCGCGGCAACATGCTGCTGCAGTGCGGGTGGCCGCGCGAGGCGGCCGAGGCGTATGCGGGGGCGGTCGACGCACTGCGCGCCTCCTCGCCCGACCCGGCTCGCGAACCGCAGCTCGCCCTGGCGCTCAGCCACCTCACCGCGGCGCAGCTCGGGATCGAGCGGTTCGCCGAAGCCGTCGCGGCCGCGACCGAGGCGGCCGAGATCCGCGAGCGCCTCTACGAGGACGACCCGGCGACCATGACCGCCCCGTTCGCCGCCGCGCTGACGACGCTGGCGGAGGCCTTCCTCAGGAGCGGACAGCCGGCGGAGTCCCGCGCGATGGCCGACTGGGCGCGGGAGCTCGACGCCGTCGCCGGCCGGGCTAGGAGTTAAGAAAACCAGGAGAGAAGTGTCCGTTCGGACACGTAGCGTCATCCCTTGATGACCGACACGCTGGCCCCTCTCGCACCCACCGATCGCACCTCGCCGGCGGACCGCCCCGACGACCCCTCCCGACGGGTCGACTGGCGCCGTCTGCGCGGACCCGTGACGGTCGCCGCCCTGACCGCGGCGGCGGTCGCGTCGGTCGGCGCCACCCTCGGCACGGTCGTCGCTGGCCGGATGACCGAGAGCCCGAGCGGGCACCTCGTCGCGCTCCTGGCGCTCTGCGTCGTCGGCGCCGCGATCGTCGACACCTCCGGCAAGGTGGCGTGGGTCGGCGTCTCCGACCGCGTGGAGGGCAAGCTGCGCGAGGACGTCCTCCGGGCCGCCATGCGCCAGCCGCTCGCCGCGCTCAACGAGCAGGCGGTCGGGGAGATCCTCGACCGGGTCGACGACGACTCCCACGAGGTCGGCAACCTGATGCGCTGGCAGCTCTGGATGCTGTTCCGTGCGCTCTTCGGGACGATCCCGATGTGGGTGGTCGCCGGCGTCACGTGGTGGCCGTCCTTCGTCCTCTTCCCGCTCCTCGGCGGCCTGACCTGGCTGGCCATCCGGCGGCTCCTCCAGGAGATCGCGAAGCGCAAGGTCGTCGAGGAGATGGCCTGGACCGACCACGCCGCCGTGCTCGAGGAGGGCATCGCCGGCCGTGACGACCTGCGCACCAGCCTCGGCCAGGCGCACATCATCGCCCGCGTGGCCGGGCTCTCCGCGTCGGTGCACGCCAAGTTCCGCGCGGTGGTCGACATCGAGAGCAGGCTCGCCCGCCGGGCCGGCGTGCTCCTGCACGCGCTGCTCGCCGGCATCGCGGTGGCCGGCGTCGCGCTCGCGGTCGACGGCAACCTGTCCGTCGCCCGGCTGGTCACGCTCTTCCTGGTCACCTCGACGTTCGTCGGCCAGATCGCCATGCTCGCCAACCACCTGCCCGACCTGCAGGCCGGGCTCGGCGCGGTGATCAGGCTCCGGCAGATGCTCGCCGTCGAGCCGGAGCCCGAGGGCGGCCTGGCGGTGCCCTCCGATGCTGCCGTCGGCATCGAGATCCGCGACCTGCACTTCTCCTACGCCGAGGGCACCTTCGCCCTCCAGGGCATCGACCTGTCGGTGCCGGTCGGGCAGACCATCGCGCTGGTCGGCCGCACCGGCTCGGGCAAGTCGACCCTGGCGTCGCTGGTCTCGCGTGCCGTCGAACCGCCGCCCGGCACCGTCTTCGTCGCCGGCGTGGACGTCCGCGACCTCGACCTGCAGCGGCTGCGCGCCGCCGTGGGCGTCGTGACGCAGCGGACCGAGCTGCTGGCGGGCACGCTGGCCGAGAACATCGCGCTCTTCGACGACGAGATGCCGCGCGCCACCATCGAGGCGGCGGTCGCCGAGCTCGGCCTGGGTGCCTGGGTCGCCGGCCTCAGCGACGGTCTCGACACCCTGCTCGGACCCGGCGGCACGTCGCTCTCGGCGGGCGAGGAGCAGCTCGTCGCGTTCGCGCGGCTGCTCGTCCGCGATGTCCGGGTCGTCATCCTCGACGAGGCCACCGCGCGGATGGACCCGCTCACCGAACGCCGCGTCGTCGCCGCCTCCGAGCGGCTGCTCGCCGGTCGCACCGGCGTGCTCATCGCGCACCGCCTGTCGACGATCGAGCGCGCGCCGCTGGTCGCCGTCCTCGACCACGGGCGGGTCGTCCAGGTGGGCGCCCGCTCCGAGCTCGCCGTCGTCCGGGGGCCGTTCCGCGACCTGCTCGAGGCGAGCCGCGACCAGCACGAGGGGCCTGTCGACCATGCTCCGGCCGACGGGAGTACGGCGGACCACGCGACGCTCGACCACGTGGCCGTCGGCGGTCGGCGGCGCTCCGGACCGCCGCCCGCGACGCCCGAGGTCGGCACCGGACCGTCGCTGACCCGTGGCATCGCGCACGCGCTGCTCATCCGGCCCGAGTGGGGTGTCGCCGGAGCCCTGATGTTCCTGCTCGCCTCGCTGAGCGGTGCCCAGGGCGCCTTCACCGGCTTCGTGTGGGGTCGCATCGCCGAGTCCCTCAAGCACGACGAGACGCCGCAGTGGCTGCTCGTCGCGCTCGTCGTCAGCCTGCTCGCCGCGCCGATCATGCTGGCCGACGCGTTCTGGCGCTACCCGCGCTGGTGGGTCGAGGTGATGCTGCGGGCCCGCATGGCCGTGCTCAACGGCCAGACCCAGCAGCACCGGCTGGCCCGGACGCCGGCCGGCGAGGTGGTGGCGCGCTCCATGGACGCCGACCGCTACGCGCGCTACGCCGACCGCTGGGTCGACTTCATCAACGGACTGATCATCGCGACGGTGACCGCGCTGATCGGCGGCACCTGGCTGGCCGGGGCCGTCCTGCTGGCCGTCATGATCTCCTCGGCCCTGGCCTCGAGCCTGGGCCGGCCGATCGCCGGCCGGTCTGCCGCCGCGTCCTCGGCCGCGCGGGCGCGGTTCGGACGCGCCCTCGTCTCGGCCCTCGAGTCAGCCCGCACGGTGAAGCTGGCCGCGGCGACGCCGCAGGTCCACGCCCACCTGCGCAAGGTCGACGCCGGGCGCGTCGCGGCGGCCGTCCGCGAGCACCGCGTGCAGGCGATGCTCGACGGCGTCCCGATCGTGATGGTCCAGTGCGGCATCGTCACCGCCTGGGCCGTCTACGTCCAGGGCGGGTGGCCGCTCGCCACGGCGCTGCTGGTCGCCAGCGCGGTCTCCGGCTTCGACTGGTTCGGTCGGGTGGCCGGCATGGTCGTCACCGAGGCGCCCGGCACGCGCGCCTGGCAGAAGGAGACGAGCAGGTTCGCGGGCGGCGCCGACCTCATGGACCTGCCGCCGGGCGTCGACCTGGTGTCCGGCACGGCGCCGGAGCCCGTGACGGTCGAGCGCGTCCCGCTGCGCCGGCTGGAGCTCGCCGACTTCTCGGCGGTGCACGAGGACGGCACCATCGGCGCCCTCGGCGTCGACCTCACGGTCGACGCGGGCGAGCTCCTCCTGCTGGTCGGCCAGGTCGGGTCGGGCAAGTCCAGCCTGCTCTCGGCACTGGCCGGGTTGATCGACCACGGCGGCACGATCAGGTGGAACGAGAACGTCGTCGACGATCCCCAGGCCTTCCTCCGCCCGGGCCAGGTGGCCCACGTGGCGCAGGTCCCGCGGGTGCTCTCCGGCACGTTCGCCGACAACGTCCGGCTCGGCCACGAGCGCGCCTTCGACGGGCCCGTGGCGGACGCGCGGCTCGAGTCCGACATCGTCGAGGCGGGCGGCAAGGACGCGCTGGTCGGGCACCGCGGTGTCCGGCTCTCCGGCGGCCAGGTGCAGCGCCTCGCGCTGGCCCGCGCTCTCGCGACCGACGCCGAGCTGCTGCTGGCCGACGACGTGTCGAGCGCCCTCGACGCCACGACCGAGATCGAGCTGTGGCGCGCGCTACGGGAGCGGAGGGCGACGGTCATCGGCGCGACGTCCAAGCGGGCGGCGCTGGCTCAGGCCGACCGGGTCGTCGTGCTGGTCGACGGCGAGGTCGCGGCCACCGGCCCCTGGAACGAGCTGTCGGCGACCTGGGGACACCTCGCGGGCTGAGGGTCGCGCCGAGCCGTCAGGCGTAGAGCCCGAGGAAGCTGCGGGAGGCCGCCTCGACGATGTCGTCGGCGGTGGCGTCGATGACGCCGTCGAGCCAGGCGGCGATCAGCTCCGCCATGCCCCCGATGAACAGCAGGCCGGCGACCTCGTCGCTGCTGTCGGGGCGGCGGGGGAGGCCCATCAGCTCGTGCGCCTCCTCCGCCGAGCGGTGCGCGAGATGGCGCAGCAGCTCCGTGCGCCGGTGCCGCAGCGCCGGGATCGCCGCCGCCTCGATGATGGCGACCCGGCCCTTGCGCGGGTCGTCGGCCAAGAGCTGCATGAACGCGGCGACGGAGGCGTGCACGCGCGCGACCGGGTCGTCACCGGCCTGCTCGGCGGCGCGGTGGGAGGTCTCCTCGATCTCCACGGCGACGGCGTCGAGCACCGCGGTGAGGGCTTCGTCCAGGTTCGTGAAGCTCTCGTAGAAGTAGCGCTCGGTGAGCCCTGCTCGAGCGCAGATCGCGGTCATCGTCGTGCGTGTCCCCGGGTCGGCCCAGACTGCCAGCGTGGCCTCGACGAGTCGCCCGCGGCGCTCGGCGGCACGGTCCTCGGCGCTGACGCCGCGGTAGACACCCGACTGCACGGCCATGCCGCTCAGACTCTCACGAGATGTTGACGCGTCCAATGGTTGACAGGGCATCCTTCCTGAATCAGGCTGTTGCCCGGCATGACGCACGTCACACGTCAGCGTCACCCCGTTCCCGCACGGAGAGGCAGGGCACGATGACCGTCCAAGCCACCCGCGCCGCCGAGATCTCCGGCGAGGGCGACTCCGGCGGACGTGCGCCGATCCCTGCCGTGCTCCCGGCCGACCGCGGTCTGCCCTGGCTCGGGCGCGTCTTCGAGTACGCGAAGGACCCCGTCACGCTGATGCGGCACCAGTGGGACACCTACGGGCCGGTGGCGCCGTTCAACGCGACCGGCAACCTGGGCGCGATGCTGCTCGGGCCCGACGCCTGCGGTGAGGCCCTGCAGAACCGCGACAAGGCCTTTGCCAACGGGCCGGCGTGGTCGCGGCTGGTCGGGCCGTTCTTCAACCGGGGACTCATGCTGCTCGACTTCGAGGAGCACCACGCCCAACGCCGCATCATGCAGGAGGCGTTCACCCGGCCCCGGCTGGACGCCTACACCCGGCGGATGCACCCGGCGATCGCCCGCGGCATCTGCGGCTGGGACGCCGCGAGCAGATTCAAGTCCTACTGGCGGCTCAAGCAGCTCACCCTCGACATCGCGGCCGACATCTTCATGGGCGGCGCCGCCGACACCAGCCGCGCCGAGATGGACCGGGTCAACCGGGCCTTCATCGACTGCGTCCAGGCCGCGGCCGGCATCGTGCGGGCCGACGTACCGCTCACCCGGTGGGGCCGCGCCTACAAGGGCCGCGTCGTCCTCGAGGACTTCCTGCGGCACTACCTGCCGGCCAAGCGTGCCGAGCAGACCGACGACATCTTCTCCGTGCTGTGCCACATCGAGACCGACGACGGCGAGCGGTTCACCGACGAGGACGTCGTCAACCACATGGTGTTCCTGATGATGGCGGCCCACGACACCTCGACCAACACCGCCACCGCGATGCTGCAGTTCCTCGGCCAGCACCCGGCCTGGCAGGAGCGCTGCCGGGCCGAGTCGCAGGCGCTCGGCGACGAGCCGTCGATGGAGGAGCTCGAGGGCCTGGAGTCGCTCGACCTCGTCATGCGGGAGGCGCTGCGGCTGCGACCGCCGGTCCCGGTCGTCGTACGCCACACGGTGAAGGAGACGGTCGTCCAGGGCGTGGAGATCCCGGCCGGGACGGAGGTCGTCGTCGCGCTGCAGTTCTCCCACACGCTGGAGCAGTACTGGACGAACCCCAACGTCTTCGACCCGGGGCGCTTCTCCGCGGACCGTCGCGAGGACCGGTCGCACCGGTTCGCCTGGACGCCCTTCGGCGGGGGCGTGCACAAGTGCATCGGGCTCTACTTCGCCGGACTCGAGATCAAGGCGATCCTCCATCGCCTGCTGCGCGACTACCACTGGTCCGTCCCGCCCGGCTACCGGCCGCCGCTCGACAACCACTCGCTGCCGTTCCCGAAGGACGGCCAGCCGATCACCCTCGTCCGGAACTGACCTCCGAGGACACGCCATGACCACCGCCCTTCCCGACGCGCCGCAGACCACCGGGCCCGGGCCGGCCAGCCGGTTCCGTCCCGAGTGGGTGAGCGATGCCCGGCTCGCGTCCTGGACCCGCTGGGTCGCCGCGCCGGCCGGTGCGGCGACGCTGACCGCCACCGCGCCGTACGACGGCCTCCCGACCGCCCCCGTCCCCGCCTGCGGCCCCGACGACGTCGCCGCCGCGGTCGCCGCCGCCCGCGCGGCGCAGCCCGCTTGGGCCACCCTCGGCGTCGACGAGCGCGCGGAGGTGGTGCTGCGGTTCCACGACCTGCTCGTGGAGCGGCAGGACGAGGTGCTCGACCTCATCCAGTGGGAGATGGGCAAGGCCCGCTTCCACGCGTGGCAGGAGGTGCTCCAGGTCGGCAACCTGGCCCGGCACTATGCCCGCCACGGGCGCGCCTACCTGGAGGACCGGAAGGTGCGGCCGGCCATCCCGCTCGCCACCTCGGCCCGGGAGGTGCGCGTCCCGAAGGGCGTCGTCGGCATCATCTCGCCGTGGAACTACCCGCTCTACCTGGGCGTGGGCGACCTCCTGCCCGCCCTCGTCGCCGGCAACACGGTCGTGGGCAAGGCCGATCCCCAGACCCCGCTCACGCTGCTGTGGGCGCGGGCGCTGATGGCCGAGGCCGGCCTGCCCGAGGACGCCTGGAAGGTCGTGGCGGGGCCGGGTGCCGAGGTCGGCGAGGCCCTGGTCGACCACGTCGACTACATCGCGTTCACCGGGTCGACGGCCACCGGCCGCCTGGTCGCCGAGCGCGCGGCGCGCCGCCTCATCGGCGCCTCCCTCGAGCTCGGCGGCAAGAACCCCCTCATCGTCCGGCACGACGCCGACCTCGCCGTCGCAGCGCGTGGCACCGCCGACGCGGCGTTCGCCAACACCGGGCAGATGTGCATCCACATCGAGCGGGTCCTCGTGCACACGGACGTCTACGACGACTTCCGCGAGGCACTGCTCGCCGCGACCAGCGGCCAGCGGGTGGGGCAGGCCTACGACTACGCGTTCGGCGTCGGCTCGCTGGCCTCCCAGGCGCAGCTCGACAAGGTGAGCGCCCACGTGGCCGACGCGGTGGCCAAGGGCGCCACCGTGCTCGCCGGCGGGCGCGCCCTGCCGGAGATCGGGCCGTTCGTCTATGCCCCGACCGTCCTCGAGGGCGTCACCGAGGACATGGACCTGTGCCTGGGGGAGACGTTCGGCCCGGTGGTGGCGCTCTACCGCGTGGCCGACGACGACGAGGCGGTCGCCGTCGCGAACCAGGGCCGGGCCGGCCTGTCGGCGAGCATCTTCAGCAAGGACATCGCCGCCGCGCAGGCGCTCGCGCCGCGGATCCGGGCCGGCTCGGTGAACATCAACGACGGCGCCTCGCTCGCCGCGGGCACCGTCGAGGCAGGGATGGGCGGCATGGGCGACAGCGGCCTCGGCCGCCGGCACGGTCCGGAGGGCATCCGGAAGTACACCGAGACGCAGACGGTGGTCGCCTCCAGGATCGGCCCGGTCGGGCCGCCGGCGGGCACCCCGGTCGCGAAGTTCGTCGCCCTCGGCAACGGCCAGCTCCGCCTGCTGCGCCGCCTCCGGGTGCGCTGAGTCGCGACCGCCACGACGGAAGGACCCGCATGGACTTCGACGACACCGGCGCCTACGACGAGGTGGCCGAGCTCGCGCTGGCCGCAGGAGGTGGGAAGTGACCACGACGACGGGCGAGCACAACCTCGCCGTACTCGCCGAGCGCAGCCTCGAGCGCCTCGGGGACTACGAGGCGCTGTTCTTCGAGGGGACCTGGCACACCTCGGGCGAGATCTGCGACCGCTCGGCGCGGGTCGCCGCCGGCCTGCGCGGCCTCGGCATCGAGCCGGGCGACCGGGTCGTCGTGCTGATGATGAACACGCCCGAGGTCTTCGTCTCCTACCACGCGATCTGGCGGGCCGGCGCCGTCGTCACCCCGGTCATCTTCCTCCAGACCCCACCCGAGCTGCGCCACATCCTCGAGGACTCCGGCGCCAAGGCGGCGATCCTGACGCCCGAGCTGCTGCCGCTCTTCCAGGGCTCGGCCGAGGGGCTCGACATCCGGGCGATCGTGGTCGACGGGGACGGCGCCGACGGCACGACGCCGTACGCCGACCTGGAGCGGAACGCCCCCGAGGAGATCGTCCCGAGGGCCGACGACGACCCCGCCGCCCTCCTCTACACCGGCGGCACGACCGGCCGCGCGAGGGGCGTCGTGCTCAGCCACCACAACCTCTGGGCCGCCGGCAGCGGCATGCAGGACGTCGCCCGGGCGTCCGACACGACGCGGATGCTGCTGCCGCTGCCGCTCTCGCATGCGTTCGGGCTCAACGTGCTCGTCGCCGGGCTGCACGCCGACCGACGGCACGTGTCGGTGATGCAGCGGTGGTTCGACGCGAAGGGGTGGCTCGAGCTCGTCCAGGAGCACCGGCTCGAGACGAGCACGGTGGTGCCCTCGATGATGCAGATGCTGCTCGACCAGCCCTACCAGGACTACGACCTGAGCTCGCTGGTCTCCTTCGGCTCCGGGGGCGCTCCGTTGCTGCCGTCGCTGCGGGAGAAGGTAGAGAAGGCGTTCGGCGTGGTGATCCTCGAGGGCTACGGCTGCACCGAGACCAGCGCCATCGTCACCGCCTCGACCGTCGAGACGAGCAGGCCGGGCAGCGTCGGCAAGCCGGCGGCCCACGCCGAGGTGGCGATCATGGCGCCCGACGGCACCGTCCTGCCGGCCGGCGAGGAGGGCGAGATCTGCGTCCGCGGGTCCGGCGTGATGCTCGGCTACTGGAACTCCCCGGAGCTGTCCGCCCAGACGGTCCGCGACGGGTGGCTGCACACCGGCGACGTCGGCCGCCTCGACGAGGACGGCTACCTCTACGTCGTCGACCGGGTCAAGGACCTGATCATCCGCGGCGGCTTCAACGTCTATCCGCGCGACGTCGAGGACGTCCTGGTGGAGCACCCGGCGGTGGCGGCCGCGGCCGTCGTCGGCAGGCCGGACGAGGAGAGCGGCGAGGAGGTCGTGGCGGTCGTCCAGCTCGCGCCGGGCGGCGAGGCGACGGCCGAGGAGCTGATCGCGTTCGCCCAGGCCCGCCTGGCGAAGTACAAGTACCCGCGCGAGGTGATCGTCGTGCCCGCGGTGCCCCTGACCAGCGTCGGGAAGATCAACCGCCGTGCCGTCCGTGACCTGGTCAGAGGCTGACCCCGTGCAACCGACCCCACCGTTCGCCGACCGACAAGAGGTGTGCCATGTCCCGTGAGATCTCCGGCAAGTCCGTCATCGTCACGGGCGGCGCCCGCGGCATCGGCAAGGCGACCGTCGAGCGGTTCGCCAGGCTCGGTGCGTCGGTCGCCGTCGGCGACCGCGACCTCGACCTGGCCCAGGCGGTGGCCGGCTCCTTCGGCGATCGCGTGGTCGCCGCCCGGCTCGACGTGACCGACCCGGCGTCCTGGCGCGAGTTCCTCGACGAGACCGCTCACCTCGGCCCCTGGGACGTCCTGGTCAACAACGCCGGCATCATGCCGCTCGGGCCGGTCATCAAGGAGCCCGACGCGGTCACCCGGGCGATCATCGACGTCAACGTCCACGGCGTCATCAACGGCACCAAGGCGGTCGCCCCCGGCATGGTGGACCGCGGCCGCGGTCACATCGTCAACGTGGCCTCGGCCGTCGGCCGCCTGGCGGTCCCCGACGGCGCGACCTACTCGGCGTCGAAGTTCGCGGTGGTGGGGTTCAGCGAGGCGATCCGGCAGGAGCTCGCGCCGCAGGGTGTCGAGGTGTCGGTGGTGCTGCCCACGGTGGTGCAGACCGAGCTCGCCGCCGGCGTACCCGCGGCCAAGGGCATGAAGCCCGTCACCCCGGACGACGTGGCTGCCGCCATCGTGCGGGTGGTGCGCCACCCCCGTGCCGAGCTGTGGGTGCCCAACTGGGTGCAGGGCCCGACCAAGCTGACCCAGGCGCTGCCGCGGCGGATCCAGAACGTGCTCGCCAAGATGAACGACGCCTCGAGGGTGCTGTCCCAGGCCGACCCGGCGGCACGCGCCGCCTACGAGGAGCGCGCACGTCGCGCCAACGCGCGCGACTGACCTACTCGTAGCGGAACGTCGCCACCAGCTCCTGCAGCCGGCCCGACATCCGCGAGAGCTCGCCGACCGCGGCGCTGATCTCGTGGACGCCGTCGGTCGTCACCTGCGAGCTGCCGGCGAGGGTGACGATCGCCGCGGCGATCTCCCCGGTTCCGCCGGCGGCGTCGGAGACGCTGCGGTTCATCTCCTTCGTCGTCACCGACTGCTCCTCGACGGCTGCCGCGATCGTGTTCTGCGAGTCGCTGATCCGGGTGACCACCTCGCCGATGCGGTCGATGGCCGCGACGGCGCCGCTGGCGTCGGCCTGGATCGCCCCGACGCGCTGGGAGATGTCGTCGGTGGCCTTCGCCGTCTCCTGCGCGAGGTCCTTGACCTCACTCGCCACGACGGCGAAGCCCTTGCCGGCCTCGCCGGCTCGGGCCGCCTCGATGGTCGCGTTGAGCGCGAGCAGGTTGGTCTGCTCGGCGATCGAGCTGATCAGCTTGACGACGTTGCCGATCTCCTCGCTCGACTGGCCCAGCTGGTCGATGGTGCGTCGCGTCGTCTCGGCCTCGCGGACCGCCTCGGCGACCACGCCGACGGCGTGCTGGGCGCTGCGGGCGATCTCCTGGATCGAGGCACCCATCTGCTCGGACGCCGCGGCGACGGTCTGGACGTTCTCGGAGACCTGGCCGGCGGCGGAGCTCACCTCGGTGGCACCCGCCGACGCCTCGACCGCGGAGCCGGAGATCCGCGCGGTCGTCCTCTCGATGCCTGCAGCGGTGCCGCTCAGCGTGTCGGCCGACTCGGCGAGCGTCGAGACGATGCCGCGCAGGGAGGCCATCGACGCGTCGAAGGCGGCCGCGAGCCGACCCACCTCGTCGCCCTGGTCGATGCCGGGCGAGGCGGTCAGGTCGCCGTCGGCTACGCGGGTGAGAGCGTCGACGGAGCGGCGCAGCGGGCGGACGATCGAGCGCGTGACGACGATGCTCAGCAGGATGGCGGTCAGCAGCGCGAGGACGGCCGTGCCGAGGACGGCCGCCCGGGCCACCGACCCCGTGTGGGCGGAGCGGTGCGCGAGGGCGACCTGGCGGGCGTCGAGGGACTTCGCGAGCTTGTCGGTGCTGTCGAGGAGGTCCGACCAGGCGGTGTCGAGGTCGTTGTTGAGGAGGTCCCACGCCGCGGCCATGCTCTTCTTCGAGCCCTTGCGGATCTTGAGCACCATGGCGTCGTTGATCGTGAAGTAGTCGTCCCACTGGTCGCGGATGTGGTCGAGCTCGGCGAGCTCCTGCGTGGTGTAGAGGTGGCGGTCCGCGGAGTTCAGCAGCGCGTAGACGGCGTTCCGCGACGCGGTCAGCCCCTGCACGTTGTAGTTGTCGGGCGCCACGGCCTCCACCGGGTCCTCGACGACCGCCTCGGCGTAGATGTAGCCCTGCCAGCCGCTGATGTCGGAGTCGAGGTAGCGCAGCTCCTGGACGTCGTCACGCAGGGACTGGAGCTGGTTGGTGTCCCGGAGCAGGTTCTCCTGCTTCGTGCCGCCGGTCGCGCCGGCGACGGCCACGATGGCCAGCAGCACGCAGATCAGACCGAAGGCGACCGTGAGCCGGCGCCCGATGGACATGTCACGCAGCAGGGTTCGCACCTGCTGGGCATCGGCACGGCCGCGCCGTTCCTGAGGCCGACGCGGTGTGGGATCGGCGACTGTCGGGCGGGGAATAGCTGCGGCGGCCGCCCCGGTTGGGCATGAGTCCCCTTTGGATCGATCGAAAGCGACGGATGACAGCGACCACCGAGCTGACCGCTCCCACTCAGGGGACCGTCAAGCATGCCGTGCTGGCCATCCTCGCGCTGGCGGTCGGCGGCTTCGCCATCGGGACCACCGAGTTCGTCACGATGGGCGTGCTGCCGCAGATCGCCGACGGTCTCGACGTGTCGATCCCGAGCGCCGGGCACGTCATCTCGGCGTACGCCCTGGGCGTGGTTGTCGGCGTGCCCCTGCTCTCGTTCTTCGTCGCGCACCTGCCGCGCAAGGGGCTGCTGCTCGCGTTCATGGGCGTGTACGCCGCCTTCAACGTGCTCTCCGCGGCGTCGCCCAGCTATCGGGTGCTGATGGTGGCGCGCTTCTTCGACGGCCTGCCGCACGGCGCCTACTTCGGCATCGCCTCCCTGGTGGCGGCGGGCCTGGTGTCGGAGGAGCGCCGCGGTCGCGCGGTCGCCAGCGTGATGATGGGCATCTCGGTCGCCAACGTCGCCGGGGTCCCGGCGGCCACGTGGCTCGGCCAGCACGTCGGCTGGCGGGCGACGTACCTCGCCGCCGCCGCTCTCGCCGCCCTGACCGTGGCGCTGATCGCGTGGTCGGTGCCGCGGACGCCCGGCAACCCGGAGTCGACCGGCCGGTCGGAGGCCCGCGGCTTCTTCACCAACCCGCAGGTCTGGCTCACCATGGTCGCGGGCGCCGCCGGCTTCGGCGGCCTGTTCGCCATCTACTCCTACATCGGCAAGATCGTCCCCGACGTCGCCGGCCTGTCCGCCGACACCGTGCCGGTCTTCGTGCTGGTGCTGGGCCTCGGCATGGTGGCCGGCACGTTCGTCGCCGGCGAGCTGGCCCAGTGGTCGGTCTTCAGGACGCTCCTCGTCGGCAGCATCGCGTCCCTGGTGATCATGCTCCTGACGTGGGTGGTCGCCCCGCACGGCTGGCTGCTGGCGCCCGCGATCTTCCTCGTGACCGCGTCCGGCTCGGTCATCGCCGTCAACCTGCAGATCCGGCTGATGGACGTCTCCGGGGACGCCGTGACGCTGGGCGCCGCGATGAACCACGCGGCGCTCAACATCGCCAACGCGCTCGGCGCCTACCTCGGCGGCCTGGCCATCGCGTGGGGCTTCGGCTACCGCTCGACGACGCTGGTCGGCGCCGGCCTGGCCGTCTTCGGGATCGCGCTGCTGCTGTGGAGCGCGGCGCTCCACCGACGTACGACGCTGACGTCAGCGCGCTGACGCGGTCTCCCAGTCCTCCCGCGGCTGCAGCGGCTCGCCGGCCAGGAGGGTGCCGGCCCAGGCGTTCGTCAGGTCACCGCGGTGCTCGAGCCACTGCCGGACGCAGCCGTCGTAGGAGAACCCGACCCGCCAGGCGAGCTTGCGCGAGGCCCAGTTGCCCTCGTTGGCCCACCAGATGACCGTGCGCAGGTCGCGGTCCTCGAAGCCCCACCGGAGCAGCAGCCGCAGGGCTCGCTCCATGGCGCCGGTACCGCGCACGTCCGGGTGGGACCCGAAGGCGACCTCGGCGCGACCCGGACCCTCGTTGCGCAGCTCGACGGTGCCGCCGAACCGGCCCTCGAACTCGACGGCGAAGGGCCACTCGGTGTCGTCGAGCCACGCCTTCGCCCGGGACCCGATGAACTCGTGCGCGTCCTGGAGCGAGTACGGCGTCGGCACGATCGTCCACCGCACCGACTCCGGGTCCACGCACTGCTCGACGCACCGCTCGGCGTCGCTCGGGCGGTGCGCGCGCAGGGTGACGGGGCCGTCGGTGAGGGTGGGGATCGCGCCGGGGAACGTCATGCGCCCCACCCTGCACAAGCGGTGGGGACGGCGGCAAACGGGTTCAGCGCAGCGGGTTGGTCCACCGGGTCCGCGGCAGGCGACGACGGCGCCGGCGTCCGGCTCGGCGCCGCGGCCGGGCTGCCGAGCTCGGAACCGCCACCTCCGTCGAGCGTCAGCGCGACGGCCACGACGGCCCTCTCAGGAGCCTGATGCTCACGTCGGAGCTCGTTCGTCCGGTCCTCCTGCTCGTGCTGTCGCTCGTGAGACTCCCGGGGAGCACGTCGGTTGCGGAGGAGCGCTGAATCCCGGTTGGGTGCGCGGGCGGTGCATCAGCGACAATGGCCGCATGCCCGACACCACTCCTGAGGTCCGGCCCCGGGTGCTCTCCGGCATCCAGCCGACCGCCGACAGCTACCACCTCGGCAACTACCTCGGTGCGGTGCGGCAGTGGGAGGCCCTGCAGGCCGACTACGAGCCGTTCTTCTTCATCGCCGACCAGCACGCGATCACCATCGAGCAGGACCCGAAGGTGCTGCGCCGCCGCACCCTCGTCGCCGCCGCGCAGCTGCTCGCCGCCGGCGTCGACCCGGAGCGCAGCGCGATCTTCGTGCAGTCCCACCTGCCCGAGCACGCGCAGCTCGCCTGGGTGCTGGAGTGCCTGACCGGCTTCGGCGAGGCGCGCCGCATGACGCAGTTCAAGGACAAGTCGGCCAAGGGCGGCGAGGGCGCGTCGAGCGTCGGCCTGTTCGCCTACCCGATGCTGATGGCCGCCGACATCCTGCTCTACCGGCCGGCGTACGTCCCGGTCGGCGAGGACCAGCGGCAGCACCTCGAGCTCACCCGCGACCTCGCGCAGCGGTTCAACAGCCGCTACAAGAAGACCTTCCGCCTCCCGGAGCCCTACATCCTCAAGGAGACGGCGAAGATCTACGACCTGCAGGACCCGACGATCAAGATGTCGAAGTCGGCGTCCAGCCCCGGCGGCATCATCGAGATGCTCGACGACCCGAAGGTCAGCGCGAAGAAGATCCGCAGCGCGGTCACCGACTCCGACACCGTGGTGCGGTTCGACGAGGCCGGCAAGCCGGGCGTCTCCAACCTGCTCCGGATCTACTCGGCGCTCACCGGCAGCACGGTCGAGAAGCTCGAGGACGAGTACGCCGGCCGCGGCTACGGCGACCTCAAGAAGGACCTCGCCGACGTGGTCGTGGACTTCGTGACGCCGTTCCGGACCACGACCCACGCGCTGCTCGACGACCAGACCCACCTGATGTCAGTGCTGGAGAAGGGCGCCGAGCAGGCCCGCGAGGTCGCCTCGCGCACCCTGGCCGACGTCTACGAGCGGGTCGGCTTCGTCCCGCCGGCGCGGTAGCCTCGCCCGGTAATGTCGACCAGCGTGCGGACGATCGGTGTGGCCGTCGCGATCCCGGAGCCCTGGGCCAGCCAGCTCCAGGACTACCGCGCGCGGCTGGGTGACGCGACGGCGTCGATGATCCCGACCCACATCACGCTGGTCCCGCCGACCGAGGTCGCCACCGAGGTCGTCGAGAAGATCGAGGCGCACCTCACCGACGTCGCCGAGACCGTCGACTCCTTCGAGGTGCACCTGCGCGGCACCGGCACGTTCCGGCCGGTCTCGCCGGTGGTCTTCGTCGCCGTCGTCGAGGGCATCTCCTCGTGCGAGCAGCTGGCCTCCGCCGTACGCCGGGGACCGCTCGCCGTCGACCTCTCCTTCCCCTACCACCCGCACGTGACGGTCGCCCACGACCTGCCGGAGGAGGCGCTCGACCGGGCCTTCGAGGAGCTCGCCGAGTTCGAGTGCACCTTCGAGGTGCACGACTTCCACCTCTACGTCCACGACGACCAGAACGGGTGGCGCCCGACGCGCGACTTCGTCCTGCGCTCCGACGCGCGACGCTGATCCGGCCTCCGGCGGGTACCGGCCGGGCATGGCGGGACTGAAGCAGCGTCTCGACGACCTGCGGGCGCGGCGGCCGCTGGTCGACCACGCGCTGCGCACCCAGGAGCACTACAGCACCGTGGCAGCCGGGCAGCAGGCCGGCGCGGTCACCTACTTCGGCTTCCTGTCGTTCTTCCCGATCCTCGCCCTGGCGGTGTTCGTGGTCGGCTGGGTGGCGAAGGTCTACCCCGACGCGCAGGCGAACCTCACGAAGGCGATCAACCAGGTCGTCCCCGGCCTCGTGGGCAACGGGGAGGGCCAGATCTCCCTCAGCGACGTGCAGCACTTCTCCGGCCTGGCCGGCGTCCTCGGTCTGCTCGGCGTGCTCTACGCCGGCCTCGGCTGGCTCGACGCGACCCGGACCTCGCTCCACGTCGTCTTCGAGGTCCCGCCCCAGGAGCGGCCGAACTTCGTCGTCGGCAAGCTCTACGACCTCCTCGGCCTCGTCGCGATCGGCCTCGTGCTCTTCCTCAGCGTCATCGCGGCCGGCGCCGTCACCGGCTTCTCCAGCGACCTGCTCGACTGGCTCGGGCTCGGCGCCGGCCTCGGCTGGCTGCTCCAGCTCATCACCCGGCTGATCGGCTGGGCGATCAACGCGGTGCTCTTCTTCGTGCTCTTCCGGCTCGTCGGGGAGGCCCAGGTGCCGTCCCGGTCCCTGTGGGTCGGCGCGTTCATGGGCGGCTTCGTCTTCGAGGTCCTGAAGTCGATCTCGTTCCTGCTGCTGGGGGTCGTGCGGGGGAGCCCCGCCTTCCAGGCGTTCGGGATCGCGCTGATCCTCGTCGTCTGGATGAACTACTTCGCCCGGGTCGTGCTCTACGCCGCCGCGTGGGCCTACACCTCGCCCGCCGCACGTGAGCTCCAGGCGGCCGCGTTCGAAGCGGCTCCGGTGCAGGGTCCGCAGACGCCGGCCCTGGCGCTGGCCGGCCCCGACGGTGTGGCGCAGGCCTCGCCGGACGGCCGACGTACGGTGCCGGTGGGGTCGTTCCTGGCCGGCGCTGGGACGATGGTGGCTGCCCTGGGACTCCTCGAGAAGGTGGGACGCAAGTGAGGTTCTCCAAGAAGCACGCGTGGCTGCTGATCGGCGTCGCGGTCTGGAACTTCTTCATCTGGATCACGTTCGCCAAGAACCTCTCCGCCGCGCACTCCAACGGCGAGGATCACCCGACCGGCTACTGGGTAGCGCACACGGTCCTCATCGTCGTCGACCTCATCATCGGCGGCGTGCTCGCCGCCGTCGGCCTCAAGGCCCTGCGCGCCGCGCGCCGCGAGGCCTGAAAGCCGAAGGGCCGCCCTCCCAGCGGGAGAGCGGCCCTCGTGGTCTCGACAGGCTCGACCGGCGAACGTGTGGCTCAGTAGCCCTGCTTGATCGCCGAGCGCAGGTCCTTGTTGAGCTGCGAGATGACGTCGAGCGGGATCTCCTTGGGGCACGCAGCGGCGCACTCGCCGATGTTGGTGCAGCCACCGAAGCCCTCGTGGTCGTGCTGCGCGACCATCGAGGCCACGCGGGAGTAGCGCTCGGGCTGACCCTGGGGGAGCTCACCGAGGTGCGTGATCTTGGCACCGAGGAACAGCGAGGCCGAGCCGTTGGGGCAGGCCGCCACGCACGCACCGCAGCCGATGCAGGTCGCCACGTTGAAGGCTCGCATCGCCTTGTCGCGGGGCGCCGGCACCGAGTTGGCCTCGGGCGCAGCACCGGTGTTGGCGGAGATGTAGCCGCCGTTCTGGATGATCCGGTCGAAGGCCGAGCGGTCCACGACCAGGTCCTTGACGACCGGGAACGACGAGGCCCGCCACGGCTCGATGGTGATCACGTCGCCGTCGTTGAACGAGCGCATGTGCAGCTGGCAGGTCGTCGTGACCTCCGGGCCGTGCGCCTGGCCGTTGATCATCAGCGAGCACATGCCGCAGATGCCCTCGCGACAGTCGGAGTCGAAGGCGACGGGCTCCTCGCCCGAGGTGACGAGCTGCTCGTTGAGCAGGTCGAGCATCTCCAGGAACGACATGTCCGTCGAGACACCGTCGAGCTCGTAGGTGTGCATCGCCCCGGCGGCCGACGCGTTGGCCTGGCGCCAGATCTTGAGCGTCAGCTTCATTACTTGTAGGACCTCTGCTTCATCTCGATGGCGGTGTAGATCAGGTCTTCCTTGTGCAGGACCGGCGCACCGTCATCGCCGCCCCACTCCCAGGCCGCGACGTAGGCGAACTCCTCGTCGTGACGCAGCGCCTCGCCGTCCTCGGTCTGCGACTCGGCCCGGAAGTGGCCGCCGCAGGACTCGCGCCGGTTCAGCGCGTCGATGCACATCAGCTCACCCAGCTCGATGAAGTCGGCCACGCGGCCGGCCTTCTCGAGGTCCTGGTTGAGCGAGTCGGCGGAGCCGAGCACCTTGACGTTGCTCCAGAACTCCTTCTTCAGGTCGCGGATCAGGCCGATGGCCTTGATCAGGCCCTCCTTGGTCCGCTCCATGCCGCAGTACTCCCACATGATCTGGCCGAGCTGCTTGTGGAAGGAGTCGACCGACCGGCGCCCGTTGATCGTCATGAAGCGGTTGATCCGCTCCTGAACGGCCTGCTGGGCCTCGACGACGGCGGGGTGCGTCTCGTCGATGACCGGGAACGGGCCGTCGGCGAGGTAGTCGCGGATGGTGTTCGGCAGCACGAAGTAGCCGTCGGACAGGCCCTGCATCAGCGCCGAGGCGCCGAGGCGGTTCGCGCCGTGGTCGGAGAAGTTCGCCTCACCGGCGCAGAAGAGGCCGGTGACGTTGGTCTGCAGCTCGTAGTCGACCCACAGGCCGCCCATGACGTAGTGCACGGCGGGGTAGATGCGCATCGGCAGCTCGTACGGGTTCTCGCCGGTGATCCGCTCGTACATGTCGAGGAGGTTGTCGTACTTCTCCTCGACCTTCTCGCGGCCCATCCGGCGGATGGCGTCGGTGAGGTCGAGGTAGACGCCGCGGCGGACGAGGCGCTTCTCGCCGTCGGGGCCGGTCTCCTCGATCTGGGGGCCGACGCCGCGGCCCTCGTCGCACATGTACTTCGCCGCACGCGAGGCGATGTCGCGGGGGACCAGGTTGCCGAACGACGGGTAGATCCGCTCGAGGAAGTAGTCGCGGTCCGCCTCGGGGATCTCGCGCGGGTCCTTCTCGCAGTCGGCGGCGTTCTTGGGCACCCAGACGCGACCGTCGTTGCGGAGCGACTCCGACATCAGGGTCAGCTTCGACTGGTGCGCGCCGGTGACCGGGATGCAGGTCGGGTGGATCTGCGTGTACGCCGGGTTGGCCATGTAGGCGCCCTTGCGGTGGGCACGCCACGCGGCGGTGACGTTGGACCCCATCGCGTTGGTGGACAGGAAGTAGACGTTGCCGTAGCCACCGGTCGCGAGCACGACGGCGTCGGCCAGGTGAGTCTCGATCTCACCCGTGACCATGTCGCGGGCGATGATGCCGCGCGCCCGGCCGTCGGCGATGATGACGTCGAGCATCTCGTGGCGGGTGAACTGCTCCACGGTGCCGGCAGCCACCTGGCGCTCCATGGCCTGGTAGGCACCGAGCAGCAGCTGCTGGCCCGTCTGGCCGCGGGCGTAGAACGTGCGGGAGACCTGCACGCCGCCGAACGAGCGGTTGTCCAGCAGGCCGCCGTACTCGCGGGCGAACGGGACGCCCTGCGCGACGCACTGGTCGATGATGTTGGCGCTGACCTCGGCGAGGCGGTAGACGTTCGACTCCCGCGAGCGGTAGTCGCCGCCCTTGACCGTGTCGTAGAAGAGGCGATAGACCGAGTCGCCGTCCTCCTTGTAGTTCTTGGAGGCGTTGATGCCGCCCTGGGCGGCGATCGAGTGGGCCCGGCGCGGGGAGTCCTGGTAGCAGAACGACTTCACGTTGTAGCCGGCCTCGCCGAGCGTCGCGGCGGCGGCGCCACCGGCCAGGCCGGTGCCGACGATGATCACCGACAGCTTGCGGCGGTTGGCCGGGTTGACCAGGCGGTTCTCGAACTTGCGCGTCGTCCAGCGCTCGGCGATCGGGCCCGTCGGGGTCTTCTCGTCGACGAGCTTGTCGCCGAGGACGTAGAAGCCCTCCGCGTCGTCGGACGTCTGCACGGCCGGGCCGTTCGTGGCGGTGAGTCCGGAGAGGTAGTGGGTTCCAGCAGCCATGTCTGTGCCCTTACTTGGTGATGACGCCGAACAGCGTGAACAGGGGGACCAGCGAGAAGCCGCCGGCGATGACGATCGCCACGACCCAGCCGGCGACCCGGGCACGCTGGCGCGACGACGCGGTGTTGGTGTAGCCGAGGGTCTGCAACGAGCTGAACGTGCCGTGGTGCAGGTGCAGGCCGAGGGCGAGCATGGCGACCAGGTAGATCACGGTCAGCCACCACGTGTCGAAGCTGTCGACCAGGAGGTTGTAGGGGTCGTTGGTGGCGCCACCACTGACGTTGACCTTGCCGATCGTGAAGTTGATCAGGTGCCAGATGATGAAGACCAGGAGCGTGAGACCGCCCCACCGCATGGTCCGCGAGGACAGCGACGAGGAGAGGTTCCGCTTCACCTGGTAGTTGACCGGACGCGCCCGGTTGGCCCGCTTCCACAGCGCGGCGGCGCTCGCCACGTGCGCGACGAGCGAGACGATCAGCACGACGCGGAGCACCCAGAGCGCACCCGTGCGGGGCAGGATCGGGGTGCCGACGGTGCGGATGTGCTCGGCGTACTCGTTGTAGGCGTCGTGGCCGGAGAAGGCCTTGAGGTTGCCGTACATGTGCACGAGGACGAACAGGATGAAGACGATGCCGCTGATCGCCATGAGGAGCTTCAGCGCGATCGTCGAGCGCGTCGTGCGCACTCCCTTGACGAGTTCGGTGGTTGCCACAGCGCAGCACGATACGCGCGGTGACATCGGTCATGTGACGCGGGGCGGTGTGACATATGCCCGGTTACCGGCAGGTCACCAGCGCGTCGATCAACTCGTCGACCGCCCTCGTCCAGCTGCGCTCCAGGGCCAGCTCGCGAGCGCGAGCGCCGAGGTAGGAGCGGCGCGGGTCCGCCGCGAGTGACGCGACCGCCTCGGCCGGGCCGCCCGGCGTGTCGGCGTCGTAGAGCAGGCCGGTCTCCAGGTTGCGCACCAGCTCCCCGGCACCGCCCGAGCGCGGAGCGACGACGGGTACGCCGGACGCGCCGGCCTCGCGCAGGACGTGGCAGCACGTCTCCGACCGCCCCGGGTGGACCACCACGTCGAGGCTGGCCAGGGCGATGGCGAGGTCGCCGGTGCCGAGCGGTCCGACCAGCTTCGCGCCAGGCAGCCGGTCGGCCAGCCAGCCGCGCTGGGTACCGTCCCCGATGAGGACGACCCGGATGCCGGGGACGCCCGACAGCAGCGCGAGCTCGCGGACGTCGTGGCGGCGGGCGAGCGCGCCGGCGTAGCCGACGACGACGCGGCCCTCCCGCGCCCACTTGCCGTGCAGCCACGGGTCTCGCAGCGCGGGCGTGAAGGCGTGGCCGTCGACGCCGGGCCGCCACAGCGCCGCCACCACTCCCAGCCGGGCGAGCGCCTCGACCATCCACCCCGCCGTCACGACGACGTCGTCCGCGCGCTCGGCGACCCGCGAGACCCAGAGGTCCTCGGTCGCGCGGCCGACCGGCGACTGCTGGACGACGAGGGAGCGCAGCTCCATCCGCTCGGCGTGCTTGAGGGCACGACGGCCGATCCGCCCCGGATCCGTGACGTGCACCAGGTCGGGATCGAACTCCGCCAGCGCGTCGCGTACCTGCGCGCCGGGCTGGGCGAGCGGGCTGATCCGGACGACGCGGCTGTTGCGGTAGCGGGTCAGCCCGGGGCCCGGCGCCACCAGTCGGACCTCGTGGCCGAGGTCGATGAGCCGGTCGGCCACGGCCTTCACGGTCGTGGTCGTGCCGTCGGACGCCGGGTAGCGCGAGAACCAGTGCTCGGTGACGAGTGCGATCCTCATGGCAGCACCGTGCGCCAGGCAGGTGGCGGGACCGCTGCCGCGGGGTAGCCGTCCGGTGAACGTGCGGGCGCGGACGGGATGCCCTCCCTCAGATGGGGCAATGGGGGTGGCGCACAGACGGTTCACAGGCGAACGTCGGGGCCACCCGAGACACCTGGAGGAGACCGATGACGTTTTCCGCCCTATCCCACCGAGGAGTACGCGTCACAGCGGCGCTCGCCTCGGCCCTTGCCCTGACCCTCGCCGGTGCTGCCAGCGCCGACGCCCACGGGTCCCACGGCAAGCACGGCACGAAGCACCGCCACCATCACGGCCAGACCCAGCGCGTGCTCGCGACCGGCCTCGTGTCGCCGCTGCGCGCGGCGGTCGCCGAGAACGGCACCGTCTATGTCAGCCAGAACTTCGCCGGCAAGCTCACGAAGGTGCGGCCGGGGAAGGCGCCCACCGTGGTCTACACCGACCCCGACGGCAACGAGGTCGGCGGCGTGTCGGTCAACGGCAGGGTCGTCACCTTCACCGTGACCAAGAGCAACGACGAGGGGCCGGTGGACTCCTGGCTCAAGAAGCTCTACCCGGACGGCTCCGTCCGCACCGTCGCTGACATCCGCGCCTACGAGAACGCCCACAACCCCGACTCGTCGACGACCTACGGCTTCCGCAGCATCGACCCGACCTGCGCGGCCAAGTGGCCGGCCGACAGCGGGCCGGCGACCTACACCGGGCTCCCCGACTCGCACCCCTACGCGACGTACGCACTGAGGGGCGGCTGGACCTACGTCGCCGACGCGGGCGCCAACGCGGTCTTCCTCGTCTCGCCGCGGGGTCGGATCCAGACCGTCGCCACGCTTCCGGGCATCCCCTACACGCTCACGGCCGATGCTGCGACCGGCCTCGGTCTCGACCCCTGCTTCGTCGGCCACACCTACTGGTTCGAGCCGGTCCCGACCGACATCGAGCTCGGGCGCGGCGGCCGGCTCTACGTGACCAGCCTGCCCGGCGGTCCTGAGGGCGACCAGCTCGACGCCCGCGGCAGCGTGTTCACCGTGAGCGCGCGCAGCGGCCGGGTGCGGCAGCTCGTCGACGGCCTGCTCGGCCCGACGGGCATCGCGGTCGGGAAGGGTGGCTCGCTGTATGTCACCCAGCTGTTCGGCGACGAGATCTCGAAGATCACGTTGCGGCGCAGCGGCCCGGTGGTGCGTGACTTCCTCGCCACCTCGCAGCCGGCGGAGATCGAGTCCACGCGGCGGGGGCTCTACTTCACCGACCACGCGCTGGCTGACCCGCCCGCCGGTCGGCTGGTGTTCCTGCGCCAGCGCTGACGACACGACAGGCTCGCCCTCGTCCGGCTCGGCGGACGAGGGCGAGCCTCAGCTCTGCGTCGTCAGGTCCACCGCGACCCGGTGCTCGAGGTCGCTGCGGCGGTCGGCCCACATCCGCTGGTCCTCCCGGACGGCGGCGACGACGTCCGGGTCGATCTCCGCGACCACGATGCCCTCCTCCGCGCCCAGCCGCTCGACCGGCCGCCCGAGCGGGTCGTAGACCGCGCTGCCCCCGATGAACCCGCCACCGGTGAGGGCGCTGAGGACCACGTAGATCCCGTTGTCGAGCGCACGGCTCGCGTAGTGCAGGTCGCGCCGGTGCTCGCCGCCCGGGAAGTAGGCCCCCGAGTTGACGTAGACGACCGCGCCGTCCGCCGCAGCTGCCGCTGCGTGCTCCGGGAAGTTGGCGTCGTAGCAGACCGACAGCGCGACGCCGATCTCACCGATGGTGAGCGTGGTCGCGTGCGCACCGGCAGTGAACACCGCGCGCTCCGGTGGGTGCAGGTGCTGCTTGTCGTACGCCGGCCACGGCTCGCGCCCCGGCACCAGGACGACGTCGGTGAGCGTGCGCCGGTCACCCCGGTCGAGCGCGCTGTTGAGCACCACCGTCGTCCCGGTCTCCTCGACCGCCTCCTGGAGCGGACCGAGCCATGCGGCGTCGTCGGCCCGGGGGAGCGGGCCGCGGAACACGGCGTCGTCGTACCCCGTCGTGAAGGCCTCGGGGAAGACGACCAGGTCGGCCCCGGCCCTGCGGGTCCAGGCCGCCGCCGCGGCGATGTTGTCGGCGACCGCGCCGACCGTCGGGGTGGCCTGGACGGCGACGATACGGAGCGTCACGATGCGATTGTGCCGCAGAGGCAGCCCTCCCGACCTTCAGGATCCCTTCACGATCAGCCTCGTACGGTCAGGAGCGTGCTCACCACGACGAAGGCCCCGCGCGTGCGGGCAGCGTTGGCCGCCCTGGTCGGCGCGGCCCTGCTGGGGGGCTGCGCGGTGACCGGAGGGTCGCCGGGCGCTCGCCACGAGGCAGCGGCGCAGGGTGCGGCGCAGGGCGCCGCGGACGAGTGGATGCCGGCGGCGCCGGCCAGCGCGGCCGCGTGGCTCGCGGATGTCGGCCACATCTACGACACCGCCGTCGGCGGCGGCAGCGCCGAGGCATGGCTGCGCCAGCGCATGGCGCACCGGCGCCCGGGCGAGCGGCTCGCGGTGGTCCTCGGCATCGACGACGTCATGCTCCAGACGCACTTCGCCGGCCTGAACGCCCTCGTCCCGCGGTCGGTGCGGTTCGTGCGGACCGCCCACGCGCTCGGCTACTCCGTCTTCTACGTGACGGGTCGGTCCTACGGGACGGGGCTCGGCGACGTCGAGTCGACGATCGAGCGGGCGAACGTGCCGGCCAACGCGTTCTACGGGAGGCCGCTCGGCGCCAAGGACGACGAGTCCGCGAAGGCGGAGTGCCGGGCCGCGATCGAGCACCAGGGCTACACGCTGGCGATGTCGGTGGCGGCGAGCGAGGTCAGCTTCGACGGAGCCCCGGCGGCGGAGAAAGAGGTTCGTCTCCCGGACTTCGCGGTGACAGGCTGAGGCCCGTGACGATCCGGCCTGCCGAGGTGTCCGACGCCGAGGCGCTCGCACCACTGCACGTCCAGGTCTGGGACGAGGCCTACACCGGGCTGATGCCGCAGCGGGTCCTCGACGACCGGCAGGCGAGGCCGATGCAGGAGAAGGTCGAGCGTTGGCGCGAGCGGATCGCCTGGCCGCACGGGGCCACGTGGGTCGCCGACGACGACGGCGGGCTGGTCGGGTTCGTGAGCATCGGGCGCGGTCGCGACGGCAGCGGCGACCTCGAGGTGATGGCGCTCTACGTCCGGCGTGCCCACTACGGCACCGGGCTCGGGCACCGGCTGCTCGACACCGCGATCGGCGACCGGCCGGCGTACCTCTGGGTGCTGGACGGGAACGCCCGCGCGATCGGCTTCTACGAGCGGCACGGCTTCGCCTTCGACGGGCAGGTCGAGGAAGAGCCCGAAGGGCTGCACCGTCGGATGGTCCGGGGCTAGCGTCGCGCCATGCCGACCCTGCGTCTGGAGACGCTCGTCAGGGCTTCGCCCGAGGACTGCTTCGACCTCAGCCTGTCGGTCGACGCCCACACGGCGTCGATGGGGCCGTCGGGCGAGCGTGCGGTCGACGGGATCACGGAGGGCAGGATGGGTCCCCTCGACACGGTGACGTGGCGGGCGCGCCACTTCGGGCTGCCGTTCCGGATGACGTCCACCATCACGGCATGGGACCGGCCCCGACGCTTCGTCGACGAGCAGGTCGCCGGCCCGTTCCGCAGCTGGCGGCACGAGCACACGTTCACGCCGCACCTGGACCGGACCCTCATGGTCGACATCGCGACCTTCGAGGCGCCGTACGGCGTCCTGGGCCGTGCCGCGGAGACGCTGGTGCTGACCCGCTACCTGATGCGGCTGCTCAGCCAGCGCAACGACTGGCTCAGGACGGAGCTGGAGCGGGCCTGATCAGGACCGCTCGGCGGCGGATCCGGTGGCCGCGTCGACCTCGCCGCGGCGGATGCGGTCGACGAGGTCGTGGACCCGCAGGCCGCTGGCCTGCCAGTCGCCGACCATCTCCTCCCGGGCGAGCCTCCACCCGCGCCGGACCTGCACCCACCACTTGCGGCCGAACACCATGCGCCCGGCCACCGCGAACGGCAATACGGCGAGGACCAGGACGAGCTCGACGCCGGTGATCATCAACAGCGCCACAATGGGCAGGAGGACCAGGACCACGAGGCCGATCGCGAGCGCCGCGACGGCGCCGCCGAGGTCGTCGACCCCGTCGAAGAAGTCGAAGGAGCTGCCGTCAGGCATGGACTCGACGTCGCGGATCCGCGGGTTCCACGGGAGCCAGCGGCGATGCACGCGCCAGACCTGGCCGGAGGGGTCGTGCACCTTCACGGATGAGGAGGCTACTGGTTGGAAACCTCACACTCGGTGGCGATCGCCACTTCCCTCTTCCTAAGGTGCCCCGCATGACCGACAAGCCTGCGCACCTGCAGCTGGCGCAGCCCGAGGACGACCACGGCGTCGCCGAGTGGGAGGCCGCGGCCGCGGGCGTGCTCCGCAAGTCGCGGCGGCTCACCGAGGAGGACGCCGACGCGCTCGTCTGGGACAAGCTGGCTCGTACGACGCTGGACGGCATCGCCGTCACGCCGCTCGGGACTCCCGCCGACCTCGAGGGCCTGACCACGGCCGGACGGCCGACCCGCGCCGGTGCCTGGGACATCCGCTCCTTCGTCGCCGACCCCGACGCCGAGCTCGCCAACGAGAGCGCGCTCGCCGACCTCGACGGCGGCGTCACCAGCCTCTGGGTCCAGGCCGACGCGGACACCGACCTGGCCACCGACCTGGACACCGTCCTCGACGGCGTCCTCCTCGACCTGGCACCGGTCGTCCTCGACGCGCCGACTGCGCCGCTGCAGGCCGCCCGGGCCCTGCTCGCGCTCGTCTCGCGGACGGGCGTGGAGCCGCACCCGGCCACCAACCTCGGCGTCGACCCGATCGGCGCCGTCCACCGCGACCTGCGGGCCGAGGGTGCGTGGCAGGAGGACCTGGTCGGCGTCGCGCGGCTCGCGCAGGAGCTCGGCGTGCTCGGCGTCGTCGTCGACGCGACCGCTGCCCACGACCTCGGCGCCAGCGACGCCCAGGAGCTCGGCTACGGCCTCGCCGTCGGAGCGACGTACCTGCGCACCCTCACCGCGGCCGGCCTCAGCGTGACCGAGGCGGCGCGACTGGTGGAGTTCCGCTTCGCGGCGACCGACGAGCAGTTCCCGACGATCGCGAAGCTGCGCGCCGCCCGCCGGCTCTGGGCACGCGTGCTGGAGCTCAGCGGTGCCGACGGCGTCCGCATGCGCCTCCACGCCGTCACCAGCCGGCCGATGCTCAGCAAGTACGACCCCTACGTCAACATGCTGCGGGGCACCGTCGCCGCCTTCGCCGCAGGCGTCGGGGGAGCGGACGCGGTCACCGTGCTGCCCTTCGACAGCGCCAACGGACGCCCGGAGGCGTTCGGCCGCCGCATCGCCCGCAACGTCAACCACCTGCTCATCGACGAGAGCCACGTCGCGGTCGTCGCCGACCCGGCCGGCGGTGCGTATGCCGTCGAGCGACTCACCGACGACCTCGCCGTCGCCGGGTGGGCGGAGCTCGGGGAGATCGAGACGACCGGGTTCGACACGTTCCGTGGCCGCGTCGCGACGATCGTGGAACGGCGCGAGGCCGAGATCGCTCGGCGCAAGCGGCCGATCACCGGCCTCAGCGAGTTCCCCGACCTCACGGAGACGCTGCCTGAGCGGAAGCCGGACGCGATCGCCGACCGGGTCCGCCGCTACGGCGCCAGCTTCGAGGAGCTGCGCGACACGCCGCCGGCCCAGCACGTCTTCCTCGCGACCCTCGGCACGGTCGCCCAGCACACCGCGCGCGCGACGTTCGCGAGCAACCTGCTGGCCGCCGGCGGCGTCGCGGTCGACCTGGCCGGGGCGACCACCGACGCGCAGGACCTCGTGAGCAAGTACGGCGGCCAGTTGGTCGTCTGCCTCGCGGGCTCCGACGCGGCGTACGAGCAGTGGGGAGCCGAGGCCGCCGCCGCGCTCCGCGACGCCGGCGCCCGGCGCGTGATCGTCGCTGGCAAGCCCGTCGGCCCGATCACGGACGCCGTCGACGACTCGGCAGCCCTGGGCGTCGACGCGCTCGACTTCCTGCACCGGACCCGAGAGGCATTGTCATGAGCATCCCGGAGAGCTTCGCGGGGCTTCCGCTCGCGGACGCCGAGCTGGTCGAGGCACCCCTCGACGAGCTCGGGGTGCGTGGCGAGGGCTGGCACAGCCCTGAGGGGATCGAGGTCAAGCCGTTCTACACGGCCGCCGACCTCGAGGGTGTGGACGCGCTCGCGACGTACCCCGGTCTGAGCCCGTTCCTGCGCGGGCCCTACCCGACGATGTACACCACCCAGCCGTGGACGATCCGGCAGTACGCCGGCTTCTCGACCGCCGAGGAGTCCAACGCGTTCTACCGGCGCAACCTCGCGGCCGGCCAGAAGGGGCTCAGCGTCGCGTTCGACCTGGCGACCCATCGCGGCTACGACTCCGACCACCCGCGGGTCCGCGGCGATGTCGGCATGGCGGGCGTGGCGATCGACTCGATCTACGACACCCGGACGCTGTTCCACGGGATCCCGCTCGACGAGATGTCGGTGTCGATGACGATGAACGGCGCCGTGCTGCCGGTCATGGCCCTCTACATCGCGGCGGCCGAGGAGCAGGGGGTGAAGCCGGAGCAGCTCGCGGGGACGATCCAGAACGACATCCTCAAGGAGTTCATGGTCCGCAACACCTACATCTACCCGCCGGCGGCCTCGATGCGGATCATCTCCGACATCTTCAGCTTCACCGCCGAGCGGATGCCGCGGTTCAACTCGATCTCCATCTCCGGCTACCACATGCAGGAGGCCGGGGCGACCGCCGACCTCGAGCTGGCCTACACGCTGGCCGACGGGGTCGAGTACATCCGCGCGGGCCTGGCCGCCGGCCTCGACATCGACGCGTTCGCGCCGCGGCTGTCGTTCTTCTGGGCGATCGGCATGAACTTCTTCATGGAGGTCGCCAAGCTGCGCGCCGCCCGCGCCCTGTGGTCGCGGCTGGTGCGCGAGTTCGACCCGAAGAACCCGAAGTCGCTGTCGCTGCGCACCCACTCGCAGACCAGCGGCTGGTCGCTCACCGCGCAGGACGTGTTCAACAACGTCGGCCGCACGGCGATCGAGGCGATGGCGGCGACCCAGGGCCACACCCAGTCGCTGCACACCAACGCCCTCGACGAGGCGATCGCACTGCCCACCGACTTCTCCGCACGCATCGCCCGCAACACCCAGCTGCTCCTGCAGCAGGAGAGCGGTACGACGGGCACGATCGACCCGTGGGGCGGCTCCTACTACGTCGAGCGCCTGACGCACGACCTGGCCGAGCGCGCCTGGGCCCACATCCAGGAGGCCGAGGCCGCGGGCGGCATGGCGAAGGCGATCGAGCAGGGCATCCCGAAGATGCGCATCGAGGAGGCGGCCGCCCGCACCCAGGCGCGCATCGACGCCGGCAGCCAGAAGGTCATCGGCGTCAACACCTACCGCCCGGCGGTCGAGGACCGGCTCGACGTGCTCCGCGTCGACAACGACGAGGTCTACCGTCAGCAGGTCGCCAAGCTCGAGCGGCTGCGGGCCGAGCGCAGCCCCGAAGAGGTCGAGCGCACACTGGCCGCGCTGACGTCGTCGGCCGAGTCCGGTCGAGGCAACCTGCTCGAGCTCGCCGTCGACGCCGCCCGCGCGAAGGCGACGGTCGGCGAGATCTCCGAGGCGATCGAGAAGGTGTGGGGCCGCCACCAGGCGGTCATCCGTACGATCTCCGGCGTGTACAGGGATGAAGCCACCTCCGGTGGCGACGCCTCGGTGGAGGAGGTCCTGCAGGCGACCGCCGACTTCGAGGAGGCGGAGGGCCGGCGCCCGCGCATCCTGGTCGCGAAGATGGGCCAGGACGGCCACGACCGCGGCCAGAAGGTCGTCGTGACCGCCTTCGCCGACCTCGGCTTCGACGTCGACGTCGGTCCCCTGTTCTCCACCCCGGAGGAGGTCGCCCAGCAGGCCGTCGACGCCGACGTGCACATCGTGGGCGTCTCCTCCCTCGCGGCCGGGCACCTGGCGCTCCTTCCCGCGTTGAAGAAGGCGCTCGCCGAGCAGGGGCGGCCGGACATCATGATCGTCATCGGCGGGGTCATCCCGCCCGACGACGTCGCGACGCTCAAGGAGATGGGGGCCGCCGAGGTCTTCCTGCCCGGCACGGTGATCGCCGAGTCGGCGCTCGACCTGCTCCGGCGGCTCCGCGAGCAGCTCGACCACTGACCCCGACGCCGGTCGCCTCCGTCACTCCTCGACGGGGCGGCCGGTGTCGCGCACGAGGTAGAGCCACGGGAACGCCTTGCAGCCGACCTGCCAGCCGTCCTTCTCGTAGCGCGAGGGGAGCCTGACCCAGGCGACCCGGCGGTGCTCCCACTGGGTCGGGGTGCGCAGCATCCGGTGGCGCAGCATCCCCGCACCGACCGTGTGCCAGCCGAGACGTCCGGCCAGCTCCAGCTCGCGCATCTCGTCGAACGCCGTGACCGGGCCGAGCCAGCGCTCCTCCGGGCCGACGCTCTCCTCGTCTCGTCCGCCGAACCGCTGCTGCGCCGCCTGGCGGCTCATGCCCAGCTCCGCGCCGATCGCCGCCCAGCTGTGTCCTTCGGCCCGGGCGGCGCCGACGGCCTGCTGGAGCAGGCCACCGACGGCCTGCTCCGCGGCGGCCGTACGCCGAACCAGGGCCAACGCGTCGTCGGAGTCGGCCTCGTCGGTCCGCGTGGCGAGGATGGCCGCGCCGAGCGCGTCGGCCAGCTCGCTCACCGGTCGGCCTCGTCGCGGCTGGGCAGCCAGTCGCCGTCCTCGTCCCCGCGGCTCGGCAGCCAGCCGCCGTCCCTGCGCCAGGACCGCGAGATCACGAGCACGCCGAGGAGCATCAGCGCGACGGCGGCACCCGTGAACAGGCCGGCGAGGAAGCCGTCGAGGGAGCGGCCGAGCAGGAACAGGCCCATGCCGACCAGGATCGAGCCGACACCGAGCGCGTGGCCGGCGGGGTGGGGGTTGGTCATGGTGTCAACTTACGGTTGACGCAAACTAGGTGTCAACCTGTTCTTGACATGGCACACTGGCCGCCGTGCCGACCCAGCAGCAATCGCTCGACGACCTTCTCGCCGGCATCGTGGAGGGAAGGCGCGCCGCGGTGTCGCGCGCCATCACGCTGGTGGAGTCCACCAAGCCGGCGCACCGGGACACGGCCCGCGAGCTGCTGACCGGGCTCGCCGACGTCGAACGGCCGGCCGCCGTACGGGTCGGGATCTCGGGGGTCCCCGGCGTGGGCAAGTCGACGTTCATCGAGGCGCTCGGCTCTCGGCTGACCAGCGAGGGTCACAAGGTCGGCGTGCTCGCGGTCGACCCCTCCAGCGTCCGCACCGGCGGCTCGGTGCTCGGCGACAAGACCCGGATGCAGCGGCTGGCCGTCGACCCGAACGCCTACATCAGGCCCAGTCCCAGCGCGGGAACACTCGGCGGTGTCGCCAGGGCGACCGTGCAGGCGATGGCGGTCCTGGAGGCGGCGGCCTACGACGTCGTGCTGGTCGAGACTGTCGGCGTCGGCCAGTCCGAGGTCACCGTGGCCGGCATGGTGGACACCTTCCTGTTCCTCACCATCGCCCGCACCGGCGACCAGCTGCAGGGCATCAAGAAGGGCATCCTCGAGATCGCCGACGTGGTCGCCGTCAACAAGGCCGACGGCGATCGCGAGGGCGAGGCCCGGGCCGCAGCCCGCGAGCTGGCCGGCGCGCTGCGCCTGGTGCGAGGCAAGGGTGAGTGGGCGCCACCGGTCGTCACGGCGAGCGGTCTGCACGACGTCGGCGTCGACGGCGTGTGGGAGCAGGTGCTGCGCCACCGCGAGTATCTCGGCGACGACGGACTGCGGGACAAGCGTGCCCGCCAGCAGCTGGACTTCACGTGGGCGCTGGTCCGCGACGAGCTCGAGCAGCGACTGCGGCACGATCCGGGGGTGCGGGCGATCCGCGAGGAGGTCCGCGACCAGGTGCTCGCCGGAGAACTCCCCGCCACGGTGGCGGCGGACCGCATCCTCCAGGCCTACGACGGTTAACGTCGTTAGGTGGACATCGCAGCGCTGATCACCCAGGTCGTCGACGAGAACTCCGACGAGCTGGTGTTGCTGCGCCGCAACCTGCACGCGCACCCCGAGCGGTCCTGGGAGGAGCAGCGCACCACGCGCGTCGCCGCCCACCACCTCGACCGTCTGGGCTGGAAGATGACGCCGATGCCCCGCTCGGGCCTGGTCGCCGAGCTCGGCCCCGACTCGGGCGAGGGCGTCGGGACGATCGCGCTGCGCGCGGACATGGATGCCCTCCCGATCCACGACGAGACGGCCGACCCCTGGTCGAGCACGATCGAGGGCGTCGCCCACGCGTGTGGACACGACCTGCACGTCACCTGCCTGCTCGGGGCGGCGTACGCCCTGACCGAGATGCACCGGCACGGGATGCTCGGCGGCCGGGTGCGGCTGCTGCTCCAGCCGGCGGAGGAGACCATGCCGGGCGGCGCCCTCCACATGATGAACCAGGGCGCCCTCGACGACGTCCGGCGGATCTTCGCGCTGCACGCCGACCCGACGGTCGACGTCGGCCAGGTCGGGCTGCGGGCCGGGCCGATCACCAGCGCCTCCGACCACGTCATCGTCCGGATCAGCGGCCCGGGCGGCCACACGAGCCGGCCGCACCGCACCGGCGACGTGACGTTCGCGCTGGCCACGCTGGCCACCGAGCTGCCCGCGGTGCTGTCCCGTCGGCTCGATCCGCGCGCCGGCGCCAGCATGGTGTGGGGCATGATCCGCGCCGGCTCGGCGTCCAACGTCATCCCCCAGGAGGGGCTGCTCAGCGGCACTCTCCGGATCCTCGACGCGGTCGCGTGGGCCGAGGCCGAGCCGATCGTGCAGTCGGCGGTCGCCGACATCGTCCGTCCCTACGCCGTCGAGGCGGTCGTCGAGTACACGCGCGGCGTGCCGCCGGTGGTCAACGACGACGGCTGCCACCAGGTCCTCGTCCGGGCCGTCCTCGACGTGCTCGGACCCGGCGGGCAGGTGGCCACCCACCAGAGCCTCGGCGGCGAGGACTTCGGCTGGTACCTCGACCGGATCCCCGGGGCGATGTTCCGGCTCGGCACCCGTACGCCGGGCGGGCCGACGTACGACCTGCACCAGGGCAACCTGCGCGTCGACGACCGCGCGGTGCCGGTCGGCGCCAAGGTGCTCGCCGCCGCGGCGGCCGAGGCGCTCGCGACGATGAGCAACCTCTAGGTAACAACTTGATGTCGGGTATGCGAAGCGCAGGTCCATCCGCCTAGGGTTCGTCCATGCGTGCCCCGTCCGGGCACGTCCAGGAGGATCCAGAGGAGGCGTCTTGCGACGCAGCACCAAGTTCGCGGCAGTACTGACTGCCGGCATCCTGTCGGTCGCGCTCACTGCGTGCGGCGGCGGCAGCGACAACAAGAACTCGGCCAACGACACCGGCAGCTCGGGCGGGAAGTCTGACATCAAGGTCGGCATGGCCTATGACATCGGCGGCCGCGGCGACCAGTCGTTCAACGACATGGCGGCGGCTGGTCTCGACAAGGCCAAGTCGGAGTTCGGCATCAAGACCTCGGAGTCCGAGGCGACCCCGGACGAGGCGGAGTCCGCCAAGGAGGACCGGCTCATCCAGCTGGCCGACGCGGGCTACAACCCCGTCATCGCGGTCGGCTTCGCCTACTCGGAGGCGGTCGGCAAGGTCGCGAAGCAGTACCCGGACGTGAAGTTCGCGATCATCGACGACACGGCCAACACGGACAAGAACGTCACCAACCTCGTCTTCGCCGAGGAGCAGGGCTCGTTCCTGGTCGGTGCCGCCGCGGCCCTCAAGTCGAAGGCCGGCCACATCGGCTTCGTCGGCGGCGTCAACACGCCGCTGATCAACAAGTTCGAGGCGGGCTACGACGCGGGCGCCAAGGCCGTCAACCCGAGCATCAAGATCGAGTCGGCCTACCTCACCCAGCCGCCGGACTTCACCGGCTTCAACGACCCGGGCAAGGGCAAGACCGCTGCCGAGGGCCAGTTCGACGCCGGCGCTGACGTCGTCTACCACGCTGCTGGTGGCTCCGGCCTCGGTGTCTTCCAGGCCGCGAAGGCCGCGAAGGGCCTGGCCATCGGCGTCGACTCCGACCAGTACCTCACGGCGTCGGCCGACCTGCAGCCGTTCATCCTGACCTCGATGATCAAGCACGTCGACGTCGCGGTCTACAACTTCATCAAGTCAGTCAAGGACGGCGACCCGCTGACGGGCACCGTGACCTTCGACCTCAAGGCCGGCGGCGTGGACTTCTCCACCAGCGGCGGCCAGGTCGACGACATCAAGTCGAAGCTGGACGACTTCAAGAAGCAGATCATCGACGGCACCATCAAGGTTCCGACGACGGTCAAGTAACGCCCCTGCGTGATCCCGGGCCCGGGCCGGACGTTGTAGCGTTCGCCCCGGGCCCGGACCATGTCTCAGCATCGAACAGGAGGGTTCGTGAGCGACACCAGCGACGCCCAGGACACCGCCGTCCGCCTCACCGACATCGGCAAGCGTTTCCCGGGTGTCATCGCGAACGACCAGGTCAACGTCACGGTCCGGCACGGGACGGTGCACGCGCTCGTGGGCGAGAACGGTGCCGGCAAGTCGACGCTGATGAAGATCCTCTACGGCGTCCAGAAGCCCGACAGCGGCACGATCGAGGTCGACGGCCGTCAGGTCTCCTTCTCCTCGCCCGCTGACGCGATCGCGGCCGGCATCGGCATGGTCTTCCAGCACTTCATGCTCGCGGACAACCTCACCGTGCTCGAGAACGTCGTGCTCGGCGCCGAGAAGCTCTACGGCAGCGGTGACCGCGCCCGGCGCCGCATCCACGAGCTCGCGACGTCGTACGGCTTCGACCTCGACCCGGACCGCCTGGTCGAGGACCTCGGTGTCGGCGACCGCCAGCGCGTCGAGATCCTCAAGGTGCTCTACCGCGGCGCCCGCACCATCATCCTCGACGAGCCCACCGCCGTCCTGGTGCCGCAGGAGGTCGACGAGCTCTTCGAGAACCTCCGTGGCCTCAAGGCCGAGGGCCTCACCGTCCTGTTCATCTCCCACAAGCTCGACGAGGTGCTCGCCGTCGCCGACGACGTGACCGTCATCCGGCGCGGTCGGACCGTCACCACCGTCGACCCGAAGCAGACGACCGCCCGCCAGCTCGCCGAGCTCATGGTCGGGTCCGAGCTCCCGTCGCCCAGCACGGAGACCTCCACCGTCACCGACGTCGTCGCGCTGTCCGTGCGCGACCTGAGCATGTTCGACCCGCAGGGCGGCCGCGACCTGCTCACCGACGTCTCGTTCGACATCCGCCGTGGCGAGGTCGTCGGCGTCGCCGGCGTCGAGGGCAACGGCCAGGCCGAGCTCGTCGAGGCGATCATGGGCATGCGGAAGGTCCAGGGGACCATCGCGCTCGGCGACGAGGACGTCGCCAACTGGTCGACCGCCCGCCGGCGGGAGTCGGGGATCGGCTACATCCCCGAGGACCGGCACCGCCACGGCCTGCTGCTGGACGCTCCCCTGTGGGAGAACCGCATGCTGGGGCACCAGACCCGTGAGCCCAACCGGAAGGGCCCGTTCATCGACCGCGGCGGCGCCCGCGCCGACACCGAGCGGATCGTCGAGGCCTACGACGTCCGCACCCCGTCGATCGACACCACCGCACGTGCCCTCTCCGGCGGCAACCAGCAGAAGCTGATCGTCGGTCGCGAGATGTCGAGCGAGCCGCTGCTGCTCATCGCCTCCCACCCGACGCGCGGTGTCGACGTCGGCGCCCAGGCCGCCATCTGGGACCACATCAAGACCGCCCGACGGGAAGGCCTCGCAGTGCTTCTCATCTCCGCGGACCTCGACGAGCTGATCGGCCTCTCGGACACCATCCACGTGATGCTCCGAGGCCGCCTGGTCGGCACGGTCGATCCGCAGACAGTGACCCCCGAGCAGCTCGGCTCGGCGATGACCGGCGCGGAGGTGCCGGCATGAGGTTCGACGTACGTCGGGCGGCGCTGACGCTCGCCGCGCCGCTCCTGGCGATCATCTTCGCGGTGCTCGTGACCAGCCTGGTGCTGGCCGTCGCCGGTGACCCGGTCGGCGAGGTGTGGTCGACGATCTTCAGCAAGCCGAAGCCGCGCAACATCGTCAACATCATCAACTCAGGCTCCGTGCTCTACCTCTCGGCGCTCGCCGTGGCGGTCGGGTTCCGGATGAACCTGTTCAACATCGGCGTCGACGGCCAGTACCGGCTCGCCGCCTTCGTGGCGGCGTACGTCGCCGGCGAGGCGTGGCTGCCCGGCAAGCTCAACGTCGTCTTCAGCATCGTCGTCGCGATCGCCGTGGGCGCCATCTGGGCCGGCATCGCCGGCCTGCTCCGGGTGACCCGGGGCGTCAGCGAGGTCATCTCGACCATCATGCTGAACTCGATCGCGACCTACCTGGTCGCCTACCTGCTGCGGCAGGTGTCGGCGAAGGGCACCAACAACATCCACACCAACGACATCCCGGTGAGCAGCCAGCTGGCCGGCTTCAAGATCGTCCCGGACGCGCCGATCGCGGTCTACACGCTGTCGCTCCTCGCCGTCGTCGCGGCCGTCTTCTACTGGCTGCTGCTCAACCGGACGGTGTTCGGCTTCAACCTCCGTGCGACCGGCCAGTCCGAGTCGGCAGCCGTCGCGAGCGGCGTGAACGTCAAGAAGATGATCATCGTGTCGATGCTCATCAGCGGCGGCATCGCCGGCCTGATCGGGATGCCGCTCCTCTTCGGTGACTCCTACAACTACGGGCTGACGTTCCAGACCGGCCTCGGCTTCGCCGGCATCGCGGTCGCGCTGCTGGGCCGCAACAACCCGATCGGCATCGCCTTCGCCGCGCTGCTGTTCGCGTTCCTCAACGAGCAGTCCAACGCCCTGCAGCTCACCGCCGGCGTCTCCAACGACATCGTCAACATCATGCAGGGAGTCATCGTGCTCTCCGTCGTGGTCGCCTACGAGGTCGTCCGCCGCTACAACAACGCCGCCGAGCAGCGCCGGGTCGCCGCGCAGCTCGAGTCGACCCGCCAGCCCGAGGAGGTGGCCGCATGACCGAGCTTCTCGAGAAGGCGACCGGCACGGTTCGCAAGGTCCGCCCGACGTGGCCGGTCGTGCTGCTGGGCGTCGCTGCGGTCATCCTGCTGCTGGCCGTGCTGCGGGAGATCACCGGCGCCCAGGACGTCGCCTCGTCGGGCACCGTCCGCGCCGCGATCCGCGCGGCCATGCCGATCGCCCTCGCCGGTCTCGGCGGCCTCTGGTCGGAGCGCTCCGGCGTCGTGAACATCGGCCTCGAGGGCATGATGATCATGGGCACCTTCGGAGCCGGGTGGGCCGGCTACCAGTGGGGCATGTGGGCGGGCGTCGCGTTCGCGCTCCTCTTCGGTGCGATCGCCGGCGGTCTCCACGCCATCGCGACCGTGGGCTTCGGTGTCGACCACATCGTCTCCGGCGTGGCGATCAACGTCATCGCCCTGGGCGCGGGGCAGTACCTCGCCGGGCTCGCGTTCACGGGCAAGCAGGGCGGCGGCCCGACCCAGTCCCCGCCCGTGGAGCCGATGTCGACGTTCGACATCCCGGGCATCTCCAACCTCGCGCAGACGCTCGAGAGCAAGCACTGGTTCTTCGTCTCCGACCTGGGCGCCATCGTCCTCGGCCTCACCAGCCGGCTCACGCCGCTCGTCATCGGCGGGCTGCTGCTCTTCGTGCTCACGTGGTGGGTGCTCTGGCGCACGACCTTCGGCCTGCGCGTCCGGTCGTGCGGCGAGAGCCCCGAGGCCGCCGAGTCCCTGGGCGTCAACGTCTACTTCTACAAGTACGTCGCCGTCATCATCTCCGGCGCCCTGGCCGGCCTGGCCGGTGCGTTCCTCGTCAACGACTCCACCGTCTACCGCGAGGGCCAGACCGGCGGCCGCGGCTACATCGGCCTGGCCGCGATGATCTTCGGCAACTGGCGCCCCGGCGGCCTGCTCGCCGGCTCGAGCCTGTTCGGCTACACCGACGCGCTCCGCCTGCGCTCGGGTGGCGAGTCGGTGCACGCCCTGGTCCTGCTGCTCGCCGTGCTGCTGCTGTTCTACGCGATCTACATGCTCCGGACCCGCCGCAGCCAGGCGCTCGCGAGCGTCGCGCTCGCCGTCGGCCTGCTCGCGATCTTCGTCCTCACCGACGAGATCGCCGGCGACTTCACCGGCATGACGCCCTACCTGACGACGCTGCTGGTCCTCGCGCTCTTCTCGCAACGGCTGCGGATGCCGAAGGCGGACGGGCAGGTCTACCGCAAGGGCTCGGCCGGATGAGCGACGTCGACTGGGACGGGCTGCGCGACAGGGCCGTCGAGGCCGCGACGCACGCCTACGCGCCGTACTCGAACTACCCGGTGGGCGTCGCCGCCCTCGTCGACGACGGTCGGCTGCTCCAGGGCTGCAACGTCGAGAACGCGGCGTACGGCGTCGGCCTCTGCGCCGAGTGCGGCCTGGTCTCCCAGCTCCACCTGACGGGCGGCGGCCGGCTCACCCACGTGGTCTGCGTCAACGGGAAGGGCGACGTCATCATGCCGTGCGGCCGCTGCCGCCAGCTCCTCTGGGAGAACGGCGGTCCGACGATGCTGCTGTGGACGGTCTCGGGTGTGAAGCCGATGAGCGAGGTGCTGCCGGATGCCTTCGGGCCCGACGACCTCGCTTGACCTGAGCTCGCCCGAGCTCGCGGCCGACCCCTACCCCTTCTTCGCGGAGGAGCGGGCGCGTCATGAGATCGCGTGGTCGGAGGCGGCCGGGACCTGGCTGACGTTCAGCCACGCCGCCGCCTCGGCGGTGCTGCGCGACCGCCGGCTGCAACGGCTCTGGCGCGACCGCGAGCCGGCCGACTACCTCGAGCCGTTCAACCTGCTCCACCGCAACCAGATGATGGAGAACGAGCCGCCGGTGCACACCCGGCTGCGCCGACCGGTCGCCGCGGCGTTCAACCGCGGCCACGTCGACCGGCTCCGCCCGCGCGTCGAGGCGCTGGCGGCGCAGCTGCTCGACGAGGTCGACCCGGCGGGCTTCGACGTCATTGGCTCCTACGCGGAGCCACTCCCGGTGCTTGTCATCGCGGAGCTGCTCGGCGTGCCCACCTCCTACGCGCCGCAGCTGCGGGCGTGGTCGCAGGCGATCGTGCACATGTACGAAGTCGCGCCTTCGCAGGAGGTCGTCGACGCGGCCGTCGCGGCGGCGGCCGAGTTCGCCGGCCTGGTCCGCGAGCAGGTCGCCGAGCGGCGGGTGCGGCCGAGCGACGACCTGATCTCCGACCTCGTCGCGCTCAGCTCGACGGAGGCGGGCAGGCTCACGGAGGGCCTCTCCGATGATGAGGTCGTGGCCTCGGTCGTCCTCCTCCTCAACGCCGGCCACGAGGCGTCGGTCAACGTCTTCGGCAACGGGCTGGTGTCGATGCTGCGCGCCGGCGCGCGCCCCGCCGACGACGTGGCACTGACCATCGAGGAGATGCTGCGCTACGACGCGGCGCTCCAGCTGTTCGAGCGTACGGCGGCCGAGCCGGTCGAGCTGCGCACCTCCTCGGGGTCGAGCGTCGTGATCGAGCCCGGCCAGAAGGTCGCTGCCCTGCTCGGCGCCGCCAACCGCGACCCGGCCCTCTTCGAGGCGCCGGACGAGTTCCGGCCCGGCCGGGACCCCAACCCGCACCTGGCGTTCAGCGCCGGCATCCACTTCTGCCTCGGTGCGCCGCTGGCGAGGATGGAGCTGACCGAGTCGCTGGCCGCCCTGACCACGCGGTTCCCGGGCCTCTCGCTCGCGGCCGAGCCGGAGGCACGCGGGACGTTCGTACTGAAGGGCTACAGATCTGTGGAGGTATCGGCATGAGCCACGACGCGGTCGAGGTGATCCTGGCCAAGCGGGACGGCGGCGAGCTGAGCGACAGCCAGATCGACTGGGTCATCCGGAGCTACACCGACGGCGTGGTCGCGGACGAGCAGATGGCCGCCCTCAACATGGCGATCCTCCTCAACGGCATGACCCGCCGCGAGATCGCCCGCTGGACCGCGGCGATGATCGCGACGGGCGAGCGGATGTCCTTCGCCTCGCTCTCGCGGCCGACCGCGGACAAGCACTCGACCGGCGGCGTCGGCGACAAGATCACCCTGCCGCTCGCCCCGCTGGTCGCCGCGTGCGGCGTCGCGGTCCCGCAGCTGTCCGGTCGCGGTCTCGGACACACCGGCGGCACGCTCGACAAGCTCGAGGCGATCCCCGGGTGGCGTGCGGCGGTGTCGAACGAGGAGATGTTCCGCCAGCTCGAGGAGGTCGGCGCCGTCATCTGCGCGGCCGGCTCCGGGCTGGCGCCCGCCGACCGCAAGCTCTACGCCCTGCGCGACGTGACCGGCACCGTCGAGTCGATCCCGCTGATCGCCTCGTCGATCATGTCGAAGAAGATCGCCGAGGGCACCGGCGCGCTCGTCCTCGACGTGAAGGTCGGCACCGGCGCCTTCATGAAGGACCTGGCCGCGGCCCAGGAGCTCGCCCGGACGATGGTGGACCTGGGCACCGATGCCGGCGTCCACACGGTCGCACTGCTCACCGACATGTCCACCCCGCTCGGTCACACCGCCGGCAACGGCCTCGAGGTGGCCGAGTCGGTCGAGGTGCTCGCCGGCGGCGGACCGGCCGACGTCGTGGAGCTGACGCTCGCACTGGCCCGCGAGATGCTGGCCGGCGCCGGCATCACCGACGTCGACCCGGCCGACAAGCTCGCCGACGGCTCGGCGATGGACGCCTGGAAGGCGATGATCCGCGCCCAGGACGGCGACCCCGACGCTCCGCTCCCGGCCGCGGCCGAGCAGCACGTCATCTCGGCGCCCGCCTCGGGTGTCCTGACCCGCCTCGACGCCATGGCGGTCGGCCTGGCCGCCTGGCGCCTTGGGGCGGGCCGCGCCCGCAAGGAGGACCCGGTCTCGCCCGGCGCCGGCGTCGTCTGGCACGCACGCCCCGGCGACACCGTCACCGAGGGCACCCCGCTGCTGACGCTGCACGCCGACGACCCGTCTCGCTTCGAGCGGGCGCTGGAGTCGCTCGAGGGCGGGTTCGACATCGCCCCAGCCGGGACGGAGCTCAGGCCGGCGCCGCTGGTCATCGAGCGGGTCTCCTGAGCGATCCGGCGGGCGTTGCTCCGCCGCCGAGCGGGCCGGTGCGGCCGGATGGTTGGATACGGCCATGGCATCGACCGCTCTCCCGTGGGACCAGATCCAGGCCGCGCCGAAGGTGGTCCTGCACGACCATCTCGACGGCGGCCTGCGCCCGTCGACCATCGTCGAGCTCGCCGGGGCGATCGGTCACGAGCTGCCGGCGAGTGACGCCGTCGCGCTCGGGGAGTGGTTCCGCGAGAGCGCGTCCTCCGGCTCGCTCGAGCGCTACCTCGAGACGTTCGTCCACACCATCGCCGTCATGCAGTCGGCGGAGAACCTCACCCGGGTCGCCCGCGAGTTCGCCGAGGACCTGGTCGCCGACGGCGTCGTGTACGCCGAGGTGCGCTGGGCTCCCGAGAACCACCTGCAGGGCGGCCTGACCCTCGACGCGGCCATCGCGGCCGTGGCCGCCGGGTTCGCGGAGGTCGAGGCGGGCGGCAAGATCGTCGTCAGGCAGCTGCTCACCGCGATGCGCCAGTTCGCGCGCGCCCGGGAGATCGCCGAGCTGGCCGTGTTCTGGCGCGACAAGGGGGTGGCCGGCTTCGACATCGCGGGTCCCGAGGCGGGCTACCCGCCCACCCGCTTCCTCGATGCGTTCGAGTACCTCGCCGGTGAGAACCTGCGCTTCACCATCCACGCCGGGGAGGGCTTCGGCCTCCCGTCGATCTGGGAGGCCGTGCACCCCTGCGGTGCGGACCGGCTCGGCCACGGCGTGCGGATCGTCGACGACATCACCGTCGGCCGCGACGGGTCGGTCGAGCTGGGTCGGCTGGCGGCGTACGTCCGCGACCGGCGTATCCCGCTGGAGCTCTGCCCGACCTCCAACGTCCAGACCGGCGCGGTCGGGTCGATCGGGGAGCACCCGTTCGGCCTGCTCGCCTCGCTCGGCTTCCGGGTCACCATCAACACCGACAACCGGCTGATGAGCGGTACCTCGATGACCCAGGAGACCGCCCTCCTCGCCGAGGCGTTCGGCTACGGCTGGGACGACCTGGAGCGGTTCGCCGTCAACGCGATGAAGTCGGCGTTCCTGCCGTACGACGAGCGGGTCGAGCTCATCCACGGGATCAAGGACGCGTACGCGGATCTCCGCGGGTGATTCTGCGCAGGCGGCAAAGTGTCACCGTGACCGTTGCGAACGGTCACCGTGACACTTCGCGGGTGGGGTGACACCTCCGAACTATCACTCGTCCGCCGAAGTGTCACCGTGACACTTCGCGGCCCGCTCGTCGCTCATCCCTGCCCAGCGCTGGGGTGGCCGCGGCAAAGTGTCACCGTGACCGTTGCGATGTGTCACCGTGACACTTCGCGGGTTGGGTGACAGCTCCGAACTGTCACTCATCCGCCGAAGTGTCACCGTGACCGTTACGAAGGGTCACCATGACACTTCGCGGGTCGGGTGACAGCTCCGAAGTGTCACCCGTCCGCCGAAGTGTCACCGTGACACTTTGGCAGTTGCCCCGCCGCCCGAGCCCGCCTGCCCCGCCCGGCCTCACTGGTCGCAGCAGAGCGACCTGCAGCCGACCGAGCTACCGCGGCAGCACCACGAACCACGGCACGTCCCAACCGGCGATGCCCAGCTTCCCGGAGACGAACGCGTGGTGGCCGACCGTGCTGAGCCCGCCCGACGCGGGGTCGTAGACGGAGAGCCCGTCGGGCCCGGCGGAGACCGCGAGGACGACGTGTCGCGGCATGACGGAGGACCCGATGTAGAGCGCCACCGGGTGCTGGGCGACGGCGGTGGCGGCGGTCGCGAAGGCCGCCGACGGCGACCACCGGGCGAGGCGGGTGCCGTAGCCGACGTCCTCGATCGGGCGCAGTGCGTGGGCGACCGCCCAGGGCGGGGTGCCGAGGGTCGACGGCCAGGGCAGCTGGGCGCGGCCGCCCGGGGCGACGGTGCCCACGAGCCGGCGGTGCGTGTCGAGCACCTCGCGGGAGAAGGACTGCGGAGTCGGCTCGGCATCGGGCGAGGCGAGCAGCCGCGCGACGACCACGCACGCAGCGCCGCACGACGTCTGGTCGGGTTGGCGCAGCGTGGGGCCGTACGGCGGCGTCATGTCAGCCAGTGTGGATCAGGCGCTGCACGTCGGCGTAGCCCTCGTCGGGGCTGATCACGACGCAACCCTTCGCGGCGGCGTCGGCGACCACGCGAGACTGGCCCCGCATCAGCGCCCAGCCGCGCCGGACGAGCACCAGCGGTGGCTTGCGGCGCTCCCGCAGATCGCGGGCGAGGCGGCGCCAGAACGTGACGAGCGGGTGCTGGGTGACGCAGTACGCCGCCGCGAGGATGCCCGCCTCGCGGCAGTCAGCGACGATGTCCTGCGCGAAGATCCCCTCGGCCAGGAACAGCCGGTGCTCGCCGAGGTCGAGCAGCTGGTGGCCGGTGCGTCCGTCGTGGGCGATGTCGTAGACGGGGACGTCGGCGCGCCCGTCGGCGCACAGCGCGTGCAGCGCGGCCATCGCGTCGTCGGGCAGCCAGGAGTCGGGGTGGTCCCAGTCGACCAGGCTGGCGTTGGGGCCGTCCTGGATGCGCGGCAGCGTCGGGTCGCTGCCGTTCTTGTAGAAGTCGTCCAGTCGCAGCACGGGCAGGCCGAGGCGCCGGGCGAGACGCGACTTGCCCGCCCCCGACGGCCCCGCGAGTACGACGACCCTGCGAGACGCCTCGTCCCTCGGTTCCTCCGGACGAGACTGTGCGTGCGGCCTCACAGGCCGATCGGGTGCCAGACCGTCTTGGTCTCGAGGAAGTCGGTCATCGTGTCGAGCTCCGGCTCGGCGGCCCAGTCCGGCTCGGCGGACGGCGCGCGACGTACCCGCTTCAGGTTGTCGGCGGCGGCGACCTCGAGCTGCGTGGCCAGGTCGGGGCGGCCCGCGACACCGGTGAGGTCGATGGCGTTGACGTCCATGTGGGCGGCCAGCCAAGGCCCGATCGACGCCGCGTCGCCGGTGAGCAGGTTGACGACCCCGCCCGGCACGTCGGAGGTGGCCAGCACCTCGGCGAGCGTCACGGCCGGCAGCGGGCGCGCGAAGGACGACACCACGACCGTCGTGTTGCCGGTGACGATCACCGGCGCCACCACGGAGACCAGGCCGAGGAGCGAGGACTCCTGCGGCGCGAGGACGGCGACGACGCCGGTCGGCTCGGGCGTGGAGAGGTTGAAGTAGGGGCCCGCCACGGGGTTGGCGTTGCCGAGCACCTGGGTGAGCTTGTCCGCCCAGCCGGCGTACCAGACGAGCCGGTCGATCGCTGTGTCGACGATGCGGCCGGCCTGCCCCGCGCTCGCACCCTCGGCCAGCACGACCGCGTCGGTGAACTGCGGGCGGCGGTCCTCCATGATCTCCGCGACGCGGTAGAGGACCTGGGCGCGGTTGTAGGCCGTGCGGCCGGACCAGCCGCCGAACGCCTTGCGTGCCGCGACGACGGCGTCACGCGCGTCCTTGCGGGAGGCGAGCGCCGCGTTGGCCGCGAACCGGCCGGCGGCGTCGGACACCTGGTAGGAGTGACCCGACTCCGAGCGAGGGAACGCGCCGTCGATGTAGAGCTTGTAGGTCTTGCGGACGTCGAGACGGGTCATCGCAGGTAGGCCTCCAAGCCGTGGCGGCCGCCCTCGCGGCCATAACCGGACTCCTTGTAGCCGCCGAAGGGCGACGTCGGGTCGAACTTGTTGAACGTGTTGGCCCACACGACGCCGGCGCGCAGCTTGTCCGCGATCTTGAGGATCCGCGAGCCCTTCTCGGTCCAGACCCCCGCGGAGAGGCCGTACGGCGTGTTGTTGGCCTTCTCGACCGCCTCGGCGGGCGTGCGGAACGTGAGCACCGACAGCACCGGGCCGAAGATCTCCTCGCGGGCGATCCGGTGCGCCTGCGTGACGCCGGTGAAGACGGTCGGGGCGAACCAGTAGCCCTGCGTCGGCAGGTCGCACGGGGCCGACCAGGCCTCGGCGCCCTCGGCGGCCCCGATCTCGGAGAGCTCGCGGATGCGGGCGAGCTGGGCGGCGGAGTTGATCGCGCCCACGTCGGTGTTCTTGTCGAGCGGGTCGCCGACCCGCAGGGTCGCCATCCGCCGCTTGAGCCGCGCGAGCACCTCGTCGGCGACGTTCTCCTGCACCAGCAGCCGGGAGCCGGCGCAGCAGACGTGGCCCTGGTTGAAGAAGATGCCGTTGACGATGCCCTCGACCGCCTGGTCGATGGGGGCGTCGTCGAACACGATGTTGGCGGCCTTGCCCCCGAGCTCGAGCGTGACCCGCTTCTCGGTGCCGGCCACGGCGCGGGCGATCGCCTTGCCGACGTCGGTCGACCCGGTGAAGGCGACCTTGTCGATGCCCTCGTGCTCGACGAGCGCCTGGCCGGTGGCGCCGGCGCCGGTGACGATGTTGACGACGCCCGGCGGCAGGTCGGCCTGCTGGCAGATCTCGGCGAACAGCAGCGCGGTCAGCGGGGTCGTCTCGGCCGGCTTGAGCACGACGGTGTTGCCGCACGCCAGCGCCGGGGCGATCTTCCACGCGAGCATGAGCAGCGGGAAGTTCCACGGGATGACCTGGCCGGCCACGCCGAGGGGAGTGGTACCGAAGCCGGCGTACGCGAGCTTGTCGGCCCAGCCGGCGTAGTAGAAGAAGTGAGCGGCGACGAGCGGTACGTCGACGTCGCGCGACTCCTTGATCGGCTTGCCGTTGTCGATCGACTCCAGCACCGCGAGCTCGCGGGAGCGCTCCTGGATGATGCGGGCGATCCGGTAGAGGTACTTCGCGCGCTCGGCGCCCGAGAGCTTGGACCAGACCTTGTCGTAGGCCTTGCGAGCGGCCTTCACCGCGCGGTCGACGTCGTCGGAGTCAGCCTCGGCGACCTCGGCGAGCACCTCCTCGGTGGCCGGGTTGACGGTCTTGAAGGAGGTGCCGCCCCCGTCGACGAACTCGCCGCCGATGAAGAGCCCGTAGGAGGGCTTGATGTCGACGATCGAGCGTGACTCGGGCGCCGGTGCGTATTCGAAAACCATGTCCTCAGTCCAGCGTGAAGTAGTCGGGGCCGGAGTAGCGGCCGGTCGTCATCTTGGTGCGTTGCATCAGCAGGTCGTTGAGCAGCGTCGACGCGCCGAACCGGAACCAGTCGGGGTCGAGCCAGTCCGACCCGGCGACCTCGTTGACCACGACGAGGTACTTGATCGCGTCCTTGGCGGTGCGGATCCCGCCGGCGGGCTTGACGCCCACCATCTGCCCCGTCGTCTCGCGGAAGTCGCGGACGGCCTCCAGCATGACCAGCGTGACCGGGAGGGTGGCGGCGGGCTGCACCTTGCCGGTCGAGGTCTTGATGAAGTGGGCGCCGGCCAGCATGGCGAGCCACGACGCCCGTCGTACGTTGTCGTAGGTCTGCAGCTCGCCGGTCTCGAAGATGACCTTCAGGTGGGCGTCGCCGCAGGCCGCGCGCACGGCGGCGATCTCCTCGAAGACCTGCAGGTAGCGGCCGGCCAGGAAGGCACCGCGGTCGATGACCATGTCGATCTCGTCGGCGCCGGCCTCGACTGCGTCGCGGGTGTCGGCCAGCTTGATGTCCATCGCGGCGCGGCCGCTGGGGAACGCGGTCGCGACGGCGGCGATGTGGACGCCGCTGTCGCCGAGGACCTGCTTCACGTCGGCGACCATGTCCGGGTAGACGCAGACGGCCGCGGTGCTCGGGCAGGTCGGGTCGGCCGGGTCGGGTCGCATCGCCTTGGCGGCCAGCGCACGCACCTTGCCGGGAGTGTCCTGGCCCTCCAGCGTGGTCAGGTCGACCATCCGGATGGCGAGGTCGAGCGCGAAAGCCTTGGCGGTGGTCTTGATCGAGCGCGTCCCGAGGCCGGCCGCTCGAGCCTCGGCACCGACCTGATCGACACCGGGAAGGCCGTGGAGGAACCGGCGGAGCGTGGCATCGGAGCGGGTCACGTCGGAGACGACGCCGTCGAGATCGGCAGCCCGCGTCGGGGAGGTGGCTGTCACTGCACCAGCATAGGGCTGGTCTTAGGGTTGAGCCTCATGGGCAACGACCTCGACGACCGCGTGACGTGGTTCGCAGCGACCAACGGTCGCGTCACCGGTGTGATCGGCCTGATCGCCGGTCTGGTGATCGTGCTGCTCGGCACCTTCCACACCTCCCTCGCCGACGTCGTCGCCGGTCTCCTCGTCGGGCTGCTGAGCTGGATGGTGCTGCTGCGACCCCGGGTGGGCACGCGCGCCACCGACCTGCACCTGCGCGGCATCGCCTCGACGGTGGTCGTCCCCCTCGCGTCCATCGAGAGCGTCAATCTCCGCCAGGTGCTGGCCGTCTGGGTCGACGGCCATCGCTTCGTGAGCGCCGCGGTCGGGCACACCTTCCGTGAGATCAACCGCCAGCGCCGCGGGGTCGGGCAGGTCGAGACGGTCGAGAGCAACGCGCCCAAGTACGCCGAGCAGGTCCGCGAGATCATCACCGAGCGCTCCCGCGAGGCACGCCGCGACGGCGCCCCGATGGGACCGGCCCGCCGCGAGTGGGCGTGGCTGGAGCTGGGCGCGCTCGCCGTCCTCGTCGTCGTGCTGGTCGTCGCGATGGTCCTGCACGTCGGCACCTGACCGCCCGAACACGCGCCCCGCGGGCCCGGCGTTCGCACCGTCGGGTGCGCGGTCAGAGACCCGCAGCCGCCTTCACGTCGTCGCGCAGCGCGTCGAGCCGGCCGACGGCCGCGATGCGGGCGGCATCGACGCCGGTCCCTCCTGAGCCTGTCGAAGGATCGTCGGGATCGACGGGGACCACGACCTCGAGGTAGCACTTCAGCTTCGGCTCGGTGCCGCTCGGCCGGACGACCACGCGGGCGCCGCCCTCGAGCCGGTAGCGCAGCCCCTCCGTCGAGGGCAGGTCGGCCGAGCCGGCGGACAGGTCGTCGACGCCCTCGACGGCGAGGCCGCCGAGCGTCGTCGGCGGCGCCGCGCGCAGCCGGGCCATCGCGGCGCCGATCTCCGACACGTCGGTGACTCGCACCGACAGCTGGTCGGTGGCGTGCAGTCCGTGCGCCTCGGCGATCTCGTCGAGGAGGTCGACGAGGGTGCGGCCCTCGGCCTTGAGTCCGGCCGCCAGCTCGCACAGGAGGAGCAGCGCGGAGATGCCGTCCTTGTCGCGCACGTGCTCGGGGTCGACGCAGTAGCCGAGCGCCTCCTCGTAGCCGAAGGCGAGCCCCGGGACGCGACCGATCCACTTGAAGCCCGTGAGCGTCTCCGCGTAGGGCTGCCCCGCGGCGGTCGCGAGCTTGCCGAGCAGCGTGGAGGACACGATCGAGGCGGCGTAGGTGCCGGTGACGCCGCGGCTGAGCAGCGCGGCGCCGAGGAGCGCGCCGACCTCGTCCCCGCGCAGCATCCGCCAGCCGTGGGGGCCGTGGCCCGGGAACGGGACGGCGGCGGCGCAGCGGTCGGCGTCAGGGTCGTTGGCGACGACGAGGTCGGCGCCGGTGTCCGACGCGAGCGTCATCGCCAGGTCCATCGCGCCCGGCTCCTCCGGGTTCGGGAACGCCACGGTGGGGAAGTCGGGGTCCGGCTCGGCCTGCGCCGCGACGACCCTCGGCGCCCGGAAGCCGGCCGCCTCGAGGACCTGGGTCGCCAGGTCGCCGCCGACCCCGTGCAGGGGCGTGTAGACGATGTCGAGGTCGCGCGGGCCGTCGCCGGCGAGGCCGACCACCGACGTGAGGTAGCGGTTGACGATCGAGTCGTCGAGGACGGTCCCGGCCTGGCCGCGCGGGACGTCGGCGAGGGTGCCGACGGCGGCGATCCGGGCCGCGATCTCCGCGTCGGCGGGCGGCACGATCTGCGAGCCGTCGCCGAGGTAGACCTTGTAGCCGTTGTCCTGCGGCGGGTTGTGGCTCGCGGTCACCATGACCCCGGCCGAGCAGCCGAGGGCCCGGATCGCGAAGGCGAGCAGGGGAGTGGGCAGCGGCCGCGGCATGACGTAGGCCTCGAAGCCGGCGCCGGTCATGACCTCGGCGGTGTCGCGCGCGAAGATGTCGGAGTTGTGCCGGGCGTCGTAGCCGATGACGACGGGGGCGGTGTGGCCGTTGTCCCGGAGGTACGCCGCCAGGCCGGCCGCGGCCCGGGTGACGACCACGCGGTTCATGCGGTTCGACCCCGCCCCGAGGGCGCCGCGCAGCCCGGCGGTGCCGAACTCCAGCGTCCCGGCGAAGCGGTCCTCCAGGCCGGCGGTGTCGCCCGCCTCGATCAGGGCCGACAGCTCGGCGCGGGTCTGCGGGTCGGGATCCTCGGCGAGCCAGGCACGGGCTTGCGAGAGCACGTCGGTCATGTCCGGAACGCTAGCGGTCATGCTGGGCAAGCATGATGGTGCCGTGTTCTCGTTCCACGACCGCTGGTGGCTGCCGGCACCGCCGGACGCGGTGCGGGACGTGCTCGTCGACCTCGAGAGCTATCCGCTGTGGTGGCCCCAGGTCGTCGCCGTCGCCTCCCTCGGGCCCGACGACGCGCGGGCGCTGTGCCGGTCGACGCTGCCCTACACCCTCGATCTCGTGCTGCACGCCGTCAGCCGCGAGCTGCCGGTGCTCGAGGTGGCGGTGGCCGGGCACCTGAGCGGCTGGGTGCGCTGGCGTCTCGCGGCGGAGCGCGGCGGCACCGGTCTCCACCTGGCCCAGCAGGTCACTGTGCACGGGCCGCTGGCTCCGCTCGCGGCCGGGTTGCGGCCGCTAGCCCGCTGGAACCACCGACGGATGCTCGCCGGCGGCCTCGCCGGTCTTCGCGCCCACCTCGCGAAGCACGCCGAGGACGAGCAGTAGCTGCGCGACGCAGTAGGTGCCCATCACCCACACGTCGTGGCCGGGCTGGGTCCACACGTCGAAGGCGTCGAGCGCGATCAGGCTGTCGGAGGCCATGAAGATCGCCCCGCCCGCCCAGGTCAGCTTGTTCACGCCGGTCGCGAGCACCGCCATGGCGGCCAGGCTGCACCCGTAGACGACGACCGCCGGCGCCAGCGCACCGGCCGCGGGGGCGCAGGTCGCGAGCAGGGCCAGCAGCGCGACGACGTACGGCGTCAGCCAGCCGCGACGGGTACGCAGCACGCTGCGGCCGGCGTAGGGCCGGAACGCCGAGATGTAGAAGACCTGGGCGACGAGGAAGCAGCCGAGCATGGCGCCGAAGGCGGCGTCGTCGTCGAGCAGCCGCGGCGCGGTGTCGCCGAGCCACGAGAAGAGCAGCGCCCAGCGGGTCAGCCGGACCAGCCGGGTCGACTGCCGCGCCGACCCGACCAGCACGAGCGCCAGGGCCGGCACGAGCAGGACCTGGGTGGCAGCGGCGAGCGCGTCCCAGCCCGCGGCGTCGCAGAGGAGGTGGGCGGCCGCGACCAGGAGGTACGGCGCCAGCAGGGTGCCACGCATGCGCGCACCCTAACTGACTCCGGAGTCAATTCGCCGCTGTCACGCGTCGATCGAGCTCATGTCGCCGTACCGTGCTCCCGCGACCGCCTCCCGCGGAACCGCGGCGGTGAGCTCCGCGAGCTCGTCGGCGGTCAGCGTGACGTCGAGGGCGGCCACGTTCTCCTCGAGGTAGCGCACCCGCTTGGTCCCGGGGATCGGGGCGACGTCGTCGCCCTGGGCGAGGACCCACGCCAGCGCGAGCTGCCCGGGGGTGACGTCCTTGTCCGCCGCGATCTCGCGCACCCGCCCGACCAGCTTCAGGTTCGCGGCGAGGTTGTCGCCCTGGAAGCGGGGGAAGTACGCCGAGCTGCGGCTGTCGCCCTCGCCGAGCGTCTGCTCGGTGATCGCCCCGGTGAGGATGCCGCGGCCGAGCGGCGAGTAGGGGACCAGCCCGATGCCGAGCTCGCGGACGGTCGGGAGGATGTCGTCCTCCAGGTCGCGGGTGAACAGCGAGTACTCGGTCTGCAGCGCGGTGATCGGGTGGACGGCGTGCGCGCGGCGGATCGTCTCCGGGCTCGCCTCGGAGAGGCCGAGGAAGCGCACCTTGCCGGCCTCGACCAGCTCCTTCATGGCGCCGACGGTCTCCTCGATCGGGACGCTCTTGTCGACGCGGTGCTGGTAGTAGAGGTCGATGTGGTCCGCGCCGAGCCGGGCGAGGCTGGCGTCGCAGGCGTCGCGGACGTACTCGGGGCGCCCGTTGATGCCCAGGCGGGTGCCGTCGGGCAGCCGCTCGTTGCCGAACTTCGTGGCGAGCTGCACCTCGTCGCGACGGCCGGAGATGGCCTTGCCGACGAGCTGCTCGTTGGTGAAGGGGCCGTACATGTCGGCGGTGTCGAGGAACGTCACGCCCAGGTCGAGGGCCCGGTGGATGGTGTCGATCCCGCTCTGCTCGTCGGGTGTCCCGTAGAACTCCGACATGCCCATGCAGCCCAGCCCGAGGGCCGAGACGGTGAGCGGAGCGGCGGTACCGAGGGTGCGTCGTTGCAGCGTCATGCCTCCACTCAACGCCTTCGAGCGCGCTCCAGGTCAACCGGGTCAGGCGGTGAGCTCGGCACTGTCGACCAGCCGGCCGGCGTAGAGGTCGATCTTGTGGTCGATCGCCGCGAGGTGGGCGGTGACCTCGGCGAGATCGGCCAGCACGCGCTCGCGGTGGGCCTGCAGCAGCTCGAGCCGGGCCACCTCGTTGCCGTCGCCCGCGCGGACCAGCGCCGCGTAGCGACGGACGTCCCGGATCGGCATCCCGGTCGCCCGCAGCCGCGTCACCATCTCGATCCAGCCGAGGTCGCTGTCGGTGTAGCGACGATGCCCGCTCGCCGACCGCCCGACCGGCCGCACCAGGAGGCCGTCGCGCTCGTAGTAGCGCAGGGTGTCGGCGCTCAGTCCGCAGGCGGCCGCCGCCTCGGCGATGCTCAGTGCCATGGCCCCGAGCCTACGCCGGGCGCCGACGGCTCAGAGCCGGGGAACGAGCCGGCTGAGGAGGTCGCCCATCCGGGTCGCAGCGGCGCGACCGGCCTCGAGGACCTCCTCGTGGTTGAGCGGCTGGTCGCTGATCCCGGCGGCGGCGTTGGTGACCAGGCTGATGCCCAGCACCTCCATCCCGGCCTCGCGGGCGGCGATCGCCTCGAGCGTCGTGCTCATGCCCACCAGGTCGCCGCCGATGATCCCCGCCATCCGCACCTCGGCGGGGGTCTCGTAGTGCGGGCCGGGGAACTGCACGTAGACGCCCTCGTCCAGGCTCGGGTCGAGCTCCCGGGCGACGCCGCGCAGGCGGGCGCTGTAGAGGTCGGTGAGGTCCACGAAGTTCGCGCCGACCAGCGGCGAGGCGCCGGTCAGGTTGATGTGGTCCTTGATCAGCACCGGGGTCCCGGGCGCCCAGTCCGGGTCGAGCCCGCCGCAGCCGTTGGTGAGCACGATCGTGTGGCAGCCGGCCGCGGCCGCCGTACGCACGCCGTGCACGACCGCGTCGACGCCCTTGCCCTCGTAGTAGTGCGTGCGCGAGAGGAACACGAGCAGGTTCTTGTCGCCGGCGCGGATGCTGCGGATCTTGCCGGAGTGTCCGGCCACGGCGGCGGCCGAGAACCCGGGCAGGTCGGTGGTGGCGATCTCCGCGGTCGACTCGCCGAGCATGTCGGCGGCGGGGAGCCACCCGGAGCCGAGCACGAGCGCGAGGTCGTGCCGCTCAACGCCGGTCGCGGTCGCCAGCTGGGAGGCGGCCTGCTCGGCCACGGTGTAGGGCGACGGATCGTACGACGGGGGCGCGTTCACCCGCGTCACCCTAGGGCATGTCAGGTGTCCCAGCGGCTCACAGGCCGGTGGAGCGGCACGGCCGGCGGCGCAGCTGGCCGACGTAGTCCTGAGGCGCGTCCGCGGCCTCCGCGGCGTTGGCGATGGTGCCCAGCAGGTGCGCCGACGGCAGGCCGCCCTCGAAGGCGTCGAGCACGTAGGTCCAGGCGACGACGTCGCCGGTCAGCGTGTTCACCCGCACCTTCGTCCTCCGGTAGAGCCCGGTGTCGGCGGACTCCCACTCGTCGAGGCGGGCCTCGTCGTGCGGCGCGACGTCGTAGATCGCCACGAAGACCTGGTCGAGCGGGTCCTGGACGATCGTCGGGAGGGCGCCGTCCCAGCCGTGCTCCTCGCCACCGAACGTGAGCCGCCAGCCGGTCAGCCATCCGGTCGTCTGCAAGGGGGAGTGGGGGCACCGCGCGACCATCAGTGCCGGGTCGAGGTTGGTCCCGTAGGCGGCGTACGACGTCACGGAGGCACAGCCTACGGAAACCGGATCCGTCGGGTTCCGGCTGCTACCGTTCCATGTCGCGCGGGTGAACGGTGGAGGAACCGCATGTCACGGTCGAGTCGGCTCCGGTCCCTGGCGACGCGGCTTCGCCTGAGGCGGGGGAGCGAGCCCGAGGGGCTCAGCCCCTGGAAGGATCTCCAGCGCGAGTTCCAGCTCGACGCGGAGCGCTACCACCGCTACGCGATCCCGCGCGGCGGCAACGAGCGGTTCGACTCGATGTCGGGCATGCAGCTCGACGCCGCAGCCACCCGACTCAGCCACCGGCTCGAGAAGGGCTTCGCGCTCCCCGACACGAGGCGCCCCTTCGGCGTCCGGGCGGCGCCCGCGCTCACCCGGGCGATGGCGAACCTCGATGCCGGTGACGCGCTGTTCGCCACGGAGGCGAAGGAGGTTCTCGAGGCGCTGCAGCGGTGGAACGACCACGGGGTGCGCGACGACCGGATCTCGCCTCGCGGCGACGCGCTGCCCGGCAACCCGCTCGACCCGGAGACCCTCGCGACGTTCCTGACCTCGCGGCACAGCGTCCGCGACTTCGACCAGCGCCCGGTCGACCGGGCACTCCTCGAGGAGGCGGTCCGGCTCGCGGCGTACGCGCCGTCGGTGTGCAACCGCCAGGGCTACCGCGCCTACCTGTTCGACGACCGCGCCGACATCGCGCGGATCCTGTCGATGCACGCCGGCTCGCGGGGCTTCTCGGCGCGGGTGCCGGCGCTGTTCGTGGTGACGTTCGACATCCGTGCGTTCGAGAACAGCCTGGAGCGCAACCAGGGCTGGATCGACGGCGGCCTGTTCTCGATGATGCTCCTCCTCTCCCTGCACGGCCTGGGGCTCGGCGCCGTGCCGCTCAACTGGTCGCGTCGCAACGGCGCGACCGCGCGGCTCCGTCGTGTCGCGGCCCTTCCCGACCACGACAACGTGGTCATGCTGATCGCCGCCGGGCACCCCGCCGAGGGCTATCGCGTGGCCCGCTCGACACGCCGTCCGCTGGGGCAGATCCTGCGCATCGGAATGCCGTCCGACTGACCCTCCCGAACGTGTCGAAGGCGACGTACGGCGCCTCCGGACCGCGGTCTAGGCTGTGCCCGTGACCCACTTCGATGTCCTCGTCCTCGGCGCCGGCCCCGGTGGTTACGTCGCCGCCATCCGTGCCGCACAGCTCGGCAAGTCCGTCGCCGTCGTGGAAGACAAGTACTGGGGCGGTGTGTGCCTCAACGTCGGCTGCATCCCCTCCAAGGCGCTGCTGAAGAACGCCGAGCTCGCGCACGTGCTCACGCACGAGAAGCAGAAGTTCGGCATCGAGGGTGACGCCACGATGTCCTTCGGTCCGACGCACGCGCGCTCCCGCCAGGTGAGCGCCGGCATCGTCAAGGGCGTCCACTTCCTGATGAAGAAGAACAAGATCACCGAGATCGACGGGTGGGGCACCCTGACCGGTCCGAAGGGGATCGACGTCAAGGGCAAGGACGGCGCCACGACGTCGTACTCCTTCGACAACCTGATCATCGCCAGCGGCGCGACCGTGCGCAGCGTCCCGGGGGTCGTGCCCAACGGGAAGAACATCGTCACCTACGAGGAGCAGATCCTCACCGACCAGCTGCCGAAGTCGATCATCATCGGCGGCTCGGGCGCGATCGGTGTCGAGTTCGCCTACGTGCTCAAGAACTTCGGCGTGGACGTCACGATCATCGAGTTCCTGGACCGGATGGTCCCGACCGAGGACGCGGACATCTCCAAGGAGCTGCTGCGCCACTACAAGAAGCTCGGCGTCAACGTGATGCTCTCCACCGCGGTGAAGGGTGCCGAGGACACCGGCAACGGCGTCCGCGTGACGGTCGCCCCCGCCCAGGGCGGCGAGGAGCAGGTGCTCGAGGCCGACAAGTTCCTGGCCGCGTTCGGCTTCGCGCCGCGCGTCGAGGGCTACGGCCTGGAGAACCTCGGCATCGAGCTGACCGAGCGCAAGGCGATCGCCGTCGACCCCGTCGGCCGGACCAACGTCGAGAACGTCTACGCGATCGGTGACGTCACCGGCCTCATGATGCTCGCGCACGTCGCCGAGGCGCAGGGCGTGGTCGCTGCCGAGACGATCGCCGGCGTCGAGACCATGCCGGTCGAGATCGACTTCATCCCGCGTGCGACCTACTGCCAGCCGCAGATCGGCTCCTTCGGCTACTCCGAGCAGCAGGCCCGCGACAAGGGGTACGACGTCAAGACCGCCACCTTCCCGTTCTCGGCCAACGGCAAGGCCATGGGCCTCGGCGAGGCCGTCGGCTTCGTGAAGGTCATCGCCGACGCGAAGTACAACGAGATCCTCGGCGCGGCCATGATCGGCCCCGACGTCACCGAGCTGCTCCCGGTGCTGACCCTCGCGCAGAAGTGGGACCTCACCGCCGACGAGGTCTCCCGCAACGTCTTCGCCCACCCGACGCTCGGCGAGGCCGTCAAGGAGGCCATCGAGGGCATCGTCGGCCACATGATCAACCTCTGATCACGCCCCATCCCAGCTCCACCCAGCGCCCCCGCCGGTCTCGGCGGGGGCGCTGTGGCTTTCTCTGCCCGTCTTCCGTGTGCTGTGCGCGCTGGGCGTTGGGGCCGGCCGCGTGGCTCGAGAGTGGCGAGCTCTGCCACGGATCTCGAGCCGGCTCGGCCGGAGGTCGCCACACTCGGCGGGCGATCGTCGGAGAGCGGACACAGGGGTGTTCTCGTGCGCGCGTGGCGCACGCCCGGCGGCGAACCCCGCCCCCCGCCCCGGGTGGAGCCGCTGCAAGAATGAGCCCATGCCTAGCGTGGTGATCATCGGTGGAGGTCCCGGCGGTTATGAGGCGGCGTTGGTCGCCAACCAGCTCGGAGCCGACGTCACCGTGGTCGACCGCGACGGCCTCGGCGGTAGCGCGGTGCTCACCGACTGCGTCCCGAGCAAGACGCTGATCGCCACCGCCGAGGTGATGACCGACATGGGGTCGGCCGCCGAGCTGGGCATCAACTTCCACGACGCGCAGGGTGACGCCGCGACGAGCATCCGGGTCGACCTCGGCAAGGTCAACGCGCGGGTCAAGGCGCTGGCCGCCGCGCAGTCCGCCGACATCGAGGACCGGCTGACCCGCCGTGGCATCGGCATCATCAAGGGTCTCGGCCGGCTCGGGAAGGGCGCGGGCCGCGGCGGTGGCGAGGTCATCGCGACGCACCCCGACGGCACGGAGGAGTCGGTCCAGGCCGACGCCGTACTCATCGCGACCGGGGCGCACCCGCGGGTGTCGCCGACGGCGCAGCCGGACGGCGAGCGCATCCTCACGTGGGAGCAGGTCTACGACCTGACGGAGACGCCGACGCACATGATCGTCGTCGGCTCCGGTGTCACCGGCGCCGAGTTCGCCAGCGCCTACCTCGCCCTCGGCGTCCCCGTCACGCTCGTCAGCTCGCGCGACCGCGTACTGCCAGGCGAGGACGCCGACGCCGCGACGGTGCTCCAGGACGTCCTCGAGCGGCGTGGCATGACCATCCTCGGTCGCTCCCGGATGCAGTCGGTGGTCCGCGACGGCGACACCGTCACCGTCACGCTCACCGACGGCCGCACCGTCACCGGCTCGCACTGCATCCTCGCCGTCGGCTCGATCCCCAACACCGCGGGGCTCGGGCTCGAGGAGGCTGGTGTCCAGCTCGACGACGGCGGCTTCGTCCGCATCGACAAGGTCAGCCGTACGACGGCGCCCGGGGTCTACGCCGCCGGCGACTGCACCGGTGGGTTCATGCTCGCCTCGACCGCGGGCATGGCCGGCCGCATCGCGATGCGCCACTTCCTGGGCGACGCCGTGCAGCCGATGGACCTCAAGCAGATCGCGTCCAACGTCTTCACCTCGCCCGAGATCGCGACCGTGGGGTGGTCGCAGGCGGCCATCGACAGCGGCGAGATCCAGGCCGACGTCGTGAAGCTCGAGCTGCAGGGCAACCCCCGCGCGAAGATGCAGGGCATCCACGACGGCTTCGTGAAGCTCATCGCCCGCCGCGGTAGCGGCGTCGTCATCGGCGGCGTCGTCGTCGGTCCCCGGGCCAGCGAGCTGATCCACCCGATCAGCCTCGCCGTGGCCGCGAACCTCACCGTCGACCAGGTGGCCAACACGTTCACCGTCTACCCGTCGCTGAGCGGCTCGGTCGCCGAGGCGGCGCGGAGGCTGCACCAGGTCTGAGGCCCGTGCGGTCGCGCATCATGACCTAAGTCCCGGCCACGAGGGCGGCGACACGCCGTAGACTCCCAGAGGTTTTCAACTTTCTCTGGAGTCACACATGTCACGGACGTCGACGCTCGCGATGGTGGTCGCGACCGCCCTCCTCGGCCCGGCCGCACTGCCGGGCGCGGCATCCGCGCGGACCGCCGAGCCGGCGGTCGCCGTACCCGAGGGGGGTGCGCTGCACCTCACCGGCCACGGCTACGGCCACGGGCGGGGGATGTCGCAGTACGGCGCCGAGGGGGCCGCTCGGCAGGGGCTGACGTCCGCCCAGATCATCGGCTTCTACTACCCGGGCACGACGATCGCGCGTGCCACCGGGAAGATCAGCGTCCGGATCGGCGCGGACACCACGACCGACACCGTGGTCGCCGCGAACAGCCGGCTGGTGGCCCGGGTGGTGGGCAAGCCGTCGCAGAGCTGGTCGCTGCCGAGCCTGCGGCGTGACGCGACCCGCTGGCGGCTCAAGCCGGTCGCCGGCGGCCGCACCGTCCTGGCCTACCAGGTGCCCGGCCACTCCTGGGCCCGCGCGAAGGTGCTCGACGGCACGGCCGAGTTCTTCGCGGGTGGCGCTCCGATCACGCTCTACGTGCCGGGCGGCTCGGCCGCCTACCGCGGCGCCCTCCGCAACGCACCCGCGGGTGACACCGACCGAGACACCGTCAACGTGGTCGGCCTGGAGAACTACGTCCGCGGCGTCGTCGCGCGCGAGATGCCGTCCGGCTGGAGCGCCGCGGCGCTGCAGGCCCAGGCGGTGGCCGCCCGCACCTATGCGGCGTACGACCGCGCGCACGCGCCGGCGAGCCGCTCCTACCAGACCTGCGACAGCACGTCCTGCCAGGTCTACGGGGGCGTCGCGGCCGAGACGCGGGCGACCGACGCCGCCGTCGCGGCCACCAACGGCCAGGTCGTGACGTACGCCGGCCAGCTCGCCTTCACCCAGTTCAGCTCCTCGAGCGGCGGCTGGACCGTGCGCGGCTCGGTGCCCTACCAGGCCGCGAAGGCCGATCCCTACGACGCGTGGGCGGGCAACCGCGTCCATGACTGGACCGCCACGGTCACCGCTGCGCAGGTCCAGGCCGCCTGGCCGTCGATCGGCACCCTGACCGGCGTCCAGGTCCTCGACCGCGACGGCAACGGCGACTGGGGCGGCCGGATCGGCGCGCTCCGGCTCACCGGCAGCAAGGGCGCGGTCACGGTCGACGGCACCGACTTCCGGATGAGGCTCGGCCTCCGGTCGACCTGGCTCAAGCTCGGCTGACCGTCGAGCTCCGGGTCGTCGGGGCGACAACCCGGAGCTCGAGGGGCGAGAACCCGGAAGTCGAGGGGCGAGAACCCGGAAGTCGAGGGGCGAGGACCCGGAAGTCGACGAGGGGTCAGCCGAGGACGAGCACCAGGTCGCCACCGTCGACGGCTTGGGTGCTGCCGAGTGCCAGCCGCTCCACGGTGCCGTCGATGGGTGCGGTGATGGCCGCCTCCATCTTCATGGCCTCGATGGTCGCGACTGTGTCGCCCGCGCGCACCTTGTCGCCCTGGGCGACGACGATGGTGACGACGCCCTGGAACGGTGCGGCGATCTGCCCGGGCACCGAGGTGTCCGCCTTCTCCGCGGCCGCCGCCTCGGCCTCGACCGAACGGTCGCGCACCGCGACCGGACGCATCTGGCCGTTGATGGTGCACATGACGGTGCGGTAGCCGCGCTCGTCGGGCTCGCCGATCGCCTCGACGCCGAGGTAGAGCTGCTTGCCCTCCTCGATCTCGACGACGTGCTCCTCGCCGAAGCGGAGGCCGTAGAGGAACTCCAGCGTCGGCAGGACGGCCACGTCGCCCCACTTCGACCGGGCCTCGGTGAAGTCGCGGTTCGGGCCGGGGAAGAGCAGCCGGTTGAGCGTGCCGCGGCGTTCGCCCGGAGAGTCGCTCGCCAGGCCGGCCTCGTCCTCGGGGGAGAGCTCCTCGGCCGGAGCCTCCCAGCGGCGGCCCTCGATGGCCTTGCTCCGGAACGGCTCGGGCCAGCCGCCCGGCGGGTCACCGAGCTCCCCGTGCAGGAACCCGATGACGCTCGCCGGGATGTCGTACGACGACGGGTCGGCCGCGAACGCCGCCGGGTCGGCCCCCGCGGCGACGAGCGCGAGCGCGAGGTCACCGATGACCTTGGAGGACGGCGTGACCTTCGGGAGCCGGCCGAGGATGTCGTTCGCTGCGGCGTACATGTCCTCGATCTGCTCGAACTTCTCGCCGAGACCCAGGGCGATCGCCTGCTGGCGCAGGTTGGACAGCTGGCCGCCGGGGATCTCGTGCCGGTAGACGCGGCCGGTCGGTGCGGGCAGCCCCGACTCGAACGGCGCGTAGACCCGGCGGGTGGCCTCCCAGTAGGGCTCGAGCGCGTTGACGTTCGCCAGCGACAGCCCGGTCTCCCGCGGGGAGTGGTCGGTGGCCGCGACGAGCGAGGAGAGCGGCGGCTGGGACGTCGTACCGGCCATGGCGGAGCAGGCCGCGTCGACCGCGTCGACCCCGGCCTCGATGGCGGCGGTCAGCGTCGCGAGCTGGCCGCCGGCCGTGTCGTGCGTGTGGAGGTGGACCGGCAGGTCGAACCGCTCGCGCAGCGCGGTGACGAGCGTGCGGGCGGCCGGAGCGCGCAGCAGCCCGGCCATGTCCTTGATCGCCAGCACGTGCGCTCCGGCGTCGACGATCTGCTCGGCGAGCCGCAGGTAGTAGTCGAGCGTGTAGAGCGTCTCGTCGGGGGACGACAGGTCGCCGGTGTAGCAGAGCGCCACCTCGGCGACGGCGGTCCCCGTCTCGCGGACCGCCTGGATCGCGGGCCGCATCTGCTCGACGTCGTTGAGGGCGTCGAAGATCCGGAAGACGTCGATGCCGGTCGCGGTCGCCTCCTCGACGAACGCACGGGTCACGCTGGTCGGGTACGGCGTGTAGCCGACCGTGTTGCGGCCGCGCAGCAGCATCTGCAGGCAGATGTTCGGCACCGCCTGGCGCAGCTCGGCCAGCCGCTCCCACGGGTCCTCGGAGAGGAAGCGCAGCGCGACGTCGTAGGTCGCGCCACCCCAGCACTCGAGCGACCAGAGCTCGGGCGTCAGCCGGGCGACGTGGCCGGCCACCTGGAGCAGGTCGCGGGTGCGGACCCGGGTCGCGAGCAGGGACTGGTGGGCGTCGCGGAACGTCGTGTCGGTGACCGCGACGCGGTCCTGCGCGCGCAGCTCGGCGGCGAACGCCTCGGGACCGACGGCGAGCAGCCGCTGCCGGGTGCCGTCCGGCGCCGGCACCCCCACGGAGAGCGGCGGCAGCTTGGTCACCGGGTCGAGCGTCACCGGAGCGGCGCCGTGCGGCTGGTTGACGGTGACGTCGGCGAGGTAGGTGAGCAGCTTGGTGCCGCGGTCGCCGCTGGCGCGGGCCGTGAGCAGACCGGGGTGGGTCTCGATGAAGCTCGTCGTGATCCGCCCGGCCTCGAAGTCGGGGTCGTCGAGAAGCGCCTGCAGGAACGCGATGTTGGTGGAGACGCCGCGGATCCGGAACTCGGCCACGGCCCGGCGAGCCCGGGCCACGGCGTCGGCGAACGTACGGCCGCGACAGGTGAGCTTGGCGAGCATCGAGTCGAAGTGGGCGTTGATCTCGGCGCCGGAGTAGGTCGTCCCCCCGTCGACGCGGACGCCGGCTCCGCCGGGGGAGCGGTACGTCGTGATGACGCCCGTGTCGGGTCGGAAGTTGTTGGCCGGGTCCTCGGTGGTGATGCGGCACTGCAGCGCCGCGCCGCGGAGGTGCACCGTCTCCTGCGAGAGGCCGAGGTCCGCCAGCGTCTCGCCGGAGGCGATCCGCATCTGCGACTGGACCAGGTCGACGTCGGTGACCTCCTCGGTCACCGTGTGCTCGACCTGGATGCGCGGGTTCATCTCGATGAAGACGTAGTTGCCGTCGGGATCGAGCAGGAACTCCACGGTGCCGGCGTTGCGGTAGCCGATCTGCTGCGCGAACTTCACCGCGTCGGCACAGATCCGCTCGCGCAGCTCCGGCGGCAGGTTGGGCGCCGGAGCGATCTCGACGACCTTCTGGTGCCGGCGCTGCACCGAGCAATCACGCTCGAAGAGGTGCATGACGTTGCCGGCACCGTCGGCCAGGATCTGCACCTCGATGTGCCGCGGCTCGACGACGGCCTGCTCGATGAAGACGGTCGGGTCGCCGAAGGCGCCCTCGGCCTCGCGCATGCAGGTCTCGACGGCCTCCCGCAGCCTGTCGGGCTCGTCGACGCGTCGCATGCCGCGCCCGCCGCCGCCGGCGACCGCCTTCACGAAGAGCGGGTAGCGCAGCTCCTGGGCGGCCGACACGATCTCGTCGACGTCGCGCGAGGGCGGGATGCTGGCCAGGGTCGGCACGCCCGCCGCCTTCGCCGCCGCGATGGCGCTGGCCTTGTTGCCGGTGAGCGTCAGGACCTCGGCGGTCGGGCCGATGAAGGTGATGCCGGCATTGGCGCACGCCTCGGCCAGGGCGGGGTTCTCAGACAGGAACCCGTAGCCGGGATAGACCGCGTCCGCCCCGGCCTGGAGCGCGGCCTGGACGATCGCCTCGGGATCGAGGTAGGCGCGGACGGGGTGGCCGCGCTCGCCGATCTCGTAGGCCTCGTCGGCCTTCAGGCGGTGCTCCGACCCACGATCCTCATAGGGGTACACCGCCACGGTCTTCGCGCCGAGCTCGTAGGCCGCGCGGAAGGCTCGGATCGCGATCTCTCCACGGTTGGCCACCAGGACCTTGTTGAACATGGCGGTAACGCTATCGGCGGTGCAAGTTACCGGTCAGTCGCCGTCTCACCGTGTGCGTCCTTCGCGGCCCACCAGTCCACGGTCTCGCGCGCGCCGACCTCGAGCGGAGTGGGCTCGAGGTCGAGTCGGCGCTGGCTCGCCGAGGAGTCGATGACGAACGGCCGCGCGAACTGGTAGGACATCTCGGCGAGCTCGCGGGTGTCGCGGTGGACCAGTCCGAGGGCGTGCAGCGCCCAGGCCGGGATGCCGTGCACCGCCGGGGCGGTCACGCCGGCGGCCTCGGCGTACGTCGCCACGAGCCGGCGCTGGCTGACGGCCGGCGCCGTCGGCGCGAGCAGGAAGGTGTTCCACAGCGCCTCGTCGTCGGCGGCCCTGATCATGGCCTCGGCGAAGTCGGGGACGTAGGTCCACGAGTGCGGAGCGTCCGCGTCGCCGATGACCCACATCGTGCGCCCGGCCATCACCGTGGGGACCATCCGCTCGCCGGCGTGGGCGTTGCGGACGTGCGGGCCGTAGAAGTCGGACGCCGCGACGCTGACCGTCGGCGTCGCCGACTCGTGGCGCTGGCGGAGCAGCTCGACGCGTACGGCGGCCTTGCCGGTCGACGCCTCGCGCGGCGACGTCTCGGTGATCGGCGCGTCGACGCGGCCGAACGAGTAGAGGCTCTCGGGGAAGACGACCACCGCGCCGGCCTTGCCGGCGGCCTCGAGGACGGCGTGCTCGGCGCGGGGCAGCTCTGCGCGCCACGTGTCGACGCGGTAGGCGCTGGCGTGCATGCAGTCGAAGACGGCGGTGGCGCCGGCCAGGTGGTCGGCCAGCGCGGTCGCGTCGCCGGCGTCGGCGCGACGCCGCTCGACCAGCGGGTGGTCCGGGCCGCTGCCGGACCGGGTCAGCAGGCGGACCGGCCGACCCTGCTCGGCGAGGCGGAGGGCGATGGTGGTGCCGACCGGGCCGGCGCCGATGACGATGTCGCGGGTGGTGCTCATGGGGACTCCTCAGGGCTGGGACGGAGAGCGAGAGCGGTGCTCTCTGAAGCGAGCATGCACCGATCGGAACCAGAAAACAAGAGCGGTGCTCACATTTGTTGACGGTGCTCACTTTTCATGGGCACCATGGCGTCATGCCCGGCACTCCTCGCGACCGCGCCCGCGCCCAGACGATGTCCGACATCGTCCGGATCGGACGCCACCACCTGGCCACCGACGGCGCCGCCGCGCTCTCCCTGCGCGCCGTCGCGCGCGACCTCGGCGTCGTCTCGTCGGCGGTCTACCGCTACGTCAAGAGCCGCGACGACCTGCTCACGCTCCTCGTCGTCGACGGCTACGACGAGCTCGGCGATGCTGTCGACGCGGCGGTCGCCGCCGTCCCCGCTGACGACTTCCCGGGCCGGCAGGCGGCCATCGGACGGGCGGTGCGCACCTGGGGGCTGGCGGAGCCGGCGACATACGCCCTGCTCTTCGGCAGCCCGGTGCCCGGCTACGAGGCGCCCGCGGAGCAGACGATGGGGCCCGGCACGCGGGTGGTGCGAGCGCTGGTCACGCTCTGGGCCGAGGCGTACGCCGCCGGCCGCATGTCGCCGCCCACGGTCGAGGTGACCTCGCCCGCCCTCGCCGCCGGCTTCTCCGCCGCGCGCGAGGAGCTCGACCTCCCCTTGCCCGACGGCGTCATCGCGGCCGGTGTCTTCGGCTGGGCGGCGCTCTTCGGGTGCGTCAGCTTCGAGATCTTCGGCCAGTACGGCGACGACGCGCTGGGCGATCCGGCCGCGCTCTTCGAGCACCACCTGGAGCTGCTCGCCGCGGTGCTGGGTCTCCGCTGACGCCAGGCGCTACGGCACGTCGCGGGAGCTGTTCCGCACCACCTCGTCGTAGCCGCCGTCGGGCGGCACCATCTCGCCGCGCACGCCGAGCAGGCGGATCGGCCGCTCGTCCTCGAGCCCGTCCAGGAGCTCGAGCGCGGTCGATGCGAGCACGGAGGCGTCGTATGTCGGCTCCGGCAGCTTGCGGCTGCGGTTGGTGGTGAAGAACGGCGCGAACCTGACCTTGAGGTGGACCCGCTGGCACGGGCGCCCCTCGCATCGGAGGTCCTCGACGACCTGCGCGGCGAGGGCGCCCACCGCCGCGACGATCTCCTCGCGCCCGACCAGGTCGTGCTGGTAGGTGGTCTCGCGCCCGTGTGCCCGCGGCACCCACGGGGTCGGGTCGACCGTGGTGTAGCCGCCGCCCCGCCCGATCCGCGCGTAGTGGGGCCCCATCGTCGGCCCGAACTCCGCCACGAGCGGGCCCTCCTCGGCGTGCGCCAGGTCGGCGACCGTGGCGATGCCCAGCCGGGCCAGGCGGCCGGCGATCCGCGGGCCGATGCCCCAGATCGCCTGGGTGGGTCGCGGGCCCATCACCGCCATCCAGTTCCCGCGGGTGAGCGCGTAGGTGCCGCGCGGCTTGCCGAAGTCGGTGGCGATCTTGGCCCGGGTGGTCGTGTCGCCGATGCCGACCGAGCAGTGCAGCCCGGTGGCTGCGAGCACGTCGGCCTGGATCCGCCGCGCCACCTCGAGCGGGTCGTCGGTCTCGACGCCGACGAACGCCTCGTCCCAGCCGAGCACCTGCACGGTGGCCCCCGGCACGGCGCGGAGCGTCTCCATGACGACCTCGGAGGCCGCCTCGTAGACGGGCCGGTCCACCGGCAGGAACACCGCCTCCGGGCAGCGCCGCAGGGCCGTCTTGAGCGGCATCCCGGACCGGATGCCGAACTCGCGGGCCTCGTACGACGCCGTGGACACGACCGCTCGCTCGGTCGGGTCACCCCGCCCACCCACGACCAGCGGCAGGCCGGCCAGCTCCGGGTGCCGCAGCACCTCGACCGCGGCCAGGAACTGGTCGAGGTCGACGTGCAGGATCCAGGACGTCACGGACCCATCCTGACGGGTTGCTCAGCGGACCCGGAGCAGGCTCACGAGCGGGCGGTCGTCCGCCGGTCCAGCGCCGGGTCCTGCGTGAGTCCCCGGCGCTGGAGCTCTGGGAGTGGTGGGCTGGGTTCGAGTCCGAGCTCGGATCGGCGACGGGGCTCGAGGCGATCAGGTGGTCGATCGCGACGGCGGGGTCGGCCGCGCAGGCGAGCAGGCGGATGACGGCGCGCTGCTCCCGTCCCCCGAGTGGAAGTCGGTGGCTGTCGTCTGTCGCCTCGAAGGGCCCGAGGACGCCGAACGCGAGTGACGCTCGGCCCCTGTCCGAATCGCCCATGAGCCAGCTCTCTCTTGCTTGGCGAGCCTAGACCCGAGCGGCGCCGATGGCACCCCTCCGCGACTACGGCCGATGACCGTGGGCCAGTCGGTCCAGCACGGCCCGCAGCGGCGGCCACGCGCGGCGGCCGCGCCGGGTCACCGCATAGGCACGCAGCCGCACCCGTGGGTCGGTGAGCGGCAGCACCTTGACGCCTCGCCGCGACGCCCGGCCGCGGGGGAGCAGGGCCACGCCGCGTCCGGCGACGATGAGGTCGTCCACGAGCTCGAGCGCGTCGATCCGGTGCGCGACCCGGGGCGTGAAGCCGGCCATCGAGGCCAGTGTCCGCACGACCTCCTCGTCGGCGGTGTTGCGCGAGTTCACGATCCAGTCGCGGTCGGCGTACGTCGCGAACGGGGCCCGCCCCTCGTCGCTCGGTACGCCGAGCCCCCAGTCCGCCTCCCAGAGGGGGATGACCTCGTGGTCGCTGCTCCAGGACGCCGGCGCGAGGTTGTAGTCGTAGGCGAGTGCGAGGTCGATGTCGTCGCGGGCGAGGAGGTCGAACACCTCCAGCGGCTCGTGCTCGTGCACCCGCACCTCGATGGCCGGGTGGGACTGCGCGAGGTCGTCGATCGCCGGCAGGAGCGAGCGCCGGATCGCCGAGGCGAAGCCGGCCACCCGCAGGACGCCCGCGGGCTCCGCGGACGGATCCAGGTCGAGTCGGGCCGCGTCGACCGCCGCCAGGATCGTGACCGCGTGTTCGGCCAGCCGCCGGCCGGCCGGCGTCAGCCGCACCCGCCTCCCGTCCGGCTCCACCAGCGGCGTACCGACCTCGCGCGCGAGCGCGGCGATGCCCTGAGAGACGCTGGAGGTGGTGGTGACCAGCTCGGACGCGACCTCGTGCATGGACCCGAGCCGGGACAGCTCGAGCAGCAGGCGGAGGCGGCGCAGGTCCATGCCATCGATTGTGCTGATCAGGTGAACGGTATGTCCAGGAAAGTCACGTGGACGTGAACGGAAATGGCGCGTTGACTGAGAGACATGTCCCGAACCTCAGCCCGTACCGGTGTCTCGATGGCCGTCGCCTCGATGCTCTGCGTCCAGCTCGGCCTCGCCGCCTCGGTCGGGCTGATCGACCAGGTCGGGGCGGAGGGTGCGGCCTGGCTCCGGCTCACCTGGGCGGGCCTGCTGCTGCTCGTGATCGTGCGGCCGCGTCGGTCGATGTTCGGCCCCGGCGCGCTGCCGACGACGGTCGCGCTCGGCGTCGTGACCGCCGGCGTGACGCTGCTCTTCATGGCGTCGATCGCCCGACTGCCGCTCGGCATGGCCAGTGCGTTGGAGTTCCTCGGCCCGCTCGGCGTGGCCGTCGCCAGGAGCGCCGGTCTCGCCCGGATCTGGGCCGCCTCGGCGGCCGTCGGCGTGCTCCTGCTGACGCAGCCGTGGACCGGCACCGCCGATCTGGCCGGTGTCGCGTTCGCGCTCGGCGCGGCCGTGTGCTGGGCGGGCTACATCCTGCTCACCCAGCGGGTCGGCGACACGGTCAGCGGGATCGCGGGCCTGTCGGTCTCGATGCCGGTCGCCGCCGTCGTGGCGACCGTCGTCGCGGGACCCGAGGTGCTCGGCCGTCTCACGCCCGAGCTCGTGGTGGTCGGTCTCGGCCTCGCGATCCTGCTGCCGGTCGTGCCCTTCATCCTGGAGCTCCTCGCGCTGCGTCGGCTCAAGACCGGAGCGTTCGGCACCCTGATGGCGCTGGAGCCGGCCTTCGCGCTCACGATCGGCTTCGTGGCGCTGCACCAGGTGCCCAGCCCGCTCGCGGCGCTCGGCGTCGGCTTCGTGGTGGCTGCGGGCATCGGCGCGGAGCGCAGCGGCGCCCGCCACGAGGACGCGGCGGCCCGCGCTGGTGCGGAGGAGCCGGCGGTCCCGGTCCTCACGTAGCGATACGGCTGACACGATGGTCTCGTGAACCCGTGGCTTCAGGCGCTCCTCGCCGTCCTCGCCGGGTTGCTCTGCCTGTGGGTCGTGCTCGTCGCGGTGCTCTACCTCGCCGGCCGCCGCTACGACGACCCGCCGCGTGTGCGGGAGGTCCTACGCCTCCTGCCCGACGTGGTCCGCCTGCTCCACCGTCTGGTGAAGGATCCGGCCCTGCCCCGTGGCGTCCGGGTACGGGTGCTCGTGCTGCTGGCCTACCTGGCGCTCCCGATCGACCTGGTGCCCGACTTCATCCCGGTCATCGGGTACGCCGACGACGTGGTGATCGTCGCGCTGACCCTGCGGTCGGTCACCCGGGTCGCCGGCGCCGACGCCCTCGACCGGCACTGGCCCGGCACCCCGGAGGGGCTGCGGGCGGTCAAGCGGCTCGCCGGGCTGGCGCGCTGAGCCCGGGAAGCACACGACCGCCCTGGCCGGGGCTCACCCGGCGGGCGGTCGTGTGGTGAAGCTCGCTGGTCCGTCAGCCGCCTCTCGGCGAACGGCCGCTCGTGGCGGCAAGAATTGAGGCCCGGGGGCATGAGTCGAACCAACTGACGTGATCAACGGGGGAGGGCCGGCATCCATTCCGGGCCCTCCTGTGGGCGTCGTCACGCCCGTGGCAGCTGCCGGGTCAGTCCTTGATCTCGCAGATGACGGCGCCGTTGGTGACGGTCTCGCCGACGGCGACGGAGAGGCCGGTGACCGTGCCGGCCTTGTGGGCCTTGAGCGGCTGCTCCATCTTCATGGCCTCGATGACGACGATGGCCTCGCCCTCCGCGACGGTCTGGCCGTCCTCGACGACGACCTTGACGATGGTGCCCTGCATGGGGGAGGTCACGGCGTCGCCGGAGACGGCCGAGCCGGCCTTCTTGCCCGCGGCGCGCTTGGGCTTCTTCGCGCCGGCGGCAGCGCCACCGGTCGACAGACCACCGAGCCCGGCCGGGATGACGACCTCGATGCGCTTGCCGCCGACCTCGACGACCACTGATCGCTTGTCCTCGGCCTCGGGAGCGTCGGCGTGGTCGCCGGCGTAGGGCTGGATCTGGTTGTCGAAGTCGGTCTCGATCCAGGTGGTGTAGACGTCGAAGGACCCCTCGCCGGTCGGGTTGGACGCACCGACGTAGGCCGGGTCCTCGATGACCGCCCGGTGGAACGGGATGACGGTGGGCATGCCGTCGACCACGAACTCCGCCAGCGCACGGCGGGACCGCTCGAGGGCCTGGGTGCGGTCGCGGCCGGTGACGATGAGCTTGGCGATGAGGGAGTCGAACGAGCCGGGGATGGTCTCGCCCTTCTCGTAGCCGCCGTCGACGCGGACGCCGGGGCCCTGCGGCGGGGCCCACTCGGTGAGGGTGCCGGGGGCGGGCATGAAGTTGCGGCCGCCGTCCTCGGCGTTGATGCGGTACTCGATGGAGTGGCCGCGGATCTCGGGGTCGTCGTAGCCGAGCTCCTCGCCGGCGGCGATGCGGAACATCTCGCGGACCAGGTCGAGGCCGGTGACCTCCTCGGAGACGCAGTGCTCGACCTGGAGGCGGGTGTTGACCTCGAGGAAGGAGATGGTGCCGTCCTGGCCGACCAGGAACTCGCACGTGCCGGCGCCGACGTAGCCGGCCTCGCGCAGGATCGCCTTGGACGAGGCGTAGAGCCGCTCGATCTGCTCCTCGGAGAGGAACGGTGCGGGGGCCTCCTCCACCAGCTTCTGGTGGCGGCGCTGCAGCGAGCAGTCGCGGGTGCTCACGACGACGACGTTGCCGTGGCTGTCGGCGAGGCACTGGGTCTCGACGTGTCGGGGCTTGTCGAGGAACTTCTCGACCAGGCACTCGCCCCGGCCGAACGCGGTCACGGCCTCGCGCACCGCCGACTCGAACTGCTCGGGGATCTCCTCGAGGGTCCGGGCGACCTTCAGGCCGCGGCCGCCGCCACCGAAGACGGCCTTGATCGCGACCGGAAGGCCGTTCTCACGGGCGAACTCGACGATCTCGTCGGCGTCCTTGACCGGCTCCTTGAGGCCCGGAGCCAGCGGGGCGTTGGCCTTCTGCGCGATCTGCTTGGCCTTGGCCTTGTCGCCGAGCGCCTCGATCGCGGAGGGCGGCGGGCCGATCCAGATCAGCCCGGCGTCGATGACGGCCTGGGCGAAGTCGGCGTTCTCGGCCAGGAAGCCGTAGCCGGGGTGGACCGAGTCGGCGCCGGCCTGCTTCGCGGCGGCGACGATCTTCTCGATCGAGAGGTAGGAGTCGGCGGGCGTCGCGCCGCCGAGGGAGTAGGCCTCGTCGGCCAGGCGGACGTGCAGCGCGTTGGCGTCGGGCTCGGCGTAGACCGCCACGCTCGCGATGCCGGCGTCCTTGGCGGCGCGGATGACCCGGACGGCGATCTCGCCCCGGTTCGCGATCAGGACCTTGGACAGCGGCTTGCTCAACTCAGTACTCCTCGGTTCGACGGCCACCTGACTCTAGCGGGCGATGTCCGGGACGAGGGTGTGGCACCGATCACCGTGAGGTCAGTGCCCGGCGGGGTACTCCCGCTGGGCGGCGACCGTCCTGACCAGCGTCCCGAAGACCGCCTCGTCGACGGTCACGCCCGCCTCGCGCAGGGCGAGCACGGCCGCTCCGACGGCTCCGTCGTGCACGACCAGAGGCTGCGGGGCGTCGCCCTCTCCGGCGTACGTCGCCAGGACGGCGTCGCGCAGGGCGGGATTGCGCGCGAGCACGCCGCCGCCCATGACCACCGGTCCGGTGACCTCCGGTGAGCTGACCGCCCGCAACGTCGCCGCGAGGGCGCGCGCCGCGCCGGTCACGATCGCATCGGCGACCGGGTCGCCGGCCGCGTCGAACGCCAGCACGGCCAGGTCGGCGAGGCGGACCGGGCGGGCCGTGTAGACGTACCCGGCGAGCGCCTGCGTCGCCTCGCGCGCCGGGAGGCCGGCCGGCACGTCGAGACGGGTCCGGACCGCGGTCGTCAGGGCCGTGCCCGGGCCGCGGCCGTCGAGGTCGGCGAGGGCGGCACGCGCCACCCGCTGGCCGATCCAGAACCCTGATCCGTCATCGCCCAGCAGCCAGCCGAGGCCGTCGGCGACCGCCTCCTGGCGGCCGTCGTCCACCCGGATCGCGGCCGCTCCTGTGCCGGAGACCAGACCGTAGCCGTGGAGCAGATGGGTGCCGGAGCAGAACATCGCGAGCAGGTCGCTCGCGAAGACCGGCCGGGCGGGCAGGCCCGACTCCGCCAGGCGACGGCCGAGCTCGTCGCGGTGGGCTCCGGAGCCGGCACCGGCAGCGGCCAGCAGGACCAGGTCGACGTCAGCTGGTGCGGCACCGGCCGCGGCGAGCGCGGCCAGCGCACTGCTCGCCATGGACGCGGCGGCGACCTCGGCCCCCGAGGAGATCGGATTGCCGCTGGCGCCGCGGCCGAAGCCCCGGCAGCGGCCCCCGGCGTCGACCAGGAGCGCACGCGTGCTGGTGCCCCCGGCGTCGATGGCGAGAACGGCGGTCATCGTTACCTATTCGTGACGTTGAGGTGCTTGTGATGTATCACACAACTGTAAGAAGTTTTCCTGAACATCCCCTAGGGCCTGACATGGATTTTCATTGGACACGACGGCACCTCGGATAGCGGACACGCTAGACCGGTTCGGCACCAGCGGCCGGATCCGTGCGGCCATGTCCGGGATGTCGGCTGCGATGGCGAAGCTCGGCTCGCTGCTGCTGGAGGATCCGGCGCTGCCGTTGCACCTCTCCATCACCGAGCTGGCCCAGCGCGCGGGGACCTCGCCGGCCACCGTCACCCGGTTCTGCCGCGCCCTCGGCTACGCCGGCTATCCGACCCTCCGCGTGCGCGTGGCCGCCGAGCAGGGCAGGTCGAGCGCGCACGAGACCTGGGAGGCCGACATCGGGCGCGCCTTCCGGCCGGACGACCCGCCCGCGCAGGTCCTCCGGACGCTGGTCAACGCCCACACGGTCGCGCTCGCGACGACGGCCGAACGCGTCGACACCGAGCTCGCCGCGCGGATCGCCGCGGCGATCGCCCGGAGCACGCACGTCGACATCTACGGCATCGAGGGGAGCGCCACGTTCGCGCGCGAGCTGCAGGCGCGGCTCTACCGCATCGGCATCAACGCGCACGCCTGGGGAGAGGTGCACGCAGGGCTCACCAGCGCGGCGCTGCTCAGCGAGGGCACCGTCGCGATCGCGTTCTCCAACACCGGTCGGACCGACGAGGTCATCGAGATGCTCAGCCTGGCGAAGTCGTCCGGGGCGTACGCCGTCGCGGTGACGAGCACCCCGACCTCGCCGCTCGCCGCGGTCGCCGACGTCCACCTCACCGCCAGCGCGCCGGGCGAGTACCTCCAGCCCGACGACCTCTCGGCCAAGCACGCGCAGATGTTCCTCGTTGACCTGCTCTACCTGCTCGTCGCCCAGCTCGACTTCCCGCGCACCACCAGCATGCTCGCCGCATCGGCGGCAGCCGTGTCCCCCCACCGCCGACCGCCGCGGGCCGGCCGGACCCCCCACTCCTGAGAGGACCCCGATGACGACCGTGTTCTCCGCCTTCTCCGCCGAGGTCAGTCGCAGGCTGGCCGCGCTGGACGACGACGTGTCCTCCGGCCGGCTGGACCCGGCTATCGACCTGATCGTCGACGGGCTGCGCAAGGGCGGCGTGGTGCAGGCCTTCGGCACCGGTCACTCGCAGGCGTTCGCGATGGAGGTCGCCGGCCGGGCGGGCGGCCTGATCCCGACGCACGCGCTGTCGCTGCGCGACATCGTGCTGCACGGCAGCCGCGACGTGACCGCGCTGGGCGGGAGCTCGCTGGAGCGGGACGACACGGTCGTCGACGAGCTCTTCGGGCTCTACGAGCTCGACCCGGCCGACGTGTTCGTCATCGCCTCCAACTCCGGCGTCAACGGCTCCATCGTCGGTGTCGCGCTGCGCGCGAAGGAGGCCGGGCACCCGGTCATCGCCGTCACCAGCCTCGAGCACACCAACGCGGTCACCCCGAAGCACCCCAGCGGCAAGCGGCTCTCGGAGGTCGCCGACGTCGTTATCGACAACCGGGCGCCGTACGGCGACACGACGGTCGACCTCGGTGACGGACTCGCCGCCGGCGCGGTCTCGTCGATCACCGCCGCCTACATCGCGCAGCTCCTCACCCTCGGCGCAGCCGACCGGCTCCGCGCGGCCGGCGAGGTGCCGCCCCTCTACGTCTCCGCCAACGTCCCCGGCGGCGACGAGCACAACGACGTACTCAAGCAGCGCTACGGAAGCCGGATCGGGGGGCTCGCGTAGCGGGACAGCAGCAACGAACCACCAACCCACAACCGGACAGGAACCCGTCACCTCGAGCGAAAGGCAACACACGATGTCAGACCAGATCGGTCGCTTCGACCGTCGCACCCTCCTGCGGGGAGCGCTCGCCACAGCGGCGCTCGCGCCGCTCTCCAGCGCGCTCGCCGCCTGTGCGGGCGGAGGTGACGACAACTCCAACAAGCAGTCCGGCGGCAAGAAGAGCGCCACCAACCCGTTCGGGCTCGCCGAGACGGGCAGCGTCGAGGCCGTCATCTTCAACGGCGGCTACGGCTACGACTACGTCACGTTCGCCGCCGACCAGGTGAAGAAGAAGTTCAGCGGTGTGAAGATCAAGGTCTCACCGACCACCAAGATCGCCACCGAGCTGCAGCCGCGGTTCGTCGGTGGCAACCCGCCGGACCTCATCGACAACTCGGGCGCCGACGCGATCGGCTTCAACACGATCGCTGCCCAGCTGTCCACGCTCGACGACGTCTTCGACGCCAACAACTACGAGGGCACCAAGATCCTCGACTCGCTCTACCCGGGTGCCAAGGACCCGGGCACGTTCGACGGCAAGTTCGTCGCCCTCAACTACGTCATGACGGTCTACGCCGTCTGGTACTCGCAGTCGCTGTTCGACGCGAACGGCTGGACCCCGCCCAAGACCTGGGACGAGGCCATCGCGCTCGGCCAGAAGGCGAAGGCCAAGGGCAAGTACCTGTGGGTGTGGGGCAAGGAGGCCGCGACCTACTACCAGACGATGCTCGTCGACTCGTCCATCAAGCAGGGCGGCGACGAGGTCCGGCTGGCACTGGAGAACCTGCAGCCCAAGTGCTGGTCGCTCCCGGCCGTCCAGAGCGGGATCAAGGCCCTCGAGACGATGGTCAAGGAGAAGATGTTCGTGCCCGGTGGTGCGGGCACCCAGTTCACCGCCGCGCAGGCGAAGTGGAGCCAGGACCAGCAGGCCCTTCTCTACCCGTCGGGCGGCTGGATCGAGAACGAGATGAAGGACGCCACCAAGCCGGACTTCAAGATGACCGGCTTCCCGACCCCTACCTCGGACACGAGCTCGTCGATGCCCTACGAGGCGATCCGCGCGGGCGCGGGCGAGCCGTTCGTCGTTCCGTCCCAGGGCAAGAACGTCGCCGGCGGCAAGGAGATCCTGCGCGCCATGCTGTCGAAGGACGCGGCGACGAACTTCTCCAAGACGCGTCTGGCGCCGACCATCGTCAAGGGCATCGTGCCCGCCGACGGGTTCGGCTCCACGGCGCTCGTCTCGCAGACGTCGATGCTGGACTCGGCGGGCGACAACATCTTCAACTACCAGTTCGTCGACTACTACGGGCTCAACACCGACCAGCTCGTGCCCTGGAACTCGTTCCTCTCGGGTGCCATCGATGGCGCTGCCCTGACCAAGGCGCTGCAGGACATCACCGACAAGGTCGCGAACGACTCCTCCGTGAAGAAGCTCAAGATCACGTGACCACCAGCACCACCGCGAGCCCGACGACGGGCGGCCGGCCTCCGGCCGCCCGGCGTCGGCGCCGTCCGTCGCTCGACCGCATCACCTTCATGGCGGCCTTCCTCGGCCTGCCGTTGGTGATCTTCGTCGTCTTCGTGGTGTGGCCGGTCCTGCAGGCCCTCTACTACTCGATGACCGACTGGTCGGGCTTCACGCCCAACATGAACTTCACGGGCCTGGACAACTACCGCAAGCTGGCCCACGACGACATCTTCCTGCACGCGGTCCGCAACAACATCGAGCTGGCGATCGTGGTGCCGCTCGTGACCATCGTCGCCGCCCTCGCGATCGCCGTCGTCGTGACCGTCGGGGGACCGAGCAGCGGCACGATCCGCGGCATCCGCGGTGCGGGCGCCTACCGGGTCGTCTCGTTCTTCCCGTACGCCGTCCCGGCGATCGTCATCGGCCTCATCTGGGCGCAGGTCTACGACCCGGCGGCGGGACTCCTCAACGGCGTCCTGACGGGCCTCGGGCTCGACAGGTTCGAGAACTTCGCCTGGCTCGGTGAGGTGAGCACGGCGATGCCCGCCTCCATGTTCGTCATCATCTGGGCGTCGGTCGGCTTCTACACGGTGCTGTTCGTCGCCGCGATCAAGGGCGTGCCGGCGGAGATCTACGAGTCGGCCCGGCTCGACGGCGCCGGCCGGTTCCGCACCAGCTGGTCGATCACCCTGCCGCTGATCCGTGACAACGTGCAGACGGCCTACATCTACATCGGCATCCTGGCGCTCGACGCGTTCGTCTACATGCAGGCGATGAACTCCGGCGGCGGCCCCAACAACTCGACGCTGACCATGAGCCAGTACCTGCTGACGACGGCCTTCAAGAAGGGGCAGTTCGGCTATGCCACGGCCATGGGCGTGACCCTTGCGCTCATCACGCTGGCGTTCGCCGCGCTGGTCTTCCTCGTCAACTACCTGACGGGCGGCCACGAGAGGAGAGTGCGTCGATGAGCGCAGCAGTGACCGAGCATGCCCTCCCGGAGCAGCAGGGCCAGAGGCAGCGGAACCGGGGAACGACCCACGCCGGCGACACGGCGGTCGAGGTCACCTCACACGTGCTCCTGATCGTCTGGTCGGTCATCGTGATCGTGCCGTTCCTGTGGGTGCTGCTGTCGTCCTTCAAGACGACGCGGGAGATCCTCGGCTCGCCCTTCTCCCTGCCCGCCCACTGGCAGCTCGACAACTACGTCAACGCGTGGACCGACGCCGGCATCGGCCGGTTCTTCTTCAACACCGTCATCGTGGTGGGGGCGTCGCTGTTCCTCGTCATGCTGCTCGGGGCGATGTGCGCCTACGTGCTGGCCAGGTTCACGTTCCCGGGCAGGCGGCTCATCTACAACTCGATGCTGGCCGGCCTGACCTTCCCGATCTTCCTGGTGATCGTGCCCCTGTTCTTCGTGCTGAAGAACATCGGGCTGATCAACACCTTCCCTGGCCTGATCCTCACCTACGTCGCGTTCGCACTGCCGTTCACCGTCTTCTTCCTCCACGCGTTCTTCAAGGCGCTGCCGGAGGACGTCTACGAGGCGGCGATCATCGACGGCGCCAGCGAGTGGCGGGCGTTCTTCTCGATCATGCTGCCGATGGCGGGGCCGGGGATGGCGAGCGTCGCGATCTTCAACTTCCTCGGGCTGTGGAACCAGTTCCTGCTGCCGGTCGCGCTCAACACCAATCAGGACCACTACGTCCTCACGCAGGGGATGGCGTCGTTCGCCTCGCAGGCCGGCTACTCGGTCGACTTCGGCGCGCTCTTCGCCGCGGTCGTGATGACGGTGCTCCCGGTCCTGGTCGTCTACCTGATCTTCCAGCGGCGCCTGTCCGGCTCGGTGGCTCGGGGAACGTTCCGCTGAGGACTCCCGCCGACAGGTTAATGAACGCTAACCTGTCGGCATGTCCACATCGAACGGATACGGCGAGCTGTCCCGGGAGCACGAGGAGTTCCGGCGCGTCGTGCGCGACTTCGCCGAGGCGGAGATCGCGCCGCACGCCGCCCAGTGGGACCGTGACCACCACTTCCCGGTCGACGTCGTGCAGAAGATGGGCGAGCTCGGCCTCTTCGGTCTGACGGCGCCCGAGGAGTACGGCGGCGCCGGCGGCGACTTCACCTCGCTGTGCGTGGCCATCGAGGAGCTCGGGCGCGTCGACCAGTCGATGGGCATCACCCTCGAGGCCGGCGTCGGCCTCGGGATCAACCCGATCCTCACCTACGGCACGGACGAGCAGAAGAAGCAGTGGCTGCCCGAGCTCGTCGCCGGCCGGGCGCTGGCCGGCTTCGGCCTCACCGAGCCGGGTGCCGGGTCCGACGCGGGGGCGACCCGGACCCGGGCCGAGCTGGTCAACGACGAGTGGGTGGTCAACGGCGCCAAGCAGTTCATCACCAACTCGGGCTCCTCGATCACCAGCCTGGTCACCGTCACGGCACGGACCGGCGTCAACGCCGACGGCAAGCCGGAGATCAGCGCGATCGTCGTACCGTCAAACACGCCGGGGTTCACCGCCGAGAAGGCCTACGAGAAGCTCGGCTGGCACGCGTCGGACACCCACCCGCTGACCTTCGAGGACGTGCACGTGCCGGCCGGCAACCTGCTGGGGGAGCGCGGCCGGGGCTACGCCCAGTTCCTCGCGACGCTCGACGACGGCCGGGTCGCGATCGCGGCGCTCGCCGTGGGCCTCATCCAGGGCTGCCTCGACCTGTGCGTCTCCTACGCCGGGCAGCGGCAGACGTTCGGCGTCCCGATCGGCCGCAAGCAGGGCGTGGCCTTCCAGGTCGCCGACCTCGAGGTCATGCTGCACGCCGGCCGGCTGCTCACCTACCGCGCCGCCGCGCTCAAGGACGCCGGCGCGCCCATCAAGGAGTTCAAGCAGGCCGCCGCCATCGCCAAGCTCTACACCTCCGAGTCGGCGGTGACGGCCACGCGGATCGCCACCCAGGTCTTCGGCGGCTACGGGTTCATGGAGGAGTACGCCGTCGCGCGGTTCTACCGCGACGCCAAGATCCTCGAGATCGGCGAGGGCACCTCCGAGGTCCAGCGGATGCTGATCGCACGGGGTCTCGGTCTGCCCGTCGAGTGACCACTCCTAGAGTGGGCCGCATGCCCCGACGTCACGTGATCGCCGAGGCAGTGCGGTTCATGGCCGTCGGCCTCGTGTCGACGGCGGTGGCGATCCTGCTCTACAACTGGCTCGCCTACGAGCCCTACCACCTGTGGTCGCCGCTCCACCGCCACGTCACGTGGTCCTACATCGTGTCGCACGGCGTGGGCATGCTCGTCTCCTACGAGCTGTCGCGCCGCTGGACGTTCCGCAACCGGTCGGCGACCAAGCCGGGCGAGGGGTTCGTCTCCTACGCCGTCATCAACATCATCACGATGACGACGATCCCGCTCGGCTGCCTGTGGTTCAGCCGACACGCCCTCGGCCTGACCTCGCCCCTGTGGGACAACGTCTCGGGCAACGTCGTCGGCCTGCTGCTCTCGCAGGTGGCCCGCTTCTACCTGTTCCGGCGCTTCGTCTTCCACCGGCCGATCCGCTACACCGAGGTCTACGACGACCCGTCCGAGGGCCCGGACGAGACGGTCGTCGAGCCGCAGCTCATCGACTAGCCCACAGGCCCGTCCACTCGTGGCCCAGCTCGCGCACGAGGGTGCGTACCAGGGGCAGGCTGACGCCGACCACGTTGTGGTGGTCGCCCTCGATCGAGGTCACGAAGCCGCCGCCGAGGCCGTCGACGGTGAACGCGCCGGCGACCCACAACGGCTCGCCCGTGGCGACGTACGCCGCGATCTCGTCATCGGTCACGTCGGCGAAGTGGACGGTCGTGCTCGCGGTCGCGGCCGCCGTGCGGCCGGTGGCCGTGTCGACGAGGTGGTGCCCGGTCCGCAGGACGCCGGCGCGACCGCGCATCGCGTTCCAGCGGCGGGTCGCCTCCTCCGGCGTACCCGGCTTGCCGAGGGCCTCGCCGTCCAGGTCGAGGACCGAGTCGCAGCCGAGGACGAGCGCGCCGTCGGGCACCTCGGTCCGGGACGCGACAGCCTCGGCCTTGAGGCGGGCCAGCTGCAGCGCGAGCTCGTCGGGCGCCAGACCCGACAGCTGGTCCTCGTCCACGCCGCTCACGATCACCACCGGCTCGATCCCGGCGTTGCGAAGCGTCTGGAGGCGGGCGGGGGACTGGGAGGCCAGCACGAGGGTCGTCACGTGCGCCCGGTGAGACTCGAACTCACACTGCACAGGACCTAAACCTGTTGCCTCCTGCCAATTGGGCTACGGGCGCGCGGCGGTCAGTCTAGAGAACCGCTCAGATCCCCAGGTCCTTGCGCAGCTTCGCGACGTGACCGGTGGCCTTGACGTTGTAGGCGGCGTGCTCGATCTTGCCGCCCTCGTCGACGACGAACGTCGAGCGGATGACGCCCTCGACGACCTTGCCGTAGAGCTTCTTCTCGCCGAAGGCACCCCAGGCGGTCAGCACCGCCTTGTCCGGGTCGGAGAGCAGCGTGATCGTGAGCGAGTCGCGCTCGCGGAACTTCGCCAGCTTCTCCGGCTTGTCCGGCGAGATGCCGACCACCTCGTAGCCCTGCGCCTGGAGTGCATCGAGGGAGTCGGTGAAGTCGCAGGCCTGCTTGGTGCAGCCCGGCGTCATCGCCGCGGGGTAGAAGTAGACGATGACCTTGCGGCCGGCGAGGTCGCCGAGGGAGACGGTGTCGCCGGTGTCGGAGGTCAGCGTGAACGTGGGGGCTACATCACCGGGCTGCAGGCGGCTCATGCGGGGAAACCTACTTGGTAACCTCAGGCCATGACCAAGCCCGATCCGCAGTCCTCGCTCGAGCGTGAGATCGAAGAGACCCGCGAGCGTCTCGCGGGCACCATCGACCAGCTCCTCTACCGCTCGAGCCCGAAGACGATCGCGCGGCGCGAGGTCGCCAGCGTCCGGGCCGTCTACGTCGACCCGGCGACCGGCCAGCCGAACATGCCCAACATCCTGAAGACCGCCGGCGTGGTCGTGGGCGTTGTCGGTCTGGTCGTCGCCCTCCGCCGGCTGTCCCGGTAGCACCAGGTGAGCGACAAGACTCCGATCAAGATGCTCCACGACCGGATCCTCGTGGAGCTGGACCGGGAGGCGGGCGAGCGGCGTTCCTCGGGCGGCATCGTGATCCCGGCGACCGCTGCCATGGGCGCGCGCCGGCTGTCCTGGTCGCGCGTGGTCGCGGTCGGACCGCACGCGCGGTCCGTCCAGGTCGGCGACCGGGTGCTGTTCGACGCCGACGACAAGGCGGAGGTCGAGGTCTCGGGCGACGTCTACATCGTCATGCGGGAGCGTGACATCCACGCCGTTGCGGCCGAGCGTGTCGGCGAAGAGGCCACCGGCCTCTACCTCTGATCGGCCGGAGCGCCCAGCGGCTTGGCGACGACGACGACGTTGCTCTCGTAGGTCACGCCGTTCCAGTCGGTGCAGGTGACGAGCACGAGCCGACCCCGGCCGTGGTCCTGGCCGAAGAGGTCCTGCGCGTGCCGGGCGACCGCCGCCTTGCTGTAGACCTTCGTCCGCTGGACGACGTAGCGCATCCGTCCGCGCTGGGAGATGACGTCGACGAAGTCGCCCGCCGTGAGCTTGCCCAGCCGGTTCATGCTGGCGCCGCCGGTGTGCACCGTGTGGCCGGTGATGACGGTCTGACCGCGCGCCGCGCCCGGCCTGGCGCTGGTCTGCCACCAGCCGACCTCCCGGTAGTCCCGCGGCGGGTCGAGGGCGTGGTCGACCATCGCGATCGGGACGATCGGCGCGGTCACATGGAGTGTGGGCATCGCCAGCCGGAGCGGCGCGCCGGGGCGGATGGCCGTGTACTCCGGCGCGCCCGCCGAGGCGTCGCTACCGGGCACGAGGAAGGAGCCGATCACGGCGCCGCCCCCGAGCACCGTGGCGAGCAGCTGCACGGCGGTGACGGTGGCGACCGCGTAGCGCCGCCACCGGGCGCGCCCCGTGGGGCCCGCCCGGTGGCTGCCGCTGGCCGGTTCGGTCACGAGCGCAGGCTGCGGCGGAAGCCCCAGACGCCGGCACCCGTGCCCGCGACCACCAGGCCGCCGAGCGCGGCGTGGGCGAGCGGCGACGGACCCTCGTCGAGGGAGCCGGCGCCGGCCTCCACGGCCGTGGGCACCGCGGTGTCGGGCTCGGACGTGGACGTGGACGGCGTGTCGACCGCCGGAACGGCATCGGCGGCCGGGGCGACGCGAGTGTTCGGGCCGCAGGTGACGTGACCGATGGCGACGCTGGCGAGGTCGGCGTCGACGAACTGTCGGGCCGCGGGGAGCAGGTGCAGGTCGAGCGCGGTCACGTCGATGGCGCCGCGCGCCGGCTGGGACTGCTTGTTGAGCACGATGTCGAGGACGTTCTGCTCGAGCGGCGCGAGCTGCGGGCCGAGCGCGTCGGTCACGTTGCTCTGGACCTCGTCGATCAGCGTGTCGAGGCCGAGCTGCAGCGGCTGGAGGAGCGGGCCGAGGGTGCCGGCCTGGCCGCCCAGGGTGGTGGAGATCTGGGTGTCCACGCCCCGCTGGACGGCCTCGGCGACGGCGCTCAGGTTCGTCACGACGTGCGTGTTCGGAGCGGGGTCGACGGGCAGCGAGACCAGGTCGACGTGGCCGATGGGCGCGGGCGCCTGGAGGTAGGCCGAGGCGTGGGCGATGTTCGCTGTGCCGCGAGCGGACGTCGGACCGGCGCTGCAGGAGGCCTGGACGGCGCCGAGGTCGATGCCGAGACCGGGGTTGCCGAGGGCGGTCAGCAGCTGGTTGACGACCGGGGCGACCGCGCCCGCGACGGCGTCGGCGAGGGTGGTGTCGAGCCCCTGGGTGATCTGAGGCGGCAGCACCTGGAGCTTGCTGAAGTCGGCGTGCGCCGCGTCCAGGGTGATGGTCTGTCCACCGGTCAGGCAGCGCGTCCCGTCGCCGACCTGGGTGAGCGTGGCGCCCTCGCCCGCGACGCCCGAACACGCAGCGGAGTGACCGGCGGTCGTGGTGACCGCGTCCTGCGCGAGCGTGCCCAGGTTGGTCGCCTGCTGACCGACGGCGACCGGCAGGGCCGGCGCGTTGTCACCGGAGGTGGTCTCGCGGGTGCCGTCGTTGGTCGCGGTGTAGGTGCCGGTTTCCGTCCCGTGGCCGGCGATGCCGACCTCGAGGGCGGTGGCGGAGGCCTGGGCGACGGGGTCGGCCGCGAACGCGGGTCCGGTGGCCAGCAGCGCCACAGAGGCGGCCGCCAACGCGGAGCCGGTGCGGAGGAACAGACGGTGACTCAACTCGATCTCCTGGCTATTCGGGGGACTCCACGCCGCCCGAGCGCGGTCGTGGATCGACCTCACAACGCCCGTCGACGGGCGGAGTTACGCGCGAGTAGGGAACCGGCGGGACGACCGCTCTACAGTCGAGGCGTGGCGGGCACGTTCGAGCCGTACGGCGCCACGCACACCGTGGCCGCCGCGGTCGGTGTCGCCGGCGCCGTCGGTGCGGTGGTGGCCGGCCGCCTGCTGCGCGACCGATCGGCCGAGGAGCGGGTGCGGCGCGGCTTCGCCGTGGTGCTGGTGGTGTTCACCGCGCCGCTCCAGATCCGGCAGCTGCTGCCCGGCCAGTTCGAGCTCGGCTCGTCGATCCCGCTCCAGATCTGCGACCTGGGCTGGATGGTCGCCGTCTACGCGCTGTGGACCACGGAGCGGCGGACGTCGGGCCTGCTCTACTACTGGGCGCTCACCTTGACCGTGCAGGCGGTGATCACGCCGACGCTGGGCGCCGACTGGCCGGACCCGGACTTCATCGAGTTCTGGGGGATGCACCTGATGACGATCTGGGCGGCGCTCTACCTCACCTTCGGCATCGGTGTCCGGACCGACTGGCGCTGCTACCGCTTCACGGTGTTCTGGAGCCTGGTGTGGGCAGCCGTGACGATGGTGTTCAACGCCCTGGCCGGCACGAACTACGGCTACCTCGCGCGCAAGCCGGACGTGTCGACGCCGCTCGACCTGTTCGGCCCGTGGCCGGTCTACGTCGTGGTGCTCATCGCGGTGGTGCTGGCCGGCTGGGCGCTCATGACGTGGCCCTGGGTGGCGGCGGACCGGCGGGAGCGGCGGCCCGCGCCGCGAGTCTCCTCGCGGCGCGGGCCAGCCGATCCCTGAGTCGCGATCAGTCCGTGCCGGACACCTTCACGATCGTCTGGCCGAGCCGGTTGGTCCCGTCGGTGTGGTCGACGGCGCCGTAGTAGGTGCCGGCCGGGGTGGCGCCGGTCCAGGACAGCGTGACCGTTCCGGTTCCGGCGACGGTGGCCGTGGTCGGAGCCGAGTCCACCTTCAGGGTGCCCGCGCCGGTGGGCACGACCCAGTTGTCGATCGAGAACGTGTGCGTCCCCGTCACCTGCCAGCCGTGCACCGCCAGCGTGTAGCTGCCGGCCGCGGGGTGGCTGAGCTCGATGAGCTCATCGGTGCCGCCGGCCGTGCTCCGGGCGACGACCTTCCCTGCCGAGTCGAGCAGGTAGAGGTCGATGTCGTCGTTGCCGGGCTTGACGTACTGGATCCGCCAGTAGGAGGTGTCGCCGATGGTCACCGGCACCTTGGTGACACCGCCCTGGGTGTCGTCGGGAGTGCCGAAGGTCTGGTCGGGGTCCTGCAGGACGGTGCCGGTCAGGGGCCGCGACGCCACGAGTCCGGCCGGGACGGCCTGGTAGGCGCCGTCGTACCCGAACTTCACGGGGACGTCGACCGTGCCCGACGCGCCGCTGCCGGTCACGGTGGCCGGGGCGCCGATGCTCGCGCCGCGGACGGCGATCGTGCTGTTGACGCTGTAGCCGGAGCCGCGCCAGGTCAGGTTGCCGAACCGCCAGGCGCCGACCGGAGCGCCGTTGTTGGCGATGGTGACCTCGAAGGACGCCTTGCCGCCGGCCGGCACGGTCAGCGTCCGCGGGCTCACGGACATCGTGTAGCCGTCGGGTGCGTCGCCGGTGTCGGCGGTGACGGTGATCGACCTGCTGCTGACGTTGGTCACCGTGCGCTTGACCGTCTCGTTGCCGACCAGCGACTGGATGCCGATGGTGGCGAGGTTGAGGTCCTCGGTCCGGGTCGGGAAGCCGGCGGTGGACAGCTTCGAGCAGGTCGCCGCGCTGACGGACCCGGGAGCCGCGCCGCAGAGGAAGGCGAGGTAGTCGTTGAAGCCCGCGTCGTAGACCAGGCCGGGCTGGAACATGCCGGGCTTGGAGACGACGCCGGGGTTCACCTCGCCCGCGCCCCGCTCGAACGGGTTCGCCGGCGTCTTGCGGTCGTTGGACGTGATGTCGAGCGAGGCCGACGTCTGCAGCGCCGACTTCGCCTCGGCCTGCGACCAGTCGGGGTGGGCCTGCTTGACCAGTGCATACATGCCGGCGATCTGCGGCGAGGACATCGACGTACCGGCGATGGCCTGGAACAGCTCACCCTGGACGAAGCCCTCGTCGGTGAACGGCGAGGCGCCCGCGAGGACCTGGATGCCGGGCGCGGTGATGTCGGGCTTGATGATCGACGCCGCCGTCGGGGACGGCCCCCGGGACGAGAACACCGTCACCGACGGCGCCTTCCACGGCTGCTTGACGATCGAGCCCGTGTGGACGATCGACGCCGTGGCCCGGCCGTGGGAGCCGGCGACGTAGGCCCGCGCCCGGTCGGCGACCTTCTGGTCCATGTGGACGGTCGGCACCCAGAAGTTGTCGGTGAACAGGTTGTCCTGGTCAGGCGTGTCGACGTTCGCGAGGATCTCGCCCAAGCCGCCGGCGTTCTTGACGGCGAGGCTGGTGGCCACGCGTCCGGCCGGCAGGCCGCGGGTGCAGATCACGATCGCGCCGGCGACCGAGGAGGAGAACTGCTTCTCCGGGTCGCACTGCGCGTTGCCCAGCGTCGCCGCGTCGACGATCCGGGCGTTGCGCACGGTGCCGCCGATCGAGGCGCCGGTCAGGCGCTTGCCGTTCCCGAGCTGGACGGTGCCCTGGTAGAAGCGCGTCTCGGTGCCGGCCGCGACGCTGGTCACCCACGGCACGTCGGACGGGCCGCCGATCGTCTCCGGGTCCGGTCCGTCGTTGCCCGCCGAGACGGCCGAGAACACGCCGGCGTCGGAGGCGAACAGGAACGAGATGGCGTCGACGCCGGTGAGGTTGGCCCCGCCGCCGATCGAGTAGTTGATGACGTCCACGCCGTCGGCGACGGCCTGGTCGATCGCTGCCGACAGGTCGGAGCTGAAGCCGCCCTGGTTGCCGAGCGCCTTGTAGGCGATGACCTGGGCACGCGGCGCGATGCCGGACGTCGTGTCGACGTACTTGCCCTTGATGAAGGCCTTCACGTTCGCGTCGCCGGCCGCGGTCGAGGCGGTGTGGGTGCCGTGCCCCTCGTCGTCACGCGCGGAGACGAACTCGTCCGGCTCCGCACCCTCGACGGCGCGGTAGGTCTTGGTCATGTCGCGCGCGCCGACCAGCTTGTCGTTGCAAGTGAAGTCCTTGTCATCGGGGTTCGCCGACGTGTTGCCGAACTGGCAGGAGTCGCCGGCGAGCACCGGCGCCGCGGGCAGGGTGCCGTCGTCGGCGAAGCTCGGGTGCTCGGGCCAGATGCCGGTGTCGATGACGCCGACGAGGACACCGGTGCCGTCGATGCCGGAGTCGTAGGCCTCGCCGTGCCCCGTCAGGTCGAGGAAGTCCTCCTCGGTCGGGACGGAGGACGAGGGGCCGGGGTGGTACGGCGGCCGGGTGCCCGGCCGACCGTGACCGCGCGGGTGGGTCGGCAGCACGGTGTGGCTGCGGTCGTGCGTGCGGCGGCCCGGCGCGGCCGGCGCCGCGGCCGTGAGGCCGGTCGCCTGGAACAGCTCGTCGGGCACCACAGCGGCGACCTTCGGGTCGGCCGCCAGCCGTACGGCGGCCGCGTGGTCGACGTTGACCGCGAACGCGTTGGCCGCGACGGTGAGGTCCTGCGTGACAGCGCTCGCGGAGACGTCGGCGTCGTCGGCGATCGCGGTGTGGGCGTCGAGGATGGCGCCCTGGGCGTCACGTGCGGCCGATGTGGCCAGCTGGTCCTGGTCGAACTCGGCCAGCAGCGGGTCGGACTTGAGCAGCACGACGTAGGCATCGTGCCCGCTCTTCCGGACGTCCTTGCCGAGGCCCAACGCCTTGACGAGGGCGGCTTGCTTCTGCGTCGCCGGTGCCGCCGAAGCACCTGGTGTCAACGGCGCCGCGACGAGCGCCCCTCCGATCAGTGCAGCTGCCGCCACACCCCCGAGCAATCCACGAACGTTCGATCCCAAGACTCCTCCAAGCTCCGAGTGGAGAACGGCACGGCGGCACCGCTCTCGGATGTTTACACAGAGATGGCCGGGGCGATAGGGGCCAGTGGGATCGTCATCCGAGTAGGGGAGAGGCTCATTGACGGTCCTCCTCCCCCCGGTGACACTGAAAGCTTGGGTGCCAGTGGCGAAGGGGGCGGCTCATGTCGTGGAACCTGGCCGGAAGCTATGTGGAGACCTGCTCCTGCGAGCTGATGTGTCCCTGCAACATGTCGATGGACCACGGCGCCACCTACGACTTCTGCCGGGTGACGCTGGTGTTCGACATCCGCGAGGGCGACATTGAGGGGACCGACATCGCGGGGCGGCGGGTCGCGCTGATCGCCGACACCCCGAAGGTGATGACGGACGGCAACTGGCGGTTGGGCGTCTATGTCGACGACGGCGCCAGCGACGAGCAGTTCGACCGGCTGGTCAAGGTGTTCGGCGGCCAGCTGGGCGGTCCGATGGGCGCCCTGGTGCCGCTGGTCGGAGAGATCGTCGGCGTCGAGCGGGCCGCCATCGACGTGACCGACGACGGGCTGCGGCACAGCGTGCGGGTGGCCGACACGATCGACTTCGAGATCGAGGACATCGTCCCGTTCGGCGTCGAGACCGGGGAGCCGGTGCGCTTCCAGGGCATGTTCCACCCGGTCGGCTCCGACCTGATCATGGCCGAGGCCAAGCGCAGCCGCATCGACGCGTTCGGCATCTCCTACGAGGGCAAGACGGGTCTGTCCAAGTCGAACTTCTCCTGGGCAGCCTGACACACCATGGCGTCGACCGTCGGCCACGACGGCGGCGCCGGCCTCGCTCCGGCGTACGCCGCCGCCCGCGCGCGCCTGGGCCTGGTCTCAGCCCTCTTCGTGGTCGCCGCCCTCGGCTGGGTGTGGAGCGCGCACCTGATGCGCGGGATGGACGAGGGGCCGTGGTCGGGGCTGGGCAGCATCGCGTGGTTCCTCGGCATCTGGGTCGTGATGATGGCGGCGATGATGTTCCCGTCGGTGGCACCGACGATCGCGCTCTACACCCGAGCCACCCGGTCGACCTCACCGCTCTCCCCGTGGCTGTTCGCCGCCGGCTACCTGCTCACGTGGACAGCGGCCGGGCTGCTCGCCTACCTCGTCGGTGCCGGGACGGTCGCGCTCGGGGGCGACCGCCTCGCGTGGGAGCGGGCGGGCCAGGAGATCGCCGCGGCCACGCTCGTCGTCGCGGCGGTCTACGAGCTCACGCCGCTCAAGGACGTCTGCCTCAGCAGGTGCCGCAGTCCGCTGGGATCGATCCTCGGCTCGTGGCGCGGTGGCCGGCGGGGCGCCGTCAGCATGGGCATGCGCAACGGCGCCTGGTGCGTGGGCTGCTGCTGGGCCCTGATGGCCTCGCTGTTCGCGTTGGGCGTGATGAGCGTGACCTGGATGGCGGTCGTGGCCGGCATCATCGCTGTCGAGAAGACGTTCCCCTGGCGACGCGGGCTGACCTACGCGACCGCGGCGCTGCTGCTCGCCACCGGGATCCTGCTGCTCGTCGCCCCCGACGCCCTGCCCGGACTCACGATCCCGGGGGGACAGACCATGCAGATGGAGTGAGCCCCGCAGGCGTCTCGGGTCACCTGCGGGGCTCGTGGTGAAGCATGCCGGACGCGGCGCCGTGGCGTCTCGGGAATCGCGAAAGTGGCTGGGGAGGGCGTCGGCTGGGTACTACACCATCGGAGGCGGAGGTCCGGAGCACCCGGGGAGGGCACCGTGAAGGCACTACGTTGGCTCGGCGCGAGCCTGCTCGGGCTCGTCGGAGCCCTGCTCGGGCTGGTCGGTGCCCTGCTCTGTGTGACGATCATCCTGGCGCCGCTGGGCATCCCGATCCTGTTCCTGGCGCGCCGGTTGTTCCGGACGGCCGGGGCCCTCGTGATCCCGCGCCACGTGCGTCACCCCGTCGAGGCGATCAGCGAGGCCGCCTCTGACACCGCGGGCGACGTGGGCAAGACGGCACGGAAGCGCGGCAAGTCGGCGCGCAAGAAGGCGAAGAAGCAGACGAAGAAGATGAAGCGCGCGCTCTAGGCGGGCGCGGAGGAACGATGACGGCCACTGTCCCGGCGGCGTCCTGCGGAGACGCGCACAACCACGAGTGGAAGCTCAAGTCGATCGACTTCGAGGACTTCGGCTCGGTCTCGGTGTTCGAGTGCCTCCTCTGCGGGCGCGCCGACCACCGCGACGGCAGCGTCCGCTGACGTACGACGCCCCGCCACTGCTCGGTCCCCGGCACATGGCCCTGGTCACGGGCGCCCTTTCGGGGCAGGATGGCGCCCCCGCGTCCTACCGGACGCATCTTCGTTCTCGGGAAGGATCCTCCATGACCCCATGGACCACGCGGCGCCGGGCTGCCCTCGCCACCGCGACGGCAGGACTCGTCGCCGCCGCACTCGTCTCGATGACGGGCGCAGGCGCGACCGCCACCCCCGCCGCCGCCACCGCCGCTGACGGCTCCGTCTCGACGCCGGTGGACATCCGCACGCCCGACGGCGTCGTGTCGAGCTACCTGCTCAACGCACGGATCGCCAACCCCGGCCAGACGCGCCTGGTCGAGCGCGCGGTCGAGAAGGCCGGCGGCGTCGTCGTCCAGAGCTGGCCGCAGATCGGCGTCGTGGTCGCCCACGCCGACGTCTCGACCTTCCGCTCCGACGTGCGGGCGGCGGCGGGCAACGCCCTGGAGTCGATCGGCGCCACCCGGACCGTGCCGGTCTCCGAGGGCACCCCCGCCGACCTCGGCGCCACCTGGGGCCGGGGCGCCTCGGACTACAAGAAGGATGCGAAGAAGGACGCCAACGGTGACGTCGGCTCCGAGCCCACGGCAGCCACGGTCGCCGACCCGCGCGAGGGCGAGCAGTGGGACATGCAGATGATCAAGGCCGACCAGGCCCACGCGATCACCGACGGCAACCGCAACGTGCTCGTCGGCGTGCTCGACAGCGGCATCGACCCCGACCACCCGGACCTCGCCGCCAACATCGACGTCGCCGACTCGGTCAACTGCACCGACGCCGGCCGCCCCGACCGGTCCGCCACCGGGTGGTACCCCACGACGAGTGACCACGGCACCCACGTCGCCGGCACCATCGCCGCCGCCCGCAACGGCGTGGGCATCACCGGCGTCGCCCCCAACGTCCGGCTCGCCTCGGTCAAGGTCGTCAACGACGGCGGCTTCATCTACCCCGAGTACGCCGTCTGCGGCTTCGTGTGGGCCGGTACGCACCACATGGACGTCACCAACAACAGCTACTACGTCGACCCGTTCCAGTTCTACTGCTCGGACCAGCCCGACCAGTACGCCGCCAAGGAGGCCGTCCGTCGCGCGGTCGAGTGGTCGACCGGACAGGGCGTCGTCCACGCCGCCGCAGCGGGCAACTCGTCGTACGACCTGGCGAACAAGACCACCGACACCACCAGCCCCGACGACGGCACCCCGGTGAACCGGACGATCAACAACGACTGCCAGGACATCCCCACTGAGCTCGACGGCGTCGTCACGGTCGCCTCGACCCAGCGGTTCCCGGCCGGCACGATGGACAGCCGGCTGTCCGGCTTCTCCAACCGCGGCCTCGGGATCATCGACGTCGCCGCCCCGGGCTCGAGCATCCTGTCCACGATCGTCGCCAACAACGGCTACGGCCTGAAGAGCGGCACCTCGATGGCGACACCCCACGTCGTGGGCGTGCTGGCGCTGATGAAGTCCGCGCACCCGGACTGGTCGCCCGCGAAGATGATCGAGCAGCTCCGCGCCCAGGCCGACGACAAGCCCTGCGGCACCACCACCGCCGGTGCGCCCTGCGTCGGCACCGCCGAGAACAACAGCTACTTCGGTGAGGGCGTCGTCGACGCGCTCGACGCCGTGCGCTGAGCCCGACCCGACCGGCGCCGTCCCGCATCCTGCGGGGCGGCGCCGCGGCCGTCCTGCGCATCGACCGCGCCGACTCGCGGGGCGGGCGTTCCTGGATTGCTCGCGAACACGAGACACACTGGAGGAGGAGCTCCACTCGTTGCTTCTTCGGGGAGGGATCATGGAGGTCTCCACTCAGGGCGCGACCCTGCGGCTGGCCGGCCAGCTCGACGCCCGTTGCACCTCGCAGGTGCGGGAGGCGCTGGCGGTCCACATCGCGACGCACGGCGCCACGGAGGACGTGGTCGTCGACATGTCGGGCGTCACCGGTGCCGACCTGATCGCGCTCAAGATGCTGGCGGCGGCGAGCTGGCGGGCCACGAGCGCAGGCAAGCACCTGGTTCTCTGCGACTGCGCGCCGGGCGTGAAGCGCCTGCTCCACCTGTCGCACCTGATGAAGCTGCTCGACGTGGAGGACCACGGCACGGGCCAGCGCTCCGCCTAGGGACGCCGAGGGTCGATCTCGCTGGGACAGGCGTCATCGCGCCGTCGGCGGGGTACCGTCGAAGTGCGTGCTCGCCGAGTCTTCCTTCGGGTGAGACACGCTCACGCCCGTGGGTGCGAGCGCGGCGAGCACGCCCGATCTCAGGCTCCGCGATGATCGACGCAGCGGTGGTGAACCGTCAGGACCGCAGGCTCGTCACCAGGGCAGGAGCGAGAGGGCACGAGATGAGCAGAGGCCTGCTGGGCGTGGTCGGGGCGCTGCTCCTGGTCGCGGGCGCGGTCTTCGGGCTGCAGGGCTTCGGCGTCCTGGGCGGCAGCGCGATGTCGGGGAGCAGCACCTGGGCGATCGTGGGCCCGATCATCGCCGCGGTCGGTCTGGTGATGCTGGTCGGCGCGATCCGCAGCGGCCACCGGCACTCGCCGCGTCGCTGACCCCTCCAGCCCCGTCCGTCACGGCCCATCGGGATGGGCGAGGTCGTAGGCGCGCGAGAGCTTCTGGGGGACGACCATGCGCCACGCGTCGACGACGAGCTCGCGGGCCTCGGTCGCGTCCAACGCCGCGAGGTCGGCGTGGACCCAGTTGAAGCGCAGGTCGGACTGCGACGGCATCTGGAACTTCTCGGGATCGCCGGCGACGAGCGCCGCGCGCTCCTCCTTCGGGAAGGCGAAGCCCATCACCCGCTCGTCGCGGGAGAACGCCACGTAGACGAGCTGCTGGACGCGGAACTTCAGCCTGCCGCGCACGTAGACCGGGGTCGAACGCTCGAGCTCGGCACCGAGGTGGCGTACGTCGTCGATGACCGCCATCCCCGAATCCTGCCTGATCGCGCGGTGTGCCGTGCAGATCAAGCCTCGCGACGCGAGAACGCCCCGGACATGGTCATGTCCGGGGCGTCCGCGTCACGCGTGACGAGCGAGCTCAGACGGCGCGAACGTTCTCCGCCTGCGGGCCCTTCGGGCCCTGCGTGACGTCGAACTCGACCTTCTGGCCCTCGTCCAGGCTCTTGTAGCCCTGCGTCTGGATGGCGGAGAAGTGGACGAAGACGTCGTCGCCGCCACCGTCCTGCGCGATGAAGCCGAAGCCCTTGTCGGCGTTGAACCACTTCACGGTTCCCAGAGTCATGATTCGATCCTCGATCTCAACGGCGCGGACACCGTGCCCGCTGCCAGTTAGAGCCATCTGCGGAGACCTGATGCCCCGTTGAACCGAAGACCAAGAAAACACAAGAATGCGCCGCCAATCGTTCGGCGGCTGAGAGCACAGGCTCCCTCCAACGCACGCAACCTACCACCGCGACCACCCCAGGCACGATCCTGCGACCGGTCGGTGTGCTTCAGGCGTCCGCGCGCATCTTCGCGAGCCGCTCGCGCAGGGCGTCGGCGCGGTGGGAGTTGCCGCGGAGCTGGACGTAGGTGTCGCCGTACGCCCACAGCAGCGCGTCGTCGAGCCGACGCACCGCGCCGGGCGGGTAGCGGTAGTCCATCCGCGCGGCCAGCGTCTCCTCGTCCACCGTCCGGAGGCAGGTGGCGAGCTCGGTGAGCGAGGTGATCCCGAGCTCGAGGATGAGGCTCGCGATCCAGGCGTAGTGGTCGACCCGGGACCAGCCGGCGTCGGCGTACTGCCCGGCCAGGAACGCCGCCAGCTCGCGCGGGCTGATCCGCGGGTCGTCGTCGGCCGCCTCCAGTGGTGTCCCGGTGATGCCCTCCCGGAGCCGGTCGCGGATCGCGGAGAACTCCCGATCGGCGAGCTCGAGCAACCCCGCCGCGAGCGTGAACCTGCGGTCGAACTCCGAGACGTGCTCGGACGGGATGGTGCCCTTGTAGCGGATGTCGTGCTCGAACTCGGCCCATGCGTGCTGCAGCACCGTGCGGATCTGCACCTGCGCCCGGCGGCTGGCGAGCAGGTCGTCGGCGGCCGGGTTCTCGCGCGCCGGGTCGAGGCTCACGAGCAGGTGTCGACTGGCGTAGCCGAAGCGACCCTCGTCGGCGGTCTCCCGCCCCATGTCGCGGTCGTCGTGCACGATGACCTGATCGCTGAGGAGGTCGACGACCGCCTGCACGTCGCTGTGGACGTAGGTGATGACCCGGATCCCGATCTGGTCGGTGATGTCCGCCAGCGGCTTGGCGAAGACGCGCCGACCGTCGATGGTGCGGGCCGCCTTGGCGGCGAAGGACGAGACCGACTTCGCTCGACCGGTCACGGTGAGGTAGTTGATGCCCGCGTCGTCGAGGATCGCCGTGACCAGCCGCACGAACTGGTCGGTCGCGCGCTGCAGCTCCGGCTGCTGCCGGGCGTACTCGCGAGCGGCGACCTCAGGGTCGGTGCTGGCGGCCGCTCGTCGCCGCGGGGTGGGGACCAGGTCCGCGGGGAGGGACGGCGTGACGACGTAGCCGGTCTCGAAGTCGCCGTACGTCGTCGTCAGCTCGGGCCTGCGGGTGGCGAACAGGCCGACGTAGGCGCACACGACCGCGTCGACCTGGTCCTCGACGTAGCGCAGCTCGCTCTTGCGCTCTGCCCTCTCGACCGCGTCGCGCAGCGCACGCCACGATCGCGCCGCGACGGACTCGGCCCGGTCGCCGTCGAGGACGAGAGGCGGCTCGGCACCCGCCAGCGACTCCAGCAGGTCGAGGAGGAGCGCGAGCTCGGCGCGGAGCTGTGCGACGTCGCGCCCGGTCTTGTTCTTGTACTTGAGCGTCCGGCCCAGGCGGAACAGCGCCACGGTCGCCGGGTGTGGGTAGACCTCGATCGCCCTGCGGGCGCGTCCCGAGCGGGGGTTCATGTCGAGCCCGAGCCTGGCCGCGATCCGTGCCCCGCGCGGCTGGTCACGCAGCTCCGGCTTGCTCGTGTTCGACGGGTGCGCGCCGGCGTCGAAGCGGGCGAAGTCGGCGTTGAGCTGCGCCTCCGCGGCCCGGATGCCGGTGGCGTTCTTGACGATGAGGGGTGCATCGATGGCGACCAGGCAGTCGTTCTCGACGTACGGCGCCAGCGCCGCGACGATCTCGTCGTCGTGCATGGCCTGCGACACGTGCACGAGGCGCCCCGCCTCGTCGAGCACGGCGAGCCCGGTCGGTCGGCGCTCGCCCCAGGCGAGGTCGACCCCCACGAAGTACATGGAGGAAGGGTGCCCCACGTCAGCCCCGGGTCGGCGGCCGGCCGGGTCGCGAGGCGTCGTCGGACCGCGTCGCTCCCTCGTCCTGAGCCTGGCGACGCTCGTGCAGGCGGCGCTGGGCCTCCGGCAGGAAGGCCAGGCACGGGGCGTCGGCTCCGGGGTGCTTCTCCTTGAGGTGGAAGATCCACCGGTCCATGGCCCCCATGAACCCGTTGTCCCCGCCGGGGCGGTAGGCCGACCAGCTGCGATCCCCCTTGACGGTGCACTCGGAGCAGCTGATCTTGTAGACGAACTGGCCGTCGGCGCCGACGTCGATCTTCACCGTGGCGAGGGGACCCGCCTCGGCAGCGGCCGTCCTCTCCCGGGCGGACCGGCTCGCCGTCATGTCGACCTCGCTTCGGGTTCGTCGGTGTGGAGCGTGCGGCGTCGGTGGCCGCCCGCCGGAGCTGGGCATCAACACTAGTCAGCACCACGCTGCCCACTCCGCGCCGACCCGGCTCCCACCGCCGGCCCACCGGTCTGCCGGTGCAGGAATCCGCCGGCCGGCTTCGGGTACGGGGCCCTCGATCGGGTGACGCGACGGTGCGACGACGCGACGGTGCTGACGTCCCCTCAGGTGGGTGCTGAGCGTGGAGCCGCTGCTGGAGACCGATGACCTCGACGCGCCCGAGGAGGCCCGCAGCCTGGTCACCCGGCTGGTGAACGAGGCGTTCATCGCCTACGTGCCGACCTGGCCCGGCGCGGATCCCGACGAGTCGCTGCTGCGGGCCGCGGCGCTGGTGCTGCGGGACGAGCTGACCGCCCGCGTGTGCGCGGCGGACGAGGCCGGGCGCAGCGTGTTCGACGAGGCCGACCACCTGTCGGATCTGGCGGCCCAGCTCTACCTGCAGTCAGAGCTGCGGCTCTCGCCGGCGGGCGGCAAGCTGTGGCGTCGGCTGATCACCACCGGTTTCGGCCTGCCGGAGGAGAGGGGCCGGCCCGACTGGCAGATCGCCGTCGAGGTGGTCGCCGAGGTGCTCAAGCGCCTCGCGGAGGTCGACGAGCTCGAGGCGGCGTACGCCGTGGCGTCGGCGGAGGACCACTGACCACTTGAGCCCGGCGAGCGCCCGGTCAGGGCCGCGCCCCGAGCGGCGTGGCCTCGACCGGCTCGGACGCCACGTGCTGCTGGGGCCGTCGTACGTCGACCGGCAGCTCGACCACGAACCGGGCCCCTCCCCCCGGCGCCTCCTCGACGAGGATCGCGCCGCCGTGGAGGAGCACGTTCCGCGAGGCGATGGCCAGGCCGAGGCCGGTGCCGACGTGTGAGCTCGTGCCCCGTGCGAACCGGTCGAAGACGCGACCGCGACGGTCGGGCGGCACGCCGGGGCCGGCGTCGTCGACGGTGATCCGCACCGTGCTCCCGGCGGCCGAGACCGTCACGGCCCGGCAGCTGACGCCGTGGGTCTCGGCGTTGCGGACGAGGTTGACCACGACCAGCTGGAGCCGGCGCTTGTCGACGTTGACGACCAGGCCGTCGGCGCTGGGGCGGACGACGGTGACGGGACGGCCGGCCGCGGTGTCGGCGGCCCGGGCGACGAGCTCGCCGACGAGCACCGGCTCGGGTTCGACCGTCGCGCGACCCTCGTCGAAGCGCGAGATCTCGAGCAGGTCGATGACCAGGGCCCGGAACCGGTGCAGGTCCTCGCTGAGCAGGTCGAGGGGCTCGGCCACCTCGCTCGGCAGGGCCGCGCGGCGGTTCTCCAGGAGGGCCAGGGAGTTGAGCATGGTGGTCAGCGGCGTGCGCAGCTCGTGGCTGACGTCGCCGGCGAAGCGGGCGTCCGCGCGCACGCGCTGCTCGAGCTCGGACGCGGTGCGGTTGAACGACCGCGCGAGGTCGTCGAGGTCGGGGTCGCCGCGGGGGACGAGCCGGGTGGTGAGGTCGCCGTGGGCGATCGCGGAGGCCGCCTGGGTGACGTCCGAGAGGGGTCGCAGCATCCGGCGGCTCGCGAAGAGGCCGAACCCCGCGCCCAGCGCCGTCGCCAGCAGGATGGCGCCGATCAGCAGCTGCCACGTCCGCGTCAGGGTGTGCCGCAGGTCGTCGAGCGGTCGCAGCTCGACGTACGCGCGGTCACCGGGGTGCGAGGCCGAGACCACCTCGAGGTAGGGCTTCCCGTCGACGGTCACGGTGCTGGGGCCGCCGTCGGCGCCGAGGTCCTGCACCAGGGTGGTCGGCAGGACGAGCGACTCCGCCTCCTGGTTCCGGTAGACGTGGTCCTGGACGAGCAGGACCGCGGCCGTGCCCGGCGCGTAGTCGAGCAGGTCGAGCAGGCGGTCGCTCGGCGGTACGCCGTCCGCGATCTCCGCCGAGATCAGCTCGGCGTTGTCCGACGCCTCCGCGCGCGCCGTCAGCACGTTGTCGCGGTTGACGTAGTGCGCGGCCAGCGACCAGACCGTGAGCGCGATGGCCGTCGACAGCAGCAGGGCCATGACGCCGAAGCCGAGCGCGACCCGGTTCCTCAGCCGCAGGTGCGGCCGCCACGGCGTCGGACGCGCGGGCCTCATCGGACCAGCCGATACCCGAGCCCTCGCGCGGTCACCACGAGGGCGGGGTTGGCCGGGTCGTGCTCGACCTTCGTGCGCAGCCGGCGGACGTGGACGTCGACCAGCCGGCTGTCACCGAAGTAGCCGTAGCCCCACACCCGCTCGAGCAGCTCCTCGCGGGACCGCACGCCGGGCGCGAGCGCCAGCTCGGCGAGCAGGCGGAACTCCGTGCGGGTCAGGTGCAGGGCCACGCCGTCGCGCAGCACGACGCCCTCGTCGACCCGGATCTCGAGGTCGCCGGCCCGCACGGTCCGCGGGGTCCTGGCCGGTTCGACCCGGCGCAGCAGCGCCCGGATCCGGGCGGAGAGCTCCTTGGCGACGAGCGGCTTGGTGACGTAGTCGTCGGCGCCGGCCTCGAGGCCGGCGACGACGTCGTGGGAGTCGGTGCGCGCGGTCACCATGATGACCGGCACGTCGCTGTCGTGCCGGATCCGCCGGCAGACGTCGAAGCCGTCGAGGTCGGGCAGCATCAGGTCCAGCAGGACGACGTCGGGCGTCGACGTCCCGAGCGCCTGGAGCCCTTCGCGGCCGCTGGCGGCCAGCGACACGACGTACCCCTCGTCGCGGAGCGCCAGCTGAAGCACCCGGCGGACCCGCGGGTCGTCCTCGACCAGCAGCACGGACCTGCTCACGTCTCCCAGTATGGCGCGGTTCCGGCAGGTCGACCCCGGCGGCGGACGGCCGGCTGAACATGACGGTTCGTCATGATCCCGTCACCTCCGCCCGGCTCGGGTTGCGGTCCCGTGACGGTTGTCCCCAGCCCCGGCGGGAGCGTTGAGGCGGCCCGGAGCCGGTGCCTAACTTCGCCTTCGCAGCGGTCGGCCGGACCGCCGCCGACGTAGGTGAGCGAGCGAAGGGAGACCCACCGATGAGGACCTGGGGAGGCCGACGCGCAGCACTCGTCGGCGTGTGTGGTCTGGTGCTGATGACGGCCGCCTGCGGGAGCTCCGGGGGCGGTGGATCGTCCGGGTCCGCCAACGAGAACGCGTCGCGCGGCGGCACGCTCAACATGCTCGGCGCTGGCGACGTCGACTACATGGACCCCAACATCTCCTACTACAGCGTCGGCTACCTCGCCCTCCGTCTGTGGAGCCGGCAGCTCTTCACGTTCCCGGCCGTGTCGGGCCAGACCACCACGGCGGTGCCCGACCTCGCCACACAGGTGCCCACGACCGGCAACGGCGGCATCAGCAAGGACGGCATGACCTACACGATCACCATCCGGCAGGGCGCGATGTGGAACACGACGCCGGCCCGTCAGGTCACCGCAGCCGACGTCGTACGCGGGGTGAAGCGCACCTGCAACCCCGCGCAGCCGTTCGGCGGGACGCCCGACTTCGCCACCCTCATCCAGGGCTACCAGACCTTCTGCGACGGGTTCGCCAAGGTCGCCCAGACCCCGTCCGCGATCGCCGGCTACATCGACAAGACGCCGCTGCCCGGCGTGGTCGCACAGGGGGACACCACGGTCGTCTTCCACCTCAACCACCCCGCGACCTACTTCGTCGACATGCTGACCCTGCCGGCGTTCTCGCCCGCGCCCGTCGAGGTGCTCAAGTACCTCCCGGCCAGCCAGGCGCTCGGCCAGCACGAGGTCTCCGACGGTCCCTACCAGGTCACGACCTGGACGCCGACCAAGGAGATCGTCTTCACCCGCAACGCCGCGTGGAAGGCGAGCACCGACCCGATCCGCAAGGCCTACGTCGACAAGGTCGTCGTCAACGAGACCGTCAGCCAGGACTCGATCCAGCAGCAGCTCCAGACCGGCACCGCGAGCGCCGACATGGGGTTCGACCAGGCGCCACCGCCGAGCCAGCTGCCCGGCCTGATCGCCAAGAAGGACAAGAACCTCAACCTCGGCGAGACGGCGTCCAGCAACCCCTACCTGGTGTTCAACACCGTCTCGCCCAACAACCGCGGCGCGCTCGGCGACGTGCGGGTGCGCCAGGCGCTCGAGTACGCGCTGAACCGCAGCGACATGGACCAGGTGCTCGGCGGACAGACCGTCAACCCGCCGCTCACCCACATCCTGCCGCCCGACATCAGCGGGTCGACCGACTTCAACCTCTACCCGACCGACCAGGCCAAGGCGAAGCAGATGCTCGCCGCCGCGGGCTACCCGCACGGGATGACCCTGAAGTTCCTCTACCGCAACGCCAGCGAGGGCAGCAGCAAGGTGTTCCAGACCGTGCAGCAGCAGCTGTCCAACATCGGCGTGAAGGTCGTCGGGGTGCCCTCCCCGGACGCCGACTTCTACACGAAGTACCTCCAGGTGCCGTCCGCGGCGCGGAGCGGTGTGTGGGACCTGTCGCTGGCCGGCTGGGGTGCCGACTGGTACGGCGACGCGGCGCTGTCCTTCTTCGCCCCGCTGTTCTCCGGGCCGCCGTCCTACCCGCCGCTCGGCAGCAACTACGGGTTCTACGACAGCCCGAAGACCAACCAGCTGATCCAGCAGGCCTCCACAGCGACCGACCAGAGCAAGTCCGGGGCGCTGTGGAACCAGGCCGACCACCAGGTCATGCAGGACGCGGCGATCTTCCCGATCACCAACCCGCAGCAGGCCAGCTATCACGCGAGCCAGGTCCACAACGCCATCTACATCCCGGCGTTCCAGAACTTCGACCCGGCCAACGTCTGGCTCTCACCCGGTACCAACGGCGGCTGAGCGCCCGACACGACCATGGCACTCCTCGAGGTGGAGGACCTCCGGGTCTCGTTCCCGACCGATGACGGCGTCGTGCAGGCGGTCCGTGGGGTCTCGTTCCAGGTGGACCGGGGCGAGACCCTCGGGCTGGTGGGGGAGTCCGGGAGCGGCAAGAGCGTCGCGACCCAGACGATCACCGGCCTGACCCGCGGCGCCGACGTGCACGGTCGGGCGGTGTTCGACGGCCGGGACCTGCTGCAGGCGACGGCGTCGGAGCTGCGCGAGGTGAGGGGGCCGGGGATCGGCATGATCTTCCAGGACCCCCTCACCAGCCTGCACCCGGCCTATCGGGTGGGGTGGCAGATCGAGGAGATGATCCGCGCCCACCAGGCCGTCTCTCGTGCCCAGTCGCGTCGCCGTGCCGTGGAGATGCTCGGGCTGGTCGGGATCCCGCACGCCGCCGAGCGGGTCGACGACTACCCCCACCAGTTCTCCGGCGGGATGCGCCAGCGGGTGATGATCGCGATGGCGATGGCCCTCGACCCCAGCCTGCTGATCGCCGACGAGCCGACCACCGCGCTCGACGTCACCGTGCAGGCCCAGGTGCTGCAGGTGATGCAGCGACTGCAGAGCGACTTCGGGACCGCGATCATCATGATCACCCACGACCTCGGGGTCGTCGCGGAGATGGCGGACCGGGTGGCAGTGATGTACGCCGGCCGGTTGATGGAGCGGGCCCCGCGGCGCGACGCGTTCTACCGCCCGCACCATCCCTACACGGAGGGCCTGTTCGACTCGCTCCCGACCCGTGGCGGCCAACGGCTGACGCCCATCGTCGGCACCCCGCCGAGCCTCATCCACCCACCATCGGGCTGCCCGTTCCACCCGCGCTGCCGCTACGCGTTCGACGCCTGCGCGACCGACGTACCGGCCCTCGAACCCGTGGACGGCAACCCGGCGCACGTGTCCGCGTGCTGGCTCAGCCACGACTCGTCCCTGCGCGAGCGGCTGCGCCGCGCGATGAAGGCGGCGAGCTCGTCATGAGCGACCCGCTGCTCGTCGCCGACCACGTGACGAAGACGTTCACCGCCCGGCGGAGGGCATCGCGCGGCGGGTCGCAGGTGGTGCGTGCCGTCGACGACGTGTCGCTCGCCATCGAGCCCGGCGAGACGCTGGGGCTGGTCGGCGAGACCGGCTGCGGCAAGTCGACGCTGGCGCGGTGCGTGGCCAGGCTGTACCCGCTGACCGGGGGCACCGTGCGGTTCGACGGCCACGACATCAGCACCCTGTCGGGCCGGCGGCTGCGGCCGTTCCGGCGCGAGATGCAGGTGATCTTCCAGGACCCCTACGGCTCGCTGAACCCCCGACGGCGAGTCGGCTCGATCATCGGCGACGGCCTCGCGATCCACCACGTGGCCGACGGGTCCGCCCGACGGGAGCAGGTGCAGCACCTCATGGAGGTCGTCGGGCTGAACCCCGAGCACTACAACCGGTTCCCGGCCGACTTCAGCGGAGGGCAGCGTCAGCGCATCGGTATCGCGCGGGCGCTCGCGCTCCGCCCGAAGCTCATCATCTGCGACGAGCCGGTCTCGGCCCTCGACGTGTCGATCCAGGCCCAGGTCATCAACCTGCTCCTCGACCTGCAGAGCGACTTCCGGCTGACCTACCTCTTCATCACCCACGACCTCTCGGTCGTCCGCCACGTCAGCAGCCGGATCGCGGTGATGTACCTCGGCCGGATCGTGGAGACGGGCACCGTCGACGAGCTGTTCGCCAACAGCCGCCACCCCTACACCCGTGCGCTGCTGTCGGCGGTCCCGCCGGCCGATCCCGACGCCGCGGACAGCCGCGAGCCGGTCGTGCTCCCGGGCGACCTGCCGTCGTCGGTCAACCCGCCGTCCGGCTGCCCGTTCCACCCGCGCTGTCCCCGGCGGCAGGCTGACTGCGAGCTCGCGATGCCCCCGCTCGACCCGGTCTACGACGATGGGCCCGACCACCTCACCGCATGCCTGCACCCGCTGCGCGCCGGCGAGGACCTCAGCGGCGCGACCTCGGACGGCGCGGCATGACCATCCGCGTGCGGGAGGCCCCCGACCGACGCGTCGAACCGCCGGCGCCCGACGTCGTCGGACGAGGTCCGTGGGAGCTGGCCTGGCGTCGGTTGCGCGCCGACAAGGTGGCGATGGGCTCCCTCGTCGTCATCGTGCTGATGGTGCTGGTCGCGGTGTTCGCGCCGGTGTTCGCGCACGTCACCGGCCATCCGCCCAACATGCAGTACCACCGCGAGGGGCTGACCCCCGACGGCCTGCCCCGGCCCCCGAACTCGACGTTCGTGCTCGGCACCGATGACCTCGGCCGCGACATCCTCGTGCGGATCGCGTACGGCGCCCGGATCTCGCTCGGCGTCGGCGTGCTCGCCACGATGCTCACGGTCGTCGTCGGCGTGGTCCTCGGGCTGCTGGCCGGGTTCCTCCGGGGCGTCGTCGACCTCGTCATCGCCCGGTTGATCGACGTGGTGCTGTCGATCCCGTTCCTGCTGGTCGCCATCGCCCTCGTCTCCGTCTCGGGGCCGGGCCTGACCATCACCATCCTGGTGATCGGCATGTTCAGCTGGGCCTCGATGGCCCGGATCGTGCGCGGCCAGGTCCTGTTCCTGCGCGAGCGCGAGTTCGTCGAGGCGGCCCGATCGCTCGGCGCCAGCGACCTGCGGATCATGTTCGTCGACGTGCTGCCCAACGTGCTCGCGCCGGTCATCGTCTACACCACGCTGCTGATCCCGGTCGTCATCATCGTCCAGGCCACGCTGTCGTTCCTCGGGCTCGGGTTGCCCGCGCCGGCCGCCGACTGGGGCGGGATGATCAGCGAGGCACAGAACTACTACACGGTCGCCTGGTGGTTCGTGCTGTTCCCCAGCCTCGCGCTGCTCATCACCACGATCGCCTTCAACCTCCTCGGGGACGGCGTCCGGGACGCCGTCGACCCGCGGATCGGCCGGCTCGTCCGGCCACGGTGAGGGAGGTACGCCGTGCTCCGCTTCCTCGTCGTCCGGACCCTGACCGGCCTGTTCGTGCTGTGGGTCATCAGCGTCGCGGTGTTCGTGCTGTTCTTCGTCGCACCGAGCAACGTGGCCCACACCCTCGCCGGCCGGCAGGCCACCCCGGAGACCATCGCGCTCATCAACCACCGGCTCGGACTCGACCGTCCGCTGTGGCGCCAGTACCTCGACTTCCTGACCAACGCGCTGCACGGCGACCTGGGCTACGACTACTACCACCAGCAGCCGGTCACGACGATCATCGGACAGGCGTTCCCGATCACGTTCTCCCTGGCGATCGGCGCGGCGATCATCTGGTTGGTGCTGGGCGTCTACAACGGCGTCGTCTCGGCCACGCACCCCCGCAGCCTCCGCGACCGCTCGCTGACGGTGACCTCGCTGGTGTTCTACTCGATGCCGTCGTTCGTGCTCGGGCTCGGTGCGCTCTACTTCCTCTACTACAAGCTCACGCTCAGTGGGCACACGTGGTTCCCCGCCGGGGGCTACGCACCGCTGAGCGAGGGCATCGGCCCCTGGACGCGGCACCTGATCCTGCCGTGGCTCACGATCGCGCTCGTGTCGGCGGCGACGTACACCCGGCTCTCCCGAGCCTCGATGCTCGACGTGCTGGGGGAGGACTACATCCGCACCGCGGAGGCCAAGGGGCTCGGCCAGCGGCGGGTCACCTACCGCCACGCCCTGCGGAGTGCACTCACCCCGGTCGTCACCCAGTTCGGCATCGACCTGGGCCAGCTGGTCGGCGGGGTGGTCATCACCGAGCAGATCTTCAGCCTCCCAGGTCTGGGCAAGACCGCGGTCAACGCGATCACCCAGCAGGACCTGCCGGTGATCATCGGGATCGTGCTGGTCGCCTCGACGGCTGTCGTGCTGGCCAACATCCTCGTCGACCTCTGCTACGCCTTCCTCGACCCGCGCGTGCGGCTCACGTGACCACGAACACCGGGTCGTGGGACATGGACGGGGGGCGTTTCGGGCACGCAGTCGGACATGTCGTCTGAAGAATCCAGCGCGCGGCGCTATGCGGCGATCGTGCGGCTGCTGGTCCGTCACGGGCGATCGGACCTGGTGTCCGGAGCGGGTCTCGAGGAGTACGCCTCGGACACCGACGGATCCGGGGAGACCACCGACGCGGCCGAGGCGTTCGCCGCCGACCTCGAGGCGATGGGGCCGACCTACATCAAGCTGGGCCAGCTGCTCTCCACCCGGTTCGACCTGCTGCCGGCGGCGTACACCACCGCGCTCAGCCGGCTGCAGGACGAGGTGGAGCCGTTCGACGTCGAGGTCGTGCGCCAGACGATCGCCGACGAGCTGGGGGCCGACGTCCGTCACCTCTACGCCGACTTCGACCCCGAGCCGCTGGCCGCGGCCTCGCTCGGGCAGGTGCACCGGGCGACGCTGCGCAGCGGGCGCGAGGTGGTCGTCAAGGTCCAGCGTCCCGGGGTGCGCGAGGACGTCCACGCCGACATGGCGACGCTCGCGCGGCTCGCGACCGTGGCCGACAAGGGCAGCGAGCTGGGCCGGACCTACGGGTTCGCGCGGCTGCTGCGCGAGTTCGAGCGGTCCTTGATGCTGGAGCTGGACTACCGGCGGGAGGCCCGCAACCTGACCCGCTTCGCCGCGCTCACCAGCCGCTACGACCTGCTGGTGGTTCCGGAGCCGGTCCCCGACCTGACGAGCGGTCGGGTCCTCACGATGGACTACATCGAGGGGCGCAAGGTCACCGACGTCGGTCCGCTCGGGATGCTCGATCTCGACGCGGGGGGCATCGTCGACCAGCTCTTCGCGGCCTACCTCAACTCGATCCTCGACCACGGCTTCCTCCACGCAGACCCGCACCCGGGCAACCTGCTCGTCACCGACGACGGCCGGCTCGGGATCGTCGACCTCGGCATGGTCACGTCGGTCCCGCGACGGGTCCAGGACAAGCTCGTGCGCCTGCTCGTGGCCATCGGCGACGACAACGGCGAGCAGGCGGCGCGGGTCCTGGCCGACATGGGGCAGCCCCTGGACCACTACGACGCCGACGCGTTCCGGGACGACGTCACCCACCTCGTCTCCGACGCCGTCTCCGAGGGCCCCGACCTGCAGGCGGGCCGGGTGCTGGTCGAGCTGAGCCGGATCTCGGGCGCCCACGGGCTGCGTCCGCCACCGGAGATGTCCATGGTCGGCAAGGCGCTGCTCAACCTCGACCAGAGCACGCTTCACCTCGACCCTGACTTCGTCCCCGCGGAGGCGATCCGGGAGAACCTGCGTCACATCCTCCGGGGCGGCCTGCGTACGTCGCCCGGGGACCTGGTCACCGCCGCGCTCGACGCCAAGGAGTTCACCTCCCAGCTTCCGCGGCGGGCCAACCGGATCCTCGACAGCCTCGCCGACGGACAACTGCGGCTGCGGGTCGACGCCCTGGACGAGGAGCGCCTGCACACCGTCCTCCAGCGGGTGGCGAACCGGCTCACGCTCGGCGTGGTCATCGCCGCCACGATCCTCGGGGCGTCCCTCCTGATGCAGGTACCGACGGGCGACCGCATCCTGGGCTACCCGGCGATCGCGATGGTCCTGTTCGCCGTCGCCATCCTGGGTGGCGCCGCCCTCGCAGGGTGGATCGTGGTGACCGACCGCAAGGTCGCCCGCACCGAGCGGCGTGCGCAGAAGGACGTCCCTCGCATCTGACGCACGCAGCGCGACGCTCAGTCGCGGAGGTGCGCCTCCAGCCGCTGCACGGTCCCTTCGACGTCGGTGAGCTTGTCGAGACCGAACAGGCCGACCCGGAACGTTGAAAAGTCGTCCGGCTCACCGCACATCAGGGGTACGCCGGCCGCCACCTGGATGCCGCGCTGCTTGAACCTCGCGCCGCTGCGGACGTCCGGGTCGTCCGTGTAGGACACCCCCACGCTGGGGGCGGCATACTCCGGCGCGACGACCGAGGGGAAGCCGAGGTCGGCGAGCAGGCCGCGGACCCGCGTGCCGAGCGACGTCTGCGCCGCCCGCAGCTCGCCGAGCCCGGCCGCGCGGGTCTCGAGCATGAGCGCGGCGTCGCGCGCGAGGGAGTCCGTCGGCATCGTGGCGTGGTAGGGCGTCTGTCCCTGCGTGTAGGCGTCGGCGATCGTGAGCCACTTCTGGAGGTCGACCGCGAAGCTGGTCGACGTCGTCGACATGACCTGCTCCCGGGCGGCGTCGCCCAGCATCACGTAGCCCGCGCACGGTGAGCCGCTCCACCCCTTCTGCGGGGCGCTGAGGAGGACGTCGGCACCGACGTCGGTCATGTCCACCCACATCGCCCCGGACGCGATGCAGTCGAGGACGAAGAGACCCCTGACCGCGTGCGTCGCGTCGGCGACCGCGCGGAGGTAGTCGTCGGGCAGCAGCATCCCAGCCGCCGTCTCCACGTGCGCCGCGAAGACGACCTCCGGTCGAGCACGCTCGATGGCCTCGACCACCTCGTCGACCGGGGCAGGGACCCACGGAGCCCGTCGCTCGTCGGATACCGGCCGAGCCACGCAGACGGTGGTCTCGCTGGCCACCGTCCCCATCTCGAGGATCTGCGACCAGCGGTAGGAGAACAGGCCGTTGCGGACCACGAGGCAGCGCCGGCCGGTCGCCAGCTGTCGCGCGACTGCCTCCATCGCGTACGTGCCGCCGCCGGGGACGACCGCGACCGCCGCGGCGTTGTAGGTCGTGCGCAGGACGTCGATGATGTCCTGCATCACGCCGACGAAGCGTCGGGACATGTGGTTGAGGGACCGGTCGGTGAAGACGACCGAGTACTCGAGCAGTCCATCGGGATCGACGTCGCGGCGAGGAAGACTCACCTTGGCAGCCTGCCACAGGTCGGGCCGGAGCGGGCGAGGCGGCGAGCGACGCCGACGTACGCTGCGAGTGTGCGTGGGCCTCCCGCCCTTCCCCGGCGGACCGTGCTGACAGCGGCGATCGCGGCGGCCGCCGGTGCCTGCAGCGGCGGCCGCCAGGCGTCGCCGCTCCGCACGACGATGTCGCCCAGCGCGGCGACGCGACCGGCCGGCGGACCGACCTCGGCACCGCTCTCGCTGCCGAGCCCGACCCACTGGCGTCCGGGACCGGGCGAGCTGGTGCCGGCCGCCAAGGCGGCGGCGGTACGCCGGATCGAGCGGCTCGGCGACGACGCCGACCACCGCGTCGAGGTCATCGACGTCCAGTACGGCGGCCTGCTCACCACCACCGCGAGCGTCCTGGTCGTGTGCCGCAGCCTCACCCGCGAGGCCGGGCGGGTCGTCGCGGGTGGCCACACCTTCGACGTCCGTCTCGCTCTCGTCGGCGGGCGGTGGCGGGTGACCGACCTCCACCCCAGCCGCCCCGGACCGCCCACCGCGCACCCGACCGTCGCGGCGCGGCACGTGCTGGCCAGCCCGCGCATCGACCTGCCGCCCGCCGCCCGCGCCGACGTCGCCTCCGGCCAGGTGCACGACAGCGTGCTCGAGGCGATGCTCACCGTGTCACGCCGGTGGCCGATCGGCGTGAGCGTGGTCAGGACAGGTCACCCGATCTACGTCTTCGGCACCGACCGACGCAGCGACCACCCTCCTGGTCGAGCGTTCGACACCTGGCGGATCGATGACCACGCCGTCGTACGGCCGAGCACACCTGACGCGTTGGTCAGCGCCTACATGGAGGCGCTCGCGGCGGCCGGGTCCTACAACGTCGGCGGTCCGGTCCTGCTCGGGTCCGCGCCGCAGTTCTTCAGCGACCGCACCCACCAGGACCACGTCCACGCTGGTTTCACGACCTGAGCCGGTCCTGAGCCTCGCCCGCATCGGGCGCTCGACGAGCCGGAAGCTCGCCTCGGCCAGCACGACGAACGCGGCGATCCAGGCGAGGTCGCCGACGACCGTGTGCCCGAGCCACGCGAGCATCGCGATGCGGGCCAGGACGTTCCAGAGATAGATCGAGTACGACCGCTCACCCAGCCACCGCATCGGGCGGCTGGCCAGCACCGACCCGACGGCCGACCGCGGCCGCGTCACGACGCCGATCAGGGCGACCGCGGTGAGTCCGGTTCCCGCGACGGTCACCAGGGACGGCCGGTAGGTGTCGTTGCGGGAGGCCAGGATCGGCAGCAGGGCGAGGGCGGGCAGCGCCCCGGGGCCGACGAGCCTCACCGTCCGTGAGAACCAGCCGTGGTGCACGGCGATCGCGAGGAGGCACCCGATCAGGAGCGGCAGCGCGTTCGTGTCGCTCCCGAAGTACTCGTGCTGGTCGTACTTCACCGCTCGGGTCAGCCCGAGGAAGAGGTTGAGCGCGAGAGAGGTCGCGACCAGGACCGCCGTGAGCGCAGCGAACACCCGCGGTCCTCGTCGGTAGCCCCACAGCAGCGCGCACGGCCACAGCAGGTAGAACTGCTCCTCCACCGAGAGCGACCAGGTGTAGTTGAAGTAGTCCTTCGTGGCGAAGACGTGGTCGGTCCAGTCGAACAGGCTGGTGGTGTACGTCGTGGCCGCCCCCGCCGGTGCGAGAACCTGTCCCACGCCGAGGTCGCGCCGGCCGAGGAGCAGCACCACGACCGTCACGGCGACGACCGTCGCCAACCCCGGGCAGAGCCGGGCCACGCGCCGGCGGTAGAACCCCCTGACGTCGATGGTGCCGTGCTCGAGCTCGCGGACCAGCAGGGTGGTGATGAGGAACCCGGACAGGCAGAAGAACACCGTCACCCCGACGAAGCCGTCGATGAGCGGCCGCGTCGGGGCGTGCTGGCCGAGGACGAGCAGGATGGCGACGCCACGGAGCCCGTCCAGTCCGGTCAGGGAGCCACGGTCGTGCACCCCTGAGACACGAGCCCGGGGCGTACGCCGTTCACGGTCAGTGCGACGGCATCGGGGCCAGGTCGCCCTCCTCCGGGAGCACCACCTCGTTGACCATCTCCTCGATCTTGGCCGTCGGCAGGGCGACGTAGAGCGCCCAGTAGTAGATGAGCAGGCTGAACGCCGCCATCACCACCAGGTCCCACCACAGCGGGATCACCGGGTTGTCCAGTGGTCCGTAGTCGCTCAGGTAGACGATGATCCCGAGGCCGACGAGGTAGATCGGCAGCCACTGGGCGGCGTGCCAGTCGAGGACGGGCTGGGTGGGGTTCAGCTTGAGCAGGTTGTTGGCGACCAGGAGCACGTAGCCGAGCAGGATCGCGATGCCGAGCTTCCAGTCGGTGTCCCACCCGGTCCACAGGATGACGAAGTTGGCCACGATGAAAGCCACCGGGGAGATGACCCCGCCGAACGGCAGCCGCCACGGGCGCTCCGCGTCGGGGAGGCGCCGACGGAAAGCGCCGAAGGACAGGGGCGCGCCGGCGTACATCAGGACGCTCGCGCTGGTGATCAGGCCGACCAGCGACTGCCAGCTCGGGAACGGCAGGAAGCAGATGCAGCCGATCACGAACGCGAACAGCACGCCGAACCACGGCACCCGGCGGGCGCTGAGCCGCTCGAAGATCGTCGGCACGTAGCCGTTGCGACTCAGGCCGTAGGAGACCCGGGCCGACGCGGCGGTGTAGATGAGGCCGGTGCCACCGGGCGAGATGATCGCGTCGAGGTAGAGGATGCTGGCCAGCCAGCCGAGACTGACCAGGGACGCGAGCTGGGCCCAGGGACCGGTGAACGCCGTGTAGAGGCCGTCGCCCACCTGGCTCCAGGTGCTGCCGATCGCGCTCTCGGGCAGCGCGCCGATGAACACGACCTGCAGCGCGATGTAGATGATCAGGCCCAGCACGATGGACCCGATCACCGCCACCGGGATGTCGCGCTTGGGGTTGTTGCTCTCGCCGGCGAGCTGGTCGGCCTGCTCGAACCCCAGGTAGCTGAAGATGATGCCGCTGGTCGAGACGGCGGCCAGGATGCCGTGCGCGCCGTCGGGGTTGAAGCCGTTGGCGGCGGTGAAGTTCGACGTGTGGAAGCCGCCGACGAGCGCCACGATCAGGATCGTGGCGAGGGGTACGCCGACCTTCCACCAGGTCGCGACGCTGTTGGTCAGGGCGAGTGCCCGGATGCCGAGGTAGTTGACCGAGCTCACCAGGAACATCAGGACGACCGCGACGATCAGCCCCGAGCTGGTGAGGGTGCCGTCGCTGTGCAGCCAGCCGCTCGCGAAGCCGTAGTGGCCGGCGTAGAGGATCATGGCGGAGACCTCGATCGGTGCGACGGTCGCGGCCTGCAGCCAGGAGAACCAGCCGAACGACGCCCCGGCGAACCCGCCGAACGCGTAGTGGGGGAACCGGGCCGAGCCACCTGAGACCGGGTACATCGCGCCCAGCTCCGCGTGGACCAGGGCCAGGACCAGGATGGCGAACCCGCCGACCACCCACGAGATGATCGCGGCCGGTCCTGCCGTCATCAGGCCCTTCTGGGCACCGAAGAGCCATCCTGAGCCGATGATCGAGCCCATCGAGGCCCACAGGAGACCGATGAGACCGATCTCGCGGAGCAGGCTCGCGGACGATCTCCCGTCGTGCGTCTCAGTCGCCGGCGTTGCCATGTCGCCCTCCGATCCTCGAGCCCGGCCGCGAGGGCCGGGCCGGCACCGTCATCTGTTTTCGCGACGGGCGGAGGCGCGCAGGCGCGTCCCGTCGTGCCGCGGACGGCGTCGGATTCGCCTTCATGTTGGCTCTCCGCACCCGCGTGACGGAAGGGGCGGACGTCGACTTTTCAGTGCATTCTTCGAATGTCCGCGCCCGGACGACGCAGAACGGGCCGTCGATCCTCGATCGACGGCCCGTTCCTGGCCCGGCGTACGCCGGCTCGACGCCCTCAGGACGTCACTCCGCTGCGCGACTCGATGGCGTGGACGGCGCCCTGGAACGCCTTGACCAGGACCCCGCGACCGGCGCTGCCGAGCAGGGCCCCGAGCAGCCGCCCGCGCAGGTTCTTGCCCTCGCGCACCACGGTGTAGTCGATGTCGGTGGTGCCGTCGTCGCGGCGGGTGAGGTCGTAGGTGTGTCCCGAAGCCCGGCCCCAGACATTGGAGTCGGTCGTCGTCAGCACGACGTGGGCCGGGTCCGACCAGTCGTAGGACAGCCGCTCCCAGATCCCGCCGGAGCCCTCGGTCACGTCGGCGTGGTCGTCGGAGACGGAGTGGACCCGCAGGTCCTCGTCGGCGCTGTTGCCGAAGATCTGGGAGCGTCCCGGTCCGAAGTCGGTCAGGGAGGCGATGAACTGCTCGGGGGTGACCCGGGTGTTGGCGTGCAGGTGCAGGGTGCTCATGGTGCTCGTTCCTCGGTTCGTGTGATGGTTCTCGATGGGTGTCGTCGGGGTCGTGCTGGTCGGGGTCGTCGTCAGCGGGGCAGCTCGGTGCCGTGGTTCTCGGCGACCATGTAGGCGGCATACCAGTCGGGCCAGTTCGCGTCCTCCTCGCCGGTGCGGGCCTCGTGCTCGCCGTGCGCGGCCGCGGCCCGCTTCAGCGCACCGACCAGGTCGTCGACGGAGGCGAACTCGGTGGACGTGGCGTTCACGCGGCCGGGGATCCTGGTGGTGACCTGCTGGAGCAGGAAGGTGTTGCCGTCGGGGTCGCGGAAGGTGGCGAAGGAGCCGTAGCTCGCGCCGTCGTCGGCGGGTCCGGCGGCCTGGCCGCCGTCGAGCCGGCCGAACTGGGCGCCCGGAACCTCCGGGTGGAAGACGTCGCTGACCTCGGCGCCGAGCTCGATCAGCTGGTCGCGCGCGGCCTGGATGTCGGAGACGACGAGGTAGATGCCCTCGGCGGTGCCCGGCTGCTGGCCGGTGATCAGGGTGCCGAACTGGATCGACGCCGGTGACCCGGGCGGGGTGACCTGGACGACGCGGAAGCCGTTGTCGAAGCCGAAGTCGGCGTCGAGGCGCCAGCCGAGACCCTCGTAGAACTTCTTGGACCGGTCGACGTCGGCGACGGGGATGACGACGGCTTCGAGCCTGAGATCGGCCGTGGGCGCGGTGACCGTGGTGGTGGTCGCGGCGACGGTTGCGGTGCTGTTCATGTTCTTCTCCTCGGGTTGCGACAGCCGGTTCGCTGTCACCTCCGAGACTCGTCGACGCGGCGGCGGCTCACGCCAGTGAGACACCCTGGTCCGCTCCCTGGTGGGAACGGGCCTTGACACCGGGCGCGCGGAGGACTTGCGTCACGCGTAGCCGACAGCGAAGAGGAGAGAGCCATGCGACCCGACATCGCCCCTGGGGCGGTCTTCCCCGACTACGAGCTACCCGACGAGGCGCGCACCCTGCGCAGGCTGAGCGAGATCCAGGGTGACGACCCGATGATCCTGACGCTCGCCCGCGGGCACTACTGCCCGAAGGAGCACCAGCAGCACCTCGAGCTCGCCGCGTTCTACCCGAAGATCGCCGTCGCCTACACGCAGGTCGCGACCATCTCGACCGACGAGCACCACACCAGCCAGGAGTTCCGAGCCTCCGTCGGCGCCCAGTGGCCGTTCCTGGAGGACCCCGGCCGGACCGTGCAGCGTGACCTCGACATCGCCGAGTACACCGACCCGGAGCACGACCCGATGGTGCCGCACACGATCGTGCTGAAGCCCGGGCTGGTCGTCCACAAGATCTACAACGGCTACTGGTTCTGGGGCCGGCCGTCGACGGCCGACCTGTGGCGGGACCTTCGCGACGTCACCGCCGAGGTCCGCCCCGACTGGGACCTGGCCAAGCCCGGGCTCCGCGAGGCGTGGGACGCGGGTGACCTCTCCTCGTTCCACGGCTGGGACAAGCAAGGCCCGGCGCAGGCCGCCGAGCTCGAGGGGGCCACCTCATGACGACCGAGTGCGATGTCGTGGTCATCGGCCTCGGGCCGGGGGGTGAGCACGTCGCCGGCAGCCTGGCCGGCGCCGGGCTGCGCGTCGTCGGGGTGGACGAGCGGCTGGTGGGTGGCGAGTGCCCCTACTTCGGCTGCATCCCCACCAAGATGATGGTGCACGCCGCGCAGACCCTCCGTGAGGGTCGTCTGGTCGACGGCCGGGCCGGGACGGCGACCGTCACCCCCAGCTGGAAGCCGGTCGCCGACCGCATCCGCACGGAGGCGACCGACGACTGGAACGACCAGGTCGCCGTCGACCGGCTCGTCGACGCGGGCGGCACCTTCGCCCGGGGACGGGGCCGCATCACCGGCCCCCGGGAGGTCACCGTCACCGGGCCGGACGGTGAGGAGACGACGTACGTCGCGGCGAAGGGGATCGTCCTCAACACCGGCACCACCCCGGCGGCGCCTCCGGTGCCCGGGCTCGCGGAGACGCCGTACTGGACCAACCGGGACGCGGTCCGAGCGACGGAGCTGCCCGGCACCTTGGCCGTCCTGGGCGGCGGCACGATCGGCTGCGAGCTCGCCCAGGTGTTCGCGACCTTCGGGGTGCAGGTCACCGTGATCGAGGCCTTCGACCGCCTGCTGGCGCTGGAGGAGCCGGAAGCCTCCGAGGCGGTGCACCGAGCCTTCGAGTCCGACGGGATCAGCGTCCTGACCGGGGCGCGCGCCCAGCAGGTCTCGCACGACGGGGACGGGTTCGCCGTCAACCTCGGGGAGCGCACGCTCGTGGCGGAGCGGCTCCTCGTCACGGCCGGGAGGCGCAACAACCTCGCTGATCTCGGGCTCGAGCACGTCGGGCTCGACCCGCAGGCCAAGGTGCTCGACCCCGACGAGCGGATGCGCGTCGCCGACGGGGTGTGGGCGATCGGCGACATCACGGGCAAGGGCGCCTTCACCCACGTGTCGATGTATCAGGCCGACGTCGTCATCCGCGACCTCACCGGCGTCGACGGCCCGTGGGCCGACTACCGCGCCGTCGGGAGGGTCACCTTCACGGCGCCCGAGGTCGGCTCCGTGGGACTGACGGAGAAGGCCGCGCGGGACCAGGGCATCAACGTGCGTACGGCGACCGGCGACCTCGGCACCCGCGGCTGGATCGCCGAGGACCCCGGTCCGATCAAGCTCGTGGCCGACGCCGACCGGGGCGTCCTGGTCGGTGGCACCGTCGTGGGCAGCATGGGCGGTGAGGTGCTGTCGATGATCGTCACCGCCGTCCACGCTCAGATCCCGATCACCGTGCTGGCGGACATGCACTTCGCGTATCCGACGTTCCATCGCGGCGTGCAGCCGGTGCTGCGTGCCCTCCTCTGAGCCGGAGGACGGCGTCGTGACCACAGCACTGTCCGGGCAGACCGTCGTCGTGATCGGTGGCAGCGCCGGCATCGGGCTGGAGACGGCCCGGCTGGCCCGGGCCGAGGGCGCCGAGGTCGTGCTGGCGGCCCGGAACCCCGAGCGACTCGAGCGGGCGGGCGCCGAGGTCGGTGCGCTCCGGACCGCCGCGTTCGAGGCCACCGACGCCGCCGCTCTGGCGCGGTTCTGGGAGCAGCTGCCGACGCCGATCGACCACGTGATGGTGACCGCGGGCCGGCCCTACTACGGGCTGCTGGCCGACATCGACGTCGACCAGGCGAGCCGCTCCTTCGACGAGCACCTGTGGCTCGCGGTCAACGTGGCCCGGCACGCCGTCGGGACGGTGCGCCCCGGCGGCACGCTGCTGTTCATGGGCGGCACCGGCGCCCGCCGGCCCAAGCCGGGGCTCGCCACGGCGGCGGTCGGCACCGCGGCGATGCCCGCCCTGGTCGCCAACCTCGCCCTCGAGATCGCCCCGATCCGGGTCAACCTGATCGCCGCCGGCTTCGTCGACACGCCGCTGTCGGCCGACCTGCTGGGCGACGACCTGGAGCAGCGGCGCGCGCAGCTGCGCGACACCCTCCCGATCGCCCGCGTGGTCACCCCCGCCGACGTCGCGGCGCTGGCGGTGCACCTGATGACGAACACCGCGCTCACCGGGGCGACGTACGACATCGACGGGGGCCAGCAGCTGCTCTCGTGACTACCGGGTCGACCCGGTCCGCAGGAGCAGCGGCGAGGCGATCAGGAGCCCGACGGCGACGGCGAGGGCGAGAAGGACCACCTTGACGCGCACGTAGAGGAGCGCGATCCCGGCGCTCACACCCATGTCGGTCACGGGCCCCGGCGCGGGTCGGACGCGCGGCCCTACACGCCGACGCGCCCGTGGGCGGGAAGAGCTTCGCGAAGCTCCCGGCGTGAGGTGATCCCGAGCTTGCCGAACACCTTGCGCAGGTGCCACTCGACGGTGCGGGAGCTGATGAACAGCTCGGCCGCGATCTCGGGATTGCTCTGGCCGTCGCGGGCCAGACGAGCGATGTGCTCCTCCTGTGGCGTGAGCTGGTTGAGCGTCTCGACCACGCGCCTGCGCACCTTCTCACCGGTGGCCGCCATCTCCCGACGTGCCCGTTCGGCGAACGCCTCCATGCCCAGCTCGACGAAGGTGTCGTGCGCGGATCGAAGCCTGGTCCGGGCGGCGGAGCGCCGACCCTCGCGGCGCAGCCACTCCCCGTAGACCAGCTCGGCGCGCGCCAGCTCCGCCCGGAGCGGGGTGCGGCCGAGCCGGCCGATCGCCTCGTCGTAGGCCTTCTCGGCCTCGGTGCCGTCGATCAGGAGGGCCCGGCTGCGCGCCTCGACACCGGTGGCCCAGTCCGTGTCGCAGCCCCTGACGGCGGCCTGGAGACGAAGCAGCGCATCCGCCGCCAGCTCCGGCTGCCCGCTGCGGGCTGCCGCCTCGACGAGGTCGGGGAGCGCTTGGGCGGTGAAGGGGCCCAGGTTGCTCTCGGCGGCGCGGGCGGCGGCGGCCGAGGCGTCGGCGTAGCGGCCGACGCCGAGGTGGAGAAGGGCGGAGGCTCGGTCGGCGATGTGCCAGCCGAGCCCCTCGCCCCGTGCGAGCGCCTCGTCAGCGGTGGTGGTGATCAGCCGGTGGGCGCGCTCCGGGTCGCCCTCGAAGGCGGCCTGGAACAGGTCGCCGTACGACGCCCGCCGGGTGCCCGTCACCTGCTTGGCGACCTCCTCCGCGACCCCTTCGGACCGGGCGGCGTCGAAGTCCCCGGCGAACATCGCGACCACACGCCGTACGTTCAGGGCGGTGACCAGCGGTGCCAGCGCACCGGAGGCGCGGGCGAGCTCGACGTGTCGGGCGCTGGCCGCGTCCCAGGCGGCGAAGTCCCACAACGTGAGCGCGGCGTTGGAGACGAGGGCGCCGTAGTGCAGCCACTCATCGGTGACCGCCCCGTCGTCGATGAACGCGGTCAGCGCTCGGCGCAACGCGGGCGCAGCCTCTCGCGGTGAGTCGAGGATCAGCGTGGAAAGGCCGCTCAGAAGGTGCGCGCACGGCTCCCTTCCCGGTGTCGCCGCAAGGACGGCACGAGCCGCCGTCGAGACCGCCACCAGGTCACCACCCGGGGACGCGAGCGCGCCGGCGACGAGCGCGGCGCCCCACGCGTCCAGATGCGTCTCGCGCGCCAGCACCGGGTCGAGCGACTGGAGTCGTTCGGCGGCTTGGAGGAGGAGAAGCGGGGCGTCCCGACCGGACAACGAGGCGCGGTTGATCTCCGCTCGCAGCCGTTCGACGCGCGCTCGCCGGAGGTCGTCGACGGCATCGGCCTCCGCCTCGGCCAAGACCCCCAGGCCGGCGTCGTAGGCGCCGGCGTGCAGGTGCGCGTGCGCGGCGGCCAGCGCACGATCCGCGCGTCGTGAGCGATCCACGGTGAGCCCGACCGAGCGCTGGAGGAACGCCGCCGCGGCCGGGAGCCCGGCGCGAGCCTCGGCACGCGTGGCGGAGCGCTCGAGCTCCGCAGCCACGGCCTCGTCCGGCCCCGTGGCCGCGGCGGCCAGGTGCCACACGCGGCGATCCGGGTCGATGTGGGGATCGATCACCCCCGCCAGGGCCCGATGCGCCTCTCGTCGCTCCTCGGCCGACGCCGCGGCGTAGGCCGCCGCGCGCATCAACGGGTGCCGGAAGCGAACCCCGGAGCCGATCTCGAGGAGCCGCTCGGAACGGGCCGGCTCGGCGGCGTCGTGACCGACACCTGCCACCTGCGCCGCCCGCCACAGCAGCGTGGGGTCGCCGGTGGCGTCGGCGGCGGCAAGCAGGAGCAACCGTCGCGTCGGCGCGGGAAGTGCCCGGACGCGCTGGAGGTAGCGGTCTTCCAGCAGCCCCGGGGACAGGGTCGCGGACGGGAGCGCGAAGCCGCCGCCGAGCTCGGCCTCCGTCATCCCGCGCACCAGCTCCAGGAGGGTCAGCGGGTTCCCTCGCGTCTCCGCGACCAGGCGCTCACGGACACGTTCGTCGAGGTGTCCGGCAGTCGCACGGACGACGAGCTCACGGGCGTCGTCCCCGCCGAGTCCGTCGACGGTCAGCTCCGTCACGCCGGGGAAGAGGCGGCTCTCCCCGATCTCCCGGACCGCCAGCAGGAACAGGACCGACTCGGCGACGAGGCGGCGAGCGACCACGCCGAGGACCTGGCGGGACGCCTCGTCCAGCCACTGGGCGTCGTCGACGAGGAGTGCCACCGGACGCGCGGCCGCCACCTCGGCGAGCACGCTCAGCACCGCCAGCCCGACCAGGAAGCGGTCCGGCGGTGGTCCGGCCGCGTTGCCCAGGGCCACACGGAGCGCCTGTTCCTGGTGCTGGGGAACCGCCCGGACCTCGCCCAGCAGCGGGCCGCAGATCTGGTGGAGCGCCGCGAAGGGCAGCTCGACCTCGGACTCGACACCTGCCACCGCGAGAACCCGGCAGTCGGATCCGCGGTGCGCGGCGTACTGCAGGAGCGCGGTCTTGCCGATCCCGGCCTCGCCCCTCACCACGAGAACGACGCTCTCGCCGTCTCGCACGCGGTTCAGGGCGCCGTCGAGCTCCGCCCGCTCGCGTGAGCGGCCGAGCAGCTCGGGGACGGTCCCGCCCATGTCGTCACAGTAGGGCGGTCGGCGGGCGTGGTGAATGGCCCAGCAGCCCGCGAGCGGACCAGTGCCGTACCCGGGTGCGACGGCCGGCTCGCCGCGCGAGGTTGGAGACAGCCCGACCACCGAAGGAGCACGCAGCCATGACCACCACGATCGCCCCCGTCCCGCCCAGCCGGTCCCGCTCCATCGACGGCGTCCACATCAGGTACGTCGACTCGGGCGCCGACCGACGACCCGCCGTCCTGCTCACCAGCCCCTGGCCGGAGAGCCTCCGCGCCTTCGCCCCGATCTGGCCGCTGCTCGCCCCGCATGCTCGGCTGCTCGCCGTGGACCTCCCCGGCTTCGGCCACTCCGAGCGCCGTGACGACCTCCTGTCGCCGCGCGCGATGGGCGAGTTCCTCGTCCACCTGGTCTCCGAGCTCGGGCTCGACCGGCCATTCGTGGTCGCGCCGGACGTCGGCACACCGGCGGCGCTCTTCGCGGCGGCGGCTCATCCCGGGACCTTCTCCGGGCTCGTCGTCGGCGGCGGCGGTACTGCGTACCCCCTTCGGCTGGGGGACCCGCTCGCCTCATGGGTGCTCGACCCGGACCTGGACCGCTACCGCCGGGTCGACCCGCGCGCCATCGTCAACGCTGCCGTCGACAACCACGCTGGACACGTCCCCGACGAGATCCGTGCCGACTACCTCACCAGCTATGAGGGCGACCGGTTCGTCGAGTCGATGAGATACGTGCGTCGCTACCCGGAGGAGCTCCCGGTCCTGGCCGAGCTGCTCCCGGGACTGCAGACTCCCGTGACCGTCGTGACCGGCAGGCACGACCGGATCGTGCCGCCGGTCAACGCCACCTTCGTGGCGGACCGGGCGCCCCACGCTCGCGCTGTGGTGCTCGACGCCGGCCACTTCCTCTGGGAGGAGGTGCCTCGGCCTTACGCCGACGTCGTCCTCAGCTCGATGGGGACCGCTCCTCCGCGAGGCTGATCGCCCACGCAGCGTTGACGAGCCCGATGTGGCTGAACGCCTGCGGGAAGTTGCCGAGCAGCTCGCCGGACTCGGGGTCGACCTCCTCGGCGAGGAGCCCGACGTCGTTGACGTAGCGGACGGCTCGCTCGAAGACCCCGCGTGCGCGATCCACGAGGCCCGCCATCGCCAGCGCCTGCGCGAGCCAGAACGTGCAGAGCAGGAACGTGCCCTCGGTGCTCTCGAAGCCGTCGACGCCGGTGTCGGACCGGTAGCGGTAGACGAGCCCGCGCTCGTCGGTGAGCCGTTGCTCGATCGCGTCGATCGTCGCCAGCACGCGGGCGTCGGTGGCCGGCAGGAGGCCCGTGATCGGCAGCATCAGGCTGGAGGCGTCGAGCGCGTCGGTGCCGATGTACTGCGTGAACGCGCCGGCCGACTCGCTCCACCCGTGCAGCGTCACGAGCTCCTCGATCTCGGCGCGAGCCTGCTTCCAGGCCTGCACGCGAGAACCGTCGACGATCCCGTCGGCCATGTCGATCGCGCGGTCCAGCGCGACCCAGCACATGACCTTCGAGTGGAGGAAGTGCCGCGGCTCGCCCCGCACCTCCCAGATGCCCCGGTCGGTCTCGCGCCAGCGGACGGCCGCGGCGTCGGCGAGCGAGGCAAGGAAGCGGCGGGTGTCGTCGTCGAGGGTCGTCAGCTGCTCGCGGAGGCGGTGGGCGGCACCGAGGAGCTCGCCGTAGACGTCGACCTGGGTCTGGTTCCAGGCGCCGTTGCCGACGCGCACCGGTGCGCTGGCGCGCCAGCCGGCGAGGTGGGGGAGGGTCCGCTCGGTCAGGTCGTGCTCGCCGCCGACCCCGAACATGATCTGCAGCGACTGCTCGGCCGCGACGGCCGAGGCGGCAGCCGTCGCCATGAAGGCGAAGAACTCCTCGGCCTCGTCCGGGCACGCCGCGATCCACAGCGCTTCGAGGGTGAGGCTGGCGTCGCGGACCCAGCAGTAGCGGTAGTCCCAGTTGCGGTCGCCACCGACCACCTCCGGCAGCGAGGTGGTCGGGGCGGCCACGACGGCGCCTGACGGCTGGAAGGTCAGCGCCTTCAGCACGCGTCCGCTCGTGTGCACGAGGTCCCGCCACGGACCGTCGTACCGCTCGTGCAGCACCGACCAGGACCGCCAGGCGGCGACCGTCCGATCGAGCAGTACGTCGATCTCGTCGGCCGCCCACACGCGGGCCGCCGGCTCGCCCCACGTCGACCGGTGCAAGGCAAAGGGGAGCGTCTCACCGGTCCGAAGGGTGTGACGTCCCGTCGCGCCGCCGGCCTCGACCGCCAGGTCGACGGGCGAGGACAGCACCAGCCGGTCCGCGCCGCCACGTGCGGCGAGCCCACCGTCGACCTGCGACACGACCGGTGTGACGAGCCCGTACTCCGGCCGCGGCGCGTAGGAGACCTCGACCTCCACGCTCCCGGTCTCGCACGTCATCGAGCGCACCAGCACGTGCGGCACGTCGCGGCCCAGCCCGTGCCCCTCGTTGTCCGGACCCATCGCCAGGGCGTCGGTCAGGATCGCCGTGCCCGACGGCGTCCGGAACGTCGTCTCGAGGACCAGGGTCCCCTCCAGGTAGCGGCGCGACACGGAGAAGTCGCCGCGGGGCCGGATCGACCAGTGGCCGGCGTCGTCGTCCAGCAGCCGCGCCATCGCGGTCGGGCTGTCGAATCGCGGGAAGGTGAGCCACTCGACGGATCCCGCCGAGTCGACGAGCGCGGTCGAGTGGCAGTCCGACAGCAGCGCATGCTGTGCGATGGGAGTGCGGCTCACGGCTCGTCACCTCCGGGTGGCGTCGACGTTGCGAGTCTGGCACGGGTGGAGGTCGCCGCGCTCGGTGCTCGGACCGGTCGGCGCGCGGTCCGGACGGCGCGCGAGCCGGACGGCGCGCGAGCCGGACGGCAGAGTCGGCTCGACGTGTCGGATCGGGCTGTCGCCGTTCGTGGAGAAGGTGGAGGGTGGCCCCGGGGACCACCCACGGCACGAGGAGGAACGTTGGCGACTGGTGGCTTCTCGACGCCACGACTGGCTCGGGTGCGCGAGCTGCTCGAGCACCACGTCGACTCCGGCTTCGTCCCGGGCGCCCTGGCCGTGCTCGCCAGGCACGGTCACGTGCGCGTCGAGGCCGCCGGCACCCTCGCGTTCGAGGGTGCCGGGTCGGCGACGCCGATGGCGCTCGACACGATCTGCCGCCTGGGCTCGATGTCGAAGCCCGTCGTCGCCGCGTGCGTCATGACGCTCGTCGAGGACCGCACGCTGCGCCTCGACGACCCGGTCGACGACCTGCTCCCGGAGCTGGCCGACATGAGCGTGCTCGTGGATCCGGACGGTCCGCTGGAGAGGACGGTCCCGGCGAGGCGCCCGATCCTCGTGCGCGACCTGCTGACCTACACGCTCGGCACCGGCATGGTCCCGGCCGAGCCCGGGACGGTTCCGATCGCCGACGCACTCGGCGCCGTCGGGGAGCAGCCCCCGGACGAGTGGATCCGTCGGCTCGGCGCGTTGCCGCTGGTGCACCAGCCGGGGGAGCGCTGGATGTACGACACCGCTGGCGACGTGACCGGCGTACTCGTCGCTCGCGCGACCGGCCGGTCGTTCGGGGAGGTGCTGCGCGAGCGGATCTGCGAGCCGCTCGGGATGCGCGACACCGGCTTCTGCGTGGACGACGACAGGCTAGGCCGGCTGGCGACGGCGTACGCGCACGACGACGCTGTCGACGGGCTGGTCGTGGAGGACGGACCGGACGGGCGGTGGAGCCGTTCGCCCGTCTTCGAGAGTGGTGGCGGCGGCCTCGTCTCGACCGCCGACGACTTCCTGGCCTTCGCCTCGGCGCTGCTCGCCGGCGGGTCGCACCGCGGCGAGCGGGTGCTCTCACGGCCGTCGGTGACCCTGATGACGACCGACCAGCTCACCCCGGCGCAGAAGGAGTTGTCCGGGTTCTGGCCGGGCTACTTCGACGAGATGGGCTGGGGCTTCGGCATGTCGGTCCGCACCCGTCGTACGCGTCTCGGTCCGTCCGTCGGGAGCTACGGGTGGCCCGGGTTCTACGGGACGGCCTGGTTCAACGACCCCGCGGAGGACCTGACGACGATCCTCATGGTGCAACGCGCGCACGCGGGCGACCAGCGGCTGCCGAGCTCTCAGGACTTCTGGACGGCCGTCTACCAAGCGATCGACGACTGACCAGCGCCGCTGGTCGAGCTGAGGGAGGTGGGTCAGATGACGCCGAGGGCGAGCATCGCGTCGGCCACCTTGATGAACCCGGCGATGTTGGCACCGAGGACATAGTCGCCGGGGGCGCCGTACTCCTCGGCGGTCGCCACGCAGGTGTCGTGGATGCCGGTCATGATCTGCTGCAGCCGGTCCTCGGTGTAGTCGAACGACCAGGCGTCGCGCGAGGCGTTCTGCTGCATCTCGAGCGCGGAGGTCGCGACGCCGCCGGCGTTGGCGGCCTTGCCGGGTCCGAAGAGGACGCCGGCCTCGCGCATGAGGGCGACGGCGTTCGGGGTCGCCGGCATGTTGGCGCCCTCGGCGACGGCGAGCAGGCCGTTGACCACAAGCTGCTTCGCGTCCGACTCGTCGAGCTCGTTCTGGGTGGCGCAGGGGAGGGCGACCTCGGTCGGCACGTCCCAGATGGAGCCGGACGTGACCAGGCGGGCGCCCGGGCGCTGCTCGACGTAGTCGGCGACGCGGCCGCGCTGGACCTCCTTGACCTCACGCAGCAGGGCCAGGTCGACGCCGGCCTCGTCGACGACGTAGCCGGAGGAGTCGGAGAAGGCGACGACGTCGGCGCCGAGCTGCTGCGCCTTGGCGATCGCGTAGGTCGCGACGTTGCCGGAGCCGGAGACAGTGACGCGGCGGCCGTCGAGGTCCTTGCCCTGGGCGCCGAGCATCGACTGCGCGAACATCACCGTGCCGTAGCCGGTGGCCTCGGTGCGCACCAGGGAGCCACCCCACGCGATGCCCTTGCCCGTCAGCACGCCGGACTCGTAGCGGTTGGTGATGCGCTTGTACTGGCCGAAGAGGTAGCCGATCTCGCGGCCGCCGACGCCGATGTCGCCGGCGGGGACGTCGGTGTGCTCACCGAGGTGGCGGTAGAGCTCGGTCATGAAGGACTGGCAGAACCGCATGATCTCGGCGTCGGACCGCCCGCGCGGGTCGAAGTCGGAGCCACCCTTGCCGCCGCCGATCGGCATGCCGGTCAGGGAGTTCTTGAAGATCTGCTCGAAGCCCAGGAACTTCACGATGCCCAGGTAGACCGAGGGGTGGAAGCGCAGGCCGCCCTTGTAGGGGCCGAGGGCGGAGTTGAACTCCACCCGGAAGCCACGGTTGATCTGCATCTGGCCCTGGTCGTCGACCCACGGCACCCGGAAGATCAGCTGGCGCTCGGGCTCGCAGATCCGCTCGATGATCGCCTGGTCGACGTACTCGGGGTGACGCTCGACGACCGGGGCTAGCGAGCCCAGCACCTCCGCCACGGCCTGGTGGAACTCGACCTCGCCGGGGTTCCGGGCGAGGACCGTGTCGAAGTGGGGCTGCAGGGCCGGGCTGATGCTGCTCACACAGCGAGGCTAATGACCTTTGCCCCGGTGCCCACATCGCGGGTACGCCGGGTCGAGGCGCTCAGTCGAGGGGCCCGACGGCCGATGGTCCCGAGGTGAAGACGCGTCCGACCGTCCCCCCTCGTGGGCTTCGACACGCCGCACCCGTGCTGGTCGTCCTGCTCCTCCTCGCGCTCGTGCCGGCGGGCGCGACGGTCGCGACGGCGAGCGGAACCGCCGCCGCGCGCGGTGCCGTCTCCGTTCGGCCGTCGACCTCGGGGGGCGACGCCGAGGCCGCCAGGCCCCGACGGTGCGCGAAGGGCAAGGTCCGCCGGCACGGCAGGTGCGTCTCGAGGAAGAAGGCCACGAGGTGCCCGCACGGCAAGGTGCGCAAGGCCGGTCGGTGCGTCAGGAAGAAGCGGGCCGCCGCGCCGGCGAAGCCCCGGCCGGCCCACTACGCGGTCAACACCGACGACGGCCGTACGCCGGTCCGCTGGGCCGCGTGCACCCCCATCCCCTACTACCTCAACATGGCCGGGGCGCCCGCCGGCTGGGCGGCGACCGTCGCGGCCGTGATGGGGAAGGTGTCGGCCTACACCGGCTACGCGTTCGCCTTCCGGGGCACGACCACCTACGGCGTGGACGACGGGGAGAACTCCATCGTGATCCAGTGGCTCAGCGCCGCCCAGGACCCGAACCTCGCCGGCAGCACCGTCGGCATCGCCTACCGGAGCTGGGGCTCGGCGGGCACGGAGCCCTCCTACTACACCTCGGTCGGCATCGCGATGGACAAGTCGCTGCTCGGCTACGACCCGAAGCGGCGTGCCGGCATGATCCGGGAGGTCCTGCTCCACGAGATGGGCCACGCGATGGGGCTCGACCACGTCGACGACCGGACCCAGGTGATGAACCCCTCGTCGGCGGGTGACCTGCCGGACTACCAGAACGGCGACCGGCTCGGCCTGTCGAAGGTGGGCAGGTCGGCCGCGCCGTGCCGGCCGCTCGACCCGCCGACGTTCGGTCGGGTGAGTGCTCGCCGGCTGTCGTCAGCGGTCGTCGGCTGACGAGCGCCCGCCGGGCTACTGCCGCAGCTCGAGGCGCGCCGGAAGGGTCCGCGCGGAGGCGACGAGCTCGATGGTGACGGCCGCGGAGACCGCCTGCACGGCGAGCAGGCTGATCAGCACGAACGCCTGCGCGACGCCGGCCTGCAACGGGGACGCCCCCGTCAGCAGGACACCGACGAAGGCGCCGGGCAGGGTCACCAGCCCGACCGTCCGGGTCTGGTCGAGCCCCGGGACGAGCGCGAGTCCGGCGGCCGACCTGGCGACGATGCCCACGGCCTGGCGGCGCGTGAGGCCCAACGCCAGCGCGGCGTCGTACTGGCCGTGCTGCGAGGTGAGCTCGTCGGTGGCGCGGCGACCCGCGAGCGTCGCCGCCGACATCGCCCCGCCGACGAGGATGCCCGCGGTCGGGAGGACGGCGATCGGCTTCGCCGGCACCGCGGTGCTGGCCAGGGCCAGGCCGATCGCCGGGACGACGCCCGCGAGGATGGGCGTCGCCATCCACGGCGCGGCTCGTAGCGATCCCGTGACCCGGCGCGCGGACGTGGCCGCGGCGACGGCGATCATCCCGCCGACGAACACGACCGTCCACGCCATCGACTCGATCGCGAACCTGATCACGAGACTGACCGCCGCGAGCTGGACGACGCAGCGGACCGCGGCGGTGAGCGGCGCTCGCCAGTCGCCGAGGGTCGCCAGCCGCGTCACGCTCGCCGCGGTCAGCGCGAAGAACACCAGCAGCGCGGTGAGCGGCCAGCCCAGAGAGACCGCGTTCCCGTGCATGCCGCGACTCTAGGCGCCGTCAGCAACGGCCGAGGGGCACCGCGGCCGCGCCCGCACCGAGCGATCGACGTACGCCGTCGCGCAGGAGGATGTCGTGGCCGCAGACGACGGCGGCCACGTGGTAGCGCCGCGCGATCAGGCGTGCCACGCGTGGGGTCTCGAGGTGCCAGGCGTTGGAGCGGCCGACGTCGAGCAGCCAGGTCGGCGCTCGCGGGCCCGCCAGCAGGTCGGCGAACAGCTGCAGGTGCGGGTCCTCGACGCGCACGGGCAGCGACCAGGAGTACGGGTAGGGCGTCCGCAGCCCGGTCTCCTCGAGCAGGTTCGGCTGGCCCCACAGCACCATCATGGTGTCGCGCGGCCGCGCGGCCGCGGCCACGAACCGGGCCATCGCCGGTGAGGCCAGGTTCACCGGCAGCTGCAGGGCGACGTTGGCGACGGAGGCGAGCACGGTCGCCGCGACGACGGCCCTCGGGATCATGCGTGCGCGCCAGGTGCGCTCGGCCGGGACGAAGGCGAGCGCGACACCGACGGCCGCGAGCGGGACGACGGCGAGCCAGTAGTGGACGTACCAGTTCAGGCTGGCGACGATGACGCTCGCGAGGCAGGCGGCCGCGACGGCGACCGTTCCGCGCAGCAGCCAGGACCTCCGCCGGGTCAGCATGTCGTAGGCGAGGTGTCCGAGCGAGAACCCGAGCCCGCTGACGACCAGGACGCGGACGTAGGTGCCGAACCGGCCCGAGGGAGCATGCGACGTCGAGCTCTCGACGACCCGGACGGAGGCCACCCGGAACGTGTAGAGGGCGTTCGCCAGCATGGCCACGCCTGGTCCCTCCGCCGCCCACGCGAGCGTCGCGGCGAGCGGTACCAGCGCGCCGACGGCGTAGCCGAGGAGGAGCGACCAGTGCCGGCGTGATCTCGCTCCCAGCACGACGACAGCGACGACCATGGCCACGACGGCGCTCTGCTTGCTGAGGAACGCGAGCACGCCCGCGCACCCCGCGAGCCCGGCGAGGGCGACCGCCCGACGACCGGGGGAGTCGTCGTGGGCGCTGATGGCGGCGAGGAGGAGCGCGAACGAGAGCATGACGAACATCGCGCCGACGCCGTCGCTCATCAGCTCGCTGCCGCCGAGCGCGGGGTTCGACCCGAGCGCCGCCGCGCAGAGCGAGGCCGCGAGGGCACCGTCACCGCCGGCCAGCCGTCGGCCGGCGTACCAGGCGCTGGCGACGAGCACACACACCACAGCGATCGCGACCAGGCGCATCGCCACGGGCGAGCTCCCGAGCAGGACCACCGTCTTGAACAGCAGCAGGAGGGCCGGCGGGCGGTCCACCCACTGGTCTCCGTAGAGCCAGTGGCCGGGCCCCGGCCAGTGCTGGGCGATGTAGAGATAGCCGCCCTCGTCGACGCCGAACGGTGCCGCGACGAACGGCAGCCGCAGGCCGGCCGCCAGCAGCAGTCCCGCCGTGAGCGACGACCCGGGACGATCGGCGAGCCACGCCCAGAGGCGCGCCGGCGCGGTCCTCATGCGAGGAGCGTGCGCCAGGTCCCGTGAAGCCCGCATGAAGGCTGACCCGGGCCTTCATGCAGCCTTCACCTGGCGCGAGCATCCTCCCGGTATGACGACCCAGGTGTCGTTGTCCCACGTCGACCGTTGGCGGACGCTCGCGGGCAGCCTCGCGGGCGGGGCCCTGGCGGCGGCGACGGGCAGCGCGGTGGCCTGCCTGGGCTGGGCGGTGTTCGGGCTGGCGTGGGTCGACTGGGTCCTGGTCGGCGTACTCGTCGCCGTCGGGACGCAGGCCGTGGTCGCGGGGGCCCGTCGACGTCGCTGGCTGCGGCGCGTGCTGCTCTGCTTCGTGACGGTGTCCCTGCTGGCGGGCTCCGCGGCAACCGTCCTCTACGCGCTCACCCCAGGCGTGAGCGATGCCGCGCAGCGCGTCGAGCACCAGGCGGCGCTGCGCGGGACGAGCGACCCCGTCGTCCGGCCGCCGGCCAGGGTCGCCGATGCTCTGCTCGCGACCGAGGACAGCCGCTTCTACGTCAACGGCGGGATGGATCTCGTCGGCGCCGGCCATGCCGCCCTGGCGTCGGTGCGCGGCGGGGACTCGGGCGGGGCGACGCTGGAGCAGCAGCTCGCGAAGCTGCTCTACAGCGACGGGCGGGACGGCCTCCTCGACCGGTCCGAGGACGCGATGCTGGCCGTCAAGCTCGACCACCGGTGGTCCAAGGAGGCGATCCTGGAGATGTACCTGGCCGCCGCCTACTTCGGCCATGGCTACTACGGCCTCGACGCTGCCGCGTCCGGCTACTTCGGCACCTCGCCCGAACGCCTGGACTGGCCGCAGGCCGCCCTCCTGGCCGGCACCGTCCAGGCCCCGTCGGCCTACGACCCGATCCGGCACCCTGGCCTGGCCGCCCGTCGGCGCGCGCACGTGCTCGAGCGCCTGGCGGCCACCGGCGTCATCACGCCGGCCCAGGAACGCAGGTTCACGAGGGCGCCGCTCCAGCTCGGCTAGCTGGCCGGCGTACGGGCAGCCGTGCGTGGGCCGTGTTGAAGGGGGTACGGGTACCTGTGCTGCAAGGCGTGTTGGACGCCATCCGATCGGTACCGCCTGCCCTGGCCTACGCGATCATCGCCCTGCTCGTCTTCGGCGAGGCGGCGCTCTTCGTCGGCTTCGTCCTCCCCGGGGAGACGGCCGTCCTGCTCGGCGGCTTCCTGGCCAACCAGGGCCACCTCGACATCGTCACCCTCATCGTGCTCGTAGTGGTCAGCGCGATCGTCGGCGACACCGTCGGCTACGAGGTCGGCAAGCATCTCGGGCCGCGCGTCCTGCAGATCGGCCCGTTGCGCAAGCACCAGTCGCGGATCCACGACGCGCAGGAGATGCTTCGTCGGCGCGGCGGACCGGCCGTCTTCGTCGCGCGTTGGACCGCCTTCTTCCGGGCCGTGATGCCGGGTATCGCCGGCCTCAGCCAGATGCGCTATCGGACGTTCCTCCTCTGGAACGCGGCCGGAGGGATCGCCTGGGGGGTCACCTTCAGCCTGGTCGGCTACTTCGCGGGCGCGTCCTACGAGAAGGTCGCCTCGACGATCGGCAAGGGCACGGCGGTCGTCGTCGCCCTGCTGGTGATCGCCGGGATCGTGGTCTGGCGCGTCCGCCGCAAGCGACGCGAGCGGACCGACGAGGACGGGTACGCGACCGCCCGAGACACCCGAGGCGGCGGAGCTGGGCTGTCGGAGTGAGGCTGTCGGGAGTGAGGCCGTCGGAGTGAGGGCTCGATGCTGCCCGGGTGTGACGACTGCCCGGGAGGCTCGTTGAGAGTGGACGACCCACCTCCCCACCCAGGAGAACTCCGTGACCGACGCCAAGCACCGGGCCGGGCGCTTGCCGGCCTGGCTCCCGAAGACCCCCGTCGACCGGTTCGCCCTGGCCGCCCTGGGCGCCCTCGCCGGCCTCCTCGGCGGCATCGTCCTCGCCCGGGGGCTGTGAGGACCCCCGCGCGGCTCGACGTACGCCGGCCTCGGACTGCTGATCGCGCGGACGGCCGTCATCGGGGCGCCGCTCAGTGGTAGTAGCCCCAGGTGTCGCCGATGTCGCGTTCGACGTCGCCGTTGGTCCGGCTGATCCTGACGTGCCGCTTCCGGTCGGCCCGCCAGGCGGCGACGAGCACCACGAGGACGACGAGGACGACGACTGACCAGAACACCATCGCCTTCTCCTTCCAGGAGGCCTGCCGACCTGGACGGCCGGTGGTGCTCCCAAGACGCTTTGGCGGGAGGAAACGGTTGCCTGCCCTGGACGGGAGGCGTGCCGGTCGAGGCCCGGGTGGCGTGGGTCGCGGGGTGGGAGAATGCGGTCTGGCAGGGCAACCATCGCGCGCTCCCAGCGCGTCTTGGTAGCGATGTCGGCACCGGTCGGCGTCGACCCGAGGGTCGTGATCGCATGGCAGACGAAGCGGAGTTCGACGACTTCGTCGTCGCGCGGTCCCAAGCGCTGATCCGGTCGGCGTACCTGCTGGTGCAGGACGGCGGCCTGGCCGAGGACCTGGTGCAGACGGCGCTGACCAAGGCGTGGTTCGTGTGGAGCCGGATCGAGGATCCGGAGGCCTACGTCCGCCGGATCATGACGACGACCGCGACGTCGTGGTGGCGGCGGCGCTGGGTCCGGGAGACGCCGGCCGAGCTGCCGCTCGCCAACGCACCGGCGGCGGCCGAGATCGAGGATCTGGCCGAGGGGCAGGACGTGTGGAACGCGCTCGGGCGTCTGCCGCGTCGACAGCGCGCCGTCGTCGTCCTCCGCTATGTCGAGGACCGCACGGAGGCGGACACCGCCCACCTGCTCGGATGCTCGATCGGGACGGTCAAGAGCCAGTGCTCCAAGGCGTTGGCCAAGCTCAGGCTGGACTCCTCACTCGGGCCGGTCGTGGACGAGAGGAACCTGCCATGAACGGGCCGGACCTCAGGTTCTTGGCCGAGCGCGCCTCGGCCCTGGACGATCGCACCTTCGAGCGGCTCGACGAGGTCCATGCGCGGATCGCGGCGTCGCGCGAGCGCCGCCGGATCGGTGTGGCCGTCGGTGCGGCCGGACTGGTGGCCGTGCTGGCCGCCGGCGTGGCGATCCTCGACCGCGGCGGGAGGGAGAACTCGCCCGCCCCGGCTCCCAAGCCGACCGAGACGGCCACCGTGGGCGCGGGCGCCGGAGGGGCTCCGGCCCGCGGCACGTGCTGGGCGGTGCCGCCGAAGGCGGCGGTCGAGCCGACCGACTACTTCGACGACTCGCCGGAGGTGCCTTGCTCGCAGCCCCACACCACGGAGACCGTCGCCACGTTCACGCTCGCGGAGGCGACCGAGGAGGAGGCCGACGCGAGGGGCGGCACGTGCTACGACGTCGTCGGTGAATACCTCAACATCGACAACGAGAGCTGGATCCACTGGGCAGCGGCCTGGTACCTGCCGAGCAAGGAGCAGGTCGCCGCCGGAGAGTCCTGGGCACGTTGCGACGCCGTCATCCCGGGGCCGTGGTGGAGCCCCACAGGCGAGCACGCGGCGCCTGCCCGCACGCTGACACGGTCTGCGCTCGATCTCGCGGACGAGCCGCCCGACGACCTCTGGACCTGTCTGGCCGAGCCCCCCACCAGCGAGCAGCCGACGATCCCGTGCGACCGACCGCACGCCTACGAGGCGACGGGCACGCTGGCTGCCCTCGGCGGCATCTCGACGTACCCGAGCGCCGACGTGCTCCGCGCTGAGGCGCAAGAGGACTGCACCCCTGCCGTCCCGAAGCGACTCGCCGGAGCCTCGGTCATCGCCGGCTGGGACCCCGAGGAGGGCTGGCACTCGCCTGTGCTGCACGGCGTGTGCTTCGTCTACCGCGCGAACGGCGAGCTGCTGCCGCCGCGCTGAGCAGCGGCGCGGGAGGCGGGAAGCACGAAGGCCGCCGACCTGGTCCTCTAGTCGGCGGCGTGCCCGCGCGCTGCATCCGCCTCGTCCTGTTGGGTACTTGTGACTAAGTGCACAGTCGTTTGCGTTTAGTCCACGCTTGTGCCCCACCGAGGAGAAGACATGACCAATCCCTCAGACTCAACCGGATCCGGCACCTCACAAGAGCTCAGCACCCGGGGGTCCGCTGGTCCCTCCGAGCTGCAGACCTCCAAGGGCAACACGACGATCGCCGACAGCGTCGTCCAGAAGATCGCCGCCATCTCGGCTCGAGAGATCTCGGGTGTGCATGACCTCGGCGGCGGCACGGCGAGGGCGATCGGCGCCATCCGGGAGCGGATCCCGGGTTCCTCCCAGTCCACCGGCCAGGGTGTCGCGGTGGAGGTCGGTGAGAGGCAGGCCGCGATCGACCTCGACCTCGTGGCCGAGTACGGAGTGTCCATGGTCGAGCTCAGCCGTGCTGTCAGGCGAAACGTGATCTCGGCGGTCGAAGGTATGACCGGACTGGAGGTGACGGAGGTGAATGTCTCCGTCAACGACATCCACCTGCCCGTCGACGACGAGGAAGGTGCCCAGGAGCCTCGGGTCCAGTGACCGACGTCGGCGGCGTATCTGCACAGGGCACCTACGAGGTCGACGTGATCGCGTCGGCAGCGTTGGCGTGTCCGGCGGTGGCCGCGCTGGACCAGGGCGGCACCTGGGCGGTGGCCACCTATCTTCCGGGACGCCGGGTGATCGGTGTCCGGATCGAGGACTCCCGCGTCCTGGTGTCGGTCGTGCTGGCCGCTGGCTACTCCGTGCCGTTGCTGGAGGCACAGGTGCGCAGGGCGCTGGCGGCGTACGCCGGGGGTCGGCAGGTCGACGTACACGTGGCCGACCTCGACACCGGCACGGGTCCCTCGGGAGAGCGGGACAGGCATGTCCCCGCATGGTGAGACCGAGGAGGAGCGTCGCCGCCGGCGACGGGCACTGATCCGCGCCCACCACCCCGACGCGGGTGGGGACGTCGCTGAGTTCATCGAACGCCTCGATCGCTTCGATCGAGGGCTTCCTGTTGGCAACGGCTATCCGGAGATGAGGTTCAGCCGCCGGCGCCGCTGGTGGCAGGGCGCGCTCCCGTCACTTGAGCTTCTCCGACGCTCCCGAGGGCGTCCGAAGCGCACCGTCTGATCCACCGGGCGTGAGTCCGTCACAGCCCGTTTTCCACTGGAGGTTGTCATGCATCCCACCCTGATCGGACTCTTTTGCGGCCTTCTCCTGGGACTCGCCTGGGCGATGGACGGATTCGCTGGCCTCGTCCTCACCGCCGCACTGGGGATCATCGGCTTCGTCGTCGGCAAGGTGATCGCCGGCGAGGTCGACCTCAACCAGTACTTCGGCGGGTCCAACCGCTCACCGCGATGACTGCCGCCAGCTCCGGTGAGTCCCCACCAGGCAGCGGCTCCGTGACTCGCAGCGAGAGCCTCGCACGCTCGCCAGGCGAGCGTGGGGCCTTGAAGGTGGAGGACCGGGTCGTCGAGAAGGTGGCCGGATATGCCGTCACCTTGGTGCCGGACGCCGCTGCCGCGCCGCGGAGGGTGCTCGGCGTCAAGATCGGGGAGGCGCGTCCCGATGCCGCCGCGAGCGTCGACGCGCAGGTCCAAGGTGACATCGCGAGCGTGCATGCTGTCATCGCGGTGCGCTGGCCGAGGTCTGTCCAGAGCGTTGCAGACGAGGCTCGGGAGCGCATCCGTTCGGAGGTCGAGGCGATCACCGGCGTCCGCGTGGACCACGTCGACGTGGAGGTGGTCTCGATGACGCTGCCGTCACCAGAACCGAGAGTGACATGACGGCCACCGGGTGGGTGACTCGACTTCTCTCGGCCCTGCTGGCGCTGGCCCTGCTTCTCGGCTCGCTGCTGGCGGTGGCCGTGATCGCGGCCGCTGCGCTGGGCCGCGAGCAGGCGCTGGTTCCTTACCCCGAGTGGGCCAGGTGGCTGCGCACTCACGATTGGAACGATCGGATCGTGATGGTGGTGCTGGGCGCCCTCGTCGTGGTGGGGCTGCTGCTCCTGCTGCTCGCCTTTCGACGCGGCAAGCCAGCGTCGTTTGCGCTGAACAGTCGCACCGATGGGGTGACCATCACCGCCTCCCGACGCAGCCTGGAGAAGTACCTCGCGGCGGCAGCTGCTCGCACGAACGGCGTCTCCAACGCGAGCGTTTCCTTGAGCCGTCGCTCCGCACGTGTCGATGCTCGGACGGTTGGTCTGTCCGAGTCCGGGACGCGGGACGAGGTGGAGACGGCCGTGACAGGACGGCTGGATGCGCTCGACCTGGAACGCCGCATGCGCACTCAGGTGGCACTCAAGACGAAGGACAAGCGATGAGCGGGCGTGTGCACCTCCTTGACCGGGTCGTGCTGACCTTGCTCGGCCTGCTCCTCCTCGCCGCCGGCGGCCTCGGACTGGCGCTCGGCATGGAGGCCTTCGGGAGGTCACGGGCGAGCGATCAGGTGTTGCCGCAGGAGGTGGTCGACTACCCCGATGGGCGCCAGTGGTTCTGGTGGGCGGTGACCGGGGCGCTCCTCCTGATAGCGGTGCTCGCGCTGCTGTGGCTACTCAGCCAACTGAAGACGGACCGGATGACCCGGTTGGATCTGACGACGAATGCGCGAGACGGTTACACCACGCTCCACGCACGCGCCCTGACCGACGCTGTGGAGAACGAGGCGCTGGGTGTCCGCGGTGTGACCCGCGCGTCAGCGAAGGTGCGTGAACACCGCGAGAGGCATCTGTTCCTCCTGGTGGAACTGGCCGACTCCGCCAACATCGACGGGGTGCGCACCGAGCTCGAGAACGAGGTGGTGGCGCACCTGCGCGAAGGGGTCGGTGACCCACATCTGCCCGTGACCATCGAGCTCCGGCCGAGCGCCAGCAGGACCCGGCAACGCGCACTGGCCTGAGGCTCGGCCGGGGGACCGTGGATGCGTCGTGGCGGTTGGTGTCGCTATCGACACACGGCGCTGGTGGGCAGCTGCGGGTTACTCGCGACGGAAAGACGCACCTTCGGGGCGTCAGACCGCGAGCAGGGTCTCCAGGGCGTCGATCCGCCCGTCGACGACGGTCGCCACGTCGACGCCGCGGACGACTGGCTCGCCGCCGGGCGGCCCGAACCGCCAGGCGAGCGCCGCGCGCTCGGCATCGCCGTACAACGGACCGTCCTCGGCGAAGACGAAGTCAGCCGGCGCCCGCTCCAGCACCGCCCGGGCGCGCTGGTCGACGGCGTCGTGCCCGCTGACGGTGCCCTGTTCGTCGGTGAACCGGACCGTCTCGGTATAGGTCCGCCGGATCGACTCGACGCGCCTCTCGTCGACACGCTCACCGAAGACGTCGTACAGGTTCGCCCGCATGAGGGCGGCCACTCGCTCGTGCATCACGTTCCTCCGTCTGCGTCGCGGTCAGGTCTGGCTCGCGCAGCCATCGCCGGTGCGTCGTCAGCCAGGGTGGTGCTCGTCCAGAGTGTCACGACGCCCGTTGCAACCCGCCGTCGTCGCCACATGATGCTGTGGGAAGCCAAACTGGGACCGTGACTCCCGACGATGTCCTGGCGATCTGTCTCGGCCTACCTGCGGCCGAGGAGACCTACCCGTTCGGTGAGGACGTTGCGGTGATGAAGGTCGGAGGCAAGATGTTCGCTCTGGTGCCGCTCGCCGACGGCCCGAGTTCTGTCAATCTCAAGTGCGAGCCTGGGCGAGCGCTCGAGCTGCGCGAGGCGTACGCCGCCATCAGACCTGGCTACCACCAGAACAAGCGCCACTGGAACACCGTGGACCTCGATGGTTCGGTCGAGGACGACGTCGTCCGCGGCCTGATCCGGGAGTCCTACGACTTGGTTGTCGCAGGGTTGCGGCACGCGGTCCGCGCGCAGCTCGAGCTGGAGTAATCCGCTCTCGCGGCGATACGCACCTGCATTGCGAGCGGATCGCGCCAGACCTGACGATCCTCCCGAGACGTCGCATCCGCGCAAGCTAACTGGATCGGCCCGGGCGACCCGGCCTGCCCATGTTCGACATGAAGGGTGGAGGTCAGCTCTGGTCGCGCAGTGGCCGTCGCCGGCACGATGAGCCCGTTCGGGTGCTGCCGGCCGCCGGCGCGTGGTGTTGTCTACTCCTGCTGCCAGACGAAGGTGACACGGCTGGCATCGGGGACGATGTCGAGGTCGCCGACCTGGTAGGCGAGGCGGCGCACGGTGGAGAACGGCCAGAAGTCCCACTCGCGGCGGCGGAACCCGAGAACGCCTCCTCGTAGTCCCGCGGAGGCAACGGTCGCCTCGGCCTCCCGGCTGGTCGAGTCGACCTCGAGCAGCAGGTCGTCGGAGCCCGCCACCGGGACCAGCAGGCCCTTCCACCAGGAGCACCGTTGCCCCAGCTGTAGGCGGAAGGTCGTTGAGCCGGTGGGCACTGTGTCAAGCTCGATGACGGCCTGGATGATGTGGCCGCCGGGCAGTCTCCGGCCCAGGAGGAACGCCGCCCACGAGGCGCACAGTTCGTCGTTGTACACGTACCGGTCATAAAGGGTGGGCCGGACCACGTCGGGGTCGGTGGTGTGGATCTCACGCTGGTTTGGCGCATCCCAGGGTGGTACCGCCAGTGATCCGCCGCTCCAGGGGTCCATCTTCCGTGTCATGTCGGGGACGGTTGCTTGGCTTCCGTACACCCGGGCCGAGTTCAGGCGCCCCGCCGGTTCCCGGGAGTCGCCCTCAGGTCGCAACTGCCAGCTGGCGTAGAGCCTGTCGACGTTGGAGTGGAGGAGAAACACGAACGGGTCACGGAAGGAGAAGTGCCCATCTGCCCGAGCGATGTCACCACCCATGTACCGGTGGGCCCAGGAATGGGCCGGGTATAGCCAGTCCGCGAAGCCTTGCCACGGCTCGGGCTCGCCTGATCCTTCGTCGAGCAGGGCCCGGTCGTCTGGTTGGTACCGTTCGAGCCCGGCTGGTGGGTTGTTCCTGACCTGCACGCCGGCATCGAAGTTGGCGGGATTGTCGCTCCAGTCGAAGTCGTTGATGGGGACATCCCCGGGGCGGTTCGGCGGAGGGAGCCGGCGACGGACGTGAGGTGGTGGTAGTGCGGCTCGCTCCTCGCGGTCCGTGCCCCGGTAGGTGTCGCGGTTCGGGCTGGTTTGCGGGTCGTAGAGACTGAGGAACGGCTCGCCGATGTCGCCCTCGACGGCGCCCATGAAGTCTGGCCCCATCAAGTCGACCAGCCGGCCGGTCCGGTCCGGAGTGGCGCGCGGATCTGTGGTCCAGTCCCAATACGGAACGGTGATGTCCGGGTCCACCTGCTGCAGCAGCGCCTCGAAGCGATTGACCAACTCCCGGTGCCACGGAAGGAAGCTCGGCAGCTGGTGTGGGCCGCCGTTGATGTGCTGCTGATCCTGCTTGAACCACCAGTTCACCGTGTCGCTGCCGCCACCGGTCAGCTGGGGGAAGCGGTTGCGAAGTTCGATGACCGCGGCAACATAGGCCGCCCGCTCCTCGGGGGTCAGGTCCGCGGCGTTCTTCCGTACCCGCACAGGCACCTGACGCGGGAGATCCCGACAGGCAGGAAGCCGGTCCAGGTTGTTTCCGGTCGACCCGTCCGGAGTGGTCCGGAGGAAGGGGCCATCGGAGCCCTGCACAACTCGTATGGCCGCGAGGGTGAACGGAAAGCGGTACACGAAGTACCGGTGTCGCCCTGACGTGATGTCGTCGATGACCTCGATCGCCGTTCGCGGTGACCATCCGGCAGCGGGGTTGCACAGTCTCGTGACGCGACCGCCGTCTTCACGGTCACATCCGAGAACCCACCGGACCGCCATCGTCTGCCTCACGCACCTGATGTGCACCGAGCACTCTCGTCACCGCCGAGTTTTCACCATCTCGACAATCTCCCGGATGGTCAAGGAACACCATCCGTCGCCTGGTCGCAGTCCCAGATCTCGACGCGCACGTGCATCGAGCCCCTGAGAGGGCAAGGCTCAGGCTCGGCTCCCGCGGGGGGACCGGCTGGTGCGGTCGAGGTCGGAGGGCGAGCGTCGACACACTCCCCTCGGGCAGGTGGTAAACGTGAATGTGATGACCGACGCCGCTGCTCGAACCGCTGGCGCGGGCATACGGGGAGTCGACCGCGTGAGGCGCCAGTGGCTCGCCTGTGTGCTCGGCGCGCTGGCCGGGCTGCTCTTCAACTCGTGGCCGCTGGGGTTCGCCGTCGACCGTCCCGCTCTGGACGGTACCTACTTCAGCGTCCTGGAGATGTCCGGGCGGCCGTACGCGCACGTCTTCGTCGCCTGCGATCTGGCAGCGGGCGTACTGGCCGTCCTCGCCGGCCTGCTTCTTCTGAACCGTCCGTTTGTCGCCTCGGGTCTGGTGATGTTCGGTGTCGGGAACGTCTGGGGCGCGTTGGTTCCGATCAACGGGTCCTGCGCGACGTCGGTCGTCTCGTGTGGGGCAGCTCCTGCTCAGCTGCTCGAGCCGCACACCCTCGCCAGCACCCTGTCGGTGATCGGCCTGGCGTTGGCCGCATCGAGCCTATGGCGGCGCGGCCGGTGGATGCGAGCGGTCATCCTGTCGTGCGCGCTCGCCTCGCTGTTGCTGCCGATCTCGGTGATGACGGCCCATGGGGTCACGGGCTCGCAAGTGCTCTTCATGACCGCCTGCGGTGCGATGCTGGCCGCCGTGCCGTGTGCCGCTCTCACACCGACCGAAGTTGATGCCCTGCGACGTGCTGTCGCGGCATATCGGCCTGATCGCTAAGCGGAAGCGCGGAGGTACGGCTCGCCGCAGGAGTCCGCTTTCCCCTTCAGCGGAGCCTCTGCCCCGTCCTCGCCCGCTATCGGCAGATCTTCCCGAGTGGCCGATGCATGCGCGGTAGGGACCGGCGATCACCGATCTTCGATGTAGGTCGTGTTCTGTCCGGCCACGATCCGCCAGGTGTCCCCACTGCGCATCCAGATGTACGTCGGGCGGCCGAGCGAGCGGGGATGAAGGGGCTCTCCGGTCACGTCGGTGTACTCCTGGTTGACGCCGGTCAGCGCGAGGTCCGGGGTGATGAATCGGATGTGGTCCACGTCGTAGGTCACCGAGCCGTCCACCATCGCGCCGGGGAGAACCTGCCGAGTGAACTCGGCAATGACGTCGAGGCCCACCAGTCGGGAACCCGCACCGGTGACCCAGACTGCGTCGGCGTCGAAGAGTGCGAGGAACCCGTCGGCGTCCTCAGTGCGCTGGACCTGCTCGATGACGCCGACGAGCTCGGTCAGTGCAGCCACGTCGTCGGGCGAGGCGTCCTCGGGAGAGACGGTGTAGGAGTTCACGACTCCACTGCACTTCCTCAAGTCAACTTGATGTCAACACCATCGGAGCACTCCGCCGCGCACAGATCGGCGCAGACGCGGTAACTCGGTCCTGCCGACAGGCGCCGCGACCGGTCGAAGTACGTGTCGGCGTACAGCGGGCGACCGGTCAGGACACCGCCGGGAACTGCGCGAAGTGGAGCAGCACGCCGCTCGGATCCCAGACGTAGGTCACTCGCGCCCACTCCTCGTTCCTCGGCTCAGCGACCCGAGCCGTCCCGTAGCGGCCAGCCGCCAGGACCGCGGTCACCTTCGCGTACCAGTCGTCCGCGGACCCCACCTCCACGGTGAGCATGGAGTTCTCTGCCCACTCCTTCACATAACGGTCCTGCAGCATGAGCTGACTCCCGCTGAGGCCGAGCAGGACGAGAGCGTCGTCTCGCCACAGTTCGCTCCATCCCAGCGCCAGGTAGAAGTTGCGGGAGGCGGCCAGATCCAGCGCCGGAACGAACGGCCGTACGTCGGTCACGCTCAGGTCGGTCACCTCCACACGATGCAAGATCCCCCCGCCCGCGTCAACGCTCGTCCGGTGCAGCACTCAATAGTGACTCTCCGTCGGCAGAAGACGCGTCCCACAGAGGGGTCGTGCCGATCGCAGGTCCATGCCGGGGACCTTGCCGCGGCTAGGGCAGACGGCTGGTGCCCAACGGCCTTCGAGCCGGCCGGCCCGCTCGCCGTCGCTGCCGGTCCGGCTGGGTGATCGCGCGCACCAGGCCGACGACACCGAGCGCCACGAGTGCCATCGAGACGACGAGCCAGAACGCCACCCATCCGCCGGTTGCCGGCCACTTCACCCACCCGGCGGTGATCATGTCGGCGACGCCGAGCCAGGCAAACGCGAGCAGCACCCACCAATCGAGACCCTGCGCCGCGAGGTTGAACCGCAGGGCGAAGTCGGCGAACCGGCCGTGCCGGGTCGGGAGCAGGGAGATCGCTCCCTTGGTCAGCCGCGGCGGGCCCACCGCGTTGTCCGAACGCACCGTGTGGGTGAGCGTCGTGGTGGCGTACGCCGGCGTCAGGGAGCGGACGAATGCGAGACCGCCCAGCATCGTCAGTGAGGCGGTGAGTGCCGTCGCGATCCCCAGCGCACCACCGAGGATCGGGCCCGCCACAACCACCACCAACAGGGAGACGAGCACGTCGTATCCGCTGCTGCCCTCACCGAACCCGCGGTCGATGCCGATGAACAGGCCGCCCCACCCGAACACGACGACCACGGCCAGCAGCGCCGTGTAGATCGACGTGACAAGCAGGTAGCCGAACGGTCGCAGGATCAGAACGACCTTCGGCATCGGTTCGTTGGCGGTCACGCCCCAGATGCTCCCCCTTGCGGGTTGCGCCAAACCTGCGCGGCGTCACTGACGTCGAGCCTGCGGCTCGGACCGATCCGCGTCCGTCGTCGGTCTCCGACACCGGTGCCTGTCGCCGCCGAACGCGTCCCGACGGATCCTCGCGTCGCTCGTCGCCTGGCCGCGGGACCGGAAACGGAGGGGCGCCCCGGCGCATGAGTCGCTACGGTCGGCTGATGGCGCAGGGCGAGATCACGTACGCGTTGCTGCCGGGTGCTGGCGGACGCGCGACCTGGTTCTACAGCCGCCTCACGCCGCTGTTGCAGCGGGCAGGCCATGAGGCGATCGCGATCGACCTGCCCGGCGCCGACGGGTCGGCGGGCCTGCCCGAGTATGCCGAGATCGTGACCCGTGCGCTGGAAGGGCGGTCGCAGGTGGTGCTCGTCGCCCAGTCCATGGGCGGGTTCACCGCTCCGCTGGTCGCCCAGCGCACGCCGCTGGAGTCCCTCGTGCTCCTCAACGCGATGATCCCGGTGCCGGGCGAGCGGGCGGGCGAGTGGTGGGAGAACACCGGGGTCTCGGCGGAGCGAGAGGCGGCCGCGCGCCGGCACGGGTACCCGGAGAACTTCGACCTGGAGACGTATTTCCTGCACGACATGGACCCGGTTGCTGTGGCACAGAGCGAGGAGGAGGCGAGCGACGAGGCCGCCGCGGCCTTCGACTCGCCCTGCGCGTTCGGGTCGTGGCCGGACGTGCCTCTGCACGTCGTCGCCGGTGCGGACGACCGCTTCTTCCCTGTGGAGTTCCAGCAGCGCCTCGCGCGTGAGCGGCTCGGTCTCGAGGCGGACGTGCTCCCCGGCGGGCACATGCTCGCGCTGTCGCAGCCGACCGCGCTCGCCGCCTACCTGCTGGAGCTCTGAGATCCCAGAGGCGACCGGCGGCGGAGTGACGCAGTCTCCTCAGCGTCTCCGCGGCTGTAGAGAGTGTCCGGAAATGGACTCGGCATCAGCCGCACCCTTGACCGATGAGGGGCCGCCCAGTCGGAATGCGAGGCCGGCGCTACCGGGTTGCACCCGTCATGACAGTCATTGGGATCATCGGAGCAGGACACATCGGCAGCACGATCGCCCGTCTCGCCGTCAGCGCAGGTCACGACGTCGTGATCAGCAACAGCCGCGGGCCCGAGACCCTGACTGACCTCGTCGCCGACCTCGGTCCGAACGTCCGAGCAGCGACCGCCGAGGACGCCGCGGCCGCCGGCGACGTCGTCGTTGTCACCATTCCCCTGAAGAACTACCGCCAGGTCCCCGCCAAGCCCCTTGCCGGCAAGGTCGTGATCGACACCAACAACTACTACCCGCAACGCGATGGCCAGATCGCCGAGCTCGACAGCGAGGCGACCACCACGGCGGAGCTGCTACAGCAGCACCTCCGCGAGTCCCGCGTCGTGAAGGCTTTCAACAACATCCAGTTCGCCCACCTCGGCGCGCTCGCCCGTCCATCCGGGGCCGACGACCGAACATCGCTGCCGATCGCAGGCAACGATGTGGCCGCGAAGGAGACGGTCGCCCGGCTGCTCGACAGCCTCGGCTACGACGCCTACGACGTCGGCAGCCTTGCCGAGGGCTGGCGATTCCAGCGCGACGAGCCGTCCTATGTGTCGCCGTACGGCGAGCGTGGCGGAGCGCCCCGCCCGGTGAGTGCCGAGCAGCTCGCCGTCCTCATCGCTCGGGCCACGCGCTACAGCGACAGGTGACACACCGGACCTGGACCCACGATCGGGGTCGAGCGTCGCACCGCTGCGCGTGCGAGCGCGGCGGTGTGACGCACCTTGGGGAAGGGTGACTCGCGGCGGAGGAGGCGTTTGGCGCTTCTCGGTCGCCGTAGCGGGTACGACAAGAGTCAGGGGGCAATGCGATGAGCACGCACCGGGCATCAACAGGCCAGAACTCCACGAGCAGCCTCAGTCCGTCCGAAGCGTTCGGCATGGTCCTGGACGCTGCCGTGACGGTCGTCGCCGCCAAGGTCGAACGAAAGGCAGCTGGTTGGATCGACAAGCTCAGCGCCGTGGCAGGGTCGAGGGCCTCGGAGACGACCGTCCTCGGGCTGGCTGATCAAGGACTTGACGTTGTCGCTGAGTCCGGGGGCCTGGCTCAACGAGCCGGCGCTGCTGGCGTCAAGGCGCACCTACACGGCGAGGGTCCGACGTCGGCCGCACTCCGGAGCGTGTGGCACGCGGGAACGCCGGCAGTGAAGGCAGCGATGCTCACCTCGGCCGTCGCCGCCATCGTGCTGCTTGCCCTGTCTCCCGTGCTCCTGGTCATCTACCTGCTGATCTGGATCGTGATCGCCGCGGTCCACCGAGCCCGCGCAGTTCGCCGGCGCGGGCTTGCGACAGCGTGACACCGCCTCCGATCCGGGCGGATCTTTGATGAGCGGACGCTCGTCAGCGTCGGTCGTTGAGGCAGTCGTGGTCGGGTGCGATGGCCTGGAGGATCCGGCGGGCGATCGCGGCGGTCTGCTGGACTTGGGCTTTGGTGAGCGGGTCGAACACGATCCTGCGGACCTCGGCCACGTGTCCGGGGGCGGTGGCGACGACTTTGTCCCATCCGGAGTCGGTGAGGATGGCCAGGGTGTAGCGGCCGTCACTGGGGTCTGGGGTGCGGCGCAGCCAGCCCCTCTTCTCCAGTCTGGAGACGACCTGAGAGAGCCGGGACAATGAGCCGTCGGCGATGGCGGCGAGCACGCTCATGCGCAAGGTTCGGTCTGGCGCCTCGGAGAGACCTGCGAGCACGCCGTACTCGAAGAGGCTGAGGCCCGCGTCCCGTCGTAGCTGGGCGTCGAGGGCAGGCTCCAGGTTGAAGATCAGGCCGCCCAGCATCATCCAAGCCTCATGTTCGTCGGCCGTCAGCCACCTGGCCTCCTCCGGACACCCCGCGGTCGCAGTGTCCGTACTCGCCTGGGTGCTGCCCTCCGTCATCGGCACAGACTACCGGGCGACGGTGGAAGTCGGCGGTAGTCCAAGGCGCTGGATCACTTGAGGGTTGAAGTGAAGGTGCCTAGCATCAAGTTCACGGCTGAAGTCAAATACGGAGGCTAGAAATGGGCGACTGGCAGTTGGACCCCTACCACACCCAGGTGGAGTTCGCGGCGAAGCATCTGGGGATGATGACCGTTCGCGGGCACTTCGCCGAAGTGACATCCAAGGCCGAGATCGACCTCGATCATCTGGAGGACATGCAGGTCGAGGTCACGATCCAGGCGGCCAGCATCAAGACCAACAACGAGGTACGTGACAAGGACGTGCGGGCGGAGAACTTCCTCGATACCGACAACTTCCCGGTCATCACGTTCAAGAGCACTCACGTCGAGCTCGCCGGGCAGGATCGCCTCAACGTGACCGGGGACCTGACGGTCAAGGGCACGACGCGGCCCGTCACCCTTGCCGTGACCCGCCTGGGGGAGTTCAGCGACCCGATGATGGGCCACAGAATCGGCTACAGCGGCCAGGCGACGATCAAGCGGAAGGACTTCGGTCTGAGCTTCAACCCCATGCTGGACGGACGATTCGTCGTCAGTGACGCGATCGACATCCTCCTCGAAGGCGAGTTGGTGGAACAGGTCGCGCAGGAATCGGCCGACTAGGCACGACCGCTCATCGGCAGACCCGGAAGACAGCCGTGCGGGCACTCGCCATCGTGAGTGCGGTCTGTCCGCCGCCTGCCCAGATGTGGGCGCGGCGGTCACGAACCTCGAGGTGCCTTTTGTGAGGCGTCTCCGACGCACGCATCATGGTGTTACGAACTGAGCGTTCGTAACGGACCTGTGAGGGGTGGATGAGCGTGCAAGAGGCGCCTGTGGTGATCGAGATGTGGACTGACCTGGGATGCCCGTGGTGCTACGTCGGCAAGCACCGGCTTCAGGCTGCGATCGACCGGCGGACGGACGCGGGACGGTTCGTGGTGCGGCTGCGGTCCTTCGAGCTGAACCCGGACGCGCCGCGCGAGCCGGAGACCATCGAGAGCGCCTTCATCCGCTCTCACGGTGGCGACGCGTCGGTGGTGCTCGACGCCGAGCGACGCATCCAGGCACTCGCCCGAGGTGAGGGGTTGGCGTTCTCGCTGGATCGGCTCAACGCCAACACCTTCGACTTCCACCGCGTGCTGCACCACGCCGACGAGCAGGGCCTCGGGACCGAGTTCTTCTCCGCGGTCCAGGACCAGTTGTTCGCCGGCGCGATCAACCCGTTCGACCCCGTCGAGCTGGTCCAGGTCGCGGAGTCGGTCGGGCTGGACGGGGAGCGAGTGCGTCGCGTGCTCGCCAGCGACGAGTACGCCGAGGAGACGCACGCCGACCGGCGCGAGGGTCTCGCGCTGGGACTGACGGGCGTCCCGTTCGTGGTGTTCGACCGTCAGGTCGCGGCGCCGGGTGCGCAGTCGGTCGAGGTGTACGGCCAGATCCTCGATCAGATCGTGGGCCAGCATGCCCAGAGGGTCGTGGCTCATGGCTGACCCGGTGGGTCCCCTCGTGTTCGTCGCCGGCGACGCGGACGGGATCTGCGACTCCAAGACCGGCGTCTGTGCGGTCCCCGAGCCCGACACAGGGCCGGACGCGGTGGTCAGCGAGCCCCAGTAGCGGCTCGACCGACGCCGGTGGCTTCGTGCTGCTTGCGGTGGGCTGCGACGGCGGCGTGATTGCTGGCCGCCCAGCCGGCCAGCGCCAGCACCGCCTCCTGCAGCGAGCGGCCGAGGTCGGTGAGCTCGTAGACCACGCGCGGCGGCACCTCGGCGTACGCGGTTCGGGTGGCGAGCCCGTCGCGCTCGAGCTCCTTGAGCGTCACGGTCAACATCCGCTGCGAGATCCCCGGGACACTCGCCTGGAGGTCGGAGTACCTCAACGGCCCCGAGCCCAGGGTGCTGATCACCAGCACCGTCCACTTGTCGCCGATCCGGTCCAGCACCTCGCGGATGAACGCGCTGTCCTCGGGCCACGCCGTGCACGGGCCCGAGAGCGTCCGCTGTCCCGCCATGATCCACCCGATTCCTACGCAGACAACTGTTGCCGCACCAACAGTAACCCAGCATGACGACAGAACCGAAGGAGAGGCCCTTCATGAGCACCCTGCTCGTGCTGGGCGGCAGCGGCCGCACCGGCATCCACGTCCTCGAGCACGCCATCGCCCGCGGCCACCAGGTCCGCGCACTCGTCCGCAACCCCGACGCAGTCGATGCCCCCGCCGGGGTGCAGCTGATCGCCGGCACCCCGGCCGACATCGACGACATCCGCCGAGCCGCTGAAGGCACCGAGGCCGTGGTCAGCGTCCTGAACAACGCCCGGGCCTCGGACAACCCGTGGGCCAAGCCGGTCAGCCCACCCGGCTTCATGACCGACGCGGCCCGCGCCACCCTCACCGTGATGGGCGAACAGGGCATCACGCGCATCGTGGCGACCTCCAGCCAGGGCGTCGCCGAGGACTGGAAGCGGATCAGCCCGATCATGCGCGGCCTCATCAAGATCTCCAACATCAAGGCCGGCTTCGACGACCACGACGGAGTCGACACCTTGATGCGCACCTCCGGTGTCGACTGGACCCTGGTCCGCGCCGTCGCCCTCACCGACAAGCCAGCCAAGGGCCCCCTTCGCGTTGCCGAACCCGGCACCGAGAAGCCCGCTCCGTTCGTCAACCGCGACGACCTCGCAGCGTTCCTGCTCGACACCGTCGAGCAGAACAGCTGGATCCGCCAGACCCCACTGGTCTGGAACGCCCGCGACTGAACCAAGCAGCACCCACAGGAGATCCCCACGGGATCACAGCGGTTCCGCCCGCCGAGCAAGCCGAGGCTGGCATCGACCTCGACGGCTCAGGCTGGGCGCAGCAACGGCTTCGTCGGACGACGGTTTCCGCGTTGTCGAGGTATTCGTCAGAGGTTCACGTCGTGGCCAACCGGGTGCGCGGTCCTCCCGCCAGAGTTCGCACCGTCCCTCGACGAAGGAGTCTCATGCGAACCTCACTCATCCCCGCCCTCGCGGCCGGCGCCGCCATGATCGCCGTCCCGTTCGCGGCGCACGCGGCCGGCACTGCGAGTGGTGGCAAGACGAGCACGCAGGGCTCGTTCACCTACGCCGTCTACGGCGACGCGCCCTACGGCGTGAGCCCCACTGACACCTCCGAGGTCGACGCGACGCCAGGGTTCATCGACGCCGTCAACGCCGACCCGGACGTCAGCGCCGTGCTCCACGTGGGGGACATCCACTCGGGCAAGCAGTACTGCACCGAGGACTACGACCGCCAGATCGCGGACCTTTGGAGCCACTTCGCCGACCCGATGGTCTACACGCCCGGCGACAACGAGTGGACCGACTGCCACAAGGCCGCCGAGGGCGGCGGCACCTACAACAAGACGACCGGGCAGGTCGACTACGTCAAGGACGCCCAAGGCAACCTGGTCGACTACGCCGGCGGAGATCCCGTGGCCAACCTCGACCTGGTCCGCTCGATCTTCTTCCCGAAGCCGGGTGCCACGCTCGGCAGCGGGTCACTCGAGACGGAGTCGCAGGCCACGGCGTACGACCCCGCACACCCCGAGGACGCTCAGTACGTCGAGAACGCGATCTGGAAGCGGAAGGGCTTCGTCTTCGTCACGCTCAACATCCCCGGCGGCTCGAACAACGACACCGACCCCTGGTACGGCGCCGCGACGATGAGCGCCGAGCAGGCCGCGGAGACGCAGCAGCGCACCGCCGCCGACCTGCGTTGGCTCGACCACGCCTTCGACGTCGCCTCCGCCGAGGACGCCCAGGGTGTCGTGCTGGTCCAGCAATCCGACATGTGGGACCTCGACGGCAAGGCGCAGACGCACCTCAGCCAGTACGAGCCGTTCGTGAAGAGCCTCGCCGAGCACACCGTGGCGTTCGGCAAGCCGGTGCTGGCCCTGGAGGGCGACTCGCACGTCTACCGCTCGGACAACCCGCTGCAGAAGGGCGCCGCGTGCGCCGGCGACGCCGACGTCTGCTCGTACGACGCCTGGAACAGCCACCCGTCGTACGACGTGCCGAACTTCCACCGCATCGTCGTGCACGGCAGCACGGTGCCGCTGGAATACCTCAAGCTGGTCGTCACCCCCGGTGGCCACCAGGCCACCACGGCGACGAGCTTCGGCCCGTTCTCATGGTCGCGCCACGTGGAGGGCTGAGGGCGCCTCAGCTGCCGCCGGTCCGCGCGGAGGAGCGCCCGCCGAGGCGCTCCAGCTCGGGACGGCGTTCAGGCGTGACACGTCCCGGCCAGTGCGCGGTCGTGACCGCTCGCCGCGAGCAGGTGCGAGACGTATCGCCGCACTTCCGCACACGGATACCTCGGTGGGCATCCCGGCCGGCCCGTCACGCACCTCTCGCTGGATAGCCTGCCTCCATGCCCAGCATGCGGGTGGCGCGGAGAACGGTTGGCTACGTTGCCTGGTCCGTCTTCGTGGCGTGGGGCTACTTCGCCTTCACCTACTACTACATCTACCTCGAGTTCGGTCACGAGCACCTGCTCGCGGCGACGATGGTCAACCTGGCGACGATCTTCTTCTGGCTGCTGGCAGGCAAGCTCGAGGCCGCCTACGGCACGCGCCTCTACGTCTGGTCGAAGCGCAACGGCAGCCCCACGACGCTGACCCGCGTGATCCGGTGGTGGATGTCGTCGGCGTCGATCAAGACCTCGCTCTACCTCTTCTACATCGTGGTCCTGTTCTGCGCGGCGATCCTGGCAGCGGATCCCGGCTTCCCACGCTTGAGCGAGCACGCCGACTACCTCATAACGGTTCGCTACGGCCTGCTCGTGCTGGTCGCCGGCGACAAGTTCTTTGAGCAGATCGCCAAGGACATCCGAGACAACCAGCAGTTCCTCACTTGACCGGTTGACCGCCGCGCAGGAGCTCGGCGCGGACTCTGAGCGCAAGCAACCCGGCGGCAAGAAGCCGCTTGAGGCGGTCGCTGAGGTCCGCCTACCGTACTGCTGGCGGGCCACCAGCACTTTCTGAGGAGCAGGCATGGAAGGCAGCGAGGCAAGTCTCGGCAAGGTCGTCTGTCACTTCACGATGTCGCTCGACGGCTTCGTGGCCGGACCAGGTCACGACATGTCCTGGCTCGCCGGAGTCACCGTGCCGCCCGGGCTGATCGACCGGTACGTCGCCTCCACCGGCGCCATCGTCGCCGGGCGTCGCGGCTGGCAGGAGGTGATTGGCACCCATCGCCCGTACGGCGGAAAGTGGTCGGGCCCCGTCTTCGTCCTCACCCACCATCCCGTCAACGGGCATGTCGAGGACGGCGTGACCTACGTGGACGACCTGCGATCGGCACTGGCGCAAGCCCGAGCGGCGGCTGGTGCCAAGAACGTGGAGATCTTCTCGCCCGGCATCGGCAAGCAGGCGCTCGAGCTAGGACTGCTCGACGAGTTCGATCTCCACGTCGCCCCGGTCCTCCTCGGCGACGGTGTGCGCCTCTATGAGGCTCCCGGCGCTACCCCGGTCGCGCTGCGCCACTCCGACGGATCACGGTCCGTCGTGGATCTGCGACTGGTGCCGGCACCCTGAGGGCCGGACGTGAGTCGGGCAGGGGACTGGTTCGAGCGGGCAGGGTCAGGGAGGATCGGGACCCGCCTCAATTCCGGTCTGGTCGGGTGAGGTAACTCTCCAGGGACCGCAGGCTGCCGGTGAGGCCGCCTTCTGCTCCCGCGACCATGCGCTCGTCCGGTGCGCTGATCTGGGCGACGATCCGGATGCGTGCACCGGTCTCCCCCACCTCGTAGTGCCAGGTGACCAGCGACGTGCTGAGCAGCTGGTTCCCGCCGCTGACTCGTTCGGCGACGACGATCCGGACTCCGTCGACGATGTCGAGGTAATGGCTGGTGACGTCGAACCTGAGGGATCCAGAGGGCCCGCACCGGTAGACGCTCGTGCCGCCGACGGAGAAGTCGTCGAGGGAGAACTCGACCTGCTCGCCGGGAGGGGCTGCCCAGCAGCGCCGTGCGTCGAGGTCGGCGAACGATCCGAAGAGTGCCGCCACGGAGGCGTCGAACTCCCGCGACACCTCGACCTGGTCGTGGCACCAGCGTGCTTCGGTCATGGGGTTGCCTCCGGGGTTGGTGGGAGAGGTCGTGCATCGGCGGCGGCCAGTGCCTCGGCCGTGGCAGCGTCGCCGGGCAGGAAGGCCTCGAGCGAGACCTCGGAGAGGGCGACGTCGGTGGTGGTGGCGAAGTGGCTGAGGGTGGTGAGCAGCGTCAAGACGCCGTACGCCGACTGGAGCCGGAGCGGGACGGCGTACCCGATGTGGCTGCTCGTCGGTCGGGCGCGTGCGGGGACCGACTCGCGCAGCTCGCCGAGGACGCCGTCGAGGCGGTCGTCGGGGCAGCGGAGCGAGCGCTCCTCCAGCGCGTCGATGACGTGCCAGGCGTAGACGTCCAGGTTCAGCATGCGCGGTGCCAGTCCCCGCGGGCTCAGGAGCACGCGGGCGACGCTCACGGGTGGCTCGAGCAGGTCCGGGGCGACACCGTCGATGAGCCGCCAGAAGGCCGAGTTGCCCGAGACCAGGTCGCCATGCCGGTCGGTGATGACCGCCGGATAGGGGCGGTGGGCCACGAGGAGCCGCTCCAGCGCGTTGCGGACCGGGTCGAGGCTCGGATCGTCCAGCTCCGCCTCGCCGTACGCCGGGGCGTAGCCCGCTGCAAGCAAGAGTGCGTTGCGGTGGCGAAGGGGTATGTCCAATGCCTCGGTGAGACGGACGACGATCTCGCGCCCCGGCAAGGAGCGCCCGCTCTCCACGAAGCTGACATGACGCTGGGTGGTGCCGGCGGCGAGCGCGAGCTCGAGCTGGCTGACGCGGCGCCGCTGACGCCAGTCGCGAATGCCCTCCGCGAAGTTACCGGCTCCCTCGACGACCACCATGTGCCCAGCATGGGCCGCACGCCGGGTCGGCGCGATTCCCTTCAGGGAATTGAGAGGTCGCGACCCGCGCCGAAGGATCACTCGGACTGGACGAGCCAGCAGGAGGAGCAGGGCCATGACGACGACGAACGACCTGTGCGACCGCTACGTGGCGGTCTGGAACGAGGCGGACCCGACCGAGCGGCGAGCGCAGGTCGCTGCGCTCTGGACGCCCGACGCGGAGCACCTGTTGGTGCCGCCCGAGGAGGTGCGGGACTCGGCGGCGGGGATGGCGATGCATCCGCTCTTCGAGGTCCGCGGGCACCAGGAGCTCGAAAGGCGGGTCGCTGACGCGTACGGCCGGTTCGTCGCCTCGGGCGAGTACGGCTTCCGCAGGCACGATGATCCCGATCGGCTCCGTGACATGGTCAAGTTCCGTTGGGCGATGGTCTCGGCCACAGACGCCGCGGTGGCCGCGGTGGGGCTCGAGATCCTCCTGGTCGATGCGGAAGGCCGGATCCGGACCGACTACCAGTTCATCGAGCGGAGTTGACCGGCGCCTGCGCCGGCGAGCGGGTACGCCCTTGCTGCAGTTTCGGTCGGGAACCTTGCCGCGCTGACCGTGGCGAGACACCCCAATAGCACCCACAGGGATACCCGTGCCACGAGCAACCTCATACGTTCCGGACCTCTCCGCGGGACCTGATCACCCGCCCGACCGCTGAGCGGAGTAGATGGGTGCCACTGAGAAGCCATCGGCTGATCTGTGCGCCCTGCTCGCGGCGACGTGACGCACGTCTGGGAGCGAGTGGGTCGCGGTATGTCGGATGTGACTGGTCGGCGCGACCGGCTCAGCTCGTCGAGGTGGCCGTTGCCAGCTTCGAGCGCACGAGCACGAGGGGCGCGTCTGGGTTATGTGGTTGGGGTAGGACTTCGAGGCTGAAGTCGGCGATGGCGCCCGGTCGGAAGATGAGGCAGTGTGTGGAGCCACCGAACTGGAAGTGGCCGAGCTCGTCGCCCTTCGCGACGTGGTGACCGGCGGTGATCTCCGGAGCGATCACGCAGGAGGAGACCTCGACCATGCCGACGAGCACTACCGCCACGAGCCCGATCGTGGGGTCGTCGGCCTCGATGAGGATGATCGCCCGGGTCGCCACGTGGGCGAGGTAGCCCTGTGAGTTGGTGGGCTCGACGGCGGCTGGCCCTTCGGAGTCGGCCTCGGAGTAGTAAGTGCCGTCGACCACGAAGGCTCGCACGATCGTGCCGGCGACGGGAGCATGCCAGCGGTGGTAGTTGAGGGCGCTGAGGAAGGCTTGGTAGACGGTGCCGCCGACGAACTGCTCGACCGACTCGTCGTTGGCCAGCATGTCCTCGAGCGAGTACGGCTGGGACTTGAGCCAGAAGCTGTCCCGGCGCTGAACGCCGGTCTTGATGCTGTAAGGCGTCGACTCGCAGGCGCTGACGATGACCGAGTGGTCGTCGGGGTCGGCCACCGGTCGGGCGTCCTCGTGGAACCGCCGGGTGAAGAAGTCGTTCCAGGAGGTGAATCCCCAGTGCGGGTCGGCGGCGTCGTGCTGGTACTGGTCGATACCGATCGCGCGCTGCGCTGCCTGCGACATCCACCCAGTGTCCGAGTCATTGAGCACGTACAGCGATTCGGGACTGCTCAGGAACTCGCACCATGCTGTGAGGAGCTTTTTGAGCATCGCGTTGACGCGGGAATCTCGATAGAACGCGAACCCGGACGTGGTCCCGGTCGTCCAGTCCAGGATGGCGGCCAGCGGGAGGGTCACGTGCTGCTCGCCGAACTCGGGGGCCATGGTCAGTACCTCGTTGATCAGCCGGAGCAGCTGGTCCACGCTCTCCAGGTGCCGCTTGCTGTAGGGCTTCCCGCTCGGCACGTCGGCGATCATCCGCTCGGCGTACATGCGTAGCAGCGGATCCCCGTCCAGCAGCTCCTTGAACTCCTGGACAACCGGGTGCAGCTCTCGTTCGCCCCGGGCCTCGACCCGTTCGCGGTGCCCGGCGAGCCACGCCTCCAACGCGTCCTGGTCCTGTGGCAGCCAGCCGGCGCGGCGTTTGACGTCGATGTCCGAGGAGGAAGGTGTCATGACGCCAAACTAGTTCGCCTGTCCCGCGGTCACCTGGGACGGGCGTTTTCCGGCCGGGTCGGCGACCACTGCCACCGCGAACGCGGCCGGCTGCTCTGCTGTCGTTCTTGTCATGGTGAGCTCTGATGCGCTCTTGGACGACGCCGTCCGGTCTGCTTAATGTCTTTCGCGGAGAAGGTGCTGCGCCACTTGGACGAGGCACCTGCGATCGAGCCGCTCACCTACTTCCGCGACCGCAAGGGACTTCGAGATCCGGTTGCGGCGGAGTTACACAGGTGTGTGGGGATTCAGAGGGGGTAGATGGGGGCGTCGAGCAACGACTTCCGTAGCAAGTCGACTTGCTGATGCGAGCGGGAGCGTCTGAGCAGTCTCTCCGGTCGGGGCCTAGTAGGTCGGCTTTAGCGCCAACCGTGTCTCGGGTCGTATCCCAGGACGCGGCGTGCCTTCTCGATCGAGAGCATGGTGTCGTGCTCGCCGAGGTCACCGCGTACCTCGACGTCCGGGAACACCTCTGCGACGAGTTCGGCGTTCGGCCGCGACATTACGGTGTCCGCGTTGGCGATGATGAAGACTTCCATGCCCTTGCCTTCGTGCTCGAGCGCCTTTCGCGTGGCCTGGGCGCCGTCGCGTGCGTCGATGTAGCCCCACAGGTTCCACTTGCGCAGCATCGGGTCGCGGTCGAAGGACGGGAACGCTTCATAGTCGTCAGGGTTCATCACGTTGGAGAAGCGCAGGCCGTACATCTTCAGTTCCGGGTCCCACCGGCACAGCTGCGCGGCCATCGTTTCCTCGAGAGTCTTCACCAGGGAGTACGTGCTCTCGGGCCGAGGTGAGTACTCCTCGTCCACCGGGATGTACGGCGGCGGCGTGTCGAACGGCAGGCCGAGGACTGTTTCGCTGGATGCCCAGACGATGTTCTTCACGCTGGCCCGGCGGGCGGCAGCGAACACGTGATAGGTCGAGTTCATGTTGTTGGCGAACGTGGCGGCATCACCCTGGAGACCAGGTGCGGGCACAGCCGCCAAATGGATGACGGCGTCGATGGCGTCGTATCGCTCCTCGACGCCGAGCATGGCGTCGAGCACCGCCGCGTAGTCCGTAAGGTCGACAGGCAGGAAGGCGGCCTCCGCATGCGTGGCGGACCCGATTCGGTCGAATACGACCACGTTCCACCCGTGCTCGACGAGGTCGGCCACTACCGCACGGCCGAGTTTGCCTGATCCGCCGGTGACGACCACGCGCCTGCCGGATTCCGAAGTCATGAGGGCACCGTACCCAGGAGAGCCTGCGGGCCAGTTTCTCAAGGCCGTACGTCGACTTCATCATGCAGACCCACAAGAGGAGGCTGGATCAAGATCGCAAACCCTGACACACGGTTAGGCGAGAAGGGTCGAGTCAACTTCCGAATGCGGTACACAGGCAGGCCCAGAGAGATTGGATCGCCGTGCCCTCGGACGGTCACATCGCAGCCTCTGGGTCGCGAGTTCTCAGATTCCGCCCAGGACGCAGCGGCACCGAGCCATTCCGCGGGACTGACTCGCGCAGGGGGTCGGTGCATCCCTGCGCCGGCAGACGGCGAAGTGACGCACGGCCAATCGCGCGCTTGCCCGGTTCGCCCGTGATGTGGCGGTGGTGACCCTCAGTAGCGAAGGTCAGCCTGAACGGCGTAGTGGTCCGACGCGATGGTGCCGTGGACCGGGGTGGTGCCCAGAAGGGTCGCCTGGAGCGGATGTCCGGCACCGCCGCGGCGTTGGGTGGCCGAGAACACGTAGTCGATGCGTCGGTCCGGCCACAGCAGTTGCGTCGCATGGGGATTGGCGTTGGACCAGGTGGCACCGGCGGAAGCCGCGCCGGCTCGGGGTCCGGCGACCTCCCAGGCGTCGTAGAACGACAGGCCCGCGACGGGAGCAGTCGTTCGTCCGGTGAGCATGCGGATCTCGTCGCTGTCCGGGTCGCAGTTGAAGTCACCGCACACGACAAGAGGGACCGAGTCGTCCCGCAACGGGCGCAGGTAGGCGAGCAGCTCGCGTACGGCCTCCTGGCGGGCCTGGCTCTCGTCGAACCACCAGGCATCCATCACCACGCCACAGACCTGGATCGGCCCTCGGGGACCGGACAGCTCGGCATACTCCACTCGCGCATCGCCGAAGGTCCGGCTTGCTGCGTACGCGATCGGCCACCGAGACATCACGGCGACACCGGAGAGTGCGGTCTCGTCCTCTTGAGCCGGAACTCCACTGAAGGTGTGATGCGGCAGGTCGAGCGGGCCTGCGAGCCGAGCACACTGGCTGTCGGAGCCCGTGGCCCACGACTCAGCAAGGACAAGGATGTCCGCCTGGGCGTCCTGCAGCGTCGCGATGATGGCGGGCTCACGCTCTTGCCAGTTGCCGTAGCGCCCCCACACGTTCCAGGTGACCAGCCGCGCTGTCGTCTCGATCACGGCGCCGTAGAAGTCCGGCGGGATGTCAAGGGAAGGCGACATGCACTCATGTTGCATGGACGGTGATGATCGGCGCGAGTCAGTCCCTGGCTCTATGGAGGCGACGCCGGCCAAGATCGGTGTGGCCGCCGGCTCGCGATGCTGAAGCGGCGGCGTGACGCGTGTGGGTACCGACCCGCAGCTTACGTAGTATCGCCGCGTTGACGACGCAAACGAAGGCGATGACATGGGGGTCCTGACGGGCGTCTATGCGGTCGCCTTCCTCGGCACGCTGCTTACCGTCGTCACCACGAGCGGGTTCTCAAATTTGGGGCAGTCAGCGGCATTGGCTGCAGTCATTGCGGTCGGGGTGGTCGCGATCGTCTACATCGGCGAGTGGCGCCGAAATCGGCGCTCGGCTGGGCGCACACCGTGCCCCTGAAGCGGCGAAGTGACGCGCCTTGAGGGTGGTATTGGGCGCGCGGCCAGGTTGCCCACATCTACCGATCCGGCTACTGCGCGCGCGTCGGTTGGCACTCGGCCAAGTAGCCGCCTCCCTCATGCGCAGTCACAGCGATGACGTGCCAAGGCGCCGTCACGCTCGGCCCCACAGAGCCCACAAGGTGGCAAATCTTCATCGCGTCCGCACGGTTTTCCTCCTTATAGAAGAGGTTGGCGGCGACGACCACACGAATGGCCCCGTCCGTCCTGATGGACTTGATCACCTTGAGCCCGGGATCGACCGGGTCGTCCGGCCAGCCGTAGGACTCGGCGAACGCTTTCCGCACCTGCGCGGCCAGCTCCGCCCCAGGCGATGGTGACGGCGAGGGCGTCGAAGTAGGAGGGCTCGGGCTGGTCGGAGTCGCAGGCGACTCCCGTTCCCCCGCGCCGGATCCATCACCTTGTCTGGTGCAGCCAGCGAAGAGGATCACTCCGACTACCAGTGCGACGACACCGGGCGCGTAATGCTTCATCTCTGCCCTCTAAGCGGAACCCATCCCCACAAGCATCGCACCGGCCTCGGGCCCCCTGGTCGAACCGCTGGTCCTGGGCCCGTAGAGCCCGCAGCAGTTCACACGTCTCGACCGCCTGCTGGTCGACATCGCCAGTGAGCCGACGGGGACTCGTCGACTCAACAAGAGCGGACCGGACTATCGGCGACCGCCACGGAGATCGGGCTGAGGACCGTTGGTGAATTGATCGGACGAATGGTGCTCGGTCCGCATGCAGGGTTAGTCGCGCCTGCATGCGGCGGATAGACGCATATTCTCCTGCCCGTACGGCCACCATCGCCCGCGTCGAACATCGTTGTGATGCTCAACCTCCGGTCCTACTCTCGGTATGGAGTGTGACCATGAAGGTGGCCGAGGGTACGCAGCCTGACCGAGCCGAGGCGGTTCGCGCCTTCGATGCTGTGTATGGCGAGATGGATCGCAGCCTCTGGACCATCTCGCAGGCATGTCGACCATGGTTGCTTCGACAACAGCACTCACCGGTTCTCGATGAGTTCGTGTGGACTCTCAAGAGTTGGTGGGGCGTTCAAGGCGTCCGCTTGGAGACCAAGCATGCGATGGGTGCCGGGCTTCTCAGCCTGGACTGGGCTCCTGCATACTTCGAGCCAACGTACCTCCCCCCGGGCGCCGCGGAAGCCTTCGCAGAGGGAGCAGTTGGCACTCTGGTTGACATGACCATGGCACTCGGCGCGCCTCGTCGCGAGTACTCCTTGGCTTCGAAGGTGTTGCACTGGCTGATGCCGTGGCGGGTTCCGGTCTTCGATGCGTTCGTGCGGGCAGAGGTGGGGTCCCGAGCTCGTGGGACGCTCCCGCGGCCTACCGAAGCGTTGTAGGTGCTCTATTCGCGACGGCGCGCGATCTCGCAGACGAGGCTTCGACTTGGGTCGGGCTTAGCGAGCCGCGCTCACTCCTGCATGCGCTGGACAAGTGGCTCTGGTGGTCGGGAGGCGGACGGGCAGGTACGGCGGTTGTCGTCCGCGATCCTCATCAGGTGCTCCGGCGCCTCGGGTTAGATGCGTGAGTCCGTCTGGGGGCGAGCAGCAATTGCACTCCTCCGTCATCGACTGGAATGAGTCCTTCGGCCCCAGGTGGAACAACCTCCGACTCGCGGCGGATAGACGCACCACCTCGAGCGTCGGACAAACGGCTATCGGAGTACTCGTGCGTGGTGAGGCGAGGGCGCGGCGTCGCCTACCGCAGATCGACGCGAGGGGCGAACATCCGAGGGCAGCAGCGGTCGCATGAAGGTTCGTTCGTACCGAACGACACACCTACTCTCATCTCGAATCCGGTCAGCCTCGATGAACTCAGGGTCGACTCCGAACAGCTTCCGGTAGTCCTCGTAGGCGGCGAGGCTGGGGAACGAGAACAGGGCGAGCGCCTTGTCACTCGCGCCTTCAGACGGCAAGAAGTAGCCATGGTGCTGCCCGCCGTGCCTATTCACGAGGTTCATCCAGGCAGAGGCGAATCGTTCGAAGGCGAGGACTTGATCTGGATCGATCGTGTAGTCGACGACGCACGTGATCACGCGATCACCGTAGACCCGATCGAGCACGGAAGCAGCCAGACCGGTCAACCACGAAAAGCGACAAGGGGCTTACTCCCCTCGTCGCGGCTTGCTGCAGCGCCGACACGCGGCGGATTGACGCATTCTCGAACAGACTCGATCGCGGCAGAGTTTGGTAGGTCGGACCGTTCTGATGGGGCCAGTGTGCGAGGGCGCGGCACCTGGTGGGCCGGTCGTCTAGTCCCAGGGGTTCCCGCGTAGTTCCTGCTCTCGCGCGTACTTGCATGCTGCAGCGAGCCGCACTGTGTAGATCTCGACGCCGGCTCTGCCGACCTGGGCTACCTCAGGCAGCTCGGACGCTGCGAGTTCGGTTGCCTGCTGGAGCCGGTGCTCTGCAGTCTCGACGCCGCCGTCTGACGGTGGGCCGGGGAGGGACTCGAGAATGAGCTCCGGATCGGCGTAAGGGCCGAACAAGCGCGCCATGTCTTCGGGCGACAGCTTTGCTGGCGCCCCGAACATCTGGTGTCCGAGCAGACCAGCGGGTTCGCCGACCTCGTTGGCAGCAATCCGGTCGCCGACCCATTCTGAGTCGCCGCCGGCGAGAGCCCAAAATACCTCTTGACGGCATGGGTGCTCGCGTACCCGGTCCCAGATTTGAGTCTTGTGTGTGTGGTCGAGGGTCGCGGCGGCAGGTGCCCATTCGTCGAAGTCGTTGTGCGGATAGCCCTCCTTGCGGATGTGTCGGAGGAACAGTGTTTCGAAGTCCGCGGGCGATGTGCGCGCCAGAACGACCAGGCCTCGCTCAAGGGCGTGGTCGTCCAGGGGGCTGGGGATGTCCAGTTCGAGCATCGTCGTTGTCCAGTCCGGGATCGCCTCGAGTTGGGCGGTGACCCGTTCGATATCGGACCGATCAGTTCGAGACGCGTACTCGTACCAGTGGGCCCATGAGGTCATCGCTAGGGCGGCTACCTGCCGGTCCGCGTGCTGGTTGAGCACACGGAGTGCCGCAGGGCTGGCAAACAGGAACGAGTCGTGCATCCGGTGCCTGAAGTCGTCCACTGTCACCGAGGTCATCATCTGTTCAAGGTTGCGGCCCGTTCCGTACTCGATGCTCGTGCGAAGAGCGGCGAACCGTCCGTCGGCCGTGGCGAGCAACCGTTCGACAAGGGTCTCGGGGATGGCGTCGGCGGAGACCAGGGCACGGACGACCGGACGGGCGTGACCTTCCAACCCGTGGTCTATCGCTGCCTCCAGCCAGGGCACGAGATCGACCGCGTCTGTTTTGCGTGCGATGACTTCGAAGGCGGTGCTGACTTTGTCGAGCTTCTTCGCCAGAACCAGGTCCGACCGGAGGTCTTCGAGGCGCTCGCAGAGGACTACGGGAGCTTGGGTGAGATAAGGCGTGACCGCTGACTCGATGCGTGCACGTTCGGCAGACACCTTCGCCTCGTAGCGAGCCAGGTACTTGCTGCCCTGGTCGTCATCATCGTCCGGGTCCTCGGCTGGTTCGTAGGCGTCGGGGTCGTGTCCGGCTAATGCTGCGAACAGGTTGTCCTGCTCGTCCCATTTCAGCCCGAGTGGGGCGGCGACTTCATTCAGTCGCTGGCGCATTCCAGGTGTCAGAGTCGTGGCGGCAAGGAGGTGCGCGAATCTGCCGGCGACGACTCGGGCGGCTGCCCGATGCTCGGAGGTGACGACAAGGCCTCCGTGTCGGGCGAAACCGCGGGCCAAGTGCACCCAACTCTCAAGCGTTTTCAGCAGTTTGATGAAGGCGTCTGGAGTGACGGCGGCGACCTCGCGCTCCAGTCGGTCCAGGACCGGGCTTGCCACCTTTTCGAGGGAGTCTGCGGGCAGCAGGTACGACCGGAGATTGAAGCTGCGTGGCTGGTCCGGCGCGGTGTAGTTCGCTTCCCAGACGGGCATGAGCACACCAGTCGCGAGCTCGAAGAACGCTCGCATCGCGTTCTCCGACACCGAAGGGAGCTGTCCGACGGCTTCGGAGAGCATTACCAACTCCGAGACCCTCACCGGCTCGCCCAAGTCAACCTGACGGACGTTCTCCAGGAAGCTGTTGAGGAAGGTGTCGATGGTCACACGGGCATCCAGCAGCGTGACCGCACCACGCTGAACAAACGAGAGTGCCTCCAGATAGCCAATACGTCGTGGAGAGCGAGCAGCAATTTCGGCTAACAGCTCGCCCCTGACGTTTGCGGTCGGGTTGTCGTAGTAGAGGTAGGTGTCCGGCTCGTTCAGTGCTGTTCGTGCACCAAGTGCGGTCCCCAACGCTTCGGTCACCAGGTTCATCACGAACCGCGCCTCAGCAGCGCCGAGAAGCGCGAAGTGACTCAGGAGGCTGTCCTCGGCCCTGCCCCATGAGGTGCCGACTGTCTCGACAATCTGCGCTGTCGACGGCCGAATCGGGTGGGACGCGCCAACAAGCTCGGCAATGACGCTGTTGAGAAGGATGGCCAGCGCGCGGTCGGGGAACGCCGCTTGTAGCTGACCAGGTGTCAAAGGTGCCGGTGCACCGGAGAAGAACGCATCCGCGCACACACTCGCGGCTAGCAGGTCCGGCTGCACCGAGTACAGGACGGCTGTCCGCTCGCCACGGACCATCTCCGGCTCAGCATCGAGGAGACCGGACTGGGCAATCTTGCGGACTGTTGAGTGGATGTCCAACACCGTCGCCCCGAGCAAGTCCGCCAATGTCTTCAGCTCGATGTCCCGGAGACCACCAATGAGCGCGATCATCGCCAGGACTTCATACGGATGTTCAGAAATCCGCGCGTTGCGCAGGTACCGATCCACCTCAGCGCGGACAGTGTCGCCACGCATCACCTTGTTCCACCACTCGACGTCCTTCAACAACGAACCTAACCGAACCGCCCACGCCGGCCGGCCACGAGCCTGGTCAAGAATTCTATGCAGCACCGCATCACTCGTGATGCCCTGGCCGCGCAGAATCTGACCCAACTCAGAGTTCGTCATTCGGCCAACCTCGACCGCATCCGCACTTTCGAACCGATCGCAAACGGCCTTGGCCTCGTGCGGCCAACACACGGCAATCGCACGGAACCGCAACCCGTGCGCACTCCGAATCGTCTGAAGGTCAGTGAGCGCCCCAAGGCGACCACCGGCGTCGTCGATCACCACGACCGCCGGATCAACCTCAAGAAGATCGTCAGCCAGACGTGACAAGTCGCTCGCCCTGACCACAAACACTGCACCGTCGACCTGAGCAACCAGATGCGTCTTCCCGACACCCGGAGCGCCCGAGACAACCAGGTCCCCAGATGCGGTCCGCATTGCCTCGAGTTCCTCTTCTCGGCCAACGGTCGAATCGATGTCGACACTCAGCGCCTCAAGTGGCGGCCGCGATAGCGAGAACGGGCCTCCCTCAAGCTGGAGGAGTTGCAACCGCCAGTCCGCGTTCCGCCGCAACGAGTCCGCATACCAAGCACGTGGGTAGATCTGAACGACCGAGAAGCCCTCTGCCTCGGCCGCCTCGGTGACCTTCCGCCGCTTCGATGCGTTCAACACCGCAAGATTCGCCAAGATGAGCCGGCGCAGCGACACATCCTTCTTCACCATCTGGCGGCAGCCGCCGCGAAGGTTCTCAAGCACCCCGTCCAGCTCACGCGCTGACGTCACCAAGACGCCGATGGTGCCGCCGGGGTCATCAATTTCTGCATCGCGACCGTCATCGCTCCCACCAGTGATCGGCACGAGCGAGGGGTAGATGTCTGAAAGCATCGAAACGGAGGCACGCTCGAACAACTGCCGGTCCAGGGTGACGTCGGGGTTTGCGAGCTTCGCATCAATCCGGTCGAGCAGGTTCAAGGTCTTGGCTGCCTTTGTGTTGTCCGTCAAGGCTGAAACATAGTGGGCGGGGCCGACACAAAGTTCAGCCGTCATGTCTGAATCTCTTGGTCAGACGTGTTGCGTCCCTGGCATGTGGCCATTCCCTTCGGCACCAGTATCAGGCCACGGGCACGTCGGGCTACCGGACTATCCGGGGCAAGGGTGTCCGCGTCAATCTGGGCGGAGAGACGCGGATCCGCGCGCGCGATTGAGCGCGGCGCCGTACGGCACCAACATGGCCCCCATGACCTCTCTCGGGCGGGCGGGAGACGGGCCACCAGGCGCTTGCCGGCGATAGAGTCCTGAGATCGTTCTCCACGCGATGCCGTATGTGCGGCGTCTCGCGGAGCTCTGACGGTGGGTCTTGGCGATAACCCACAGCTTGAAATCTCGTCCGCCGTCCTGGCGGCGGTGGTCTGCTCGATCAGCTCGGCTGAATCAAGCGGGTCGGCCACTGCGGGCATGGGGGAGACGCACAACTGCGGAGACTTCGGAGTCGATGTAGACGCGCCCAGCCGGAGCCTTCCGCGGCCGGCAGCACAGCGACCACCTTCAGGGCCGGAGCGCTCCTGGGGATCAGCTTGGCCACGCCCGTCCGGCGATGACCCAGGACGTGGACCTCGGAGGCCGGTGGACAGTCAGGCCGCCGCGCGCTCGAGGGCGCGTTGAGAGACGGGCCTCGAAGATGAGAGAGGGTGGGTCGCATCCGTCGGAAGCAAGAAGGCCGCTGACCTGGTCTTCCAGGTCAACGGCCTTGTCTTGTACGCCATCAGGGACTCGAACCCCGAACCCGCTGATTAAGAGTCAGCTGCTCTGCCAATTGAGCTAATGGCGCATGCTTTCGGGTCTCCCCTGCAGCGACGAGAACATTACCCCTTGGCCTCGTGCGCCCCAAATCGGCGACGCGGGTCAGCGCAGCTCCAGGATCGCCTGCGCCGCGTTGTGTCCGCCGAGGCCCGAGACGGCGCCTCCGCGGCGGGCGCCCGAGCCGCACAGGAGCACCGCGGCGCGGTCGGTCTGGACGCCCCAGCGGGCGGCGGGGGAGGACAGGTCGGCACGGTTCGGTGCCCATGGCCAGTCGAGGTCGCCGTGGAAGATGTGCCCGCCCGGCATGGCGAGGTCGGCCTCGATGTCCTGCGGGATCTTGGCCTCGATGCAGGGGTTCCCAGACCCGTCGCGGGCGACCACCGTGTCGATCGGGTCGAGGAGGTGCTCGTCCAGCGAGGCGATCGCCCGGCGCACCGCCTCCTCCTTCGTCGACGGCTCGGTGAAGAGGGTGGCCGGGGTGTGCAGCCCGAAGTAGGTGAGCGTGTGCGTCCCCTCCGGCACGTCGCCGAGGATCGAGGGATCCGTGAGGGTGTGGCAGTAGACCTCGCCCGGCAGCTGTGAGGGCAGCGAGCCGCCGGCCGCCTCGGCGTACGACGCCTCGAGCCGGCTGTAGTCCTCGCCGAGGTGCAGCGTGCCCGCGAAGGCGACCGCCGGGTCGGCGCCCGACTTGAGCCGGGGGAGGCGGTCGAGCAGGAGGTTCACCTTCAGCTGCGACCCGACCGGCTTGGTGGTCGCGTCGTCCTCGTCGCCGAGCAGGATCCGCAGGACCCAGGGGGCGACGTTGGCGAGCACCCAGCGCGCGCCGACGGTCTGCGTGGCGAAGCCGTCGTGGAAGTCGACCTCGGCGCCGTCCCCGTCGGTGCGGATGGTGCTGACGCCCGCACCGGTGACCAGCTCGGCGCCGGCGTCCTCGGCTGCCCGGGCGAGCGCGTCGGTCACGGCGCCCATGCCGCCGACCGGCACCCGCCACTCGCCGGTGCCGTTGCCGATGAGGTGGTAGAGGAAGCACCTGTTCTGGATCAGCGTGGGGTCGTGGAGCGACGCGAACGTGCCGATCAGGGCGTCGGTGGCGACGACGCCGCGCACGGTGTCGTCCGAGAAGCGCGCCTCGATCGCCCGCCCGATCGGCTCCTCGACGAGGTCGCGCCAGGTGTCCGGCGACACCCGCTCGCGGATGGCGCGGTCGGTCGGCAGGGGAGCGGTGAGGGTCGGCGCGACCACCTCGGCGAACGCGCCGACCTCGGCGTAGAACGCCTGCCAGGCGGCGTACTCCGCGTCCGAGCCCGTGAGATCCCGGAAGCTGGCGGCGGTCGCCGGTCCTTCGGGCCGCTCGACGAGCAGGCCGCCGGCGACACCGTCGCGCAGGACCGGCGTGTACGACGCCGTCGACCGCGACGCCAGCCGCAGGTCGAGTCCCAGGTCGGTGACGACGGTGTCCGGGAGCAGTGAGACGAGGTAGGAGTAGCGCGAGAGCCGGGTCGGTCGCCCGGGGAACGCCTGCGTCGACACGGCCGCGCCGCCGACGTGGTCGAGCCGCTCGAGCACCGCCACCGACAGGCCCGCGCGGGCGAGGTAGGCGGCCGCGGTCAGCCCGTTGTGGCCGCCGCCCACCACCACGACGTCGTACTGGCTCCGGCTGGTCGCACCCATGCCCTAGGACCCTAGCGGTCGCTCAGAGCTGCTTCTGGAAGAAGTGCGTGGCGTAGGGGTTGTCGTTGTAGCGGTCGACGCGGTCGTAGCCGGCGCGGTCGTACATCGCGATCGCGTCGAGGAGCGTCTCGTTGGTGTCGAGTCGCACGGTCGTGTGCCCGAGCCCCCGGGCGAGCGATTCGAGGTGGCGCAGCAGCCGGGAGCCGAGGCCCGCGCCGCGCCAGCCGCCGTCGACCCACATCCGCTTGATCTCCGCGGCGTGGCCGTAGTCCCGCACCCCGCCTCCGGCGACCGGCCGGCCGTCGCTCACCGCGACCACGAAGGCCCCGACCGGCGCACGTAGGGAGGCGTCGTCATCGTCGGTGTGCGGGTCGGGGACGAAGCCGTGCGGGAAGCGCTCGTCGAGCTCGGCGTAGTAGCGGTCCATCGCCTCGCGGGCGTACGCCGACGTGGGATCGACCGTCTCCAGGGAGACCGTCGCCGCGCGGACCAGGAGGTCGGCGACGCCGAGTGCCTCGGTGAGGCGGACGCGCTGACGCGCGGTGAGCGGCTCCAGCAGCCGGAGCGCGCGCTGCTCCGAGAGGCGCTCGAGCTCCTCCCAGGTCTTCGCGCCCGCGCTGGTGAGCCGCACCAGGCGCCGGCGCCGGTCGGCGGGATCGGGGGACACCTCGACGAGGCCGTCGGCCTCCAGGGCCCGGAGCAACCGGCTGAGGTAGCCGGAGTCGAGGCCGAGCCGCTCCCGCAGCTCTTGCGTCGTGGCCGGGGAGGCGCCGATCTCGAAGAGCAGCCGGTTCTCGCCGAGCGGGCGGCCGGTGCCCAGGAAGGAGTCCTCGAGAGCGCCGATGCGCTGGGTGTAGCTGCGGTTGAAGCGGCGCAGCACCGCCGTGTCCGACATATCTCTGACTGTAGTCAGACATCTGGCCGCGCAGAAGAGGTAAATGCGAACCGGGACGCCATCGATCCGATGGCGTCCCGGTCCCGTGGGGCGAGCGACGGGACTTGAACCCGCGGCCACCTGGACCACAACCAGGTGCTCTACCAGCTGAGCTACGCCCGCCATGACCCGTCGAACGGGCCGCACAGAAGTGTAGGGGATCAGTCGGTCATCGTGGAATCGGGGCTCGGCGGGGCATCGGCCAGCCCCGTCAGGGCGCCGGCGTGGCGCGCCGCGATGCCGCGGGCGGTCTCGCTGTCGGGACCGGGCGCCGCCACGAAGACCGCGTCGCGGTAGTAGCGCAGCTCCTCGATCGACTCCTGGATGTCGGCGAGAGCGCGGTGGTTGCCGCGCTTGGCCGGCGCCTGGAAGTAGGCCCGCGGGTACCACCGGCGGGAGAGCTCCTTGATCGAGGAGACGTCGACGATCCGGTAGTGCAGGAACGACTCCAGGTCGCGCATGTCGCGGGCGAGGAACGCCCGGTCGGTTCCGACGGTGTTGCCCGCGAGCGGCGGCCGGCTGTCGGCCGGGCAGTGGGTGCGCACGTAGTCGAGGACCAGCTGCTCCGCCTCCGCGAGGGTCACCCCGCTCTCGAGCTCCTCGAGCAGGCCGGACTTGGTGTGCATCGTCCGGACGAAGTCGTCCATCTGCTCGAGCGCCTCGGCCGGAGGCTTGATGATCACGTCGACGCCGTCGCCGAGCACGTTGAGCTCGAAGTCGGTCACGAGCGCGGCCACCTCGACCAAGGCGTCGGCCTCGAGGGAGAGCCCGGTCATCTCGCAGTCGATCCAGACGAGGCGGTCGTTCGCAGCGGTCACCCGACGAACCTTACGCGGCGGCGCCCGGCCCTTCTCAGTCGATGCTCAGAACGGCGGCCTACCGTAAGACCGTGCCCCGGTCCCTCCTGCCTGCACTGGCCGTCCTCGCACGGCTGGTGACCGGTGGCGTCTGGATCTGGGCGGGTGCCGCCAAGCTCACCGACCCGTACGGCGCCGTGCTCGCCGTGCGGGCCTACCAGCTGCTCCCCGCCGGGCTCGCGACCACGGTCGGCCACCTGCTGCCGACCCTCGAGATCGTCGTCGGCGCGGCCCTCGTGCTCGGGCTGCTGACCCGCGGCGCGGCCGTCGTCTCCGGCCTGCTCTTCGTGGCGTTCATCATCGGCATCTCCTCCGCCTGGGCGCGGGGGCTGCAGATCGACTGCGGCTGCTTCGGTGGCGGCGGGTTCGATCCCCACGCCGCCTCGAAGTACCCCTGGGAGATCGCCCGCGACACCGCCCTCCTGCTGGCGTCGGTCTTCCTGGTGTTCGTGCGCGACACCGGGCCCGGCCTCGACCGGCTGCTGTTCCGACGTACCCCTGCCCCCACCGTGAACGAGGAACTGACCTGATGTCGAAGAAGTCAGCCGCCGAGGCCCGCTCCGAGCGTGCTGCCGCCGCGCTCGCCGAGCAGCGCCGCAAGGAGCGTCGTCGCACGTTCCTCAGCATCGCCGGCGTGGTCGTCGCGATGGCGCTGATCATCGGCGGCGGGTTCTGGATCGCCAACCGCAACAGCGGCGGCCCGAGCGCCTCCGCCGGTGACGCCGGCGCCGGCAAGGGGACGTCCGTGACGGTCGGCCCCGCCAACGCGGCGCACTCGGTGGTCATCTGGGAGGACTTCCTCTGCCCCTACTGCGGTGAGCTCGAGAAGAAGACCCACGAGGAGCTGTCCACCCTGGCCGGACAGGGCAAGGTCCAGGTGACCTACCGGCCCTTCAACCTGTTGCAGACCGACTACTCCCAGCAGTCGCTGGAGGTCTTCGCCGCCACCCAGCGCAGCGCCGGCGACGACGTCGCCAAGAAGCTGCACGACCTGCTCTACGCCAACCAGCCCAGCGAGTCCGGCCCGTTCCCGAGCCAGGACGACATCGTGGCGCTCGCGGTGCAGGCCGGGGCCGACAAGACGAAGGTCCAGCAGTCGCTGGACAACGGCGACGCGAAGAAGTGGGCCGACGAGTCCACGCAGGCCGCCAACGACGCCAACGTCCAGAGCACGCCCACCGTCCTGCTCGACGGCAAGGAGCTCAGCGGCCGCACCGTCGACGACCTGGCGGCCAAGCTGCTGCAGGCGATCGGCGCGTAGGACGGCCGCGCCGGGCTACTGGGTGACGGCGTAGCCGTCCACGACCACCTTGCCCCGCTGGGCGGTGCGGAACGCGATGCGCCCGGACCGGCTGGCGGGGAGGGTGACCCACCTGACGCCGTTGCCGTGCACCTGACCCACGACGCGGCCGCCGATGAGGACGTCGAGGGTGCCGCGCCCGTGGAGGATGACGCCGACGTAGCGTCCGGAGACCCGCTGGCCGCGCAGCGTCACGCCCTTGCGGACGGCCTTGGTGCCGGTGCCGAGATAGCTGCTGTGCACCCGCGTCCAGCCGCGGCCGGCGCGCAGCGTCCGGTCGTCCTTGAAGCGGGTGGTGCAGCGCGGCGCCGACCAGGCGGACGTGTTGCCGACCCGGTCGGTGGCGCGGGCCTGCACGCACCAGCGCTCGCCCGGCGCGAGGCTGAACACCCGGGTGGTCGTCCTGGTGCGGCGCAAGGCATTCCCCGACTTCCAGTGGCCGCCGTTGTGCCGGATCCGCACGCGGTACGTCGAGACGCCCGACGCGTCGGCCGAGCGCCAGCCGATCCGCACCTTGGCGTGCTTCGTGGCGCGTGGCGGGGCCTTCGCCACCAGCCGCGGGGCGGTGCGGTCCCACACCGAGTCCTGGACGGCGTCCTCGTCGATGGTGAGCGCCTGGCCGCCGTACGAACGGGTGACGTTGGGGTTGTACTGGCTGACCCGACGACCCGCCCACGCGTCGGCCGGCATCACGCTGGCGTCGAAGCTCGTGTTGGCCTGGCCGTTGTAGTTGGCGACCCAGATGACGTCGGGCCTCGGCGACGACGCGCTCACGGGTGCCGCGACGACGTCCTTGATTGTCGACCCCTTCGACCCGTAGACGGCTGACCGCAGGCCGAGCTGGTGCAGGCGTGCGGTCCAGCCGGCGACGTAGGACTGCACGGCCTTGGTGCAGTTCGGGTTGCTGGCGTAGGCCTCGATGTCGGCCACGACCGGCGACGTCGCCGGGATCCGGAGCGCGCGGACGTTGGCCGCGGCGTCGGACGCGGCGTCGACTCCCTGGGCGCGGGCCGTGGTCGCGTTGGCGCTCATCCGCTTGCTGAAGTCGCTGCACGGAGCCTGCAGACCGACCTGGATCGGCATGAGGTTCCAGCCACCGGCGAGGACCTGGTCGACCCAGCTCGCGGTCAGGTTCTTGCGCGACGCGCTCGACCGGCACGCCCACATGTCGAAGTCGCTACGAGCCGGGATGTAGGCCGCGATGGCCTTGTAGGGCGAGTACCGCTGCCATGCGGCGATGGCCTGAGCCGACGGGGTGTTGCAGGTGTCCAGCATCAGGTGGTGCCCCGGCGCCGGGGTCGCCACCCGCTGCGTCACCGGCGGCGGCAGGTCCGGCGGCCCGGCCACGGCGAGCGGCGCCGCCTGCGAGGGGCCGGCGGCGAGCAGCGTGACCGCCATCGCGGTGGCGACGGTGGCTCCGGCAAGCGATCCGAGACGAGACACCCCGGCACTCTACGTCGCGCTCCGACGGGTGTCCGGCGGACGGCGTCAGGTGTCGGCCACGTCGGCCCGTTCGACGTACCCGCTGTGCCGGTGCAGCCAGCGGACGGACCACCGCCGCCACCAGCCACGGTCCCTGGTCGTGCCGCCGGTCCCGGACGGCCGACCCCGATATGTTCAGGGAAACTGATCAGTTAGGCTGACGAACTGTGAGCGACCTCGAGACGTTGGCCGGCGAGCTGGCCATGGCGGTGAGCCTGCTTCGTCGCCGGCTCCAGCAGCACCCGCTTCCCGGGGTTCCCTCGATCCCGGAGGTGTCCGCCCTGGTGCGGCTCCTGCGCGGTGGCCCGGCCACCAACAGCGAGCTGGCCCGGGCCGAGCAGATCAGTCCTCAGTCGATGAACGCCACGCTGGCCTCGCTCGAGGCGAAGGGCCTCATCGAGCGCTCGGCCGACGCCGCCGACCGCCGGCGGGTCGTGCTCTCGTTGACGCAGGAGGGCAGGGACGCGGTGGGGCACAAGCGCGCTGTCCGGGCCCGACAGATCGCCGACGCCCTGGCCCGTCTCGACGCCGACGATGTCGCCGCGCTGCGAGCGGCCGCGCCCGTGATCGACAAGCTGGCGCGCGAGCTGTGAGCACGGCGGTCGACGCCCCCTCGGACACCTACCGCTGGGTGGCGCTCGCCAACACGACCGCGGCCGTCTTCATGTCGGCGCTCGACGGTTCGATCGTCCTGATCGCGCTGCCTGCCATCTTCGGCGGCATCCACCTCGACCCGCTCGACCCGCGCAACATCGGCTACCTGCTCTGGATGATAATGGGCTACCGCCTGGTCCAAGCGGTGCTCGTCGTCTCCGTCGGCCGCCTCGGCGACCTCGTCGGCCGGGTCAAGATCTACAACGCCGGCTTCGCCGTGTTCACGTTCGCATCGGTGCTGCTGTCCTTCGACCCGTTCGACGGCGGCTCGGCTGCCTGGTGGCTGATCGCCTGGCGGATCGTCCAGGCCCTCGGCGGCTCGATGCTCACCGCCAACTCTGCCGCGATCCTCACCGACGCGTTCCCGCCCGACCGGCGTGGCTTCGCGCTCGGCGTCAACCAGGTGGCGGCCCTGGCCGGCCAGTTCATCGGGCTCACCCTCGGCGGCCTGCTCGCCGTCTGGGACTGGCGGGCCGTGTTCTGGGTCAACGTCCCCGTCGGCATCTACGGTACCCTCTGGGCCTACCTCAAGCTCCGCGAGACGGCCGTCCGGCCGGCGTACCGGCCCCGGATGGACTGGTGGGGCAACATCACCTTCGCGGTCGGGCTCTCCCTGGTGCTGATCGGCGTGACCGAGGCCCTCCACCCGTACGGCGACCACTCGATGGGCTGGACGAACCCGGTGGTCCTCGCCGAGCTGGGCGCGGGGCTCGCGCTGCTGGTGGCGTTCGTGCTCATCGAGCTGCGCGTGGCGCAGCCGATGTTCGAGCTGGCGCTCTTCAGGATCCGGGCGTTCACCGCCGGCAACCTCGCGGCGCTCGCGGCCTCGGTCGCGCGCGGTGGGCTGCAGTTCATCCTCATCATCTGGCTGCAGGGCATCTGGCTGCCGCTGCACGGCTACGACTACGACCAGACGCCGCTGTGGGCAGGCATCTTCCTGCTGCCGCTGTCGGTCGGCTTCCTGGTGGCCGGTCCGATCTCGGGCGCCCTGTCGGACCGGTTCGGCTCCCGGGGGATCGCCACGAGCGGCATGCTGCTCTTCTCCGCGACGTTCGTGGGGCTGCTGCTGCTCCCGATCGACTTCCCTTACTGGATCTTCGCCCTCCTGATCCTCCTCAACGGCGTCGCCAACGGCATGTTCGCCTCGCCGAACTCCTCCTCGATCATGGGCAGCGTCCCCGCGCAGCACCGCGGCGTCGCCTCCGGCATGCGATCGACGTTCCAGAACTCCGGCACGGCGCTCTCGATCGGGGTCTTCTTCTCCCTGATGATCGCCGGACTCGCCGCCGACCTCCCGCGCTCGCTCGCGTCCGGGCTCACCGCGCACGGCGTGCCGAGCGACGTCGCCGGCCAGGTGGGCTCGCTGCCGCCGGTCTCGTCGCTGTTCGCGACGATGCTCGGCTACAACCCGATCCAGCACGTCCTCGAGCCGACCGGTGTGCTCGACACCCTCTCGCCGGGTGACCGGGCGACCCTCACAGGGCACACGCTCTTCCCGCACCTCGTCGCGGGTCCGTTCCACGACGGTCTCGTCGTCGTCTTCTCCGTCGGCGCCGTCCTCGGCGTCCTCTCCGCCCTGGCCTCGTTCTCACGAGGCCAGCACACCGCCTCTGGAAGGAACTCCTGATGCCGCTCACCACCGTCGACCCCCAGCCCGCCCTCGTCGTCATCGACGTGCAGTCCGGAATCGTCGGGATGGCGACGCAGCCCCACGCCGCGGCGGACGTCGTCGCGCGGTCCGCGTCCCTCGCCGAGGCGTTCCGTGCCCAGGGCCACCCCGTCGTGCTGGTCAGAGTCATCGGCACCCCGGCGGGGCGCACCGACGCCAACCCGGACGGCGGCGGGCGCACGATCCCTGCGGAGGGGGCCGTCCTCGTCCCCGAGCTGGGCGAGGGCATCGTCGTCACGAAGCGGACACGAGGCGCGTTCACCGGCACCGACCTGCACGACCGGCTGCAGGAGACCGGCGTGACGCAGGTCTTCCTCACCGGCATCGCGACCGCCGCAGGCGTCGAGGAGACCGGCCGCGAGGCCTTCGCACACGGCTACCACGTGGTCGTCGTCGAGGACGCCTGCGCGGACCGGACCGCCGAGCGGCACGCCTACGCCGTCGACCACGTGCTCCCGACGCTCGCGCAGGTCACGACGACCGCCGAGGTGCTCGCCGCGCTCTGACCGGCTCACAGGTCAGGCACAGCGAACCGGACCCGTTCTCTCAAGCGGCGGACGCATGGTTCTCGTATGACGACGACCGCGCCCGCCGCTGGCCTCGCCCGTCCCGGAGACCTTCGGTCCCGCGTCGACGCGGTCGTCCGAGCGGGCAGCGGCGCGATCCTCTGGCTCGCCCTGCTGCTGGTGACCTACTGGTGGGTGGCCGACGGAGGCATCCAGGACCTCGGCGCCTGGGCCGACGGGCTGACCTCCGTCGGCCGCATCTCCGGGCTCTGGTCGGCGGTGCTCCTCCTCGCGCAGGTGATCCTGATGGCACGGGTCCCGCTGCTCGAGCAGGCCTTCGGCCAGGACCGCCTGGCGCGGATCCACCGGATCGTCGGCTTCAGCTCGTTCGACCTGATGCTGGTCCACGTCGTCCTCATCACGTGGGGGTACGCCGCCGGGAGGCTCGGCTCGGTGCCCGGCACGTTCTGGAACCTGACCGTCGACTACCCCGGGATGCTGCTCGCCGTCGCGGGCACGGCCTGCCTGGTGATGGTGGTCGTCACCAGCGTCAAGGCGGCCCGGCGTCGGCTGCGCTACGAGTCGTGGCACCTGATGCACCTCTACGCCTACCTCGGCGTCGGACTCGCCCTGCCGCACCAGCTCTGGACCGGTGCACAGTTCCTGACCCGGCCGGCGGCCACGTTCTTCTGGTGGACGGCCTGGGCGGTCGCCGCCGGCTCGGTCCTGGTGTGGCGCATCGGGCTGCCCGTCGTACGCAACCTCCGGCACGGGCTGCGGGTCGTCGCCGTGGTGCCGGAGGCGCCGGGCGTGCTGAGCGTGTGGGTGACCGGCCGGCGGCTCGAGCTGCTCCGTGCGGAGGCCGGCCAGTTCTTCACCTGGCGGTTCCTGGGAAGGCGCGGCTGGACCCGGGCCAACCCCTACTCGCAACCCCTACTCGCTGTCGGCGGCGCCCGACGGCCGGCACCTGCGGATCACCGTCGAGGTGGTCGGTGACGGCAGCGCCGCGCTCGCCGCGCTGCGGCCCGGCACCCGCGTGCTCGTCGAGGGGCCCTACGGCCGGATGTCGGCGCGGGCCCGCTCGCACCGCAAGGTCGCCCTGGTCGGGGCCGGGGTCGGCATCGTGCCGCTGCGGGCGCTCGCCGAAGGCCTGTCCTACGCGTCCGGCGACGCTGTACTGCTGCACCGCTACCGTGACGACCCCCTGTTCCGCACCGAGCTCGAGACGCTCGCCCACGCGCGCGGGCTCCGGATCGTCGCGCTCCCGGGGTCGCGCCGCGCACCGTCCTCCTGGCTCCCCGTCGGCGGCGCGCCCGTCGACGACGCGCGCACCCTGCTCGGTCTCGTGCCCGACCTGGCCGACCGCGACGTCTTCGTCTGCGGGCCACCCGGGTGGACCGACTCCTTCACGCGCGCCGCCCGCGACGCCGGCCTTCCCGCTGACCAGCTCCACGTCGAGACCTTCGGATGGTGATCCCACGATGAACCGCCTCACCCGCAATCTGACCTGGCTCCTCTCGACGCTGACCGTCGTGGTGCTGCTCTTCGGCTACAAGACGTCCACCGGTGGCAGCATCACCTCCCAGCCCGCGGCCCTCTCCTCGCCGAGCACCTCGCCGATCAGCGGGACCTCCGGCGACACCTCCAGCGGCTCGTCGAGCGGCTCGTCGAGCGGCTCCGCCGACAGCTCGTCCGCGGAGCCCTCGACCGGTTCGTCGGGCGGCTCCTCCAGCAGTGCCTCGAAGACCGTCACCGGCGACGTCGCACAGACCCGGTGGGGACCGGTCCAGGTCGCGGTGTCGGTGGCGGGCGGCAAGGTGACCGACGTGCAGGTTGTCGAGTACCCGACCGAGAACCCCCGCGACCAGGAGATCAACAGCTACGCGCTGCCGATCCTCATCCAGGAGACGGTCTCCGCGCAGAGCGCCGACATCGACATGGTCAGCGGCGCGACGGTCACCAGCGAGGGCTACGTCCAGTCCCTCCAGAGCGCCCTCGACCAGGCCGGCGTATGAACACCGCCACCGCCGGCCGGGTCGTGCGCCGCGTCGCCCACGTGATGGGCATGCCGGTGAGCCTTGCGCTGCGTGGACGGCATGCCGGTGACCTCGAGTCCGAGTCGGCGTGGGCCGAGGCGATGGCCACGCTGCGCGATGTCGACCGGGTCTTCAGCACCTACCGTGCCGACTCGTTCGTGTCCCGTCTCGATCGAGGGCTGCTCGACGTCGTCGACTGCCCGCTCGAGGTCGCCGAGGTGCTGGCGCTGGGGGAGCGGGCACGCCTGGAGACCGGCGGCGCCTTCGACGTACGTCGCTCCGGCCGGCTCGACCCCAGCGGCGTCGTGAAGGGCTGGGCGGTGGAGCGTGCCGCCCGTCCGCTGCGGCACCTCGCCGACACCGACTTCTGTCTGTCGGCGGGCGGCGACCTGGTCTGCCACGTGGCCGACCGGACGCGAGCGCCGTGGCGGATCGGCATCGAGGACCCGCACGACCCGACGCGGGTGGTGGCCGTGGTGCCCATGCGCGACGGGGCGGTGGCGACGTCGGGCCTGGCGCACCGCGGTGGCCACGTCGTCGATGCCCGGACCGGCGAGGTGCCGCGCGCGTTGGCGTCCGTGACCGTCGTCGCGGCCGACCTCGTGACGGCCGACATCGACGCGACGGGTGCGTTCGCGCTCGGGGCCGACGGACCCGCGTGGCTCGCACGGCGGCCAGGTCGGACGGGCCTCGTGGTCCACGCTGACGGCAGGCGCCAGCCGATCGGGCGTGGCTAGAGCCAGCTGACCGCTTCGAGGGAACGTCGTACGGCCTCGGCCGGGGTGGGGTCCGACGTCGCCGTCGCCCAGTGCAGGTAGCCGGTGAACGCGGCGGCCGTGATGGCGGCGGCCTGGACCTGGGCGGTCAGGTCCTCGACACCGCGGTTGCGGAGGTAGGCGGCGCAGAGCTGGATCTGCTCGTCGAGGCGCCCGAACCCCAGCGCGACGAGCTCGGGGTGCGCCGCGAGGATCTGCAGCCGGGTCCGGGTCAGCTCGACGACCGGCGTACGCTCGGCGGTCACGGTGACTGCCTCGACCACGGCCGTCGCCGGCGGATGGTCACCGTGCTCGAGCAGTGCCACCGACAGCACCTCGAGGCTCTCCTGGAAGCCGTCCCAGACGAGGTCCGACTTGGTCGGGAAGTAGCGGAACAGGCTCCGGCGACTGATGCCCGCGGCGGTCGCGATCTCCGCCGCGCTCACCTCGTCATAGCCTCGCTCGGCGAAGAGCTCGACGGCTGTCCGCGACAGGCGGGAGGGGTCGATCTCGACGGGGCGCCCCCGCGTGCGCTGGCCCGGGGTTCCGGTGGGAGCCATGAGGCCATTATCGGGACAGCGCCCGGGTCGTAGCGCCGAATCGAGGGGACGATTTTCGCTGTTTCGTCAGCACAGCTGAGCGCCCCCGGCAGGACTCGAACCTGCAACCCACGGATTAGAAGGCCGTTGCGCTATCCATTGCGCCACGGGGGCGGGGGGTCGTGGGTACAGTCGTGACTAACCTCGTGACTACCTCGGTGTAGTTCTCGGCGCTCCCTCGATCCCACGCCAGTATGCCGCAGCGATGGCGCGTCGCCGGGGTGTGGGCGCAGTCAGATGGCTCGATCCGGCCCCGGCTCTCGCGCATCCGCGACAGGCGAGCGCGCGGCGGTGGGCCGCGGAGTAGCGTCGCTTCGTGACCACGCTGGGACCGACGCCGGGTGGCGGGGATGCGAAGCGGCCCTTCCGTCACCTTGCCGCGGTCCCAGGCAAGGCGGCTCCCGTGCGAGGTCGGGTCGACGGTCGGCGCGCGGTGCACGAGTTGGCGAGCTCGCTGTGCGCCAGGGTGACGGTGAGCGGTGCCCCTGTCCCGGGCGCGAACCCTGGCGATGTCGCACTCCGGCTGCATGACCTGCTGCCGTTCCTCGACGATGCCAGCTTCGACCGGTTCATGGCCAAGCTGCAGCGGGACGCCCGATTCGTGACGATGGCTGAGCTGGCCGCAGCAGAGAACACGGTCGAGTACGCCGACGCGGCCTGGGCGGCGGGGCTCGATGCGTCTGACTTCCCGAACGAGCGGTACGAGCTCGGCGGGGACGTCGTCGACTACGAGGCGTTCCGTTCGGCGGTCATCGAGCACTGGGACCTGGACCTACGGGCAGACGTGGACCGGATGCTGGAGGAGAACTCGTCTCTTGACCCGCTGGTGCCGAGGCGCAGCACCCAGTCCCACACCGGCTAGGTCCCTGTGCTCCCCGGACCGCACCCGAGGCCGGCGGGTCAGTGCCGACCGCCCAGGTGCGACCGGCCAATGGACTCAACGCGGCAGATGAGTGCGTTTCCGGGATGCTGTGCTCGTGGACGACGTTCGTGACGAGACCGGTCGGCGTTGGATCGAGCCGGACGACCTGCTGAGACTGGTACGGCGCGACGTGAGCGTCAGCGGCAACGAGCCTCCCGAGGACGTGCTCTCGCGAGAGCCGCACTGTCTCGTGCCAGTATCCGTTGCGACTGTGCCAGCCCTGGACGTGCACGCCTACCGGGTCAGACTCGAGCGATGGGAACGCGGGGAAGGACCTCGCCTGACGGGCATGCGGGAGTTCGTAAGGGTGCTCGAGACCTACCCTGCCCCCGCACGAGCCGTGGGGGTCACCGGAACGACGACGACCTACACCTTTCTGCTGGACGCATCCATGTCCCGCGTTCTGGCCTGTGTGGCCATCGACGCTCCTCCAACCGTCTGAAAAGACAAGGCGCTCACTGGTGCACATGGACGCACGGGTCGCGGCAGATCCGGCCGACTTTCCTCGCCAGTCGCAGGGCAGTGGTTCAATCCGGCCGTGTCGTTGAAGCATCTGCCCGCATTCGTACCTTTGGCCGTGACTGCCGTCTTCGGGCTCTCGGCATGCTCCAGCGACACGGGTACACCAGACTCCGCGAAGGACGTTGCGAAACGGGCCGGATGCTCCGACATCCATGCCGCCGAGGTTCCGGCCGCCTGGGCGACGTACGACGAGGCTGTCACCTGCGTACTCGATGGTGCTCAGGTCAAGGTGTACTGGTCGACCAACGATCAGGCCCAGGAGTGCCTAGATGGCGGAGACGCCAAGTGCGCCGAAGCGCTGCGCGCGTTCCGCCCTACGTCCTGACCGCTGAAGTCGGTTCCCAGACCGAGCGCCCTGACACGGGCATGAACGGTCGCCGTCGCGGCATGAGCGGACGCGCGGGTCGCGGCAGATCCGCGTTCAGCCTCGATGCCTTGCGTTACCGCTTGCCGCCAGCGAAGTAGGACCAGCCGACGTCGTAGTGAGCGTACGCAACGAGACCCCAGTCAGCTGGGACGCGCTCGGTGAGGAAGGCAGCTGCTTCGTCTTGAGTGGCGAAGACCCCGAGGACAGCCTCTGGCGCATCAGAGTCCTCATCGAAGACGATCCAGACGCCACCTTGGTGCCGTCTGCGCTTCTTCAACCACACGCCTCGATCCTTCCGCGCCGACCTCGGACGGGGTGTGCGGTGACACGCGGGCGGAACGCTCGACTTTCGGCAGATCCGCTCGGGTCGCGGCAGATCCGTGCGCGCGGAGGCGCAACACTACGCGGCAGATCCGGTCGAGCCATGACAGGGGCATTCGCTGTCAGGGCGGACAGATGTTTCGTACGGCTCCCTCAGGGAACCGCGCCACCGTCATGACGACGCGCTCGAGGTTGGACGGCGTCCGGCCAGTCACGTCGAACTGGTCTTGAGGTCGGTACAGACGCGTCCATGAGACACTGAAGATGCAGTAGCACACATCCTTGAGGCCGGACCGACGCCGCCTTAAATCCGCTGGCCGTCGCCACCACACGCTGGGTGTCGTTCTCGGGGCATGTCGGCACGCGAGGCCCTCAGCGGGCGGGCAGGGTCCAAATAGAGTCGGCTGACTGATGCGTCAACCGAGGGCGGCTCTCTACGGTGCCGACATGGGCGAACTGGCAGACGAGACGCTGATCGGTCGCCACTCTGAGCTAGCCGCAGTCCGTGCCGCCCTGCGCGCCGGCCCAGAAGGCGGGGCAACACTGGCGCTGGTCGGCGAACCAGGCATCGGCAAGACAGCCATCTTGCACGAGGCCGGAGTCGAGGCGCGGCGGCTTGGGCATCAGGTTCTGGCGGTCTCGGGCGTGGAGGCCGAGGCCCACTACCCGTTCGCCGCGTTGCTGCAGTTGCTCGAGCCGGTCCTGGCCAGCCACACCGGTGCCGATTCGTGTCACGGGGCTGCGCTGCCGGTGGCCCTGGGGTTCAGCGACGGTCCGGTTCCCGACCTGTTTCTGGTCGCCAGCGAGTTGCTCGACTGGCTGCGCAAGCTCGCTCTGACAAAGCCGCTGACCGTCCTGATCGACGACGCGCAGTGGCTGGACCCGCCCACGCATGACTGCCTGGCCTACGTCGCACGTCACGCCGGCGACATACCCGCCTGCATCTTGGTGACCGTCCGGACCAGCGAAGGTGAGACCCTGCCGCCGTTCCTGACCTCGGTTCCGAGCCACCTGCGACTCACCGGACTGGATGATGCGATGGCGGCGGCCCTTCTCGCCCGCTCTGCCCCGGGGCTCGCTGGGGTCGACCGTCAACAGATCCAGCGCGCTGCGCAAGGGAATCCCTTGGCCTTGATGGAGCTCCCCGCCGCCTGGCAGTCGGGAGAACGCACCTCCGGCACCGTGAACCTCTCGCGTCGGCTCGAAAGGGACTTCGGCGGCCGCGCTGCCGGGCTGCCTTCGCGCACGGTCGACCTGCTGCTTGTGATGGCGATCGACGACCGGCCGGTGACCGACGAAGTGCTGCACGCAGCCGCCCTGTTGTGCGGTGAACCGGTCAGCACCGCTGATCTCGAGCCGGCGTACGATGCAGGACTTCTCAAGCGGGGGGCGAGTGTGACCTTCCGCCACCCCCTGGTCCGTTCCGGCATCCTCCACCGGGAGCGCGTGGCCCGGCAGCAGGCGGCGCACGCTGCTCTTGCGGAGGTCGTCTCCGACGACCGCTACCGCCGGGCGTGGCACCGTGCCCAGTCGATTCTGGGGCCTGACGACGAGGTCGCCGATGAGCTGGAGAGGACCGTGGCCGAGTCGGTCCGGCGTGGCGCAGTGACCACCGCAATCGCGAGCCTGGAACGGGCGGCTGAGCTGACCAGCGCCTCAACATGCAGAGGAAGGCGCCTGCTCGTCGCGGCCGAGCACGCCTTCGGGCTCGGCCGGACAGATCTCGTCGACCGCCTCGTCCGGAAGGCGGCGGCCACCGACCTCGACGAGCTCGACTGGGCCCGGATGCAGTGGCTGCGGGAGATCTTCAACGACGGTGTCCCCGGGGACTCCGTCCGTGTTCTCGAACTCTGCGACATGGCGGTGCGTTCGGCCCGCAGCGACGATCAAGACCTCGCACTGAACCTGTTGATGGGAGCAGCGTTGCGTTGCTGGTGGGCGGACACCGGGCCGGCGGCGCGGGCGCATGTGGTTGAAGTCGTGGACACGTTGCAGGCCGACGGTGACGCGCGGGCGGTCGCCTGCCTGGCGGTCGCCGAACCGGTGCTCCGTGCCGCCGAAGTGACGCACGCCCTGTGCCGCATGCCGGCCGATGAAGTGGAAGACGTCGACGCGCTTCGACTGCTCGGCATGGCGGCCCACGCCATCGGGGACTCGACGCGTGCGGACGACTACCTCACGGCGGCGGAGGTCGTCCTACGTCGGCAGAAGCGACTCGGACTTCTGGTGCACGCCTTGAGCATGCAGGTGATCGTCTGCCTCGAGCTGGGCGACTGGGATCGCGCCGCGCACCACAGCGCGGAGGTCGTCCGCCTGGCCGAGGAGACCGGCCAGCCGATCTGGTCGACTGGCAGCCTCGTGTGCGAGGCCCAGGCACAGGCGCTGCGAGGCAATGCGAGCCGAGCGTTGGAGTTGGTCGCCGAGGTGGAGCTGCGGGCGAACCGGGACCGGCTCAACGACCTGCTCTCCTGCGCCCAGCTCGCGCGCGGCATCGCTGAGCTCGACCGCGGCGATGCGCCGGCGGCTGTCAGAAGCCTCTTGCGCCTGTTCGATCCAGCCGATCCCACCTACCACGAGCGAGAGTGCTTCGGTGGCCTGTCCTTCCTCGCAGACGCAGCCGTCCTCGCCGGCCGAGTCGCGGATGCTCGAGGCGTCATGGAACGCCTCGAGCAGGTGGCGGTGATCACGCCCTCTCCGATCCTCCACGTGCACCTGGCCTATGCCCGAGCGGTTCTCGCAGCCGATGAGGAGGCCGAAGCCTTCTACGCCGAAGCGTTGAGTGACGATCTTCGTCGGTGGCCGTGGGCGCAAGCCCGACTCGAGCTCGCCTACGGGCTCTGGTTGTCACGCATGGGACGGACCGATCCGGCGACGAGGCTGCTGAGGTCAGCGCGAGACTCGCTGGAGGACATCGGCGCAGCACACTGGGTCGAAGTCGCTGCCGGGGCCCTGAGCGGTTAGCCCTCCACATGGGAGTGTGGGCGCGACACGGTCCAGGCGGGACGAACCACGGTCCTCGTATCAGCGGTGGTTCTGGGAGGAGGGAAGGGAGGGAGCAGATGGTCGGGCTCGTCGGCCGCGACGCCGAGGTCGCGGACCTCACCGCGCTCGTCGATGATCTGCACGACCAGGGCGGTGCCCGCGGAGACGCCCGGCTGGTGCTGGGCCAAGCCGGCATCGGCAAGTCGAGCGTGCTGCAAGCGGCCGCCTCCTACGGCCGCGACCGCGGATTGATGGTGCTGGCCGTTGCCGGCATCGAATCCGAAGCCGCCATGCCTTACGCCGGTCTCCAGCAACTCCTCTCGCCCCTTCTCGAGCACGCCGAGAGCCTCCCGACTGGCCAACGCCGTGCGCTCCTCACGGCGTTCGAGCTCGAGGAAGGCCCCGCCCCGCAGCCCTTCCTGGTCTCGCTCGCCAGTCTCGGACTTCTCACCGAGGCAGCAGCCGAGCGGCCGGTGCTGATCATCGTCGACGACGCACATTGGCTCGATCAGCCTAGCCACGACGCCCTCGCGTTCATCGCGCGCCGACTCGAACGAGAGCCCATCCTGCTCCTGGCAGCCATCCGGTCCGGCCACGACGGACCGCTGCTCGCCTCCGGCACGCCGACCGTGGAGCTCCTCGGGCTGGCCGACGACGACGCGCGCACGATGCTCGAACAGCACGCCGCCGACCTCGACGGTGCGGACCGAACTCGAATCCTTGCCGAAGCCTGCGGGAACCCGCTGGCACTGGTGGAGTTGCCGATCGCGTGGCGTGCCCACGGGGGAAGCGACACCGCCGTCCCGCTCACCGCACGACTGGAGCGCGCTTTCGCTGCCCGGCTGACCGACCTTCCCCCGCAGACCCGAGCGGCAGCGCTGGTGGCTGCGGTCAACGACGAAGGTGATCTGGCAGAGATCATCGCCGCTGCTGAAGTCCTCATCGGACATCCGGTGGGCGTCGATGCGCTGGAGGCAGCAGCAGCAGCCGGACTGTTGAGCTACGACCACACGCGTGTTCGCTTCCGTCACCCGCTGGTCCGGTCCGGAGTGCTCGCAGCCGAACCCATGTCACGGCGACACGAGGCCCACGCCGCCACGGCAGCCGCTCTCATCGACCAGCCTTACCGTCAGACATGGCACCGGGCCCAAGCCATCGTCGGCATCGACGATGACGTCGCCGACGCGCTCGAGGGCAACCACGTCATCGCCCTGCGGCGGGGGTCGGTCACCTCAGCGATCTGGGCCCTCGAGCGCGCCGCCCAGCTGACCTCGGGCTCCGCTCTCCGCGGCCGCCGGCTCCTCATGGCCGCCGAGCACGCCTTCGGACTCGGCCGGGCCGACCTCGTCGACCGGCTCGTCACCGCCGCAGAACGCGAGGAGCTGACCGCCCTGGACATCGACCGACTGGAGTGGCTGCGGGAGATCTTCAACGACGGGGTGCCGGGTGATGCCCACCGAGTCCGCGAGCTCAGCGACATCGCCTGGCGCACGGTCCAGGCCGGTGACCTCGACCTGGCCCTCAACCTCTTGCTCGGGGCCGCGCTGCGCTGTTGGTGGGCCGACGCCGGCAGCGCGGCCCGCGCGAGCGTGGCAACCACCGCCGAACGCATCGCCGGAACGCAATCCGCCGACTTCGAGCTCGACCCGCGCTACCTGGCCGCCATCGCGGTCGCCGAACCCGTCGCCTGTGCACCGCGGGTATGCCAGCTCCTGAACCGCGTCGTCCTCGAGACCGTCACCGACCCCGACGCCCTGCGCCTGTACGCCATGGCCGCGCACGCGGTCGGGCAAGCTGTGCACGCCGTCGACTTCGGCGGTCGCGCCGAAGCCAAGCTGCGTGAGCAAGGACGACTCGGGCTGCTCTCGCACGTGTTGACGATGCAGATCCTCGACCGCCTCGAGCTCGGTGACTGGGAGAAGGCCACCGCCTGCGTCGAAGAGGGCAAGCAGGTTGCAGCCGACAGCGGCCAGCCCATCTGGAACACCGGCACTCTCGCGCTCAGCGCCATCCTGGCTGCCGCTAAGGGGCAGAACGACGAAGCTCTCGAGCTTGCCGCCCGGGCCGAGCAGCTGGCCAACGGCCGACGGCTCAACGACCTCCTCGCGTGTGTGCAGCTCGCTCGCGGCTACGCCATGGTCGCCACCGGCCGCTACGCCGAGGGCTTCACCGAACTGAGGCGGGTCTTCGACTCCACCCACACCAGCTTCCACCTCACCGAGCGATACCACGGGATCGCCCAGCTGGCCGAAGCTGCCGCCCACACCGGACAGCAGCAAGAGGCCACCCAGATCCTGGACGCACTCGAGCGCGAGACGACCGGCAACCCCGCCAGCGTGTTGCGCGTCCAACTGGCCTATGCGCGCGCGGTGCTTGCCGAAGATGCCCAGTCGGAGGCAGCGTTCAGCGAGGCGCTGAGCCAGGATCTGGTGCGCTGGCCATGGCCGAAGGCCAGGCTCGAGCTCGCCTACGGGTCGTGGCTCCGTCGTCAACGGCGGGTCATGGAGTCCCGCCAGCACCTGCGCTCAGCCGAGACGACGTTCCGGCTCATCGGTGCGCAGACGTGGGCCGAGCAGGCAGCCATCGAGCTGCGTGCGGCCGGAGACCGCAGCTCTGCGAGCGGCCCGACGGCACGAGAGCTCCTGTCGGCCCAAGAGCTGCAGATCGCCCGCCTGGCTGCGGAGGGTCTGTCCAACCGGGAGATCGGCGAGCGCCTGTTCCTGTCGCCTCGGACGGTCGGCTCGCACCTGTACCGGATCTTCCCCAAGCTCGGCATCGCGTCCCGGTCTCAGCTCTCGGTGCGCCTGGATCTGGCTTGAGGATGTTTTAAGCGGCCTCATCCAGGGCGCTCACGGTCTCGGTTGCCGCCGGCAGCCCCTCCAGCTTGGCCCACCGCCACACGAGCACGGCCGCGACCCAGGCGAGGAGGAACAGCCCGACGATCCCGTAGCCGGCGTAGTCCAGAGGGATGGCGGCGATCGCCGCGAGCGGTCCCGATGTGGCGCCGGCGGCGTTAGCCAGCACGCCGACTAGCTCGATGCAGCCGACGCCGAGGGCGACGGCGACCGACAGCGAGGTGACGGTCAGGTTGTAGTACACCTTCCGCATCGGCCTGGCGTACGCCCACCCGTAGGCCACGTTCATGAAGACGCCGTCGACGGTGTCCATCAGGCACATGGCTGCCGCGAACAGCACCGGAAGCACCAGGATGGCGTACACCGGCAGGTCCAGCGTTGCCGCTCCGCCAGCGAGGACGAGCAGGCCGATCTCGGTGGCGGTGTCGATTCCGAGCCCGAACAGGACGCCGATCGGGTAGATGTGCCAGGGCTTGCGCACGGAGCGGATTATGCCGCCGAGCAGGCGGTTCATGAATCCGCGCCGTTGGAGATGATGCTCGAGTGTTGCTTCATCGAAGTGGCCGGTGCGTGTGGCGCGGAAGACCCGCACCACTCCGACCAGCGCGAACAGGTTCAACACTCCGAGGAAGAGCAGAAACGCCCCGGACACCGAGGCACCGAGCGCGCCAGTGACCTGGTGGAGGCGGGACCCGTCGGCTTCGAGCTGGCCGGCCACGGCGTGAACCCCGGCGGAGAGCAGGAGCGCCAGCGCGAACACGACCGTGGAATGGCCGAGCGAGAACCAGAAGCCCACCGATAGCGGACGTGGCGCCGATCGCCGCCCGGGTGAGGCGTCGGCCCGCTCAGTCATCAGCTTGCGGATGGTGTTGTCGACCGCCGCGATGTGGTCGGCGTCGAAGGCATGGCGGAGGCCGAAGGTGTAGGCCAGGAGGCCGACGCCAACGGAGAAGACGGGGTGACCGCCTCCCAGAGGCAGGTGCTGTGGCGTCACCAGCCCGAGCAGCACACCGAAGCCGAGCAGATGTAGCAACACAATGACGACGACCATGCCGAGAAGGGACCGACGCTCTGCGGGTGCGGTGAGCCAGCGGCCCGTGGCGGGGCGCGTCTGGAGAACGGTCATGGCTGACTCCTCGGGTGTGAGAGCGGTGCGGTCCGCCCGAACGTAGGTGCCCTGCGGACGGGCGTTCTTCCGCCGGTGCATCAGTCGTGCGACTGCGGGCGAACGCGGCCGTTGCGACGGTCGATTACTCAGTCGCCTGACGGATCCGTGCCCGTCCCGCCGGCTCCTAGCGTCTTGGCGAAAGTCGAACGGGCCGATGTCGGGCCCGCCATCTGAACCTGGAGGTTCACCATGTCCCACCACCTCGACTCGCCCGCCTCGCGGCGCGACTCCCGCCTGAACGTGACCGACCTCTACGTCTTCGACGGCGACAGCGGCACGGTCTTCGCGATGGTCACCAACACCTCCCTCGCCGGTGACGCCCGCACCCCCGGGTTCCATCCCGAGGGCCGCTACGAGTTCCGCATCCACCCGGCCCTGGTGCCGGTAGAGCAGGTCGTCTACCGGTTCTGCTTCGGCGCTCCCGACCCGGCCGGCACCCAGCGCTACACCGTCCACCGGATCGTCGGCGAGGACGCGGCCAACGACAGCGCGACCGGCCAGCAGGTCGCCGAGGGCACCACCGGCACTCCGACCGAGGCACCCGGCCTGCGGGCCTGGGCAGGCGAGTCCGCCGACCCGTTCTACCTCGACCTGGGCCACCTCGGGCACCTACTCGACGGCCTCCAGAACCACCACGAGATCGACCTCGGCGACTGGACACCGGGACAGGCGAAGAGCACGTTCACCGGCTCACGGGTCAACACCATCGTGCTCGAGGTCCCCACCTCTGACGAGGTCCTGACCGACGGACGTCACGTCGGCGTGTGGGCGGCCACCAAGCTCGCCACCGACGCCGGCGGCTGGCACCAGACCAACCGCACCGCCATCCCGATGATGTGGCCCATCTTCCACGCCCTCGGCGGCGACGACGGCAGCCCCGAGTACCTGCGCGACACCGTCGGGCAGCCAGCCGACGACCGCGACACCATCGGCCCGCGCATCGCCGAGATCGTCGCGGCTGCCGCGGCACCCAGCGGTGTGGCCGACCCCGAGGTCTACGGGCGCAAGGTCGCCGAACAGCTCACCCCCGACCTGCTGCCCTACCGGATCGGCTCGCCGGCCGGATTCACCTTCGCCGAGTTCAACGGCCGCGCCCTTTCTGACAACGCCCCTGAGGTGATGTACGGGCTCGTCACCAACTCCGCGCGCGAGACCGGCCTCAAGGCCGTCGACGCCGCCGAGACCCGCCAGGACAAGTTCCCCTACATCGTCCCCTCCGCCTGAAAGGACATGCTCCCATGGACGACTTCGGCTCCACCAACAACAGCCCCGTCAACGAAGTTCCCGAGCAGCTCCACACGCTGTTCAACGACCACACCGGCGTACGCGTGCAGGTCCTGCCCTGCCAGCTGCCCGGTCTGAAGTCCATGGCCGTGCACTTCTCCGCCGGCACCCGCACCGTTCCGCACGTCCACCACGGCGGCCAGCACCTCGTCTACGTCGACGGCATCGGCGTCGTCGGTGACGAGAACGGCGTCCACGTCGTCCGCGCCGGCGACGTGATCAGCAGCCCGCCGGGTGGCTGGCACTGGCACGGAGCCGTTCCCGGCGCACCCGCGGTCCACGTCACCTTCGAGAAGCCCGGGGACTTCGACCGCGACGTCGAGCGACGCGACTGGGACGACACCTACCCCTCCGACCTCGGCGCCTGAGCAGCATCACCGCGACCAGGGCCGCCGACACCGACGAAAGCAGGACACCATGTTGACCTCGGCGGCCCTGGCCTCGGCCATCGCCCTCCTCTCCCCACTCCTCATCCGCGCCTGCCGGCTCCCGTTCCCCGACGTCGTCGTCCTCATCGTTCTCGGCATCGTCGTCGGACCTCAGGTCCTCGGCTGGGCCACCCTCGACGGGCCACTCAAGGTGCTCTCCCTGGTCGGCCTGTCGTTCCTCCTCTTCCTCGCCGGCCTCGAGGTCGAGCCGCGCCGCATCGCCGGCCCGGGCCTCCCACTGGCCGTCATCGCGTTCGGATGCTCCTTCGGGCTCGCGCTCCTCACCGGCGAGGTCCTCCAGATCTTTGGAGTGGTGAAGTCACCGCTGCTCATCGGCGTGATCCTGTCCGCCACCGCGCTCGGCATCGTGCTCCCGGTCCTCCAGGACTCAGGGCAGCTGGACCGGCCCCTGGGCGGCATCGTCGTCACCGCCGCCTCCATCGCCGAGGTCGTCCCCATCCTGCTGCTCTCGGTTCTTTTCTCCGAAGAAGGGGTGGACCTCGGATCCCAGCTCACACTCCTGGGTGCATTCCTCGCCCTCATCGTCGCCGCCGCGTTGACGGTCTTCGGCCTGGAGAAGTGGTCCTGGATCAACCGGACCCTGCTGGCGCTGCAGGACACCACCGCCCAGATCCGCATCCGAGCCGCCGTCGCTCTCTTGATGGGGTTCGCGGCGCTCGCCGCGAGCTTCGGCCTAGAAGCCATCCTCGGCTCCTTCCTCGCCGGCGCAGCGGTCTCCCTCCTCGACCCACACCCCGAGCGCACGCACTCGCAGTTCCACTCCAAGCTGCAGGCGGTCGGGTTCGGGGCGCTCATCCCGTACTTCTTCGTCGCTACGGGAATCACGCTCAACGTCCGGTCGCTGGTGAACGACCCGGCGACCCTCGCGCGGGTCCCGCTGTTTCTGGCCGCCGTCGTCGTCGTCCGCGTGTTCCCCGCGGTGTTCTACCGCCGGCTGCTGGGCAGTTGGCCGACTACTCTCGCTGCGGGCCTCTACCAAGGCACGACGCTGAGCATCCCCATCATCGGCGGCACCATCGGCGTCAGCCTTGGTGTCATCCGTCCATCCAACTTCGTCGCCCTCGTCGCATCCGGCCTCATCGCCGTCATCGTCTTCCCTTCCCTCGCAGCCCGGCTCGGCTCGCGACGCGCCGCCACGCACGTCACTTCTGGAGGAACACCCGGGAAGGTCGCCGTCCGATGAGCCATGCACTGATCCCGAGCAAGCCGACCCCGAAGCCAGTCGAGACCCGCCCCGCGATCCTTCCCGGAACACGCGTGCCCGGCCGGCGACGGCACCAGACACATCACCCGGTAGAGCGAAGGCTGCCACTGGGTGGGCACTAGGCCAGTCGCCGCGCCAGCATGGTCCGACCGGATTTCGGCAGATCCGTTCACTTCACGAGTCCGGATCAGCGGCGGAATGAGGCGTGGTTCGGAGACGTGATCGCGGCGACTCGAAGGCGGGGGACGGGAGTTGCGCGCGGATCGTCTGTCACTTGGGCGAGTTCTCTTCGCCCCAGCGTCCGAGCGCGAGAATCGCCCCGCGCAAGGCGAGGCCGCGATCCGTCAGCGCGTAGGCCCGGGTGTTGTGGCGCAGGGGTAAGCGAGACAGAACGCCCGCCGCTTCAAGTTCGCGCAGCCGCGTCGCGAGAATGTTCGTCGGCACTCCAAGGTCGCGCTGCAGATCGCCGTATCGCTGCGGGCCGTCGAGCAGCCGTTCCACGATGAGCAGGGACCACCGTGCTCCGACGATGTTCAACGCCGCAGCGAGGTCGCTCACGCGGTCGGTGCGGCATCCGGCTTCAGCCAGAAGGGCGAGTAGTGATAGCCGTCGGGGTCATCGAACTGGCGCTGATACATGAAGGGGTAATCGTCGGTGTCACCGATCCGCCCGCCAGCGGCACCGGCGCGCTCGACGAGCTCGTCGACCGCCTCACGGCTGCCGAGGTCGAATGAGACCGTGACCTTCGAGGGGGTGTGGGACTCGCCGATCAGCTCCTCGACGCCGCCGACGCTCGCGTACATCTCGCGGCTGCCGAGCATGACGTACTGCTCAGGCGCGATCGCGAAGCACGACACGTTGTGGTCGGACATCTCAGCGTTCAGGGTCCAGCCGAGGGCGGTGTAGAACGCGGTCGCGCGCTCGACGCTCTCGACCGGGCAGGTGATGAAGAGGCTCATGCGAAGCGACACTTGCAAAATACAAGTGCGTCGTCAAGACCAGGCCCGCCTTTCACTGACCCGCGATCCATGTGGGTTGCGCGCGGCGTGCCTGAACAGCAGCAGGGCGCCGTGGGGCTTCACAGGCAGCCAGTTGCTCATGGATCGCGGCAGATCGGGTCCTCTGGATCGGGGGATCATCCTCAGCCTGCGTCGGCTGCTGCCAGGCGGCGAATCAAGAAGGTCGTCCAGTGATCGACAGCCTCGTCGGGCGTCACGCCGTGTTCGCCCGGATACGCCACTAGGTGTTTCGCTGTGGAGCCGAGGATGTCGAAGATCTCGAGCTGGCCAGCCAGGGGAAACAGCTCGTCATGCCACTGGACGTGCCACAACGTCGACGCACTCACTCGCGCCGCGTCGCGGCGCAGCTGAGCCGCGTCGTGAAGCCCTGGGTGGAGCGCATCGCTCTGTTCGAGGCCGAACTTGCCGAACACGGCGCACGTGAGTCGCTCGCCCAGTTCCGCAGCAAGTGGAAGGCCGAACCGGGTCCCCATCGACAGTCCGAGATAGCCCAACCTGCCGTCGGTTCCACGCACCTCCGAAGCGGCGTCGATCGCCGCGATCCAGTCGGCGACCATGTCCCGCCCGACCGACGTGAAGCCACGAGTGACCAGGTCAGTCTGGTACGCGCCGGGCGTCGTCGACGGATGTGCCCGCTCGCCATGAGCCGGGCCGTCGATCGCGATCACATCAAGTCCCGCGGCCACCAGCCGGTTGGCGATCGACGTCTGGCGCGGAGCGGTCTTGTGACCACTTCCGCCGTGTCCGAGAAGTACCAATGGCGCAGCACCTCCCGGTGCCCTCCACAACACGGCTGGAACGACCCTGTCGCCGACTGCGACAACGAGCCTGCTCGGGTCGACGGGATCCACGAGCCGTGACTCTAACCGTGCGCAGAGCCGATGGAGCGCGCTGCGCGCTGGCTGTCTACGCAGAGACCGGCCGCTGCCGCAACGTCTGGACCAGGAAGTCCGCTGACATCGACAGATCAGTGAGCCGACGTCGTCGCGGCACATCCGGTCGGCCAGATCCGGTGGGCCGGATCCGACGGTCGTCGAGATTAGGTAGTGCCACCCTCTTCGAGAAAAGCCCCGATGGCGTCATCAACCAGCGGCTGCGCGTGGCCGTCATTGTCGTGGCGGGCCTGCGAGGTGGCGGACAGACCGACCCTGCCGCCTCACGCGGCAACTGGAGCTACTTCAGCCAGTAGATGTCCGCGCGCCGGTTCTGGATGTCGTCACCCTTGACCGGGTTACGCGCACCCACCGGGACGACCGCCACCTTCGCCTTCACATGCAGGTGGCGTAGGTACTTCGCGACCGCGGCCGCGCGACGCTTCGACAGCGCACGGTTCGCCGCAGTGTCTCCGGCGCCGTGTGCCTGCGTGTTCCCGTAGATCACCACGAACTCAGCAGCCCTCAGGCGGGGCGCCAGCTTCCGGAGCTGGTCCTTGGCACCGGCGGTCAACGCCGCGGACTTGTACGCGAACGTGACTGCCGCAGCACGCCTCAGCTGCGACCTGCCACCTGCCCCGGCGACAGGAGCAACCTTCACTCTGCTGGCCCGCACGTGCCGACCTCCCTCGCTGGGGGAGGTGACGGCGATCCGGCAGGTGCCGGCCCCGAACACGACGACCTCCCCACCTTCGACCGGGACGCACACCCGCCGCGGACTAGCGGTGACTTGCAACCGGTCCTCGCCCTTACCGAGAACGGTGAGGGCCTGCGGAGCATTCACGGCCGCGGGAACCTTCGGTGCTGCCCATACCGGGAACGAGGCCGTGACACCGACCGCAGCCAGGTAGTCACCAGACGCAGCCACGGACCCGTCCAGCACGCACGTCCCCGCAGCCCGCAGTTGTACCCGGCCGCCGCTCCACACGCACACGCCCGGGGTCTTCGAGACGACGTTCACCGGCGCCCCGCTCGAGGAGGTGAACGAGGCCGTGACCGTGCGAGACGACAGCGCCACGCCGGCCGGGACGCCATGGACGCTGATCTGCTGGCCGACAGACTCGACGGTGAAGCTCCGCGTGACCGGGGCGGCTGCCGGGTAGCTGGTCACGTGCAGTCCCGTGCCGGCCATCCCGCCGGCCTGCGACGTCGTGATCGTGCACGTACCGGGAGCATGCAGCTGCACCAGACCCGCAGGCGACACCGTGCAGACAGGCTCCGTCCGCGAGGCATACAAGACCGGCAGGCCCGAGGTCGCCGAAGCGCCCAGCTGAACGGTCCGAGCTGCGACACTCGTGGCATCCGGCGCAGGGAAGTCGATCACGTTCGTTCCGGCCCGCGGCGCGATCGTGAAGGAGACGTCTACGGGGTCCGCAGGCGCGTACTCGGTGTCGCCGACGATGCCGCCCGACCCGACGGCCCGGATCGTGCAGGTGCCGGCCGTGACCGCGTTGATCACTCCGGCGGCGACCCCGCACACCTCCGGTGTAACGCTGCTAAGCGCGAAGGTCAGGCCGGCGTCCGTCCTCACGACCGGACGTGGCATCACGAGGTCGTCCAAGTTCGCATCCGCCAGCGCAGCGAACGTCAGGCTCTGCTTCGCCTGCTTCCTCGCGTTGATGTGATGGGTGCTCGCGACGGTGGCAGGCTCGAAGGTGGCGTCGCCCTGTTGCGTGACGCTGACCTTGCAGTCGCCCTCCGCAAGCCCGGTGACCCTGAACCCTCCCGCGGAGGAAACGCTGCACACCTCGGGAGTCTCAGACGTGACGGTGACCGGAAGACCAGAGGACGCGGCAGCGCTCATGTCATAGACGCCGCCGACGTACCACGGGGTGCCGGCCCACCCGATGCTGATCACCTGGACCTGCTTCTGGACCGAGTAGACCGCATGGCACGCGTACGGCGTCTCAGACGTGATCGAGCTTCCCGCGCCCTGGGGGACAACCGCGGGGTCATACCAGCGGAACTCGATCGAGTTCGTTCCCCCATTCGAAGCCAGCGTCTGCTGGTTCAGAATGACGCTCGCGCCGTTGATCCAGATCGGCTGATCACCCGCACCGGCCGGACTTCTTTTGACCCCGTCGACGAACTCGATGATCCAGCCCGCCGTGGACAGCTGGAAGTCCCAACGATCTTGCGTTGGGTCGTTGGTGACGGTGCAACCCGCAGAGTCCGCCGAAGCCGGCGAAGCCGTCGTCACCACCGCGACACCAGTCATGGCAAAAGCAGCCACGACCACCACGACAACCGAACCGAACCACGCACGAGGACGCGCAAGCAGGGCAGCGGCACGAATGCGGCGCCAACGAGGCGCGGAGGGATTCGACACGAACCGTAACGCTCCCAGACCGCCACGCAACCGGGCCATAGCCCGTACGGGCGGCGGTCCTACTCGGGGAGCCCGCCGCCCCGGCAGACACCGAGGCACCCGCCGTCGTGCGGTAGCGACCCAACCCGGCCATGTCCGACCGTCACCATCGAGACAGCAGCCCACCAATGAAGGGAGCCCGCATGTATGTCGACCTCGAGACAGGCACCATCCTCAACGGCCCGATCGCCGTCCTCTCCGACGGCGTCCGCCAACGGCGTAACGCCACTGGAGTTCATCGTTTCGGTGGACGGTTCCGGACGTTGCCGCTGTCCGAAGCGACTCGAGCCACGGAGCAACAGGCAGCTGCCGTGGAGCCCGGACGCTCGCTCCCTCGACCATGAACGTCGTCACCGCCCACACCTGGACTCGCCCAGCACGCTAAGGATCTCGTCTCCGGGGCGTTCCCCCAGGCCATGTCTAATCGTCCGGTCATCGACAGATCCGGCAACTGCGATTAGGTATCAGAGGACGCCGTCGTCCCGGCATGAACCAACGTCATCGCTGCACGGCTGAGTAAGTATCGGTCGCGGTAGGTTGACGGCGTGGACCAGGGCGACCGACTCCGACACGCCTCCTCGTTCGGCATCGCCGCAGTCGCTTACGGGGAGCATCGACCTGACTATTCACGGACCGCGGTCGCCTGGGCCTTGGAGTCAGCGCCCGGCCCACGGGTCCTCGATCTCGGCGCCGGGACCGGAAAGCTCACCGCCACCCTGGTCGCGATGGGCGCCGACACGACCGCGGTCGAGCCGGATCCGGCGATGCTGACGGAGCTGCGCCGGGCCCTTCCCGACGTTCGTTCGCGGCTGGGGAGCGCCGAGGCCATCCCGCTGCCGGACGCGTCTGTCGACGCTGTGTTGGCTGGCAACGCCATGCATTGGTTCGACATGGACGTCGCGGGACCCGAGATCGCGAGGGTCCTGGTGCCCGGCGGCATCCTGTGCGGTCTGTGGAATGTCATGGACGAACAGGTCGATTGGGTCGCCGGTCTGGCGCAAGTCAGTGGCAGCGAGGCCATCGGCCCGCGTGATACCCCGGCCGGCTGGCGGGTCGAGACGGCCGCCGCGCACCTTCCCAGGACCGCCGCGGCCGCGCGGTTCGGGTCGCCCGAGCAGATGGAGTTTCCGCACGGGCAACGTCGCACAGCCGACTCCCTCGTTGCAACGCTTGCCACCAGAGCGGCGATGCTGGTGATGCCGGACCAGGAACGCATGGCCAGGCTCAGCCAGATTCGCGCCTTCCTCTCGAGCAGGCCGGAGACGGCCCAGGGCGACTTCACCCTCCCGATGCTGACCTGCGTGCTGCGTGTCCGGCGCCTGTGAGCCGTACGCCAGACGAACTCTGTGACAGCGGCCGGACACAAGGCTCTTGGCTCGGAGTGAACCGCAACGCGGCAGATCCGGACGTTAGACGGCGCCGACTATCAGAGCGTCGCGGCGGTAGGTCACCGGGAGGTAGCACTGCTCGCCACCCATGCGGAATCCGAAGCCCGCAATGACGCCGAGAGTCGAGGCGTCCGTGCTTGGCGTTCGTAGGATGCCGACCACGCCGAATGCGGCTAGCCAGACTCAGGAACAGCCACCGGCCGAACTCCGACCGCAGGATCTTCGCCGGCCGGATCTTCGCATGGCCTAGTTCGCGTCGCGCGGATTCCACGCGGTCCCGTCATCGGCAGATCGGCGCAACAGCATCATGGCCGCATCTGCGCCGCCGGGGAAGAGTCAGCCCTTCCGTGCGGGCAGAACGCAGAACTCGTTGCCGGACGGGTCGGCGAAATGGCGCCAGGGCAGGTCTCCCCAGTCGAAGTGGAGCTCGCGCCCACCCCGGTCCGCGATCCAGGCTGCGACCGCGTCGGCGTCGTCGCCGACCTCCAGCCGCAGGTCGAGGTGGGTCCGGTTCTTGGCCTCAGGCTTTGGCTTCTTCTCCGGCACCAGCGCCAACACTGGCCCGCGGCCGGAGGGGTGCTGGAGCCCGGGCACGTCGCTGGACGCGGCCGGCTCCCAGCCGGTCAGCCGCTGCCAGAAGGCCAAGTCACGGGTCGGGTCGGCAGACTCGAGCCGCAGCGCCGTGAGCTCCCCGCCCCTGACGTCGAGCTGGAGTCGTGGTCGCTCGGCCGGCTCGTCGGGGACCCGCTGGAAGCACAGGTCGAGCTCAGGACCGCCGGCCACCGAGAGGCGCGTCTCGAACCCAGCCTCCTCGTCGGTCAGCGTCTCGGTGCCGAGATCGGCCTCCCAAGTCCGACCGGTGGTCTGCGGATCGGTGGCGTCGAAGACGACGTTCTCGAGGTACACGGCCGCAGCCTAGGACACCGCTGAAGCCGCGCCACCAGGCTTCACCGCTCGCCGCGCGACATCGATGCGGCAGGCGATCAGTGTGCTCGACATCCGTGTGCACGTCGAGGCCGACGGGCACGGGCACCACTCACTGGACTGCGGGAGACGGTCCGCTGGACACACGACCCTGCCGCGTCCGCTGGTGCTGCTCGGCGACCTGAACCTGTGCGGGCGCCGACCTACCCGGCCGCCCGACCGCGCCTCCAGTTCGACCACGTCCTGCTCGACGCGGGTGCCCGGACCCTCCGGGTCGTCGACTCTATGAGCGAGCGCCTCGCGGGCGGGGACCACCGAGCCGTGCGCGTCGAGTTGACGCTCGACTGAGTACAGCTGGCAGCACACCTCAGCTCGTCGGTGTGGGCCGGCGGAGGCCGCGCAGCCCACGCACCGCCCGGCGGCCGGCGCGGTTCAGCGCTGGCGCGCGACGAGCCAGCCCCTCCAGCTGGAGGTAGGCGCCCGGCGGGATGTGCTGCAACAGGGTGGACCGGCGGGCCGACATCAGTCTGGCGAACTGCACGGCGTCCCGGTCGATGTAGCGCGGGACGTTCTCGAACCACGCCGCGCTGTTGCGCGCCTCCTGCTGCGCGGCCGCCAGCTCCGCAGCCCGGCGCTCGCGGTAGGCGGCCAGCGCGGCCGGCAGGTCGACGTGCTCCCGGAGGGCGTCGGCCAGGCCCATCGCGTCCTCCAGCGCGAGCCGGGTGCCGGCGCCGACGCTGAAGTGGGTGGTGTGGGCGGCGTCGCCCATGAGCGCGACGATCCCGGCGTTCCAGTTGCGGTTGGTGACCAGCCGGAACTCCAACCACGGTGCGGCCTCGCCGGCGCCGCTCGGCGGGCGCAAGGAGTGCCCGTCGAGTTGCGCGGCGAACAGCTCCTCGAGGCGGCGCATGGTCGCGTCGGTGTCCAGCTGGTCCAGGCGTAGCCCGCGCCAGGTCTCCGGTGCCATCTCGACGATGAAGGTGCTCGAGGCGGCGTCGTAGCCGTAGCAGTGGGACCACACCCACCCGGCCGGGGTGCCCACGAACGGGAAGGTGAAGGAGTCGAACACCCGGCTGGTCCCGAGCCAGATGTACTTGTTGCGCCGCCACGTGACTTCGGTGCCGAAGACGTCTTGAGCGCGCTTGCGCAGGCAACTGCCGACGCCGTCACCGGCCACCACGAGGTCGACGTCGCCGAGCTCCGCCGGATCCTGCACCGGAGACTCGTAGTGCAGATGCACGCCGGCGTCCCGCGCGCGGTCGGCGAGGATCCGCAGCAATGTGTGCCGGCAGATGCTGAAGCCGTGACACGGGATCCGGACCGGCGCCCGCCCCTGGACGTCGACGACGTGGTCCCTCCAGTGGAATGCGTGCTTTCGGACCACCGTGGCGGTGACCGGGTCATGCTCGTCGAGCTCGTGCAGTAGGTCGTCCCAGAAGACCACGCCCCAGCCGTAGGTCACGCCCTCCGGCAGACGCTCATGCACGGTGACCTCGTGGCCCTGGCGCCGAGCCAGGATGCCGAAGGAGAGACCGGCCGGCCCGCCGCCGACGCACGCGATCCGCATTCTGCTCATCTTCACCCATCGGTCTTTGCACTGCACCCCTCTCGCTTCCGAGCGCGCGGGTCATTTCCCCGTCGGGGTCCGCCCTTCAGCCGGAGATCCGCGGGCTGGTCACCGCCCTGCCTGCTTCATGCTCGGCCCGGACCGCGCGCGACCGAGTCGGACGTGACGGGCGCCGCGACTTGAGCGGTGGCCCTACCTGGGCGGTGGGCCTGGCCTGACGCCCGGACGTACGCCACCGGAATCGGCGTTGCTGCATCCGAAGGCGACCTCCCTCCTTTGCTTCGTCCGGCCCACGCGCGGTGGGTGTGTCGAGAGGGGTAACGATGTCCGCGTGAAGACGCGTGTACCCCCGTTGGTCCACGAAACACCTCGACATCGACCATCTAGGGGATATGAAGACGGCGGGACAGCCGAGAAGTTGCTTCCCTCTTTCCAAACCCCACCTACGTCGCCGAGGCCAGCGTGGTCCTTCTCTCGATCTCGGGATCGAGGCCCACACGACCCCGAAACCGGATACCTCTTCGGCGCCTCCCTCGGTCCGGTAGGACCGGCGTCCGGCGAGACTTGGTCCAGGCGTTCGGCGGGATCCCCCCACGCGGCTGCCCACCTGGTTGTTGGTGTGGTTCTGCCTCGGTTCGTGTGCCGCCGGTCGCCGTGGCGAGTTATGGCTCCAGAGGGGACTGCCCTCCTCGTAATAGCAGTACGCGCCGCGCGATCACTGATGGTGCGGGCGAGGCGGGCGGGGCGGGCGAGCCCAGCTCATGTACCTCCACACACTGTCTGCCACAGCCACAGATGGACTCTAGGAGTGGTACGAGTCAGGTACTCCGTACGAGTCGAGGAACGCGACCGCTACACCGCTCGGCGCAAGCGGGAACGGTTCGACCGAGATCTCCTCGTGGAGTACCTCGGATGTCTCGGCATTCAGCGCGCGACGGCGCCGCTTACGCGCGGCGATCCTGCTTGAGAGCCCAGGTGTGTTCAACCGCCGGACGATGACGATCGAGGAAGCGCAAGCCGACTTCCAGTGACCGGACTTCGGCCGGTGTAGGTGAGTCGGCGCGATGGCGAGCGCCGACCCCGGACCACGTCTTGTCGAGGCGCGTCGGCGTCACCAGGAGAGCGTGGTAAGCCTCTGCGGTCGGAGTGGCGTTTACCCTGTAAGGCTGGTGTTACCAGTCGAGATCAACCCGTCGCGCGGTCGCGACCCGCACGGAACTCGGCAGATCCGCTCGTGTTACGGCAGATCCGGTCGACAAGGACAGCCACCGCTGGGAGTCAGAGGCATCGGCACGTCGGTCAAGCCCTCCCCGCCATGGTGTCGTTACTGCTGTGGTCCAGTGCCGTCTGGGGCCGCCGCTCCGCTGGTGTCTAGATTCGCGCTGGGTTCGACGGCGATTGGGTCGAGAAGCCGGAGGAACCGGCAGGAATAGAGCAGCGCGACGATTCCGCAGGCCGAGCCGATGATCTTCAGCCCGGAGATGAGCGTGAGGTCTGCGTCGTTGTACGCGTCGTCAGTGCGAGCGACCGCCACGATGAAGAAGAACGCCGCGAGGACGGCCCAGAGGATGACGTTGAAGGCCGCCGTCCCCCTTGCGAGGCTCCGTGGCGTTGGTTCGCGTCGTTCCTTCGGGTCCATCCGGCTCTCCGATCAGTTCCGCCATGTGTCGGTCTGAGAATCCTCGGTTGGAGGGTGGGTTGCCAAGCGATCAGTGCGCGGGCCCGCGGGCCGGCGTCCTCGCGGCAGATGAGGTCGTCCTGCTGCGGTATCAATCGAGCCAGTCCACGTCGCCGTCGCGTCCGGTCCCGCACGCGAAGCACGACCGAGGCCAACCCGGTTCCGACGGTGGCCGGAGGCACAAAGCCCGTGGCGGCAAAGTCCTGGTCGGGAGGCGTTGGGGGCGGCCCGGTGTCGCGTCCGCCTTGCACGCGGGTCAGCCACACCACGTACCCATGGAAGGGCAACGGTCCGTCTACTTGCACGGGGGCGACGTGGCCTACCCGGTCAGGTGCTCGTGCTGCCCCCGCGTGCCTCCTCAGCCCACGGGAGGCCGAGGTACTGCGCCTCGTCGCCCAAGGTCGCTCCAACTCCGAGATCGCAGACGAGCTGGTCATCTCGGTCGAGACCGTCAAGACCCACGTCGGGACCGTGCTGGCCAAGCTCGAGGCCCGCGACCGCACGAACGCCGCGGTCCTCGCATGGCGCAGCGGCTTCGTCCCGTGAACCTGCCAACCACGGGTGGAGAGACGGAGGCATCAACGAGTCGTTGCCGACCGAGCATCGGCAGATCCGCTCGGGTCGCCGCAGATCCGCGCTGCGCCGGCGACCGGCTGCGAGGCGTCCAGGTCTCGCTCCGAAGTCACCCCAGCGAGCGCGACGACGATGCCGGCCGGTCAGCCGATCATGAACCCCGCCGCCGCGGTGCGTGCTGCGGGCGCGAGCAGCATCAGGACGGTCGCGATAATGGGAGTCGGGCTGATTTCAGTGCGGCGGCTCAGCCCGGCGACCGCGAGGGGCAAGCATCCCCGATGATCTCCGAGGTCTCACGGCGTCACGATCGCGAACCCGCGGTCGGGCTGGTCGACGTAGGACAGGATCGTCGTCAACGCCGACGCGTCGCCCTCGACCGCGACACCGTCGAGTCCCTCGTCTCCGAGCAGGACGAGCAGCTGGGGTCTGGTGAGGGTGAGGGTGACGTCGGCCGGCTCCTCGCGCTGGGTCGGGAAGTGGACGAGGACGCCGTTCGACAGCTCCATCCGGTAGGTCTCGCCGCTGTCGGTGAAGTGCCAGCGGACGGAGGCGCTCGTGCGCCAGGCTCGGGTTGCGTCGATGCGGATCGCGATGCTGTCGAAGAGCTGGGTGATCGTGAGCGCGGACGCCATCCCCGACGCGTCGGTCATCAGCGGGATCGGCCCCTCCCGGAGCTCCTTGGCGCCGGTGAGGAAGTTGTTGCGCCACGTGCCGCACTCGGAGCCGTACCCGAGCCGTGTGAAGACGTCCGCCTGCAGCTCCAGCGCGTCCTGGTGATGTGGGTCGACGAAGAGGGCGTGGTTCGCGAGCTCGGCGGCGAACCGCAGGTCGCCGGAGTCGGCGTAGCCGCGCGCCTTCTCGACCGTCGCGTCGACGTCGCCGATGACGTCGACGTAGCGCGCGGCCAGCGCCTCGGGCGGGTGCTGCCACAGATGGGCCGGGTTGCCGTCGTACCAGCCGAGGTAGCGCTGGTAGATCGCCTTCACGTTGTGGCTGAGTGAGCCGTAGTAGCCGCGGCCGTGCCACGCGGCGTCCAGGGCCGGCGGAAGCTCGAGCGTCTCGGCGATCTCGGCGCCGACGAGACCCTGGTTGAGCAGGCGGAGGGTCTGGTCGTGCAGGTAGGCGTAGAGGTCGCGCTGCTCAGTGAGGAACCGGACGATGGCGTCCTTGCCCCAGGTGGGCCAGTGGTGGGAGGCGAACGCGACGTCGGTGTCGTCGCTGAAGAGCTCGATGGCCTCGGCGATGTAGCGGGACCACCCGCGGGCGTCGCGCACCTCGGCGCCGCGCAGGGTCAGGATGTTGTGCAGCGTGTGGCAGGCGTTCTCGGCCAGGCACAGCGCCCGCCGGTCCGGGAAGTGGAAGTTCATCTCGGCCGGCGCCTCGGTCCCGGGCGTCAGCTGGAACCTGATCCGAACGCCGTCGAGGACCTCCTCCTGACCCGTGTGGGTGATGTCTAGCGTGGGCGCCAACAGGCCGGTCGTCCCGGTCGAGCTGCCCGATCCCAAGCCGACCCCGAGGGTGCCCGTCGCGCTGACGGGGAGGCCCATGCCGGTGTGGTAGATCCCGCGTCGGAGCATCGCGGTGCCGGCGTAGACGTTCTCCGACACGGCGTGGTCGAGGAACCCGGCCGGTGCCAGGATCGGCACGTCCGTCTCGGCGTCGAGCACGCCGAGGACGCCGCCGAAGTGGTCGATGTGCGAGTGGGTGTAGATCACCGCGCGTACGGCGCGCTCGCCGCGGTGCTGGCGGTAGAGAGCGAGCCCGGCGGAGGCCACCTCGGCCGAGATCGCCGGGTCGATGATGATCACGCCGGTCTCGCCCTCGACGACCGTCATGTTCGAGAGTTCGATGCCGCGCAGCTGGTAGATGCCGTCGGTCACCTCGAACAGGCCTTGGATGGCGGTCAGCTGGCTCTGCCGCCACAGGCTGGGCTCCACCGTGTCCGGACACTCGCCGTCGGTCACCTTGGCGTAGACGTCGGCGTCGTAGACGACCCGTCCGTCGCCGTTCGCGATCTGCCCGGGCTCCAGGCGGGCGACGAGCCCCCGGGTGGCGTTGTCGAAGTCGGTCCGGTCGGCGAAGTCGAGAGGCATTCCTCGACGCTAAGCAGCCAGGCGGAAGGGTCTCCCCACCCGAACTGGGTGACCTGCGCAGACCCACGCCGTGGGGAAGGTGGACGGGTGCGCCGTCCGAAGCTGGGTCTGGGTCGTCCGACCCCGAAGGACGCCGTCGCGGGGTTCGTGACCGGCCTGTTCAGCATCCCCGAGGGCATGGCGTACGCGAGCATCGGCGGGTTCAACCCGGTCCTCCGCCTCTACTCCGGGATGGTGCCGACCGCGCTCGGCTCGCAGTTCCGCGCACCGTGCTGATGACGACGAGCACCCTCGCTGCGCCAATCGGGTCTCGGCAGATCGGGGTACGCCTCGCGGCAGATGCGTAGAAGGGTGCGGCCATCTTGTGATCGCCGAACGCGAGGACCTCAGGGCGAAGCGGTCGGCGACAGGTATCGAGCAACCCAGTCGGATGGGTCCTCCAGTGGCGAGGTGTCGCCCTCGACCAAGACGTACTCCGACGAGAAGCCTCCGGGCAGGTCGGACTCAGGCGTGTCCGGTACTACCAAGCAGTCAGTGAATGACCCGTTCTCCGCCTGGGGTCCGGGCGACCGGCAGTGACGCAGCGGACCGTCGTAGTCGAATACCTCGGTCACTCCAGCTGAATGACCTGCTGCCCTTTCTCGACGATGCCAGCTTCGACCGGTTCATGGCGAAGCTGCAGCGGGACGCCCGATTCGTGACGATGGCTGAGCTGGCCGCAGCAGAGAACACGGTCGTGTACGCCGACGCGGCCTGGGCGGCGGGGCTCGATGCCTCTGACTTCCCGAACGAGCGGTACGAGCTCGGCGGGGACGTCGTCGACTACGAGGCGTTCCGTTCGGCGGTCATCGAGCACTGGGACCTGGACCTACGGGCGGACGTGGACCGGATGCTGGAGGAGAACTCGTCCCTCGACCCGCTGGCGCCGAGGCGCAGCGCCCAGTCCCGCACCGGTTAGGTCCTGTGCTGCTGGGACCGCGCCGGAGGCCGGCGGGTCAGTGCCGACCACCCAGGTGCGACCGGCCAATGGACTCAACGCGGCAGAGCCGGTCGTGTAGAACTCGGCCACGCCGTAGCGTCGAGGGAAGGCGCAGCATTCCGCGGCCGGGTCGTTGCGAACGTCCGTCAGCGGTCCTCGCCCCAGTTGGCGATCAATGCCGCCACCGGCGGGAGGACCGCGGCGACAACCGACATCACCACGGCTGCTGTCGTCGACCACAGCCGGACGACGTTCCACGCCAGCACGATCAGGGTCAGACAGGTCCCCATCAGCGCGAAGTACCACCGTCGCCTCCGGCGAAGGCGCGCGCTCTGCCCCTCCGGGACGTCACTGATGGTGACGCCCCCGCGGTGTCGTCTCATCGTGACCACCATGGCACGCAGGGCGCCGCGAGGAGCTGCGAGGTCGAGTCGGTGGGGCAGGCCGGTGGGACGATGACGCGTATGGCGCTGCTCGACGACAAGGTCCCTCCCGATGAGGCCATCGATCTCTGGCGCGAGGGGCTGACGATGGCGTTGTACGTCGCGGTCTGTCTGCTGGCCGCGGTGCTGGCGGTGCCCCACGGCACTGCGCACGCTCACGCGATCGGCATCGTCTGGGGCATCTCTCTCGGCCTGGTGCTCGCGCACCTCTTCGCATTCCGCGTCTCGTCACGTCTCGTGGCGAGCGGACGAGTTCGGGCCGAGGACCTGCGTTCGGCCTCGGCGCAGCTGGCTGGCGCGGCCGCCGTGGCGTGCGTCGCGACGATACCCGTCATCTTGGCGCCTGAGTCCCGCGAGGTCGCCTGGGTCGAGGCGACGATGGCGGTCGTCATCGCCGGCGCCGGATATGCGGTCGCGCGCGCCGGTAGAGCAGGGCGGGTGCGCTCCATGGTCTACGGCTTGATCGTGGTGGCGCTCGCCGGGGCGATCGCCCTTGCCAAGAACCACCTCGCTGGACACTGAGCAGGTCGAGCCCTGACAGGCCCGTACGCCGCTGCGGTGCCCCGACCACACCCCATAGCGGCAGATCCGGTACGCGACGACGTCGCCGGGCGACAGCGAGTACCTCTGGCTGAAGGTCGCACGCGTGGCGGCGGCTGGTGCTTCAATGCTGAAGTGACGACGCGCCTGCTCCCGGCCAACTTTGAGCGCTGGTCTGGCCTTCGCCACCGCGCAGTGGCGGGTGCGGGTGGGTGGGCTCGACGTCCGGTGCTGGCATCGGTGCTGGGTCTTGCGGTCCTTCTCGTCGGGATACCTCTGTTGGCGGCGTCGGTCCTAGGCCGCCTCGCGGGTTCCGACAGTGTGCGCCCCGGGCAGGCTCAGGCCGAGTGTGCTGAGCGGGTGGGGCAGTCCTGGGGCGGTCTGGAGCCGAAGTTGACGGATGTCCACGTCACGGCCCCAGACCATCAGCCGGTGTGGGTCGTCCAAGGCAGGCTGACCGACGGCGACATCACGGGGCCTTACTCCTGCACAATCAGGTGGGACACCAGCGGCGACGCCGTGCACATCGATGCGATCACGCTGCCCAACAGGGACTGAGACGGCATCTCTGGGCCGCCGCTACGTAACGCCACGCGCCACTCGTCAGCGTCCAGGCAAGTCCGAGGACCAGGACAGAGAAGTCCTTCTTCTCGTACGACGCCACACGCTCATCGGCAGATCGGCGCCCTCGTCGCGGCAGATCCGCGCGCTCCCGTAGGCCCGCGTGTCCGGGAGCGGAGAGCCGTTCTCGAAGCTACTCAGTTCCGCGAACAGTGCAGCGAGAGCCAGGCGAGTCCCGGCGCTGATCCCGATCACGCGGCACACGACCCGACGAACGCCCCGCGCGTCACGACGTGTGCGACCCAGGCCAAACCGTCCAGGTGACGTCCGTCGGCCCAGGGGCGGCGCTCAGCAACGCTCGCTCCGTAGGCGTCGCCCTCGCGAGGAGGCCCGTCCCCCGGCGCACCCACTTCTCACCCGCGGCATCCTCAAAGACCAGTGCGACCTCGATGCTCGCCTCGGATGTGGGCGGCTTGGCGGGGTTCCACGCACACTCGCTTCGGCCGGGTGCGAGCAGTCCCATCGAGACGTTCGTCAGCGTGATGCGCTCGCGGTGATCCGCGCGCGAGGTCCACTCCACGGTGGCAGCCCACCGGAACACTGGAATGTCGGTGAGGTTGCTGAACACGAGCTTCCACCCGTCGTCATAACCCGCGGAGTGAAGGACGGGCGCGAACTCAGCCCACGCGTACACGCGATGGAGCGCCTGGTGGCGGGCGTCCGTGCGGGCGTGCGCGGAGAACCAGAGCGCCACGATCACCGCCGCCGTCGTCGCGAGGCCCGATACCCAGTGCGCCAGCTCGATGGACGACACCACCTCACGGTATCCGTCCCCCGACCCTTCAAGGGCTCGGATGTCCGGCTCCAGTTCGCGAACGAGGACAAGCTGGCAAGTGGCCAGTCCGTCCGGCAAGCCGTTGAGAGTCAGCGGCTCATCAGCCCCGTCACACGGTCGCGACGCCGGGGGCGGCTCGTCCTGACCAGCACTGCGGCGAGCGTGAGGAGCACCAGCATCAGGGCACCGAAGGCGACGATGGAGGGGTCGATGGCGGCCCACTGCAGGAGCAGGCCGAGAAGGACGACGGGCAGCGACATCCCGACATAGCTGACCAGGAACAGTCCGGCGAGTGTTTCGCCACGAGCGGCCGGCGGTGCGAGCTCGATCACCGAGGTCACGGCGGCCTTGAAGGCCGTTCCGGCGCCGACGCCGACGACGACGCCCGCGATGGCGATCATGGCGAGCGAGGCCGCGAGGATCGCCGCGACGACGAGGACGAGGCCGACGGGGAGGACGACCAGCCCGACGGCGTACAGGCGCGAGGGCGCCCAACGTGCGGTCAGTACCTGTGTCGCGGCCGCCGAGCCGAAGACCGAGAAGGTGATCGCACCAGCCAGGGCGTGCGAGGTGTGGTGCAGCGTGCCGGACAGGAACGACGGCGCCAGCGAGGTGAAGAAGCCGAACATCGCGAAGCTCACGAAGGCGAGCATCGCGGCAGCGACGAACCCGGCCCGGGCCTGCGGCGGTACGGCGACGCGCTGCGGGCGGTAGCGCCACTCGGCGATCGCCGGCTCGACCGTCTCGGGGACGAGCACGAGCGCCAACAGGCCGGCGAGCATCAGGAACGCGAACACCGCGTACGGCGTGTAGAGCGGCCGGCCGGCGTACTCGGCCAGGAAGCCGGCAACGAGGGGGCCGAGGCCGATGCCGCCGATGTTCGCCGCGGTGCCGACAACGGCGGCCCGGTGCGGTGAGGCGTCGGGGCGGGCGGTGCGGTGCAGCTCGGTCAGATGCGCCGTGGCGGTGGCGGTCAGGATGCCGATGCCCAGTCCGCTGGTGAAGCGCGCCGCGAGGAGCCAGCCGAGCTGGTGCCAGGTCAAGAACAGCAGAGCGGCGAGAAGGTTGAGCAGCACCGCCGGGGCCAGGACCTGCCGGCGCCCGAAGCGGTCTGAGAGATGCCCGGCGAGGTACAGGCTGACGGCGACCCCGACGGCGTACGCGGCGAAGATGACGGTGACGGCGAGCGAGCCGAAGCCGTCCTCCTTCGCGTAGAGCACATACAGGGGTGCGGGGGCGCCGGCGAACGCCATGGTGGCGGCGAAGAGGAAGGCGACGAGCCAGAACCCACGGGAATGGTGACGGCTTCCGATGGGCGCGGTGACGGCTGTGGGTGTCACCGCGGTGAGAGGTGTGATCGTGGTGCTCATGTCTGGATAGTGGCGCGGCGCCATCATCATCTCCAACGAATGTGTGTGCTGGTTACCATCGCCCCTGGCGATAGGGTGCCGGCGTGCAGCCCCATCAGCTCGAGTACTTCCTGGCGGTCGCGGAGACCGGGAGCTTCACCCGCGGCGCCGAACGTGTGGGGGTGGTGCAGTCCGCCGTCTCGGCGGCGATCGCCCAGCTCGAGCGGCAGCTCCGCACCCCGCTCCTGGAGCGCGCCTACCACCGCGTGACGCTCACCGCGGCAGGTGAGGCGCTCCTGCCGCACGCCCGCAACGTCCTCGCCGACATCGAGGCCGGGCGTGACGCCGTCGCGTCCGCCCGCGGCGAGGTCTCCGGCACCGTCCTCCTCGGCACGCTGGCCTTCACCGGACCCTGGGACGTCGCCGACCTCTTGCGCGACTTCCAGGGCAGGTATCCGCTGGTCGCGGTCCACCTGCGGCAGACGATCGCTGGCTCGGCGACCTCGCTCGCAGAGGTGCGCTCCGGGGCGCTCGACCTGGCACTCGTCTCCACACAGGCCGAGTCGCTGCCCGGTCTTCGCCTCGACGAGATCCACCGCGAGCCGATGGTCTTCGCCTGCGCCAGGGAGCACCCGCTCGCACGACGGTCAGCGGTGTCGATTCTCGACCTCGTCGATCTGCCCTTCATCGACTACCCGACCGGCTGGGGCAACCGCACCGTCGTCGATCTCGCTTTCGCCGCAGCAGGCGCGGCCCGTGCGATCCGGACAGAAGTCACCGACTTCCGCCTGGCCCGCGCGTTGGTCGGCCGCGACCTCGGCGTGACGATCGTCCCGGTCTCCGCAGTGGACGAGTCGATCGCGCACATCCCGCTCCGCGAGCCGCTCGAGTGGTCGGTCAAGCTCGCCCGCCCTGCGGGGCGGCGGCCGTCGCAGGCGACCGCTCGCCTCGCCGACGCGATCCTCGACCCCTACTCGGCGCTGCGGCCTACCTCGCGTGGCCTCGAGTGACCTCAGGTGACACAGGCGATGACCCGTCCCTGCTTGACCCGCGCACTAGCATCTGCCCGATGGAAGACGGGTCGGGAACTTCGCCTGCTGCGACGTCCGTGGCGCAGATCCGCGTCGTCCTCGATCACCATCTCGACGTGGTCGAGGCATCTGTCCTGGCCAGCGCGCTGTCGGCGGCGTTCCGGGTGGGCAACAACCTGGCACGGTCGATCTTCCTGAACCCGGAGTCCCAGCAGTCGTTCGAGGACTGGGCGGCCGCAGCAGCGCTGGCGACCACGATGCTTCGCCGCAGTCTCGGCAGACACGGACGAGACCCCCGGTACGACAGCCTGGTCGGCGAGCTCGCGGCGCACAGCACCTCGTTCGGGAAGTACTGGGCGCGGCCCGAGGTCGACGGCTGGGAGCGCGGGGTGCTCCGGTACTTCAACCCCATCACCGGCGTACAGGCGTACGAGTACACGCTCGAGCACCAGCCCGACGGTCGCGTGAACATGCTCTGGTCCCCGGCCGACGACGCGTCCCGATCCGCGAGCCACGACCTGTGGGAACGCAGCGGTCACCGCTGAGAGCGCAACGTCTCCGCCAGGTAACGAAGCGCGGCCGCTGCCTCCGACCCCGGTGGGTTGGCGCCGATCACGAGCACGAGGTCGGTCTCCGGGATCCGCAGGTGCTGCCAGTGGATCGGGACCCGTCCGAACGGGTCGATCCAATGCGGGGTCATGTCGTAGCTGACGTCCTTGACATCATGGTTCGCCCAGATCTCGGGGAAGTCCGGATCGTTGATGAGCACCTCGGCCAAGACCTCGCGGTACCGCGTGTCGTCGGGATTGCCGCGCAATCGGAACGATGCCGCGATGCGTTCCGCGACGGCGCGCCACAGCTCTCCCATGCGCTCACGGCATTCCGGCGTGAAGGCGACCAGCACCAGGTTCGCTCCGGTGTGGAGGGTGGTGGACTGCAGAGCGACCGCCAGTGCGTTGCCGGCGAGGACATCATGATTACCGTCCATCACGAAGGCAGGAGTCTCGGTGAGGTTGGCCAGGAGCGCATGGATCGGCTCCGGAACCTGCGAGTCGGGGCGGTGGGAGGGCGAGGTCGGGAGTGTCCCGGCGTTGTTGAGCCTCAGCAGGTAGGCCGTCGCGGACTCATCGAGTAGCAGGGCTTGCGCGAGGGCACGCAGAACCTGGTCGGATGGCTGGTGATCGTATCCGCGCTCGAGCCGGACGTAGTACTCAGGACTGATCCTCGCCAACGCGGCGACTTCTTCTCTGCGCAGACCGGCCACACGACGTCCCGGCGCGCGCGGGAGCCCGACATCCTCCGGCTGGAGGCGAGCACGCCGCGCACGCAGATACTCAGCGACCGCGTTGCGCTGCACCAACATGCTCTCCCAGCTAGTTCCGGGACCACGTTCGTCCTGTTGCCGATCAGGCCGCGGGATCCTAGCGGGACGAGGCCGGGCTGAATCGAGGAGACCACATGCCGGGCTGACCCCCGGGGATTGCGTCACACCAGCCGGCGCGCGTCCGTCCTTGCCGGTCGCGGTGCCAGGCCAGGGGGTCCCTGGCAGGGCCACGACGGCGGTGGCTTCGAGGTCCTAGCGTCGTCCGGCACGAGGCCGTGACGGACGGCCGCCCCGCAGTCACCCCCAGAGACCGCGGCTCTCGCGATGCACGAGGAGACTTCATGGCCAGCGGCCGTCGTACTGAGCCGCGCGCTCCCATCTCAGTTCAGAGTGCCGACGCACCGCTGACCGCCACGGCGATCTTCCTTGTGCTCAGCGTCAGCGACGCCGCGGGTGCACTCGATCAGGTGCGCTCGACACTGGCCGACATCACCGGGCTGGCCAAGACGGTGGCGTTCCGCGGCGCGGACGCAGCCTTCTCGTGCACCGTCGGGATCGGGGCGACCATCTGGGCTCCACTCATGCGCCGGCCGTTGCCGGCCGAGCTGCGACCCTTCCCCGGGTTTCACGGCGCCGCGCACGTCGCCCCATCCACACCGGGGGATCTCCTCTTCCACGTCCGCGCCGATCGGCGTGACCTCTGCTTCGAGTTCGAGCGGCTCCTGCTCTCGCAGTTGCGGGACTCGGTCCACGTGGAAGACGAGACCGTGGGCTTCCGGTACTTCGACGTTCGCGACCTCCTCGGATTCGTCGACGGCACCGCCAACCCGATCGGCGACGACCTGCACGAGGCGACCGTCGTCGGCGACGAGGACCCGATGGCCGCGGGCGGAAGCTACGTCGTAGTCCAGAAGTACACGCACCAGCTCGACGCGTGGAATGCCCTGAGCGCCGAAGACCAAGAAGCCATCATGGGCCGCAGCAAGGCCGACAACGTCGAGCTGGACGACGCACCCACCGGTCAGAAGGCGCACAAGACGCTCGCAACCGTCATCGACGAGAACGGCGAGGAACACGACATTCTCCGGGACAACATGCCCTTCGGCAGCCCGGCATCCGGCGAAGTCGGCACGTACTTCATCGCGTATGCCCGAAACCTGTGGGTCGTGGAGCAGATGCTCACCCGCATGTTCGTCGGTGACCCGCCCGGAATGCACGACAGGCTCTTGGACTTCTCGACCGCCGTTACGGGCTCCACGTTCTTCGTCCCGCCGGTCGACGTGCTCAGCGACCTCGAACACGCCCCTGACGACCCTCCCGAATCTGACGACCCTGGCACCGCGCCAGTCGCTCAGCCAGCCGCGAGACCTCGACCCTCGACCAGCGACGGTTCGCTCGGAATCGCGGCCGGGCGTCTCACCCTCCTGGAAGGACTCGACAGATGAACCACCTCCTGCGCGATCTCGCGCCGATCACGCCGACGGCGTGGTCGATGCTCGACGACGAGGCGCGGACACGCCTGGAGCCGGCCCTCACCGCGCGCGAACTGGTCGACTTCACCGGGCCGCTCGGCTGGGAGCACTCCGCGACCCCTACCGGCCGGGTCAGCACTGTGATTCCGGGCCCGACCGTCCGTGCCACAGGACGCTCTCGCGTGGTGGTTCCGCTCGCGGAGCTCCGCGTGGAGTTCACAGTGACACGAGCCGAGCTCGAGGCGGCAGACCGCGGCGCGATCGACGTCGACCTGTCCGCGCTGGATGATGCTGCCGCCGCGTTCGCGGAAGCCGAGAACTCCGCCGTCCTCCACGGCTGGAGCGAAGCCGGGTTCAGCGGCATCGCCCCCGCGACCGCCCGGACACCGCGGGTCGGTGCGACGCCCGGCCGTTTCGCCCGGGCAACCGCAGCAGCGGTCGCGCGGATCAAGCGCGCCGGCGTCGACGGCCCGTACGCTCTCGCGCTGGACACAGAGTCATGGGTCGACGTCGAAGCGGGTGACGAGGGAGGAGACACCCTGCTCCGGCATCTTGAGCAGATCCTCGGCGGTCCGGCGGCGTGGGTCCCGGGTATCGCCGGCCCGGTGGTCCTCTCACAAAGAGGCGGGGACTTCGCCCTCGAGTGCGGTCAAGACGTCTCCATCGGCTACTCCTCGCACACCGCCGACTCGGTGACCTTCTTCTTGGAGGAGTCCTTCAGCTTCCGCGTCGCCACGCCCGAGGCAGCCACGCCCCTCGACAGCCGGGACGAGTAGCGCCTCCGCAATCCGGTTCCGGGCCGCCGAAGGGGTCCCTCGCAGGGACATCACAGCGCCCACCGTGATCCCTAGCGTTGACGCCGCTGGCAACCAGGAAGGAACCCACACATGCCCACCCCCACGATCGTCCTCGTCCACGGCGCCTTCGCCGATGCGGCGAGCTTCGAGCCCGTCACCCGAGGGCTGCTCGACCTCGGCCACAAGGTCATCGTCCCCGCGGTGCCCAACCGCAGCCTGGTCGGCGACTCCGCCTACATCCGCTCGATCGTCGAGAAGATCGACGGCCCCGTCCTGCTCGTCGGTCACTCCTACGGCGGCGCCGTCATCACCGTCGCCGGCGCGGCGGACAACGTCGTCGGTCTGGTCTACCTCTCCGGCTACGCGCTGGAGGAGGGGGAGAGCCTGGGCCAGCTCCAGGGCGGCTTCCCCGACTCCGAGCTCGCAGCCAACCTGGTCTACACGCCATTCCCCGTCCCCGGCGGCGAGGACGGCACCGACGTCTCCGTGAACGTCGAGGCCTTCCCCCAGATCTTCGCGGCCGGTATCGACCCGGCCGTGGCACAGGTCCTCGCGGTGTCGCAGCGGCCCCTCGCCGCGCTCGCCTTCGGCGAAGCAGCACCGGTCGCAGCCTGGAAGACCAAGCCGTCCTTCGGCATCGTCTCCGCAGACGACCACACCATCAACCCCGACATGGAGCGCTTCGGCTACCGGCGTGCCAACTTCCGCCGCGTCATCGAGCTCGACGCCCCCCACCTCGTGATGCGGGCGCTTCCGAACGACGTCATCCAGTTCATCGTCGACGCCGCCGCAGACGTCGCCTGACTCCCATCCACCAGCCGAACCCCCACTCCAAGAGAGAAGGACGACAGACATGGCAGCCGCCAACCCGAAGAACTACACCCTCGAGCCGGAGGCGCTCGCGTTCTCCGAGGCAACGCTGAACCCGCCGTTCCTCTACCAGCTCGACCCCGCTGAGGGCCGCAAGGTCGTCGACGGGGTGCAGGACTCCGAGATCTTCAAGCCGGAGGTCGACGAGAAGTGGATCAAGGTGCCGGGCGGACCGACCGGGCCGGTTCCGACCCGCATCGTCAAGCCCAAGGGCGCGACCGGCACGCTCCCGGTGGTCATCTACACCCACGGCGCCGGCTGGGTGTTCGGCGACGCTCACACCCATGACCGTCTGGTGCGCGACCTGGCCATCGGGACGGGCGCCGCGGTCGTCTTCCCGGAGTACGACCGTTCGCCCGACGTGAAGTACCCCGTCGCCAACGAGCAGTCGTACGCCGTCGCGAAGTGGGTCGCCCAGAACGGGGCGGAGGAAGGGCTGGACGGAACCAACGTCGCCATCGCAGGCGATTCGGTCGGCGGCAACATGGCCATCGCGCTCACGCTGCTGGCGAAGGAGCGCGGCGACGTGACCTTCAAGGCGCAGGTTCTGTTCTACCCCGTGACCGACGCCAGCTTCGACAACGGCTCCTACACCGAGTTCGCTGAAGGCTACTGGCTCACCCGCACCGCCATGCAGTGGTTCTGGGACCAGTACACCTCGACCCCGCAGGAGCGCGAGGAGATCACGGTCTCCCCGCTTCGCGCCACCGCCGAGGACGTGAAGGGCCTGCCCCAGGCGCTGGTCATCAACGCGGAGTGCGACGTCCTCCGCGACGAAGGCGAGGCCTACGCCTCCAAGCTCCGCGCGGCCGGCGTCGAGGTCACCGGTGTCCGCTACGAGGGCATCATCCATGACTTCGTCATGCTCAACGCTCTGCACGACACTCCGCAGTCCAAGGCCGCCATTGCGCAGGCCGCCGCCTTCCTCAAGGACGCGCTCTCCGCCTGAGCCGTCGGGCGGGCGGGGGATGCAACGCCCTCGCCCGCCCAGCACCCGCACGGGGCGGACGGTGATGGACGCCGTCGAGAGACCCGCCCACACCAGGTAGGAATCAGTGACGGGGAAGGGTGCCCGGCCCCGACCGTGCTCCGGGGGTGCGCTGAGGACCTTCGCCATCCCTACGGCCGTGGGGTCGCCGGGACAGGGGTGACAGCACCGAGTCGAGGACGACCGGATGAACGATGTGCAGCGGCGTGCCCGCACCAGCGAGCCGATTGATCGGCTCAGGAAGGCGACGCCGGACGAACGTGACGAGCTCGTCGAGGCGTTCGCCGTGACGAGCATGCCTGTCGCCCGTGCGATCGCGCACCGCGCCGCACCTGCAGGCGCTGCCTCCGCAGATGCGCTGGATGCTGCATCGACGCTTCGTGGAGGACCACACCCAGCAGGAGATCGCCGACGAGCTCGCATGTCGCAGTACCACGTCTCTCGGCTGCTCAGCCGTTGCCTGGAGCAGTTGAGAGAGCTGATGATCGAGCCTGCCTGAGGCGGCGGGCCGCTGCCCGCGACGGCAGCGGCCGCACGCCACCGGCACCACCAGCGCCTCCCCGGAGCCCGCGTCCAGCACCGCGCCCTGAGAGGCGGGAGTCGCCAGCACTGCGCCAGCTGCCGGTCCGTCAGCGGCCGGGCGTGTCCGGCGCGGTCCGGTTGCGGGCTCCGACGGTGTCGATTCCCGCCCGCGTGCTCGCGGTGTTCAGTCTGGTCGCTGGGGCGCGTGCCAGACCAGCGTGTGGTCGGGGTCGGAGGTGGGGCGTTCGACCGAGTCGTTGTGGCGGGGGTGCGCCTGGCGCCCCCAGCGGTCGTCGCCGAACCAGTCGGGCAGGCCGAACGGCAGGTCCGAGGCCGGAATGGGGGCGTAGTCGGCTTCGGTGAAGCGGGTCCCATAGTTCGAGCTGGTGCTGTCGCGCTGGGCGTCGGGTGTGACGAGGTCACGCAGCTTGGCGATAGCGGCTCGCCAGCCGTCGAGGAGCGCGCGTGTGTCGCGGCTGGAGGGATGCGGGACCGCGAAGGTCACGACGCTGGGGGCGTTGTCCCACTGGCGCAGCGCTTCTCGGGCGTTGGCACCGAAGGCGACGACGGCTTGGAGGTCCGGGCCGGTGACCAGGTCGAAGAGGTGGTTGTTCCAGGCGCTGTACGGCTCCTGGGCCAGAAGCGGTAGTGCGTCGGGCCCCCGGCTGGGGTGCAGGGCGTAGGGGAAAGCGTTGACCAGCACGTAACTGTGGTCCAGGCCGAGCTTGCTGAGGAAGCCTTGGACGCGTTGGCCGGCGTCGCCGACCAGGGTGCGGCAGGCGATGCGTTCGGTGGGTCCCGGGTCGGAGGCGATTCCCAAGACGCGGGCCGAGCCGTCCAGTCGACCGCGGTAGAAGACCGGTCCCCAGTCGTACCAGAACAGGTCGCCCGCCTGTGCGAAGGACGGTAGGGCCGCGAAGTGGGCTGCCAAGGCCGGCGGTGGGCCCGGATCGTAGGCCCTCATGCGTTGCTCCTGTCTGACTCTCGGCCATCCCATCGCCTCCCGTTGGTGCCGGACACCTAGCGCTGCTCGGACAGCTGCTGCAGTTGCGTCCGGATGTCTTCGGGCAGGTTGATGGCCGTGCCGAGGGCCTCGTAGTAGCCCGGGTTGTCGACTGCGGCCAGCGGGTCGAGCGGTAGCGCCGGGAGCGGTAGCGAAGCAGCGGCAGCCGAGAGCTCGGTGTCGCGGTTGCCGGGCAGGTTGGGGCCGGTGAGCCGGCCGTGTAGGGGGAGGTGGGGGCGCGGCGTCATGTGGTTGTCGATCACGTCGGCCACGGCCAGCAAGGTCTCCTCGGTCTCCTGGGCGCGATCTCCCCTGGTGGGGACGGGGCGACGTGAAAGGGCTGGTGCGGCCAGGGGCGCGGCCGGCAGCTCAGCCAAGGCGGCGGCGAGCCGGCCTTCCGCTTCGGCGACACTGAGAGCGTCGACCTGGGCGTCGGCGGTGGCCTGTGCCAGGTTGAGGACTCGGGTGCGGCCGCCGACGCGGATCCGCTCGACGATCGCCCCAGGGTCGACCACCTGGTGGTGCATCAGTCCCGGGGTGCCGACGCGGGCGACGCCGTTGATCATCACCAGGTGCACGTCGGCCTCCGTCGCTGTGATGAGCTGTCGGTAGGGATCGCCGGTGCGTCCGGTGAGGACGATCAGGTCGGCGCGCTTGCCCGGCTCGAGGCTGCCGAGGTGGGTGCTCCACCCCAGCAGCTGGGCGGGATTGGTGGTGGCCATCCGCACCAGGTCGACGTCGCTGAGGAGGATTCCGGCGGTGTCGGCGTAGATCCGGGCCACCTTCAGCTCGCCGAGCAGGTTCTTGCTGCCGGAGGGGGACCAGTCCGACCCCAACGCCACCGCCACACCCGCCCGTCGGGCGGCCGCGATGTCCGCGGTCTTGCCGTAGAGAAGCAGGTTGGACAACGGCGACCAGACCATGGACCCGCCGTGGGCGGCGTAGGTCTGGAAGTCCTCGGCCGTCAGCGCGGCGCAGTGGATGCCGATCAGGTTCTCGGTGATCGCCCACCGGCCGTCGGTCAGGTGCAGCGCCTCGAAGTGGTCATGGGCAGGGCGGTCGACGCCCTCGCTCAGATGCAGCAGGAGCTTCTGGGTCCCGGAGATCCGCGCCAGGAAGTGTTCGGCGTCGGTGGACTCGATGTCGGCGATGTGGGTGGCGGCCGGCGGGAGGTCACGATCGCCGGTCGACTCCACGTTCCGCACCAGCCCGCGGAAGTGGCTGACGATGCCCGCGTTCGAGGCCAGTGCGATGCCCTGGCTGGTCGTCGTGCCGCCCAGCAGGGCTCGCACCTCGACGTACCGCACGATCGCCGGCACTACCTCGGCCTGCCGGCCCAGCGACCCCATCGGCCCGGAGATGAGTTGGTGATACTGCGGTGTCGCCCGCCCGCTCCACTGGTCCCGGTTCGTGTATCGCCGGGGAACCGCCCACAACGACAGCACGTCATAGGGCAGGTGGTTGTGCAGTTCGATCAGCCCCGGAAACAGCGTGCCTCGGGTGGGCGCCACCGCGACAGTCTCGAACCCGACCGGTGGCGCCGCGGCTGCTGGCCGTACGTCGACGAGCGAGCCATCCCGTGCGTAGACGACCCCGTCGTCCACGACAGTGCCGGCCGCATCCAAGGTGACCACCCGACCGCGCAACGCCACCGGCGACGACGACGCTGGATCGATGGCACCAGCCCTCATCGAAGATCCCCCGCCCCGAACGTGCCCATACACGGGTCTAAGCCGCACAGGCGCGGGCGTCAAGCCTCGCGCCCGACGCGGCGCGCTCGCAGGGCCCTGGTGTTCCAGTTGGCTCTTGCTGACCCGTTGACGAACCACCCCTGGTTGCCCGACCGGCTGTCGTGCTCACCAGAGCGACCCCGGGCAGCCGGTGGCGAGGCGGGGGGCCGGGTGTCTGGGACGCGCTGCCGGGTACTGAGCCGTTGGGGGAGTGGCGCATCGCGCACCAGAGCCGGGGGGACCCATGACAGCCACGAGCGAGAAGTCTCCGGACCTGACGAGACCCGCCTCGGAGAACTCAGGTTGGTACGTGTACGCGGTGTGCCGAGACCTCGACGCGAACGCTCTTGATGGATCCCTCGGGCTGGGTGGCATGCCCGTGGAGCTCGTGCATGACGATGAGCTCACCGCCGTGGTGAGCTCGGTTCCGCTGTTGGAGTACGGCCCGGAGGCGTTGCGGCACAACCTCGTCGACCCCGCGTGGCTGGACCGAGCGGTTCACGTCCACGACCAGGTCGTGAGCCTCGTGGCGGCCTTGGCGGCGACGGTGCCTGTACGTCTCGCGACCGTTTGCCCCGACGACGATGCCGTGCGCGCCCGACTGCGCGACTGGCGCATCCCACTGGTGTGCACGCTTGATCGGGTGGAGGGCTGCGCCGAATGGCGCGTGAAGGTCGTGTCCACGGGGAATGCTCGTGCGGACGAGACGGTGGCCAAGTCGATCCACAGCGCTCTCAGCGGCCTCGCTGTCTCCACGCGGGAGCTCGGGGTGGAAGATGCCCGGCTGAGCGGGCACTCGGGCGTGATCGAGCTCAACGCCGCCTACCTCGTGCCGTTTGACGTCGGCGAGGCGTTCGCGACGCGGATCGCTCAGCTGGCCGCGGACGGGCAGGACGTCGTCGTCGACGGTCGGGGGCCACGCCCGCCGTACGCGTTCGCAATGCTCGCGGAGCCCTGAACCGACGGGAGCGCAGACTTCGATGCGGCCCGGTCAATCACCGGAAGGCGCTGAGCCGGCCGATGATGTGCAGATGTTCGCCCGCCCCGCATGTCACGGGTGCCCCCTCATGGCGCACGGCGGCAGCGCTTGGCCCGACCGATTCCGGGCTCAGAATCCGTCCGCTGGCGGTTAGTCCGTCGGCATCCCCCGAGGTCCGGCTGGTCCCGCCACGTTTGGAGCGGGCGTGTGCTCGCAGCCGGGACGCTGCGAATCTCCCCACCCTTTCGGGTGAGGGAGCGGGGCGAAGATCTCACCCCCGCGGGCGGAATCGCCGTTCGGGAGTTTGCGACTTGCGGGGCACCGGGGACGTCTCCGGCATGACGTTAGACCGCTCGCCCGGTCGATATACAACGGAGGCGTGACATGACTGCCGGTATTCAGCATCACCCGGAGGCGGAGCCCCGACAGGCCGCGGAGCTCTCCGGGCTCATCCTTCTTCTGAGCCTGATGGCGGTGCTGACCGCTCTGGTGCTGGCATTTTCCTGACCCGTCGCGAGGAGTTCAAGGCGCGGCTGGTCGACCGAGCACGAAGCCGACCCCGGTTGTGGACGGCGATGGTGTCGCCGGCTGTGATGAAGGGCTGCTCGAAGAACTCCAGCGATTGCCAGGCCTGCTCATCGGCTGGATGAAGGTCTCGATTCCATCGTGCCCGCCGGACGCCGCCGTACGGGAGACTGTCGGTCTGATACACCGCGACGTCCGGGTCGAGACACTCGGCGAGGTCACCGAAGTCGGCCTTCCCTTCTGCTGCCGCCGCCGACGTAGCCCGTTCGGACCGATGGCCTGACGCACTCAGATCGGCAGATTGGTGCACGGCGGTTGAATGGGGACACGTCCAGCAAGGAGGCGCATGAACCTGCCCACCGATCGGCCAGTTCCGGACTTCAACGCCCTCGATGTCGAAGCCGTGCTCGCGAAGGATGATGTCCCTGGTTGTTCCGTGGCAGTCCTCGATGGTGGCGAGGTGGTGTTCGACCGCGGGTTCGGGATGAGCAGGGTCGACTCCGGTGACCCGCTCACTCCCGCGACGCGCATGCAGGCTTGTTCGATGAGCAAGCCGGTTTCGGTGCTGGCGGCCCTGCGGCTGGTCGAGCAGGGCCTGCTCGACCTGGACGCCGACGTCTCGCAGTACCTGACGCGATGGACCCTGCCCTCGAATGGCGACTGGCATCCTCGGATCACGCTCAGGCAGCTCGCCAGCCATACTGCCGGCCTGACGGTCCACGCAGGATTCCCTGGATACGTGCGGGGCGAAGTGGTGCCCACCCTGGGCGACGTGCTCTCCGGTACTCACCCCGCGAACGCACCGGGCGTCCGTGTCGACATGGTGCCGGGCGTCCAGTTCCGCTATTCAGGTGCCGGCACCACCCTCATCCAACTTCTGATGGAGGAGGTGACCGGCACGAGCCCAACTGAGCTCTTGGCACAGCTCGTCTTGGGGCCGCTCGACATGCGCGCGAGCACGTTCGTCCAGGAACTCGACGACGACGAGCGCGCTCACGGACACCTGGTCGGCGGAAGGCCGGTGCCGGGCGGCTGGCGAGTGCACCCGGAGCTTTGCGCGGCTGGCCTGTGGACGACGCCCGCCGACTATCTCCGCTTCCTGCGAGGGATCCAGCGCGCGTACGCCGGCGACCCCGATGCGCTCATCACCCAGTCGACGGCGCAGGAACTGCTCAAGCCACGCACGGCGCTGCCGTCGGGTCGCGACATGCTAGGGATGAGCCACGTCGGCCTGGGCTTCTTCGTCGCGGTCCGCGACGGCGTGCCGGCCTGGTTCGGCCACACCGGCTCCAATGTGGGCTTCGTCTGCGCCTCGATGGCAGATGTGTCGGGTGAGCGGGGAGCAGTGGTCATGCTCAACAGCGACAACGGGACACCGGCCGCGAAACTGCTGCTGCAATCCATCGCGAAGACCTACCGCTGGAGTGACGCCGACCTCGGTGTCGACGCGCCCCGCAACCGGGCGACCAGCATCGACGGCCACGCAGGCGTCTACCGCACCGACGACGGTCTCAGCCTTCATCTGGCAGAGGTCGATGGCGAGGTCGAGCTCATCATGTCCGACCAGCCCCCGATCCAGCTGCGCATCGATGACCCCACGACCTTGTCGACCGAAGCCGTCGACCTCCGGGTGCTGCTCGACGCGGACGGCTCGATCTCACTCGAGCAGGGTGGTCACCGCACCAGGATGCGACGCGCGACCTGATCGCTCGACGGTCGGCAGATCTCCTTGGGTCAGCCGACGGCGTTGGCGCGTCGGCAGCGGTGAACCGCATCGCAGCTCCTCAGAGACTTCCGGCAGGGTCGGGGTCTGGCCAGACTTCGATCCAGGTGACCGGCGGGGCGCTCTCTTCGCGGCTGCCCATGGGACAGGCTCCACCGGGGTCCGTGGCGCGGGCGATCCGCGGCCGCCGCGCAGCTTGCGGGTCAGGCGAGGCGCACAGCGCGGAGCGGCGACCGAGCGGCGATCACGGCGGAGACGACGGACACGGCGGCTATGGCGAGCAGAGCCGAGCGGTCATCCAAGGCGGTCAGCGCTATCCCGCCGAGCACGGCGCCGAGTGCGCCGGCTGAGCGGTTCACCGAGCGTCTTGTGGCGTTCGCTCGCCCGAGCAAGCTGTCGGGGGTGACCGTCTGCCAGTACCCCGTGTCGTTGGCGTTCTCGACGCCCATGGCAAGGCCCTGGAGCACCAACGCACCGCCGAGCAGCACCACCCCACCGGGAACGTCCGGCGCCACGGCGACCAGGATCCACCCGACCGGGTAGACCGACCGGGTCGCGACGATAGCGCGTCCGGTGCCGAGTCGGCGCCCGACGATCGGCGCGGTCGTCGCGCCGACGAGGCTGGCGATCCCACCTGTGGCGACCAGCAGTCCGAACACCAGCGCCGACAGGCCCATCCCGCGCAGCGCGACGACGCTCAGGGCGGTGAACCCTGCCGCATGGGCGACGAACCAGACGTGGGTCGAGACCGCCAGTGGAGCCAGCGTTGGGTGCCGGTAGGTCCACCGCACACCCTCCTGGATCTCTCGCCCCAGGTGCCGCTCGCCGGCGGCTCGGGTAGGCGAATCATCGACTCGGAGTCCAGCGTTGAGCACGGTATCCACGAGATAGCTGACCGCATCCACCGCAACCGCGACAGGCGCGCCGAGCAGTCCGACCAGCCCCCCACCGAGTGCCGGACCCAGCGTCTGCGCGGCAGCGTCGCTCTGGTCCAGCCGGGCGTTGGCCGGGACCAGCCGGTTGCGAGGCACCAAGCGCGGCAGCAGCGACTGCGTGGCGGCGAACGCGAACACCGAGCACCCGCCGAACGCCAACAGCAGTACGACCAGCGACCAGATCTCCAGCGCACCGAACGCCCACAGCACCGGCACCGCCGCCAGCGTCGCCGCTCGTCCCAAGCTGCTCCACACCAAAATGCGCCGCCGCCGCCATCGATCGGCGTAGACCCCTGCCACGAGTCCGAGCACGGCGTACGGGACGAACTGCGCAGCGTTCACGACCCCGACCGACAGTGACGATGCGTCCAGTTGCTGAATCACCAGCACGGGCATGGCCACCGTCGTCACCGCCGTGCCGAACGAGCTGATCGTCGCCGCCACCCAGTAGCGTCCGAACTGGGCGTCCACCACTACATCTCCTGACGGCGAGGATTGGCTGGCATTCCATCACAATCGGCGAAGACGGACGGGTCCTGGTTCACGGCGATTGCCCGACCATCGCCAGATGCGGGAAGTCCGTGCTGCCGCGCGCGTGGCGGTGTCTCAGCGATATCGGCGGTTCAGGACCGGCTCGACGAGGAGCACCGACGCCGCGGCCAAGATGGCGGTGATCGCTACGCCTGGCGCGGGGGTGTGCCGGACGGCGACCACGGTGGCGGCCAGGACCACGAATGGCCGCAGCAGTGTGAACGGTCCGAGGATCACCGCAGAGGCGAGGTACTTGAACTCCCACCGCAGGGCGCCGTAGACGCCCAAGCCAGCCAGGACGATGAGGGCGTAGGGCCCGACGATCGTCAAGAAGACCGCGCCAGCATCGCGGTAGGCCGTCACACGCTGTCCGCCGACGGTCAGATCGACGGCCATCGCGGTCACCGCCGGACTCGAGACGATGACGCCGAGCATGGCTCCTCGCCGCAGGCCGCGGCGGTCCTCGTGCCGGTGATCCACCAACCCGGTCCTGCCCAGGCCTGCGCGGAGGCCGCTGAAGGCAGCGTCGACGAGGCCCAACGCCACTAGGGCGACAATGACGACAACGCTCATCCCCGGACTCCCACGATCGGGCGCAGCACGTCCAGGGCCCTGGGATGCCACCGGGAGCCTTCTCTGACATCTACTACGTAACCCGGCGCACCTTGCTCGGCCGCCGCCACGAGAACGTCGGCAGAGTGTGCGCGCCTCGCGGACAGAACGCCGTCGTGGCGCGAGACCGGCTGACGCATCCGGGCCTGGTGGAAGACCCATGCTCCGAGGGTCGACCACACGCACGGCGCGATGTCCCAATGTGCGAAGGCTGCGACTCGCAGCTCTGCCTGGGCCTGGAAGAAGGCGACGAGCTGGTCTGCGGCGAGGTGGTGCAGCAGTCCGGTCGACAGCACGACCGTTCGCGGTCCGTCGCCGATCGCCAGGCCAGGTTCGAACGCGTTGCCGGTGACGAAGCGGACATCGAGATTTTCCACCCGTGCGAGCCGTGCTGCTTCGGCGCTCAGGACCGGGTTCATGTCGACACCGACGAGTTCAAGGTACGGCGGTAGCTCGCCGCTTGCGGCGATAGAACGCAGAACCTGTCCTAGTCCGCAACCGACATCGACGAGGCGGACCGGGGTGACCGTGCCGAGGCCGAGCTGCTGTAACAGGGCACCCACCATGGACGCGACCCGGCGTCCAAGCTGCAGTTCCTCGCCCAGTCGCGACAGCTCCCGATGCACCTTGAGCCCAAGCTCATCGACGGCGTCGGTCGCGAGCTCAGCGCCGGTGGTTGGCACCTGCCGGAGGATCTTTGCGGCGCGATGCTGGCCGCGCATCTCGAGGACGCTGACAGCCTCCGCCGACATCACCGGCATCCGACGTCCGCACTGATCGAAGGACCACAGCAGGTCGGTAATCTCAAGCTGGCCATCGCGCACGAGCGAAGTCAATCTCAGATGGCCGCCGGCGGCAGGAACCTCGCGCCTGGTGTCTCTGGGGTTGCTGGCGCGGTTTCGCAGATAGCAGGCGAGCGCGGTAACGGACGCCCAGCGGGATGGCACATCGAAGCGGTCAGCGGCCTTCGGTGCATACGACCTCGAAGATCACCAAGGTCGAATAATGCAATCGGACGGTCGGCGGCAGTTCGTTCAGCCGCAACTCGGCAGATCCGGGAACTGGGCACACCGAGGACGCGCCGGATCCACGGCATCGCGCGAATCGCGACACAGGTGCTGCCACGCGACCCGTGCATGCCCATCGGTGTGTCACCTGGATGCGACAGCGCGATCGGCATGCACGGTGGGCGGGTCAGCGGCCTGTGGTGAGTACGACGCGGAACCGGGCGTCGCCGGAGAGCATGCGCTGGTAGCCAGCGTTGATCTCGTCGAGCGAGTAGGTCTCGGTCATGGGACGCACGCCGGTGAGAGCCGCGAAGCGCATCGTGTCCTCCACGTCCTTGGCCGTGCCGGAGGGGTGACCGTGGAGCGTGCGGCTGGTCGGCAGGATCTGGAACGGCGTGACGGGGATCGGCTCGGGCGTCGCGCCGACGACGAGGAGCTCACCACCCGGTCGCAGGCCGTCGATGCTGGCGCCCATCGCCTCCGAGCTCATGGCGGTGGCCAGCACGACCTTCGCGCCACCCAACGACTGGAGCTGCTCGGCGACGTTCCCGGCGGTGGCGTCGATGTAGTGGTGGGCGCCGAGCTCGGTCGCGAGCGCGAGCTTGTCGGTGCCGCGGGCGATGGCGACCGTCTCGAAGCCCATCTTCGCGGCGAACTGGACCCCGAGGTGACCGAGTCCGCCGACGCCGAGGACAGCGACGAGGTCGCCGGCCCCAGCCGAGCTGCGCCGCAGGGAGTTGTAGGTCGCCACGCCGGCGCAGCCCATCGGGGCGGCATCGACGGCGCTCAGGCCGTCGGGGATCCGGGCAAGGGCGGAGGAGGGGACGATGGTGGTGTCGGCGTACCCGCCGGCGTATTGCCATCCCGGCACCTTCACCTCGGCGCAGTGGATGAAGTCGCCCTCGCGGCAGGCGTCGCATCGGCCGCAGTGGCCACCGAACCAACCCACCGCGACGCGGTCGCCCACACCCCAGCCGAGGACGTCCGGCCCCAGTGCCTCGATGTGTCCGGCGAACTCGTGCCCGAAGACGGCGGGCCACTCGACCGGGTAGCCGCCGTTGAGGAAGTAGTAGTCGGTGTGGCAGATGCTGACCGCCTCGACCGCGACTCGGACCTCGCCAGGACCGGGCTGGCGGAGGGGAGTGGTGATGACGGTGAAGTCGGCGCCGGCTTCGGCGACTCGGGCGATCCGGTTGGTTGTCATGGAAGTGGACATGTCGTCCAGCCTGGCTGTCCCGGCGCCGCGGACATGGCGCACGATCGGCCCTCTGGGTCCGGGGCATGAGCTGCCTAGGACTGGCAGACCCCGGCAGCCTGCGCCCTGGCCCGGCGCAGGCTTGGCATCATGGCTCCGTGACCCAGCGCAGTCCCCGCAACCTCGAGCTGGCCGACTTCCTGCGCCGTGCTCGCGGCAAGGTCGACGCGACCCGGACCGGCCTGCCCTACGACGGTCGGATCCGACGCGTACCGGGGCTGCGCCGCGAAGAGGTGGCGCTCCGGGCAGGGGTCTCCACCGACTACTACACGCGGCTGGAGCAGGGCCGGCGGATCACGCCTTCCGAGGGCGTGCTTGACGCTCTGGCCCGAGCGCTGGGTCTCGACCAGGCAGGGCGTGCCCACCTCCTTGATCTCGCCGGCAACGCCGCCTATGCGCCGGGGCGACGTACGCCGTCGGTGCCGCGCGTGCGGCCGGGCCTTCGCCAGCTGCTCGACAGCTTCGCGAGCAATCCGGCGTTCATCACCAACCGCCGCTCCGACATCCTGGCCAGCAACGCGTTGGCGCGGGCGCTGCTGGCGGACTTCGAGGCCATGCCTGCACGCGCGCGCAACTACACCCGGTGGATGTTCCTCGATGACGCCGCCCGGACGCTCTTCGTCGACTGGGACGAACAGGCGCGCGCAGCCGTGGAGGGCCTGCGGCTCGCCGTCGGGGCTGACCCCGGTGACCGCTCCGCACAAGAACTCGTCGCCGAGCTCTCGACTGCGAGCGAGCATTTCCGCACCTGGTGGGAAGAGCATGGGGTGTTCCTGCGGACATACGGAACCAAACGCCTTCAGCACCCCGTGGTCGGCGAGCTGGCGGTCCAGTACGAGAGCCTCACACTCCCGGGCGACAGCGACCAGATCCTCTTCGTCTACTCCACCGAACCTGCCAGCGCCTCCCGTCAAGCACTGGACCTTCTCGCCAGCTGGGCACTCACCCCCGCGTCATGACCGGGTCATGATGCTCGCGGTGGGTCCCGGCCCGCGTCTCCCGTCGCTGCCGGGACGGGGAGCCTGCATGACGTCGTGCGCGAGCAGCTACCCGACGTCGGCCCCGTTCGCGGCCTTCACCAGCAGCGCAAACAAGGTGCTGCGCTCCTGCTCGCTCAGTTGACCGATGGTCTCGGACAGGACCCCCTCGACGATGCCCGCGCCATCGGCGTAGGCCCGCTCACCGGCTGAGGTCAGCCGGTGGCGCACCCAGGCGTCGACGCGACCACGAGGTCATGCATGGACGTGACGCCCGCGAGGTCTCCCGCCTCCCGAGACGAGCACGCTCTGAACAATCGCGTCCAGATAGGCGAAGGACTCGTGGCGCTCAGCCATGCCCCCAAGGAACAAGGCGATGTCGTCCCACGACCTCACCGGGAAGACGTGGTTCCCACCCGGGTGTCCGCACAGCGCATCCTGACACCCGCTCGGCCTTCGCCCATAGCAACCGCTCCGAGGCAGATCCGGTCGCAGGAGAACGCGCGGCGAGTGAGTCTTCCGGGATGTCGTCGCTGGCGCAGATGCGGTGAGGTCGGGCCCATTGACGGTGTCTGCTTCCCGTGTGGGACGTGCCGGCGACTGTGGACCTAGCGCCGGCTCATTCCAGTGCGGCGACCTTCCGCCGCAGCACCGTCCGCTCGCGTTCGTTGGCGCACAGCCGGATCGCCAGCTCTAGCTCGGTGCGCGCCTCGTCGGCACGGCCGAGACGGCCGAGCAGCTCGCCACGGACGGTCGGCAAGAGGTGCGAGTGCGAAAGCCGCCCGGACACGACCAGGTCGTCGACGATCTGAAGAGCGGTCAGCGGACCGTGCGCCATCGCCACCGCGACCGCTCGGTTCAGTTCGACGACCGGCGAGGGAGCGATCCTGCCGACCGCCTCATAGAGCAGGACGATCCGCTCCCAATCGGTCTCGGCGACGGACGGCGCGGCGGCATGGCAGGCGGCGATCGCGGCCTGCAGCCCGTACGGGCCGAGGCCGCTACCTGCCGCGGCGGCGCGCTCCAGGGCTGCGGTGCCCCGGCCGATCGCCGACCGATCCCACAGCCGGCGGTCCTGCTCCTCCAGGAGCACCGGCTCGCCGTCTGGCCCGACGCGGGCCGGAAAGCGTGCCGACGTCAGCTCCATCAACGCCAACAACCCATGCGCCTCGGCCTCATCGGGCAACAGCCGGGCGAGCACCCGCGCAAGCCGCCGCGCCTCCTGGGCAAGGTCCGGCCGCAGAAGGTCATCGCCTCCGGTCGCCGTCGAGCCCTCGGTGAAGATGACGTACAGCACGCTCAGCACCCCGCCGAGCCGTTCACGGCGTTGCTCCGGCGGCGGAACCTCGAACGGTACGCCTGCGGCGGCGATGGTCTTCTTCGCGCGAGTGATCCGCGCTTGGATCGTCGGCACCGGTACGAGGAAGGCGCGCGCGATCTCGTCCGTGGTGAGGCCACCGACGACTCGTAGCGTCAGCCCGACGCGGGCTTCCGGCGACAGCACCGGGTGGCACGCCACGAACATCAGCGCCAGTACGTCGTCGTCGATCACATCCGGGTCGGCGAGCAGCTCCGCGCCGTCGGTTGTGTCCGCGCGGATCGCGAGGTCGGCGTATCTCTCCTCGAGTGTCGTACGCCGGCGGAAGGCGTCGATGGCCCGCCGCCGGGCCACGGTGAGCAGCCAGCCCGCCGGGTTGGCGGGCCGTCCGTCCCGTGGCCAGGCGACGAGTGCCTCGGCGAGCGCCTCCTGCGCGACGTCCTCGGCGAGCTCGAAGTCCCCGGTGTAGCGCGCCAGCGCGCCGACGATCCGTGCGGACTCGATCCGCCAGACCGCCTCGACCCAACGGTTCGCGGAGCCCTCCTCGATCAGAGCTGACCGGTCTTCTCGCGCCACTCGCGCTCCCGGCGGATCCACTCGTTGTCCTGCGGGAACTCGTCGATCGTCGACACCCGCCGGATCTCGGTCTTCATCCCCGGCATGCCGGGCAGGCGCTTGGCCCACTCGACGGCCTCCTCGACGGTCGGCACGTCGAGGATGTAGTAGCCACCGAAGAGCTCCTTGGTCTCGCCGTACGGGCCGTCGGTGACCACCGGCTGCTCGCTCGAGTAGTCCACGACCACGCTGAGCTCGGGGTCGAGGCCCTCCGCGGCCAGCAGTACGCCGGCCCGGATCAGCTCGTCGTTGATGCGGCCCATCCGCTCGAGCATCTCCTCGAACGGCACCTGCGCCATCGCCGCGTAAGCCTCGTCGGTCGCGCGCATGATCAGCATGTACTTCGCCATGGTTCATCTCCCTGTCTCGGGTCGCCTGCCGACCCTCTCATGTGAAGGTCGAACACGATGTCGTTGAATCGACACCTACCGCACGCGAGTTCAGCCGAGCAGCCAGGGTCGGGACGACGATGCCGGACGAGACGGAAGCCGCAGGCTCCGGCGTTCGATATGTGCTCCCAAACGGACTGACTTCCTTGATGCCGTCCGGCGTGTGGCCGGGCGATCTGACCGCGCACGCCCACTCCGGCCGAAGGAAGCAGGGAACCGACCCCTGGGCGAGGTCGACCACGCTCTTCTCGCTGATCCGCGAGAGCGCCTTGGAACCGGATGACTACCTCGACCGGTTCTTTGACACCGGCGGTGAGCGGGAGCAGGCCTCTGGCTGAAGGACGGTTGGACACGAAGACGATCCTGGTGTGAGCCGAAGTCCACTCGCAGCCCGCGACATGTCGGCGTTGCGCGGGGCCGGTGGTGCCCGGGGCGGTTCCGACCCACAGTCATCAGTAGTCCATCGCCATCACCTGCCGGACCTCGGTGAGTGTCTTGTCGGCCACCGCCTCTGCCTTGGCGTTGCCGGCGCGGAGGATCTGCAGCAACTGGGCGCGGTCCTGAGCGATGAGCTGACGTCGATCGCGGTGGACACGTAGGCCCTCGTTGATGGTGTCGATCACCAGGGTCTTCAGTGCACTGCCGCCTCCGTCACCCAGTTCCTCTGCGAGGCTCTCGGGGGATCGCCCGGTGAAGCCGGATGCGATGGTGAGCAGGTTCGCCACCTCGGGTCGACGCTCGGGCTCGTAGGTGATCTCGTGCTCGGAGTCCGTCCGCGCCTTTCGGACCAAGGCCGCAGTCTCGTCCTCGGTGGCGGCCAGCCGGATCACGTTGCCACGGCTCTTGGACATCTTGAGTCCGTCCACGCCGAGAATCAGTTGCTGGTCGTTGATCAGGGCCGTCGGTTCAGGAAAGACTTCCGCACCGGCTCCGTAGCGTGAGTTGAAGCGTCTGGCCACGACCCGGGTCTGTTCGACGTGGGGCAACTGATCCTTGCCGACCGGAACGATGTCGGCCTTGCAGAACAGGATGTCGGCGGCTTGGTGAACCGGGTAGGTCAACAAGAGCCCTGACAACGGTCGTCGACTGGCCGCAAGCTCGTCCTTGACGGTCGGGTTTCGCTGGAGCTCGGCCTGGGTGACCAGGCTGAGGAAGGGCAAGATCAGCTGGTTCAGCTGAGGTACTGCGGAGTGGGCGAAGACGGTGGAGCGCTCGGGGTCAATGCCTGCCGCGAGGTAGTCGGTGAGCAGCGAGAGAGTGTTGTCCTTGATCTGGCCGACCGAAGCGCGGTCCGTGATGACCTGGTAGTCGGCGATCAGGACGAACGCCTCTACGCCGCGGTCTTGCAGCGCGACGCGGCTGCGCAGACTGCTCAGATAGTGACCGATGTGAAGGTCCCCTGTCGGCCGGTCGCCGGTGAGCATCCGGTGACGGCCCGGCACTTGGGCGATGGATGCCGCCATCTCGCGGCTGCGGCCGGTCGCGGCGTCGACGGTCGTCGTCGTCATGCTTGCTCCTGGGGTTGAGCCCTCAGGCGACCACAAGGTCCGTCCGTAACGGACTCGAGCCGCCCGAAGGCGGCTCGATGGGTCGTAATGATCGGCGGCCGCCTATTCGGTCAGCCACCACCACTGCGCGTTGCGCGTCATCACGCCATGAAGTCTAGGGCACCGATGCCTGCAACGCCGTTCAATCCACTGGCCGGCACGGAACCCGCAGCGGGAGTGGGTCGCGGCAGATCCGCGCATTCTCGCCGCCACCGGGACTAGCCTCCGACCATGAACTCAGCGCGCTCGCCGCGTTACCGCTTGCTCACGGGTCCGGACGATGCGGTCTTCTGCGGACGCGTCAGCGACGCGCTCGACATGGGCTATGAGTTGCATGGAGGGCCGGCGGCGACGTTCGACGGAGCATCCGTCATCGTGGCGCAAGCGCTTGTGTGGACCCGTGACGCGCCCACACCCCTTCAAGAGCCCTGACGGATGGGGGCCGGTCCGTTCGCAAATCGAACCGGCCGGGCTGCTCCCGCGTTCGGCGGCGACCCCTGTGGTCAGGGCTGGCGGCGGCTGGCTAGGTGCCCGTGGCCGGCGGCCTTGACGACCGAGGTGATCGTCGCTCGCGTGGACGGGGTCGTTGCGGTGATCCGAGCGGCGCGTGCGTCATTCCGCGCGTCGAAAACCTTTGGTGGTAGCTCCTGTTGCGCGGCCTGACCGATTCCAGAGCACGCTCCGGCGGGCCGGAGACGTCAGGATGTCCTGCGGGAAGACCGGCCCGCTCAGATTGCCGCGCGAGTGAGCCCGAGGCGGACTGCGAAGAATGTGAGCAGACCCGCGGTGCTCCGACAAGGTCGCCGGGAATCTCGTCGAACTAGCGGGACTCATGCCCGGGGAGTGACCCCGCCCGGCGGCGAGTGGGAGAGCCGGGCGTGGTCAGGATGACGGCTGCTGGATGGCCAGGTCGAGTTGGTACTCGTGCGTGGTGCGAGTGGGCTCGTCGCCCGGCACCACGAACTCGGTGAACCCGACGATGGTCCCGCTGGAGCGCTCGATCACGGCGACGGTGTGCGGACACTCCCTCGAGCCTTGACCACCTTCGCGATCGCCCGGACCGTGTCCTCGTCCCAGGGCGCGGGTGTGCAGCAGGGTTCGCTCGTTGGCCTGTCGGCGCTCGGTGTCATACGTGTCGAGCAGGCCCTCCGGAGCGCCCCCGGCGACGGCCAAGCCCAGCTTCCACGCCAGGTTGGCGGCATCGAGCACGCCGGCGTTGATCGCGACGCCGGTGGCCGGGAACTGGTGCACCGCGTCGCCCGCCAGCAACATCCGGCCGTTGTCAGGCGATCTTCGACACGATCTCGACGAGGTTCCCATCTGGGTCACGCAACAGCGCATTCCGGTTGTTGTTGCCGCTGTCGTGGGGCGGCCGGACGGTCGGCGCACCAGCAGACGTCAAGAGCGCGAAGGCGTTGTCGACGTCGTCGGTCCAAACGACCAGCGCCATGGCAGGGCTGCCAGGGGTTGCATCGACGCCATGAGCCTTTCGAGCAGCTTCCACCGTGCCGAGCCCGAGGGAGAACCCATTCAGAGTGAGTTCGACGTGCTCTGGAGCTCCCTCCTTGGGCGTGCGAAAGGTCTCCTCGAAGCCGAGCAGGTCCCGATAGAAAACGAGTCCGGCTTCGATGTTGGCCGTGTACAGGTTGACGAATGCTGTGGCGAACATGCCCCGCAAACTAGCGTGATGCTGGCCGCATCGCCCGCCTTGTTTGACTCAGCGGGACCCGCGACCACGAGCCCTAGGATCCAGCGCCGCGGTCTCTGAATGAGATGCGGCTGCGGCAGTGGCCCGCTTTTCGCCTGACGGGACCACAGTCCTCCAAACTGCCCAGCCGGCCGCGAACGTGTCCTGCGCGCCAAGAGTCCGCGGCAGCACTGCCCGCTCAAAGGCAGTAGTCGCCTGTGTGGCGAACTGATCCGTCGCTCTCCCGGCGGCCTCTTGCCGGATGCGTGTCGACGTCGCGCAGGGACGGCCCACTGACAAGGGTCTGACCTGGTTCACATGGTTCGGCAGGGCACCGGTCTTACAGACCGGTGGTCGCGGGTTCGAGTTCCTCTGCGCCCACCGCGTTCAAGCTCAGCCCTCGCCGCCGGCGCGGAGCGCGCCGAAGAGCGAACGGATGTCGTCGGCGACGACCAGGGGCCGTTCGAGTGCCGCGAAGTGGCCGCCCCTGTCGTGCTCGCGCCATTGGACGATCCGCGGGAACCGTCGCTCGGCCCAGCGACGCGAGGTGCGGGGCACCTCGTGCGGGAAGATGGAGGCCGCGACGGGGACGTCGACGAGGTCGGGGACCTCGTCGTTGAAGATCCGGTGGATCTCCTCGAAGCTCTCCCAGTAGAGGCGCAGCGAGGACGCGCCCGTGGCGGTCATCCAGTAGATCATCAGGTCGTCGAGGATGCGGTCGCGGTCGATGACGTCGTAAAGGTCGCCGTCGTGGTCGGCCCAGGCCCAGAACTTCTCGAGGATCCACGCACACAGCGCAACGGGGGAGTCGACCAGTCCGTAACCGGCGGTCTGCGGTCGGGTGGAGTGCATCGCCGAGTACGCCGAGCCGGTGGCGTTGGCCGTGGCCAGATCGCGCAGCGCTGCCTCTTCCGCGTCGGTGAGGTCGTCGAAGGTCGCTCGGTCGGGAGCGGCGAGCGGCGGGATGAGGCACAGACCGATCAGCCGCTCCGGGAACAGCTGGCCCAGCACCGCGCTGACGCTCGTGCCCCAGTCGCTGCCCGCAGCTCCGAAGCGGGCATAGCCGTGCGCCGCCATGAGGTCCGCCCAGGCTCGGGCGATCCGCTCCACGCCCCAGCCGGGCGTGGGCGGCTGGCTGCTGAAGCCGTAGCCCGGCAACGAGGGGATGACCACGTGGAAGGCGTCCTCGGGCCGGCCGCTCGCCGGGTTGGCGAGCTCGTCGGCCACTCGCAGGTACTCGACGAAGGACCCGGGCCAGCCGTGGGTGAGGACCACGGGGGTGGCTTCTGGATGCGGTGAGCGCACGTGCACGCAGTGGATGTCCAGACCGTCGATGCGGACGAGGCAGTGCCGGTAGAAGTTCAGCAGCCTCTCGCGCTCGCGCCAGTCGTAGTCGGTGGCCCAGTAGTCGCACAGCGCTCGCGTGGTGGCCAGCGGTGTGCCCTGGCTCCCGTCGCCGACCGTCTCCGCCGTGGGCCAGCGGGCCCGCGTCAGTCGCGAGCGGAGGTCCTCGAGGACCTCGTCGTCAACGTGGATCGCGAACTCGCGGACGGTCAGGTCGGCGTCATCCCGATGGGCCACGTTGATCAGGTTGCCCGACCCTGGATCGCTGCCTCAAGGAGATAACCCCGGGTCAGATGCTGCGTGCCACGTCCCTCCTGTCGGTGCTGCTCTGCGCACTCGGACCGATGCGGACTACCAGCTCGGCGGCAACCGGAGCGTGCCGCCGTACGTCGGCATCGTGGTGCGCGACCGGCAGGCACCGCCGACCGGCGACCGTTACGACGTCTGCTACGTCAACGGGTTCCAGACACAGGCATCCGAGAAGCGGATCTGGCGGCATCACTCGCGGCTGGTGCTGAAGCGCCACGGCCGGCCCGTGGCCGACCAGACCTGGGGTGAGCTGCTGCTCGACCTCGGCACGGCTGACAAACGGCGCCGGCTCGCCAGCATCGTCGGTCGCTGGACGAGGGACTGCGCCCTTCACGGCTTCGAGGCGGTGGAGTACGACAACCTCGACACGTTCACCGGCAGCAGCGGACTCGTCAAACGGCCGATGCGATCGCCTGTGCCCGCCCGTGACGGTTGGGGGAGGAGACGGCGATCCGAGCGGCCCTCTGCGTTCGCTGAGCACGCACGAGTCGCGGCATGAGCGGTCGTTACTGCGGCGTCGCGGCGACTGCCAGACGCCGCCTCGATCACGCGTACTCGTCGGGCGTCCAGATCCTCTTGCATTCGCCGGTGCCCTGGGGTGAGGGTGGGTCTCGCCGGGTTCATGGATCCGGCGGCCATCCTGCGCTCCTCGCCCAGCCGGCTCTCGGCGCCGGGCGGCGCGGTGAAGCCGTCGGCGGGAAGGAGTCCGATGGGCGAGTTCACCGTCACACGCACTCTGTTGGCTCCCCGCGAGGCTGTCTGGGAGGTCCTCACTGAGCCGAACCACTTCGAAGGCTGGTTGCCTGCTGAGCCTGGGACGGCCGTGCTGGACGTGCGGGCCGGCGGGTCCTGGCAGGCGACCGTCCGGTCTCCCGACGGGGGACAGATCGCACTCACGGGCCGCTACGACGAGGTGTCCGCGCCGGGACGGCTGGTGATGACCGTCCCCGGCGATGTGGTCACGGCGATCACCTTGGCGGCCGCCGCCGACGACACGACGCTGATCACGTACGGCTTCGACGTCGAAGAGTCCATGCATGCCGCAGTCGAAGAGAGCGTCGATGGTGTCCTCGGCCGGATCTCAACCGTCCTGACTGGGATCGCGTAGGAGGACGAATCCTTCGTGCCTCGGAGTCCTGCTTGCTAGGTGAGGCTGCGGATGATGGCGACCAGGGCGACGGCGATCAGGACGCACGCAAGTTCGTGCAGTCCCCACCAACGCAGGACCATCGCCAGCGCCACGGCGGCGAGAAGGGCGGCGTCGACGTCCGATCCGGCGGCACCCACGAGGGCGGCTACGACGAGCGAGGCGAGCAGTCCCTGGCCCATGGCGTCGATGGTCGCGGCGGTCCGCTCGCTCATCCTCTCGGGTCCGAGGAGAAGCGGGCCGAGGGCCTTGAGCGTGAAGTTCATCAGGGCCAGCAGCGCGATACCGATCGTCAGCGGGGTCATGAGGATTTCAGGTACGTGCGTATCCCGGGCAGGCATCCGGCCAGGAGAGCGGCACCGACGGGTACCACCCACAGCAGCAACAGGGTCAGCACCCCGCTGGCCACGACGACGGTCCGGAGTTCCGGTCGTCGCCGGACAATGTCGAGGACCAGGACAGCGAAGAAGGCGGGGAACACGACGTCGAGGCCGAGGCTGCTCGAGAGTGCGGTGTCTGGTGCGGCGTACGCGCCGATGGCGGTGCCCACGATCCAGCTCGGCCACTGGACCACCGTCGCCGGGATCAGTACCGAGCGCTGCACGCGTCCCTGATCGTCCTGAGCGGCGGCCCACGAGCCGTCGACCACGAGTTGTGCTTCCAGCGCCCGGCGGACTCGACCGCCGCGCAGGGCGGGGGCGCAGGCAGTGGCCATCGGGAGGAAGCGCAGATTCATCAAGGTCGCCGTGCCGAGCCCCGCTGCGACGCCACCAGAGCCCGTCAATGCGGTGACGAAGGCGAACTGGGCCGAACCGGAGAAGGTGACGGCGGACATGATGACCGCGGCCAGTGGTGGGAGGCCGCCCGCCACGGCGAGGGCGCCGAACGTGACTGCCAGCGCGAAGGCGGCGGCGGCCAGACCAGCCCCCACTGCCAGCCCGCGGCGGGTATCCCGAGTGAGTACCATCCACATGTTCTAACACGGACTAGACCATGTGGATAGGGTGGTGGCGTGGTGGAGCAGCGATACCAATGGCAGTTCGTCGGCGGCCACCTCGTCCTGGACCTCGTGAACACGCGCTCGTGGCGCTTCGATCCTGACCGCGACGTCGAGCGTGTCCCGGACCCTGACCGACTCGACTCGTGGCGTGCTGCCGCCGCCGCGCACCACGCCGTCGACCTGCCGGGGCTGGCCTCACCCAGTGAGTACCGACAGATCCTCGACGTCCGTGACACGGTGACCCGGTGGCTCGACGCGCAGAGCAGCGGGGCAGCCGATGAGCGGGACGCCGAGAGGCTGCGGAGACTCTGGCTCGAGTCGGCGGCGCGGATGCGGTTGTCGGATCGTCTTCCCCTCTCCTGGTACGCACCAGCACCGTCAGTGACAGCGCTGGTCGACGTACTGGCGATGCAGGCCGTTGAGCTGCTCAGCACGGAATCCGACCGGATTCGACGGTGCGGGCTGGAGGAGTGTGGGTGGTACTTCCTCGACGCGACGCGCAACCACAGCCGCCGTTGGTGCACTCCTGATGAATGCGGAAACCTGCACCGGGTCCGCGCTTACGCGGCGCGCAAGCGCAGTGCCGGGCGGTCTCCCTCGACCGGGTGACCGCGACGCCATCCACGTGTCGCAAGCTGGCTCGCCGTCGAGTTCGGCGCCCCTCCTGCCCCGAGGGCGCGACGGCCGACCGGGGGTTGGCGGGACCAGTCCGCCCGACACGCGGCTGATAGACCCATCGACTCAGGTCGAGCGCGTCGCGGCAGATGAGTGCGGTCGATGGCGCCTTGTCGGTACCCAGCCGTAGGGTCCCTCACATGGCGTCCGCTGACGAGATCGCCGCCTGGGACGCGGAAGCTTCGTCCTTCGACCAGGCGGCTGACCACGGGCTCAACGACGTTGCCGTGCGTGAAGCGTGGCGTCGTCTTCTGCTGGGTGTTCTGCCGGACCCGCCAGCCCGCGTCGCCGACCTTGGTTGCGGTACCGGGACGCTCTCGGTCCTTCTCGCAGAGGCGGGCTACGTAGTCGATGGACTCGACTTCTCCCCGCGCATGATCGAACTCGCTCGTATCAAGGCAGACGGTCGAGACGCCGTGCGCTTCGTGCAGGCCGACGCCTTCGCACCGCCCCTGCCGGACGTGGCCTTCGATGTGGTCCTCTGCCGCCATGTCCTGTGGGCGATGCCCGACCCCGCTGTCGCGCTCGCGCGTTGGCTGCGCCTGCTCACCCCGACCGGACGACTCGTCTTGATCGAAGGTCGTTGGTTCAACGGCGCCGGGCTTGCCGCTGAAGAGACAGTTCGACTGGTCGAGCAGACCGGACGGCCAGCGACATTGACTCGCCTACCCGACCCGGCTTACTGGGGACGCGACATCACCGATGACCGTTACCTCGTGGTCAGTGCCTCCACCTCCTTCGATGGGCCGTGAGCCGTCCCGACCAGCGGTGGCATGGCGCGCTACCGCCTTTGCCTGCTGCCTCAGGGGCAGAACGGCGCAGTACCGCAGCTGGCGATTGGGCCGCTGCCACCGCAGTAGTCAGGCGTCGGGAAGCTGTTCGTGGACCCGTTTGTGAGCGCTCTGGTAGACGATCTGGCTGCGGAAGCTGACGACCTCCTTGCGTCGGCTGAGTCGGTCGACGAGGAAGGCGTGTAGGTGGTCCAGGTCCTGGACGGCGACGTGGACCAGGAAGTCCTCGTCACCGGCGACGACGTAGACGGCGATGACCTCGGGGAGCTTGATCAGTGCTGTCTTGAAGGAGTCGATGACGTCGCGGCTCAGCGGGCGGATCTGGGTCGAGATGAATGCCTCGGTCTCCCGGTTGAGGGCGGCCGGGTCGATCTCCGCGTGGTAGCCGCGAATGACGCCCCGGGCGCGGAGCAGACGGACTCGTTCGAGGCACGTCGAGGGCGCGATGCCGAGGTGGCGAGCCAGCTCCCGGTTGGTCTGCCGGGCATCACGCTGGAGTTCCTGCACAATCGCCGAATCAAGTTCGTCCACGACGGCCACGCTACCGCGTTCGCCGAATAGGGTTCGGAGCAACCCCGACAGCACCGTGCATGCGCCTATCGTTCTGCATAGAGAGCGAGCATATGCTCGTTCAGTAGCCCGAAAGATGGTGCATGAACAAGATCGTGGTCGTCCTGCGTGACGATCTTCCGCCCGCACACGCCGCCAACGCCGCTGTGGTCCTCGGACTGGCACTCGGTGGCCGGTTGACCGATTCGGTCGCTGCTGCCAGCCCAGACGCCTCCGGCGCCCTGCACGCGGGCCTGAACCCGATTCCGGTGCCGACCTTGGTCGCCTCCGCCGAGCAGCTCCGGGACCTCCACCACGAGGCGAGCGCCGTCGAAGACGCGGTCGTGGTCGGCTTCAACGAGGTCGCCCGGCGCTCCCGGACCTACCCGGACTACGTCGACGCGCTCGCAACCACCGAACCGGCGGACATCGACTATGTCGGCGTGATCGTGGTCGGCCCGCGCAGCACGGTCACCAAGCTGACCAAGCGCCTCGCACTTCTCTCTTGAGCAGCAGCCGCGTCAACGTCATGAGGTCGTAGCGTCCGCCGACCGCTCATCGGGGCGGTCCGAAGCGAGCTCGACCCCGGCACCAGGTACTGAGCAGTCCGAGCTCGAGGACAGCCTCAGAGCAGCGCTTACAACGCCAAGATCAGGCAGCGCCAGGACCGCCGTACGACCCGAGCAGGATGCCTCCCGCCCGGTGCCGACACTTGTTTCGGGTCGACCGGGAACGAACCTGTCACGCGGGGAGGTCACTCTCGCGGGGCCCGCGGGCTGCTCGACGCTTGGCGAGCTCCCAGGGCAGCGTGAAGACCGCTGCCCACAGTGCCATGAGGAACGACATCGCGCCGAACACGTACCAGGGCCATGGTCCGAGAAGGTCGAGCGGCGTGGCTGCGTCGGGTGTGCGCGCGAGGTACCCGTAGTTGGCGCCGGTGATGGTGTTGAAGGTCTGGGCCACGCCAGCCCACACGAGCACCGCTGCGACTGTTATCCAGTACAGCCGCCACGTCGGCCGCTTGCCCAGGCCCCAGACGAGATAGACCGCCGCCCAGACGACGAAGATGTGACGGAGCCAGAATCCCCACCATTGCGTGGTCGGGAACGGCGCGGTGAGCGCTGGGGTGATGACGGCCATCAGGGTGAGGGTGAGCCCGATGTAGTAGGTGAACGCGGACGTCCTCGATCCGCGGGTCCACAGCGCGAAGACGGCGGCGTAGTCGGCCAGGTCGGAGAGCTGCAGCGGCACGGAGTTCCGTATGGTGCGGGCTCCTGGCGTGAGCCAGTAGATCTGCATCCCCAGGATGACGACCAGGCACACCGTCGCGAACCCGCGGCGGGCCAGGAGCTCGCGTGGAGTGCCTCGGTGGCTGCGGCCCCACCAGATGAACACCACGACGCCCACGGCTGTGACCAGCATCAGCACGTAGTGCTGACCAGACCACGCGTGGAATCGGTCCTCGTCCATGAGGGGGGTCACCTGTTCAGGATGCCGCAGACGGGCCAGTACGCCTCAGTGGACGTCGTTGAGATCGTCGACGACCGCGAACAGGTCGCCGCGGTTGTACAGGTCGACGGCGACGTAGTTGGGAAGCATGTGGCGTGTCTGCCGGCATCTCGCGACACGCGTGCCGAGGACGGGGCGGGCATTGACGCGGGCAGCGTTGGTGACCTCCTTCGCCTGGTCGGTCACCCAGTGGTTGACCAGGAGAAGAGGCGCCTCGGCCGCTCCCCGGTTGCGCCCGCAGGTGTCGCTGCGCGTGATGAGTGCTGCGGGGCTCGTGAAGTAGTACGGCGTGTCCTGGACCCAGTCGAAGCCTCGGAGCAGCCACGGGTAGGTGTCTCCGCCGCCGTGGTTCTCCATCAGTACGACGAGGCGCTTGCCCGAGTCGATCATCTCGCCGAGCGTGGGCCACTTCCCTCCGGCGGTCGGTGCGTAGACGTCGGGGAGGAGGCCGGCCTGTTCGACGAGGGCTGCCGTGTCGGCTGGGCTCACTTCGTCCTGCACGAAGAGGGTGACCACTTCTCGCGGGTGAGCGACGAGCCAGGACCGGAGCGTGTCCAGGCTCTCCCGCCAGGGCGTGGAGCCGAGCTCGCACATGTCGTGGCACAGGTAGGCGGACCTCTGGCCGCGTGGCGCCAGCCCGATCGCCTTCTCCAGGCGCAGGGCGCTGTTCACTGCGGCCTCACCGAATTCGGCCGTCGCGTTGGCGATCGCGTCGCTGCGAGCCGCCCCGGCGGTGCTGATGTAGCCCGCCCGGTTCGTACGGCGCCCGTACCAGCTGTCGATGAGGAGCACCCGGATGCCTGCGTCCAGCTGGTCGAGGATGCCGTGGGGCTGCTCGGCATAGAACCAGCCAGGCTCGTCGGCGGCGGACATCGAATTGTGGGTCGCAGGGAACGCCACGTCGTTGTAGCGGCGGTCGCAGAGTTCTGGATGACCGTTGCAGCCTTCCCTTGCCGCGGCGCTACGAGCGGCGGTGAGGGTGTGATCGCCCGGCCAGGCGCCGGCGACGACGCCGATCAGGACGGTCGCCACCGCGGCAAGAACCCATCCCCGTGCCGGCGGTGTGCGCGTCAAGGTGACGACGAGAAGGACCAGGCCGGTCACGAGCAGGACCGCGCCGGCAACCCACAACAGAGCGGTGGCAACTCGCACCGGGTCGATGAGAAGGGCGAGTCCGAGCGCTGCGAGCAGGCTCGCGCCGAGCAGCGTGCGGGAACGCCGGGTCGATGCACCGGAGGTCAGTGCGATCACGGCACCTACCCCGGCGGTCCCCGCCGTCGCGATCCAGAACGGCGTCGCGAGCTCGTCCCATGCGGCCAGGCGGACTGCGCCTTCGAGCGTGTCGGGGTCGCTTCGGCGCAGTACGACCTCGGCGACGAGCAGAAGCACCGCGAGCGTGCCACCGGCGCCGAGCAACCCCTGCCCGACAGTGACTGCTGCCAGCCGCAGGCGGCGCTCACCACCGGCCAGGGCGCCTGCGGCCCCGAGGACGAGCAGGCCGGCGAGCGGCGCCAGCCAGGACAGGAGGCGAACCAGGTGGATGGGCCTCAGCAGGTCTGCGCTGTGCTCTCCCGCGCCGAGGTCGGAGAGACGGACGTCGAGGTCGGCGGGCAATGCGACGGCAAGCTGCGGCGCGAGCGCTGTCAGCGCAGCAACGAGGACGGCACCCACATCGGCCAGGTGGAGGACTGTCGGGTCGTGTTCGCCGAGCACGATGGCCTTGTACAGCGGGGCGAGGCTCCGCCGTACGAGGGGGCCCAGAGCCCGGCTCGACACCACTCCCGCCGCGGTGGTCTCGATCAGCGGGCGGTACGCACCCAGGTCCGGCTGCTCCTCGAGAAGCCGTTCGGTCAGCAGGCTCCCGAGTGCGCGCGCGACATCCGGGTCGGTCCGGACCGTGTCCGCATGAGCAGCGAAGCGGTCGGCGTCCAGCACCTCATGGTTCACCACGCCAGCCACCGCCCCAACGAGCAGCAGCACGGTCCCTACGCACAGCGCGGCAGTCCGCACGAGCCGGAGCACCAGCCCAGCGTGGCGTCCCCCGCGTTTGCTGTGCAACCGTGCTGGCACACCGCCAGAGGGAGGTCTGGGGTCTTCGCCACCGGACGCAGCCCGGAGACCGACGCCACCGACGCTCAGTCGTCCGCCCTGGTCGACGCTCGGATGAGTCGTGTGCGGCCAGTGGTCGACGACGAGCACCGGGCGGTACTGCCCCGCGGACCCCGTCGTCGGGACCGCTGACATCGGCTGGCGAGCCCGGCTGGCTGCGCCTAGGCTCAGTCACGTACTCCCCACCGGCCAGGAGGCACCCGGATGGTCACCGCACTCATCCTGATCGCGACGATCGTCATCCTGCTGGTCCTTCTGTTCGGGTTCAGGAGATCCATCCTCCACCGCCAGCGACACGACCGATGAGGACGATCGATCACCCACGACGTGAGGCGACATCCACGGCGGTTGGGTAGGCGAAGCGTCTCGGGGTCGTTCCGGGCTGACCTGGCGGCCGGCACGCGGGGTGCACGCCGGAATCGACGGTGGCGGCCCTGCGCGTTGCGGCCCTAGATTGGCTTCATCCCCCTGCGCCGCGCGTCTCGGCGGCCGTGTGATGTGGTCGCCGAACGGAGGTCGCAGAGCCCATGAGCGCGACGGAGATCGAGGTAACCCCGGCCCCGCCCGGCACGATGACCTTGCCCACCCTGACCGGCATGGTGGTCGGCAGCATGGTGGGGGCGGGTGTGTTCTCCCTTCCCGCGAGGTTCGGTGTCGCGACCGGCGTCCTCGGCTCGCTCATCGCGTGGGCGGTGGCCGGTGCCGGCATGTTGATGCTGGCGTTCGTCTTCCAGAACCTGGCGGTCCGCAAGCCCGAGCTCGACTCGGGTGTCTTCATCTACGCGAAGGCCGGCTTCGGCGACTATGCCGGCTTCAACTCCGCGATCGGCTTCTGGGCCAGCGCGGTGGCAGGCAACACCTTCTACTGGGTCTTCATCAGCGCCACGTTGGGCAACTTCTTCGACGCCTTCGGCGACGGTGACACGGTGCTGGCGGTCGGCCTGTCGTCGATTGCGATCTGGCTGTTCCACTACCTGATCGCGCGCGGTGTCAGGGACGCGGCTGTGATCAACCGGATCGTGACGATCCTCAAGATCATCCCGATCCTGGTGTTCATCGTCGTGCTGCTGTTCTCCTTCGACGCCGGCGTCTTCTCCGACAACTGGACCGCGACCGGGTACGGCGAACTCGGCAACCTCAACGAGCAGGTCCGCAACACCATGCTGATCACGACGTTCGTGTTCATCGGCATCGAAGGGGCCAGCGTCTACTCCCGCTACGCGAAACGCCGCGAGGACGTCGGCCGGGCTACCGTGCTCGGCTTCCTGAGCGTGCTGTGCATCTTCGCGCTGGTCACCCTCTCCAGCTACTCGGTGATGCCCCAACCCGACCTCGCCGACGCCCGGCAGCCCTCGATGATCCCGGTCTTCCAGTACGTGGTCGGAGACTGGGGCAAGTGGTTCATCAGCGCCGGCGTCATCATCTCGGTCCTCGGCGCCTATCTGGCGTGGACCCTGATGGCGGCCGAGGTCATGTTCATCCCGGCCCGCAACGAGGACTTCCCCCGGTTCCTCGGGCAGGAGAACGACCATGGCACCCCGATCACCGCCCTGGTGGTGACGTCCCTGGCGATCCAGGGTCTGCTGGCCCTCACCTTGGCCGTCGACGACGCGCTCAACTTCATGCTCGACCTGTCCACCAGCCTGGCGCTGCTGCCCTACCTGCTGGCGGCCGCGTACGCCCTCAAGCTGGGGCTGACCGGTGAGTCCTACGAGCTGGTCGACCGGCGCGTCAGAACGAGAGAGACCATCTTCGCGGGTGCGGCGACCGCTTACACCGCGTTCCTGTTCGACGCTGCCGGGCTGAAGTTCGTCCTCCTCTCCACCGTCATCCTCGCCCCCGCGATCTTGCTCTACGTCAAGGCGCGTAGCGAACGCGGACGCCGCCTGTTCACCCCGACCGAGATCGGCGTCGCCGTGCTGATCGTGGCTGGCGGCGTCGTGGGCGCCGTCGGGCTGTGGACGGGTCGTATCACCATCTGAGTCGGCCACGTGCGGTTCCTTCATCCACCCACCTGCGTGAGGAAGGCAAGAAGTCATGACGTCCAACACGGCAGCACCCGTTTCCTCGACGTACGGCGTCCATTCGGAGGTCGGGAAGTTGCGCAAGGTCCTCGTCTGCGCGCCCGGCCTGGCTCACCGGCGGCTCACGCCGAGCAACAGCGACGATCTGCTGTTCGACGACGTGCTGTGGGTGGAGAACGCCCAGCGCGACCACGCCGACTTCGTCAACAGGATGGTCCAACGCGGTATCGAGGTGGTCGAGCTGCACGCGCTGCTCGCCCAGACCCTCGACGTGCCCGGCGCCCGCGACTGGCTGCTCGAGCGCAAGATCGAGCCGAACCACGTCGGCATCGGACTGGTCGACGCGACGCGTACCTTCCTCGAGACCCTGAGCAGCAAGCAGCTCGCCGAGCTCCTGATCGGCGGCATGGCCACCGACGATCTGCCCGATGACTACCGCTCCGGCTACCTGGCCCTCGCCCGTGAGTCGACCGGTGTCCGTGAGTACCTCATGCCCCCGCTGCCCAACACGCTCTACACCCGAGACACCACGTGCTGGCTCTACGGCGGTCTCACCATGAACCCGCTCTACTGGCCGGCGCGCAAGGACGAGACGCTGATCTACAAGGCGATCTACAGCTTCCACCCCGACTACGTCGGCTCGAAGGTGTGGTGGGGCGACCCGGAGCAGGACTCCGGCCTGGCCACCTTCGAGGGCGGCGACATCATGCCGGTCGGGAACGGCGTCGTGCTCATGGGCATGAGCGAGCGCACCTCGCGCCAGGCGATCACGCAGGTCGCCGCCGCGCTGTTCCAGCAGGGTGCCGCAGAGAAGGTCGTCGTCGCGGGCATGCCGAAACTGAGGGCCGCCATGCACCTCGACACCGTGATGACGTTCGTCGACCGCGACCTGGCGACGATCTACCCCACCATCGTCGACCAGATCCACCCCTTCACGCTCGTCCCCAGCGACCAGGCGCCAGGTGTCGAAGTGATCGACCACGAGGGCACCAGGTTCGTCGACGTGGTCGCGACGTCGCTCGGCCTCACCGAGCTACGCACCATCGCGACCGGCGGTGACGTGTACCAGTCCGAGCGCCAGCAGTGGGACAGCGGAAACAACGCGGTCGCGCTCGAGCCGGGTGTCGTCGTCACCTACGACCGCAACACCCTCACCAACACGCTGCTGCGCAAGGCCGGCATCGAGGTCGTGACCATCGTGGGCGCCGAGCTCGGCCGTGGCCGCGGCGGCGGGCACTGCATGACCTGCCCGATCATCCGCGACCCCGTCGAGTTCTGACCCACCTCGACGCCCTCCGGGCGCACGGCGCGGCCTTGTGCTGCCCGAGAACCCGGGAGCACCGTGGCCCCATGAGTACGTCGCTGAAGGACGGTGAACCCACAGGCGAGCTCGACCGCGGGTTCTTCGGGCAGCCACGTCCACTCGCGAACCTCTTCGGCGTCGAGATGTGGGAACGCTTCAGCTTCTACGGGATGCAGGGCATCCTGCTGATCTACCTGTACTACTCGGCCGCCGATGGCGGTCTGGGCATCAGCAAGTCGACCGCCAGCGGGATCGTCGGCGCGTACGGCGGCGCGGTCTACCTGGCGACCATCCTGGGTGCCTGGCTCGCCGATAGGGTCCTCGGTCGGGAACGCACACTCTTCTACGCCGCGAGCATCGTCATGCTCGGCCACATCTCCCTGGCCGTGCTCCCTGACCGGGCCGGCGTCGCCGTCGGGCTGCCGCTGATCGCGCTCGGCAGCGGCGGCGTGAAAGCGAACGCGACGTCGATGGTCGGATCCCTGTACGCACCTGAGGACGAGCGCCGCGACGCTGGGTTCTCGCTGTTCTACATGGGAATCAACATCGGGGCGTTCATCGGGCCGCTGCTCACCGGGTGGTTCCAGGAGAACAAGGGTTTCCACTGGGGGTTCGGTCTCGCCGCGGTCGGGATGTTCTTCGGACTGGTGCAGTACACGGTCGGTCGGCGCCGGCTCCCCGAAGAGACGCGCGTCGTCGCCAATCCGCTCGAGCCTTCCGAACGACTCAGGTACGCCCTAGGACTCGTGGCGTTCGCAGTCGTCGTGGCCGCACTCTTCGCGGTGGGCTGGATGGACGCCGGCAACCTGTCCGACTGGGTCATCTGGATCACCGTGGCAGCCTCCATCGGCTACTTCGCGCTCCTGCTCACCAGCAGCCACCTGTCCGACGTCCAGCGGAGCAGAGTGTGGGCTTTTGTCCCGCTGTTCGTCGTCAACGCGGTCTTCTGGTCGCTCTACCAACAGCAGTTCACCGTCGTCACGCAGTACTCCGACGAACGGGTCGACCGGACGTTCGGAGGCTGGACGATGCCGGTCTCCTGGGTTCAGTCGATCAATCCGGTCTTCATCATCGTGCTCGCGCCGGTCTTCGCCGCCGTCTGGCAGCGGCTCGGTCCTCGGCAGCCTTCGACTCCCGTCAAGTTCGGCGTCGGCACCATCCTCATGGGCATCGCCTTCCTGCTGTTCCTGCCGCTTCCGACCGGTGAGAACACCGTCTCCGTGGTCGCGCTCGCCGGCGTGCTCCTCGTCTTCACCCTCGCCGAGCTCTTCATCTCACCGCCGGGGCTCTCCGTCACCACGAAGCTCGCACCGGCGCTCTACAACACGCAGATGGTCGCGCTGTACTTCCTCTCCATCGCGCTCGGCACTGCGATGTCCGGCCGACTCGCGGCCTACTACGACCCGAACGACGAGACCGGTTACTTCCTGATCATTGGCCTGGTCGCGATCGTCGTCGGCGCAGCGCTGCTGCTCGCGGTCCGCCCGGTCCGGAAGCTGATGGCAGGCGTCCACTGACCTATGAGCGCCGTCGCGCCTCCATGCTGACTGTCAGTTGCAGGACCGCATGTTGGAGGTAGGACTGGCAGAACAATCGCCGAAGCCCGGCCTCCGGGACGGGGAGTGGCGCACGCACGCCGACGACCCGTGCCCGGTCGACACCGAGCGCCTCGTCGACTGAGCAGGGGAGGGGCGAGGCCGGCTCGGAGGGAGGCGGCACCGACCGACCTCGTCATCCCAGTCCGGTGCGGAAGCCGTCGCGCCAGGTCGCGTAACGCGGAGTCCAGTCGAGCTCGCGCTTGGCCTTGGCGTTCGAGGAGCCGCGCACGGTCGTCATCAGGGCCAGACCGAACTGGCCGATCATCGGCCTTGCCATCCAGCCGGGCAGCCGCATCGGCCGCTTCCCGCCGAGCTGCTCGGCCAAGTAGGGCAGCCACTCGGAAACCGGGGCCGGTTCGTCGTCGACGATGTTGTAGATGCCAGGTGCGCCACGCTCGACAGCCGCGGCGGTGGCCACCGCCGCGTCGTCGATGTGGATCCAGGACCACACGCCGGTGCCCCCGCCGACGACCGGGATCTTCCCCTTCCTGACCAGCTCGGCCATCTCGCCCGTGCGGGAGATCGCGTTGCCCGGGCCGTACAGGTTCCCGTAGCGCAGGATGATCCCGTCGATCCCTTCAGCGGCGGTGACGGCCGCCTCGACGTGACGGATGGCGCGCAGCGTCTCGCGAGCCTCCTTGCCGGGCTCCTCGACGAGCGGGTCGACCTCCGTCTTGACCGGGCCGCCGGTGCGCTGGTTGGTCCAGTGCCCGCCATAGCTCTGCGCGACGAAGCGACGTACGCCGACCTCAGCCGCGGCCGCCAGCAGGTGGTCGGTGGCCTCGGTGCGGAGACGGTTCGTCATCGCGAAGTCCTCGTCCCACCGCTTCATGTTCCCCGACATCGCGCCGAGGGCGGTGAGCTCGTGGACGACCACCTCAGGCTGGGCCGAGACCACAGCCTCCCGGACGCTGTCGGGGTCGAGCGGGTCCATCACGATGCCGGTGGCGTCCTGTGCGTCCACCTTGGCCGCGCCGGCCTTGCTTCGGCTTGACCCGAACACGTCGTGTCCGGCGTCCTGCAGCAAGGGGACGAGGCGGCTTCCGAGCGCTCCGGTCGCGCCGGCGATGAAGATCCTCATGGTCGTCGTTCTCCTTCCGTTTTGCCCCCTCCGACGAGAGACGCGGGATGCGTGTGACAACCAGACGTGATGAGATCGGGCCGTGATTGATCTGGCGGCGGCTCACGACGAGCTCCGACCGCTGATGTTCTCGATCGCCTACCGCATGCTGGGCAGCGTCACCGAGGCCGAGGACGTCGTCCAGGAGGCGTTTCTCCGCCTGCACCGCGCCAGCCGAGAACAGGCCCTCGTCGACAACCTCGAGGCCTACGCGACGACGGTCACCACCCGGCTCGCCATCGACACCCTGCGCTCGGCGCGGGTGAGACGCGAGCAGTACGTCGGCCCGTGGCTGCCCGAGCCGATCCTGACCGACGCCGGCGACACCGACCCTGTCCACCGGCTGGAGCTGGACGAGACCGTCTCGACGGCGTTCCTGGTGCTCCTCGAGGCGCTGACGCCGATCGAGCGGGCGGTGTTCGTGCTGCGCGAGGCGCTGGACTACGACTACGGCGAGATCGCGGTGGTCGTCGACAAGAGCGAGGCGAACTGCCGCCAGATCCTCGCCCGTGCCCGGCGGCGGATCCAGGACGGCACTCCCAGGTTCGAGGTCTCGCGCGAGCACAGAGACCGGCTCGCCGGACGGTTCCTCGAGGCGGTCGGCGCCGGCGACCTGGCCGGGTTGGAGCGCCTTCTCGCCGATGACGTCGTCTTCGTCGGCGACGGCGGCGGCCGAGCGCCGGCCATCCAGAAGCCGATGGTGGGCGCCCTGGCGGTCGCCCGGTTCCTCGTCGGCCTCGTGCGCCGCGGCGAGGCCCTCGGCGTACGCCTCGACCTCGTGGAGGCCAACGGGCAGCCGGCGCTCCGCACGCTCACCGCCGACGGGGCCCTGCTCGGCATTCTCACCATCGATGTCGAGGACGATCGGATCGTGCGGCTCCACAACGTCATCAACCCGGACAAGCTGAGCCACCTCGGGGTCGTCGGCGACCTGACCGCCCTGCTCGCCGGCGGCAAGATGTGACGACTCCAGAGGTCGGGTCGACACGGCACGGACGGGGCCGGCGGACCGACGGCCGGTCGCGGACCAGGGGAGCGCGATCGCCGTCAGCGCTCCGGGGCGCGCATGTCAGTGGGTCGGCCCGGGCGGAGCCAGGCGAGTTCCGGAAGGTCGGCTCGGGCGCGCATCTGCGGCTCGTGGAAGTGTGACCATCCTTCGTAGTGCACGGGGACGGCGACGCGCGGGTCGGTGAGGTGGATCAGCTGACGTGCGTCGGTGCTGTTCATGGAGTAGCGCAGCGGCCCGGTGATCGGGAACTGCACGCTGCCGAGGTGCACGAGCATGACGTCGACGTCGAGTCGTCGGGCGAGGCGCCGCAGTGGCCTGTGCAGGACCGTGTCGCCGGTCATCCAGACCGCGACCTGCTCGGCTCCGTCAAGACTGAGCGCGAACCCGATGACCTGCCCGGTGAGAGGCCGACTGAGCGGCGGCCCGTGCCGGCACGGCGTCGCGCGGACGGTCAGGGGCGGCCGACCTGGGCGGTCGAGCGCGAGCAGCCCGCCGGCGCGGAGCCCGGAGACGTTGGATGCGGCGAGCCGCCGGGCGCCGGCCGTGGTCGTGATGACCGTGTCCGCGGCCGGGAGCAGCTCCCGGCCGCGGTCGTCGAGGTTGTCGGCGTGGTGGTCGTGGCTGAGGAGGATCACGTCGATCGGCCCGAGGTCCTCCGCAGCTGCGGCGGGCGCGGCCGTCTTGGTCGAGGACGTGCCGAGCCCGAACGCGTACCGCCGACCGGGCTGGTCGAACGTCGGATCGGTCAGGATCCGCCAGCCGTCGAGCTCGATGAGGACCGTAGGTCCCCCGAGGTGGGTCAGGCGACAGCCCACGGCCGGTCCGTGCGTGCGTGCTCGACCGCCCAGGACACGGCGAGGTCGGCGACGGCCTCCCAGCCTGGGGCGGCGCAGGTCCAGTGGTCACGTCCTTCCAGCTCGCGGTACTCGGTGACGGCCGGCGAGTGCTGGTAGTGCTTGGCGTTCGACTTGTTCACCGACGGCGGCATGATGTGGTCCTTCTCGCCGGCGATGAACAGGAGCGGGGCCCGGTCGGCCTGGTAATCGACCCAGGTGTCCTGGTGGCCGGGCTTGAAGTTGGCGAACAGGCCGTACTCCCACACCCAGTAGCCCGGTGCGGCGATCGCGTACCGTTCCCAGACCCGTCGTGACTCCTCCTCGGTGAGGGTGTTGGTGAAGGCGTAGTGGAACTCCTCCGGCGTGAAGCCGACGGCCTTGTGCCGGTTGGCCGGGTTCTTCAGCGCGGGGAAAAGCGACTTGGCCTGTGAGATCGGGTTGACGCGTACTCCTTCGGTCGGGGCGGAGTCGACGACGACGCCGGCCGACCCCAGCCCGCGCGCGAGGAGGAGCTGCACGAGCGTGCCGCCGAAGGAGTGGCCGATGATGATCGGCGGGGTCGCGACGGACTCGATCACCGAGGCGAGGTGGTCGACGGTCTCGGCCACGGTGAGCTTCGCGATCACGTCGGGGTTCTCACGTAGCGCCTCGACCTCGATCTCGAAGCCGGGGTAGGCAGGTGCCAGCACGGTGTAGCCCTGCGATTCGTAGTGCGCCACCCAGCCCTCCCAGCTGCGTGGTGTCATCCAGAGTCCGTGGACGAGCACGATGGTGTCGGGTCGGCCGGTCGATGGGTCGGTCATGGTGCCTCACTCCGTTTGTTGGGTGGCTTGTTCGGTGGCTTGTTCGGTGGTCGTGGTGCTGGGGGTCAGGCGTCGATGAAGGCGAGCAGGTCGGCGTGAAGCCGGTCGCGGTCGGTGTCGGGCAGTGCGTGCCCGCTGCCTTCGTAGACCGTGAGGACGGCACCGCGCACGAGCTCCGCGGACCGCTTCCCGCCGACCTCGAAGGGCACGATCTGGTCGTCGTCGCCGTGGACCACCAGGGTGGGTACGTCGACCTTCTCGAGGTCGGGCCGGAAGTCGGTGGCGGAGAATGCCGCGATGCACTCGTAGGCGGCCCGGTGGCCGCACGCCATGCTCTGGAGCCAGAACGCGTCCCGGAAACCCTGCGCGACGTCGCCGCGGCGGTTGTGGCCGAAGAACGGCCCATCCGCGAGGTCGCGGTAGAGCTGTGAGCGGTTGGCCGTCTCGCCGGCCCGGATGGCGTCGAAGACGTCGACGGGCAGTCCGTCGGGGTTGTCGTCGGTCTGGAGCATCAGAGGCGGGACGGCACTGACGAGGACCAGCTTGGCGACCCTCGCGGTGCCGTATCGGCCGACGTAGTGGACGATCTCGCCGCCACCGGTCGAGTGGCCGATGAGGGTCAGGTCGTTGAGGTCGAGCCTCTCGATGAGACAGGCCAGATCGTCGGCGTAGGTGTCCATCTCGTTGCCGTGCCAGGTCTGGGTGGAGCGTCCGTGACCCCGGCGGTCGTGGGCGATGACACGGTGGCCGCGTTCGGCCAGGAAGAGGGCGGTCGCCTCCCAGGCGTCGGCGTTGAGTGGCCAACCGTGACTCAAGATGACGGGCGTGCCCTCGGTCCCGAACTCCTTGTAGAAGATCTGTGCGCCGTCGTCGGCGGTGACGTGTGGCATGTCAGGCTCCCTTGGTCATTGAGGGGCAGTTGTTGCCTCGAAGCCTGAGATGGCCGGTGCTGGGTGCGGACCACGTGGATCTCGTAGTCGCTCACGTCTCCAGAAAGTCGAGGTGCTCGCTGAGCTGACGACGTGAGGAGATGGCGAGCTTCTGGAACACCTTGCGCAGGTGGTAGTCGACGGTGTTGGGACTGATGAAGAGCTGTGCGCCGATCTCGGCGTTCGTGTGACCGTCGCTTGCCAGATGGGCGATGGTGAGCTCCTGCGGGGTCAGGTCGTGCCGCGGTGGGCGCTCGCCCGCGTCGCTGGTCATCCCGGTGGCGGTGAGCTCTGCGCGGACCCGGGGAAGGAACATGCTGGCGCCGGCCTGGTCGAGGGTCTCGGCCGCCAGGATGAGCTGCCGGCCGGCGTCGGCGCGTCGGCGCGTCCGTCGCAGCCACTCGCCGTAGACCAGGTGAGTCCGCCCGAGCTCGACTCGTGCCTCGGTCCCGTTCAGCAGCTCGATCGCTGACCGGAAGCACTCGGCGGCTTCGGGACCGGTGGAGGCGATTCCACGGGCCCGGGCGGCGACGCCTGCACACCAGTCGGACCCGTTGAGCCGGGCGCGGTCCTCGAGGTCGGCCAGGACGGGAAGCGCTGCTGCCGGGCGGTCACTGCGCACCGCAGCCTCGACGAAGTCGGGGAAGTAGGAGGGTCCGGTCTGCAGAAACGGGTCGAGCACCAGCGGGCGAAGCTTCTCGTAGGCGTCGTCGTAGCGGCCCTCGGCCAGGTCGCGTGTCGCCAGCGCCGCGACAGCGGCGCTCCACACGCCGCCGAAGCCGACGGCGGCGGCGCCCTCACCGATCGCGTGGACGACCTCACGCGGATAGTCGCTCCACGCCATGACGGAGGCGTTGATGACGTTCTCCGCGTCATACCCCATGGTGCGGCGGACCTCCCGCACGTTCTCCACGGCTTCAACGGACCGGCGCACGCTGCCACCCCACAGCTCGGCGATCGACTCGACCCACAGCAACGTGTCGAGGTCCTGCAGAGCACCGCCGGCTCGAGCCGCGTCTGTTGCCCGGGTCAACAGGTCACGTCTCCCAGCGCCGTCCCACAGGTACATGCCGAGCGCGCCGATCGCAGCACCCATGCCGACGAGATCGCGATCGGGCAGCTTGGCGAGCTCGTCGTAGGCCATGCGGACCAGCGGCACGCCCTGGGAGTACGGCAGCTGCACAAGAGCACCCATGCCTCGGAGGATGGTCGCGTACGGGCCGCTCCTCGCTTCCGCGCCTGCGGTCAGGTGCGCACCGAGCTCGGCGGTGGTGATGCCCTCGGCTCGGGTCTCAGCGGTCATGAAGAGCTGGAAGGCACGCAGCAGCGCGTCCTGCTCACGGGCGGGCTCCCGGCCGCGGAACTGTTCAGCCGCCTGGACGAGGTCAGCGGTGCAGCGGGCCAGACGGCTCGCGTCGACAGTGAACAGCGCGATCGAAGTCTCCACGACCGCCACCCGTCCCCGGACGACCGGGTCAGTGATCGCGCGGTCGACGGCAGCCAGGTGGGACTGGGCGCTGTGGATGGCGCCCACGGCCAACGCCGCCTCGGCGGCTCCTACCAGGCGGCCGGCGCGTTGACGGCCGGGCAGGCTCAGCTCAGCAGCCCGGGCCAGGAGGCTCGAGCGCGAGGCCAAGCCACCGCGTGCGGCAGAGAGGTCGGCAGCCGCTTCGAGCCGGTCCGCGACTCCCGGGTCGGGGCCCACGGTCGCGCGGGACGCGTGCCACGCCTCGAGCTGGACCAGACCGAGCAGCTCGGCCGCTCGAGCGAGCGCTCCGTGCACGCGGCGGCGTTGCGCCCCGGTGGCAGCGTTGTAGACCGCGGAGCGCGCCAGGGGATGATGGAACTGGACGGAGTCGATGAGATCGACGAGGCCGGCCAGCTCGGCCCGATCGGCGGTGTCGTCGCTGAGGTCGAGGAGGCGTGCGGCAGACCTGACCAGTCCGATGTTCCCGGTCGAGTCGGCGGCAGCCAGCAGCAGCCAGTTCTGGACGGGGTCGTCGGCGGCTCGAACCTTGTGCAGGTAGTGCGCCTCCAGACGCGGCCCCACGGGGAGGGGGTCGTCGGCCAGCGCGAGGTCTTCCAGCTGTCGCGTGGAGACCTCCTGAGCCAGGTCAATGAGTGCCAGCGGGTTGCCGTTCATGGCGTGGGCGACCTGGACGGCTGCGACGGGGTCGATCGGCTCGGACATCGACCGGGTCAGCAGCTTGACGGCGGCGTCCATCCGCAGGCCCGCGAGACGGAGCTCTCGGACGCCGTTGAGCCGGCTGCTGACGTCACTGCTGTCCCGCGCGGCGAACAGCATGGCGACGGGCTCGACCTCGATCCTTCGCGCGACGAACGCGAGCGCGTCCAGGCTTTCCTGGTCCAGCAGGTGTGCGTCGTCGACGACGCACAGGACGGCTTCGGTCGTTGCTGCGGTCGTGAGCAGGCCGAGAATGCCCAACCCGACCAGGAATCGGTCCGGTGGGGGACCGTCGGCCACGCCTGCCGCGACCAGCAGCGCGTCCTGCTGCCGCCCGGGAAGTGCGGCCAGGTGGTCGCGCAACGGGATGCACAGCCGTTGCAGCGCGGCGTACGGCATCGTCGACTCCGACTCGAAGCCCGCCACGCGCAGCACCTGCATCGCTTCCGCGTTGCCGCTCGTCGCCTCCAACAGCGCCGTCTTGCCGATTCCGGGCTCACCCACCACGAGCACGGACCCGCCCTGGCCGTTGCGGGCGTGTCCCAGCAACAGACCGAGCTGCTGCTGCTCGCGCTCCCGGCCCACGAGCCCGGCTTCAGCGTCCGGTTCCTCGACTACGTGGATCACGTGGTCCATGCGAGCTCCTCATCCGCACAGCATCGGGGACGTCCCGTCCCACCCAGGAGGAATCCATGAAGAAGTTCCGACTCAACCGGGTCGCCGCGGCTCTCACCCTCACGGCCGCCGCCTCGTTCGCCGCTGTCCCAGCCCCGGCCCCAGCATCGGGCGGACACAACGCCCATCAGCCGGCCAAGCCGACCATCGTCCTCGTGCATGGCGCCTTCGCCGACTCCAGCGGTTGGTCCGCGGTCGCCCGGCGCCTCACGGAGGCCGGCTACCCGGTCCTCGCGTTCTCGAACCCGTTGCGCGGGCCGACCGCCGACGGCGAGTACCTGCGCCAGTTCCTGTCCACCATCGGTGGTGACGTCGTCCTCGTCGGCCACTCCTATGGCGGCGCCGTCATCACCAATGCCGCCACCGGCAACCCGCACGTCAAGAGCCTGGTCTACGTCGCGGCCTACGCACCGGCGGCCGGAGAGAGCGTCGAGGCGGCCAACGACCTGGGCGGCGGACACACCGACGTCACCGACCACTTGATCGTTCGGCCCTACCCAGGTGCGCCGGCCGGAGACGCCGACGCGTCCATCGACCCGGCGTGGTTCCACCAGCTGTTCGCCCAGGACCTGCCGGAGAAGACCGCCACCTTCATGGCCACCTCCCAGCGCCCCGGAGCGCTCTCGGCCCTGGTCACCCCGTCCGGCGAACCTGCGTGGAAGAGGATTCCCAGCTGGTACCTCGTCGCCAAGCAGGATCGGATCATCCCACCCGAGGCGGAGCGTGCGATGGCGGAGCGTGCGGGGTCGACGACCGTGGTCATCGACAGCTCCCACGTCGCGATGATGAGCCACCCAGGCGTGGTGACCGACCTCATCCGGAAGGCCGCCGGCTGACCGTCCCACCGGGATTGACCAGACTCCAGGTGGTCCGTCTCCATCGGGAGCGCCTCCATGCCGGAGGCGCGGGTGAAGGACTGGCATGGCTCTCCTCCTGCGGCATCGCGGCTTCGGGCGGTCCGAGAACGGCCAGGATCGCGAGCCAGGAGGAAGGGCAGTTGTCCCTGCGTGCACGAGCGCTGACCTGACCGTGCCGGGGACGGGCGCACGGTGGCGGCTTCAAGCCTGGGTGCGCTGCCACTCGCGGGGAGTCAGGCCGTACTTCGTGCGGAAGCGCCGGCTGAAGTGGGAGGGCGTCGCGAAGGCCCACTGGTGGGCGATGGCTGCGATGCTCTTGTGGCGCCCGACGGCGGATGCCAGGTCGCTGCGCGCCCCTTCGAGGCGCTGGTCGATGACCCACTGCTCCAGCTGCAGGCCCGCCTCGGCCATGACGCGGTAGAGCAGCCGGACCGAGATGTGGTGAGCGGACGCGATCGTCTCGGGAGTCAGGTCGGGGTCACGCAAGTGCTCGCGGACGAACACCTGGATCCGTGGCACCAGCGACTCATGGAGCGCCTCCCGTGCATGAACGCCGTCGCCTGCAGCTGAGCTGATCAGGGCGCGGGACAGCGCGATGGTCGCCGCGCCGAGATCCGGCGCCGCGGGGTCCTCGGCCAGGGTGGCGGCCGACGTCGTCAGCCGTTTCAGATGGCTGGCGTAGACCGCTTGCAGGGGGCTGCTGAGCAACGCCGCCCGTGCTCGGCGGATGAGCACAGGCGGCAGCGCCAGGGCGTCTGCCGGGGCCTTCAGGCACCACCCGTTCCTGCTGCTGTGGTTCCACGTCTTGTGCGGCTGGTTGAGCTCGACCATGTCGACGACGCCTGCCCGTTGCTCGATCGTGTGACCGAACTGCTCCCGGGTCGCCTGCGCCCGCGAGCCCAGCATCATCGCAATCGTCGGTGCTGTGTCGTCCCGCTCCCGAGTGACCTCGATGAACAGGCCCGAGCGCCGAAGGTGCACCAGCTGCACGTCGCCCAACTGGTAGACCCTCGTCGACATGAACGCCCGATCCGGATCCTGGAGCACGACCTTCGAGGCAAGCGCGATCTCGCGCAGGTGCGTGACGATGGCATCGGCCCGCTCCCGTCGCGGAAGTGCGCTGGTGTCGAGCGCCTGCATCAGATCTCCTCCCCGTGCCCCGAGACCGTGCCGACTCAAATGTGGAGCACATCGCCACGGCCGGCAAGGGCACCTCGCAGCCCTACGCTCTGCGACGTCCGAATTGCGCCAGACTCCCCGCCGGCGCGCACGCAGGCTGGACCCATGCATCTCGACGTCCCGCTCAAGGTCCACTACTACGGCACACCCGTCGTCCTCGTCACGACGACGAACCCGGACGGCACCACGAACGTCGCCCCGATGTCGTCCGCCTGGTGGCTCGGCGACTGCGCGATGCTCGGCCTCGCCGGCTCGTCCCGGACGACGAAGAACATCCTCCGGACCGGAGCGTGCGTCCTGAACCTGGCACCCGCCGACCTGGTCGGCCAGGTCGACCGGCTGGCACTGCTGACGGGAGAACCGGTCCTCAGCGCGCACAAGCAGGAGACCGGCTACCGCTACGAGCCGCGGAAGTTCGAAGCCGCCGGCCTCACCCGGCAGGCCTCCGACCTCGTCGCCCCCGAGCGGGTCGCGGAGTGCCCGATCCAGCTGGAGTGCGAGCTCGTGACCTCGCACGACTTCGGGACGGCCCAGGCGCTGCAGGTGCGCGTCCTGCGCTCTCACGTCGACGAGTCGATCCTGGTCCCGGGCACCGCGTACGTCGACCCGCACAAGTGGGACCCGCTCATCATGAAGTTCTGCGACTTCTTCGGTGACGCCCGCCCCCTCTCGGCGTCCCGGCTCGCCGAAGGGTGGGCGATGCCCGGGCGCGCGCCAGCGTGATCGGGCTGCCGCCTTCGCCGCCGGCGGCTCGGAGTTTCCTGCCTCGTGCGTCGGTACGGAGTCGCACCGATCCAGCGAGTCGTTCGGCGAGCAGACGCCGATGGGTCGCGCCGGCCAGCCTGCCGAGGCGGCGACCGCCTTCGTCGACCTCGCCTCTCGCGAGGCCCGCTCCGTCACCGGCGAGGTGCTGGCGGTCACGGGCGGGCAGCCGGTCACCGTCTGAGCGCGTCACCGTCCAGACGACCGTACGGGCGGCTCCCGGCTGCAGGGGATGGCCCGGTCGGGGTACCGGACCGGGCGGTCCCGACGTGGAGGGGGGCGAACGTGCTGCCGCTGATCGCCCAACCGGCCGGTCTGCTGCCGGCCAGGGAGCAGATGGCCGTCTCGCTCGGCTGGCACATCGTCCTGGCCGCGTTCGGAGCCGCCTTTCCCGCGATGATCTTCGTGATGCACCTGCGCGGGCTGCGAGGGAACGAGACGTGTCTGCGCCTGGCACAGCGCTGGTCGAAGGTGGCCGCGGTGCTCTTCGCGATCGGTGCGGTCTCGGGCACCGTGCTCAGCTTCGAGATGGGCCTGCTGTGGCCGGGGCTGATGGGCCGCTTCGGCGACGTGCTCGGCCTGCCGTTCGCGTTCGAGGGACTGTCGTTCTTCACCGAGGCGATCTTCCTCGGCATCTACCTCTACGGCTGGGACCGACTGCCTCGCTGGCTGCACCTCTGGGCGCTGGTGCCGATGATGGCCGCCGGGGTGTTCGGCACCTACTGCGTGGTGTCCGCCAACGCGTGGATGAACATGCCGAGCGGGTTCACGCTGACCGCCTCCGGCGAGGTGGTCGACGTGCACCCGTGGCGGGCCATGTTCAACGGTCGCGCCTTCCTGCAGTTCGCGCACATGTGGCTGGCGGCGTACATGCTCGTCGGCTTCGTCGTCGCGGCGGTCTACGCCACCGGCATGCTGCGGGGCCGCCTCGACGAGCATCATCGCCAGGGCCTGACGGTGCCCCTGGTGTTCGCGTCGGTGGCGGCCATCCTCCAGCCGGTCGTCGGACACGTCCTGGGTATGGCGCTCGGCGACATCCAACCCACCAAGCTGGCGGCCTTCGAGCTCGCCACCACCACGGAGCAGCCGGCGCCACTGCGCATCGGCGGCCTGCTCATCGACGGCCAGGCTCGCGGCTATCTCGAGATTCCCCGATGGGGCTCGTTCATCGCCCGCGGCTCGTTCAACAAGCCGGTCCAGGGGTTGGACGCCTTTCCCGCCCAGGACCTCCCGCCGGTCAACGTCACGCACATCGCGTTCCAGTCCATGGTCGGTATCGGGACGCTGCTGGCCCTCGCTGTGACCGTCTACTGGGTGCTCCGCTGGCGCGGTCACGACCTGATCCGCCGCCGCTGGGCTCTGCGGTGCCTCGTGGTCGCCGGACCGCTGGCCGTGCTGGCGCTCGAGTCGGGTTGGGTCGCGACGGAGGTGGGCCGGCAGCCGTGGACGGTCTTCGGGGTCCTGCGGACGGTCCAGGCGGCGGGCGACAACCCCGGTCTGTGGTGGATGTTCTCCGGTGTGCTCGTCGTCTACCTCGGGATGACCGTGGGCGCCCTGGTCGTGCTCCGCTCGATGGCACGCCGTTGGCGGGCCGGCGAGGAGGAGCTGCCGAGTCCCTACGGCCCCGCTCCGGAGAAGGCAGCGACCCGATGACGCTCGAGATCGCGGTCGCCGCCGCCCTCTTCGTCGGCGTGCTCGCCTACGCGCTCTTCGCCGGCGCCGACTTCGGCTCCGGCTTCTTCGACCTCACCGCCGGAGGGCCCTCGCGCGGGGCGGAGATGCGCAGCCTCGTCGACCACAGCATCGGGCCGGTGTGGGAGGCCAACCACGTGTGGTTGATCTTCTGCCTGGTGACCTGGTGGACCGGCTTCCCGCGGTCCTTCGCCGCGATGACGACGACCCTGTTCATTCCGCTGGCGCTTGCGCTGGCCGGGATCGTGCTGCGGGGCGCGGCCTTCGCCTTCCGCAAGTACGCGCCCTCTCTGGGTCAGGCGCGGCTCTACGGCGCCGTCTTCGCCGGGTCGTCCCTCGTGACGCCGTTCTTCCTCGGCACCGTCGCCGGCGCGATCGCTTCCGGGCGGGTGCCTGCCGAGGGTTACGGCGACCGCTGGTCGTCCTGGCTCAACCCGGTGTCGCTCTTCGGTGGTGTCATCGCCGTCGGAACGTGTGCCTTCCTCGCTGGGACGTTCCTCTGTGCTGACGCCGAACGCACCGGCCACGGGGGGCTCATCGACACGCTGCGCCGGAGGACTCTCGGTGTCGGCGTCATCACCGGCCTCGTCGTCTTCGCCGCGCTCATCCCGATCCGGCAGGACGCGCCGACTCTCGCGCGAGGGCTGGAGCGTCAGGCGGCGCCGCTGATCGTGATCTCGGCCATCGCCGGTGTGACGACGTTGGGACTGCTCTGGCGACGGCGGTTCTCACCGGCGCGGATCACCGCCGTCGCCGCGGTCGCGACGGTGATCTCCGGGTGGGGCGTGGGCCAGTACCCGTGGCTGCTGGTCGATCAGGTACGTATCAACGACGCGGGCGGCGCCCGCTCCACGCTCATCGGACTGATCATCGCCGTCGGTTGCGCGACCGTCGTGGTGCTGCCGCCGCTGGCCGGGCTGTACTGGTTCACCCAGTCCGAGCACCTCGACGAAGCCGATGCCCACTGACCTCGTCGGCTAGCGGCCGAGCTGTCGCTCGAGAGCCGCGACCCGGTCCTCGAGCACCAGCACGCGGGCGATGCCGGCCAGGTTGAGCCCGTCGGCGAGCAGCTCGCGGATCCGGCGGAGCCGGTCGATGTCGTCCTGGCTGTAGAGGCGACTGCCCCCGGGCGTGCGATCGGGCTGCAGGAGCCCCCGGCGCTCGTAGACGCGCAGGTTCTGGATCTCCATGGAGACCATCTCGGCAGCGACCGAGATGGCGAACACGCCGCGGCTCGTACTGGTCACGCCGCTCCCTTCGCTGGTCCGACCGCCTGCCGGTCTTGATCTTTCCTCATACTCTGACTATAAGAAACCTATAACACCCAATACAGGGGCTGGCGTCCCCGCGAGAACCAGGAGGACAAGTGATGCTGCTGCGAAACACCGACCCGTTCCGTGACTTCGACCGCCTCACCCAGCAGTTGCTCGGCACCACCAACCGTCCCGCGGTGATGCCGATGGACGCCTGGCGCGAAGGGGACCGGTTCGTCATCGAGTTCGACCTCCCCGGTGTGGCGAAGGAGAGCATCGACCTCGACGTCGAGCGCAACGTGCTGACCGTTCGCGCCGAACGCGTCGCCCGCAACGGCGACTGGGAGACGCTCGCCTCCGAGCGGCCGAAGGGCGCCTTCAGCCGCCAGCTCGTCCTCGGCGACAACCTCGATTTCGACCGCATCGAGGCGGGGTACGCCGACGGTGTGCTGCGGTTGGTCGTCCCGGTCGCGGAGCGGGCCAAGCCGCGGAAGATCCAGATCAGCAGCGACTCGGAGTCGGAGTCCGGCTCGCCGGCGCAGATCACGGCCTGACCCGCGGGCACCGGCAGTCCAGCCGGACCGACAAGCACGGGAGCCGCGCCCTCACGCAGCGAGCTCGGCTCCCGTGCCGTCGGGGACGCAAGCGTCAAGCTTCCAGGCGCCGGGCACCGAGGTCCGCGCGGCGGAAGACGGCGAGCGGCTTGAGGATGCACTCCGCGACGTCCTCGTCCGCCACCCACGACCAGCCCGACGACCGCATGACCGTCACGGCCGCGTCCAGGTCCTGCGACGCGTGCATCACTTCGCAGGCGTCGCAGAGGGTCCAGAACGTCGGGAGTGTGTATCCGTCGCCGTACACGCGGTAGGTGAGCAGGTCGCGCGCGAGCGGATGCACCCACGTGACGTCCTTGCTTCCGCAGAAGGCGCACGACTGACCGCGACGGCTCGTGGGTGCGCCGTCGACCCAGTCGGGCGGGTCGGCGTCAGGCGAGCTCACGGGGCCGATGCTCGCACGTCGCCGCATCACCGCCCAGGGGCGTCGCTGACGTCGAGCTCGCGGGTCCGGCTGCCGAGGTCGCCGTTCACGAGGCCCTCGAGTCCGTCCGCAGCGTGCTGCTCGGCGCGGGCGGCCGCAGCCGGCCGGCGTGAGAGTGCCGCGGGGTCGTGGCGCAGCGCCGCTGCCTGCGCGGCCACCCAGTCACGCAGCTCCTGCGCGGCTTCCTTGCTGAGGTGGGAGTGGCGGGGCGTGACGACGACGAGCTGGTAGGCGATGGCCGCGGTGTTGCAGCCCGCGCACGCGGCGTTCACCGCGAAGGCACGGTTGTCGGCCCTGACCTGGTGCCCACCGGCCAGCACGACGACCTGGACGGACAGCGCCGTGCCCCCGCAGTCGGCGCACTGGCTCCAGGCGACGGCGGCGTTGTCGACCGAGACGTCGCGGCCGTGGTTGACATAGAGCACCTGCAGGGTCGTCGCGTCGCCGTTGCAGCCGTCGCAGTTCGTCGATGCCAGGGCGGTGGTGTCCGCGCGCACGGTGCGCGCCCACGTCGATGAGATGTCGGTCGCCTGGTCGGAGTGGTTCGGCCGGGCCTCGCTCGGGTGTGCCGACGAGGTGAGGTCCAGGTTGCGCGCCGGGGCGTCCCGGTGGGAGTACGACGCGCCGGCCGGTGCGAACAGCAGGACGAGTGCGCCGGCGGCGAGCGCCGCGGCCTTGAGGGTGCTTGTCATCGACGTAGCTCCTGTTCTCTGAAGATGTCGGCGACGGCCGCCGCCACCTGGACGAGGTCGTCGCGCGTCTGGCGGCGCAGGCTCGTCACGCGCGTCTGGGCGCCGGTCGCCAGCTCGGGGTCCCACGGGACCGTGAGCACCTGCTGGCATCGCCGCTCGAAGTGACGTCGCATCCGGTCGTGGGTCCGGTCGTTGCGGTCGCGTACGCCGTTGATGACGACGACGGCGCGCACGACCAGCCGCTCGAAGCCGTGCTCGTCGAGCCAGTCGAGGGTCAGCGCTGCCGCGCGCCCGCCGTCGAGGCCGGGACCGAGGACCAGCACCAGCTGGTCCGCCTCCTCGAGCAACCCCTGGTTCGCGCTGTCGAGGATGCCGGTCCCGGTGTCCAGGAGGATGAGGTTGTAGAAGCGGTCGAGCAACGTGATCAGCGCGTGGTACTCCTCCCGACCGAGGGCCTGCCCGATCCGCGGGTCGTCGTCCGACGCGAGCACCTCCAGCCGCGACTCGACCGCCTGCGAGGTGAACTCACGGAGCACCGAATAGCTGCTGATCCGGTCGACCTCCCGCAGTAGGTCGGTGATCCTGCGCGAGTGTGGCGGCGCCACGCGGTGGGCGAGGTTGCCGGCGTCGGGGTTGGCGTCGACGGCGACGACCCGGTCGCCGCGGAGCATGGCGAAGATGCTGCCGAGCGCGAGCGTCATGGTGGTCTTGCCGACGCCTCCCTTGCGGCTCATCACGACGACGCGGCGGGAGCCGGCGATCGGCGTCCGCATCCGGTTCTCGAGCTCGGCCCGTCGGCGGTCGCCTGAGCTGAGGCCGGGGTTCAGGGCGTGTCCGCTGGCCTGGTAGACGGCGCGGCGCCAACCGGTTGGCGGCGCCGGGCGGCGGGCGTCGAGCATGTTCGCGTCGGTGAAGTCGGCGGCAGAGGGCGCCCGGTGGGAGGGCACCGCGGCGACCGCCGCCGCGACGTCCGGGCTGATCGCGTCCTGCTCGTCGGACTCCCACTCGTCGTCGAGCTCGGCCGCCGTCCGCCTGCGGGCTCCGGCCCGGCGTAGGCCGGCGTGCGCCATCGGGCCGAGCGAGGCGACCGCGCGCCACAGCACGATCCCCACGCCGACCAGCGGGAGGAGGATCAGGAAGACCGAGAACACCGACAGCGCCATCATCGCCACGTCATGGCCCGGCCACGCCTGCGCGAACGCGTCCTGCTGCGCCGAGATGCCGATGCGGGCCGAGTCGACCAGGTCGGGGATGGTCCAGATCAGCCAGGCGGCGACGCCGAGGAGCAGCGGGACCACCACCACGACCCAGCCGGTGACGAGCCGGCGGGCGGCCGGCTTGAGCTCCGTCACGCGGGGGTCGGCCGGTTCGCCGGGCCGCAGGCTCCTGATCACCGGACCGACGCGAGCGAAGAGGTCCGGTACGCCGGCGAGGTCGGCGAGCACGTAGTAGCCGTCGAACCGGACGACCGGGATGAGCTGCTGCAGCATCTGGATCTGCATGACCAGGCCGGTGAGCAGGAGCACGCCCGCGCCGGTCTGCAGGTAGGCGAGCGCCAGCGCGACAACGCACCAGGTGTGGAAGTAGAGGCCGCCCAGGTCGGTGCGCACGCGCCCGGCGCGGCCGAGCCGGTAGGAGTCGGTCACGTCGGTGTAGAACGCAGGGAAGACGATGTAGAGGCCGATGCCGATCGCGCCGGGACGCGCGCCGCCGTACCGGCAGGCGGTGGCGTGCCCGAGCTCGTGGACCAGCCCGGCCACGGTCAGGATCCCGTACATCACCAGGGCCAGGGTCGGGTGGAGGAAGAGCTCGAGCAGGGCGCCGGTGAAGTCGGCCTGCCGGGCGACGACCACGTTGAGCGTCACCAGGGCGGCCAGGGCGACGACCACCACGACCGGCCAGAACAACGGTCGCAACCACGTCGCGATCCGTTGGGTCCAGGCGGCGGGCACCAGGGTGCCCTTGACGCTCAGCGCCAGCAGCGGGTTGGACCGCGGGACCCGCAGCGTCTCGTCCGAGCCGCCGGCCGGCTCCACGAGCCCGAGTGGCTGCAGCCGGGTCTCGACGAGGTAGTCCAGGCCGGCGGCGGTCAGCACGCGGCCGTCGGCGGCGCTGACGAGCTCGGCGACCTCGGCCGAGGAGCGGAACGGTTCCACGTAGATGAGTGCGAGGTAGAGAAGCTCGCTGAGCTGCACCATCTGGTCGTCCCACCGGCGGACCAGGTAGGACGGGTTGCGCAGTCCCGAGTCCTGCAGGGGGCCGAGCACCTCGGTACGTGGGGTGCGGCGCCACCGCGGTTCCTCCGGCAGCTGCCGGTTCATCTCCTGGACGGCCTGGTTCATCGTCGGCCTCGCTCTGGTTGCTCTGGTTGCTCTGGTTGCTCTGGTTGCTCTGGTGCCCGGAGGGAAGCTCCGAGTGACGGCGGACGCGCCAGAGCCGCACGCCCGCCGTCACGCTGGGACCTGTCAGTGCAGGTATGTCGCGAGGTACTGCATCGCCACCGCGTTGGCCTGGGAGTTGATGGTCGCGGCGTTGATCGAGATCGCGAGGTTGACCCCCACGACGTTGGTGACGTTGACGCACCCGACGTAGCAGAGGGTGTCGCGGTCGGGGAGCAGGTCGCCGTGCTGCGCGTCGAGCTCGTCGAGCCCGATGACCGGGCGTGCTGGCATGTGGGTTCACCCCCTCTCCTGGGGACCTGTGCGGATCGGCGTGGCCGCCTCCGGGCGAACGGAGCCGCCAGGCGGCCACGCCTACGAGGATCAGCTCTGGTTGACCGTGACGGCCTGCAGCGCGTTGCTGGACGCTGACGAGTAGATCGATGCGGCGTTGAAGGCGAGCGACGAGTTCGACGCGTAGACCGATGCCCAGTTGTTCTTCCCGAAGAAGAGCAGGGTGTCGCGTGCCGGAAGCAGCTCGACCCGCTCGCTGTCGAGCTCGGTGAAGGTCAGTTCCTTGCGCATGTTGTCACCTCCTCTCGCTGCGCCGATGGATGTGTGATCTGGGGACACATGGAAGTCGGCGCAGCGTGACCGTTCCGTGACCGTCGCGCCAGCGTGCGCGGTAGCGTTCTGCGAAAGACCTCTCGGGCAGGGGCGTCTGTGCTAGACATCGTTCGCCCGGCCCGACCGGCGGACGGGCCGACTCGAAGGAAGAGACAGGCGTGGATCCGAGCCTCGACGAGAAAGCGCAGCTGCCCGACGGCGTACTCGTCATCCGCGCCGTTCGCGGTGTCGCGGGCGGCCGGCAGGTGTTCCGGGTGACCACCGGGACCGGCGAGGGCGAGCAGCCCGCCACCGCCGTGGTCGCCGACGTGCAGGCGCTGCACGACGCGGTCGACGCCTGGGTGGCAGGCCTCCGCTCCGTCTGAGCCGAGGCCGGCGTACGCGCCGACGACGCGGCCCGCAGGAGTGGAGCGGGTGCCTGGAGTCACCTATGTGGGTGATGTCGCTGCCGGTTCCTTGACACCGGGTTTCCGGCGGCGGTTCGCTGGATCGATCGGGGAGCACGTCGCGACAAGGTCGGCTACAACGGACCGCACTCCCAGGAGTGCCCAGAGCGGACGTGGGAAATGCGACCGCATACAGACGGAACAGATACTCAGCGCCTCCAGCTCCTGGGTTGGTGGCAGTTGAGTCGAGGGCAGCGGACGATCGAGCTCGGCGGCCGCGAGCAGCGCCTCACTGCCCTGCTGGCGCTGCGGGGGCGACGCCCGCGCGTCCTCATCGCGGCCACGCTGTGGCCCGACACCATGGAGGACCGGGCGCGCGCGAGCCTGCGCACCGCGATCAAGCGGACCCAGCACGAGGCTCCGGGCATCCTGGTCGCCGATCGCTCCACCGTCGGCCTGAGCAGCGACGTCCACGTCGACGTCGCTGAGCTCGTCGATGCCATCCAGGCGCCGCCGGCGCGGCAGCGCACCGCTGCGGTGCTGCCGCAGCTCCTCGACAGCGAGGACCTGCTCCCGGGCTGGTACGACGACTGGGTGCTCTACGAGCGGGAGCGGCTCGCCCAGAAGCGGCTGCGCGCCCTGGAGACCCTGGCGGGCGCGTGCTACCAGGTCGGTGACCTCGACACCGCGCTGCGCGCCGCTCAGGAGGCCGTCCGGATCGAGCCGCTGCTCGACGCCATGCGGTCGATCGTCATCAAGGCCCGGCTGGGGCTGGGCGACGTGGCCGGGGCGATCCACGAGTTCCAGCTCTACCGCCGCTTCCTCCACGACGAGCTCGGCATCGAGCCGACGGCCGAGCTGTTCGCGCTCTTCAACGGCACTCGCATCGACCGCTGGGCGCGCGACGGCGCCTTCCGGCCGCGCCCGCGGCAGGGCGGGGCGGCGATCGCCGACGTCGCCGGGGGAATCCGGTCGGTCCGGCCGTCGGCGCTCCTGTGAACGTTCCACGTCGGGCGGGCCGCGCGGGGCAGGTCAAATGCTCCGGTTCCCGCTAGCCGGATCGAGACCGCGCGCCGCATGATGGCTGCGTGGGACATCTCGTGCCCGTGACCGTTCCGCCGTTCCGCTCCGGAGGCGAGTTCACCCTGGGTGCGGAGGACGAGCTCCTCCTCACCAGGGCCGACGGCGCGCCGAGCGGAGTCGGCGCCGAGTCCACCATCGCGAAGCTGCGGCAGCGACCCGGCCTGCAGTGCTCGGTGTCACCGGAGGAGTACGCCGACGAGATCGAGTTCGGTACGCCGATCTGCGACGACGCCGCATCGATGATCGACGCGCTCGCGGGAGCTCGCGCCGCGCTGCAGGAGGTTCGCCAGGGCGCGATGGCGGTCGGCGTGCACCCCGCGGCGGGCCTGGGCGACTTCACCGTGTCGGCCGGGGCACGGTACGACGCGATCAGCTCTTCGCTGGCGGGCTTCCTGAGGACCCCCACCGCTGCCTTCCAGGTCCACGTCGGCATGCCCGACGCCGCCTCCCTCGTCTCGGCGTTCCGCGACCTGCGCAACCGGCTGGCCCTCCTGCGCGGCCTCGCCGCGGGGTCGCCGTTCTGGCACGGCCGAGACTCGGGGCTCGCCTCGGCGCGGGCGGTCATCCACCGGTCCTACCCGAGGACGGGCGTGCCGCCGGCGTTCCGGAGCTACGACGAGTACCAGGCGATCGCGAGCGAGCAGATCGCGGCCGCCGAGGCGCCTGACCACACGTACTTGTGGTGGGACCTGCGCCCGCACCCACGCTTCGGCACGCTCGAGGTGAGGGTCATGGACGCGCAGTGCTCGCTGGAGAGGGCCGCCGGGCTGGCCGCGCTGATCCAAGGGCTGGCCCGTCATGCGGTCGAGAACCCGCCGGTGGAGGACATTCCTGACGCCGTGCTCGACGAGAACGACTTCCGTGCCGTCAGGTATGGCCTCGACGCCCGGATCGTCGACGTGGACGGCCGGATGCGTCCGCTGCGCTCGATCGCCATGGAGGCGATCGAGACGGCGTGGCACGCCCTCGGTCGGGGAGCGCTCGGCGCGCCGCTGGAGGACCTTGCCGGACGCCTCTTCGAGGAGTCCGAGTGCGCCCGCCTGCGCCGGGTGCACGCCAGTGGAGGGATGCCCGCCCTCCTGAACGACCTGCGCCGCCGGACGCTCGTGCGGGGCAGCGAGGGCGAGGCGCCGAGCCCCGAGGAGGCCGGCTGACGGCTTCGCGGTGCGGCTCAGGTAGCGCGTCGGACGGGCCGGTCGTCGTCCACAGGCATGGCCCGTTCACCGCTGTGCACAGGGGTTCGTGGTCCGCGGCTGGGTGTCTGTGTCGCTGCTTAGCGTGGGGTCATGGTTGCTGCTGGGTCTGCTGGTCATCCCGTGTTGGGGGTGATCGCTGGTGTGCGGGATCGGCTCAAGGGCGTGGCGGATGTGAACCCGACGTTCATGGACCTCGACGCCCGGCGGATGGCGCTGTTGGGGATCGCGGCGGCGCGGGCGCAGCTGGACGAGCTGGAGCTGCGGGTCGTGTCAGCCGCGGCCGGGGCGGCCGATCGGGGTGCGGCGCGGGACGTGGCGGGCTGGCTGGTGGTGCATGGCCATCGGGACTCCCGGACCGCGCGTGCCGACGCCCGGCTGGCGCACGCCTTGGACCGGCGCCATGAGGTGCTGCGGCGGGGCATGGCCGAGGGCAGGGTGCATCTGGACCAGGCGCACGTGATCGCGCGGGCGTTGGACGACCTGCCGACCGACCTGGCGCCGGAGACGCTGGCCGCGGCGGAGGCCGCGTTGGTGGAGCTGGCGAATCGGCACACGCCGAAGGAGCTGCGCCGGTTGGGGCGGCGGGTGTGGACACGGTCGCCCCCGACATCGCCGAGGCCGTCCTGGCGCGTCGGTTGGCGGCGGAGGAGGCCTCGGCGCGGCGCAAGACGCGGCTGAGTTTCAGGACGAACGGGGACGGCGCCACCCGGATCAGTGCGGTGGTGCCGGACGCGGCGGCGGTGCGGTTGAAGACCTACCTGGACGCCTTCACCAGTCCTCGGCACGGGGAGAAGCGCGGGGCGGGCCCGTATCCGCGGGTCCTGGGGCAGGCGTTCTGTGCCCTCCTGGAGCGGATGGATCCGGCGACGCTGCCGCAGCACGGGGGTCGGGCGACCACCGTGGTGGTCACCATCGACCTGGACTCCCTACGCAGCGACCTCGGCGCGGGCGAGGTGGTCGGTGGGGAGGTGGCGGGCGGCGAGGCGCTCTCGGTCGGCGAGGTCCGGCGGCTGGCGTGCACGGCCGGGATCGTGCCGGCGGTGCTGGGTGGGAAGGGTGAGCTACTCGACCTGGGTCGGGGGCAGCGGTTGTTCAGCAAGGCCCAGCACACCGCGTTGGTGCTGCGGGACGGGACCTGTCGAGCCGACGGCTGCGACATGCCCGGCACCTGGTGCGAAGCCCACCACCGGATCCCGTGGACCCGCGGGGGCCGGACGGACCTGGCGAACGCGGTCCTGCTCTGCAGCCATCACCACCACCGGGTCCACGACCCCACCTGCTCCACCGACCGACTCCCGAACGGACGGGTCAGCTTCACCAGACGGACGTGAGCCGACCGGACCGCATCCCGTGCGGTTGACTCGTCCGGTCCAGTGTCAGAGGAAGGAGCGAAGACGGATGCCGGCCCAGCAGACGCTGCTCGCCTTGATGGTCGTGTGCGCCGGGACCATGCTCGTCCCCGGCGCGTCGAACCTGTTCCTGCTGGCGCACGGGATCGGCGACGGCCGACGCTGCGCACGGGCGGCGTCCGCGCGGCGTGATCACCGTGGCAGTGTGTCGGCATGGCCGAGTCCGCAGCTGACTTCTATGCCCGCGTCGTCGCCCAGGTGGGGGAGGGCCGGCTGCCGGCGCCGCCAGTGACCGAGTGGCCGACGTTCCCCTGGGAGGTCGAGGACGGCGCGATCGTCGCCAAGCGACTCGCTCCGCCGGGTCCGGAGGAGAGCCGGAGGGGCACCGGTGGCGTCGACTGTGGCCTCTGCGACGAGAGGGGCGCCGTCGGCACGATCTGGCGCGACGACGTCTGGCGCGTCAAACCGCTGCCCACCCGGCACGGGTTGCCCCTCACCCTGATGCTCGAGACCCACGAGCACCTCGACTTCACCGATCTCGACGAGCACCAGGCCGCTCAGGTCGGCGTGCTGACGGTGCGACTGGCCCGCATCGTCGAGTCGCTGCCCAACATCGCCCGTTGCCATGTCGGCCGCTGGGGCGAGGGGACGGAGCACTGCCATGTGTGGTTCTTCGGACGTACCGAGGGACTGCTGCAGACGCGAGGCTCGTTCGCGATCGAGTGGGACGAGATCCTCCCGCCCGGCCCCGAGGACCTGTGGCGGGCCGACCTCGCCGAGGTCGCCCGCAAGCTCGTCACGCACGGCGGCGAGGTGCTCGTCTGACGCGGGGTCAGAGCCCGTGCGATCGCTGCCAGTCGGCGAACGCCTCCGCCGAGGTGCGTGACGGCGTGTAGCCGAACACCTCCTTGAGGCGCCGGTTGTCGAGCACGGGGCGGTACTGCAGGAACCGCGTCTGCTCCGGCCCGTAGGCCGTCAGGCCGAGCCGCTTGCCGACCGCGAGTGCGGTCCGCAGGACCGGCTCGGGGATCGTCAGCACCGACTTGCCGAGACGTCCGGCGATCTCGTCGATCGTGACCGCGCCGTCGCCGGCCACGTTGTAGATCCCGGTCGCCGCCCCTGTCACGGCGCGCTCCATGATCGTGACGACGTCGGTGTCCCAGATGAACACGAACGGGCTCTCGGCGCCGCGGATCTTCAGCAGCCGCGGTCGCTGGAAGAGCGCCGTGATCTGGTTGTCGACCGTCTCGCCGAGGATCGTGCCGATCCGCAGCACCACCTGCTCGAGCTCGGGGTGCGAGGAGCGCAGCTCGGCGAGCATGCCCTCGACCAGCGCCTTGTGGTGGCTGTAGGCGAACTCCTCGTTGCCGCGGACCGGCTGGTCCTCGGTGATCCACGCCGGGTTGTCGGCGTGGTAGCCGTAGGACGCTCCGGAGGACGACACGACGATCCGCCGCACGCCGTGCGCGAGGCAGGCGTCGAGCACGTGCCGGGTGCCGTCCACGTCGACGGCGTACTCGAGCTCGCGGTTCGACTTCTTGCCCGGCGTCACGATCGCCGCGAGGTGTACGACGACCTCCGGCTGGGCCGCGCCCACGGCCGCCGAGACGGCGGGTGCGGAGGTGACGTCGACGACGACGTGCGAGACGCCGTCGACGGGCGTGCCCGGGACCGCCAGGTCGGCGCTCGTGACGTCGTGGCCGGCGCCGGCCAGGCCGCGGACGACGGACGAGCCGAGGAAGCCGTTGCCGCCGGTGACCAGCACCCTCATGCGGCCACCGCCTCGGCCGACGCCGCCGACGACGCGGTGCGGCGCCGCCACCACTGTGCCACGCAGAGACCCGCGACGATGTCCCAGATGCCCCACCAGGCGGCGACCAGCGCCATGCCGCCGAGCCCGTCGAAGAACGTGAAGACGAGGAGCAGTCCCAGACCGGCGTTGCGGATGCCGACCTCGAACGTCATCGCCTTCGTGCTGGGGACCGGCAAGCGGGTCGCCCGGGCGATGCCGAAGCCGAGCAGGAGCGCCAGCGCGTCGTGCAGGAGGACGGCGAGGAGAACCACGCCGATGTGGTGCACGAAGATGTCCCAGTTGTTGGCGACGCCGATGACGATGACGGCGCCGAGCGCGAGGAACGACACCGGGCCGATGATCCGGTGCCCGACCCGGGCGACCCGCGGCCACAGCCGGGCGATCGTGATCCCGACGGCGAACGGCACCAGGATGACGAACGCGATCTCGCCCAGCATGGAGCCGACGGACAGGTCGATGTCGTGGAGCAGGTCGCCGCCCGATGGGTGCAGGCCGCCCCAGAACGCGAAGTTGATCGGCATCAGCACGATCGCGAGCACGTTGCTGACCGCGGTCATCGACACCGAGAGCGCCACGTCGCCGCCGGAGCGGTGCGTGAGGATGTTGGAGACGTTGCCCGGCGGGCAGCAGGCGACCAGGATCATGCCGAGCGCGACCGAGCCGCGTACGTCGAGCAGGAGCGTGAGGAGGAAGGTCAGGGCCGGCAGGAGCAGGAACTGCGCGACGACGCCGATGCCGATCACGGCCGGCCGCCGCAGCGCCGCCGCGAACGACGACAGCGGCGTGTCGAGGGCGATGCCGAAGAGGATCGCCCCGACCACGATCTTGAGCGTCGTCAGCGAGCTCTCGTCGAACGCGATGCGGAGGTCGTCCACATCGCTGGCGAGCACCATCATCGGGCCACCCCCAGCGCCTCGATCTCGCGCCGGACGGCGGAGCGGTAGGCGTCCTTGTTGACGTAGTAGGCCATTCGCTCGAGGCCGAGGTAGTGGTACCCGCCGCTCAGGTCCGGCCGCGGACCGCGGGCGCGGCCCTCGAAGGCGGCGGCCGCGTGCGGGCGCTCGGTCCTGGCGCGGAGGTAGGACGCGACCAGCTCGGCCTGCTCGTAGCGGCCCTGCCAGCCGATCCCGGACGCCTCGATCATGCCGAGCACGAAGAGGTCCGGCTGGTCGGGGTTCACGACGTTGAGGTAGAGGTCGGGGGCCGCCGGCGGCACCCAGCGGAGGAGCCCGGGATCGAGGAACGGGTAGTGCAGGCGGTAGCCGGTCGCGAGCACCACGACGTCGTAGTCGTCGCTCGTGCCGTCGCGGAAGACCACCCGCGAGCCGTCGAACCGCTCGATGTCGGCCCGCACCGACAGGTCGCCGTGCCCGAGGTGGTGGAGGATCAGCGAGTTCACGATCGGGTGCGACTCGTAGAGCTTGTGGTCGGGCTTCGGGAAGCCGAACTTCGTCGGGTCGCCGGTGAACATCCGCAGCACGCGGCTGTCGACCGCCTGCTTGATCTTCGCGGGCAGCGGACGGCCCTGGTTGAGGGAGTCGGACGGCTTGCCGAAGACGTACTTCGGCACGAAGTGGTAGCCCCGCCGCACCGAGATGTCGACCGCCGCCGCGTGGTGCACGGCGTCGACAGCGATGTCGCAGCCCGAGTTGCCGGCGCCCACGATGAGGACCCGCTTGCCGGCGAACACGGTGGCCGACTTGTAGCCGCTCGTGTGCAGGATCTCACCCGAGAAGGTGCCTTCGAACGTCGGCACGTGCGGCTCGGAGAGCGTCCCGTTCGCGACGAGTACGCCGTCGTGGTGCTCGGTCCGCTCGCCGTCGGGCCCGACCGACGTCACGTCGTACCCACCGCCCGCGGCCGGGACGACGCGGGTGACCTCGGTGCCGAACCGGAAGCCGTCGGTGAGCCCGAAGTGCTTCGCGAAGTCGCGGAAGTAGGCGATCAGCTCGCGGTGCGAGGGGTAGTCGGCGACCGAGTCGGCCATGGGGAACTCGGCGAACTGGGTGGTTCCCTTCGACGAGATCAGGTGGGCCGACTCGTAGACGGTGCTGCGCGGCGCGTCGATGTCCCAGAGGCCGCCGACCCCGTCGGACATCTCGTAGCCGGTCCACTCGATACCGAAGCGCTGCAGGTTGCGGGCGGCGGCGAGCCCCGAGGGGCCGGCGCCGATGACGGCGTAGCTCATGATGGGCGGCATCCTGCCTCATCACCGCCGTGACCTGTGACACAGGGAGCGTCGGGCGGGACCTCCGTCCCGGTGCGACAGGATGGGGGGCATGCGTCCGATGCTCGCGTCGCCCGGCGACCATGTTCCGGTCGGTGGAGCGTGGACGCACGAGGTGAAGTGGGACGGCGTACGGATCCTCGCCGACGTCACGACGGCCTCGACGGGCGGTCACCGGGTCGTGCTGACCACTCGCAACGAGAACGTCGCCACGACCGGGTGGCCGGACGTCACCGCCGTCGGCCCCGACCGCGACCTCCTCGTCGACGGCGAGATCATCGGGCTCAACGCCGAGGGCCTGCCCGACTTCCGTGTCCTGGGCGAGCGGATCCACGTCCGCGGAGCGGCCGCCGCGCGGCTCGCGACGCGGGTGCCGGCGACCTACATGGTCTTCGACCTGCTCCGCCTGGACGGCCGGATGCTCCTCGACCGGCCGCTCGAGGAGCGCCGGGCCCTGATGGAGACGGTGTCGGCCGCGGGCGACCTCGGCGGCTGGCAGCTCCCGGCGTCGTACGACGACGGGCGGATGCTCTTCGAGGCGACCCGGCAGCAGGGACTCGAGGGCGTCGTCAGCAAGCGGCTCGACTCGATCTACCGCCCGGGCGAGCGGACCAACGCGTGGCGCAAGTTCGCGCACCGCTTCCGCGGGTCCTACGTGGTCGGCGGGTGGCGGCCGCAGACGGGCACGACCGACCGGCTGGCCTCGGTGCTCGTCGGTGAGGTCACCGCGGGCGGCCTGCTGTTCCGGGGCAAGGTGGGCAGCGGCATCGGGCCGCGCGAGAGCGCCCCGCTCAAGGCGCTGCTGACCGCACGGGCGTCCAGCCCCTTCGTCGACGAGGTGCCCCGGGTCGACGCGGTGGGTACTCACTGGGTCGAGCCGCTGGTCGTCGTCGACGTGGACACCCACGGACGTCCGCCCACCGCCGGCCGGGACGGGCGGCTCCGCCAACCCTCCTACCAGGGCGTGCGGACCGACCTGAGCCCGACGGACCTCGAGAACAGGGGAGAGACCTGATGCGACGCCTGCTCGCGGCACTGCTGCCCGTGCTCCTCCTCGGCCTGCTGCCGAGCCCTGCCGACGCGGCGACCACCGTCCGTCTCGACGGCGTCAGCGTGCGGCTGCGAGCCGGCACCAGCCAGGTGGTGACGGCGAACCGCACCCGCGGCTACCACGCCCGCGTGACGTTCTGGGCGCTGCAGCACGGGCGGTGGACGAAACGCCTCTCGACCCGCGACGGCCGGATCGGCTACGGCGGGCTGAGCCGGCCGGCGCAGCGGCACCAGGGCGACGGCACCACGCCGACCGGCACGTTCGACCTGCCGTTCGCGTTCGGGACGCACGCGAGGAAGGCCGGCTGGCGGATGGGCTACCACCGGATCCGGAAGGGCGACTACTGGGTCGGTGACAACGCCTCGCGCTACTACAACCAGCTGCGCAACAAGAGCGTCGGCGGCTTCCGGTGGTGGCTGCCGGAGAGCGACGACAACGGCTCCGAGCGGCTGCTCGCTCACCGCGCGCCCTACGAGTACGCCTTCGCCACCGGCTTCAATGCCGGGCAGGTGCACCACCGCGGCTTCGCGATCTTCCTGCACGTCAACGGCAGGGGCGCCACCGCCGGCTGCGTCAGCGCCCCGCGCTCGTTCCTGAAGAAGCTGTTCGGTCTGGTCGACCCGTCCCGCCACCCCGTGATCGCGATCGGCGCATGAGCGAGGACGCCGGCGAGGTCCGCGTCGCCGTCGACGGCCGCACCCTCAAGCTGAGCAACCTCGGCAAGGTGCTCTACCCGCGCACCGGCACGACCAAGGGGGAGGTGCTCGACTACTACGCGCGCATCTCGCCGGTCCTGCTCCCGCACCTGCACGGTCGCGCGGTCACGCGCATCCGATGGCCGCACGGCGTCGCCGAGGGCAGCTTCTTCGAGAAGAACACCCCGTCCGGCACGCCGGGCTGGGTCCGCACCGTCACCGTCCCCACCACCGGCTCGCGCACGGCCAGCAAGCAGGAGGGCACGCTCACCTTCCCGGTCGTCGAGGACCTCGCCACACTCACGTGGCTGGTCAACCTGGCCGCGCTCGAGCTGCACGTCCACCAGTGGACGGTCGACGACGACGCCCGGCCGCAGGGCGCGAACCGCGTCGTCATCGACCTCGACCCCGGCGAGCCCGCCGGCCTGCACGAGTGCTGCACGGTCGCCCTGATGGTGCGGGAGCGGCTCGACGCACGCGGCCTGTCGTCGTACGCGGTCACCAGCGGGAGCAAGGGCCTGCACCTCTACGCGAGCCTCGACGAGCCGCTCGCCAGCGAGGAGACCTCGGCGCTGGCCAAGGAGGTCGCCGAGGAGCTGCAGGCCGAGCACCCGAAGCTCGTGACGGCGACGATGACCAAGGCCCGGCGGGGCGGGAAGGTCTTCCTGGACTGGTCCCAGAACGCCGGCAGCAAGACGACGATCTCGCCCTACTCCCTGCGCGGCAAGGAGCGGCCGTACGTCGCCACGCCGGTCACGTGGGACGAGGTCGAGGCCGGTGCCGAGGACCCGCTCGGTCTGGAGCAGATGACCTTCACCGAGGTGCTGGAGCGGGTCGAGCGGGTCGGCGACGTCTTCGGCATCGCGTAGGCGCTTGTTTACCCACTTGGGGTTCGGATGTGGCCGGGTGCTTGACGACTCTCACGTAGTGTCGGCGGCCCGGGTCGATCTCAAGGAGGGCAACCGTTGGAGCTGGCGCCGGTACCGTCCCGGCCGCCGCTCATGGGACGCCTGTGGCTCGTCGTCGCGTTCGCTCTGCTCGCGCCGACGTTCCTCCTCGTCGCGCTGCCGACGATGCTCGGCCTGCAGCGCTACGTCGTCAGCAGCGACGCGATGCGCGACAGCCTGCCACGCGGCTCGCTGATCTTCGCCGAGAAGGTGTCGACCACCGACCTCCAGATCGGTGACGTGATCACGTTCCGACCGCCGCGCGGCCTCGTCGACACCGCCTACGTCACGCGCCGCGTCGCCTCGATGGGGGCCGCCGGGATCATCACGAGCGCCGACGGTGCCCGGGTCGATCCCTGGCAGCTGGCGGCGACGGGGAAGACGGCGCGGGTGGTCGCCCATGTGCCGTACGTCGGCTACCCGTTCCTCGGCGGCCTGCGACCCGCCACGGGGCTCACGCTGGCCAGCGTCCCGCTGCTGGCCGTGCTGCTGGCCGTGATCGCCGACCTCCAGCGGTCCAGGCGCCGGCGGCGGGCCGTGCGGCGACGCGCTGTCCAGCGCGTCGCCGGCCCGTGACCCGCGGCATACCGCATTCCGGCCCGCGTGGGAAGTACCTCGCCTACGATTCGCGCATGGCCCACAGCGTGTTGATCGTCGAGGACGAGGAGGACATCGCTTTTCCGCTCGTGCGCACCCTCGAGCGGGAGGGATACCTCGTCCAGCGCGTCGACGCGGGGCAGAAGGCGCTCGACCAGCTCGCCGCCCGCCCGGCCGAGGTGATGATCCTCGACCTGGGCCTCCCTGACATGGACGGCCTCGACGTGTGCCGCCAGGCCCGGGAGAGCGGCTACGACGGGGCGATCATGATCGTCACCGCGCGAGCCGGCGAGCTCGACCGCGTGGTCGGACTCGACTACGGCGCCGACGACTACCTCGCCAAGCCGTTCGGGCTCGCCGAGCTCCAGGCTCGCGTGCGTGCCCTGCTGCGGCGCACCGCCGCCCACAACGGGGCCACCCACCTGCCCGAGGGCGCGCTGCGCATCGACGTCGCCGCCCGACGGGTCTTCGCGGGCAACGGGGAGGTCTCGCTGACCGGCAAGGAGTTCGACGTGCTCAGCGTCCTCGCCGCGCAGCGCGACAAGGTCGTGTCGCGGGACCGGCTGATGGCCGAGGCGTGGGACGCGAACTGGTACGGCTCGACCAAGACGCTCGACGTCACGATCGGTCGCCTCCGCCAGAAGCTCGAGAGCGCGGGCGTCACCGACAAGGTCGTGGCGGTCCGGGGCGTCGGCTTCCGGCTCGAGGGCGCCGATGCGTAGGCCCCGATGCGTCCGCGGCTGACCGTCGCGTTCCTCGTCCTGGGTCTCGCGCTCTGCGCGCTGGCGTTCGTCGTCAGGTCCATCTCGCTCGAGTCCGCCTTCAGCGGCGACGAGAACAGGGAGATCCACGAGGCGGCGAGCATGATCGCCGTCGCGGTGCAGGTCCGCGACGACGCCGACGAGCCCGTCGACCAGAGCTTCCTCCGCTCGCTCATCGGCGACGACAAGCGCGTCGTCCTCCACTGGGACGGCTCGCCCGACTCCGACGTCGTCGCCGAGGGGCCGACCTTCACCGGGACCGGCGACCCCAGCCGCTCAGACGACGTCTGGGCGAGCGCCGAGGTGCCCGGCGGCTACGTGTCCGTGAGCCAGTCGGAGCAGGTGGTCGACGACGTGCTCTTCGGCCAGAGCCGGGCGATCGTCGTCTTCTTCGTCCTGCTCGGTCTGTGCGCCGGCGTGGCCGGCTTCCTCATCGCGCGAGCGCTCTCGCGCCCGTTCCGCCGGCTGGCCGACGCGGCCGGTGCGCTCGGCCGCGGCCGGTTCGACCTCGACCTGCCCCGCTCGCGCGTCCCGGAGGTCCGCGCGATCAGCGACGCGCTCCGGACGAGCGCCACGCAGCTCCAGAACCGTCTGGAGCAGGAGCACGCCTTCGCCGAGCAGGCCTCCCACCTGCTGCGGACGCCGCTCACGTCGCTCCGGCTGGAGCTCGAGGACCTGGCGCTCGGCGACCAGCTCGGACCCGACATCCGCTGCACGGTCGAGCGCTGCGTCCAGCGCATCGACGAGCTGGACACGGTGACCGGCGAGCTCGTCGGGATCGCCCGGCGCCCCGGCGGCCGCGGCGTCGAGGTGCCGCTGCGTGAGCTGGCCACGACGTGCGCCCAGCGCTGGGCGGACGAGCTCTCCCACCACGACCGGACGCTGACCGCCGCCGTCGACGGCGACCTCGAGACCACCTACACGGCCGGGCCGCTCGAGCACATCCACGAGCTGCTCCTCGTCGACGTGCTGCACCGCAGCCGCGGCTCGGTGCGGCTCGTCTACGAGGCGACCGACAGCGGTGCGCTCAAGCTGCGGATCAGCGCTGCCGACGGGCCGACCAGCCGGGGCCGCAGCAAGGGACCCGGGTCGACGTACGTCCGGGCACGGGCGGTCGTGACCGCGCTCGGCGGACGCCTGGACGGCGAGTACCACGAGCGCGGACTCGACATCGTCCTGCCGCGTCGGTGACGGCTACGGCAGGATGTGCGCCATGACGCTGCGACCGGTGGAGACCTGGCTGACCGACATGGACGGCGTCCTCGTGCACGAGGAGGTGCCGATCCCGGGCGCCAAGGAGTTCATCGAGGCGCTCAAGGGCTCCGGTCGCCGGTTCCTGGTGCTGACCAACAACTCGATCTTCACCCCGCGCGACCTGCGCGCCCGGCTGCTCGGCAGCGGTATCGACGTGCCGGAGGAGGCCATCTGGACCTCGGCGCTGGCCACCGCGCAGTTCCTCGCCGACCAGCGGCCCGACGGCACGGCGTACGTCGTCGGGGAGGCCGGTCTCACCACCGCGCTGCACGACATCGGCTACGTGATGACCGACCGCGACCCCGACTACGTGGTGCTGGGGGAGACGCGGACCTACTCGTTCGAGGCGATCACCAAGGCGATCCGGCTGGTGGCGGCCGGGGCGCGGTTCATCGCCACGAACCCCGACGCGTCCGGTCCGTCGCAGCAGGGGATGCTGCCCGCGACCGGCTCGGTGGCCGCGCTCATCTCGACGGCGACCGGGCACTCGCCCTACTTCGTGGGCAAGCCGAACCCGCTGATGATGCGCTCGGCGCTGAACCGCATCGAGGCACACTCCGAGACCACCGTGATGGTCGGCGACCGGATGGACACCGACATCATCAGCGGGCTCGAAGCCGGCCTGCAGACCTGTCTCGTCCTCACCGGGTCGACCCAGCGGGGACAGGTGGAGCGGTTCCCCTATCGACCCACGCGCGTGTTCGACTCGATCGCCGATCTCGTCGACCTGGTCTGACCCGCGCCGACGAGAAGGCCCGGCTCCCGTGGGAGCCGGGCCGTTCGTCTCACTGGGCGGCGTACCCGCCGTCGACCAGGTGGTAGCTGCCGGTGATGAAGGACGCGGCGTCGGAGGCGAGGAACGCGACGAGGCTCGCCACCTCCTCGGGGTCGCCGAGACGGCCGAGGGCGTGCTTCTCCTCGAGGGCCGTCAGGGTGGGCGCGTCGAGGTTGGCCTCGACGAGCGGCGTGCGGATGAAGCCCGGGCCCACGGCGTTGACGCGGACGCCGTCGGCGGCATGCTCGAGCGCCGCGTTCTTGGTCAGGCCGATCAGGGCGTGCTTCGCGGCGACGTACGCCGACGAGCCGGCGATGCCGACGGAGCCGAGCACCGACGCCATGTTGACGATGGCGCCACCGCCGTTGGCCGCGATCGCCGGGATCTGCGCGCGCAGGCCGTAGAAGACGCCGTTGAGGTTGATGTCGATCACGGAGCGCCAGGACTCGACCGGGTACTCCCCGACCGGGGCGTTGGCGCCACCGATGCCGGCGTTGTTGACGGCGATGCGGAGCGGGGCCAGCTCCTCCGCGGCGGCGATCGCGGCCGCGGCGACCTCGGGGTCGGACGCGTCGCCGACGAAGGCCTTCGCCGTGCCGCCCGCAGCAATGATCTCGGCGACGACGGCGTCCGCGCTCTCCCGGCGCAGGTCGTGCACGAGGACCGACGCCCCGTTGGCGGCGAGCAGGAGCGCGACGGCGCGGCCGATGCCGGAGCCGCCGCCGGTGACGATCGCGGAGCGAGCAGCGACGTCGTAGGTGGCCATGTGAATCTCCTTCCAGTTATCCGACGTTTGTCGGATTCATAAACTACAAACGTCGGATAGGGTCGGTTTTCTTCCCGATCGCACGAAGGAGCACCCATGGACGCGCGACAGGCCCGCACCCGGGCCCGGCTGCACGCGGCTGTGCTCACCGAGGCGAGGACGACGCCGGTCGGCGAGCTCAGCGTGACCGCGCTGGCGCGGGCCGCCGGCGTCCACCGCTCGACGTTCTACGAGCACGCCGCCTCGCCGGGCGACCTGCTCCGCCAGGCGCTGCTCGACGAGCTCGACGAGCTGCGGGCGGACCTGCTCGGCTCGCCGGAGGGAGACACGGACGAGGCAGTGGCGGAGGCGACGCGTCGCGTGCTCGAGCACGTCCGCCGGCACGCGCCGATCTACCGCCGAGGCCTCGGGCCCGACAGCGGCCCGGGCAGCCTGGAGGGCCTCCTGGGCGACCACTTCCTCGAGTCGAGCCGCGAGCTGTTCCGCGCGGGTCGGCTGCACCTGTCCCTGCACGTCGCCGGCGTGGACGACGACGCCGTCGCTGACGTCGCTGCCCGCTTCGTCTCGCGCGCCACGGTCGGTGCGATCCAGGGCTGGTTGGAGCTCCCGGGCGAGCTCGACGTCGACGTCTTCGAGCGTCTGTACGACGCCCTGCTGCCGTCCTGGTGGGTGCAGCGGTGAACCGTGGACAGCCGAAGCATGCCTGTGAGTCCGCTCACATGAACGGTTAAATACCAGGTCGAGACTTGGGACCTAGGTCCCGCCTCCTTACCTTCGAGTAGTTGCAGTCGCAACTACCGGCCTACGGCGCACGCCTAGTCCTGCCCCACGTCGGCGGCCGGTCCGAGACGGAAAGAGTGACGGAAGCACCGAGGGGCAGGAGCGGGGGACCCAACGTTTTCCGCGGTGGCGACCAGCCGCCGCTCGGGGTGAAGCCGACGCGCCGACAGCGCCCGGCCGGGCACCTTCTCGCCCGAACCCGACAGCTCACCTCGTAGGCGTGGGAAGGAAGACCACGCATGCCCAAGTCAAGACTGCTGCGCCCTGCCACCAGGGTGCTCCTCGCGGTCGCCGCCCTGACCGGCGGCGCCCTGGCCATCCCGACGGGACACGGAACGGCGATGGCCGCCATCACGAACGTCGCCCAGACGACTCCCGCCGCACCGTCCGTGGACACGGCGGCACTCGCCCGCCAGCGGGCGGCCGCCCAGCAGGCGGCCCGCGTCCAGGCTCGCCGCATCGCCCGCGAGCGTCGCCGCGAGCGGATCCGGGAGCGCCGCCGCCAGCACCGGCTGGCAGTGATCCGGCACCGTCGCGCGGTGCGTGAGCACCAGCGGGCAGTGCGCCTGCACCGGCTCCGGATGGTCAACGGCAAGGCGCTGCGCGCCTTCGACGTCGCGAGCGACCAGAAGGGTGACCCCTACGTCTGGGGCGCCACCGGCCCCAACGCGTTCGACTGCTCGGGGCTGACGTCCTACGCCTACCACCGGGTCGGGCTGAGCCTGCCCCGCACCGCGGCCGCCCAGTCGGGCGCCGTCCGACGCATCCCGCGCTCGCAGATGCACCGGGGCGACCTGGTCTTCTTCAGCTCCGGCGGGCACGTCTACCACGTCGGGCTCTGGGACGGCCGACGCGGCGGCACGGACTACATCGTGCACGCCCCGCACCCGGGCGCGAGCGTCCGGACCGAGGCGATCTGGACGAGCAGCTGGTTCGGCGGCACCGTCCGCTGACCTGACGCGCCTCAGGCATTCACCCCTGGCCCCGCCCGGATCCCTCCGGGCGGGGCCGGTGGTTTCTCCACATGCCCAATTTGGGCACTTTCGGCACCGGGTCGCAGCCCTTAACTTTCTTTCCAGGACTCGGACTCGGGATCGGGGATCCGGATGGGCCTCTACGCCGCGGAGGAAGCTGCCGTCGTCGAGCAGCTCGACGGCCGTGTGAGGGAGCGGGTACGCCGCGAGGGCGTCGACCCGCAACGCGACGCGGCCGTGGTCCGACGCATCGCCGAGGCCGTCGTACGCGAGCACGACGAGCGGAGCCTGACCGGTGCCGTCGCCGCGATCACCGACCCGACCGCGCTGGTCGGCGAGCTGGTCGCCCGGCTCTCCGGCTTCGGGCCCTTGCAGCCCTTCCTCGAGGACCCCGAGGTCGAGGAGGTCTGGATCAACGAGCCGAGCCGCGTCTTCGTCGCCCGCAACGGCCGGCACGAGCTCACCAACCTGGTGCTGAGCCGCGAGCAGGTCACCGAGCTGGTCGAGCGGATGCTCAAGTCCTCCGGGCGCCGGATCGACCTGTCGCAGCCGTTCGTCGACGCGATGCTCCCGGAGGGTCATCGGCTGCACGTCGTGCTCGAGGGGATCTCGCGCGGCTTCAGTGCCGTCAACGTGCGCAAGTTCGTGCTGCGGGCGGCGCGGCTGACCGACCTCGTCGAGCTGGGCAGCCTGAGCGTCCCCGCCGCCGCGTTCCTGGAGGCGAGCGTGCGGGCCGGGCTCAACATCCTGGTCGCCGGCGGCACCCAGGCCGGCAAGACGACGATGCTCAACTGCCTCGCCGCCGCGATCCCCGGCGGCGACCGCGTGGTGAGCGCCGAGGAGGTCTTCGAGCTGCGCTTCCCCCACCCCGACTGGGTGCCGCTCCAGACCCGGCAGGTCGGGCTCGAGGGGACCGGCGAGATCCGGCTGCGCGAGCTGGTGAAGGAGTCGCTGCGGATGCGACCCAGCCGCATCATCGTCGGCGAGGTCAGGGCCGAGGAGTGCCTCGACCTGCTGCTCGCCCTCAACGCCGGGCTGCCCGGCATGTGCACGCTGCACGCGAACTCCGCCCGCGAGGTTATCTGCGCCTAGGCAGGACGGGTCGCTTTCATGTGCACACACTGGCGCCGCGGCTGTTAGCGAGTCCTATCCAACTGCGTGTCGCTGACATGAGAACTCCAACGAGCGCGCATACGGTGCCAGTGTGGCTGCCACTGTCTACGCCGCGAAGTACAGCCGCTCTGGAGGGCGGGCCGGCTGGCTCCTCGTGCTCCAGACGGCTACCTCCTCGCGCCGCGTCGACGTGCCGAGCGATTGGTTGGTCGCGCTGGCAGCCTCCACCGACTCAACGAACTCGTTGAGGTCGTCGGCGCAGTCGGTCGCGCAGTGGTGGACGTGGTGCGCCGACCGAGGTCTCGATCCACTGGCAACCGACGCAGTGCGCTTCGCTGAGTTTGTGTCCGCGTTGAGGGAGGTGCCGAAGGCGTATCCGTTGACAAGTGGGATTCGCGCGCTACCCGGAGATCCTCGCCTTCGGGCGTCGACCACGGTGGCTCTGCGCGTTGCCCAGATCAAGTCGTTCTACCGGTGGGCCTTGGCCAATGGCCGGACTTCTGTCCACACCGGTCGCGGGATCGTCGGGTTCAAGGCACCCCGGGCCGCGAGAGTCATGCGCTCGATGCGGCTGGAACCACATCAGGTCAAGGCGCTCTTCAATCTCGATCTGCACCCGAGGAACCGCTTCGCGGTCGAGTTGCTATACGGCACCGGGCTGCGGGCGGGCGAGGCGCTCGGACTGTGGGTCGAGGACCTATGTGTGTCGGAACTTGTCGCTCGCGCGCTTGACTGCCCGTTGGCCTCGTTCCCAGGTCGACATCTACACGTGCGACGTCGCCTGAACGGCAATGGCGCACTGGCCAAGTCACCATTTGACCGCATCGTGCCGATCGCGCCGCGAGTGATCGGCGCGTATCGCGACTGGCAGGCTTGGGCGTTCGAGCACCTGCCGGAGAGTGTTGCTAGTCCAATGGTGTTCGTCTCCGTGTCTGGGCCGACGCGCGGACGGCCCTTAACTCTGAGCGCCTTCAACAGCATGTGGATGTCGCAAGTGAAGAGCGCGCCCGACCTGAAGCAGGTCAACCCGCACCTACTTCGCCACACGTACGCGTCAGAACTGCTGGACGCGGGGGTCGACCGGCATACGGTCCAAGAACTGCTCGGGCACCGGAGCCCGCTGAGTCTTCAGACCTACTCGCACGCGCTTGTAGTGACAATGGTTGGGGCCGTCGGGCGGCTTACAGATTGGCGCCAGCAGACAATCGGATTGAACGCATGACGATAACCAGGTCGCTCGCTCCCGCTGAGGTCAGTGCTCGCGCCTCGGAGTCGTCACTGCCACCTGGTCTGACGCCACCTGAGCCTCCCCAGTGGGCGGGACGTCTTCTGACCAAGCAAGTTGCGTCCTGGATTCTAGCTCGGTGGGATGAGGATAACCGTGAGTTCGAATGGCTCGCGACAGACCCGTTAACGCACTCGCGACGCCTGAGGACCCGCTACGTGAAACTGGGCCTCCTTCCGCCGCTCGCCCGCTTGGAGTTCATCGTGTCGCTGGCGATGGACGCCCTAGAGGGCAAACTCGGCACGCCGAGTTCGGCAAGAAGCATTGCTGCAGCGGCTTCGCACGCGGGTGTAGATACGCTTCTCGACGTCGACCCACGCGCATGCGCGGAACTTCCAGCGGCCACGCTGCGTCGATGGCAGGTCCGGCTTGATGTGGCCGGTGCTGATCCCCGCGCTGAGTGGGACCGCGACGTCGTTCGCATGGCGGTGGTCCGGCCCGCAGCGGGAGTCTCGGTGACCTTGCGCCTTGGCGACATCACGCAGCCGTGGTTGCGTGATGTCGTTACGCAGGTCTGTCAGACGCGACTCAATTCTGTTTCGCCGTCCACGCTCTCGAAGCAGACTCTCGCTGTCGCGAGATTGTCCGCGTACCTACGTACCCGCGCTGACCAGGGCGGCAATGCTCGGGCGCTGACTAGGCAGGTCGTGGATGCGTGGGTCGCTCAGATGCGGGTGTCGGCCACGCCGGAGCAGCAGTTCCAAGCCTTGAGAGACGTTTCGGCTGTGTTCGGCCACGCGCGCGCGCTGGGACTCACCGACCGTTACGGGCTGTCGACAGCATTCGCTGTACGACAGGACGACTATCCAAAGATCCGGAAGCGCGTGGTCGTCGACCGTGGCTTCCCTGACGCTACGTTCCGCTTCCTCCTAGGCGCGGACGACCTCCTCGGTCCGCGTGTCCTGGACCTCGCACGGTCAGTGCCTGGAACTGATTCGTTTCGCGGTGAAATGTTCGTTACGGCGATCCATCTAGCAGCCAATTTTGGTCGACGGCCAGAAGAATTGTGTTCGCTTCGGGCGGACCGTATTCGAATAGGAGACAGCGGCGCCGCCGAACTGTTATACGACAACTTCAAGTCCGGAAGGGATCGGGTTTGGCTCCCGGTCGATGCTCGATCCGCTCAGATCGTACATGCATGGAAGCGCGGCCTTCGCGAGCGCTATCCGCAAACAGCAAGTGAAGATCTCGCTCTTCTTCCTCGCCGCCAGCAGAACCTGTTGGGAACACAAGCGACCGGCTCACGCATGATCTCCCACTGGTGGCGGGTGCTCGTATCGCTGCTGGAAGAGGCGATCGTAATCGCGATTGTCGTTGACTCGACTGGCGCGGACCTCAATGACGTGTGTGGGGCGCGCATGTCTGACATGGACGGCCGTGACCTTGTTCTCAAAGGTAACCGTTACCCGCTTTCCGATCAAACGCACGCCGTGCTTACCGACTATAAGCGGGACGTTGTCGTCAAAGTTGGTGGCAAGAAGTACGCACCAAGCGACATGGGCGACCTGCCCCTGTTTTTGGACCCAGCGGTGCGCCCGGGAGGGCTAATCAATAAGCGCGTTCAAACCCAGTATCGGGCTGTCGATTCGTCTCGCTTCACCGCGCTGGGCGACGGATGGATCTCAATCGCTGCGCAGTACAAGGCAGGCGGGATACCTGGGTTCGACCTTGGCGATCGCCGAATCCGGTCGGCGGCGCTTCAAATGCGCCTGTTCCGTCACACATACCTCCAGCACTTGGTCAACATCGGGACCGACATCTTCGTTGTTCAGGAACTCGCGGACCACGCCAATGTTCAGACGACGATCGACTCGTACGTGCGAGTGCAGGACGAAAGACTTCAGGAAGCCGTCGATCTCCTGGCGAGGCACCGGCTGAACAACTTTGGCGTGCCCACCGAACGGGCAGCGTCGCTTCCGAGTATTCCGGCGGGAGAGGTGGCAGTTGCCGACTGCGCCAACCCGCAGGTATTACAGCTCGGACGAGAAGGATGTGAAAACGACCGAATGTGCTTCGGGTGTGACTTTCTCGTCGCGGATCCCAGCCATATCCCTGACATTCGAGCGGAGATCCACACCTGCAACCTCACGCTCGCGCGGTTGGATGCACAGGAAACGCCGCTAAAGAGCGAGCATGAGGCCATCCTTCGCTACCGACGTGACGGTTGGCAACGGCTCCTGGGGACACTGGTTGCCCACCTGGATTCGCTGGCCCCCGACGAGAGAGCCCGCATCGCGACGGCGGCCGACATCGTTCGTGAGTTCCGCACCCGCGCACGCGCCGGCGGCGTGAACCTCGGGTTCGCCTTCGGAGGGGAGCGAAGTGACTGAGAACAACATGTCCGATGAGCCGGCAGTTCGTCAGCGGTTCGTCCCAGTGAAGGCCATCGCTGCGAGGAAGGCTATCGCTGCGGCGAACCGCAAGCGGATCGCCGACGCTATTGCGTCGCTCGCACGTGGCGGACAGCCTGTAAATGTTCGATCAGTCGCGCGAGCAGCAGGCGTTCATCCCGATACAGTTCGTCGAAGCGGTGACCTCTACGAGGAGGTTCGCCGCCATCGGAATCCAACGCCTCATCTCTCGGCGGGGGTCTCTCAGGCGCAGCCTTCGATGGATCGGGTGCAGAAGGCGCGCCTGCTTGACGCGCACGCGGAAATCTCCGAGTTGCGTCGGGATCTAGCGGCAACTAGGCGCGCACTTCATCAAGCGTTGGGCGAGGCGGGCACCGTGATCGATTTTTCGGAAGCCGAACGTCTGCATCAAGTTAACGCTGAGCAAGCAGCCATCATCATTGAGTTGCAGGACAGGGTGAGGGCCCTGACAGATGAGCGGCAACAACTCGTTGATGAGCTGACGGCGACTCGGGAGGTCAACCGGGAGTACCTCCGAGACCTTAACCATGCCCGTACGCAACTGCAGCGCGGGCGCGGCACGTCCTAGGCGAGTGACCGTAATCAACCAGCCGCTCGGGATCATTTCTCTTACATCGCCGCCGGTCGTCGCCCCAGACTCGTCGATCCATGTGCTGAACCGTGAACGGGTTTACGGCAATATTGGAGCGAGGGCGCGCTAACGGCGCGGTCCTGCTACGAGAAGGAACGGCGCGCTAATGGTTCAGACGGAACAGGTCGCGGTGATTGAGCAGCAGTGGATCGCAAAGGGCGAGCCCCGCTGCAAGCACGAGAACCAAGACGATGTGCACGCGGCTGGAGCGCAAACGGGCGTCATTGCATGCCTTGGCTGCGGTCAAACGTGGCCATGGGGCAGCGACGACCCGGCGCCTCGCGGCCGGAGGGCCGATTGTGCGCGCTGCGCGACGCCCGTCCCGGAGGAAGAACTCGAGGTCTGGGATGACACCGGCATGTGTGATTGGTGCGTCCATCAATCGGGCAAGAACGACTGACCAGACGATCGCCGGACCGCTGTCGGTGGTCTCAGCAAGGATGCGCCCGTGGCCACCGCACACGTACTTCCGTTTCTCGGCACCGAGACCCGACAGGTCTGGGCTATTCACCGCGATACCCGCGAGCCTTACTTCCTCGCCGAAGGGGCCGCGGCCGAGGCCAAGGCGATCGTCACAGACCTTCGCTGCTTGGCGCCGGATTGCGACGTGTCGCTCAACGCGATTGGTGGCACACGTCGTCGTCACCACTTCCGACATGAGAACAAGGGCTGTCCCGGAACCACCGGCGAGTCCGCTCTCCACCTCGCCGCCAAGGCGATGCTCGCCGCTTGGCTCAACGAGAGCACCCCGGCCTACTCTACGGTCGCGGTTGAGGAGCGGATCCATCCTCGGCGTCCCGACGTGGTGGTCACGGATCTCGACGGCCGCCGGACCGCGTTCGAAGTCGAGTACAAGGCATGGTCGATCCCGGAGTGGGAGGCGAAGCAGGCCGACCTTGACGCCGCGGGCGTCCCGGTCCTCTGGCTGATCGGGCACACGCGGCTCACGCCTGTCGCCGGCACTGACTCAACACCGGACGCACCGCCACGGGTGAAGGTCCCGGCCCTCGTCCAGGACATCGCGGCCGCCGGGCGGCCGGTGCTCGCGATCAACCCGTTGACCCGTGAGATTGGGACGCTCCTCGACCACGACCTCGGCCGCTACGACGGAGCGCTCCCAGTTGCCCGATTCGCGGCCGACTCGATCGACGAGTGCCGGTTTGACCACACGCTGGGGATCGTCACGCCGACGATGGGCCTGATCGCCGACGCCGAGCGCCTCGCTACCGAGGAAGCAGAACGCGAGCGGGAGGCCGCGGAGCGTGAGCGCCAGGAAGCCGAGGCCGCACGCCGGTCGGCCCTGGAGGCACACCGGCGGGCCAAGGCCGAGCGGGACGCTGGGGCCGGATGGCCGGATGTTCCCGATGATTCCGCGCTGCTCTTGCCGATCATCACCGTCCGACGCCCGCTCCCGCTGCGGTCGTGGGCCGCGCTGCGCGAGACTCTGATCGCTCGATGGGGGAGCCTGCCCGCCCTCTTCGGCCCCGAGGAGCAGACCGAGTCCAGCATCGAGGCCGTCACTGCGCACTGGCGTGCCGCGCTCCACGAGGACCTTCTCTTCGAGCGCGGAAGCGACTTCGCGTTCACCCTCGACGACGCACTGGACGCACTCAGCAAGCACAACGTCCTCGTCCCGGACCGATCGGCTGCTCGTATGGCGATCGAGGCGTGGCTCGCCGGACTGATCCCGCTCGGGCTCGTTGTCGAGTACCGATACGAGCGGGTGCGCCCGGAACAGTTCTTCACTGCCACCGAGACGGCTGTCGACGGTGTCCCGACCAGGTTGCGCGACTACACCGACTACCTAAGCACGCTTCGGCGTCGCCTCCAGGCGCTCGACGAGCGGACCGCGGAGGGGCGCCGGAAGATCGACTTCCTCGGCCTCAGCGCTAAGACCCGGCCAGTCGCCTTCGCCGACGGCATCGTCCGATGGGTGTCGCGAGTGCCATGGGAGAACGGTCAGCGGGAGGGGCTGCGACGGCATACCGAGCGCCTGGGCCACGGCGACGCGTCCGCGCCGGGCGCAGACTTCTAGGGCGAGAGTCGCGCCGCTCCTTGAAGAGTCAGTTCGGGAGCATGCTCTGCGCGGGGATTTCGAGGGCGTCCGCGATGGTGTAGATGGTCGCGAGGGTTGGATTCGTCGCCGTTCCGCGCTCTATCACTCGGAGGTGCTCGGGAGTAAGGCCGCTCGCCGCAGCCAGTGCTTCCTGCGTTAGGCCGTGCTTCCGCCGGGCCTGCCTTATGGCCAGGCCTAGGGCCTTCGCGCGCTGCTCGCTCAGACGGTTTTGGCGGCCCTGGCCGGAAGAAGTCACGTGCCGACACGCTTCAAGGCGGTCGCCCCGCACACCAGAAGATATATCTTCGGTTTGACGTGCAATTCGCAACACCCCAGGGGTGCCCGATGGTCGATTTGAGCGAGTCCTGCTCCTGCTGCGAGGCGAGGACCGACGACGGAACCGTGGTGAAGATGGGATGGCTCCGACTGCACGATTCGGTGCGGGTTGGCCTCCGGGATGGGTCGTCGGTGGCGGGCTGGACCTACGGGCTGGAATGGCGTCGGTCGGGCGCTCTGGAGTCTCTCGCTCTGACAGTTGAGACGACCCGCGGATGGATCTCTGTTGTTGAGGCACGCGACATCGAAACGATCTCACCCCTGAGTGGGACGACGGATGCCAGCGTCCTGTTGCAGGACGTGCAGGACATTGTGAGCCGGGCCGATGCGCTCGAAGAGTCCGAGAATCACGACCTGCAGTTGATCATGGACGCACACACCACCTTAGAGATTGCCATCCGCAAACGACGGCATCCGTGCTCACCGCGAAGGTGCGCCCGATGACATCCAACCGCTGGCGCTCGATGCCTGCACGTTGGCGTGTTTCGACGGAGGCGCTGTGACCGTGATCGCGTTGGCCGGCGATTGGCACGGCAACACGGCCTGGGCGATCGCCCGAATCCGCGCCGTCGCGGAGCGAGGGGTCTCGACCCTCCTGCACTTGGGCGACTTCGGCATCTGGCCCGGCAACTCCGGGGCGAAGTTCCTGCGCAAGGTCGAGCGGACATGTGCCGAGCGCGACGTCGCTTTGCTCGTGACCCCCGGCAACCACGAAGACTGGGGCCGCCTGACCAGGCTCTGGGAAAACCCGAGGCGCCGCGATCCCGTGTCCGGCGACGCGCTGCCGTTGTACCTGACCGAACACATCGCCGTCTTGCCGCGCGGCTACGCCTGGGAGATTGACGGTCGGCGATTTGTGTCTCTTGGCGGCGCGCCTTCCGTTGACTTCCCTGGCCGGACTGAGGGGAAATCCTGGTGGCGAGAAGAACGCATCCAGCCCGCGGACGTCGAGCGGACGATCCGAAACGGCGCGGGCGCCGACGTCATGCTCGCCCATGACTCGCCTGACGAGCCCTGGTGGACGTCCCAGGTAGAGGCGATCGTCCGCGGCGGCAATGGTTGGTCTTGGACCGACGAGGCACTGGCTCACGCCGCGGTTGGTCGGGAGCGGATGAGCGAGGCGTTTCTAGGCGTGAAGCCCCGACTCCTCGTGCACGGGCATTACCACCTAGCGGGAGAAGCGACCGTACAGATCCCCGGTGTCGACTACGAGCAGCGGATCTGGTCGCTCGACTGCGACGGCGCCGCAGGGAATGTCCGCTATCTCGACCTACAGTCGCTCACCGATCCGAGGTGGGCGCGATGACATCGAACCAAGAGGGTGTCCGCAGCCCGGCCAGCGTCTGGCTGATCATGGCTGGTGGGCGCCGAGGCCGACTAGCGGCCGGACCATACGACTCCGAAGAGATTGCCCTCCGCGCCTACGAAACGCTTCTGAACGACCTCAGCGAAGACGGCGACGGCTGGGGCGGGCCGCTTGAGCCTGATCAGTTTCGGCGGATCTGGACCATCGAGGCGTACGAGGTGCTCGACACGCCCGACCTCGGAACTCTGGGCGCTGAAGGCGAGGCAGATCGATGAAAGCGGCGCAGATTCGTGCAGTCGTCCACGAGTACTCGACCGAACTACGCGCTCTTGCCGAGCGACAGGGGTTCGCACCGATTGGCTGGGCGGTGCGACTCCTGCTCGTGCGCGACGCTGAGCCGCGCCTAGTTGTCGTCATCGGGACCCTGCCGGAAACGGAGGGCGGCACCGAGAGCAGTCGGGCCGCGGCCGAACAGATGTCTCGCCTCGTCGGCGTCCCCGTCGATCTTGTGCTTCCTGAACAGGCCGAGGTCTCTCGAAGCCGTGGCGAGATCTGTGACGTGTTCCCGTGGCCGGACGAGTGAATAGACGCTATGACATGGACGAGACGAGTCCGGCGCGTTCGGAGAGGCCTAGGAAGACGGCCACTGCCGCTCCCATCGAGCGGACTCGCGGAGTGAGACGCCGGCCCCTGCAGTCGCGGCGCTTCAACAGGCGTCGGCGCGACTGGTCGACTAATACCAACGCGCGTTCGAAGGCAGCCGTTGGCCGTGGCCCCGGGCGCAACCGCTATCGAACGCCGCGCGGGAGAACCTCGACGTCAAGGGGGTTCATCGCGCGGCATCCGGCCCGGCGAGGCCAATGTCCGGCCGATGCACCAGTCGATCCGCTGATCGCTCTCGTTGAAGAGGCTTCGAAAGGCGTGTGGTGATGATCGAGGTCACTACGGAGAACGGCACCCGCATCATCCTGGACGTCGCTGGCGAGCGTGGCGGCGAGGGCTCTCGGTGGATGAGGATCCCGGCTCTTGGCGACGACGGCCGCCTCAACCTCCAGTCCTTCGACGGGCGATGGAGGCGGTTGCTGTGGTTCTACCCCGTTGATGAGACGGATCATTGGGATCTCGCAGTCATTGAGGTGGGCAAGCGTCTGCGAATCCACGTCGGGATGGCGGACTGGTGGACCTCGACCATCGTCACCGGGGTGCGGAAGTTGGAGCCGATCGAAGAGCCGCGGCCCATCACGGAGACGCTCGATGATGCTTAAGCGGCCGCCATTCGCGGGCGCCGGGGAGGTGTATCACGGTGCGGATGGGTGCCCCCAGGCCGGCTCCGCCACGCGCACCCTCTTGCTGAAAATCCCGGCCGGGACAAACACCCGGTGTGCTCTCGGATGCGCTTCAGCGAGACGACTCCGCGCTCGCCTAGCAGCCACCGCGGCCGGTCGCTGATGGTGACGGGGGAGACCCAATTCACCCTTGATACGCAACGTATCAGAGTCGTACGATCGAAGAGCAGAAGGAGGACTACAGCGACGAGAGGTGAAGGCGATGACCCACGCCGTCAGGGACATTCTCGGGGGCGAGGTCGACGACGAGACCCTGCGCGAGCACGCTCGTGAACGCACAGCCCGCGAACGGCTGAACCGGATCGAGGAGTTGCGCGACGTCGCGTTCCTTCGATCCAAGAACCTCCCTCAGCGAGCGATCGCCGAACGCCTCGGCACGACCCAGCCGCGAGTGCTGCGGATGTTGCGGGCACTCGACATCAAAGAGTCGAGCGGCGAGCCGCGAGAGACCCCCGAGGAGATCATCCTGCGCACCGTCGTCGAGCACGCCGACCGCGGGATGATGGTCAAGCGCCTGAAGGCCTTCACCTACACCGTCGGTGAGTACGCGCCCTATCCGGCCGAGGGGAAGACCCGCGGCACCTGGGAGCAGGTGGTCGACGCGCACCGCGAGGGGTATCTGACGCGCGGCGAGTTCGAGGAGATCCGCTCTGCCGCCGGTCTTTAGCGGCGTCATCCCGATGCCCGGCGGCAGGGACGAGGTCCACGCACAACTGACTGACCTGCTCGCGCCAGGCGGGCGCCTGCATCACAGCACCGGCATCACGTTCGACCAGGACGTGCTCGACAACGTCACCGAGAGGTACCTCGCCCAGCAGGGCGACGTCGCTCGCGGGGGAGCGATGGCGGTCGTGACCGCCGGGCCGCCCGGCGCCGGGAAGTCGTTTCGGACCGAGCACCTCGTCGGCTACCGGCGCATCGACGCTGACGAGATCAAAGACCTCCTCCTGGAGCATGCCCTCGCGCTCGGACTCCTCGACGACGCCACAGGCATCCTTCTCAGCGACATGGGACCCGTCTCGCCGCGGGAACTCTCAGGACGCGTCCACAAGGGGTCGACCGACGTAGCCGAGGCTGTCCGGTTCCACGCGATGGCCCGCAAGGAGAACGTGCTCATCGCGGGCACGCTCCAGTGGGACGGACTGCCCCGCCAGTACGCCGGAGACCTGTTCGACTTCGACTACGAGCGTCTGCGGATCGTCGACGTCGAGGTCCCGCTCTCGGTCGCTATCGAGCGTGCCCGTCAGCGGTGGTGGCACGACCGTCACACCGAGCCCCTCGGCGGCCGGTTCATGTCCGACGAGGCAGTGAAGTCCTACTTCGACGACCCGTCGCCGGTCTCTCGGTGCCAGGCACACGCCGACGAACTGTGGGACCGGACCTGGGAGGCGCTCGACGTCGTCCAGGAGCGAGTCGAGATGACCGATGTCGGCGCCACTGAGACGACCTACACCCGCCGCAGCGAGGACGGCGAGATCGTCGAGGACGAGTTCCCCGTCTAGGCGCGAAGGTTCAGAACGGCAGCCGGTCCAGCGCGGCCTCGTCGATCCGGTGGAGGAGCGGCGGCAGACCCGCCCTGAGCCGGACGCGCGGACGTACCTGGCGACCACGGGATCACGTACGGCGGTCTCTGCCGCCTGGACTTCGAAGGGCGTCGACGCGGTCATCGGTTCATGGTGAGGTGTCGGTGAGAGTCGTCCAGACTGATGCCATGTTCGAGCGGCCACGCAATTGGATGCGCGCATTCCGGGGGGAGCGTTACGACCTCTACCGGGCTGCGATCGCTGACAGGGCGGATCCGACTAGGGATGAGACCCCCGATCCGTGGGCGAAGTTCCTATGGGCGTATCACCGCATGGACCGGCTGTACGGCGACGTGGACCGATGGGTGAAGGCTGGAAATCTCTGGGTCGAGACGACGGCTGGCGACATCTCGGGCAACGACGTCCGCACCGACCACTGGCTCCGGCTCAACTCGATACCGGCCGACTGGGCTCCCAGGTCGGGCGAAGTCTTTCAGCACTACCGAAGCAGCCTCGACCACTTGATATTCGCGCTTTCGACCTTCGTGAAGGGCGAGCCGCTCACGGAGGCGGAGGCGCTCGCATGCGAGTACCCGGTTGTTGATCCAGGCAGAGAACTCGCGAAGAACATTGAGGAGCGGCGCCTCCGCTGGCTGCCGAAGGAAGCACGTGAATACATCCGTGATCAGCAACCGATCTTCTTCGGCAAGGAGAAGAACAATCTCTGGCTCCTGCACCGGTTCGCCAACATCGACAAGCACCGAAGCCTGAACGTGACGGGGGTCGGTGCCCTCGCCCCCGGGGGTCACATTGGGGACGCAGGGGACTTGTTTGACGGTGAGGCCTTGCTCGCCGCTCCGGGACTAGATGGCAAGCCGTGCCTTGAGAACTGCCACATGTACGTCTCGGTCAGCGTCGGCGACGGTGTCTCGGTGAAGACCGTGCCCCTCATTCGTGCCATGTGCCAGGTTCACGTTCACGTCGAGGAGATTCTGCACAGCGTGATTGACCTGACGGTTCCGGGCGAGTTCGAGATCGGTCCGCTCGGCCACGACTGAACGATCCCTTCTCTGTGCACGACCTTTTCATGACCCAGCTGACAGCCGATGACCGGACGCTGACGGGCATCAACGCATCCTTATGCGCCGCTTTGGCGGAGAGCCGGCAGACCGGGCTTCGCGCGTTCTGAGCGACCGACCTGCGCGCCAGACCACGAGTAGACGGGAGCACCTGGCTCGCCCTGTCGACGTCGGCCAAGGCCTCGGCGGGGACTAGGAGACGGGACGTGCAGGTCCCGAAACATGAGGTCCGGGCGGGTCATTGTCGTCCTCGGGAGGTAAAGAGAAGGGTCGACACCGGGGTGCAGGAAACGGGTTCCGAGCACCTCTGGTGCCGTGTCAGAGAGGCACGCACCTGCTCGCAGGAAGGTGCAATCATGACCAAGATGAGATTGCGCGGCCTCCGCGCCGCCGCCGTCACCGCGCTGCTCGGCGCGACGTCGCTGGCCGGGCTCGCTCCCGCGAACGCCGACGCCCCCGACGGCGGCGGCTTCACTCCCTACACCGTCACGGACCCCAACGGGGGCGGCTATCAGTGGGACGACTGCCTCTACCCGGACCGGTCTCTGGCGGGGTCTACCGTCGTCGCGAAGTTCACCTACTCCACCGGCAAGGCTGCGGGCTCCTACGTCCTGGACTGCACGGGGGTGCGCCACATCAAGGACGGCCACGGGTTCAGCAGCAACACCGAGGGCTGCATCGACACCATCCTGAAGAAGCCGGACCAGAAGCGCACCTCGGCTTCGAACGCGGCCAACGACCAGATCATGAAGAGCAACGTCGCCGGATATCCGTACTACTTCACCGGCTACGTGATCACCGCCAAGACCGGGAACCACCGGATCGTGACGGCCTACACCGAGTCGGACGGAAGCGATGGCAGCGGTGACTGGGCCGATTGCAAGAAACTGCTGGCCTGAGGGAAGGCCGTAGCCTTCGCTGACATGGAACTCACGATGCAGGTCGAGCCCACGGGGTGGGGTTGGCTGACGGTCACCGGAGAGCAAGTCTCGGTGAGGCTGCGCGCCTCCTATGTCTCCGACGTGCTGACCAAGGTCGTCGGCGTCATCGCAGACGCCGCCAACGGGGCTGGATCGGCGCAGGCCCTGCTCGGCCTGGAGCCCGGTGGCGCAACGTTCTCGATCGAGCGTCGCGACGAGGCATGGAGCATCCTCAGCGTCCAGGTGAGCGAGGACCGACGTGCCCAGGGAGGGTTCGAGTTCCGCGTGCGGACGGCGTCCCTGGCGAGGCTCGGTCTCGGGCTGGCCGCCTCCGTCGACCGGGAGGCCTACCTGGAGTCGTGGAGCCAGCAAGGTACCTGGCCGACCGAGGCCTTGGCCCGGCTCCACCATTTGGCCTCGCAGGCCTGATCCACCCCGGTGTCTCGGCGGCCATGCGGTCGGGGCACCGGGGTGACGGCGTTGAATGCGGCGAAAGCGCCCTGTCAGGGGTTGCAGGTGGCCTCGATCGCGACCTTGGTGCCCATTGTCCAGTCGGCCCACTTCGTCGTGAAGTCGTCGTCAGGAGCGAAAGCGGCGACTGCGAGGTCGGTCGTCGTTGTGTACCAGGACTCGACCTCGGTGGCGGCGGCTCCGGTCATCGAGGGGCGAACGCTTTCCAGGGCCTGCTTCAGGTTGCCGATCTGCTTCATCGACGGGTTGAGGGCCGGGATCCTGTCCAGCGCGGCAGTGAGGTCGCCACAATATGGCGCGACCTGCTGTTCCAGGGTTGCCTCGGCCGGTGCGCTCGTTGACGGCCTGGTGGTTGCTGGCGCGGGCGTCGGCTCACCGGGCTGGCCGGCGTCCGATCCGCCGCCGCAGCCAGCAAGCGCGAGGGACGTCAAGACCGACACGATCGCGGCGAAAGCGGGCAGCAATCTCATAGGCCCGAGGGTAAAGCGATCCGTCGTCGCTACGTTGCGGATCAGACAATCCGCACGAACCCGGGCAGACCTTGTCCGTCGCCAGCAAGCATTCCTGACGCTCGGTTCGGCGAACGACGAACGCTGCCGGACCGGCCGCGCCCGAAGGTAGGCACGCCAAAGGTCTGCAGCGTAGACGGTGTTCGCATGCCGACCCGGAGCGTTCCAGTTTGGCCGCTAACGCCTTAGGGATCCGGCACGGATGCCAGCGCCGCCGCCTCGCCCCGTGAGCGCTGCGCCCACGGTCTGGCGCTTGGCCGCGCGTGCCCGTCGGGCTGCACACGGACGAGCTGTGCCTTCCTCAGCGATCGTCAAAGTTCACGCGCTTTGCCTTGCCGAAGAGGTTCGTCGAGGTGGAGTATCCCAGTTTGGGCATCACGGAGAGGGCCTTGCTCTCCAGGCTCTTCGTGCCCTTCACCGCCGCCCTGACTCGCTGGCCGAGCGCGCCCTTGACGCCTTGCGGGAGCGGCATCCCAACCGTGAGGAGTGAGTTGAGAGCGAGTTCTGCAGCGCTGACATTGCCTCCAGCGTTGTTCGCGTGCAGGTCGAGCAACCCGTAGATGATCGTCTCGACCAGCCTGCGTCTCGCTGCGTTGCTCTGGATGTTGGCCTGGCGCCAGAGCGTGATGACGGCTTGCCGTTGGTTATTGTTTGTGGTCTTCGCAAACCGTCTGCACAGTAGGTCGGCCACCATGTGGTCATCGGCGTTGGCGAGCCCCAGGGTCTTGAGGGCGAGGCCGTGCGGGATGTCGCTGTCAGGTGCGCTGAGGTAACGGTCGAGGAAGTCGCGATGTTCGTCCGTCGTCCAATTCTTGTGGATCACCTGGGCAGCGTCTGCGATCTCTTCTGAGAGCGCACCCTTAGCGAGGAGTCGTTCGTAGACCACGGCCAAGTCCTCGGGGCCGGGCTCGGTGAGATCGATCCACAGCGTGGCAGCGCTTGCTGCAGATCGACCGTAGTCGTCGATAACAGTCGCGATGGTCTGGGTGGTTGGAAGGTCATCGGAGGTGAAGTGATCCTGCCCGGATGCACGGGCGAGTTCGAGCGGCACCGCCACGCGCCCGAGATCGTCGAGCCACGGGCTCGAGGCCGCCTCTCGAAGGATGCCTCGCACCTGGTTGGGGTCCAGATTGTCGCCGGATGTGCGAAGTGCTTGCGTCCCGTACTCAATGACGTACCTATAGAGAGGCTCGTCGGAGTCGGCTTCTGTGGCGTCGGCGGCAAGGGTGTCCTGCAACGACGCAGCAACAGCGCTCATGATCTGCGCGTAGTCGAGCACGCCTGCGGCGGTGAAGAGAGCGGCGCGCTCCAAGACATCAATTCGTTCGGTTGCTTCATCGTCGTCCGTGACGACCGGCTCGACGAGTTCGATGACATCTGGGTTCAGCGTCGGCTTTGCGTCGTTTGGAAGTTCCGCGATGAGAGGAGCCAAAGCGTCCAGGGCGGCACGCGTGGTTGCAATGTCGCCCTTTTCGTTCCACGCCTTCGCCACGAGACGCGTGATCAACTGCCGGTGGACGGTAGTGATCGCCGTCGGGCTGATGCCGTGAAGCCACGCTGGCCAGTCGCTAAGCACCCTGAACCGAGTCGCGTTGAGTACGTTGGTCGCGAGGTTGCCCATCTCCACGGGTTCGGTCTTGCCGATCAGGGCCAAGGCAGCGTTGCGGGCGTCCATGCTGTCGACCGCTAGGAGGATCCGCAGTACCCGGTGCTGGACGGGCGTCTCGCGCCGTGCTGACTCATTCGAGAGCGCGTCGAGAACCAAGCGCGGGTTGAACGGCTCCGGTCCGGGTTCAGCGGCTGCCGTCGCCGGTTGTCCCGTGGTGGCAGGGACCGTGGGTGCGGCTTCGGCTGCCCTCTTGGCGTCGGTCCACTCGGCGTGGGCTCGAACCGCTTCGGTAGCGAGCGCCACGACGCGAGGCTGAAGCGTGGCGAGAATCTGCACTAAATCGTCGTCGCCCAGGGCGAAGAGTCGAGCCACCGTGTTGGGGCCCGTCGGCCCAACTATGCGTGAGGACAAGTACTCCGTCACGATGTGCGGCGCGGCCTCCAACGCAAGGGGGGCATCGCTGAACAAGAAGTCGGGCGGCGTCGTTCCCGCACCTGTGACCGATGCGATAACTCGACGGCGTAGCGCCGCCGCGCTCTTCTCCGACCCGGCCGTGGCCAGCGCCCAGGCGCTGGCCACGGTGTCCTCGTCGAGAATGCCACCCACCTCGTCTTCAAGGTTGCAGATGGCCTCCGCAACCGCGTCGACGACGGTGTCGGCTGCGAGGTTCGGCACGGCCTCAGTAAGAAGCAAGAACGACCTCGCCGCGTTCGGCCCCGCCAAGCCGGATCCCGTCCGGACTTGATGCGCGAGCAATTGCAGGACGCCTGTGCGTGTCGCCTCGTCGAGACTGTCGACCCGTCGCGTCAGCGTGTCGACGTCGGCATCTTCCGCTGCCTGCTCGATGGCGAGCGCAAGTTCGCCGTCAAGACCGAACACGGTTCCGCTGCTCTGCATGTAGATCAGGTCGCGCGAAGGCCCGTTCACTTGGCGCGTGCGGCTCAGATAGTTAAGTAGTTGCTTGTTGTGCGCCTTGACGGTCCGGTCGGCTCGGTCGTCTGTGTCACTCTCGTCGGGTTCGTTCTCCACCAGAACAGTGCTCGGGGCGGCATTTTCAAGTGCATAGGACCGAGCGAGTTCTACTGCGCGATCCGATGTCCCAGAGGGCAACTCGCCGTCTGGGTTGCGCATAAGGCGCAGGACCAGGTCAGGGAGGTTGGCTTCGACTTCAAGGTGGCGCGCGAAGAGCGGGAATTCCACGCGGAGGCAGACGAGCCGAGCCACCGATGCCGCGTTGACGCGGGGATCTTCAGCGAGCAGGCCGGACCGGTACCGTTCCTCCGCCAATCGATAGGCCAGGGAGAAGGTGTTCAGTAAGTGCTTGACCCGCCGCGGGCTGGCTACATGGGTGGGGATCAAGACGGAAAGCACGTATTCCCTGTTGATGTCGGCCCACAGCCCACCTCGGTGCTCGACGAGTGACGCTGCGTACTTGCTGACGCTTTGATTGAGCAGCGGCGGCAGGCTGAGTTGGTACTGGAAGACCTTGTCAAGGTATGCGCTACCGGTGCTGTAGTAGGGATTGGCGTCATCAGCCGGGGTCTCTTGCTTGGCCGCCCGGGTAAGCGCACCTTCGAGGACGTTCTGATCGGCGGCGACGACAAAGACGCAGCGTTCGATGCCGAGGAACGTGCGGATCGTGTCCAGAGTGGCAACAACTTCGCTCGGTGAGCATCGGTCGAGTTCATCGACGAAGACCACGAGTCGCCTTGCCCCAGCGTCGGATACGAGTTCCTTGAAGAGCGCCTCGAACTGTTCGTCACTCTCCGGCTTCGCGATGCTCCGGTCGACACTAAAGGTCTTGCTTGCCAGCGCGATGAGGGCGGCGAGCAGCGACGCCGGCACGAGCCCGGCGACAATCACCTGCTTCGACAGCGCTCGGAACGCCGTCCCGAACCCACCCCTCTGGACACCGATCACACTCTGTCCCCAGGCGTACAGACCGATGATGATCGCGAGGATTGCAGTCAGAGCCCCGAGGAGCAGTGCGAAGACGCCCAGCAGCCTGAAAACCGTCGCGGCAGGCACCTTGATCTCAGTCCTTGTCCGTCCGCTGTAGAGGTCTCCGTGGTACTTCGCCTGCCTGCACTCAAGTTCGGTCGCAACGGCGCTGATGAAGTTCCGCCGGAGTGGGACGTCGGCGTACTTGAAAGCATCGAACCGAACGAACCGGACGCCCCCCTTCTTGTCGATCTTGCCCTTGAGAAGGTTGGCGATTCCGCTCTTGCCTGAACCCCAGGGGCCGTAAAGGGCGATGTTCGCGGGGGTCTTGACGGATGTGGTCAGCGCAGCGAGCTGATCGACAATGCCTGTGTGCGCGAGCCGGTCATCAGTCGCCGCCTCAAGTTCGCGATCCTCGATGAGGTCGGAAGGATCGAGTTGGACCGCGACGCTTGCCTGCCCACTGTTGCTGCTCAACGGTTCCTACCTGTCCCCACGCGTGTGCACTTGCTTGTCGACCTCGGCCCGAGCGTCTCGTCCGCCGAACAACCCGGAATGGATTGCTGTCTCGGGGCGGTCGCGCACGCGATGGCGAGCAGTTCTTCACTTTAGGGATGGACGACGACAGATGGGCAAGAACCGCGAACTTGCGGCGTTCGCGGACTGCTCCGACGATTCGATCCCCGGCAGAACAGGCGGCACATCGGTGCATCCTGATCGGTCGCTTACGCCGCGGGACGACGCGATGGACGTCGTGGTGCGCCATTGAACCGTGCGCTGGCCGCGGATCCACCTCTGACTGCGACATGTCGCAGTCAGATTGACTAGGCATAACATCCAGTTCCGGCAGATAAGCTGCGCGCTGGTCAAGATGTGCACCCTGCCGCTCCTCGCGGGGGAGAACATCAGCGCGCGCTTCGTCGTCCCCACCGTCGCGGCGTCGGTCGACGTGGTGGTCCACCTCGGCATCGACGAGCAGGGCGTACGCCGGGTCGAGGAGATCGTCGCCGTCCCCGGCCGGGTCGAGGGTGACGTCATCGAGACCGCGCCGGTCTTCGAGCGCGTCGGCGGCGAGCTGCGCCGGGCCGGCGGGATGCCGCCGCGTCCGGAGCGGTTCCGCCGGCTCGGCATCGACGTCCACCGGATCCTGGCGGGCCACTGATGGGCGCGCTGGTCGGGCTCGGGGTCGGGGTCGGCCTGCTGCTGGTCTGGTCGGCGTTCGTCGTGCCGCGTGCGCCGCGCCGACCGGTGCGCCGCGAGGGTCGGACCGCTCAGCTGCTCGCCCGTGCGGGGCTGGGTCAGGTCTCCGTGACCGGCTTCGTCACGCTGTGCCTGGCGAGCGGTCTGCTGGCCGGCCTCGTCGTGCAGCTGGCCAGCAGGACGCCACCGGTCGCGGTCGCGTTCGCGGTGATGGCCGGCTACCTCCCGGTGCTGCTCGTCGCCGGGAGGGCGCGCCGGCGGCAGCGCGAGTTCGCCGAGGTGTGGCCGGAGGCGGTGGACAACCTGGCGTCCGCCGTACGGGCCGGGCTGTCGCTGCCTGAAGGGCTCGCCGCGCTCGCGACGCGCGGGCCCGAGCCGCTGCGCGAGGCGTTCGCCGCGTTCGCGCTGGACTACCAGGTGTCGGGGCGGTTCGGCGAGTGCCTCGACCGGCTGAAGGACAGGCTGGCCGACCCGGTCGGCGACCGCGTCGTCGAGGGTCTGCGCATCGCCCGGGAGGTCGGCGGCGGCGAGCTCGGCCGGCTGCTGCGGAACCTGTCCGGCTACCTGCGTGATGACGCACGCACCCGCTCGGAGCTCGAGAGCCGGCAGGCCTGGACCATCAACGGCGCTCGGCTGGCGGTCGCCGCGCCATGGATCGTGCTGCTCTTCATGTCGCTGCAGTCGGAGGTGATCCACCGCTACGCCTCGCCGGGTGGCGTCCTGGTCCTCGCCATCGGCGCCGCAGCCTGTCTCGTCGCCTACCGCGCGATGATGCGGATCGGTCGGCTCCCCGTCGAGCGGCGGATCTTGTCGTGACCGCGTGGGGAGCGCTGCTCGGCGCACTCGCGGCCGCCGGGGTCCTGCTGGTCGCCGCCCGCGTCCGCGCGCTGCGCCGCCCGTCGCTGCAGGCGCGGGTGATGCCGTTCGTGCGTGACCTGCCCGCGGCCGAGCCGATCGGCCGGCCGCAGGTGTCCGCCGCGGCCGGCGTCTTCGGGCCGGTGCTGCGCTCGGCCGCAGAGGCCGTCGAGCGCGTGCTCGGCGGGACGGCGTCGGTACGCCGGCGCCTGGAGCGGGCCGGCTCCGACAAGACGGTGCACGAGTTCCGGATCGAGCAGGTGCTGTGGGGGCTGGGTGCCTTCGCCGTCGCCGCGGCGTACGGCCTGCTCCGGACGCTCGGCGACCCGGGGAACGCGATCTCCTCCTTGATCGTGTGCGTCGCCGCGTTCGCCGCCGGTGTGCTCGCCCGCGACAACCGGCTCACGACCCAGGTCAAGGCGCGCGAGCGGCGGATCATCGCCGAGTTCCCGACCGTGGCGGAGCTCCTGGCGCTGGCCGTGGCGGCCGGCGAGGGTCCGGTGCTGGCGCTGGACCGGGTCGTACGACGCAGCGGCGGCGAGCTCTCGACCGACCTCGCCCGCGTGCTGGCCGAGGTGCGCACCGGCCAGCCGGTCGGCACGGCGTTCGACGCGCTCGCGGCCCGGACCGGCGTGCCGCTCGTCGCCCGCTTCGCCGCCGCCGTCGCGGTCGCCGTCGAGCGCGGCACGCCCCTGGCCGACGTACTCCACGCGCAGGCCGCCGACGTCCGCGAGGCCGGCCGCCGCGAGCTCATCGAGATCGCCGCGCGCAAGGAGATCCTCATGATGGTTCCGGTGGTGTTCCTCGTCCTGCCGGTCACCGTGCTCTTCGCCTTCTATCCAGGCGTCCTCGGCCTGCACCTCACGACACCCTGAACGACCCTCGGGAAGGAACGCCATGAACCCACTGCTCCACCCCCTCGCCCGGCTCTCCCGGCACGGTCACGACGACCGCGGCGACGTTCCCGGCTGGGTCCTCGTCACGGTGATGACCGCCGGGCTCTGCGCGGCGCTCTACGGCATCGCGAACGACCAGCTCAGCCAGCTGCTCACCGACGCACTCAACAAGGTGAAGTGAGCCGCTGAGATGAGACGGTCGTCGCGCGGCGCGGCCGTCGTGGACTTCGTGCTGATCCTCGGCCTGTTGCTCCCGCTCGTGCTCGGCGTCCTGCAGCTGGCGCTCGTGCTGTTCGTGCGCAACACGCTCGCGAGCGCCGCCTCCGAGGGCGCGCGCTATGCGGCGACCGCCGACCACGGCCCGGCGGACGGGGTCGCGAAGGCGCGCGGCCAGCTGGAGGGTGTGCTGTCGGCGCGTTATGCGGAAGGCATCCGCGCCCGGTCCACCACCATCGACGGCGCACCGGCCATCGAGATCGTCATCCATGCCGAGGTGCCAGCCCTCGGCCTCGGCGGGCCGGCGCTGGCGCTCGACGTCGCCGGGCACGCGATCGAGGAGAAGCCGTGAGCCGGCGGGACGAGCGGGGGAGCGCGCTGGTCGAGTTCAGCTGGCTCGCGATCCTCCTGCTCGTCCCGCTCGTGTGGGTCGTGGTGTCGGTGTTCACGGTCCAGCGCGGCGCGTTCGCGGTCAGCGCCGCGGCCCGCGCCGCCGGGCGTGCCTACGCCCTGGCCGACTCGGACCGGCTGGGGGAGGCGCGAGCCCGCCAGGCCGCGCAGCAGGCGCTCGCCGACCAGGGGCTCGACGCCGCTCCGCTGGACCTGCGCGTCACGTGCCGCCCCTACCCGCACGACTGCCACGCCGGTACGTCGGTCATCACGGCGCGCGTGGCGAGCCGGGTCGCGCTGCCGTGGCTGCCGGCGTCGTTCGGGCTCGGCCGGCCGGTCTTCGCGCTCGACTCCTCGCACACCGTCCCGATCGGCCAGTTCCAGGAGGTGGGCGATGCGGACTGAGCGAGGCTCCACCATCCCGCTGATCGTGGGCTTCGCCGGGCTGCTGCTCGTCGCGATCGCGGTCGTGGTCGACGCGACGGCCGCCTACCTGCAGCGGCAGAGCCTGGACACCCTCGCCGATGGGGCGGCGCTGCGCGGCGCCGACCTCGGCGCCCAGGGTCTCGAGGTCTACGCCGGCGGGCTGGGCTCCGGCCGGCTCGAGATCACCGAGCAGGCGGCTCGGCTCGCGGTGGCCGGCTACCTGACCGACACCGGCGCCTACCGGCGGTTCCCCGGGTTGAGCTTCGACGTGTCCGTCGGCACCGAGCGGGTCGTCGTACGACTGCACGCGCCGGCCGACCTGCCGCTGCACGTGCCGGGCTCGCCGGACCGGCCACTGGTCGGTGCCAGCGGCTCGGCGGTGGTGACGGTGGACGACGACTGAGCGCAGCGAACTTGATCTCCCGCCCCAGGCGGCTCACGCTGGACCGGATGTCTTCGATCACCAGAGCCGTCCTCCTGCCCGTCGTCGCCGCGCTCACGCTGGGAGTGGCGGCGCTGATCGGCCCGTCCGCCCAGGCGGCCACCCCGCACAGCTACGGCGCGGCAGCGGTCAAGGCGACCAACGCCGCGCGCCGGGCGCACGACCTGCGCCGGCTGCGGGCCAACGCGTGCCTGCAGGGCTTCGCCGACCGACAGGCCGCCCGGATGGCGGCGCAGCGACGGATGTTCCACCAGGACATCCGCGTCCCGCTGCGCCGGTGCGGGATGCACACCGTGGGGGAGAACGTCGCGGTCGGCTACGCCACCGGCCGGGGCGTCGTACGCAACGGCTGGATGAGGTCGCCGGGGCACCGCGCCAACATCCTGCGCCGCTCCTTCCACCTGGTCGCCGTCGCGGCTCGCAAGGGCGCGGACGGCCGCTGGTACGCGTCCCAGGTGTTCGGCGCACGCTGACCCCGCTCCGCCGGGAATGACGGCGGCGTCCACCGGGCCGGTAGTCTTGCCCCTTGTGGCAGGCCCCGACTTCGACGCCGAGATCAAGCAGCTCCAGGCGACCATGCACACCATCGAGCAGGTGCTCGACCTCGACGCGATGAAGACCGAGATCGCCTCGCTCGAGGAGCAGGTCGCCGCGCCCGACCTGTGGGACGACCAGGCCAACGCCCAGAAGGTGACCGGCCGGCTCTCGCTCCTCCAGGGCGAGCTGGAGCGCTACTCGGTGCTCAACGGCCGTGTCGACGACCTCGGCGTTCTCGTGGAGCTCGCCCAGGAGGAGGCCGACGCCGACACGCTCGCCGAGGCGGAGTCCGAGCTCGGCCGGGTGAAGAAGGAGGTCGAGGCCCTCGAGGTCCGCACCCTCCTCAACGGCGAGTACGACGCCCGCGAGGCGATCGTCACCATCCGCTCCGGCGCCGGCGGCGTCGACGCGGCCGACTTCGCCGAGATGCTCATGCGCATGTACACGCGCTGGGCCGAGCGCAACAAGTACCCCGTCGAGGTCTTCGACGTCTCCTACGCCGAGGAGGCCGGCATCAAGTCGGCCGAGTTCGCGATCCACGCGCCCTACGCCTACGGCACCCTGTCGGTCGAGGCGGGCACGCACCGCCTGGTGCGGATCAGCCCCTTCGACAACCAGGGCCGTCGTCAGACGTCCTTCGCCGCGGTCGAGGTCGTGCCGCAGCTCGAGCAGACCGACGAGATCGAGGTCGACGAGAACGAGGTCCGGGTCGACGTCTTCCGCTCCGGCGGCCCCGGCGGCCAGTCGGTCAACACCACCGACTCCGCGGTCCGACTGACCCACCTCCCGACCGGCATCGTCGTCAGCTGCCAGAACGAGAAGTCGCAGCTGCAGAACAAGGCCGCCGCGATGGTCGTCCTCAAGGCCAAGCTCCTCGCGAAGAGGAAGGCCGAGGAGGCGGCACTCAAGAAGGACCTCAAGGGCGACGTCGCCGCGAGCTGGGGGGACCAGATGCGCAACTACGTGCTGAACCCCTACCAGATCGTCAAGGACCTGCGCACCGGCTACGAGACCGGCAACCCGCAGCCCGTCTTCGACGGCGAGATCGACGCCTTCCTCGAGGCCGGGATCCGCTGGCGCCGCGGCGCCGACAAGGCCGCCGAGAACTGACGTCCCTGACCGTCTGACCGTCTGAGCGCCGCGACGGCGTGTCGGGGTCCGAGAGGTTCGACAGATCAGGTGCCCGCGGCCTGCAGCACCGACGCGCACCAGCGGTCGGCGACGTCCGCCGGGTCGGGCGCCCGCGAGCCGGCGAGCTGGCACACCAGCCACGCGTCGCCGAACAGGCCGCGGTAGGACAGCGTCGTCGTCGCGCCCGCCACGCACTTCAGGGCGACCGTCGGCGAGCCGAACGCCGCGGCGCCCGGCAGCGGCGTGCAGCCGCGCTGGGCGCGGGCGGAGGCCACCAGCTCCTCGCCCCGCGCGACGGTGACCGGTGGGGCGAAGACCCAGGCCGAGGCCACCGTGCCCGACCCTGAGGTCCACGAGCAGCCGAACTCGTGCGCCACGTCGTGGGTCCCCGGGAGCGGGTCGCCGTTGGACCACGCCGCCGCCTTCGGCGAGTCGTCGTCGACGGCCGCGTGGACGTCGGCCGAGGGCACGTGGTCGCAGAACGGCCCCCGGCGTACGACGGCCGTGGTGGTGTCGATCGAGGACAACCGGGTCGCGAGCGGCCGCGTCGTGGTCGGGTGCGTCGCGGGAGGGGACTGCAGGACGACACCCGCCGCCACCGCAGCGCCTGTCACCACGACCGCGAGGAGCAGCGCGGGCAGGGGACGGGACAGGCGGGGCACGCCCAAACCATAGATGTCAAGGTTCAGACGCCCACCGCCTATCCTCGATCGGGTGATTCGCTTCGAGAAGGTGACCAAGACCTACCCCGGCTCCGGCAGGCCTGCGCTCGAGCAGGTCTCCGTCGACGTGGAGAAGGGCGAGTTCGTCTTCCTCGTCGGCCAGTCGGGCTCGGGCAAGTCGACGGCTCTCCGACTCATCCTGCGCGAGACCCGCCCGTCCTCGGGCCGCGTCTACGTCGCCGGCAAGGAGATCAACCGCCTCGCCGGCTGGAAGGTGCCGCGGCTGCGCCGCCAGATCGGCACGGTGTTCCAGGACTTCCGCCTGCTGCAGAACAAGACCGTGTCCGAGAACGTCGCCTTCGCGATGCAGGTGACCGGCCACTCCCGCGGTGACATCACCAAGCGGGTGCCCGAGACGCTCGAGCTGGTCGGCCTCGACGGCAAGGGCGACCGGATGCCCGACGAGCTCTCCGGTGGCGAGCAGCAGCGGGTCGCGATCGCTCGCGCGTTCGTCAACCGCCCGATGATCCTCATCGCCGACGAGCCGACCGGAAACCTCGACCCGTCGACGAGCGTCGGCATCATGAAGCTGCTGGACCGGATCAACCGGACCGGCACGACCGTCCTGATGGCGACCCACGACGCCGGCGTCGTGGACCAGATGCGCAAGCGCGTGATCGAGCTCGGCGACGGCCGGGTCCTGCGTGACCAGACGCAGGGCGGCTACGGCTCCCAGCACTGACGACCGCCGGCCAGCAGAACAGAAAGAGCCCCATGCAGCTTCGCTATGTCTTCTCCGAGCTCGGCCAGGGCCTGCGTCGCAACCTGTCGATGCACATCGCCGTCGTGCTCACCCTCTTCGTCTCGCTGACCCTCGTCGGCATGGGCGTCCTGCTCAACCAGCAGGCGCAGCGTGCCGCCGACCAGTGGGGCAACCAGCTCCAGATCACCGTCTACCTGTGCCGCAACGGCGACAACGTGCCCTCGTGCGCCAGCGAGGTCACCGAGCCGCAGAAGCAGGCCATCGCCAAGGTGATCCAGGACAACCCCAACGTCGACTCCTTCTCCCTCGAGTCGAAGGCCGAGGCCTTCCAGAAGGTCAAGGAGCTCTACGGCAGCGACCGGTTCACCGGCCCTGACGCCGTGATCACCGAGGACGACATGGCCGAGTCGTTCTGGATCACCCTCAAGGACCCGCACCAGGCCGAGGTCGTCAAGGAGGCCGTGGTCGGGCTCGACGGCGTCTCCCGCGTCCAGGACCTGCGCAACGTCGTGGGACCGATCCTGAGCTTCATCGACTACATGAAGTACGGCGCCGGCCTGGTCGCCATCTTCCTGGGCATCGCCGCCCTGCTGCTGGTCGCCAACACCATCCGGCTGGCCGCCTTCGCCCGACGTCGCGAGATCGCGATCATGCGGCTGGTGGGAGCCTCGACGCTCTACATCGCCCTGCCGTTCCTGCTCGAGGCGGTGGTCACCGCGGTGGTCGGTGTCGCCCTCGCCACAGGGGCGCTGGCGGCGTTCATGCAGTTCGGCATCGTCGGCAAGCTGGCGAAGTCCCTCGACTTCATCCTGTGGATCGACTGGAGCCAGTTCTGGTGGGCGGTCCTGGTGGTCGCGATCCTCGGCCCGGTGCTGACGCTGGTGCCGACGCTGCTGCTGACGCGGAAGTACCTCAAGGTCTGAGCCGCCGATCGGCGTGACGCGCCCGGGTTCCGAAATCCCCGGAACCCGGGCGCTGACGATTTACCGTCGAGGCGTTCACTTCCCCGAACACGAAGGCTTCCTCCCGTGCGCTCCTTCCCCCGCACGCTCGGACGCCGACGCCTCGCGGCCGTCACGCTGGCTGCCGTCGCCGTCGGTGGTCTGGCCGTCCCCATCGTCGACCCCGCGCTGCCCTGGGCGTCCGCAGCCGGCGGGGACAAGCTGAAGCAGAAGCAGAAGCGAGTGCACCAGCAGGTCCAGCAGGCCGGCAGCGACCTGGACGAGTCGAGCGCCCAGCTCGTCGCCGCGACCAAGCAGCTCGCGGCCGCCAACAAGGTGCTCGCCGCCTCGCGAGCCCGACTGGCCACCGCCCGGGCCAACCTCGTCACGGCCGAGCAGTCGCTCGCCGCCGCGAAGGTCGAGGACCAGCGCATGCAGGCCGCGCTCGCGGCCGCCCAGGCCCGGCTGGCCCAGGCCCGCGCGGACCTCGACAAGGGGCAGCAGGCCGTCGACGACCAGAAGCAGAAGGTGCGCGACACCTTCGCCGACATGGTGGAGCAGGGCGACCCGCGGCTGCTGGCGTTCGGCGCGCTGATGCACGCCGAGTCGCCGGAGGACATCGCCCGCCAGCAGGAGCTCAACGACACGGTGCTCTCCAGCCAGTCGGCGCAGTACCAGTCGCTGCGCACCGCCGAGGTGCTCCTCAAGGTCCGGGCGAAGGATGTCAAGAAGGCGACCGACGCTGTCGCCGTCCAGCGCCAGCAGGCCGCCGACCACCTCGTGGTCGTGCAGGGCCTGGAGCAGCAGGCCACCGCCGCCCGCGACGCGGTCGCCGCCTCGGTCGCGGAGGACGCCCAGGCCACGGCCGCCGCGCAGACCGCGCGCCAGGCCGCCGTACGCATCAAGCAGCACGACGTCGCCGTCCTCAAGGGCCTCAAGGCCCGGGAGGACAAGATCAAGCAGCAGATCCTGGCGCTGGCCCACCGGCAGCGCAATCGCCAGGTCGGCCAGACGAGCGGGATGTTCCTCAACCCCGTCTCGGACACCTACGTCACGTCGCCGTACGGCTGGCGCAAGCACCCGATCTACGGCTACTGGGGCCTCCACGACGGCGACGACTTCCACGCCCCGTGCGGCGTGCCGGAGCGCGCGGTCGACACCGGCAAGGTCATCAGCGAGTACTACTCCAGCGTCTGGGGCAACCGTCTCTACCTCAGCCTGGGCAACATCAACGGCCACAACTACACGGTCATCTACAACCACATCAGCCGTTACGCCGCCCACGTCGGGCAGGTCGTCGGCCGCGGCGAGACGGTCGCGTACGCCGGCACGACCGGCTGGTCGACCGCCTGCCACCTGCACTTCACCGTGCTCAGGGACGGCAACCCGGTCGACCCGCAGTCGGTGCTCTGACGTCGATGGCGGGCGAGGCTGTCCGGGTCGAGCGCTCGGGCCCCGTGACGACCGTCGTGCTCGACCGGCCGGAGCGCCGCAACGCGGTCGACGGGACGACCGCCGCCGAGCTGGCGGCCGCCTTCCGCGAGTTCGACGCCGACCCGTCCGCCGCGGTCGCGGTGCTCCACGGCGAGGGCGGCACGTTCTGCTCGGGCGCCGACCTCACGGCGGTCGGGACGCCCGCCCAGAACCGGGTCGCCCCCGACGGGGACGGCCCGATGGGAGTCACCCGGCTGCAGCTCTCGAAGCCGGTGATCGCCGCCATCGAGGGGTACGCCGTCGCCGGTGGCCTCGAGCTCGCGATCTGGTGCGACCTGCGGGTGGCCGCCGCGGACGCCGTGCTGGGCGTCTTCTGCCGCCGGTGGGGCGTGCCGCTCATCGACGGCGGCACGGTGCGCCTGCCGCGACTGATCGGCCGCAGCCGCGCGCTCGACATGATCCTCACCGGCCGTGCCGTCGACGCCTCCGAGGCCCTCGACTTCGGTCTGGTCAACCGGGTCGTCGAGCCCGGGGCGGCCCGCGCTGCGGCGGAGGCCCTCGCGGCCGACCTCGCCGCGCTCCCGCAGACGTGCCTGCGCAACGACCGGGTGTCGGTGCTGCACGGCGAGGCCCTGCCGCTCGAGGAGGCGATGGCCTACGAGCTCCAGGTCGGTCTCGGCTCGCTCGCCGCCGACGGCATCGCAGGTGCGGCCCGCTTCGCCGGGGGAGCGGGACGGCACGGCGAGTAGCCCGCCGGGGCCTCGGAAAACGGCCCGAGTTCGAATCCCCTTGCGATCGCTTGCGAGAATGGTGGGATGCCGAAGGAGAAGGGGCGCAAGCTCATCGCGCAGAACAAGAAGGCGCGGCACGACTACCACATCGAGGACACCTACGAGGCCGGCCTGGTCCTCACGGGTACCGAGGTGAAGTCCCTGCGCCAGGGTCGCGCGTCCCTCGTCGACGGCTTCGTAGACGTCGAGCGCGGCGAGGCGTGGCTGCACGCGGTCCACATCCCGGAGTACACCCAGGGCACCTGGACCAACCACTCCGCGCGGCGCAAGCGCAAGCTGCTGCTGCACAAGGAGGAGATCGAGAAGATCGACCGCCGGGTGTCGGAGAAGGGCCTCACCGTCGTACCGCTGGCGCTCTACTTCAGCGACGGCCGCGCCAAGGTCGAGATCGCCCTCGCCCGAGGCAAGAAGTCGTGGGACAAGCGCCAGTCGATCGCCGAGCGCACCGCCAACCGGGAGAAGGAGCAGGCGGTCGGCCGCTACCTCAAGGGCGTCCGCGACTGACCCGCGACGGGGCCGCGACGGGGCCCCGCGGTTATCAGCTGGGGGAATGCGTGCCCCGCCGGTAGTGTTGTCCTGTTGGCCGCCTCGGCGGCCGTTGACAAGTCAAGAGGGGCTGATCGGTTTCGACTTGGGACGTTAGTTCCAGGGGAAGCGGGTCGAGAAGCCAGCGCCATCTCGTAAAAGTCGCTGGAAACACATAACTGCCAACGCTAAGCGCAGTTCCTTCGCTCTCGCCGCCTGATTGCGGTGATCGAAGCGTCAGACAGGGCGTCCGTCTCCGGCCCTGATCCTGGCGTCGACTAGGAGACTCACCCTCCCTCTCTCGCTAGTGGGGTTCGAGGGGACATCTAGCTAGCTGGGCCTGTCGGCGACGTGTCTGCGTCGAGCGCCGGGGCCGAGAAAACGACACCCACAGACTGCACCCGGAGAAGACCTGGATCGACGCTCGAGGACCGGGGTTCGATTCCCCGCAGCTCCACTCACTCACTCTCTCTTGTGGTCTCTCAGGAGATACCGGACGACCCGGACCCCAGTGGGGTCCGGGTTTTCTGTTTCTGGGGTCCGGCCCGGGGGTCGGCCGGTGGGCCGGTGGGTCGGTGGTCGCGGCTCGGGTCGATGGTCAGCCCGCGGATCATCTCGCCGGTGGCGGCGTTCACGATGCGGAACTGGAGCCGCGCGTTCCTGGCAGGGCAGGCTCCCGGTCCGCGCCCTCTCCGAGCGGGACGGGCCGCGGGTGCCGCCGGCCGCGGCGCCCGATGGCGACGAGTCCGCCCACAGCGGTGGCGGCGGCCAGCGTCATCGCCAGCAGCCTCAAGGGCGTCGTGAGAGACAGCCGGGACACCACCGTGGGGGATGTCGCGCGGGTGCCGACGACCCAGGGGTAGGTGGCTGTCACGAGGTCCGCACCCTGGCGCGAGACCGTGACCGTGATCTGGGTGGGTCCGCTAGGTACGGCTGCCACCGGCACTGACCAGTGGCCGTCGCCCAGGGGCCGAGCGATGCCGACGTCCGTGCCGCCGACCCTTACTCGCACATCGGCGATCGGGCCGGCTGCAGGTCGCCGGCGGTCGAAGACGTCGATGAGGACGGTCGAGGGGCCGGCCCGGTTCGGTCGCAGGCTGACCGCCTCCTCCAGATCGGCGACCTGGCTCGCGACCGGACCGTTGTCTGGGCGGGGTCCCGCGTCGACCAGCCCCGGCTCGGTCGCCGGCTGGCCGGCCAGCAGCAGAGCGGTGACGACGAGCAGGCCGCCGAGTGCCATCGCTTCGGCCAGGATGCTGTGGTGCGGGAGCGGGGACTCGCGTCGACCGCGCAGGCGGCGGTGGTTGGCCAGGGCCAGTGCGCAGACGGCACCCACGACAGCGACCTTGACGAGCAGTGTGCGCCCGTACGTCGTGAGCAGCGCTGCGTCAGCGGACACGACGGCGTCCGAGGCGAGCCACGCACCGGTGACCACGGCGATCGCGAGACCGCTCCCGGCGGGTAGCGCGAACTGGCGGAGTGCAGCACGTAGGGCGGGCACCGGGAGGTTCTGCGTCGGCCGACGACCGAGGCCGATCGCTATCCCCACGACGGCGCCTGACCATCCGAGGCCGGTGAGCAGGTGGATGACGGTCATCGGCACGCGTAGGGGGTCTCCCGCGGCCTGGGCCACCGCGTGCCCGAGCAGCGTCTCTCCGACCGCGGTGAGCACGGCGCCCGCGAGCAGGGCGGTCCGGCGGCCGGCGCGGACTCCGTGCACCAGCAGGACGAGTCCCACGCTGCGCAGCGTCCACCGTGCGGCGTACCCGCCCGCCAACAGGACCGCTCCGTCGCCGGCGGTCAGCTCACGCAGGGGGCCGACGAGGGCGGCGCCGATCGCCACCCACCCGCCGATCACGGCGACTCGCCGGACCCTGCGACGTGCGGCTGCGGTCGCGCCTCGAAGCGTGCGCAGAGCCAGAGGAACGCCCATGAGGAGGGCCGTGCCGCCGAGGAGCAGGGCGCCGGCGACGGTCTCCACCACGTCCGGGCTCGCCTCGTCGACGCCGGCACCAGCCACCGCGGTGCGGACGCCGAAGGCGATGACCCCCGAGGTCCGGTGCAGGTCGTCGCTGGACAGGGTGCTCCAGGTCAGCCGGTAGGCGCCCGCGGAGAGGGCCGGCAGGTGGGCGAGGATCTGCGAGGGCGCCTCAGTGTCGCCCGGCTCCGCGCTGACCAGACGGATCCGGGTGAGCGGGACCGGCCGCTCGTCGTCGTCGAGGAGCCGGAGGGTGGTCGCCGACAGCACGACGTGCTCGCTGAAGGCCAGACGAAGCGTGTCAGGCGCCTCGGAGATGGTCGCCCCGTCGGCCGGGTTGCTGTGGTCCAGGTACGCGTGCGCATCCGCGGGACCCGCCCAGCAGGCCAGGGCGGTCGTCGCCAGTGCGAGGGCCGCCGCCGTGCGTTGGAGCAGACGCATCGGTCGGCTCCTCACAACACCGGGACGTGCTCGAGCGAGAGGCCGTCGTAGGAGATGGTGACCTGCTCCCCGGACTCGATGGCTCCGCCGGTGTTCTCGTAGACGAAGTAGTACGTCTGCCCCGCACGCATCTGGTGCCCCGCGCGCATGATGGATGCTCGCTGGGTTCCACCATGACGGGCCTCGCTGGCCAGCCGAGGCGGATGCTCGCGATCGGCCTGGAAGGCGGATGCCTTCTCGGCGTCGAGGACGACGTAGGACAGCGTGACCAGGCCGCCGTCGCCGACCACCGCGACCCGGGAGAACCGAACGCCGGTGCGGGACTCGAGCTGGGTGCTCTGCGGCACTGCGGCTCCTGCCGAGCCGCCCGGCCCGTGTGGCCGGAGCAGGACGTAGCCGAGGACCAAGGCCAGGACGACGGCGAGGCCGCAATTCAGGAGCAGACGGGGCCGCAGGTTCGTGCTCGGCGCTGTGAAGGTCGTGACAGGCATTCTTCCCCCTTGGTGTGCGTGTCGACCGTCTGGAGCCTCGGCGCGTGGCGTCGCGGCCGGTCGGATGGTGGAAGCCCCCGCAGAGGCGTGACGCTCTCTGCGGGGGCAACCGGTCAGGGCAGCGTGTAGCGGGTCGACTCGAACGAGTCGACGTAGGCGTTACCGGTGGAGGTGGCACTGGTGCCGGCCACGATCCCCAACCGGGCGCTCTCGATGCTCAGACCGCTCGTGTTGCCGGTCTGCGTGACGACGGCGATGCCGTCGACCGACAGCCTCAGCGATCCTGGGGAGGCGCCGATCGCCGGGCCGGCGACCCAGTCCACGCGGATCTCGTGCGCGCCGGCCGGCAGGGTCTGCCACCCGCTGGTGAACGTGCCGCCGGTCGTTCGTGCCATGACCACCTGGACCTGGCTGGTGCCGGCCGACCTGCGGTAGTTCACGGTGAAGACGTTGCCGTTGCCACCGGTGCGAGCGTCGAACAGGTCGACGGCCGCGGCGGCGCCGCTGGTGAACGTGTTCGGTGAGAGCTGGAACCGCGCGTGGTAGGAGCCCTCCGCCGCCGGGGTGTTGTCGGTGACGAAGTGCGTGCCTGGCCCGGTCAGGAGCAGGCCCTGGTTGGCACCGCCGCTCGGCAGCCCTGCGGTGGGCGACACGACCATCGAGCCACCGCCGGTGTTGGTGCGTGCCGACCAGCTGTTGAGGGTCCCTGAGTCGAACGTGTCGGAGAAGATCGCGTTCGGCTTGGAGACCGTCACCGTCGTGTTGACCGCGTTGCTCCAGTTGCCGGCCAGATCCTGGACCCGCAGGTTGAAGCGGACCGCGCCGGGGGTGATGCCGGTGAGCGGAACGGCCACCACCGCGTTGCTGCCGACGTAGCTCACCTGGACACGAGTGCCCTTGCCGACGCCGGGATCGGTGGTCCCGGTCCAGAACTCGGCGGTCTGGAAGGCGGTGTCGTTGCTGACGGGCGCGGTCAGCGTGAGCAGCTGGGCCCCCGCCGTCGGGTTCGGCGAGCCGGCGACCGACGCCAGCGTCGGTGCCAGCTTGTCGATGGTGAGCGGAATGGCGAACAGGTTGCCCCAGTTGCCCGCGACGTCCTTGCCGCGGAGGAGGACCTGATAGCTGCCGTCCGCCTTGGCCTTGACCTGCGAGAGCGGGACGAGGCCGTAGACCTGCTCGCTCGGGCTGTCGTACTTGCCGTCGACCGCCAGCAGCTGCAGACCACTGCCGGCCGGAGGCGCCGGGTTGGTCGGGGCGACGAACGCCTCGGCTCCCTTGAGCTGGTTGGCGACGGCACCGCCGGTCTCCCGGTCCGTGACCACGCCGGCGATCCGGAGGTAGCCGGTGTTGCCGGGCGCGGAGAGGACGCCGTTGCTGGGGTTGGGCGTGATGCTCGCGGCGTCGACCGCGGGACCGGTGCGGTCCAGCGTGAACGGCACATCGAGCACGGGTCCCCACAACCCGAGCGAGTCGTGGCTGTGCAGCAGCAAGTGGTGGGTGCCCTCGGTCAGGCAGCTGAGCGCGACCGGCGCGGTGGTGCAGGTCTGGCCGCTGGCAGGCGTGGCCGGCACGCTCCCGTCCTCGCTGACGACGGCGGCGGTCCTGTTGAGCGTGAGCGGTCGGCCGCTGCCGTTCGCACCGGCGGTGTCGAGGAACATCTCGGCCGCGTCGATCACTCCGTCGGCTGCCGTGTCGTCGCCCGTGGCGTTGACGGTCAGGGCAGCCTTGTCGCTCGTCACCGCCGAGGAGACGGATCCGTTCGTCGTGGCGGGCCCGACCTTGGGCAGGTTCAGCACGACCGATCCGAGCGCACCCCAGTTGCCGGCGGCGTCGTGGGCACGCACGTAGACGGTGTGCTTGCCGGCGTCGAGGCAGCTGAGGGCGTAGGGCTGCGACGCGCAGTCCGATCCGGCCTCGGGGGCCACGGGCAGACTGCCCTGCGCACCGGTGACCGACGCGGACCCGAACGCGCCCGTCATGGCCAGCCCCGCGCCGACGCCGATGTCGGGGTCGTCGACGAGGATCTCGGCGGCGTCGACGGCGGACCCGCCGCTGCTGGCGTCACTGAGGTCGGCGGTCACGCTCACGGGCGTGAGGCCGGCTGAGGGACTCGGGAAGACGGCGAGGTGGCGGGACACCGGGCCGACGTGGTCGTCGGTCGGCGTGGGGGCGTTCGTGTCGAGGAAGGTCATCATGCCGCCCGTGGAGACCTGAGTCGGGTCGAGCTCGGTCTGGCCGTTGTTGTGCAGGTGACCGCCGGTCTCCATCAGGGTGACCTTGGAGTCCTCGCCGGACGGCATGGTGACGATCGCGTCGGCGGTCGTGCCGGAGAGGATCGTGGCGACGATCTCGCGCTGCGCGTGTGCGCGCGGGTGACCGTCGTCGGAGACCTCGAGCTGGGTGGCGCCGAGAGTGGCCATCGGATGGGTGACCGTGCCGGCGTTGACGTAGCGGATCAGCACCTGGTGGCCCTGGTCGGTGGGGATCGGGTCGGTGGTCGGGAACGGCCGACCGTTGATGAGCCGGTAGGCGGGGCGGAAGTTGCGCATGTCGAAGCCCGCCGGGTCGCCGTTGAGACGGGGGTCGATCTCGCTGAGCACCACGACCGCCTCGTCGTCGTACGCCTGGCCGCTTGCGGTGCCGTCGGCGGACAGGACCACGAGGGCGCCGGCCAGGCCCATGGCGACCTGCCGTGCGCCCCCGGGGGTGTGGCCGGCCTCGTAGAGGAACGTGCCCGCTCGGTTCGCGGTGAAGGTGTAGCTGCGCGTGCTGCCGGGGGCGGCGCCCACGGTGCTGTCCAGACCGGCGGTGAACCCGGTCGCCGGTTGGCCCGGGAAGGCGAGCGACACGTCGTCGGCCAGCTGGTTGTGCAGGGTGACGGTCACGTTGTCGCCCTGCTGGACTGCGAGCACGGGGCCTGGGGCGGTCGCCGAGCCGGCTGATCCGGTGCTGGAGAAGCCCCAGATCGGCAGCGTCCTGCCCAGCACCTGTGTCGTGCCGGCCATGGCGTACAGGTCGCAGACGTCGGTGGCGGTGGCGTCGTCGCGGGTGCATCCGCTCGGGGCCAGCTTCCCGACGGGAGCGGCAGCCAGGGCGGCCTGCGGTAAAGCCGTCGTCGCATGGGCGGGGCTGCTCGTCGCGCCGAGAGCGGCGAGCGTGCCAGCACCGAGGCACAGGGCTGTGGCGCACCGGACGAGCCGGTTGGTCGCGGTGGTTCGAGTCGTGTTCATCGACGCCGTCCTCAGCTCGTCGGGCAGCCGGCCGGCGGGTCGATGCGGAACACCGTCATCATGCCGCCGAACGTGGCTCCGTAGTTGGTGGCCTGTTGGAGCGCGTGGCTGTGCGCCACGTGGTAGTACTCGCCGCACTCGTTGTTGGCAGTGATGTTCGTGGGCAGCGAGCCCTTCTTCCCGAGGTAGCCGCTCTCGCTGAACCAGGTGTCTGGCCCGACGAGGAGCTGGTCCTGGATCGCCGGAAGCTGGGTCGGGATGGGGTTCGTCGCCGGGTCCCACTGCTCGACGTCGCGCCAGTCCATCAGCGCGTCGAGCGACTGGCCCGGCTCCACATCGAGGTCGTACTTGAGGTAGGACAGGTCCTGACCGCCGCTGCCGGCCAGCGCGCTGCCGTCCTGCGTGACGACCCGCTCGTCGCTGCCGTGCGGGTGGAACGGGTAGTTGACGGAGCCGGCGTTGAGGTAGCGGATCAGCGCAGGGTGCGGATTGGTCTGGGCGTCGTAGGGCTTGATGTGGACCATGGCGCCGTAGGGCTGGTTCGGCAGCCAGGACGCGTGGTTCGGCGCCAGCGTGTCCGGCATGCTGCGTCCGTTGATCATGAAGTAGCGGGCGGTGGAGTGAGCGACGTCGACCGGGTCGCCGCGCTCGACGCCCAGGTGGAGGTCGGGGTCGACTTCGGACAGCAGGAACACGTACTCGTGGTCGGGGTCGAACGCCGAGTCCGATCGATCGTTGGCCTGGGCGGGGTGTCCGGCGGGGCGGACCACCAGGGCGCCGTACAGGCCCATCTGCACCTGCTTCGCGACGTCCGTGCCGGACTCGTAGAGGTAGGTGCCCGGTGAGCCGGCGGTGAACTCGTAGGTGACGGAACCGCCCGTGGCGTCCGCTGACTGCGTGAGCGACGTCATGGAGCCGGTGTCGGTCAGCTGCGGCTGGGCCGGCTTGCCGTCGGCGGTGACGCCGCTCTGGCCGGGGAAGACGATCGAGGTGGGCTCAACCAGGGTGTTGTGCAGGATCACGCGAACGTGCGTACCGGCGGTGACGCACAGGACGGGACCGGGCAGCTGGAAGGACCCGCTGCTCGGGCCGTAGCCCCACATGTAGATCGAGTTGCCGTCCGGAGTGGAGACGTAGCCGTCTCGGGCGGTGAGCGAGAACGTGTTGTGGGCATCGGTGAGGCACTCGAGCCCCTCCGACGTGGGTGCGGCCTCCGCGCGGGCGCCGAGCGTCAGGCTGCCGAGCGCGAGCGTGCCCGCGACGAGCGCGGCGGCGTACCGCCGCTGAGCCAGGTGATGGGTGAGGTTTCGCATCGTGTCTCCTCGGTCCGATCAGGCGTTCGCGGCGGTCTGCGGACCGAGGGTGCCGGCGGGATGGACGACGATCTTCGTCATCATCCCGCCGTAACCGGGGCCGCCCCCGTTGTCGAGGTAGGAGTAGTTGCGGTCGTAGAGGAGGTACTCCCCGGCGGTGGGAGCCGCGAAGATGACGTCACGGCTCTCGCCCGGGCCGATGTCCACCCCGTTGGTGACGAGGTAGTTGGTGGTCCCGTCACGTCCCCGCAGCAGTGAGGCGTCCTTGGCCACCACGGTGAGGTCGATGTTGTCCACGCTCATCTGGTGGTTCTGGTAGCCGAGGTTGGAGAACCGCAGGAGCACGCGGTCCCCGGCGTTGCAGGTGACCGTCGAGGTGATCGGCTGGTACTGCAGCCGTCCGGCGGCGGTCACCAGCGGGTTGCCGCTGGGCTCGAGGGTGTCCGGATAGCCGCGGCCGTTCATCAACCAGAAGCTCGCGGCGTAGTCCGTCCAGTCGTTCACCTGGATGTGCGCGTCGCGGTAGTGGGCGGCCGACCACAGCTCGGTGAGCATGAACGCGAACTCGCGGTCGTAGCGCGTGGAGCCGTCGCCGTCGTTGTAGGCGTACTTCGTCCCGACCGGGTCGCCGTTGACGGGGGCCTTGTTCTGCTTCGGCCGGATGAAGACCATGCCGGTCATGCCCATCTGCACGTGCTCGACGTCCTCGAAGTGGCAGTGGTACATGTACGTGCCGGCGTCGTGGGGTCGGTAGAAGTAGGTGAAGTCCCGGCCGACCGGCACTGCGAGCGACAGCTCTGGGACGCCGTCGAAGAGCGGGATGGCGTTGACGAAGCCGTGCCAGTGCAGGGTGTGCCCGTCGAAGAGGTCCGGTCGCTGCAGCAGTCCCAGGTTGCTGAGGGTGATGAAGATGTCGTCCTCCTCGTCGAAGCTCAGCATCGGTGCGCTGATCTGGGCGTGCCCGCGCTGGGCGGCCACCTGGGTGGCCGAGAGTCCGGTGACGTCGCGGAATCCGAACACGTAGGTGTCGAACCCGGCGGGGGCCAGGGAGTCCGGGAAGAAGGGCGGGTCGGCCGGGGCACCCTGGGGCATGGACACCCACCCGTCGGTGCCGGCCAGGTGCACGGTCTTCTGGGGATGCACGCCCGCGGCCGCGGGCCGCAGTCCGGTCGCGGATCCGAGCCCGGAAGGTGCGGTGAGCCGGGCGCCCACCATGACGGCGGCGCCGGCCGCGCCGGCCGCGCCCGTGAGGAGCGTCCGCCTCGAGAGCGGTCCCCGACGGTTCATCTCAGTCATCTCGTGCTCCTCGTGTGTCACGGATGGGTGGTGCGGACGTGAACGGGTGTGGAGAAGAAGGTGGCCGCGGGGCAGGGGGTCGGCGCCCGCGGCCACCTTCGATCAGGGCTTCAGCTGGTCCGATCCGGCTTCGTACCTGGGCTGAGCCCCGCTCCCCGAGGGGCGGGTCTGGCCGTCGATGTCGTCCGACGGTGCGGACACGGTGTAGCGGAACCCGAGCAGCCCGCTGCCCCACGTGACCTGGGTGCTGGCGACGCCCCGTCCGTACGCCGGCGACCCGGTGCCGACCAGGTGGTAGTCGCCGGACAGGTTGGGCGGCAGCAGCTCGCCGATGATGAGCGACTGTCGGAACGCCGGGTAGCTGCGCGCGGCCAGCACGTCCACGAACACGTCCTTCTGGTCCTTGAGGCCAGCGTCGGCCGCGATCGTGGTGCTGCTGCCGCCGTCCGTGCCCTGGTCGCTGGAGATGAGCGAGCCGATCGGCGAGAGGGTGCCGCCGCCGTCGACGACGCCCATGTCCCAGACGTTGACGTCGTTGGCGGAGCCGTCCGGCAGGGTGCCGCCGATGCCGGTCACCCAGCCGCCGCTGAACGAGCCCGCCCGGTTGTCGTTGAAGACGTTGTCGAGGAGTGTCGGCTTGCTGAACGTCGTCGCCGCGAGCACCTGCGAGGCGGGGAACATGATGGCGTTCCGGAGCCGAGCCTGCAGCGCGTCGCTGTTCTGCGCGGTAGAGAGCCCGGCAGGGGCAGGCAGCCCGTCGCTCGTGATCGCCGACGCCGTCGTGAGGTTCTTGGCGATCGTGTTGCCCGACACCGTCACGAACGGGGCGTCGTCGAGGCTGATGCCGCCGCCTTCGTGGGTGGACACGTTGTTGGTCACGGTGTTGTCCGTGATCGTGATCGTGCCCGGCGTGAGCCGGCTGACGTGCGTGCCGGCGACCTGGAGCAGCCGGATCCCTCCGCCGTCGTCGTTGGCGAGGTTGTCGGAGATGACGTTCTTGTCGATCGTCACCGGTCCGGTGCCCTCCGACAGCTGGGCGGGGTCGGGAGGCAGCTCGCCGGCGATCATGACGGCCCCGCCCTCGTCGTAGGACGAGTTGAACCAGATGCGGTTGCCCTGGATCGTGCCACCGGCGGTCGTCTGCCAGCCGAACGCGGTCATCGCGCCGCCGTACTCGGCCGAGAAGTTGCCGCAGATCGCGTTCTTCGTCACCTGGTAGCTGGCGCTGCCCGCGAAGATCCCGATGCCGCCGGCGAGGTTGGTGCCTCCGTTGTCACGGACCTGGTTGCGGGAGAGCACGAAGCCGGTGTCGAGGTTGTCGGACCGGTAGGGGGTGCCGACGCGGACGCCGCCGCCGTACGAGCCGCCGTTGCCCTCGATCACGTTGTCGGTCACCTGCATGCCGGTCACTCGGCTGTGCACGTAGATGCCGCCGCCCTGGGTGACCAGCGCACCGTCGGCGCCGTAGGGCGTCTTGACGCCGCCGGTCACCTCGTTGACGTTGGTCGGGAAATCGCTCTGCGAGCCGCCCGTGATGCGGAACCCGTCGATGGTGACCGGGTACGTGACCGGGGCGAAGCCGTTGGTCGGGTCGTCGAGCACGGTGATCACCGCTGCGTCGGGGACCTCGGGCTGCCCGGAGTAGGTCAGCGTCCCGAGGCGGGTGATCCATGCTTGGCCTTGGGCGTTGTCCGGGTTGAACCCTGAGCCGTCCAGGATCGAGCCGCGCACGAAGCTGCCGTTCGGGAGGAAGCCACCGGGCCCGACGCCTTGGATGCGGGTGCGGTGATGGACGATCAGGTTCTCGTTGTACTCACCACGCGGGTTGAGGGCCGTCTGGGCGCCCGGCCATACGACGACCAGCCAGTACCGGTTGGCCGAGGTCGGTCGTGCCGCCTCGAGCGCGGCCTGCACGGTGGCGAACTGCTTGCCAGGGCCGACCTCAGCGAGCCGGGGGTTGTTGGCGTTGCCACCGGCGTTGCCGGCGTTCCCGCTGAGGAGCTGGATGGTCAGTCCGTTGACGGTCTTGAGCCCGTTCGAAGCACGCGTGACCTCGACGGTCGCGGGACCGGGCGTGCTGGTGGTCGGGACGGTGAACACGATCTTCGTGTCGCTCCAGCTGGAGGTCGGCATGACCGTGTTGTTGAGCCGCAACGTGCCGGCGCTGCCGAAGCCGAAGCCGTTCAAGGTGACGGTGCGGCCGGCGGCCGGGTCACCGAGGCGGACCCACGGGTGGTCGGTGCTGAGCAGCTGGGGCCAGGTCGTGCCGAGGTCGCACTGGGTCGGGTTGACCGCTGTCGAACCGGGCGTGAGGGCGGTGGTGGCGACTTGGGTGGGTGCGGTGTCGGTCACCGTGTAGAGGCCCGGCCACCCTTGGAAGCTCGCGGAGATGGTCCGGAACCGCGGGTTGTAGTCGGCGTTCGGATGGTCAGGCGAGCCGGGGTCGTTGCCGGTGAACCGGTACATGTTCGGGCACGGTCCGGCGGGGACGGGGCAGTTGTAGGTGCTCGTGGACGGTTCGAGGGCCTCGTAGAAGCCGTTGAAGTCGGTATGGACCGTGTCGAGGAGCCGACCGGACCAGTCGTAGAGACCCATCGGGACGAAGGGCAGGCCCTGCGCCTCGCCGTACTCGACGCTGCGCTTGTCCAGGCTGAGGCCCAGGTCGTTGATCGTGAGGCCCCAGAAGTGCGTGGGGATCGGCACGTCGGTGAAGAGGTTGAAGTTCGGGGCCGCGGTCTGCCCGGCCCGAACCGTCACGAGCTTGTCCTCGCAGGAGGGTCGGTCCTGTCCCTGGAAGGGACTGCCGCCGCCGTCGAGGAAGTTCGGGTTGGTCACGTCGACCTTGTGCAGACGACCGGCGCAGGGCGAGATGATGCCGGCCTGCTGCGAGGGCGGCTGCGACGGCTCCGTCACGTCGGGTGTGGGAGGACCGGGCGGGTCCTGCTCGAGCGCCGGCGTGATGGCGTTCATGTTCTCCTGCGGCAGGTACCCGTCGCCGTCGAAGACGTTGACGTCCTCCTCGGCCGTCGCCTTGTACATCTTTCCGCCGCCGACCGGGTTGTCCGGGACCTCGACGCCGACGATGTAGTCGCCGGGCTTGAGGTCCTGCTCGGGGTAGCCGGCGGCCGCCAGGTCGCCGTACAGGGGGAACTGCTTGTCGGGCGCGGGGTTCTTCGCGTTTCCGGGTGCGTACAGGTTCAGCTTGGAGCTCGAGAAGCCGTAGTTGCCGTTGACGGTCTGCGAGGCATCGCCAGGCGTCTTGTCGCTCGGACCGATCGCGACGCCCATCATCGGCGCCTCGACGCACATCCGGTTGGCGTCCTCGCCGAACTCGGGCAGTGCCTTCTGGTCGATGAGCGGCTCGCCGCTGTAGTCGCGGGCCGTGCAGCCACGCGGCGGTGCCCACTCCTCGGACGTGTAGGCGTCCGACAGCTCCGGGCCCTTGACCATCGATCCCCGGTCGGGATCGGGGTTCCTCATCGTCTGGCCGGGGTTGTCCGGGTCGGGCACCGACAGCGGCACGATCGCCTTGCCCTGCCGGCACTCGTTCGCGACCGTCGCGGCGTCGGTGGCGGTGCAGGGCATGCTGGCGTAGAGGTGCACCGGAAGGTCCGGGATGCCCGGCTGGTAACCCTCCGACGCGGCGTCCGCCGGGTCCAGCTCGTTGCGGGTCACGTCATAGCTGACCGTGCCGGCGATGCCGCCGTTGCTGCCGGCGTCGTACGGCTTGACGCCCCAGTCCACCTGGCCGCTCAGCCCGATGACCGGCAGGAAGTCGAGGTCGACCAGGCCGCCGAGCTTCGTGGTCGGGGTGGGGTCGTTCTCGGCCTGGTAGGTGATGCCGGTCGTGCGGTACCGGGTGTCGAACGCCTCGAGGACCAGCCACTTGCTCAGCGGGTAGGTCTCGCGGATGTCGTAGGCGCCGGAGGAGCTCGTGGAGGCGGTGTTGGTGTACTGGTCCATCAGCGAGTTGTCGCGCTCTCGGATGGTCAGCGGGAACTGGGGCACGCCGGCCTCACCGGGGTCGCGGCGACCGTTCTCGTTGGCATCGATGAACACGTGGCCGTGCAGGTGGGTGAACCAGCCGACGATCATCCTGTTGCCCACGTCGGAGACCCCTCCGTCGGACACCTCCACGTTGAAGCTCCACAGGATGTAGTCCTGGTCGTCGTCCCAGATGGTCAGCTGGTAGAGGCCGTCGGGGACACCCGTGATGTCGAAGGAGCCATCCGCCGCACCGCGCCCGACGTAGACGGCCGCGTCACCGGCGTCGAGGTCCGAGAGCGCGACCCACGGCTTGGCGATCGGGCCATCGACATTGGCGCCTGCGAAGCCGGTCTCGGGGACGACCTGGCCGTTCTGGCCGCCGACGTAGGGCAGGCCAGCAACCGCGACGCCCTTGACCTCGCCTGTCGGGGCGCTCCCCGATGGCGTCGGCAGGCCGCGCGTGTGCACGAACCCGAACTGCACCGACGCGACCGGCTCGCCACCCTTGACCAGCTCGGTGTCGTAGCCGGTGGCGCCCTCCTGGCTCCAGATGTCGTAGTCGTGGCCGCCCTCGAGGGTGGTCGTCTGCACCCACTGGTCGGTCTGCCCGGCCGGGGGCGCGACGGTCGCCGCCAGCCGGTTGGGGCCGAGGTTCGGGATCACGATGTGCCCGCCGGCATCGCTGGTGCAGTGGCCGCTGGAACGGCTGGTGTCGACGATGGGGTGGCTGTCGGCGTCGAACAGGATCGGAGCACTGTTGTTGCCGCCCACGTGCTGGTAGGCGGTGCAGAGCGCATTCCCGTAGTAGTCGGTGCTGACGTCGCCGAACACGTCGGTGAGGTGCGCCGTGAAGCCGGACAGCGCCTTCTCGGCGTCCACCTCGTACGTGCCGTCGACAGGTGCGCTGTCGTCGAAGACGTCGATGCGGATCGTCGCGAGCGGGAGCGGCGTCGGGTCCAGCTCGACCTTCACCGTCTGACTGTTGCCGGCCACCTCGAAGTGCTGGCCGCCGATCTTGTAACCGTCGGCGGTCACGGAGATGAGGTACTTGCCCTCCGGCAGACCGTCGAGGCTCGTGCTGTCGCTGAGGTCGGTCTCGGTGCCTTGGGCGATGATCGGCGAATAACCCGACGTCTTGCGGGCCGATGGCCACGGACAGGTGTCGGCATAGTCGGCGTCGCTCGACCCACCCGCCGCACGGGCCGGTAGGCACCGATCCAGCAATGGTGCGGTGGCGGTCCCCGGATCGCCCGTGTCGTCCTGGTTGATGATCCACCGGTACGACGTCACGGCGTCGCCCTGGTGGATCAGTCCGGCCGCCGCACCGACACTGCGGCCGGAGACGACGCTGAGGTTGATGCTGCCGGGTCCCGTCGCGGCCGAGGCCGGCGGGGCGAGCCGCAGGGCGGTCAGCGAGAACGGCGACAGCGCGACAACCAGGGTGAGCGCCAAGAACGCCTTGAGCGAGAAGCTGACGGAATTCGTGATCCTCACGGTTCCTCCTCCGACACGCGGGACGGCTGGTGGCAGCGGCCACCTGGACACACGCTGGGGCGAGGACGGTCCCGGGGTCCGATCCGTGTCGGAGCGCTCACGGAAAAGACAGGCGTCGGTCATCGAGCCGACGGAAAGCTGTCATCGAGAGCCAACCGAGTCGTCAGGCGTCTGTCATCAACGTGTCATCCTCCGGCGCCGATCGGCCCCGGTTCCGCGCTGCGCGGCACCTCCGCGCTACCCCACAACGGGTAAATGGCGAGGAGGCCGCGGCGGTTCGCCTCCGATCGGCGCACCATTCTTCTGCCGATGGGGCTCGGGGTCAGGCGCTGGGAGATTGTCAGGTGTCATCCCGTCGGCGTCCGTGCCGCGCCGGCCGGTGTCCCGAGGGAGATGAGCATGAGCAAGATCCTCGTGGCGGACGATGAGGACAGAGTGAGGACGTTCCTCAGCCGCTCGCTGGTGTCCAACGGCCACTCCGTCGTGGCGGTGCCAGACGGCCAGGCGGCGCTCGATGCGATGGACGCCGAGTCGATCAGCCTGGCGTTGCTCGACATCGTGATGCCCTACCGCAACGGGCTGCAGGTGCTGACGGAGCTTCGCGAGCGCGGGGACAACACACCCGTGATCGTGCTGTCTGCCGTCACGCAGGTCGCGGCTCGTGTGCAGGCGCTCGACCACGGCGCGGTCGACTTCGTCGTCAAGCCGTTCCATCCTTCGGAGCTGATGGCACGCGTACGGCGGCACATCGTGCAGGCGCCGGAACTGCGGCACGGCGGGGACCGCTACCTCACGTCCGCCGACATCGTCCTGGATCTCGATCGCCGTAAGGCGCGCGTCGGCCGCGCCGAGGTTTCGCTGACAGAGCGGGAGTTCTCGATGCTCGCCCACTTGATGCGCCGGCGGGGGGACGTGTGCCGGCGCGACGAGCTGCTCAACGACATCTGGGGCGAGGCCTTCGGACCCAGCAGCAACGTGGTCGACGTGTGCGTGGGTCGGCTTCGGAACAAGATGCGGGAGCTCCCGGTCGAGACCATCCGAGGTGTCGGGTACTGCTTCTACGGCGCCTGACATGTGGCGTCCACCCGCCCTCTTCGTTCCGTGGAGCCTCTTCGCGGTCCTGTGCTGCGCTCTCATGGCGGCATCGCCGGGGGAGGAGACGATCCCCTTCCACCTGGGGTGGATCACCCTCTGCCTGAGCTACGGCTTCGCTCTGTGGCCACCAGCGGTGACGTTGCTGTCCACGGCGGTCTACGCCGTCGCGAGCGGTGCGGTCCTCGTGGGTCGCGCCTCCGACGGGGTGATCGGCTGGCAGGAGACCGCGGAGATCCCGCTCATGGCCCTGATGGCGTTCGTCATGGCCTGGCACGTCGCCCGCCGCGTGGAGAGCATGCGGCAGCTCGGCATCCTCGCCGACGCGGAGCGCGTGCGCCACGAGGAACGGGAGCGCCTCTCGCGGATGTACTCGCACGAGATGCGGACACCGCTCACCATCGCGCGGGGGTATGTCAGCCTGCTGCAGGAGGAGGACCTCACCGGCGAGCAGCACGAGGATCTGAGCGTGATCGACGACGAGCTCGGGACCCTCGAGCGGGTGGGGGAGCGCCTCGTACGCACGCTCGCCGTCTCTGACCACCAGGAGCGACGAGCGGTGGACGTCGACGCTCTCGTGGACGAGGTCGTGACGCGGTGGGGCAACGTCACGGCCCGGAACTGGGTGGTCGACTCGGACGTCGGCACCTTCACGTGTTCGCGCGAGCGGGTCCGCATGTGCCTGGACACGCTGGTCGAGAACGCCCTCCGCTACACCGATGTCGACGACACGGTGCGCGTGTTCGCCCGACGGGCTGGCGACACGGTCGAGCTGGGCGTCGCCGACTCCGGGCCGGGTCTGGCCGACGACGTCGTCGATGCCGTCAACCTCGAACCCAGGGTCATCGAGACGCTGCAGATGGACGTGCGGCGGCAGACGGGGCTCGGGCTCGAACTCGTGCGACAGGTCGCCGAGTCGCGCGGCGGGACGATCCGCGCCGGGCGGGCAGCCGAGGGCGGTGCCGAGATCACGTTGACCATGCCTCGTACTCCGCTGCCGCCGCACCCCGTCTCCCGTGAGGAGATGAACGTCGTCCCGGGCGCCCCCCGGATGGTGCGAACGCGCCTCGACGCGGGCGGTTGAGCGCGTCGAGCCCCGTCGACATCCCGCGGGTCCATTTGTGCGGTCGGCCTGTGCCGAGGAGGTTCGGGTCGACACCGGGCTCGTGGGTGCCTGGTGATGCAGGACGTCGAGGGCAACGAGTTCGACCTCGACTGAGTCAGGCGGAGGCGAGCTCGGCGGCGAAGAACTCCAGGGCCGTCTTCGTCTTGGTCTGCTGCTCGCCGCCCACCGGGATGCCCTTGGACTCGAGATAGGTGCGGGTGGTGATGGCGACGTCGAGCGCGCTGGCGGGAGCGCACTTGGTCGAGAGCTCCACCACACGCGAGCCGTCGGGATAGATCCACTGCTCGACGACGATCCGCTGGGTGATGTCGGTCGGGTCGAACTTCAGCTTCAGCACCAGGATCGGGCCGAGCACGGCGAGGTCGTCGAGCTCGAGGCCGTCGGGCGCGTGGACCGAGTAGAAGGCCCGCTGCTCCTTCGAGAACAGCTTGCGCAGCGGCCGCTCACCCGAGACCGAGGGGAGCACCGCCGTCGGGGAGAGGGTGTTCTTCATCGAGCCCGAGCAGATGTAGCCGCCCGGCATGGCGTCGACCTCGACGTTGAACTGCGGCGACGAGCGCAGCGACGGGTCCAGCTCGGAGGGCACGAGCGGCCGCAGCTTGACGGTCGAGTCGCTGTCGCGTCCCTGGACGCGCCGAGCGCGGACGACGACGCCGGCCCGGTTGAGGGCGAGATCAGGGGTGTCGAAGAAGTACACCTGGCGGATCTGCGCCTCCAGCGGATCCAGCGCGAGTGCCTTCGCGGCGCTCCGGTAGGCGTGGGGCGGCACGGTCAGCTTGAGCTCGACGCTGTCGGACTGCCGGGCGAGCTCCAGCATCCGCAGCAGCTCGTCGGGCAACAGCGCGGTCGGCGTCGTGGTCATGGCGGGTTCCCTTCTAGACGACCTCCGTCGCGGCGAACCGCTCGGCGAGTACGCCGTGGCGCAGGCCGCGGTCGCTCACGGTGAGCGAGTCCTTCCCGAGCTTGTCCAGCACCGTCCGCACCACGCAGGCCCCGGCCAGGATGACCTCCGCGCGGGCCGGCTGCAGACCGGTGATCGAGCGCCGCTCGGCCGCCGGGCGGGTGCGGTAGAGCTCGATCTGGCGGTCGATCTCCGCCAGGTCGAGCACCGTGCCCTGGACGACGTCAGGGTCGTAGTCGGCCAGGGCGTGGCTGACGGCGGCGAGGTTCGTGGCGGCTCCGCCGATCGCGAGTACGTCGTCGGGGGTGCCGCGGTCTTCCAGGCGGCCGAGCTCGCCGGAGATCGCGGCGAGGGCGGCGGCGAGCGTCGCTTCGGACACCGCGTCGCCCAGGCCGAACTGCTCGGTGAAGCGCACCGCGCCGACGTCCACGCTGAACATCTCGTCGACCCGGCCACCGTGCCCGAACGTGAACTGGGAGCTGCCACCGCCGGTGTCGAAGACGACCCGCGACCCCGTGGCGGGCAGCCCTGCGGTCGCCGCGAGGTAGGCCAGCCGCGTCTCCTCCTCGCCGGAGATGACCTCGACCAGGAGGTCGCACCGCTCGCGCACCGTGTGGACGAAGTCTCGGCCGTTCTCCGCGATCCGCAGGCCGGCGGTCCCCACCGCCGCCACCGCGTCGACCTCGTCCTCCCGCGCCTCCTCGAGCATCTGCGCGATCGCGTCGACGGTCCGCTCCATCGGCTCGGTCCCCAGCCGCCCGGTCTGCCGCAGGCCGTCCCCGAGCCGGGTGATGACCGAGCGGTCGGCGATCCGGCGCCACGCACCGTCTGCGGACCGCTCGCCGACGTGCAGCTTCACCGAGTTGGTGCCGACGTCGATGACCGCGAAGCGCTCGGTCCCGAAGTGCTCCAGGACCTTGAGACCGCGCCCGTAGTTGACGTTGGGGCGGCCCGCCAGCCCGAGCTCGGCGAGGGTGGCGACGACCGCGGCGGGGTCCTCCGACTCGATCGCGACGGTGCGGGTCGCGCCATGGTCCGTACGTACGTCGGTCACCTCGGCCAGGCACCCGCGCAGCTGGTAGCGCTGCCGGTGCTTGCGCACCTCCACCGCGCGCAACCGCGGGTTGGGCGCGACCACGTGCTCGAGGAGCCCGTCGAGCGAGAGCCCCTGCTCGCCGATCGTCGTCGGCGCCTCGACGCCCCAGGCCGCGGCGACGGCCGCCACGTCGGTCGCGGAGAGCGGGAACGCGGCCTTCAGCACCGGGTTCCACAGCTCGAGCCCGCCGTCTCCCACGCGCTGGAGGTGCTTGATGTCCATGAGCCCGTCGCGCACCTTGACCAGGTCGGTGCCCGGGGTGGCGAGGAGATACAGCTCGCTGCTGTCGACGACCTGCTGGACGGGTAGCTCCGCCAGACCGGTGCCCGACTCGCCCAGGTGCTCGCCGAAGCTCCGCCACTCCCAGCGAGGCACCACGGTCACGCCGACGAGCCTCGTCGCCCCGGGCGGGCGCGGCGTCATCCAGAACGGGTGAGCGTGCCGTCCTCAGCCTCGGAACGGCGTGAACGCGAACCCGCTGAGGACCACCTCGGTCGCCGGCGTCTGGTTCCAGCCGCTCTCGCAGCCGCACACCCACAGGTTGATCCCGATGCTCTCGTCGCCGGGCACGGGCACGTCCGCGCCGATCGCGGTCGCGATGGCCATCACCGCTCCGCTCCCGTCGTACGACGTCCAGGTGATCTGCCCGGGCGTCCAGTCGATCTGCTGTGTGCTGGGGCCGGTCGGGGCCGTCGTGCGCGCGACGGCGTCGTGGCCGTTCGCCCAGGTCGTGTAGTCCCAGGTGATCGGGGTGGTGCCCCAGCCGGACGCCTCGATGTCGATCTCCCGGTGGCCGTAGGCCGGGTCCGTCCCGTAGGTGAACAGCCCCAGCACGTACTCCGGCGCCAGCCGGCTCACGTCGGTGTCGACCCGCCAGCGGTAGGTGCCGTAGCCCCAGCCGTTGCGGGTCGAGTCGAGCTCGGCCTGCGTGTAGCGACCCTTCTTGTCGCGGGTCACCTTCAGGTGCAGCCGGCCCGAGCCGTCGATCGAGACGTTGGCCGCCGCCCACTGCTGCGGCGCGCCCGGGTTGCCCGGCGCGGTCCGCGGGACCCAGCTGTAGCCCTGCCAGGTGAGCGTGGTCGTCCGTGCGCCGGCGGGGGAGACGAGCCCGGCGATGAGCAGGAGCACGGCGGCGGGGAGGACGAGCAGCTTCTTCATCGCGAGGCCCTTCGATCGGGGAGGCGGCGTCCGGTCACCATCGTGCATCGGCAGCTCGGGGCCCGACCTCAGCCAGTCCACGAGGTCTTCCTCGCGGAGGTCCCCTCAGGCCCTAGGGTCGCCTCGTGCGCTCCCGGATCCTCGTCGTGCTCGCCGCCCTCCTGCTGCTCCCGGCCGCCCCCTCGCACGCGGCTCCGGCCCCGCGTACGGCGGAGAGCGTGCTGGCCGGCATGACCCTGGCGCAGCGCGTCGGTCAGCTCCTGATGGTCGGTACGCCGGCCGACGGCCCGTCCCCGGCGGCGACCCGGGCGCTGGCCCGCTACCACGTCGGCAGCGTCATCCTCATGGGCAACACCAGCGCCTCGCGGCGCGCGGTGGCGAGCACGGTGCGCGGTCTGCGGCGCAGCGCCGGACCGTCGGCCGCCGGCCTGCTCGTCGCCGTCGACCAGGAGGGCGGGCACGTGCAGCGCCTCACGGGTCCCGGCTTCGCCGCGATCCCGACGGCGCTCACCCAGGGACGGTGGAGCGTGCGCGAGCTGCGCACCGCCGCCCGCGGCTGGGCCGGCGACCTCCGCTCGGCGGGGATCGACCTCGACCTGGCGCCGGTCGCCGACACGGTCCCGGTCGGCGGTGCCCGCACCAACCAGCCGATCGGGCGCTGGCAGCGGGAGTTCGGGCACCGACCGGCCCGGGTGGCGACCCACGCCGCGGCGTTCGTGCGGGGGATGGCCGACGCGCAGGTCGCGACCGCAGCCAAGCACTTCCCGGGGCTGGGACGGGTGCGCGGCAACACCGACGACACCGCCACGGTCGTCGACTCGGTGACCCGGCGCCACGACGCCTACCTGCGCCCCTTCGCGGCGACCGTGGCGGCGGGCGTGCCGTTCATGATGATGTCGTCGGCGTCGTACCCGCGGATCGACCGCACCGCGCCCGCCGTGTTCAGCCGCACGGTGATCCACGACCTGCTGCGCGGTGACCTCGGCTTCGAGGGCGTCGTCGTCTCCGACAGCCTGACCGCCGCGGCCGTCGCCCGCTGGACGCCCGGGCAGCGCGCGGTCAGGTTCGTCGCCGCCGGGGGAGACCTCGCGCTCGTGACGACTGCCGGCCCGATCCCGGCGATGTATGCGGCGCTCCTGAAGCGCGCCCAGCGCAGCCCCGGGTTCCGTGCCCGGGTCGACGCGGCAGCGCTGCGCGTCCTGCGGGCGAAGCAGGCACAGGGCCTGCTCTGAGGGTGGCCGCCGGCGTCAGCCGTGCCGCGTGGTCCGCTCGAGGGCGCCCCTGCTGAGCTCGGCGGACGCAGCCGGCGGTAGCGCGGCAGGGTCGGGTCGGCTGCGCAGCGCCTCGAGCTGCAGCGCCGCGTAGCGGCGCCACGCGACCGAGCCCTGCCCGGCCGTGCGCTTCACGATCTCGGCGTTGCCCAGGAGCACCAGCACGAGGTCGGTCACCTCGACGTCCGGGCGGAGTCGGCCGGCCTCCTGCGCGCGGGTGACCAGTGCCTCGAGGCGGCCCTGCGTCAGCGACTGGCGCTCGGGGTCGATGGACTCGGGGCCGCGCATCGTGACGAGGTCGCGGAGCGCCGCGTTGGAGGCCTGGAGCTCGCACAGCCCGATGACGAGAGCGGACAGCCCCTCCCACGGGTCGGGCTGGGCTGCGGCCCGTTCGACCGTCGCCGAGTAGTCGGACATGATCCGCTCGTAGACGGCAGCGGTCAGGTCGCCGCGGGTGGGGAACCGGCGGTAGAGCGTCGCGATGCCGACGCCCGCCTCGCGGGCGACGTCCTCGAGGGGGGCGTCGAGGCCGTGCTCCTGGAACAGCCGGCAGGCCGCCTCGACGATGCGCTCGCGGTTGCGCGCCGCGTCAGCCCGCAGGGCCGGGTCGGCGCTGCGGACCCGCTCGCGGCTCGTCTGTGACACGCGACCCATGCTACCAAGTGGAGTGTCACCTCCAGTTCGCGTTATAGTGACGTGCTGATGTGGAGGTTCCTCTCCACATCAGCGGAGGTGGGCCCGGGGTCGGTGCACGGTGGGTACGAGGCGGTTCGAGGGGGAAGCGGTCTTGCAGGTGCGAGCTGACGTCGTCGACCGACGCGACCCCGTCGTCCCCGCTGCTCCGACCGGCCGATCGTCCGTGCGCCTCCGCCTCGCGCGCTGGTCGGCGTACGTCCCGGCGGCGTTGCGGGAGGTCCTCCTGCTGGCCTTCGTCTACCTGGTCTACACCGGGTGCCGGCTGCTCGCGGCCGACGACATCGTCACGGCTGCGCAGCGTGCGACCCGCATCCTCCACGTCGAGACGCTGCTCGACCTGGACTGGGAGTCGGCGCTCAACCAGGTCTTCGTCTCGCACGACTGGCTGGGCGTCTTCGGTGACTACTGGTACGCCAGCTGCCACTACGTCGTGACAGCGGCCGTGCTCGGGTGGCTCTTCGTACGTCGCCCCGACAGCTATCCGACGGCGCGTCGCGTCCTCATCGTGGCGACCTTCGCGGCGCTCGCCTGCTACCTGCTGCTGCCGACGGCGCCGCCGCGGATGATGCCCGGGTACGCCGACCTGCTCAACCTGCACTCCGACGCCGGGTGGTGGGGCGCCGACGCCTCCGCGCCGCGCGGGCTCGGCGGGCTCACCAACCAGCTGGCCGCGTTCCCCTCGATGCACGCCGGCTGGGCGCTCTGGGTCGCCTACGCCCTGGCGACGACCATGCGCTCTCGGATCGTCCACGTCCTCGGCTACGCCTACGCCCTCATGACGGCGATCGTGGTGATCGGGACGGCCAACCACTGGGTGACCGACGTGCTCGTGGGCTGGGCCGTCGTCTTCGCGGCCATCGTCACCGTCGGCCGCGCCGACCGTGCGGCGCGCCTGCAGCCCGCCTGACGCCCCGGATCGCTCCGAGAACCTGCGCCCTGCCACGCGCGGCACCCGCCGCGGCGTCATCCACGTGTGCACACTGGACCCATGCGCCGCGTCGTGGTCGGCCTGATCGCCGTCGTTCTCGGGATGTCGTCGGCTCCGGCCTGGTCGGCGGACCCGGCGGCTCCGGCCGTCAGCGTGCTGACCGCCACCGCCCCGCCCCCGACGTACGCCGGCCAGCCGGCGTCGATCGGCTTCACCCTCACCACCGGCGATCCCGCGACGCCCCTCGCGGGCCAGCCGGTCACCGTCGAGCGGCAGCGGGCAGGTGCCTGGCAGCCGGTCGGAACCGTCACGACCGACGCTGCCGGCGCCGGCCGGGCGACCGTCGCCGCGTCGCGCACTCCGGCCGACAACACGGTCCGGCTCAGCTTCGCCGGCGACGAGACGCACGCGGCCGCACAGGTCCTCGTGGTGATCCCGCTGCGCCGGCGCACGAGCCGGGTGACGGTCACCGGGCCCGGCCGCGTCGTCGACGAGCAGTCCACGCGCGTCAGGGTCGCCTGGCGCGCCGACAGCGGCGAGGCGGTCAGCGGGCGGGTGACCCTGCAGGTCGCCGAGCGGCAGGTCGTGACGCGGAAGGGCAAGCGCGTCGTGCAGTGGCGCTGGCGCACCGCCGCGGTCCTCCTCACCGACGCGCAGGGCGTGGCGACGTACACCTCGACGCCGCGCGCCGACACGCGCTGGCGGGCGATCGCCCCGACGCTGCCCTGGGTGACGGGCGCGAGCAGCGGCGTCTACGCGCTCGACAACCGCCCACCGGGGCCACCCGTGCGGCTGCCGGGTCGCGCCCCGACGCCGAAGCGACGGCTCCCGGTCCAGCCGCACGCCGTCGGCGCCGGGCCCCATGCGGTGGTCACGTCCGTCCCGGACGACGTGTGGCGCAGCATGGTCGGCCGCACCTGGCACTCCGGCTGCCCCGTGGGCCGTACGGCGCTGCGGCTGATCAGGGTCAACTACTGGGACTACACCGGCTACCGCCGCCGGGGCGAGATCGTCGTCGCCGCCAGCGTCGCGGCCCAGGTGGCCGCCGCGTTCTCGGACCTCTACTCGCACCGGCTCCCGCTCCGATCGATGGTGCGCGAGGACAGGTTCGGCTGGTCCGGCCGCCTGCACGGCGCCGACGACTACAAGTCGATGCAGGCCGGCAACACCTCCGGCTTCAACTGTCGCGGCGTCGTCGGCAACCCGCGCACGCTCTCCCCGCACTCCTACGGAACGGCGATCGACCTCAACACCTGGGAGAACCCCTACCGCTCGCGCCAGGGGACCGTCCCCAACCGCTGGTGGCAGCGACACTCCCACCCGCGCGTGGCGTGGCGCAGCAGCGCCCACGTCGTGGTGCGGATCATGGCGAGCCACGGGCTGCACTGGACCTACGGTCTCGGCGACACCCAGCACTTCGACGCCGTCCCGCCGGGGGCGTCGCGCCCGATCGTCGTCGCGTGCGGGCTCAGGGTGTGCGAGTAGCGGGCCGCTCCTGCCGCGACGCCACCAGCGTCAGGACCGCGATCGCCGCCCAGGCGAGCAGGAGCAGCCAGGACCTGGCGGCGGCCACGTCGATGCCCATGAGGTCGTGCTGCAGCAGCCGGAGCGTGGCCTGCTGCGGGGCGAGGCGGTCCACCTGCCACCAGGGCGAGGGCAGGTACGCCGGATCGGTGCCGCTCAGCAGCGGGACGACGGGGCCGAGGAGCAGGCCGGTCGCGAGCCCCAGCCCGGCCAGGCCGAGCAGTGACTCGGCCGCCAGGACCAGCCAGGCGCTCACCGACACGGCCGCGGCGCAGACCAGCGCGGTGACCAGCGGCCGGCCCGTGTCGACCAGCGCCGCCACGACGGCTCCGACCGCGCAGCCCGCGGCCGCCGTACCCGAGAGCCGTGCTGCGCCGCGGGCGGTGGTGGCCGCCACGGGTCCGCGCCAGGCCGAGAGCGCCGCGGCGAGCGCGATCCCGACGCCGACGAGGAGCGCGACCAGCCGGGCGGGCAGGTGGGGTGATCCGGGGCGTGGGGGCGACACCCGCACCGTGTGCAGCGTGCGCCCGTAGCTCGCGCTGACCGCCGCCGCGTCCGACGCCAGCTGCCGCGCCACGTCGGAGGGGAGCCAACCGGCGACCAGGAGCGTGTCGGCGGTCCGGCGCAGGTCGATGACCACGGCGGCCGCGGCGGCGCCGCTGCTCACCTCGGCACGGGCTGCGCGCTCGTCCGGCTCGAGACCGTCGGGCGACTCGACGACACGCGCGTGCACGGGGCGGTCGGACATGGCGTTCGCGCGGTCGACAGCAGCCTGGGCCACGACGGCAGGGCCGGCGACCGCGACGACCTCGCCGTGGAGCTCGGGACCGCTCACGCCGGCATGGACGGTGGCGGCCAGCGGCAGGGCGAGGCCGGCGAGGAGGAACAGGCCGATCGCCAGCCGGGCCGGCAACAGCGGGCGGTCGGACACAGCCGTCACACTAGTGCCGTGGCGGGGACCTCGACGGCGTGGTGGCGGGTGCGCGTCCTGGCGATCGTGCTGCCTGTCGCCGCGGTCCTGCTCGGGGTCTCCTACGTCGTGCCGAGCCGCTCCACGTCCGACGCCGCGCCCCTCGTCGAGGGTGCGAGCGAAACGCGCTGCCTGCCGACCGGGCCGATCGCGAGCGTCACCGACCTCAACAGGTTCGTCGACACCGTGCGCGGCGGACCCGACTTCGCCGGTGGGGACGTGGGTGCCAGCGTCCGCCTGCAGGACGGTCGCGACCTCTACGTCTTCGGCGACACCCTCCGTGCCCGGCCCGGCGGCCAGGCCGGCTTCGTCCGCAACTCCATGCTCGTCATCGCGCCGGGCTGCGCCCAGGTCGTCCTGCCCGCCGGGCACGGCGCCCTCGTCCCTGACCGGCCGGACGGCGTCGGCTACTGGCCGATGTCGGTCGCGCGGGTCGAGCGCCCGGGCTACGACCTCGTCGGCATCGGCCTCCAGCGGGTGCACACCACCGGCAGCGGTGTCTTCGACTTCGAGGCGCTCGGGCCGGCGACCGCCATCCTCCTGGTGCCGCGCGGCGGGGTCCCACAGCTGCTCGGCGTCCGCGACCTGGGACCGGACAGTCCCGACACGACGCGGCCGATGTGGGGAGCCGCAGCGCTGGTGGAGGGGGAGTGGGTCTACCTCTACGGCACCGCCCGTCCGCAGCGGGCGACGGCCGGCGGCTTCTCCCTCCGCGTGGCGCGCACCCGGGTCGACGACCTGCTCGACCCCGGCCGCTGGCGCTACTGGGACGGCAGCCGGTGGCGCCGCGACCCCGCGTCCGCGCGACAGCTCCTGCCGGCCGGCGACAGCGTGTCCCAGACGCTCAGCGTGTTCGAGCGGAACGGGCGCTGGTACGCCGTCAGCAAGCGTGGCGAGTTCCTCGGCTCCGACCTCACCGTCTGGACGGCGTCGTCGCCGACCGGGCCGTTCGGTGACGCGACGGTGGTCGCCCACATCCCGTCGGAGGCGACGAGCGGCACGCTGCGCTACATGCCGCTCGCACACCCGGACCTGCTGCCCGAGCCGGGCACCGTCGTGGTGTCCTACAGCGAGAACAACACCGATCCGGCGCGCATCCTCGACGATCCGCGCCGCTACCGGCCCCGGTTCCTCCGGGTGCCGTTGCCCGACTGACCCTGGAGGATGGCGCGATGGCCGACTGTCTCTTCTGCGCGGTCGCGGCGGGGGAGACCCCGGCCGCGACGGTGCTCGCCGACGACGACTTCGTCGCCTTCCTCGACCACCGGCCGGTCTTCAAGGGCCACACGCTGCTCGTGCCGCGCCGACACGTGGTGACCCTCCCCGACCTGCCCGGCGAGCTGCGCGACGGCTTCCTCGGTCACGCCCAGCGCCTGGCGGCGGCGGTCGTCGCCGGGCTGGGTGCCCAGGGCAGCTTCGTGGCCGTCAACAACACCGTCAGCCAGTCGGTGGCGCACCTGCACCTGCACGTGGTGCCGCGGACCAAGGGGGACGGGCTGCGCGGCTTCTTCTGGCCACGCACGCGCTACGCGTCCGACGACGAGCAGGAGGAGTACGCCGGCCGGCTGCGCGCCGCCCTGGCGGAGGGCTGACCGAACGTCATCTAGAGTGGCCGCCGGTCCGGACACCAGGAGCGGAGGAATCATGGGGCGTTTCGACGGGCGGGTCGCCGTCATCACGGGTGCGGCGCGGGGGATCGGCCTCGGTGTCGCCACCCGGTTCGCCGAGGAGGGTGCGTCGGTCGCGGTCATCGACCTCGACGAGTCGGCCGCCGCCGAGGCCGCCGGCAAGCTGCCTGTCTCCGGCGGGGCCAAGCACGTCGGTGTCGGCGCTGACGTCGCCAGCTCGGCCGACGTCGACGCGGCGATCGCGCGTGTGGTCGACGAGCTCGGCGGCCTGCACATCCTCATGAACAACGCCGGCATCACCCGCGACAACCTGCTCTTCAAGATGACCGAGGACGACTGGGACCTCGTCCTGGGCGTGCACCTCAAGGGTGCGTTCCTCATGAGCAAGGCCGCGCAGGCGCACTTCGTCGCGCAGAAGTACGGGAAGATCGTCAACGTCTCCTCGACGTCGGCCCTCGGCAACCGCGGCCAGGCGAACTACTCCGCCGCCAAGATGGGCATCCAGGGCTTCACCCGCACCCTGGCCATCGAGCTCGGACCCTTCGGCGTCAACGTCAACGCGATCGCCCCCGGCTTCATCGCCACCGAGATGACGGACGCGACGGCCGCGCGGCTCAACCTCGACGTCGACGAGTTCCGCCGCCTCAGCGCCGAGCACAACCCGGTCAAGCGCGTGGGCTTCCCCGAGGACATCGCGGCCGCCGCCGCGTTCCTCGCCAGCGACGAGTCGTCGTACATCACCGGCCAGACCCTGTTCGTCGACGGCGGCGCGACGCTCGGCTGAACGCCCCGCGCGCCTTCCGGACGCCCCCCGACCACTGACGCACACTTGACAGCGGCCACCGCTGGACTCGCACCACACCCGATCGGAGCCCTCGTGCGCACTCGCACCCAGAGCCGTTTCCTGGCTCGCACCCTCACGCCCCTCCTCGCCGCCGGGCTCGTCCTGGCCGGGTGCGGCGGTGGAAACGACGACAACAAGTCGGCCGCGAAGCCGGGTGCCTCGACCTCGCCCACGACCCCGCCGCCGCCGCAGTACTGGCCGCTCACCGGCGTCCAGGCACCCGCCGGGACCTCGGTCGCGAAGAACCATCCGGTGTTCGTGGTGAAGATCGACAACACCGACAACAGCGCCCCCCAGCTCGGGCTCGGCTCGGCCGACATGGTGGTCGAGGAGCTCGTCGAGGGCGCCGCCACCCGGCTCGCGGCCTTCTTCTACTCCGGCCTGCCGAAGACCGTCGGCCCGGTCCGCTCGATGCGGGCCAGCGACATCAGCGTCGTCTCGCCCGCCGGTGCCACGGTCGTCACGAGCGGCATGGCCGGTCCGACGAAGGCCCGGGTCAACGGCGCCGGCGTCAAGTTCATCGAGGAGGGCGCCAAGGGCTTCTTCCGCGACAACTCCCGTACGTCGCCCAGCTGGTACCACCTGCTCGACCACCTGGACCAGACCGCGACCCTGGCGAAGACGAAGGCGGCCCGGACCCCGAAGAACTACCTGCCGTGGGGCACCGAGGCGGACTTCCCGGCCGGCGGCCAAGCCGCGACGCAGGTCGACGTCCCGTTCGGCGGCTTCCACACCACCAAGTGGGCCTTCCAGGGCGGGCACTACGTCAACACGAACTCCTACGCCAAGAAGGGTGACGCGTTCGCCGCCGACAACGTGCTCGTGATCCGCGCGCACATCGGCGACGCGGGCTACCTCGACCCCGCGGGCAACCACGTGCCGGAGATCCAGCTGGACAACCGCTCCGGGAAGGCGCTGCTGTTCCACGGCGGCAAGCTCGTGCGGGCGACCTGGAGCAAGGGCAACGCGAGCTCTTCGTTCGAGCTGAAGACGGCCACGGGCCCGCTCAAGGTCCCGGCGGGTCACACCTGGATCGAGCTGGTCCCCGACAACGGACCCCAGCTGACGATCAGGTGAGCATCACGAGGCAGCGCTGCGGACGGCGTCGGCGAACGCGTCGACGTCGTCCTCGGTGAGGTCGAAGCTGCACATCCACCGTGCCACCGGCCGATGCGGGTCCGACTCGTCCCACAGGTAGAACGGGAAGTGCGGCTGGACCGCGTCGACGACCGTGCGGGGCAGCCGCACGAACACCGCGTTCGCGTCGACCGGCGCGGTGATCTCCACGCCGTCGATGTCGGCGACGCCGGCTGCCAGTCGCGTGGCCATCGCGTTCGCGTGGGCGGCGCTGCGCAGCCACAGGTCGTCGGCGACCATGGCCTCGAGCTGGGCCGAGACGAACCGCGTCTTGGAGCTGAGCTGCGTCGCCAGCTTGCGCAGGTAGAGCACGCCGCGCACCCGCTCGGGGTTCAGGACGACGATCGCCTCGCCGAACACCATGCCGTTCTTCGTCCCGCCGAAGGACAGCACGTCGACCCCCGCGTCGCGGGTGAACGCCCGCACCGGTACGTCGAGGGCCGCCGCCGCGTTCGCGATCCGGGCGCCGTCCATGTGGACGCTCATGCCGAGGCCGTGCGCGTAGTCGGCGAGCGCCTTCACCTCGTCGACCGTGTAGACCGCGCCGAGCTCGGTGCTCTGGGTCAGCGAGAGCACCTCCGGCTTGGCCCTGTGCTCGTCGTCGAAGCCGCGGGCCTCGCGGGCGACCAGCTCGGGCGTGAGCTTGCCGTGCTCGGTCGGCACCGTCATGAGCTTGAGGCCGCCGACCCGCTCGGGCGCCGCGCACTCGTCGGTGTTGATGTGCGCGACGTCGCTGCAGATCACGCCCGACCAGCGGTCGGTCAGCGACATCAGCCCGACGACGTTGGCGCCGGTGCCGTTCCAGACCGGGTAGACCTCGATCCCGTCGCCGAACAGCGGCGCGAACACCTCCGGCAGGGCCGAGGTGTAGGCGTCGGCGCCGTATGCGCTCTGGTGGCCGCCGTTCGCAGCGGCCAGCGCGGCGAGCACCTCCGGGTGGGCCCCGGCGTAGTTGTCGCTGGCGAAGCTGATGCGGGAGGGATCGTGGCGGACCGGGATCGTCATGCCGTCATCTTGCCGGTGACGCCACGCGTCGACTCGACCACCCCACCCAGCTTCTTGGCCAGCGTCTCGTAGAACATGCTCAGCGGGAACTCGTCCGGCAGCACGTCGTCGACGAGCTGGCGTGGCGGGACGCTGAAGTCGAGGGTCTCGTGGGCACGCGCCCACTTCGACCCCGGGTGCGGAGCGAGGTACGTCGACACCAGCTCGTGCCCCGCGATCCAGTGCACGACCTTCGGCCGGTCGATGCCGTCGCGGTAGAACCGCTGGATCTCCTCGCCGAGGCGCGCGGTGAGCTCGCGGGCGCGGTCGAAGTCGATGGTGAGCCGGTTGTCGGTCCAGCGCACCGCGTCGTTCTTGTGGAGGTAGGCGAAGAGCAGCTGGCCGCCGAGGCCGTCGTAGTTGCGGACCCGGTTGCCGGTGACGGGGAAGCGGAAGAGCCGGTCGAAGAGGACGGCGTACTGCACGTCCTCGGCCTGGGCCAGCCCCTCGTCGGCGAGGGTGACCGCCTCGCGGAACGCGGTCAGGTCGCAGCGCAGCTCCTCGAGGCCGTACATCCAGAACGGCTGGCGCTGCCGGATCATGAACGGGTCGAAGGGCAGGTCGCCGTGGCTGTGCGTCCTGTCGTGGATGAGGTCCCAGAGGACGAACGCCTCCTCGCACCGCGCCTGGTCGGCGAGGAGCTCGCGGGCCTCCTCGGGCAGCTCGAGCCGAAGGATGTCGGCGGCCGCACTGCTGACCTGGCGGAAGCGGGCGGCCTCCCGGTCGCAGAAGATCCCGCCCCAGGTGTAGGAGGCCGGCGTCTCGCGCACCACGACGGTCTCGGGGAAGAGCACCGCCGAGTGGGTGTCGTAGCCGGCGGTGAAGTCGTCGAAGCGGATCGGCACGAACATCGGGTTGTCGTAGCGCGTCGCCTCCAGCTCGGCGAGCCAGGCCGGCCACGCCTCGTGGATGAGCAGCGCCTCGAGGTTGCGGTCCGGGTTGCCGTTCTGCGTGTACATCGGGAACACGACCAGGTGACCGCGACCGTCCGCGCGCCCCCGGGACGGGTGGAACTCGGAGAGCGAGTCGAGGAAGTCGGGAACGCCGAGGCCGGCGTCGGCCCAGCGGGCCAGGTCCTTGTCGACCGCGGCCAGGTAGGCCTCGTCGTGCGGGAAGTACGGCGCCAGCTCGGCGACCGCTCCCCGGATAGTCTCGACCAGACCGAGGGGTGCCTCAGGTGCCGAGCCGTCGGGCTGCTGGTGGCCGCGGAACTCGCTGACCGCGTCGCGCAGGCGCAACCAGGCGGGGTGCTGGCGAAGATTTTCCGTCATGATCCCTCCAATGCCGTAGATCGTCCGGTTTGCGAGCCTATGTCATGGATGGATCGTGCGCCAATGGCGCGCGCCGACGGCCTCCGCTCCGATGGCGCGGATGCTGTCGAGGTCATCCGCTCGTCCGCGCGACGGCGCCCACGGACAGGTCCGGCGGGCCGGCGGGGCGAGCACCGCCGGCGGTGTCGCGGCGCGCTCTCCCCAGGGAGGCGACCGGCCGATCAGTCGGGCTCGGGCGAGGCGATGTGGATGCCCTGCTCGGCCAGCGACTGGATGCCGGTGAGGATGAAGCTGAGCGCCGCCTCGACGCGCAGTGTGGCGAGCTCCGGGTCGGAGGACGCGGCGACGGACTCGCCCGCGGACGAGAGCGCGCCGAAGAAGATCCGCGCGAACGTCGCGATCATGTCGTCGTCGACCTGGGCGCCCGGAACGGTCAGGACGGTGCGGACGATCTCCTCGACGACGCCGAAGCTCGACCGCTCCTCCTGCTCGCGGTAGCGCTCGTAGCCGAGCACGGCGGGGCCGTCCTGGATCACGATGCGGCGGTAGATCGGGTCGCGGACGATGTCGAGGAAGCCGCGCAGGCCGGTCTGCGCCTTCTCCCACGGGTCCTTGATGCCGGTGGTGACCTCGTGGATCCGGCGCGCGGACTCCGACTCCACCCGCTCGAAGACCGCCTCGTAGAGCGCCTGCTTGCCGCTGAAGTGGTGGTAGAGGGCGCCCTTGGTGACGTCGGCGCCGGCGACGATGGCATCGAGCGACGTCCCCGCGTAGCCGTGCTCGGCGAACAGCCCCTCCGCGACCTCGAGCAGCGCCCGCTTCGTGCTGGCGGAGTACTGCTGCCGACGGCTCGCGCCGGGCAGGGGCGGAACCTTCGGCACGAGCTTGCTCACGCGGCGGAGTCTAGATCGTTGTGACGACCGCCTCGTGGCCCGGATCACTCCGAACGGTGCTTTCCGTACTGTGGGTATGTCGCGTACGTTGGGTACGTACTCACGGTATGTGAGTGTCCCCGAGAAGGAGCGCGACCATGACCTGGACGTCCTTTCACAACCGTGGAGAGATCCTCCGCAACGTCATCGACGTGGCCAACGCGCGCCTCGACGGCCGACTCCCGACGGACGTCGACGGAGTCGGAGCCACGTTCGACGACGAGCTCGACCTGCTCTGCACGCTCCAGCTGAAGTGGCACACCCGGCTCGCCGGCCGCATCGAGCGCGAGCTCATGGCCCAGCCTCTCGACCTCGAGTCCGCCGTCGTCCACGCGTGGCACGGCGTCGCCGACGAGCTGCCCGGCGTCCGCGCGATCCTCGACGCCTACCGCGCCGAGCCCGTCGACGCCGAGATGGCGCACGCGATCAGCAAGTCGCGTGCGAAGGAGCACATGCTGCTGGCGGTGATGGCCGGTCACGCGTCGGTCGCCGACGAGCGGGCCGTCCCCGTCGGCGAGCGGATCGAGGAGCGCGCCCGGGCGTCGTACGTCCCGGTCCCGCCCGAGCTCGGCGCGGGCCGCCCGAGCCTGCTCGACCGCATCCGTGCGGTCCTCGCCGCCTGACGGCACCCCGATCCGCGACCCCGGTCGCCGGCGCAATCCCTCCCTCCCTCAGCGCCGGGGCCGGGGTCGCTGTCCGTCCTCGCCACCACTCGGATCCTGGGTCATGATGGGGGCATGCCAGGCGACGAGGGAGGGCCCGCCGGTCTCGCGGCCGGGATGCTGCTCGTCGCCACGCCGATCCTCCTCGACCCCAACTTCGCCGACACGGTCGTCCTGCTCCTCGACGTCGACGAGGACGGCGCCCTCGGCGTCGTGCTCAACCGGCCCTCGCCGGTCACCGTCGCCGAGGTGCTCGACCAGTGGAGCGGCGCCGTCGCCGAGCCCGACGTCCTCTTCCACGGCGGCCCGGTCGGCACCGACGCCGCGCTGGCCGTCGCGCTGTTGCGCGATCCCGCCGACGTGCCCGTCGGCTTCCGCACCGTTCGCGGCTCCCTCGGTCTTCTCGACCTCGACACGCCGGCCGAGCTCCTCGCCGGCAGCCTTTCCCGCCTGCGCATCTTCGCGGGGTACGCCGGCTGGGCGCCCGGTCAGCTGGAGACCGAGGTGGAGGAGGGCAGCTGGTACGTGGTCCCGAGCGAGGCGCTCGACGCCTTCCGCGGCGACACCGAGCTGTTGTGGCGTGACGTCCTCCGTCGCCAGCCCGGCGAGCTCGCCTGGCACTCCACCCGGCCCGTCGATCCGGACCTGAACTAGCCCGCGGGTTAGGGTTGGCGCATGGGTTTCCTGGGCTTCGGTGACAAGGGCGGAACCGCCCTGGACGAGCGGGTGCGGGAGGACGAACGCACCGTTCCGACCGACGACGGCGACCACGACCGGTTCTCGCACTACGTCGAGAAGGACAAGCTCACCGAGGCCATGGTGATGGGCACGCCCGTCGTCGCCCTCTGCGGCAAGGTCTGGGTCCCGAGCCGGGACGGCACGAAGTTCCCGGTCTGCCCGGAGTGCAAGGAGATCTGGGAGGGGCTCTCCGAGGGCCCCGGCGACGGCGACTCGGGCTCCGGCGAGTGACGGGCGGGCGCCCGACCGACGCCGCCGCCCCCAACGCGCTCCCTCCGGCATGGCCGGAGCGGGCGGCGTGGGGCACGGCCACGTCCCTGCGTGCCTGGCAGCAGGCGGCGATGACGAGCTACTTCACCGACCTGCCGCGCGACTTCCTCGCCGTCGCGACGCCCGGCGCCGGCAAGACGACGTTCGCGCTGTCGGTGGCGAGCGAGCTGCTCGGTCGCCGGATGATCGACCGGATCGTCATCGTCGCGCCGACCGAGCACCTCAAGGTCCAGTGGGCCGAGGCGGCCAGCCGCGCCGGCATCCCGATCGACCCCAACTACTCGGCGGGGCAGGGCAAGACCTCGGCCGACTACCTCGGCATCGCGGTCACCTACGCCGGCGTCGCGGTGAACCCGCTGGCGATGCGGATCCGCACCGAGCGCTTCAAGACACTCGTCATCCTCGACGAGGTGCACCACGCCGGCGACGCGCTCTCGTGGGGCGAGGGCGTGCGCGAGGCGTTCGAGCCGGCCGCGCGGCGGCTGGCGCTGACCGGCACGCCGTTCCGGTCGGACGTGAACCCGATCCCGTTCGTCACCTACGCGCCCGGCGACGACGGCATCCCGCGGTCGGTGGCCGACTACACCTACGGCTACGCCGAGGCGCTGCGCGACCACGTCGTGCGCCCGGTCCTGTTCATGGCCTACTCCGGCCAGATGACCTGGCGGACCCGCGCGGGCGACGAGATCGCCGCGCAGCTCGGCGAGCCGCTCACCAAGGACATGATCCAGCAGGCGCTCCGCACCGCCCTGGACCCGCGCGGGTCGTGGATCCCGGCCGTCCTCGCCGCCGCGGACAAGCGGCTCTCCGAGGTACGCCGGCACGTGCCCGACGCGGGTGCGCTGGTCATCGCCACCGACCAGGACTCGGCGCGTTCCTACGCCAAGACCCTCAAGGAGATCACCGGCGAGTCACCGACCGTGGTGCTCTCCGACGAGAAGGCGGCGTCGAAGAAGATCGCCGCGTTCAGCGCCGACGACAGCCGCTGGATGGTCGCGGTCAGGATGGTGTCCGAGGGGGTCGACGTACCTCGTCTGGCCGTCGGCGTCTACGCGACCACCACCTCGACCCCGCTGTTCTTCGCGCAGGCCGTCGGCCGCTTCGTGCGGTCCCGGTCGCGTGGTGAGACGGCGAGCGTGTTCCTGCCGTCCGTGCCCGGCCTGCTCGGGCTCGCCGCCGAGCTCGAGGTGGCCCGCGACCACGTCCTCGGCAAGAAGATCACCGACGAGGGCGACATCTTCGCCGCGGAGGACGCGCTCATGGCGCAGGCCAACGCGAGCGAGTCGGCCAGCGCCGAGGAGGAGGGGCTCCCGTTCGAGGCGCTCGGCTCCGAGGCTCGCTTCGATCGCGTGCTGTTCGACGGCGGCGAGTTCGGCCACGCGGGGGAGGTGCACGTCGGTTCGGAGGAGGAGATGGACTTCCTCGGCATCCCGGGCCTGCTCGACCCCGAGTCGATGAAGCAGCTGCTCCGGCAGCGGCAGTCGGATCGTGCCAAGCAGCAGAAGGAGCGCGCAACCACGTCCGAGGAGGCGCGCGAGCGTGCCGCCGACTCCCTCGCGGACGTCTCCACCCACGAGCAGCTGGCCGTCCTCCGGCGCGAGCTCAACGGGCTGGTGGCCGCCTGGAACCACCGCACCGGGCAGCCGCACGGCATCACCCACGCCGCGCTGCGCAAGGAGTGCGGCGGCCCCGCGGCGGCGGTGGCGAACGCCGACCAGCTCCGGACGCGGATCGACCGCATCCGCGAGTGGGCGACCCGCAAGACGTCCTGACGTCCTCCTCCGGCGACACCCGGGTCGCCCTGGCCGTGAACTCGACCAGGGCGACCTCGCCGCCTGCTGGAGCGGGACGATCAGTCGGCGTCGCCGACCAGCACGTCCTCGGCCTCCTCGGCAGAGCCGTGCGACGGGGTGTCGGTCGTGGTGGGGACGAACCGCTTGAAGCTGAGCAGCAGGACCACGGCCAGGAAGGTCGCACCCGCGCCCATCCAGAACGGCGCGTGGATGTTGTGCTCGAGCAGCTTGCCGGCGAGGTACGGGCCGACCGAGGCGCCGGCGAAGCGCACGAAGGAGTACGCCGCCGAGGCGACCGGCCGCGGCACGGGGGCCGAGCCCATCACCAGCGTGGTGATGACCGTGTTGTTGATGCCCAGGAACGCGCCGGCGAGGATCACGCAGACCACGATGACGGGCTTGTGGTCGGTCCAGATCGCCATGATGGCGAGCAGGGCCGCGAAGCCGACGAGGGCGACGACGATGGTGGCGACGGTGCCGATCCTCGACTCGATCCAGGGCGCGCCCCAGATCGAGAAGAAGGCGAGCAGCAGGCCCCAGCCGAAGAAGATCCAGCCCACGTTCGAGGCGCTGGTCTGCAGCGGGAACGGCGCGGCCAGCATCAGGGTGAAGAAGCCGAAGTTGTAGAGCAGCGAGGTCAGCGCGACGACGAGCAGGCCCGGGTACTTCAGCGCCTTGATCGGGTCGGCGACCGAGGTCTTCGGACCTTGCGGGGGGATCGACGGGAGGAAGACCATCGTGGCGACCAGTGCGATGCACATGAGGACCGCGACACCGAAGAACGGGGCGCGCCAGGAGATCCCGCCGAGCTGGCCGCCGACGATCGGGCCGAGCCCGATGCCGATGCCGAGCGCCGACTCGTAGAGCAGGACGGCCTGCTTCAGCGAGCCCGCGGCGAGGGTCACGATCGTGGCCAGTGACGTCGCGATGAAGAGGGCGTTGCCCAGGCCCCAGAAGGCACGGGCCGCGACGATCCCGCCGATGCTGTCCATGGCCCCAGCCACAGCGGAGAACACCACGATGAGCACGAGGCCGGCGAGCAGCGTCTTCTTCGCACCGATCCGGCTGGACACGAAGCCGGTGATCAGCATCGCCACGCCGGTGACGGCCATGTAGGAGGTGAACAGCAGCGAGACCTGGCCGGCGGTGGCATGCAGGTCCTGCGCGATCGAGGTGAGGATCGGGTCCACGAGGCCGAGGCCCATGAACGAGATCACGCAGGCGAACGCGACCGCCCAGACGGCGCGTGGCTGCTTCAAGAACGAACCGGTCTCCTGGACGGAGGCGGGCGAGTGACTGGTACTGGCGGCGGCGGCCATCAGATCCTCTCGGGTCGGGTTCCCCTGTTCGCGCCGCTCATCGGGTCGGGCTCCAGCAGGTCACGCAGGACGGACACGGCCGTCGCGAGATCCTCCTGGGTCCGGTTGTGCGCCCGCAGCCGCTCCGTGATCGCCGTCGCCCAGGCGTCACGCTGGGTGGCGAGCACGTTGCTGCCCTCGTGGGTCAGGCTGACCACGCTGCTCCGTGCGTCGACCGGGCTCGGATCCTTGGCCACGAGGCCCGCTTCGGCCAGGTTGGCCACGGCGGCCGACATCGTCGGCTGGGAGCAGCGGTCGAGCTTGGCGAGCTGGGTCACTCCGAGAGGGCCGTGCTCGTCGAGCAGGGAGAGCACCCGAACGCCAGCCGGAGCGTCGATGTTCCGACGCAGCGACCGCACGAGACGGGCCGTGTAGATGACCAGGTCCGTGCTCAGGGCCAGGGAGGCGTGGGTCAGCTGCGAGTGCATGATGAGATTGTACGCGATGCATAGGGAGACTATGTATTGATGGCAATCCTACGCCGGTCCACCGGGATGGCGAAATCCCTCAGCCCACGGAGGTCGCGGCGGGCACCGTGGCCGTGCGGGCGAGCGCGCGTACGGGCGCCGCGCCGAGGGTCAGCAGCGAGACGGCGACGTAGAGGCACCCGGCGACCGTGAGGACCTGGCCGATCCCGTAGACCTCGGCGAGCGGACCCATCGCGAGCTGGCCGATCGGAACCGTGACCATCGAGCCGAGCTGGTCGTAGGAGTAGGCGCGGGACAGCATCTGGCCGGGCACGTTCTCCTGCACCGCGACGTGCCACCCGAGGCTGAACGTCTGCACGCCGATACCCGACAGGAGGGCGGCGACCATCAGCGGGACCGTCGAGGGCCAGACGCCCAGCGCGATCATCGGCAGCCCGAAGAGTGCCCCCGAGAGCAGCCCGGCGACGAGCGGTCGCTCGAGCCGCCACTTCATGAGCGCGAGGGTCATGGCCAGCGCGCCGAGCGCCTGGGCGGACATCGCCAGGCCCCAGCCGTGGGCGCCGATCGACGTGTCGTGGGCGCGGACGGGACCCAGGGCCGTCAGGCCGCCCTCGGCGAGGGCGTTGAGCAGCCCGCACACCCCGACCACCAGCCAGAGCCAGGTGGTCGTGCGGAAGTAGTGCCAGCCCTCCTCGAGCTCGTCGAGCATCGAACGGCCGGTGGCAGCCCCGCGCGGCAGCGAGACGGGCAGCAGCAGGAGCGCGGCGACCAGCCACGTCGCCGCGTCGATGAGCAGCGCCCAGCCGGAGCCGACGCCGATCACGAGCGCAGCCGCCACGCTCGGCCCGATGACCATCAGCGACGCCCGCGTCAGGGAGAGCAGCGCGTTGGCCTGCTGCAGCTGGTCGCGGGGCACGAGCCGGGGGACGATGCCGTTCATCGCCGGCAGTCCGGGCGCGACGACCACTCCGTTGGCCGCCGCGAGGACGACCATCGACCAGAGCTCGGCGTGACCGCTGACGACGAGCAGAGCGAGGGCGCCGCGGACGAGGCCGGCGAGGACGTTCGACGTCTGGACCACCCGCTGCGGTCCCCAGCGATCGGCCAGCACGCCACCGAGGAGCAGGAAGACCACGAGCGGCACCGTGTACGCCGCCAGGACGATGCCGAGCGACGCCGTGCCGTCGTCGACGGCCAGCACCGCGAAGGCGAGCGCGACCGGCGACATGGTGTTGCCGACCAGGTTGACGGAGCGGGAGAGGAAGTACCACCGGAAGGGTCGCTCACGGAGCGGGGACATCGCCGAGATCGAAGTCACCAGCGGACCTTAACCCTGTGGCCTCCGTCTCGTCAGCGTCTCGCGCAGTGCCAGGACCCGGGTCCCTGCACGGGGTCGGGCGGACGGGGCTCAGGCGAGGGAGACGCCGGCCGTCCTCAGCTCCTCGACAGCGGCGGCCGTCGAGGTGGGCGCGACCCCCACCGACAGGTCCGCGAGCAGGGTCACCGCGAAGCCCTCGCGCACCGCGTCGAGCGCGGTGGCCCGCACGCAGTAGTCGGTCGCGATGCCGCACACGTCGACGCTCGTGACCCGGCGCTCGCGCAGCCACGCCGCCAGCGCGGTGCCGCCCGTCGTACGGCCCTCGAACCCGGAGTAGGCCGCCGCGTGCTCGCCCTTCGTGAAGATCGCCTCGAACGGCTCGGGGTCGAGGTTGGGGTGGAACGCCTCGCCGTCGGTGCCGACCACGCAGTGGGCCGGCCAGGAGTCGCGGAAGTCGGGCTCGCGGGAGAAGTGGTGCCCCGGGTCGATGTGGTGGTCCTTGGTCGCCACGACGTGGTCATAGCTGACCGCGCCGGGCAGTCCGGCGGCCCGGGCCCGCAGCAGGGCCCCGATGTCGCTGGCGACGCGGGCGCCGCCCGCGACGGGCAGGGAGCCGCCCTCGCAGAAGTCGTTCTGCACGTCGACGACGATCAGCGCGCTGGCCATGGACCGAGGGTAGACCCGGCTCAGGCGAACAACGTCGGGATGACCGGCTCGCCCTTGGCCATCGACTGGGCCGCGAGCGGGAGCTCGGCCCGCGAGGCCGCGTGGCGGTCGCGTGCTGCGGTCAGCGGCTCGCGCCCGACGATCTCGCCCTTCTCGACCAGCCGGACCAGGAGGGCCCGGTCGTCGCCGTCGTCGACCGGGGCGGTGCCGATCCCGATCACCTCGGCCTCGGCGACGCCGCGGGACGAGCGGCGGCGCAGCGCGTACTTGCGGCCGCCGAGCGAGCCCTTGTCGATGCTCTTCTTGGCGACCGAGACCAGCTCGCCGTCCGCGCCCTCCCGGGCGACCAGCTTGTAGACGAAGCCGCTCGTCGGGTGGCCGCTGCCTGTGACGAGCTCGGTGCCGACGCCGTAGCCGTCGACGGGTGCCGCGGCCAGGGCAGCGATCGCGAACTCGTCCAGGTCGCTGGTGACGATGATCTTCGTCTGCCTCGCCCCGAGCGAGTCGAGCTGCTCGCGGACCTGCACCGCGAGCACGCCCAGGTCGCCGGAGTCGAGCCGGACGGCGCCGAGCGAGGGTCCGGCCACCTCGACGCCGAGACGGACCGCCTGCGCGATGTCGTAGGTGTCGACGAGCAGCGTCGTCCCGACGCCGAGCGAAGTCACCTGCGCACGGAACGCCTGCTCCTCGGTGTCGTGGAGGAGCGTGAACGAGTGCGCGCTGGTGCCGGTCGTCGGGACGCCGTAGCGGCGCGCCGCCAGGTTGGAGCTCGCCTCGAACCCTGCGACGTACGCCGCCCGGGCGGCCGCGACGGCAGCGACCTCGTGGGTCCGCCGCGACCCCATCTCGATGCACGGCCGGCCGCCGGCGGCCATCGTCATCCGGGAGGCCGCGGACGCGACCGCCGAGTCGTGGTTGTAGATCGACAGCAGCACGGTCTCGAGGAGAACGGCCTCCGCGAACGTGGACTCGACGACCAGCAGCGGCGAGTTGGGGAAGTAGAGCTCGCCCTCGGCGTAGCCCCACACGTCACCGGAGAAGCGGTAGTCGGCGAGCCACGAGAGCGTCGGCGCGTCGACCACCCCGTCGAGCGCCGCGAGCGTGTCGTCGTCGAACCGGAACGCCTCCAGGGCGTCGAGGGCCCGGCCGACACCGGCCACGACGCCGTACCGCCTGCCCTCGGGGAGCCGCCGGGGGAACAGCTCGAAGACCGACCGTCGGCCGGCCGTGCCGGCGGCCAGGGCCGCCTGCAGCATGGTCAGCTCGTAGTGGTCGGTGAGCAGCGCTGTCGAGTCCACGGGCGCCATCGTGGCACGATGGGCCCCATGTCCGCGCCGAGCCCGGTCGAGCTTGACGAGCCCGTCACCGACGATGTCACCCTTCCGGCCACGCCTTGGACCACCGTCGTGTGGAACGACCCGGTGAACCTGATGTCGTACGTCACGTTCGTGTTCCAGAAGTACTTCGGCTACTCGAAGAAGAAGGCGGAGAAGCTGATGCTGGAGGTCCACGAGGACGGCCGCTCCGCGGTCAGCTCGGGAAGCCGCGAGGAGATGGAGCGCGACGTGCAGGCGATGCACGAGTACGGCCTGTGGGCGACCCTGGAGAAGCAGGAATGACGGGCTTCACCCGGCATCGTCGCAGCGGCAGGATCATCGCCAACTTCACCGGCTTCGAGGCCGACCTGCTGCGCTCGCTGGCGGGTCAGCTCGTCGAGCTGCTGCGCAACGAGTCGGCCGCGCCGGTCGAGCGCGACCCGCTCGAGGCGATGCTCGACTTCTCCGGCCCGACCACCCTGCCGGAGGACCCGGTGCTGGCCCGGCTCTTCCCGAGCGCCTACCGCGACGACGACGAGGCGGCCGGTGACTTCAGGCGGTTCACGGAGGGCGGCTTGCGGGACGGCAAGGCGGCCGCCGCCGCGACGATCATCGACGGACTCGAGGAGGCCGGGCTCCCGCCCGAGCTCACCGAGGAGGGGCTGATGATCGACGTCGAGCTGGACGAGCCGACGGCCGAGGCCTGGATGCGCTCCTTCACCGACATCCGGCTCGCCCTCGCCACCCGGCTCGAGGTCGAGGAGGGCGACGAGGCCTATTGGGCGTCCCTGCCCGACGACGACCCGCGTGGCCAGGCCCACGACATCTACGACTGGGTCGGCTACCTGCAGGAGACGCTGGTCGAGGCGCTCAGCGATCGGTAGCCGTCCAGCGCGTGAGGATGCTCACGTCCGTACGCCGGGCAGGGGACGGGGCGCGCCCTCGGAAGACCTAGTCTTGACGCCGTGCTGACCATCACCCGGGCGACGTACGACGCCATCGTCGCCCACGCCAAGCGTGACCACCCGGACGAGGCCTGTGGCATCGTCGCGGGCCCGGAGGGGAGCGACCGTCCGGAGCGCCTGATCGAGATGGTCAACGCCGCCGGCAGCCCGACGTTCTACGAGTTCGACTCCACCGACCTGTTCCAGCTCTACAAGGAGATGGACGCACGCGACGAGGAGCCGGTGGTCGTCTACCACTCGCACACGGCCACCGAGGCCTACCCGAGCGTCACCGACGTCAAGCTCGCCGGCGAGCCCAACGCCCACTACGTGCTGGTCAGCACGCGCGAGCACGGCAACGACGAGGGTCCGGTCGAGTTCCGCTCGTACCGGATCGTCGACGGACAGATCACCGAGGAAGAGATCCAGGTGGTCGAAGCGTTCAGTTCCCTGGGTTAGCCCCGCCGAGTGCTGAGCCCATCCAGTCAGGCCCATCAAGGAGAGACCATGGCCATCGAGGTCCGCATCCCGACCATCCTGCGCACCTACACCGCCGGCGAGAAGTCAGTCAGCGGCGCCGGCGGCACCCTCGCCGCCCTCATCGACGACCTCGAGGCGAACCACGCGGGCATCAAGGACCGCCTCATCGACAACGGCGACCTGCGTCGCTTCGTCAACGTCTACGTCAACGACGAGGACGTCCGCTTCCTCGGCGGCCTCGAGGCTGAGCTCAAGGACGGCGACCAGGTCGTCGTGCTGCCGGCGGTCGCCGGCGGCGCCCGCTGAGCGGCGTTGCGATGACGGCCGGGCGGCGCACCTTCGTCCTCGTCGATGGCGAGAACATCGACGCGACGCTCGGCAACTCGCTGCTCAACCGGCGGCCGCTCCCTGAGGAGCGGCCGCGGTGGGACCGCGTCACGGCCTACGCCGCCGAGCTGTGGGAGCAGCCGGTCACGGGCCTGTTCTTCCTCAACGCCTCCAACGGCCAGCTGCCCAGCTCGTTCGTGCAGGCGCTGCTGGCCCTCGACTACCGGCCGGTGCCGCTGAGCGGGCGGGCGGACGAGAAGGTCGTCGACATCGGCATCCTGCGCACGCTCGACGCGTTGGCCGCCCACGACGACGACGTGCTGCTGGTCAGCCACGACGCCGACTTCGCCGAGCGCCTCGCCGCGCTCGCGGCCGGGCGACGGCGGGTCGGCGTACTCGCGCTCCGCGAGTACGCGAGCAGCCAGTTCGACGCGCTCGGTATCGAGGTCCACGACCTCGAGGACGAGGTCCAGGCGTTCACGGTCCCGCTCCCGCGGGTGCGGATCATCCCGCTCGACGAGTTCGACCCCGAGCGCTTCCTGCGCTGAGGGCGCGCCCCCATCGTCGGACCGCAGGATGCGAGACTGGGCCCATGCGTTATGACAGCCTCATCGCCTCGGTCGGGAACACGCCCCTGGTGGGTCTCCCGCGGCTCTCGCCGGCGCCCGAGGTGCGGCTGTGGGCCAAGCTCGAGGACCGCAATCCGACCGGGTCGATCAAGGACCGGCCGGCGCTGCGGATGATCGAGCAGGCCGAGAAGGAGGGGCTGCTCCGTCCGGGCTGCACCATCCTGGAGCCGACGTCGGGCAACACCGGCATCTCGCTGGCGATGGCCGCGAAGCTCAAGGGCTACCGGATCGTCTGCGTGATGCCGGAGAACACCTCCGAGGAGCGGCGCCAGCTGCTGCGCATGTGGGGCGCCGAGATCGTGTCCTCGCCGGCCGCCGGCGGCTCCAACGAGGCGGTCCGCGTCGCCAAGCAGCACGCGGCCGAGCACCCCGACTGGGTGATGCTCTACCAGTACGGCAACGCCGCCAACGCCCTCGCGCACGAGGAGGGCACCGGCCCCGAGCTGCTCGCCGACCTGCCCTCGATCACCCACTTCGTCGCCGGCCTCGGCACGACCGGCACCCTGATGGGCGTCTCGCGGTTCTTCCGCCGGGCCAAGCCGGACGTGCGCATCGTCGCCGCCGAGCCGCGCTACGGCGAGCTGGTCTACGGGCTGCGCAACCTCGACGAGGGCTTCGTGCCCGAGCTCTACGACGCGGAGCTGATCGACACCCGCTTCTCGGTCGGTCCGCGTGACGCCGTCCGCCGGGTCCGCGAGCTGCTCGAGCTCGAGGGCATCTTCGCCGGCATCTCGACCGGCGCCATCCTCCATGCGGCCCTCGGCCAGGCGGTCAAGGCGATGCGCGACGGCGTGCCGGCCGACATCGCGTTCGTCGTCGCCGACGGCGGCTGGAAGTACCTCTCGACCGGTGCCTACGAAGGCACCATCGACCACGCCGAGGAGTCCCTCGAGGGCCAGCTCTGGGCCTAGCAGGACTGTCGGTGGCGACCTCTAGCGTGAGACGTGCGCCGGTCACTCCGGGCCGGCCGTCGACCGAGATGGAGCACCGTCATGACACAGCTGGACTGGAAGATCGAGCTCGTCCCTCTCGCCGTCTCCGACGTCGACCGCGCCGTGCGCTTCTACGGCGAGCAGGTCGGCTGGAACGTCGACTTCGACCACACCGTCCACGAGGGGCTGCGGTTCGTCCAGGTCACGCCGCAGGGGTCGGCCTGCTCGATCTGCTTCGGCCTCGGGCTCGACATGATGCCGGAGGGCTCGTCGCAGTTCATCCAGGTCGTGGTGCCGGACGCCGACGTCGCCCTCGCCTACCTCAAGGAGCGGGGAGTTGAGTGCTCGGGTGTCGACGACCTCGAGTGGGGTCGGTTCGTCTACTTCAGCGACCCCGACGGCAACCGCTGGGCGCTGCAGCAGATCGTGCGGCCGGGCTGACGTGACCGTGATCTCGCGTGACGTGGGTCAAGGATCCGTGCGCCAGCGGGTCCGGACCGCCTAGCCTGCCCCTGTGCACGAGCCGACCCCAGAGCCGATCCCCGCCGGCGACGTCGACGCCCCCATCGGCATCTTCGACTCCGGTTTCGGTGGGCTCACCGTCGCCCGGTCGGTCATCGACCAGCTCCCGCACGAGTCGGTCCTCTACGTCGGCGACACCGCCCGGGCGCCGTACGGCCCGAAGCCGATCGCCGAGGTGAGGGAGTATGCGCTCGAGTGCCTCGACCACCTCGTCGACCAAGGCGTCAAGGCGCTCGTCATCGCCTGCAACGCGGCCAGCTCGGCGACGCTGCGGGACGCACGCCAGCGCTACTCGGTGCCGGTCGTCGAGGTGATCGTCCCGGCGACCCGCCGGGCCGTCGCGGCCAGCCGCACCGGCCGCATCGGCGTGATCAGCACACAGGCGACCGCGCAGTCGATGTCCTACGACGACGCGTTCGCGGCCGCGCCCCACGTCCAGCTGCACACGCGGATCTGCCCGCGGTTCGTCCCGTTCGTCGAGGCCGGCATCACGAGCGGCGACGAGCTGCTCGAGGCGGCGCACGACTACCTCGACCCGCTCATCAGCGCGGGGATCGACACCCTGATCCTGGGCTGCACCCACTACCCGCTCCTCACCGGCGTCATCTCCTACGTCATGGGCGACAACGTGACCCTGGTCAGCAGCGCCGAGGAGTGCGCCAAGGACGTCTACCGCACGCTCACCGAGCGCGACCTCCTCCGACCGTCCGGCGAGCCCACCTACACGTTCCTCACCACCGGCCACCCGGAGGCGTTCGAGACGATCGGTCGCCGCTTCCTCGGGCCGGAGCTCGCGGCCGCCCGGCAGTTCGTCGGAGGACTCGCATGACCCCGCCGACCGCCGACGCGGCCCTGACCCTGACGATCGTGGGCTGCTCGGGGTCCTACCCGGGCCCCGAGTCCGCGGCGAGCTGCTACCTCGTCGAGGCCGACGGCAGCGACGGCCAGGGCGGGCGACGGACCTGGCGCATCCTGCTCGACCTCGGCAACGGAGCGCTGGGCGCCCTTCAGCGGTACGTCGACCCGCTGTCGATCGACGCGGTGCTCCTGTCGCACCTGCACGCCGACCACTGCATCGACATGACGTCCTACTACGTGCTGCGCAGGTACCACCCCAGCGGTCACCAGCCGCCGATCCCGGTGTGGGGACCGAAGGGGACGGCGCGCCGGCTCGCACGGGCCTACGACCTGCCGCGCAAGCCCGGCATGCAGGAGGAGTTCGAGTTCCACCAGCTGCGCGGCGGCTTCGAGGTCGGCCCGTTCCGGATCACTCCGGTCGAGGTCGACCATCCGGTGCCGGCGTACGCCTTCCGGATCGAGGTGGCCGGAACCGTGCTGGCCTACACCGGTGACACCGGCCCGACCGACGCGCTGCTCGACCTCGCCCGCGACGTCGACCTGCTGCTCGCCGAGGCCTCGTTCCGCCACGGCGACGACAATCCCGAGAGCCTGCACCTCACCGGCGTGCAGGCAGGTGAGGTCGCCGCGAAGGCCGGCGCGAAGCGGCTGGTCCTCACGCACATCCCGCCGTGGCACGACAGCGCGACGATGCTCGCCGAGGCCGGCACCGCCTACGACGGTCCGGCCGAGCTGGCGGTCGCGGGGGCCGTCTACCCCCTGCCCGGCTGAGGCCGGCTTGTGGAGGACCTGCGCGGATTCGGCCCACGCGGGGGTGTCCCGATGCATCGACGCCGTGGGTCTGTCAGGGTGGGCGCATGATCAAGGTCGAAGGACTGACGCGGAAGTACGGCTCGTTCACGGCCGTCGACGACGTGAGCTTCACCTGCCAGCCCGGTCGGGTCACCGGCTTCCTGGGGCCCAACGGTGCCGGGAAGACGACGACGATGCGGGTCATGGTGGGGCTGACGCCGGCGACGAAGGGCCAGGTGACCATCGGCGGCCTGCGCTACCACGACATCCCCAACCCCGGCCGGCACGTCGGAGTCCTGCTCGACGCCTCGGCCCAGCACGGCGGCCGCACCGGCCGTGAGGTGCTCACCATCGGCGCGATGACGATGGGCCTGCCGGACTCGCGCGTCGACGAGATGCTCGACCTGGTCTCGCTGACGGCGTCTGAGGCTAAGCGCCGCCTCCGCCACTACTCGCTCGGCATGAAGCAGCGTCTCGGCATCGCCCACGCGCTGCTCGGCGATCCGCAGGTCCTGATCCTGGACGAGCCGGCCAACGGCCTCGACCCGGCCGGCATCCGGTGGATGCGCGGCCTGCTCAAGTCCTACGCCGACCGCGGCGGCACGGTTCTGCTGTCCAGCCACCTCCTGCACGAGGTGGAGCAGATCGCCGACGAGATGATCCTCATCGGCCGCGGCAAGATCGTCGCCCAGGGCGACCGCGCGTCGCTGCTCGCCGGCGCCGGCCCGGCGCAGACGCTCGTGACCTCGCTCGACAACGAGGTCCTCTCGACGGCCCTGAAGGAGGCCGGCCACGTCGTCGAGTCCGCGGGCCAGGGCCTGTGCGTCCACGCCCCGGCCGTCGAGGTCGGTCGCGCCGCCCTGTCCGCGCAGGTGGTCCTCACCGACCTGCGCGACGGCGGCGCCGGCCTCGAGGACCTGTTCCTCCAGCTCACCGCCGACACCCAGCGCGAGACACCGCCCGACCTCGCCGCTCCGACCCCCGGAGGGACGATCGCATGACCACCGCACCCGCCATCCACCTCGACGTCACCAACACGGACCCGGTTCCGCTCAGCCGTCTCCTCCGGGTGGAGTTCCGGAAGTCCTACGACACCCGGGCCGGCTTCTGGCTGCTCTTCTCCATCGGCGTGATCACGCTGATCGCCGAGGTCATCACCCTCATCGTCGCGATCACGCAGGACCTCGACAACGTCAGCCTCGGCACCTTCACGGCGGTCGCCGCGGTCGTGACGTCGTTCCTGCTGCCCGTGCTGGCGATCATGCTGGTCACGACCGAGTGGACCCAGCGCTCGGCGATGGTGACCTTCAGCCTCGAGTCGCGCCGCTCCCGCGTGGTGTGGAGCAAGCTGCTCGTGGCCTTCGTGCTGAGCCTCGCCTCGGTGGTCTTCGCCATCGTCGTCGGCGTGGTCTGCAACGCCATCTTCGCCGCCGCGGGCGGCACGACCGAGTGGTGGAACCAGGACGTCCGTGACGGCGTCATCGGGTTCGTGATCTCGCAGAGCCTCGGCATGCTGGTCGGGTTCGCGTTCGCCGCTCTGTTCCTCAACACGGCGGCCGCGATCGTCGTCTACTTCGCGTTCTCGTTCATCGTCCCGACGCTCTTCGAGGTCGGTACCGCCGTCTTCGGCGAGCACAGCTGGTTCGCCGACCTGCGCAAGTGGATCGACTTCAACACAGCCCAGAACAAGCTCTTCGAGCTCTCCACGATGAGCGGCGCCGACTGGGCCCACCTGGTGGTCTCCTCGCTCATCTGGGTGGGGATCCCGCTCGTCTTCGGTCTGCGCCGGATCCTCCGGGCCGAGGTGAAGTAGGCCCGGGCGGCAGCAGACCCGGGGGGCTGGAGGGGCAGGCAGCCCGGTGGCCCGCTGCCGATAGGGTCGGCGTCATGACGAGCACCCCTGCTGGCCGCGCGGACGGCCGCGCCGACGACGAGCTGCGCCCGATCAAGATCACCCGCAACTGGCTCGACCACGCCGCCGGCTCGGTGCTCGTGGAGTTCGGTCGCACGCGCGTGCTCTGCGCCGCCTCCGCCTCCGAGGGCGTGCCGCGCTGGCGGAAGGGCTCGGGCCTGGGCTGGGTCACCGCCGAGTACGCGATGCTCCCCGCTTCGACCAACACCCGCTCGGAGCGCGAGTCGGTGAAGGGCCGCATCGGCGGCCGCACCCACGAGATCTCCCGCCTCATCGGCCGCTCGCTCCGCGCCGTCATCGACTACCAAGCGCTCGGCGAGAACACCATCCAGCTCGACTGTGACGTGCTGCAGGCCGACGGCGGCACCCGCACCGCCTCCATCACCGGCGCGTACGTCGCCCTGGCCGACGCGGTCGCGCACCTGAAGTCGATCGGCGCGCTGACCGGCGACCCGCTCACCGGCTCGGTGGCCGCCGTCTCGGTCGGCATCATCGACGGCGTCCCGCGGCTCGACCTGCCCTACGAGGAGGACGTCCGCGCGGAGACGGACATGAACATCGTGATGACCGGCGACGGCAAGTTCGTCGAGGTCCAGGGCACCGCCGAGGGCGTCGCCTTCGACCGTGCCGAGCTCGACGCGCTGCTGGCGCTGGGGGAGAAGGGCTGCGCCGACCTGACCCGCCTGCAGCAGGAGGCGCTGGCGCGGTGACGCAGGTGTTCGTGGCGTCGCGCAACGCCAAGAAGATCCAGGAGATGGAGCGGATCCTCGCCCCGCTCGTGCCGGGCGTGACCGTCGTCGGCCTCGACGACGTCGCGTTCTACGAGGAGCCGGTCGAGGACGCGCCCACCTTCGAGGGCAACGCGCTCATCAAGGCACGGGCCGGCTTCCTCGCGACCGGGCTCCCGTCGGTGGCCGATGACTCGGGGCTGTGCGTCGACGCCCTCAACGGGATGCCGGGTGTGCTCTCGGCGCGCTGGAGCGGCCCGCCGAAGTCCGACGACCGCAACAACCGGCTGCTGCTCGACCAGCTGGCCGACGTACCCGACGCGCGTCGAGACGCCCACTTCGCCTGCGCGGTCGCGTTCGTGCACGCGGACGGCGAGGTCGTCGTCGAGGGGCGCATGGACGGCCGGGTGATCCGCGAGGTGCGGGGGAGCGGCGGCTTCGGATACGACGTCCTCTTCGAGGCCTCCGACCGCCCCGGCCTCACCACCGCGGAGCTCCCACGCGAGGACAAGGACGCCATCTCCCACCGCGGCAAGGCGCTGCGCGAGATCGGGCCCCGGATCGCCGAGGCACTCGCACCCTGATGGATCCCGAGCACCGGCAGCACCGCTCGCGCGTGCGGCTGGAGTGGGGGCCGGTCGGCGCGGAGGCACTCGCGCCGGTCGACGTCGCCGTCGTGGTCGACGTGCTGTCGTTCACGACGACGCTCACCGTCGCGGTCGAGCGCGGCATCGAGGTCTTCCCCTTCCTCTGGCGTGACGAGCGGGCGGCCGCGTTCGCCGCGGAGCGCGACGCCGTCCTCGCGGAGCAGCGGCAGGACGCGGGGGGCGCAGCGGGTGCAGCGGGCGTGAGCCTCTCGCCGGCCTCGGTCGCCGCCGCCGAGGGAGTACGCCGGCTCGTGCTGCCCTCCCCGAACGGCTCGACCATCAGCACGCTGCTGGCCGGCTCCGGCGCGACCGTGGTCGGGGCGTGCCTGCGCAACCGTTCCGCCGTGGCCGCCTGGCTCGTGCCCCGCGTGACCGCCGGTGCCGCAGTGGCGGTCGTCCCCGCCGGCGAGCGGTGGCCCGACGGCTCCCTGCGCCCGGCGGTCGAGGACCTGTGGGGTGCCGGGGCGGTGCTGGACGCGCTCGGCTCCGCGGACCTCAGCGCGGAGGCGTCGGCGGCCGTCGCCGCGTTCCGCGCCGCGGCCCTGCCGGACGCGCTCGTCGCGTGCTCGTCCGGCCGCGAGCTCGCCGCGAAGGGCTTCGGCGCCGACGTCGACATCGCGGCCGAGGTCGACGCGTCGACGGCGGTGCCGGTGCTGCGCGACGGCGTGTTCGTCGCGGGCTGACAGGATCCTGCTCGTGGACGACGACGTGCTGCGGACCGCCCGGCCGGCCGATGTCGAGCAGCTGCTCGTGCTCTGGGCGGTGGCGGCGGAGAACGACTCCCGGCCGACCGACAGCGCGAGCGACGCGGAGGCGCTCCCCGCGCGTGATCCCGACGCGTGCCTCGTCGTCGAGCGCGAGGGACGGATCGTCGGCACGGTCATCGCCGGCTGGGACGGCTGGCGCGCGCCCACCCCTGACGCCTCGTAGGCGGAGTGGCGCCGTTGGGTGCGGCCGGTCGGCTGAGACGCCGACCTGCTCAGGCCGGCGTCCGAGGGGCGCCGACGGGCCGCCCGACGACCATCCCGTCCAGAAGCTCAGGCGGGAAGGAGGCGGCCGTCTCGGCGTCCAGCTGGGCGCCGAGCCCGTCGAGCACGCGGGTGAAGAACGACCGGGCCGCCGCGGCGTAGACGACGTCGGCGACGTCGGCGTCCGACAGGCCGACCGCACGCAGCGCGTCGACGTCCGCCTGCTCGACCGAGGCCGCGTCCGTGGCGACCTTGCCGGCGAACGCGTAGACGGCGCGGTCCTGCTCCGAGAGGGTGGCGCCGCTCGGGTCCTCGGCGAGCGTCCGCAGCGTCTGCTCGTCGCCGCAGACGTCGCGCAGGAACATCGAGTGCGCGGCCGTGCAGTAGGTGGAGCGCAGCGCCCGGGCCGCCGCGATCGTGGCGAGCTCGAAGCGGCGCCTGTCCATCCCTCGGCGGATGGTGCCGTTGAGCGTGTTCCAGGCCTCCGCGACCTCGGGCCGGGGGCCGAAGGCGCCGGCGTAGTCGGGCAGGAAGCCCCAGCCGGCGCGCTGGTGCTCGTAGTAGTCGGCCAGGTCGCCGGTGGCGGCCGACTCGGGGACGGTCTCGATGAACATGGAGGCAGTCTGCGCCTCGGAGGGACCACTCGTCCGCCGGCGACGGGCCGCTTACCTCGTTCGGGTGGTGTCAGGGCTCTCCCAGACCGCCGCGTCGTGGGCGAACACGACCCGTCGCGGGTCGAAGGCCAGCAGCCGGTCCATCCACGCCGGCGCGACCGGCAGCGGGCCCGCGTGGCCGAGCGTGGTCGCCCGCGCGGCGAGCGCGTCGGCGCTCCAGGCGGACGCGGTGTCGTGCGACTGCCCGGCGAGCACGACGGTCCCGTCGGGTCCGACCACGACGAGCGACTGGTGCCCGTCGACGTGTCCGGGCGTCGGGATCACGTGGACGCCCCGCAGCGGCTCTGCCTCGCCGTCGAGTGCCTGGTAGTTGCTGCCCTGGTGGTCGAGCAGCTCCGGGAACGTGTAGTCGCCCGCCCGGGCGACCGACAGCTCGGCGCGCTGGGCCAGGATCGGCGTCCCGCCGACGAGCGGGTTGCCGCCGCAGTGGTCGAAGTGGAGGTGGCAGTTGACCACCAGGGTGAGGTCGTCGAGCGACGCGCCGGCCGTCGCCAGGGCGGCCTGGAGCGGAACGCGGCGGGGCTGGTACCACCGCTCGGTCTCCTCGTCCCCGGCGCCGATGCCGGTGTCGAGCAGGACCAGCCCGTCCGGGTGGCGGACGAGGTAGCCGTAGACGCCCTCGACCCGCGGAGCACCTGTCCCCGTCTCCTCGGCCGGGCGGACGAAGCTCCCGAGCAGCAGCCGCTCGACGGTGGTCACGAGCCGGCGACATCCTCGGCGGCGGCGCGCACGAACCTGAGCTGGGCGAGCCCGTTGACCACGACGGAGAAGAGGAGCAGGGCGACGGCCAGGGTCTCGTGACCGACCGCCCACAGGCCCAGCGCGGCGAGCCCGAAGACGAGCACCTTCACGACCGGACGCACGACCGGGCCGCCGTACCTGGCCTTGGGCGACGCGAAGAGGAACCACACCACGACGACGAGCAGCGGCAGCAGCCAGACGAACAGCCACGGCGCCGGCATCGCCCACCCGACGACGCCGGCGGCCGCACAGGCCAGCAGCTCGTCGACGAACACGAGGCCCAGCACGATCCAGGCGAAAGCGGTCACGGCAGGATGCTCCCATGACCCTCTTCCGGCAGGCAGCAGCCGCGGTCGCGAACTACCAGCACGAGCCCAAGGTCTGGGAGGTGCCCGTCGCCGACCAGCGGGCCGCGTCCCGGCTGCAGGCGGCCCGCGAGCCCAAGGAGGAGGTCGCCGACGTCACGGACCTGGACGCCGACGGCGTGCCCTGCCGGCTCTACCAGCCGGGCGACCGGACCTGGCCGGGCGGGAACGGCCTCGTCGTCCACTTCCACGGCGGCGGCTTCGTCTTCAACGACGTCGAGGTCCACGACGCGGTGTGCCGGCGCTTCGCCAACCGGGCCGGCCTGGCGGTGCTGAGCGTCGACTACCGCCGGCCACCGGAACAACGCTTCCCGGCCGCCGTGGAGGACGTCGACACGGTCGTGGGCTGGCTGCAGCGGCAGGACCGCGACCCGCAGCACCGGACGTTCGTGCACGGCGACAGCGCCGGCGGCAACCTGGCCCTGGTCGCCGCGTTGCGCCACCCGGGCGTCTTCGACGCGGTCGCGCTCGTCTACCCGTTCCTCGACCCGTCGCAGGCGTTCGACTCCCACGACACCGCCGCCGACGGCTTCGACCGGGCGGAGGCGGCCTGGTACTGGGAGCAGTACGCCGCCTCGCCGGCCGACTACACGAACCCTGACCTGGCGCCGCTGCTGAGCGACCGCCTGCACACCCTGCCGCCGACCCTCGTCGTCACTGCCGAGCACGACCCGCTGCGCGACGAGGGGGAGGAGCTGGCCCGCCGGCTCGACGCCGCCGGCGTCGAGGTGACCGCCACCCGCTACCTCGGCCAGACCCACGGCTTCTGGCGCCACGACGCCTTCACGAGCGCCGACCGTCTTCTCCGGCAGGTCTCGGGCTTCCTCGCCTCCTACGCCTGAGACAATGGGCCCATGCGCGTGCACCTCGGCTGCGACCACGCAGGCCTGGACCTCAAGAGCCACCTGACCACCCGCCTCACCGAGCTCGGATACGAGGTCGTCGACCACGGGCCGTTCGTCTATGACGCCCTCGACGACTACCCCGTCTTCTGCATCCGGGCCGCCGAGGCGGTCGCCCGCGAGCGTGAGCAGGGCCTCGACAGCCTCGGCGTCGTCATCGGGGGAAGCGGCAACGGCGAGCAGATGGCCGCCAACAAGGTGACCGGGATCCGCTGCGCCCTCGTCCACTCCGACGAGACCGCGAGGCTCGGCCGTGAGCACAACGACGCGCAGGTCGTGGCCGTCGGCGGCCGCATGCACAGCATCGAGGACATGACCCGCTTCGTGGAGATCTTCCTCGCCGAGCCGTTCAGCAACGAGGAGCGACACGTGCGCCGGATCCGCCAGCTCGACGTCTACGACCGGACCGGCCAGCGGCCGCCCCTGCCCGAGTCGGCGAAGGGCCTCGGCCCCACCGAGGACCAGGACTAGTCGGAGGATGCCCGAGGGCCACACCCTCCACCGCCTCGCCCACGACCTGACCGACGCGTTCGCCGGACGCCCGGTACGCGTCGGCAGCCCGCAGGGCCGCTTCGACGCGGAGGCGCGCCAGCTCGACGGTCATACCCTCGAGGGCGCGCAGGCGTGGGGCAAGCAGCTCTTCCTGGAGTTCCCGGGGGAGAGGTTCATCCACATCCACCTCGGCCTCATCGGCAAGCTCCAGCTGACGCCGTACGACGGCGACGTACCGCCACCGATCGGCCAGGTCAGGCTCCGCCTGGTCTCGACCGGCCCCGGGGACGACCGTCGGGGCGTCGTCGCCGACCTGCGCGGGGCCACTGCCTGCGACCTGTGGACGCGCGACCAGGTCGACGCGACGGTCGCGAAGCTCGGCCCCGACCCGCTGCGCGAGGACGCCGACCCCCTGAAGGCGTGGGCGAGGATCGGGAGGAGTCAGCGCAGCATCGCCAGCCTGCTCATGGACCAGACCGTGCTGGCCGGCATCGGCAACGTCTACCGGGCCGAGGTCCTGTTCCGGCACCGCGTCGACCCCTACCGCCGAGGCAACGCGCTGACCCGCAAGCAGTGGCTGGCCATCTGGGACGACCTGGTCGTCCTCATGCACGACGGAGTCGCCAAGAACCGGATCGACACGGTCCGTGAGGAGCACACGCCGGAGGCGATGGGGCGCGACCCGCGCGTCGACGACCACGGGGGCGAGGTCTACGTCTACCGTCGCACCGGGCAGCCTTGCCACGTGTGCGGCGCCACCGTACGAACCGCCGAGCTGGAGGGGCGCAACCTGTTCTGGTGTCCCCGCTGTCAACGCGCCTCGCGATCTCGCGCCACGAGCTGACGCCGACCACTAGAGTGTGGCAACCCCCGACCCCGAGGACCGAGACATGACTGCCCCCGCCGAGTCGTCGCGCGCCGCTGCGGTCGGTCGCTCGCTGCGGTGGCGCGCCCGGTCGCGGCTGCGGGCGGGTGGCTTCGGGAGCGAGACCGGCCTGCTCGTCCTGCTCGGCCTGCTCGCGGTGCTGGGCGCGGTGCTGATCGTCTTCGCCGACCGCTACGCGCCGGTCACGCTGCTGCTGGTCCCGCTGCTCGTCGCGAGCCTGCTCCTCGGGCCCCGGATCCTCCCGTGGTTCGTGGTCTTCGTGCTGACGCTGACGGTGGTGGCCGTCGTGGGCAGGCGGCTGCGCGACATCGTGATCATGCCCGCGGCCGTGACCGGCATCGGCATGGTCTTCCTGCTCGGGCTGGTCGTGCTGCTGACGTCGTTCCGCCGCTCCCGCCTGGGCGTCGCGGGCTTCCAGGGCGAGTCGATGTTCGTCGACCTGCGCGACCGCATCCTCAACCAGGGCGGCATCCCGGCCCTGCCGGTCGACTGGCACGTGCAGTCGGCGCTGGCCTCGGCGGGCGGCACCCTGTTCGCGGGTGACTTCGTGGTGGCCAGCCGGCCCGCGCCCGACCGGCTCGAGGTCGTCGTCGTCGACGTGTCCGGCAAGGGCGAGCAGGCGGGCACCCGCGCGCTGCTGCTCTCCGGGGCGTTCAGCGGCATGCTCGGCGCGCTGGCGCCCGACCAGTTCCTGCCGGCCGCCAACGACTACCTCCTGCGCCTGGACTGGGAGGAGGGCTTCGCGACCGCGATCCACCTGTCCGTCGACCTCGTCAACGGCGCCTTCGAGCTGCGTACGGCGGGCCACCCGCCCGCCGTCTGGCGCGCGGCCGGCTCGGGGCGGTGGAGCGTCATCGGCAGCGAGGGCCCGATCCTCGGCCTGATCCCGGGCGCCGAGTTCGACGTCGCGACCGGCGTGCTCGCCCACGGCGATGCCGTGCTCCTCTACACCGACGGCATGGTCGAGCAGCCGCGCCGCGACATCGACCTCGGCATCGACCGCCTGGTCGGAGAGGCCGAGTCGCTCCTGCGGGGCAACTTCGTGGACGCGGCCCAGCGGCTCGTCGACGCGCTCGGCTCCCGCAACGACGACCGGGCGATGATCGTGGTCAACCGGTTGTAGCCGGATCGTGGTCCACAGGGCATGGCCGGTTGGGGACTCCGCCCCCTGGTGTGGCACCATTTCGCAGGTTCCCCACCATGGTGGGGCCGCGCGGATGTAGCTCAATGGTAGAGCCCCAGTCTTCCAAACTGGCTACGCGGGTTCGATTCCCGTCATCCGCTCGAACGACGGTCTCCGCTGCCCCGGGGACCCGAGATCGCGGGGCGTAGCGTAGTGGCTAGCGCGCCTGCTTTGGGAGCAGGAGACCGCAGGTTCGAGTCCTGTCGCCCCGACTGCTTCACCCGTTCAGTCAACTAGAGGAGAAACCCTGTGAAGAGCGCCGTCGAGACCTTGAGCCCGACCCGGGCCAAGCTGACCGTCGAGGTGCCCTTCGAGGAGCTCAAGCCGAGCCTCGACAAGGCATACAAGCAGATCGCCCAGCAGATCAACGTCCCTGGCTTCCGCAAGGGCAAGGTCCCGGCGGCCGTCATCGAGCGCCAGTTCCCGGGTGCCGCCCGCGACCAGGCCCTCAACGACATCCTCAACGTCAAGTACGTCGAGGCCCTGCAGGCCAACGACCTGACCCCGCTGGCCCAGCCCGAGGTCGAGGTCACCAAGTACGAGGACAACGGGCCGCTGGAGTTCACGGCGGAGGTCGACGTACGCCCCGAGTTCACGGTGCCCGACTACGACGGCATCGAGGCCCAGGTCGACGACCTCGAGGTCACCGACGAGGACGTCGCCGAGCAGGTCCAGGCGCTGCGCGAGCGGTTCGGCACCCTCAAGGACGTCGAGCGTCCGGCCGCCGAGGGCGACTTCGTCGTCATCGACCTGGTCGCCCGGCAGGACGGCGAGACCGTCGAGGGCGCCGAGGTCAGCGGCATGAGCTACCAGGTCGGCAAGGGCGGCATGCTCGACGGCCTCGACGAGGCGCTCACCGGCCTGTCGGCCGGCGAGGAGAAGACGTTCACGAGCCAGCTCGTCGGCGGCGACATGGTCGGCCAGGACGTCGAGGTCACCGTCAAGGCGACCCAGGTCCAGGAGCAGGAGCTGCCCGAGGCCGACGACGACTTCGCGCAGCTGGCCAGCGAGTTCGACACCTTCGCCGAGCTCGAGGCCGACGTGCGTGAGCGGCTCGGCCGCGGCAAGCGCCTGGAGCAGGCCGCCGCCGCGCGTGACGCCGTGCTCGAGGCCCTGCTCGACAAGGTCGAGATCCCGCTGCCCGACACCCTCGTGACCGATGAGCTCAACGCCCGCCGCGAGAGCATCGAGCAGCAGCTCCAGTTCGCCGGCATGTCGATGGAGAAGTACCTCGAGGACGAGGGCCAGACCATCGAGGAGTTCGAGGCCGACCTCGAGCGCCGCGTCCGCGACGCCATCGCCGCGCAGATGCTGCTCGACCAGATCGCCCAGGGCTCCGACTTCGAGGTCACCAACGAGGACCTCACCGGCTACATCATCCGCCAGGCGCAGACGCAGGGTCAGGACCCGCAGCAGGCGTTCGCCCACATCCAGGAGCACCCGCACCACCTCCAGGAGTACGCCGGCGAGATCGTGCGCGGCAAGGCGCTCGCGCAGATCGTCGAGTCCGCCAAGGTCACCGACAAGTCCGGCAACGCGGTGGAGCTGAAGAACCTCCGCCCCGACGGCACCATCGGTGAGCCCGAGGCCGAGTCGGACGAGGCCCCCGAGGCCGTCGCCGACGACGCCGAGTGACGCACGTCTGATCGCAGCCGAAGGCGTCCGGTCCCCTCGGGGGCCGGGCGCCTTCGGCGTTCTCGAGGGTGCCTCGGCTGACGGCCGGCGACCGGCGGACCTGGGAGACTGGCGCGCATGGCCGTTCCGATCTCGCCCGACCACGGGGGTCCGTCCGACGGCCTGGTCCGGCTCGGGCGATGGCTGGCCGGGCGGGTCGTCGTCGAGCCGCTCGCCAGGATCGCCGGTGACGCCCGCCGGCAGCGGCCGTCGCTGTCGCTGCGCGTCGACGGCCATGACCGGGCGGTCGAGCCGGGCGTGGCCGCCCGGCTCGCGCGCGACGCGTCCGGGCGGGTGCTGGTCCTCGTGCCGGCGTCCGGCGGCGACGAGCGCACCTGGCGGCGCGGGGTCGACGGCACCGGCGCGACCTACGGCGACCGCTTGGCCGCCGTGCTCGGCTGGTCACCTGTTCCCCTGCGCCACGACGGCGCCGGCGATCCGGAGGACGGGCTCGTCCTCGGTGCGCTCCTGCAGCGGCTGGTGGAGTCATGGCCGGTACCGGTGACCCGGCTGGTGCTCGTCGCCGAGGGCGACGCCGGCCTCCTCGTCCGCGGCGCGCTGGCCGTGCGCCAGCCCGGCTGCCGCCCGTGGACCGACCTCGTCACCGAGCTGGTCATGCTCGGAACGCCGCAGCTGGGAACCGCCGGCGAGCCCCGCCCGGGGATCGGGCGCCGGCTGGAGGAGGACCTCGCGGGGCTGGTCGTCGTGGGACCGGAGGTGCTCGATGTGCCGCCGCTCGGCCACGTCGACTACCTGGTCGTCACCGACCGCGCCGCGAGCCGCCCGCACCCGGTCGGCCGGGCGCTCGGCGGTCTGCTCCGCTGGCGGCGGCGGTCGCGTCGCGTGCACGACCTCTTCCCGACCGCCGAGCGCTTCGAGGTGTCGACGCGGGCGCACCCGCTCGTCAACCACCCGGAGATCCACGACGCGCTGCTGCGCTGGCTCGCCTGATCAGCGCTCGACGACGGTGACCTCGATCGAGTAGGAGTCCGGTCGGTAGCAGTGGTCGCCGTACTCCACGGCCCGGCCCGAGTCGCCGTACGCCGTCCGCTGCATCGTGAGCAGCGCCTGCCCGGGCGCGACGTCGAGCAGCTCGCCCTCGGCGGCGGTCGATCCCCGAGCGCCGATCCGCTGGCGGGCGATCCGCAGGTGCACGCCGCGCTCGCGGAGCAGCTCGTAGAGGCCGCGCGACTCCAGCTCGTCGTCCTCCGCGGTCAGGACGTCCGCCGGGAGCCAGTTGCGCAGCAGCGCCAGGGGTGCCCCGCCGGCGCGGCGCACCCGTTCGAGGCGCCGGACGTCGCTGCCGGGCGCCAGCCCGAGCTGCTCCGCGACGTCGGCCGGTGCGGGCTCGACCCGGTTGACGAGGACGCTCGTGCTGGGCGTGCGGCCCTCGGCGGCGAGGTCGTCGTAGAGGCTGGTCAGCTCCAGCTCCCGCCGCATGCGTCCGTGCACGACCTGGGTGCCGACGCCCCGCTTGCGCACCAGGAGGCCTTTGCCCACCAGCTCCTCGATCGCCCGCCGCATCGTGGGCCGGGACAGCCCGAGCTGGTCGGCCAGGGCGATCTCGTTCTCCAGCTTGGTGCCGGCGGGCAGCGTGCCGTCGTCGATGGCCTCGGCCAGCTGGGTCGCGATCTGGTGGTAGAGCGGCACGGGGCTCCGCCTGTCGACCCTGAGCCGGAGTCCCTCGGTCATGGAGCGCATCGTAGACCGCCGACGTCACGATGACCGTATGTCCTGACAAAGCGTTGACGGCGACCGGGCGGCGCACTAGAAACGTCCTGTGGCAACCGCCACACGCGGTGGTCGGGTGAAAGGTGTCGGATGCGGATCGGCTTCCTCGGTGTGGGACGGATCGGCGTGTCGCACGCCGCCGTCGTCGCCCAGCACCCTGCCGTCGAGGAGGTCGTCGTCGCCGACGCCGACCCGGCGCGCGCCCGCGAGGTCGCGCAGCGGTTCGGGGCGAGAGCCGTCGAGACCGCGGACGAGGTCTTCGCGGCCGGCGTCGACGGGCTGGTCGTGGCGACCGCGACCGACAGCCACGCGGACCTGATCCTGCGCGGGGCGGCCGGCGGACTGCCGGTGTTCTGCGAGAAGCCGGTCGCGCTCGACGTCCCCGGCACGCTGCGGGTGCGCGACGCGGTCGCCTCGGCCGGCACCCCGGTCCAGATCGGCTTCCAGCGCCGGTTCGACGCCGGCTACATCGCCGCCCGGAACGCGGTCAATCGGGGGAGCCTCGGGGAGCTGCGTCGCGTCCACGCGGTCACGGCGGACCCGCATCCGCCGAGCGCCGCCTTCATCCCGACCAGCGGCGGCATCTACCGCGACTGCCTCATCCATGACTTCGACGCCATCCGGTGGGTGACCGGCCGCGAGATCGTCGAGGTGACCGCGGTCGGCACCAACCGAGGCGCCGCCTTCTTCGGCGAAGCCGGCGACGTCGACGAGACCGTCGTGCTCCTCACCCTCGACGACGGCACCCTCGGCACGGTCCACGGGTCGCGCTACAACGGCGGCGGCTACGACGTCCGGCTCGAGGTCGCGGGCACGAGGGGCACGGCCGCGGTCGGCCTCGACGACCACGCCGCCCTGTGGTCGGCCGAGCCCGGCGTCGCGTTTCCGGCCGACGAGCCGCACCCGACGTTCTGGGAGCGGTTCGCCCCGGCGTACGCCGCCGAGATCAACGCCTTCCTCGACGTGGTGCGCGACGGCTCACCGAGCCCGTGCGGGGTGGACGAGGCGTTGGAGGCGCTCTACGTCGCCGAGGCGGCCACCCTCTCGCGCGTCGAGGGCCGGCGTGTGGACGTCGCGGAGGTGCGCAAGTGACGGCCCCGGGCGGCGCGGTGGCGAGCCGGGTCGCCGGCGCTCCGATCTCCTGGGGCGTCTGCGAGGTGCCCGGCTGGGGCCACCAGCTCGCGCCCGACCGGGTGCTCGCCGAGATGTCGGGCCTCGGCCTCGCGGCCACCGAGCTCGGCCCGGACGGCTTCCTGCCGGCCGACCCGCTCGCGGCGGCCGACCTGCTCGCCGCGCACGGGCTGCGAGCGGTCGGCGGCTTCGTGCCGGTCGTCCTCTTCGACCCGGGCGCCGACCCGCTTCCCGGCGTCGAGCGCGTCCTCGGGCACTTCGTCGCCGCCGGTGCGACCAGCCTCGTCCTGGCGGCGGCCTCCGGCTTCGACGGGTACGACGCCCGGCCCGTGCTCGACGACGCCCAGTGGAAGACGCTCGTCGCGAGCCTCGACCGGATCCGCGACGCGGCCGGCGAGCGTGGCATCGCGGCCACCCTCCACCCGCATGTCGGCACCGTGGTCGAGACCCGGCCGGAGGTGGAGCGTGTCCTCGACGGCAGCTCGATCGGCCTCACTCTCGACACCGGCCACCTGCTGGTCGGGGGCACCGACCCCGTGGCGCTCGCCCTCGACGCGGCTGACCGGATCGCCCACACCCACCTCAAGGACGTCGATGTGACGACCGCGGAGCGGGTCCGCGCCGGGGAGCTGACCTACCACGAGGCCGTCCGACAGGGCCTCTACCGGCCCCTCGGCCGCGGCGACGTCGACATCGCCGCGATCGTCAGGGGCCTCGAGTCCGCCGGCTACCGGGGGTGGTACGTCATGGAGCAGGACACGGTGCTCGCCGACGAGCCGCCGCCCGGACCGCCCGCTGACGTGCGGGCCTCGCTGGAGTTCCTCCTCGGGGTGGCGTCGTGAGCGGTCTCGAGGTTCTCACGATGGGCCGGGTCAGCGCGGACATCTACCCCCAGCAGGTCGGCGTACCGCTCGAGCGGGTGACCACCTTCGGGCGCTACCTCGGCGGCAGCCCCACCAACGTCGCGGTGGCCGCCACCCGGCACGGCCGGCGCAGCGCGGTGATCACGCGGACGGGCGACGACCCGTTCGGGCGCTTCGTGCACGAGGCGCTGCAGGGGTTCGGCGTCGACGACCGGTTCGTCTCGGCGGTCCCGGAGTGGCCGACGCCGGTGGCGTTCTGCGAGATCTTCCCGCCGGACGACTTCCCGCTCTACTTCTACCGGACGCCCACCGCCCCCGACCTGGAGATCCGCGCGGACGAGCTCGACCTCGACGCGATCGCCGGGGCCGGCGTCTTCTGGGTGACGGTCACCGGGCTGTGCCAGGAGCCGAGCCGGAGCGCGACGCTGGCCGCTCTCGAGCACCGCTCGCGGACCAACCCGGACGGCTTCACGGTGCTCGACCTCGACTACCGGGCGATGTTCTGGGACTCCGCCGAGGAGGCCACGCGGGAGGTCGCCCGCGCGTTGCCCCACGCCACGGTCGCGGTCGGCAACCGCGAGGAGTGCGAGGTGGCGGTGGGCGAGACGGAGCCGGCACGAGCCGCGACCGCGTTGAGGGGGCGCGGTGTGCGGGTCGCGGTCGTCAAGCAGGGTCCCCGCGGGGTCCTGGGTGTCGACGACACCGGCTCCGTCGAGGTGCCGCCCGTGCCGGTCGAGGTCGTCAACGGCCTCGGCGCGGGCGATGCGTTCGGCGGAGCCCTGTGCCACGGCCTGTTGGCAGGCTGGCCGCTGGAGCAGATCCTCCGGTACGCCAACGCGGCCGGTGCGTACGTCGCCGGCCAGCTCTCGTGCTCCGACGTCATGCCGACGCCGGAACAGGTCGAGCGGATGCTCGGGAAGGAGTCGGTCAGTGGTTGACCCCGACGTGACCGGGCCGCAGCTGGTCCGGAGCCTCGCCGCCCGGCGGGCCACGGACCCGGGCGCGATCGCCGCCGCGGCCGCGGCACGCCGACGCCGTACGTCGCTCGTGGGGGAGACCGGCCGGCTGATGCTGCTCGCCGCCGACCACCCGGCCCGCGGCGCCCTCCGGGTCGGCGACGACCCGATGGCGATGGCGAACCGCGGCGAGCTGCTGCGTCGCCTCGCGATCGCGCTGAACCGTCCGGGTGTGGACGGCTTCCTCGGCACGCCCGACCTCGTCGAGGACCTGCTGCTGATGGGCGCGCTCGACGACAAGGTCGTCCTCGGCTCCATGAACCGCGGCGGTCTGGTCGGCACCGCGTTCGAGATCGACGACCGGATGACCGCCTACGACGCGGCGACCATCGCCGGCATGGGCTACGACGGGGGCAAGATGCTGCTCCGCATCGATCCCGACGACCCCGCGACCGTCCGCACCCTGGAGCGCTGTGCCGCCGGGGTGTCCGAGCTGGCCTCCCGCCGGCTGATGGCGATGGTCGAGCCGTTCATCTCGCACCGGGTCGACGGGCGGGTCCGCAACGACCTCAGCCCCGACGCGGTGATCCGCTCCGCCACCGTCGCCGCGGGTCTCGGCAACACCTCCGCCCACACCTGGCTGAAGCTGCCCGTCGTGGACGAGATGGAGCGGGTCGCCGAGTCGACCGCACTGCCGGTGCTCCTGCTCGGTGGCGAGGCGAGCATCGACCAGCCGGCGACGCTCGACCGGTGGCAGCGCGCGGTGAAGCTCCCGAGCGTGTTCGGCATGATCGTCGGGCGGGCCCTGCTCTACCCGCCGGACGGTGACGTGGCGGGGGCCGTGGACCGGACGGTGGGACTCCTGTGAGCGAAGCGAGAGGCCACGGCGGTCGTTGCCGGCCCTGCGAAGGTGAGGCTGTGGCCGAGCTGCGAGCGAAGGGAGGGGCACTGTGAGCGCGAGGGTGCTCCGCGGCCCGGCCGAGGTGACGCCGGCCGCGGCCGGCTGGGACTACTCCGGCCTGCGCGTCGTGACGCTAGCGGCGGGCGGGGGCCAGACCTTCGCGACCGGCGACGCCGAGGCACTGGTGCTCCCACTGGCCGGGTCGTGCCAGGTGACGTGCGAGGGGGAGGTCTTCGACCTCGAGGGGCGTCCCGACGTGTTCTCGGAGGTCAGCGACTTCGTCTACGTCCCGCGCGAGGCGACCGTCACGGTGAGCAGCGTCTCGGGTGGCCGGTTCGCGGTGCCGAGCGCCCGTTGCGAGCGTCGGCTGCCGGCCCGCCACGGCCGGGCAGCCGAGGTGCCGGTGGAGCTGCGGGGCGCCGGCTCCTGCAGCCGCCAGGTCAACAACGTCGCCGCAGCGGACGGCTTCGAGTGCGACCGGCTGATCGTGGTCGAGGTGCTGACGCCGGGCGGCAACTGGTCGTCGTACCCGCCCCACAAGCACGACGAGGACCGCCCGGGCGAGGAGAGCGTCCTCGAGGAGATCTACTACTTCGAGGTCTCCGGCGGCGGCATGGCCTACCAGCGCGTCTACGGCACCGCGGAGCGCCCCGAGGACCTGCTCGCCGAGGTGCGGTCCGGTGACGTCGTCACCATTCCGCACGGGTGGCACGGCCCCTCGATGGCCGTGCCCGGCTACGACCTCTACTACCTCAACGTGATGGCCGGGCCGGGGCAGCGCGAGTGGCTGATCTGCGACGATCCCGAGCATGCGTGGATCCGCGGGACCTGGGAGGACGAGCCGGTCGACCCGAGGCTGCCGATGAGCGGCCCGACCCGAGGGGATGACGCCCGATGACCGTGCGGCTGACCGTGGGCCAGGCCCTCGTGCGCTTCCTCGCCCAGCAGTGGACCGAGCGGGACGGGGAGGAGCAGCGCCTGGTCGCGGGCTGCTTCGGGATCTTCGGCCACGGCAACGTCGCGGGGGTCGGACAAGCCCTGCTCGAGGAGGAGCTGCGCGCGCCGGCCGGCACTGCCCCCGGCCTGCCCTACTGGACCGGCCGCAACGAGCAGGGGATGGTGCACGCCGCCGTCGGCTACGCGCGCATGAGCAACCGGCTGTCCACGCTGGCCTGCACCACCTCGATCGGCCCTGGTGCCACCAACATGGTCACGGGTGCCGCGCTGGCGACCATCAACCGGCTGCCGGTCCTGCTCCTCCCCGGCGACGTGTTCGCGACCCGGACCAGCAGCCCGGTGCTCCAGGAGCTGGAGTCGCCGGCGACGTACGACGTCTCGGTGAACGACGCCCTGCGTCCCGTCTCGCGCTTCTTCGACCGGGTCTGGCGCCCCGAGCAGCTGCCGGCCGCGCTGCTCGGCGCGATGCGCGTCCTCACCGACCCGGTCGAGACGGGCGCGGTGACCCTGGCGCTGCCGCAGGACGTCCAGGCCGAGGCGCACGACTGGCCGGAGGAGCTCTTCGAGCGGCGGGTGTGGCACGTCGCGCGCCCGGTGCCCGAGCGGGACCTGCTGGCCCGGGCGGCCGACCTGCTGCGGGGCGCCCGGAGCCCGCTGGTCGTCGCCGGCGGCGGGGTGATCTACAGCGCGGCGACCGACGCGCTGCGTGAGTTCGCGGAGGCGACGGGGATCGCGGTCGCCGAGACGCAGGCGGGCAAGGGCTCGCTGCCCTTCGACCACCCGCTGGCGCTGGGCGGGATCGGCGCGACCGGCACGTCCGCCGCCAACGCGTTCGCCCGGGAGGCCGACGTCGTGCTCGGCATCGGGACGCGCTGGAGCGACTTCACGACCGCCTCGCGGAGCGTCTTCGCGAACCCGGACGTGCGGTTCGTCAACCTCAACGTGGCCGGCTTCGACGCGCACAAGCACGCCGGCCTGGCCCTGGTGGCCGATGCACGCGAGGGTCTGCTCGCCCTCGCCGAGGCGCTCGCGGGCCACGACACCGGCGGCGACTACCGCGGCCGCGCCCGCCGGCTGGCGGCCGAGTGGGACGAGGTCGTCGAGGCGGCCTACCACGTCGGGCACCAGCCCCTCCCGGCCCAGACCGAGGTGATCGGGGTGCTCAACGAGGTGGCCGGCCCGCGCGACGTGGTGATCAACGCCGCCGGCTCGATGCCGGGCGACCTGCACCGCCTGTGGCGCACCCGAGACCCCCAGGGCTACCACGTCGAGTACGGCTTCTCCTGCATGGGCTACGAGATCGCCGCTGGCCTCGGCGTGCGGATGGCGGCGCCCGACCGCGACGTCTTCGTGCTGGTCGGCGACGGCTCCTACCTGATGCTCGCCAGCGAGCTGGTCACCGCCGTCCAGGAGCGCCAGAAGATCGTCGTCGTCATCGTGCAGAACCACGGCTTCGCCTCGATCGGGGCGCTCTCGGAGTCGGTCGGCTCCCAGCGCTTCGGCACCAGCTACCGCTTCCGGGACGACGGGAGCGGCCGCCTCGACGGGGCCACCCTGCCCGTCGACCTCGCCGCCAACGCCGAGAGCCTGGGCGCCCAGGTCCTGCGGGCCCGTGGCGTCGAAGAGCTGCGCGAGGCGCTGGTCAAGGCGAAGGAGAGCGACGGCGGCCCGGTCGTCGTCCACGTCGAGACCGATCCGACCGCCGCCGGCCCCGACAGCGACGCCTGGTGGGACGTGCCGGTCGCCGAGGTCGCGGAGCTCGCGAGCACGAGGGCCGCCCGGGCGGCGTACGACGAGGCGAAGCGGCAGCAGCGACCGTACCTGCGACCGCTCGAGAGTGGAGGGACGACCACGTGAGGACCAGCCACCATCGGGCGACCCGCGGCGCCGAGCAGGTTCGTGGGCCGGAGGGCGTGTCGTTCGACCCCCATGCCAAGGTCATCCCTGCACGCTGGGCCGAGGTGGCCCACCCTGCCGGTCCAAGCTCCCACTTCCCGACCCACTCCTAGGCCGGCCGTCCAGCGAAACCCACAGAAGAAGGAACAGACCGATGAAGAAACTGAAGGTGGTCAGCGTCATCGCCGCCACTGGCCTCCTCCTGGCCGCGTGCAGCGGCACGGGCAAGGACGAGCCGAGTGCCTCGAAGAACACCAAGGACCTGACCTACGCGGTCATCACCCACAGCTCCTCGGGCGACGCCTTCTGGGACCGGGTCAAGTCGGGCGCCGAGCGCGCGGGTTCCGACTACGGCGTCAAGGTGGAGTACTCCGCCGACCCCGACCCGGCCAAGCAGTCGCAGCTCATCGACGGCGCCGTCGCCGACAAGGTCGACGGGATCGTCGTCTCGATGGCCAACCCGGACGGCCTGGAGACCAGCATCAAGGCCGCCGTCGCGGCAGGCATCCCGGTCGTCACCATCAACTCCGGCATCGACCAGTGGAAGGCGTTCGGCGCGATCACCCACATCGGCCAGAGCGAGACGATCGCCGGCCAGGCGGTCGGCGAGCGTCTCAAGGGCGAGGGCCTCAAGAACGTGCTCTGCGTGATCCAGGAAGCCGGCAACATCGGCCTCGAGGACCGCTGCAAGGCGGTCGCGCAGACCGAGGGCGGCAAGGTCACCAACCTGCAGGTCGACGGCACCGACGACAACGCCGTCCAGGCCACGATCACGTCCAAGCTCCAGGCCGACAAGTCGGTCGACGGTGTGCTCACCCTCGGCGGCCAGTACGCGATCGACGCGGTCGCGGCGGTCAAGGAGTCCGGCAGCAAGGCGAAGGTCGCGACCTTCGACCTGAGCGAGGACGTCATCAACGACATCAAGGCGGGGACGATCGACTTCGCCGTCGACCAGCAGCCCTACGTGCAGGGCTTCCTCGGCGTCACGACGCTCTACCTGAAGTCGATCAACGGCAACGACGTCGGCGGCGGCCAGCCGATCAACTCGGGCCCGGCGTTCATCACCACCGAGAACGCCGACCAGGTCCTCAAGTTCGCCAAGAACGGCACCCGCTGAGAGTCCGCCGGGCCCGGCCGCCGCAGCGCCGGGCCCGGCGGTCCAGTCCCTTCGGAAAGGAAGGCCCGCGATGACCAGCATCGCCGTCGGGGACGAGCGCATGGCCCGTACGTCGACCCTCAACCGTCTGATGAAGCGACCGGAGATCGGCGCCCTGCTCGCCGCCCTCGTCATCTTCGTGTTCTTCTCCGTCACCACCGACGTCTTCGCGACCCTCTCGGGGTCGGCGACCTGGCTGCGATCGGCCTCGACCATCGGCATCATGGCCGTCGGCGTCGCGATGCTCATGATCGGCGGCGAGTTCGACCTCTCGGCGGGCGCGATGACCGGCTTCACCGGCCTGGCCGTCGGCATCCTGACGACCGAGTACGGCCTCAACATCTGGGTCGCGATCCTCGTGTCGCTCGTCCTCGCCCTCGTGGTCGGCTTCCTCAACGGCTGGCTGGTGATGCGCACCCGGCTGCCCAGCTTCATCGTCACGCTCGGCACGTTCTTCGTGCTCCAGGGCATCGACCTGGCCGGCACCAAGCAGCTCATCGGCCAGGTCGCCATCCAGGGCATGCGCGACGTGCCGTTCTACTCGCAGCCGCAGAAGCTCTTCGGCTCCTCGATGGAGATCGGGCACGGGACGTTCTACGTCTCGATCCTGTGGTGGGTGCTCGTCACCGCGCTGGCGACGTGGGTGCTGATGCGCACGCGGGTCGGCAACTGGGTCTTCGCGGTCGGCGGCGCCCAGCACGCGGCGCGCCAGGTCGGCGTCCCGGTCGCGAAGACCAAGATCGGCCTCTTCATGGGCACCGCGGGCTGCGGTTGGCTCGTCGGCATGCTGTTGCTCTTCACCACCTCCACGGTGCAGAGCAACACCGGTGTGGGGCAGGAGTTCATCTACATCATCTGCGCCGTGGTCGGCGGGTGCCTGATGACCGGCGGCTACGGCTCCGCGATCGGTGCCGCGCTCGGCGCGCTGATCTACGGCATGGCCAACCAAGGCATCGTCTACGCCGGGTGGGACAACAACTGGCTCAAGGCCTTCCTCGGCGTGATGCTGCTGACGGCGGTGCTGCTCAACGAGTGGGTGCGCAAGCGCGCGGAGGAGGCACGATGAGCGACGGCAGCGGCGGCGTGAGCGCCACCGGCAAGCGGGTCGGCCGCGTGGCGCGCGACTGGGCCAGCGACCGGGCCCGCGCCGACGAGGGCTCGGCCGACGGGCCCGCCCTCCCGCCCCGAGGTACGCCGATCATCGAGGTGGACGGGATCGGGAAGTCCTACGGCCGGGTCATCGCACTGCGCGACGTCACCACCTCGGTGCGGGCCGGCGAGGTCACCTGCGTCCTCGGCGACAACGGCGCCGGCAAGTCGACGTTCATCAAGATCCTGGCCGGTGCCCACCAGCACACGGCGGGCACGTTCTCGGTGGACGGCGAGGAGCGCCACCTCGGCAGCCCGCGCGACGCGCTGGCGCTCGGCATCGCGACGGTCTACCAGGACCTGGCCGTCGTACCGCTGATGCCGGTGTGGCGGAACTTCTTCCTCGGGTCGGAGCCGGTGAAGGGCAGCGGCCCGCTCCGGCGGCTGGACCGCGACTTCATGAAGCGGACCACCAAGGACGAGCTGCTCAAGATGGGCATCGACCTGCGTGACGTGGACCAGCCGATCGGCACCCTCTCGGGCGGTGAGCGGCAGTGCGTCGCGATCGCCCGCGCGGTCTACTTCGGGGCCCGCGTGCTGATCCTCGACGAGCCGACCGCCGCGCTGGGCGTCAAGCAGTCGGGCGTCGTGCTGAAGTACATCGCGAAGGCCCGCGAGCGCGGCCTCGGGGTCGTCTTCATCACGCACAACCCGCACCACGCCTATCCGGTGGGCGACCGGTTCATGCTGCTGCGCCGCGGCCGGTCGATGGGTGACTTCCCGAAGGCCGATCTCACCCTCGACGAGCTGACCTCCATGATGGCCGGCGGCGAGGAGCTCGAGTCGCTCGCACACGAGCTCGCCCACGACATGGGGGAGTCCTCGCCCGTCGTCGCCGAGCTGAAGGCCGAGCTGGAGACCGACGTGCCATGACCGGGCGGCTCAGGGTGGGGGTCATCGGCACGGGCGCGATGGGGTCCGCGCACGCGCGGACGCTGGCGGCATCGGTGGCGGGCGTGGAGCTCACCGCCGTCCACGACCTCGACGCCGACCGGGCGAAGGCGCTCGCCGACGAGGTCGGGGCGAGTGCCGCGCCCACGCCGGAGGCGCTCATCGCGGAGGTGGACGCCTTCGTGATCGCCTCCCCGGACCCCACCCACGTCGACCTCGCGCTGGCCGGCGTCGCCGCCGGCCGGCCGATGCTGTGCGAGAAGCCGTTGGCCGTCGACGCGGACGGCGCGCGCCGGGTCGTCGACGCCGAGGTCGCCGCGGGCCGGCGACTCGTGCAGGTCGGCTTCACCCGCCGCTACGATCCGGCTTTCCGCGAGCTCAAGGCGGTCGTCGACGCGGGCGACCTGGGGGAGGTGCGGATCGTCCACGCCGTCCACCGCAACGCGACCAACAGCACCAGCACCGACGACGCGACGCTGGTGACCGGCTCGATGATCCACGAGCTCGACACCCTGCCGTGGCTGCTCGGCGACCGGCTCGTCGCGGTCCGGGTCGAGTCGCCGGTCGACCGTGCCTTCCGCGACCCGCAGCTGGCGACCCTCCGGTTCGGCTCGGGGGCCCTCGCCACGGTCGAGGTGTTCGTCAACGCGCGCTACGGCTACGACGTCCAGACCGAGATCGTCGGAACCGCCGGCACGGCCTCCCTGGAGCCGCGCTCGACCGTCACCACCCGACGCGCCGGTCGGGCGGGCACAGCTGTCCGGGACGACTTCGTCGCCCACTTCGCCGACGGCTACCGGCTCGAGCTCGCGGCCTGGGCGGTCGCGGCCCGGGCGGGCACCGTCGACGGCCCCGACGCCTGGGACGGCTACGTCGCCAACGTCGCCGCCGCGGCCGGGGTGCGGTCGCTGCGCTCGGGGGAGTGGGAGGCCGTCGTACCGGTCGAACGGCCGGCGCTCTACGAGACGGGGAGGTGACGCCATGACCTCTACGTACTCCACGACGCGGCTGAGGGCCGCCGACTGCCGCCTCGAGGATCTCGTCGACGTCGTCTCCGTGGAGACCAGCGCCGCCGACTTCCCCCGTGCCGCCACGATCGTGCAGGGCGTGGTCGTCTACGACTCGGCGGCGCTCCGCGGGGTCCTGGCGGCCGAACGCGACGCGGTGCGGGCCGAGCTGGTCCACGCCCTCGCCGAGGGTCCCGGCATCGTCGTCCTCCGGGACGCCTTCCCCGACCACCGCGTGCTGGACCGCGCCACCGAGGTGTTCGAGCGGATCATCGCCGAGGAGCGCGCGGCGGGTGGCGCTCACGGCGACCACTTCGCCGCCCCGGGCGCCAACGACCGGATCTGGAACGCCCTGGAGAAGCTCGCGGTCAGCGACCCGGACACGTTCGTCGACTACTACGCCAACGACATGGTGGCGCTGGCGAGCGAGGCGTGGCTCGGCCCCGGCTACCAGGTCACCTCCCAGGTCAACGTGGTCCGCCCGGGTGGCCGTGCCCAGGAGCCGCACCGCGACTACCACCTCGGCTTCCTCGAGGACGCCGTGGTCGAGCGCTACCCGACCCACGTCCACCTGCTCTCGCCGGTGCTCACGCTCCAGGGTGCCGTCGCCCACTGCGACATGCCCGTCGAGAGCGGGCCGACGATGTATCTCCCGCACTCCCAGAAGTACGCCGCCGGCTACCTCGCCTGGCGGCGGCCGGAGTTCCGCGACCACTTCGCCGAGCACCACGTGCAGCTGCCGCTCGCCCAGGGCGATGCCGTGTTCTTCAACCCGGCGCTCCTGCACGGCGCCGGGTCCAACGTCTCGGCCGACATCCAGCGGGTCGCCAACCTGCTCCAGGTCTCCTCCGCCTTCGGCCGGGCCATGGAGGCCGTCGACCGGGCGCGGATCTCGCGGGCTGTCTACCCGAGTCTGCGGGCGCGCCGCGACGCCGGCGTCGCGGACGAGGTGCTCGCCTCCGCCGTCGCTGCCGCCGCCGAGGGCTACCCCTTCCCCACGAACCTCGATCTCGACCAGCCGGTCGGCGGTCTGACGCCGCCGGCCCAGGCCGACGTCCTCCTGCGTGCGCTGGCCGAGGACTGGACCGACGAGGAGCTCGCCCAGGCTCTCGACGCCCACGCCGCTCGGCGGGAGACGCGTTGAGCGGGCAGCTCGAGGGTCGCTCGCTGCTGGTCAGCGGAGGCACCCAGGGCGTCGGGGCCGCCGTGGCCAGGGCCGCGCTGGCCGAGGGCGCGCGCGTCGTCGTCACGGGCCGCCGCGAGGACGTCGGCGAGCGCTTCGTGGCCGAGCAGGGGCCGGGGGCGCAGGTGCGGTTCGTGCGCTGCGACGTGGCCGACGTGGATCAGGTCCGGGCGGCCGCCGCGGCCACCGTGGCGGCGTACGGCGGCATCGACTGCCTGGTCAACGCCGCCGGGCTCACCACGCGCGGCTCGCTGCTCGACACCACGCCGGAGCTGTTCGACGAGCACGTCGCGGTCAACCTCCGCGGCCCGTTCCTCCTGATGCAGGAGGCGGTGCGGGACATGCTGGGCCGGGGCGTGGCCGGCACGATCGTCAACATCCTCAGCATCTCCTCGCACGGCGGGCAGCCCTACCTCGCGCCGTACGTCGCCAGCAAGGCCGGCCTGGCGGCGCTGACCCGCAACGCCGCGCACGCCCACCGCTTCGACCGCATCCGGATCAACGGGGTCAACATCGGCTGGACCGCCACGGAAGGCGAGGACGCGACCCAGCGCCGCTTCCACGCCGCCGGCGACGACTGGCAGGAGCAGGCAGCGGCACGGCTCCCGATGGGCCGCCTCGCCCGGGCCGACGACGCGGCGGCGCTGGTGATCCTGCTGCTCTCGGAGCGCAGCGGCGTCGTCACCGGCTCGGTCATCGACTGGGACCAGACGGTGGTGGGCGCCTACGACTGACGCGACACCCGCGTCCGCTGTCGGCGAACAGGGGCCGAGAACCCGTGGAAGTGTCCGGGTCGGCGGCTAGGGTCGGCGACGTGAACCAGAACTCCAGCCACGCCGAGGGGTCGGCGTACACGCACCAGATGGGCGGCGGTCCCGGGCTCAACGTGCTCGACGACCACATCTACTCGCGGCTGCTGCGGGAGCGGATCGTCTTCCTCGGGTCCGAGGTCCGCGACCAGAACGCCAACGCGATCTGCGCGCAGCTGCTGCTGCTGTCGGCGGAGGACCCCGAGGCCGACATCTTCCTGCACATCAACAGCCCGGGCGGCTCGGTGGACGCCGGCATGGCCATCTACGACACCATGAACTACATCCCCAACGACGTCGCCACGGTCGGCATGGGCCTGGCCGCCTCGATGGGCCAGTTCCTGCTGTGCGCCGGTGCCAAGGGCAAGCGCTACGCGCTCCCGCACGCGCGCATCATGATGCACCAGCCGTCGTCCGGCATGGGCGGCTCGGCCTCGGACATCAAGATCCAGGCGCAGCAGTCGCTGCACATCAAGAAGGTGCTCCTGGACCTCATCTCCGAGCACACCGGCCAGCCGATCGAGCAGGTGATCGCCGACGCCGACCGCGACCGGTGGTTCACCGCCCAGGAGGCCCTCGAGTACGGCCTGGTCGACAAGGTCATCAAGAGCGCCCGCGAAGCCTCCGACGAGGGCCGTCCGGCCCACGCCAACGACTGAGCGGCTGAGGCGAGGAGAGACATGAACTACTACATCCCGCAGTGGGAAGAGCGCACGTCCTACGGCTTCCGCCGGATCGACCCCTACGCCAAGCTCTTCGAGGAGCGGATCATCTACCTGGGCACGCCGATCAGCGACGACGTCGCCAACGCCGTGATCGCCCAGCTGCTGTGCCTGCAGTCGATGAACCCCGACCAGGACATCAACATCTACATCAACAGCCCGGGTGGCTCGTTCACGGCGCTCACGGCGATCTACGACACGATCCAGTTCATCAAGCCCGACGTGTCGACGGTCTGCATGGGCCAGGCGGCGTCGGCCGCGGCGATCCTGCTGGCGGCCGGCACCCAGGGCAAGCGCATGGCGCTGCCCAACAGCCGGATCCTCATCCACCAGCCCTACACCGAGGGCACGTTCGGCCAGACCTCCGACATCGAGATCCAGGCCAACGAGATCCTGCGGATGCGCGAGCTGCTGGAGAAGATGATCGCCGACCACAGCGGCCGCTCGCTCGAGGAGGTCAGCCGCGACATCGAGCGCGACAAGATCCTCACGGCGCAGCAGGCGGTCGACTACGGCCTCATCGACACGGTGCTCGGCTCGCTCAAGACGCCTGTCCTGGCGTGACCATTCTGCAGTAAAGGGCCTCGTGTCCGTCCCCCCAACGGGGGCGGACACGGGGTACCGTCAGGGGGCTGAAACCTGGGAGCCCCCACGATCCCGACACGCACGACCGCACCACCCGGAGAAGGAGACCACCAGTGGCACGCATCGGTGACGGAGGCGACCTGCTGAAGTGCTCCTTCTGCGGGAAGAGCCAGAAGCAGGTCAAGAAGCTCATCGCCGGGCCGGGCGTCTACATCTGCGACGAGTGCATCGACCTGTGCAACGAGATCATCGAGGAGGAGCTCTCCGAGGGGAGCGAGGTCAGCCTCGACGAGCTGCCGAAGCCCAAGGAGATCTTCGAGTTCCTCAACTCCTACGTCATCGGTCAGGAGCAGGCGAAGAAGTCGCTCGCCGTCGCGGTCTACAACCACTACAAGCGCGTCCAGGCGGGACTTCAGCCGGGCGCCGCCACGGCCGGCCCGGGCAAGCACTCGAAGGACGAGGCGGTCGAGGTCGCCAAGTCCAACATCCTCGTCATCGGCCCCACCGGCTGCGGCAAGACCTACCTCGCCCAGACGCTCGCGCGGATGCTCAACGTCCCGTTCGCGATCGCTGACGCCACGGCGCTGACCGAGGCCGGCTACGTCGGTGAGGACGTCGAGAACATCCTGCTCAAGCTGATCCAGGCCGCCGACTACGACGTCAAGAAGGCCGAGACCGGCATCATCTACATCGACGAGATCGACAAGGTGGCCCGCAAGGCGGAGAACCCGTCGATCACCCGCGACGTCTCGGGCGAGGGCGTCCAGCAGGCGCTGCTCAAGATCATCGAGGGCACCACCGCCTCGGTCCCGCCGCAGGGCGGCCGCAAGCACCCGCACCAGGAGTTCATCCAGATCGACACGACGAACATCCTGTTCGTCGTCGGCGGCGCCTTCGCCGGTCTGGAGCACATCATCGAGCAGCGGGTCGGCAAGAAGACGCTCGGCTTCACGGCCGAGCCGCGCGGCCACGCGGAGAAGCAGGCCGAGGACCTGCTCAAGCTCGTCCGCCCCGAGGACCTCACCAAGTTCGGCCTGATCCCCGAGTTCATCGGCCGGCTCCCGCTCATCGCCAGCGTCAGCAAGCTCGACCGCGAGGCGCTCGTGCAGATCCTCACCGAGCCCCGCAACGCGCTCGTCAAGCAGTACCAGAAGCTCTTCGAGCTCGACGGCGTCGACCTCGAGTTCACCGAGGACGCGATCGAGGCGATCGCCGACAAGGCGCTCGAGCGCCAGACCGGGGCGCGCGGCCTGCGCGCCATCATCGAGGAGGTCCTCCTCCAGGTGATGTACGACGTCCCGTCGCGTGGCGACGTCGGCAAGGTCGTGGTCACCCGCGAGGTCGTCGAGGGCGAGGCCGCGCCGACCCTCGTCCCGCGCGAGTCCGAGGCCAAGAAGAAGAAGTCGGCCTGACCTCCGGAGGCCCCTGCACCGGTCGGGCCAGCCACCCGGCACCGGCATAGTCAATTCGGACCATTTGTGCACTTTTGTTCGCTTCTGCGCGTTCGGGCACGGGAGGATATGACTGTGTCACCCTTCCTGGTCTCGGCAGGGGAGCGGCCGTGAGCTCACAGCACAAGGCGCCCCTGGCTGCCTTCCTCGTCGTCTCGGTCGCGTGCATCGTGGTCGTGGTCAACGCGCTGCGCTCTGACGCCGTCTCCGACTTCCTGGGGCGGCACAGTCAGGCGGTCGTGGCCGGTGCGCGACTCTTCCCGCAGCCGACGGACATCCTCTCCGGCGAGGCGCACCTCGTGGCCGGGGCCAAGACGGGCCTCACCGTGACGCCCGACGTCGTGAAGAAGGTCGTCACCGGCGCCGGCTACGCCCCGGAGGCGACGAAGCCGAAGCACGGCGCCCACCACGCCGCCGACATCGACACCGCCGTGGGCGCCGTGGCGACGACCTCCGTCGCGCCGCCCGCTCCGCAGCAGCCCGTGACCGCCCCCACGACCTCGGAGGGCGTCCCCGCGACGCCCGGGCACGCCCACCAGCCGCTCCTGCCGGGGTCGACGTACGGCAGCGCGGGGCACCAGAGCGCCGTGTCGAGCTCCCGTGGCGGGAACGCCTGGGGCCGGACGAAGCACGCCGACCACGCCGACCGGGGGAACGCCTCGCACGGGCGGTCCTCCGCCTCCTCCGAGCAGATCCGCCGCTGGGCCGAGGCGATCGCAGCCCTGGTCCCCGCTGGTCAGTCGAACAACGGCAACGGCCGGTGGCGCAAGGGCGACGACGACGGCTGGTCGAACAGCGGCAACAGCCGCAACAACGCCAACCCCGGCAACAACGGGAACGGCAACGGCTGGGCGAACAACGGGAACGGTGGCAACAACGGCAAGAACGGCAGGGGCCACGGCAGGCACTGACGAGCCACCCGCAGACGACAGCGGCCCGCCACCCCGAGGGGTGGCGGGCCGCGCTGCATCCGGGGCCGGTCAGCCGGCCGGCTGCTCCGCGAGCTCGGCGTCGACGCTGAGCTCGGTCGCCGACCCGTCGACGACGAACGCCAGCTCGCCGGTGATGCGGCTGCTCTTGCGCAGGTCGTCGGCCGCCACCTCGGCGGCCCGCACGAGCGCCTCGGGGCCGGTCACCGTCGCACGGGACAGCTCGGCCCGCATCGAGACCTTGGCCTGCGACTTCACGCCGCGCAGGCCGGTGAGCGCGGCCGCAACCGCGTCGAGGCTGGTCGGGTCAGCCGCCGCGGCGGAGCCGAGCTCGAGCTCGGTCGGCCACGAGGCGTGGTGGATGGAACCCTCCTGCCACCAGGACCAGACCTCCTCAGTGACGTAGGGGAGGAACGGCGCGAGCAGCCGCAGCTGGGCGTGCAGGGCGATGGCGAGGGTGGCCTTCGCCGACGACTTCGCCGAGCTGTCCTCCTCGGCGTAGGCGCGCTCCTTGACGAGCTCGACGTAGTCGTCGCAGAACTCCCAGAAGAACTTCTCGGTCGTCTCGAGGGCCGTCGTGTAGTCGTAGGCCTCGAACGCGTCGGTCGCCTTGGCGATGACGTCCTTGAGCCGCGCGAGCAGGGCGCAGTCGACCAGCTCGCTCACCTCGAAGGCGTTGAGCTCGGTGGCCTTGACACCGTCGAGGACGAACTTCGAGGCGTTGAGGACCTTGACCGCGAGGCGGCGGCCGACCTTCATCTGGGTCTGGTCGAACGGCGAGTCCAGGCCGGGCCGGGCCATCGCCGCGCGCCAGCGGACCGCGTCGGCGCCGAACTTCTCGAGGATCTCGGTCGGGACGACGACGTTGCCCTTCGACTTGGACATCTTCTTGCGGTCCGGGTCGAGGATGAAGCCCGAGATCATGGCGTGGTGCCACGGCACGGTGTCGTTCTCGAAGTGCGCGCGGACGACGCGGGAGAAGAGCCAGGTCCGGATGATGTCGTGGGCGTTGGTGCACAGGTCCATCGGGAAGACCCGTTCGAACAGGTCGTCGTCGGTGCCCCAGCCACCCGCGATGTGCGGCGTGAGCGACGAGGTCGCCCAGGTGTCCATGACGTCGGGGTCGCCGACGAAGCCGCCCGGCTTGCCGCGCTGCTCCTCGGTGTAGCCCTCGGGCGCGGCGGTCGACGGGTCGATCGGCAGCTGCGCCTCGGTCGCCAGCAGGGGCCGCTCGTAGTCGGGCTCGCCCTCGTCGTCGAGGCGGTACCAGACCGGGAACGGGATGCCGAAGAAGCGCTGCCGCGAGATCAGCCAGTCGCCGTTGAGGCCGCCGACCCAGTTGTCGTAGCGGTGCTTCATGTGGCCCGGGAGCCAGGTGATCTGGTCGCCGGCGGCGACGAGGGCGTCGCGCAGCGAGGTGTCGCGGCCGCCGTTGGTGATGTACCACTGCCGGGTGGCCACGATCTCGAGCGGCTTGTCGCCCTTCTCGTAGAAGTTCGCCATCCGCTGGGTGGGCTTGGGGTCGCCCACGAGGTCGCCGGTCTCGCGCAGCTTGGCGACCATCGCCTCGCGGGCGGAGTGGGTCGTCTTCCCCTTGAGCTCCTCGTACGCCGCCGAGGCGGTCTCGCTCGCGAGCCACTCAGGGGTCTCGCGGCTCATCCGGCCGTCGCGGCCGACCAGGGTGCGAATGGGCAGCTGCAGCTCGCGCCACCACTGGACGTCGGTGAGGTCACCGAACGTGCAGCACATCGCGATGCCGGCGCCCTTGTCAGGCTCGGCGGCCGGGTGGGCGAGGACCGGGATCTCGACGCCGAACACCGGGCTCGTGACGGTCGTGCCGAACAGGCCGGCGTACCTCTCGTCGTCGGGGTGGGCGATGAGGGCGACCACGCTCGGGATGAGCTCGGGGCGGGTCGTCTCGATGTGGACGGGCGTCCCGTCGGGACGGTGGAACGCGACCCGGTGGTAGGCGCCCGGGTACTCGCGCGCCTCCAACTCGGCCTGGGCGACCGCGGTCTGGAACGTGACGTCCCACAGCGTGGGCGCCTCCTGCAGGTAGGCCTCGCCGCGGGCGAGGTTGCGCAGGAACGCGCGCTGGCTGACGGCCTGCGCCTTCGGCCCGATGGTCGTGTAGGTCTGCTTCCAGTCGACCGAGAGGCCGACCGTGCGCCAGACCTCCTCGAAGACCTTCTCGTCCTCCACGACGAGCCGCTCGCACAGCTCGATGAAGTTCGGGCGGCTGACCGGGACCTGCTTCTTGGCGTCCGGCTTCTCCGGCGGGGTGAAGTCGGGGTCGTAGGGCAGGCTCGGGTCGCAGCGCACGCCGAAGTAGTTCTGGACGCGCCGCTCGGTGGGGAGACCGTTGTCGTCCCAGCCCATCGGGTAGAAGACGGTCTTGCCGCGCATCCGCTGGAAGCGCGCGACGACGTCGGTGTGGGTGTAGGAGAACACGTGCCCGACGTGCAGGCTGCCGCTGACGGTGGGCGGGGGAGTGTCGATCGCGTAGACGTTCTCGCGGGGCTGCGTCCGGTCGAACGCGTAGGTGTCGTCGGCCTTCCACCGCTCGCCCCACTTCGCCTCGAGACCCTCGAGCGCAGGCTTCTCGGGTACGACGACGGCGCGCGGTGCGGTCGTCGTATCCGGGGTGCCCGGGAGATCGGGCTGCGTCTGCTGGGTCTCGGTCATGGAGGAAATCCTAGGGCGCGTGCATTCCCGCAGGCGAAACCAGGTTGTCGGGGGCTCCACGGACCAGCGAGCCTGCACCTATGACGGGCCCGATCCTCGAGTTCCACACCGACGCCGGGGAGTTCCTGGCGTCGGCCGGCGACTGGCTCTCCGAGCGGCCGGTCGAGTCAACGGTCGTGGCCACGCTCGCGGAGCGCGAGGTGCGCGACGCCGAGGCGGGGATCCGTCCCGAGGCCACCTGGCCCCGGTGGTGGCTCGTCGTCCGGGCCGGGGCGGGCGCGGTCGTCGGCGCGGCCATGCGTACGGCGCCCTTCGAGCCGCACCCGCCCTACGTGCTGGCCATGCCGGAGCAGGCGGCGCTCACCCTCGCCCGGGCGCTCCACGAGCGCGGCGAGCGGATCGACGGTGTCAACGGCCTGCTCCCGACCGCGCGCCTCGTCGCCGAGGAGACCGCCCGGCTGTCGGGCCGGACCGCGCGGGTCTTCGAGCAGGTGAGGCTCTGGGAGGTCGGCGAGCTGACCGACCCGGCCGGGGTGCCCGGTTCGCTCCGGCAGGCACGGCCGGACGAGGCCGAGCTGGTGCGGGACTGGTACGCCGTCTTCGGTGCCGAGGCCGCCGAGCAGGCCGGCCACGACGACCCGCACCCGAGCGACCCCGGGTTCGACGTCGCCGCCGCCCGCCGCCGGATCGAGCAGGGCGAGGTGTGGTTCTGGGAGGTCGACGGTGAGGTCGTCCACGTCACCAACACCAAGCCGCCGGCGCAAGGCGTCTCCTGCATCGGCCCGGTCTACACACCCCGGGCGCACCGGGGTCACGGCTACGCCACGGCGGCGGTCGCCGCCGCGACCCGCCGACTGCTCGACGACGGCCACCGGGTCTGCCTGTTCACCGACGTGGACAACCCGGTCTCGAACCGGATCTACGCGGCGATCGGCTACCGGCCGGTGGCGGATACGGCCAACCTCCTCCTCCACACCTAGACTCGGGAGGCCATGACCGACACGCCTGCCGCCCGCCCGGCCCAGACCTTCGCCGAGGCGGAGGACGCCCTGCTCTCCCGTTGGCCCGAGACCAGGCTCGAGCCGTCGCTCGACCGCATCGAGGCGTTCACCGAGCTCCTCGGTGACCCGCAGCGCGGCTACCCGGTCATCCACCTCACCGGCACCAACGGCAAGACGTCGACGTCCCGCATGATCGACACGCTGCTGCGCGCGCTCGACCTGCGCACCGGCCGTTTCACCAGTCCGCACGTCGAGAAGATGAGCGAGCGGATCAGCATCGACGGCGAGCCGCTGTCCGACGAGGCGTTCGTCGACGCGTTCAACGACGTCGCGCCCTACACGCACCTGGTGGACGCCGAGCAGGCCCACCCGCTGTCGTTCTTCGAGACGGTCGTCGGCATGGCCTACGCGAAGTTCGCCGAGGCGCCGGTCGACGTGGCGGTCGTGGAGGTCGGCATGGGCGGCGCCTGGGACGCGACGAACGTCGCCGACGGCACGGTCGCCGTCGTCACTCCGATCTCGGTCGACCACGCACAGTACCTCGGTGGCACGCCCGCCGCGATCGCCGTCGAGAAGGCCGGGATCATCAAGGAGGGCGCCCTCGTCGTCGTCGCCGAGCAGCCGGACGACGTGCTCGCCGTGCTGCAGGCCAGGGCCGCGGAGGTCGGCGCGACGCTCCTGCGCGAGGGCGTCGACTTCGGCGTGGTCACGCGCACTCCGGCCGTCGGTGGCCAGGTGGTGACGCTCAAGGGTCTCCGGGCGACGTACGACGACCTCTTCCTGCCGCTCTACGGCGCCCACCAGGCGCAGAACGCCGCGGTCGCGCTCGCCGCCGTGGAGGCTTTCGCCGGGGGCGAGGACGGCCTGGGCGACCAGATCGTCCGCGACGCCTTCGCGCAGGTCACCTCGCCCGGCCGGCTCGAGGTCGTCCGCCGCTCGCCCACGATCGTGCTGGACGCTGCCCACAACCCGCACGGCGCGGAGGCGACCGCCGCTGCCCTCGAGGACTCGTTCTCGTTCTCGCCGCTCATCGGCGTCATGGGGGTGATGGGCGACAAGGACGTCGAGGGCGTGCTCGCCGCGTTCGAGCCGCACCTCGAGCATCTGATCGTCACGCAGAACTCCACCGAGCGCGCGATGCGGGCCTCCCGGCTCGCCGAGGTGGCCGTCCCGATCTTCGGCGAGGACCGGGTCACCGTCGTCCCGCGGCTGGCCGACGCGATCGACGCCGCCGCGGCGCTGGCCGAGTCGGGCGGCAGCGACTCCCTGAGCACCGGCGCCGTGCTCGTGACCGGCTCCGTCGTGACGGTCGGCGAGGCCCGCGTGCTGCTCGGAGGTGCGAAGTGACCAGCGAGCCCTTCGACACGCCCCCTCGTCCCTCGGGGGCTGGTCAGAACGAGCGCGACAAGTCGCCGCGGCGTGGCATGTGCGCGGCCGTGCTCGCCCTGGAGGCGATCACGCTCGGGCTCACCACGCCGGTGATGATCTCCGTCGCGGACGTCTCGACCGGTGTCGCGCTCGCGACGGGTCTCGGGCTGCTCCTGGCCTGCGTCCTCGTCGCGGGGCTGCTGCGTCGGCCGTGGGCCTACGCCCTCGGTTGGGCGATCCAGGCCGGCGCCATCGCGCTCGGCTTCGCGGTCGGGATCATGTTCGTGCTCGGCGGGATCTTTGCGCTCCTGTGGGGCATGGCCGACTTCCTGGGCCGCCGCATCGACCGCGAGCGGGCGGCCGCTTTCGCGGCGTACGACTCGTCCCGTTAGGGTCACCGCCATGACCCAGCGCACACTCGTCCTCGTCAAGCCCGACGGCGTCCGTCGTGGACTCACCGGCGAGGTGATCCGGCGGATCGAGGCCAAGGGCTACACGCTGATCGCGCTGGAGCTGCGGACGGCGACGCCCGAGATCCTGGCGGCGCACTACGCCGAGCACGAGGGCAAGCCGTTCTACGAGCCGCTGGTCGAGTTCATGCTCTCGGGCCCGGTCGCCGCGATGGTGGTCGAGGGGGAGCGGGTCATCGAGGGCTTTCGCTCGCTGGCCGGCGCGACCGACCCGACGACAGCTGCTCCCGGCACCATCCGCGGCGACCTGGGCCGCGACTGGGGCCTGAAGGTGCAGCAGAACCTCGTGCACGGCTCGGACGCCCCGGAGTCGGCCGAGCGCGAGATCTCGATCTGGTTCCCGAGCGCCTGACGCTCAGCCCGCGTCGCGGGCCTTCTCGGCCCCGATCGTGGTGTCGTCGCCGTGGCCCGTGTGCACCACGGTGGACTCCGGCAGCGTGAACAGCCGGGTCCGGATGGACTCCAGGATCAGGTCGCTGTCGCTGTAGGAGCGACCGGTCGCACCCGGGCCCCCGTCGAAGAGCGTGTCGCCGGTGAAGACGCAGCCCAGCTCGGGTGCGGACAGGCAGACGGCGCCCGGGGCGTGGCCGGGCGTGTGGAGCACCTCGAGGGTGGTGCCGGCGACCTCGATGGTCTGACCGTCGGCCAGGTCCTGGTCCCAGCGCCGCCCGTCGGCCTCGCCGATCCTCCCGTGGGTCAGCTCCCACACCGGCTTGTCGTCGGGGTGGAGCAGGATCGGGGCGCCGGTGCGCTCGCTGAGCTCCGGCGCGACCCGGACGTGGTCGTCGTGGGCGTGGGTGCACACGATGGCGCGCACCGTGCGGTCGCCGACGACGGCGAGGATGTCGTCCACCGAGTGCGGCGCGTCGATGACGATGCACTCCGCGTCGTCGCCGACCACCCACACGTTGTTGTCGACGTCGAAGGTCTGCCCGTCCAGGCTGAACGTGCCGGACGTGACGCCGTGGTCCACGTGGGCGGCCATCAGAGGATCACCACCGAGCGGAGCACGTCGCCGTGGTGCATGCGCTCGAAGGCGGCCTCGATGTCGCCCATCCCGATCTCCTCCGTCACGAACGCGTCCAGGTCCAGCCGCCCCTGCTGGTAGAGGTCGACGAGCATCGGGAAGTCGCGGGAGGGCAGGCAGTCGCCGTACCAGCTCGACTTCAGGGCGCCACCGCGACCGAAGATGTCGATGAGCGGCAGGTCGGGCACCTTCATGTCGGGCGTGGGTACGCCGACCAGGACCACCGTGCCCGCCAGGTCGCGGGCGTAGAACGCCTGCTTCCACGTCTCCGGGCGGCCGACCGCCTCGATGACCACGTCGGCGCCGTCGGCACCCTCGTAGCGCTCCGCGGCGATCCGCCTGATCTCCTCGACGGGGTCGACCTGCGAGGAGTCGACGGTGTGCGTGGCGCCGAGCTCGCGTGCCTTCGCGAGCTTCTTGGCGTCGATGTCGACGGCGATGATCGGGGACGCGCCGGCCAGCGCCGATCCGGCGATCGCCGCGGCGCCCACGCCGCCGCAGCCGATCACGGCGACCGACTTCCCGCGCGTCACGGCCCCGGTGTTGATCGCCGCGCCGATGCCGGCCATCACGCCGCAGCCGAGCAGGCCGACCGCCGCCGGACGCGCGGAGGGGTCGACCTTGGTGCACTGGCCCGCGGCGACGAGCGTCTTCTCGGCGAAGGCGCCGATGCCGAGCGCCGGCGTGAGCTCGGTCCCGTCCTCGAGAGTCATCCGCTGCGTCGCGTTGTGGGTCGCGAAGCAGTACCACGGCTCGCCGCGCTTGCACGCCCGGCACTGTCCGCAGACGGCGCGCCAGTTGAGGATCACGAAGTCGCCCGGGGCGACGTCGGTGACGCCCGCGCCGACCGCCTCGACGACGCCGGCGGCCTCGTGGCCGAGCAGGAAGGGGAAGTCGTCGTTGATGCCGCCCTCGCGGTAATGCAGGTCGGTGTGGCAGACGCCGCAGGCCTGCACCTGCACGACCGCCTCGCCCGGCCCGGGGTCGGGCACGTTGATCGTCGTGAGCTCGACCGGGAGCCCCTTGCCCCTCGCGACGACCGCCTTCACCTGCTGCATCGGACACTCCTCACGCTGCCGAGAACTTCTGACCCCCAGCAGCCTAGGGGCGCCCCGGGCTGAGTCGACCGGGGGTCACGGTCTCGCGCGCGGCGTGAGCTCGAGGTAGCGCCTGGGTGCGATCGCCGTGGTGTAGCCGCCGTCGTTCGGGCGCACCTCGAAGTGCAGGTGACAGCCGTCGGGTGCCCCGGAGTCGGACGCACGAGCGATGAGCTGGCCGCGGTGCACCAGCTGGCCCGGCCTCACGTAGACCCTCCGTGCGTGCCCGATGAGGATGTCGTGCGGCCCTGACCGGAGGCGGAACGGGTGGACCCCGTACGCCGGCCCGGGCGTGCCCGGCACCGACGGCCTGAGGACCCGGCCTCGATGGCCGGCGTAGATCGGGGTGCCGCACGGCATCGCGACATCGATCCCGTGGTGGAAGCCGCGGCGGTGCGCGCAGCGCGGGTCCGGGTCGTAGTAGGGCGCCCGGGTGCAGCCGAAGGGGACCATGATCCGGCGCGCGCCCGCGAACCACGGCGAGGTGTAGCGGGTCGTGTCGTGCGTGTAGAAGCGCCAGCGCGGATCGGGCTTCGCGCCTGCCGGCGCCGCTGACACCAGTCCGACGACCAGCACGAGGGCCAGGCCGGCCGCGACCGCCAGCACCGTCATCCCGAACAGACGTCGCATGGACCCACCGTAGACCTGAGAGCAGGCGAGAACGATCGTCTCCGCTCGCGCCCGTGTTCACGAAACTTTCGCTCGGAATCGTCACCGATCGGGTCTGGTCAGGGTCTCGAGTGGTGTGTAACCTCCGTCACACTCGCGGGTGGGCCGCGTGTAAAAGGAGTGACTTGATGCACGTGAACAAGCGGGGACTGCTCCGCGAAACTTTCGGACGCGGGCTTGCGGCCAGTGCGATCACCGGAGCCATGGTGCTGGCCCCGCTGGGGTTCACGCCGAGCGCCCAGGCGGCCGACCCGACGCCGGTGCTCACCAGCACGTTCGAGGACGGACAGGGCAGCTGGTTCGGCAACGACGGCTCGACCGTGAGCGTCGTGGCGAATCCCGGCGACGCCGCGAACCACTCGCTCGAGGTCACCGGCGTCACGGCGGGCCACCGGGGTCAGGCGGTCGACCTGCTTCCGCTGGTGCAGGAGGGGGTGACCTACACGATCTCCGCCCAGGCGCGACTGCTCGACGCCGACCAGCCCTCCGCCTCGGTCCACTTCACGGTGAACGACAAGGTCGGCGCGGCGGACGACCACTACGGCTGGGTCGGCAACCCGACCGCGCTGAGCGCCGGTGGCTGGACCTCCATCGGCGGCACCTACACGCTGCCGGCCGGCGCCACGAAGGCCACCCTCTACGTCGACTTCGGCTCCGCCTACACGGGGGCCGTCCTGCTCGACAACGTGACGATCACGCCGAACGCACCCGCCGGCGGCGGCACGACCTGTGACCCGCGGCCCGGGCAGCGCCTCCTGTCGGCGACCTTCGAGGACGGCAAGACCGACGGGCTCGTCCCCTTCGGCTACGGCGACGAGAGCAGCTTCGCCTACGAGACGGTCGGCGACAGCACCGCGCTCCGGGTCAAGAACCGGACCGCTGACTACTTCGGCGTCGCCACGGCTGCCGGCGCGTTCTCCTCCTTCAAGGCGGGCGACAAGGTCACGATCACGGCGAAGGTCCGCCTCGCCGCGGGCCAGGCCGGCTCGGCCCTCGGCAAGATCGTCGCCAAGGACGGCAACTACAGCACCGTCGGCACCAAGGCGGACGCTGTCACGGCCGACGGGTGGTACGCGATCGGTGGCGAGTACACGCTCCCCGCCGGCGTCGATCTCACCACGCTGCAGTTCTACCTCGGCATGGGCGACGTGTCGCCGAAGGCCGCCTACGACTACTACGTGGACGACTTCGTCGTCACCGGACCGCCCAGCGACACCGTGATCGGCTCCGGCTTCGAGGACGGCACGACGGGCGGATGGGTCGGCCGTGACGACGGCCACGGCGCGGCGCACCTCGCCATCGTGGACGGCGGCAAGAGCAGTGACCACGCGCTCACCGTCAGCGGCCGCGTGAGCCAGGGCCAGGGCCCGCTCTACGACACGACCTGCCTGCTGCTCCCCGACACCACCTACCAGTTCGACGGTGACGTCCGCTTCGCGGCCGGCCAGCCGACGGACGAGATCGACCTGAGCATCGCCAACAAGGTCGGCAGCGCCGACCCGGCGTACACCAACGCCCTCAAGTTCACCGAGGTCTCGAACACCGGCTGGACGCACGTGTCCGGCAAGTTCACGGTGCCGGCGGGCGACTCCACCCAGATCTACCTCGAGACGAAGTGGCACAGCGACCACTCGCTGGACAACACCGCCGACGTCCTCTTCGACAACCTCCAGGTCACCATCCCCACGGTCCAGGGCATCCAGAACGACCTGACGGCGATCAAGGACACCCTGCCCTTCCCGGTCGGTGCCGCGATCACCAAGGAGCAGACCACCGGCTACAAGGCGGATCTGCTCACCAAGCACTTCGACCAGGTCACGCCGGAGAACTTCATGAAGCCGGAGGCGTGGTACGACACGACTACCCACGACTTCGTGTCGGTCAACGACGAGGCCGACCAGCTGATGACCTACGCGCAGCAGAACCACCTGCGCGTCTACGGTCACACGCTGGCGTGGTACCAGCAGACGCCCGACTGGTTCTTCAAGGTCGACAAGAACGACAGCGCCGCCTACCTGACCAACAGCCCGGCCGACCAGGCGATCATGCGGCAGCGGCTCGAGGACCACATCGACCACGTGGCGAGGTACCTGTCGGACAAGTACGGCAAGTTCGGCAGCGCGACCAACCCGCTGGTCTCCTTCGACGTGGTCAACGAGGCCGTCTCGGACAACGTCGGCGACGCCGACGACCTGCGCCAGACGCACTGGTACCAGATCCTCGGCAAGAGCTACATCGAGGACGCGTTCACCTACGCGGAGCAGGCGTTCAACCACACGTACGCCGCCGACGGCGCGACCCGCCCGATCAAGCTCTTCTACAACGACTACAACACCGAGCAGGCCGGCAAGCGCGGTCGCGTGCTCGACCTGGTCAACCGCCTCATCGACGAGGGCACCCCGATCGACGGGATCGGTCACCAGTTCCACGTCACCCTCTCGACCCCGGTCAGCGCCCTGCGGTCGGCCATCGAGGCGTTCCAAGGCATCCGGACCGCCAATGGCGGCGAGCTGCAGCAGGCCGTCACCGAGCTGGACGTCCCGACCGGTACGCCGGTCACGGAGGCCAACCAGATCGACCAGGGCTACTACTACAAGTCGGTGTTCGACATGCTCCGCGAGGAGTGGAGCGACGACGCGGACATCTTCTCGGCGACGGTCTGGGGTCTCACCGACGGCCAGAGCTGGCGTGCCAAGGACGGCGCCCCGCTGCTGTTCGGTGACGACCTGCAGGCCAAGCCGGCCTACTACGGCGTGACCGACCAGGACCTGCCCGCCAAGCAGCTCAGCGCGATCGTCTTCGAGCAGGGCACCGCTGACATCAGCGACCCGGCCGCCGTCGAGTGGGGCGCCCAGCCGCTGCACGCGATCGGTGACTCCGCAGGGTTCCAGGTGCGCTGGTCGCACGACCACCTGACCGCCTACGTCAGCGTCCAGGACACGACCGACACCGCCGTTGACGCCGCGACCTTCACGTGGGGTGCCGACCAGCGCACCGCCACCGTCAAGCGGGACGGCACGGTCACCGGCTCGGGAGTCACCGCCCACGTCGTCTCGACCGCGAGCGGGTGGAAGGCGGTGGTCGACCTGCCGGCGACCGGCCTCGCGATGGACGGCACCACCAAGTTCGACGTCAGCACCACCGACGGCGCGACGGTGGCCGCCTGGAACACGCCGGGCGCGCTGGGCACGCTCCAGCTCAAGGAGCCGCTCTCGCTCACCACGATCCCGGAGGCCTCGGCCGCGCCGACGATCGACGGCACCAAGGACCCGGTGTGGAGCGAGGCCTCCAGCGTCGCCACGAGCAAGCTCATCCAGGGCACCGCCAACGACACGACCGCGAAGGTCTACCAGCTCTGGAAGGGGCAGTACCTCTACCTCTACGCCGAGGTGAGCGACCGGACCGGTGCTGCGGAGGGCGGCGACTCCTCGCCGAACGCCTACGAGCGTGACTCGATCGAGGTCTTCACCGACCCGGGCAACGCGAAGAACGGCTCCTACCGCGCGGACGACGCCCAGATGCGTCTCGGGGCCAACGGCGACATCTCCTTCGGTGCCGGCGACACCGAGGCGGCCCAGAAGGCGCGCCTGACGAGCCAGGCCGAGCGCGTCCCCGGCGGCTACGTCGTCGAGGCGCGGATCGACCTGAAGGAGCACACCGGCGTCGGCACCTTCCAGGGTCTCGACTACGAGATCAACGACGGCGCCGGCGGGGCCCGTACCGCCAACTACGGCTGGGCCGAGCAGACCGGGTCCGCCTACCAGACCACGTCCCGCTGGGGCGTCGGACAGCTGGTGGCGGCGAGCACGTCGGGCGGCGGTGACAACGGCGGCGGCACCGGCGGCGGCACCGGCGGCGGCACCACCCACCCGACGAAGCCCACGCCTCCGGTGGTGACCCACCAGCCGAAGCACTCGGTCACGGTCAAGGTCGGCCACACGGTCCGCATCGTGGCCACCGCCAGCGGCTTCAAGAGCGTGTCCTGGCAGGTCTGGAGCAAGAAGAAGCACCGCTGGGTGACCGTCAAGGGCGCGCACCGCCCGACGCTGGTCCTCAAGGCCAAGCGCAAGCTCGACGGCGCCCGCTACCGCGCGGTCTTCACCGGTCCGGGTGGAGCCGTCGTGTCCCACGTCGTCGTGGTGCACGTCAAGGGATGATGGCGGCATGAGGATCGACGCGCCCGCTGACGCCGGGGCTCAGGAAGCCCCGGTGACCATCGGCACGATCGCGAGGGAGGCGGGCGTCTCCGTCGCCACCGTGTCGAAGGTGGTCAACGGGCGCGTCGATGTCTCGGTCTCCACCCGCGAGCGGGTGGAGACCGTCATCCAGCGTCATGGCTACCGGCCCCGTCGCGCGGCGAGCGCGGCGGGGTCGGGCCTGCTCGAGCTCGTCTTCCACGAGCTGGACTCGCCGTGGGCGCTGGAGATCATCGCCAGCGTGGAGCGGGTGGCCGGCCAGCACCGGATGGGCGTGGTCCTGTCCGAGCTCGGCGGAGCGCACCGCCCACGTCAGCAGTGGCTCGACGACGTGCTCCAGCGTCGTCCGCGCGGGGTGATCCTCGTGCAGTCGGAGCTCGCGCCGGAGCAGCGGCGCCAGCTGGAGACGCGCTCCATCCCCTACGTCCTGGTCGACACCGCGGGGGAGCAGGTCCCCGGCGTACCGACCGTCGGGTCGGCGAACTGGGCAGGCGGCCTCGCGGCGACCCGGCACCTCCTCGAGCTGGGGCACCGGCGGATCGCGGTCATCTCCGGCCCAGGCGACGTCCTGTGCAGCCGGGCGCGGGTCGACGGCTACCGCTCCGCCCTGGAGCAGGCGCAGGTCGACCTCGACCCGTCGCTGATCCGCTACGGCGACTTCTACGTCGGCGGCGGCTACGAGCACGGGCGCCGCCTGCTGGAACGGGCCGACCGGCCGACGGCGATCTTCGCCGGCTCGGACTACCAGGCCCTGGGGGTGCTGCGCGCCGCGCGAGAGCTCGGCCTCCGAGTGCCCGAGGACCTCTCCGTCGTCGGCTACGACAACCTCTCGGTGGCCGAGTGGATCGCGCCGGCGCTGACCACCGTCGACCAGCCGCTCGCGGAGATGGCGGCCACGGCGACCCGGATGGTGCTCGGCCTGGCCCGCGGCGAGGCCATCTCGAGCCTGCGCATCGACCTCGCCACCGAGCTCGTCGTCCGCGAGAGCACCGCGCCGCCCGCCTGAATCCGCCGGGTCCACGCCGGCAACTGAGTCACATCAGTCACAGGAGTCTCGGCGTGCCTCAGCGGAATCGCCGGTCCGCGCGCCTAGCCTCGATCGCGGGCGCGGCCGTCCTGCCGTCCCACTCTTCCCCGGATCACAGGACGCGGAGCTCAACCCATGGCCAACAGCTTCATCGGCCGCGACATGGCGGTCGACCTCGGCACCGCCAACACGCTCGTCTACGTACGCGGCAAGGGCGTGCTCGTCGACGAGCCCTCGGTCGTCGCCCTGAACCAGTCGACCGGTGAGGTGCTCGCCGTCGGCCACGAGGCGAAGACCATGCTCGGCCGCACGCCCGACAACATCACGGCCCTGCGTCCGCTCAAGGACGGCGTCATCGCCGACTTCGAGGCGACCGAGCAGATGCTGCGCTGGTTCATCCAGCAGGTGCACCGGCGCCGCTACTTCGCCAAGCCGCGCATGGTGATCTGCGTGCCGAGCGGCATCACCGCCGTCGAGCAGCGCGCCGTGAAGGAGGCCGGCTACCAGGCCGGCGCGCGCCGCGTCTACATCGTCGAGGAACCGATGGCCGCGGCCATCGGGGCCGGGCTGCCCGTGCACCTGCCGACCGGCAACATGGTCGTCGACGTCGGCGGTGGCACGACCGAGGTCGCCGTCATCTCGCTCGGCGGCATCGTCACCAGCCTCAGCGTGCGGACGGCCGGCGACGACCTGGACAACGCACTCGTGCAGTGGATGAAGAAGGAGCACTCCCTGCTCCTGGGCGAGCGCACCGCCGAGGAGGTCAAGATGACCCTCGGCAACGCCTTCCCCATGAGCAGCGAGCCCGAGGCGGAGATCCGTGGCCGCGACCTCGTCTCCGGGCTGCCGCGCACCGTCACGGTCTCGAGCGCCGAGATCCGCAAGGCCCTCGAGGAGCCGGTCCACGACATCGTCGACGCGGTCCGCGCGACCCTCGACCAGACGCCTCCGGAGCTCGCCGGCGACATCATGGACCGCGGCATCGTTCTCACCGGCGGCGGAGCCCTCCTCCGCGGCCTCGACGAGCGACTGCGCCACGAGACGGGCATGCCCGTCCACCTCGCCGACTCACCGCTGACCAGCGTCGCCCTCGGCGCCGGCCGCTGCGTGGAGGAGTTCGAGGCGTTGCGCCAGGTCCTCGTCGCCGACAACCGGCGGTACTGACATGGCGATCCTGACTCCCGAGCGACTCAACCGGCGCGGGCGGCTGGAGCACCCCGAACCGGGCGCGCCCAAGCGCCCGACGGCGGTGGCACTCGTGCTCGCCTGCGCCGTCCTGCTGGTGCTCGACCTGACCGGGCCGGCGCTGACGCCCGCCCGACGGCTCCTCGGCGAGGTCTACGGCCCGCTCGAGTCGGCCGCGAGCACGGTCGCGCGGCCGCTCACCAGCACCGCCGACTGGTTCCAAACGCAGGGCGCCCTCCGCGACCGCGTCGGTGACCTCGAGGCCGCCAACGCGGCGCTGCGCCAGGAGGTCGCCACGGCCGGGTTCGACCGCAACAAGCTGGCGGAGTACGAGGGCCTCACCGCCGCCGCGCAGAACATGGGCTACGCCGTCGTACCCGCGCGTGTCATCGGGTACGGCGCCAGCCAGTCGTTCTCCCGAACCGTCACCATCGACGCGGGCTCCGAGGCGGGCATCGAGCCCGACATGACCGTGGTCAACGCCGCCGGCCTGGTCGGCCGGGTGCTGCGGGTGTCGCGCTCGACGGCGACGGTGCTGCTCATCGTCGACGCCGACTCCGTCGTCGGCGGCCGGGTCGGCAGCAGCATGGAGGTCGGCTTCGTCCACGGCAACGGGGTGCTCGGTCACGCGGGCCGCCTCGACCTCGAGCTGCTCGACCAGAGCGTCGTCCCGGCCAAGGGCGACACGGTCGTCACGTGGGGGAGCAGCAAGGGCGCGCCGTACGTCGCCGGCGTGCCGGTCGGGGTCGTCGACTCCGTCTACTCGAGCGTGCGCGACTCGACGCAGCGCGCCCGGATCACGCCGCTCGTGGACTTCTCCAGCCTCGACGTGGTCGGCGTCGCCGTCCCGAGCGGCACCCGCAGCGACCGCGCGGTCATCGACGCCGACGGGAAGCTCAAGTGAACGCCGGCCGGGCCGCGCTGGCGGCCGCGCTGATCAGCCTGGCCGTCGTGCTGCAGGCGAGCGTGTTCGACGCCTTCGCCTGGGACGGGGTCGTGCCGGACCTCGCCCTGCTCGTCGTGGTCGGGGCCGCGCTCGTGCGCGGCGGCGAGTTCGGCATGGTCACCGGCTTCGCCGCCGGCGTGATCCTCGACCTGGCCCCGCCGGCCGACCACCTGGCCGGCCGCTGGGCGCTCGCCCTGCTCGTCGTCGGCTACGTCGCCGGACGGGTCCGGCAGGACGCCCGCCCGGGCACGACGCCCAACGCGACCACGGTGATGGTGACCGTGGCGGCGTGCAGCTTCGTCGGCAGCAGCGTCTTCGCGCTCACCGGGATCATCCTGCGCGACCCGGCCGTCGACTTCGGCGAGCTGCTGCAGGTCATCGGCATCAGCCTGGTCTGGGACGTCCTGCTCGCGCCGCTCGTCCTGCCCGTCGTCATGGCGGCGTTCCGTCGGCTCGAGCCGGCCCGGTGAGTCGATGAGCGCGACCGCCAAGACCTCGCGCCTGCGGCTGATCGTGCTGCAGGCGCTCGTCTTCTCGCTCTTCGCCACGCTGCTCGTCCGGCTCTACTACCTGCAGGTCGTCACCGGCGACACCTACCACGCGAAGGCCGCCTCCCAGTCGGTCCGCGAGGTCGTCGAGCAGCCCGCCCGCGGGCTCATCGTCGACGACATGGGGCGCCCGCTGGTGGCCAACCGCAAGGCATGGGTCGTCGAGGTGGACAAGAACGTGCTGGCCCAGCTCGACGCGGGCGACCGCGCCGAGCTGCTCCAGCGGGTCGCGAAGGCGACGAAGGTCGCGGTGCCCGACATCCAGAAGGCGCTCGCCGACTGGAACGGCTCGCGCTACCAGCCGGTCCCGGTCGCCGAGGACGTGCCGGAGAAGGTCGCGCTCACGATCCTCGAGCAGCCGGAGGACTACCCGGCCGTCGTCGCAGAGCAGCAGTCCGTCCGCGCCTACCCGCGGCCGTTCGGCGTCAACCTGGCGCACGTGCTCGGCTACCTGAGCCCGGTCACGGAGGACGAGTACGACACCGCCACCCAGCGGCACGACCCGTCGGTCAACGCCACCTCCGCCGTCGGCCGCGCTGGCGTCGAGAAGGAGTACGACGAATGGCTGCGGGGCCTGCCCGGGCACACCTCGGTCGCCGTCGACTCGCTCGGACGCCCGCTCGGCGACGGGGACAGCATCGCGGCCCAGCCGGGTGACACGCTCGTGACCAGCATCGACGCGAAGGTCCAGGGCGTCGTCGAGCAGCAGCTGCACGACGCCATCACCACCGCCCGCAAGACCTACGACAAGGTCACGCACAAGAACTACGTCGCCGACTCCGGCGCTGCCGTGGTCATGGAGGCGAAGACCGGACGCATCGTGGCGATGGCCAGCGAGCCGACGTACGACCCGGAGGTGTGGGTCGGCGGCATCACGCAGAAGCAGCTCAAGGCGCTCTACTCCAAGGCCAACGGCAACCCGCTGCTGGGGCGCGCGACGCAGGGCCAGTTCGCGCCCGGCTCGACGTGGAAGCCGATCATGACGAGCGGCGCCATCACCGGCGGGATGCCGACCGACACGACCCTGGGGTGCACCAGCGGCCTCCAGATCGGCAACCGCTGGTTCAAGAACTACGAGTCCGAGTCCTACGGCAACATCACGTTCGCCCGGGCCCTCGAGGTCTCCTGCGACACGTTCTTCTACCGCGTCGGGCTGCACTTCTGGCAGAAGTACGGGTCCGACCCGGCCAACGCCAAGGCCAAGGACCCGCTGTCCGCGGCGGCCAAGTCGTTCGGCTTCGGCAGCTCGACCGGGGTCGACCTGCCCGGCGAGGCCAGCGGCCGCGTCGGCGACCGGCGCTGGCGGGCGGCCTACTACGACGCCATGAAGGGCTACTACTGCAAGCTCGACAAGTCCGGGAAGGCCGACTCGGCGTTCCTGCGGAAGTTCGCCCACGAGTTCTGCCTCGAGGGCAACTACTTCCGGCAGGGCGACGCGGCGAACTTCGCGATCGGCCAGGGCGACACCATGGTCACGCCGCTGCAGCTGGCCCGCGCGTACGCCGCCCTCTCCAACGGCGGCACGCTCTACCAGCCGACGGTCGGCAAGGCCGTCGTCGCCGAGGACGGCACCGTGCTCAAGCGGATCAAGCCGAAGGTCGAGCGGCACGTCAAGGTGTCGAAGAAGGCCCTCGACTACGTCAACCAGGCCCTGCTCGGCACACCGAAGGTCGGCACCCTGGCCTGGAAGTTCAACGGCTTCCCGCTCGACCAGGTGAAGATCAGGGGCAAGACCGGCTCCGCCGAGGTCGAGAACAAGCAGTCGACGTCGTGGGTCGCCACGTTCGACGGGGACTACGTCGTCATCATGATGGTCACGCAGGGCGGCACCGGCTCGGGTACCGCCGGTGAGCCGGTGCGCCACATCTGGGAGTCCCTCTACGGCATCACCGACGACCAGGTGAAGGCGAAGGACGCCGCCATCCGCGGGACCACGCCGCCGAAGGGCCTGCCCACCTTCGCCAAGGACGGGTCGATCCTCCCGCCCAGCTCGACCGTCGAGCCCGCCCGGACCGAGGAGAAGCAGTGAGCACGCGCCGCATCGACTGGCTGCTGATGGGTGCCGTCGCCCTCCTGGCGACGGTGTCCTGCCTGCTGGTGTGGTCCGCCACCTCGCACCGCGACGCGCTGACCGGCGGCGACGGCGGCCTGTTCCTCCGCAAGCAGCTCGTCAACGTGGTCATCGGCGTCGTGCTGATGGCGGTGGTCTGGGCGACCGACCACCGGTGGATCCGGATCGTGACGCCGCTGGTCTACCTCGCCTCGATCGGCGGCCTGGTGCTCGTCCTGGTCAACGGCGCGACGATCAACGGCTCGCGGTCGTGGATCAACGTCGGCGGGATGTCGCTGCAGCCCTCCGAGCTCGCCAAGCTCGCCGTCGTCATCGGCATGGCGCTGGTGCTCGCCGAGCGCACCGAGGGGCGCTGGCGCACCCACGTCGGCGTGGGGGACGTCGTCGCGATGCTGCTCGTCGCTGCGGTCCCGACGGCCCTCATCGTCCTGCAGCCCGACCTCGGCACCACGCTCGTGCTGTCGGCGACGGTCTTCGGCGTCCTCGCGGCCGCGGGCACGCCCCGGCGCTGGCTCGCCCTGCTCGCCGGAGCAGGGGTGACCGTCGCGGCGGCGGCGATCGCAGCCGGCGTGCTCAAGGCCTACCAGATCGACCGCTTCATGGCGTTCACCAACCCGGGCCTCGACCCGAAGGGCGCCGGCTACAACGTCCAGCAGGCCCGCATCGCGATCGGCAACGGCGGGCCTTTCGGCCAGGGCCTCTTCCACGGCAAGGTCACGCAGGGTGGCTTCGTGCCCGAGCAGCACACCGACTTCGTGTTCACGGTCGCCGGCGAGGAGCTCGGCCTGGTCGGCGCCGCGGTGCTGGTCCTGCTGCTCGGCGTCGTGCTCTGGCGGTCGCTGAGGATCGCCGCACGCACCGACGACCTCTTCGGCCGCATCGCCGCCGCCGGCATCGCGTGCTGGTTCGGCTTCCAGGCGTTCCAGAACATCGGGATGTGCCTGGGCATCATGCCGGTGACCGGCGTACCGCTGCCGTTCCTGTCGTACGGCGGCACCTCGATGTTCGCCTCGATGCTGGCCGTCGGCCTGCTGCAGAACATCCACGGCCGGTCGGTCGCCGTGGCGGAGCGTCGGATGGTCGACTCTCCGCGCTTGCTGGCCGTCCGTTGACCTCGCCGCCGTAGATTGGGCGGCAATGGCCACCACGCCCACCACTCCTGACCCCGATCCGACGGCCGTCCGCGAGCCGGCGCCGGCACCGGGGGAGTACTCCCACCAGGCGATCCTCAGGATCATCAGCGGCCTCATGCTGGCGATGTTCCTCGGCGCCCTCGACCAGACCATCGTCTCGACCTCGATCCGCACGATCGCCGACGACCTGCATGGCCTGTCGGCGCAGGCGTGGGTGACGACCGCCTACCTGATCACGTCGACGATCACGACGCCGATCTACGGCAAGCTCGGCGACCTGTGGGGCCGCAAGAAGCTCTTCATGTTCGCGATCACGGTCTTCATCATCGGGTCGGCGCTGTGCTCGCTGTCGACGTCGATGTACGAGCTCGCGGCGTTCCGCGCCTTCCAGGGTCTGGGCGCCGGCGGCCTGTTCACGCTCGTGCTCGCGATCATCGGCGACATCGTCTCGCCGCGGGAGCGTGCGAAGTACACCGGCTACTTCATGGCGACCTTCGGCTCGTCCAGCGTGCTGGGCCCGGTCATCGGCGGCCTCCTCGCCGGGACGGACACCATCCTCGGGGTCACCGGCTGGCGCTGGGTCTTCCTGGTCAACGTGCCGATCGGCATCGTGGCGCTCGTGGTCGTCTTCCGGACGCTGCACGTGCACCACGTCAAGCGGTCCTCGGCGATCGACTGGATGGGGGCCGTCGCCCTGTGCATCTGCCTGGTCCCGCTGCTCGTCGTGCTGGAGCAGGGCCGGGAATGGGGCTGGAGCTCGGGTCGCTCGGTCGGCTGCTTCGTCATCGCGGCCGTCGGCCTGGCGCTCTTCGTCGCCGCCGAGGCGAAGATGCGCGACGCGGCGCTGATCCCGCTCAGGCTCTTCACCATCCGCCCTGCGGTGGTGACCATCATCGCGAGCGTCATCGTCGGCATGGGCATGTTCGGCGGCATGATGCTGCTGCCCCTCTACATGCAGATCGTGCACGGGGCGACGCCGACCGAGTCCGGCTTCCTCATGCTGCCGATGGTCGCCGGGCTGATGGCCGCCTCGATCACCTCAGGACGCATCATCTCGAAGACGGGCCGCACGCGGGCCTTTCCCATCGCCGGGTCCGGCCTGATGGCGCTCGGGATGTTCGCCCTGACCACGATCTCGGCCGACACGCACCTGTGGACCGTGGCGATCATGATGCTGGTCGTCGGGTACGGCGTCGGCAACTGCATGCAGCCGCTCATGCTCACCATGCAGTCGTCGGTGCCGCCCACCGCGATCGGCATGGCCACCTCGTCGGCCACGTTCTTCCGCCAGATCGGCGGCACGATCGGCGTGGCGATCTTCCTCTCGATGCTGTTCGGCAGCGTGGGCGCCAACATCCAGAGCGCGTTCGCGGACGCCCGGCCGCAGATCGCGGCCCTCGCCAAGGACCCGTCCTTCCAGCCGTCCTCGATCGACCGGGAGGTGCTCGCCGGGGACAACACCGTGTTCGCCCACGTGCAGAACGACTCCTCGATCATCGAGCGGATGAACCCCGTGCTGGCCCACCCGTTCAAGGCTGGCTTCGCCGACTCGATCGCGTCGGTGTTCTGGGTGTCCGGCGGGCTCGGGGTGCTCGCCTTTCTCGTGCTGCTCACGATGCCCGAGGTCGAGCTCCGACAGCAGTCCGCCTCGGCGGCCGTGGCGGCCGCGGAGGCCCGGGAGGACGCGGCCGACGGCTGAGCCGGGCCGCGTCGGGCCGACCCGCTCGAATCGGCTCACGGCGCCCCGTCGACGTACCCTGAACGCTATGTCCGGCGAGTCTGTCTTCCCCCGCCTCGAGCCGCACCTCGGTCGTGTCTCCAAGCCGATCCAGTACGTCGGCGGCGAGCTGAACTCGACTGTCAAGGACTGGGACGCGGACCCCTCGACGACGCAGGTCAGGTGGGCGCTGATGTACCCCGACGCCTACGAGGTCGGCCTGCCGAACCAAGGTGTCGCGATCCTCTACGAGGTGCTCAACGAGCGCGAGGGAACCCTCGCCGAGCGCACCTACGCGGTCTGGCCGGACCTGGAGAAGATCATGCGGGAGGAGTCGATCCCGCAGTTCACCGTCGACGCCCACCGGCCGGTGCGGGACTTCGACGTCTTCGGCATCAGCTTCTCCACCGAGCTGGGCTACACCAACATGCTCAACGCCCTCGACCTGGCCGGCATCCCGCTGCACGCGGCCGACCGGACCGAGGCCGACCCGGTCGTCATCGCCGGCGGCCACGCGGCGTTCAACCCCGAGCCGATCGCCGACTTCATCGACGCCGCCGTCCTGGGCGACGGCGAGGAGGTCGTGCTGGCGATCTCCGAGGTCGTGCGCGAGTGGAAGGGCGAGGGCGAGCCCGGCGGCCGCGACGAGCTGCTGCGCCGGCTGGCCGTGTCCGGCGGCGTCTACGTGCCCCGGTTCTACGACGTCGCCTACGGCGCCGACGGCGCGATCGAGGCCGTCGTCCCCAACCGCCCGGGCATCCCGTGGCGGGTCCGCAAGCACACGCTCATGGACCTCGACGCGTGGCCCTACCCGGCCAAGCCGCTGGTGCCGCTCGCCGAGACGGTCCACGAGCGGTTCTCCGTGGAGATCTTCCGCGGCTGCACGCGCGGCTGTCGCTTCTGCCAGGCCGGCATGATCACCCGGCCGGTGCGCGAGCGGTCGATCAGCACCATCGGCGCGATGGTGGAGAACGGCATCCGCAAGTCGGGCTTCGAGGAGGTCGGCCTGCTGTCGCTGTCGAGCGCCGACCACACCGAGATCGGCGACATCGCCACCGGCCTCGCCGACCGCTACGAGGGCTCGAACATCTCGCTGTCGTTGCCGTCGACGCGCGTAGACGCCTTCAACATCACCCTCGCCAACGAGTTCTCCCGCAACGGGCGCCGCTCCGGTCTCACGTTCGCGCCCGAGGGCGGCAGCGAGCGGATGCGCCGGGTCATCAACAAGATGGTGACCGAGGAGGACCTCATCCGCACCGTCGCCACGGCGTACTCGCACGGCTGGCGCCAGGTGAAGCTCTACTTCATGTGCGGCCTCCCGACCGAGACCGACGAGGACGTGCTCGCCATCGCCGACCTCGCCAAGAAGGTCATCGCCAAGGGCCGCGAGGTCTCTGGCCGCAACGACATCCGCTGCACCGTGTCGATCGGTGGGTTCGTCCCCAAGCCGCACACGCCGTTCCAGTGGGCGGCGCAGCTCGACGACGCGACCACCGACGAGCGCCTGGCCAAGCTCCGCAAGGAGGTGCAGTCTGACAAGCGGTTCGGCCGCGCCATCGGCTTCCGCTACCACGACGGCAAGCCCGGCATCGTCGAGGGACTGCTCTCGCGCGGCGACCGCCGGGTCGGCCGGGTCCTCGAGGAGGTGTGGCGCGACGGCGGCCGCTTCGACGGCTGGAGCGAGCACTTCTCCTTCGAGCGCTGGATGTCCTCCGCCGCCCGTGCGCTCGAGGGCACCGGTGTCGACGTCGACTGGTACACCACGCGGGAGCGCGCCTACGACGAGGTGCTCCCGTGGGACCACCTCGACAGCGGCCTCGACAAGGACTGGCTGTGGGGCGACTGGGAGGACGCGCTCGCGGCCGCCGACGGCGAGGACATCGAGATCGAGGACTGCCGGTGGACGCCCTGCTACGACTGCGGCGTGTGCCCTGAGATGGGCACCGAGATCCAGGTCGGGCCCACCGGGCAGAAGTTGCTGCCGTTGTCGGTCGTGTGAGCCGCCGCTACCGAGCGAGAGCCGTCGAGTTGTCCTCGGCCCAACGCGCCAGGGTCAACAGCGGGCCGGACGCGAACGACCGACCCAGGGGCGTCAGGTCGTACGTCGGCTCACCGCTGAGCCCACGAGCGACGAGTCCGGCTGCCACGAGGCGACCGAGCGACTCGTGAAGCGACTTGTCGCTGATGTCGCCGATGGCGCTCAACAGGTCCCGTCGGCGACGCGGGCCCTCGCGCAACACCGCCAGCGCGACGGGATCCCAGGTGTGGGCGATCAGCGAGGCGCCGAGGCGGACGTAGCAGTCAGCGCCGAAGGGGACGCAGTCATCAGCCAGCACCATCATCATCCTCTCGAGACGACTCCTACGGATCGGTAGGAATCACCTCCCTAGCGTCACATGCATGACCAACTCATCGAGCAACACGCCTGGCTCCGCGCGCCTTCGCATCGCCGTCATCGGCACCGGCAACCTCGCCTCGACACTGGGAGCTACGTGGGTGCGATCCGGCCAGGAGCTGTCCGTCTTCGGTCGCTCGTTCGACCGCGCAGCAGCGGTCGCGAATGAGATCGGCGGCACGGCGATCGCGGCCTCGTCCGTTCGTGCTCACGACCTCGTCGTACTCGCCGTGTCACCCGACGGCGTCCAGGAGGCGCTGACCCTCGTCGGCGCGCCGGGTGGAGCGCTGGCCGGTGTGCCCCTGATCGACACCACCAACCCGATCGACTGGACGACGGGCCGGCACCTGTTGGCGAGCGGCTCGTTCGCCGAGCAGGTCGCCCACTGGGCACCAGGCTCCCTCGTGGTCAAGGCCCTCCAGTCGTACGCGGGGCACATGTGGCTCAACAGCCCTGACCCCGAGCGGACGGTCGCGCTGTGTGGCGACGATCCCGCGGCCCTGGAGCTCGTGGCCCGTGCTGTGACCGCGCTGGGGGGACTGAGCCTGGTCGTCGGAGGACTTGAGGTGGCCCGTCAGGCTGAGGAGGCGACCGCCTTCGTCGCCCGCATCGCCGCAGCCGGGGGCAACCCGCGTCTGACGGTGCCCGCACTGCAGCCGAACCGACGATGACGCACGTCGCCGAGCTCGGGTGAGCCCGTCATGGATCTGCGAAAGGTTCCATCTGCCCTGAGATGGGCACCGAGATCCAGGTCGGCCCCACGGGCCAGAAGCTGCTGCCGCTCTCGGTGGTCTGAGCAGGCCCCCGGCTCGGCCTGGCCGCGGATCTTCTGAGCGCCGCTAGGCTGCGGCGGTGGCCACGCTCATCCACCTCAACGGCGCACCGGGAGTCGGCAAGAGCACGATCGCCGAGAGGTACGTGGCCGAGCACCCCGGAGTCCTGAACTGCGACGTCGACCGTCTCCGCTGCCTCGTCGGCGGCTGGCGGAACGACTTCGAAGCGGTCGGCGCGATCATCCGCCCCGTGGCCCTGGCCATGATCCGAGCACACCTGGACGGCGGGCACGACGTCGTCCTGCCCCAGATGCTGGCGAGCGAGGAGGAGCGGGCCAGGTTCCGGGCCGCGGCGCTCGAGGCAGGGCACGGCTACGTGCACGTGCTGCTGCAGGCGCCACCGGGCGAGGCGCGCGCCAGCTTCTACGGACGTCCGGACGGCGACCCGCTGCACGACGCCATCCGTGGGGTCGTCGACGGTGACGGCGGCGGTTCGGTGGTCGACGACTACGACCGTCGGCTGGCGCGGACGGCGGACCGGACGCGGGATGCCCTCGTCGTCGACGCGGGGGCCGACGTCGCGGCCACCTACCGGGCCGTGGTCGCCGCGCTCCGGCTCACCGCGGCCTGAGGTCCTCCGGCCGCGCGCCGGTCGTCAGGTCGCGAGCACCGAGCTGGGCGAGCCGGGTCCGGGCGGGCTCGGAGACCTGGTCGTTGAGCCAGACGTGCTGGCCGGCCCTCGCTCGTCGTGCAGCCACTCGGCGATCCAGGCGTCGGCCCAGGTGTCGACCGACGCCCACGTGGTGACCCCGTCCTCGGGGTCGACGAGCTCGCAAGGGCCGTCGGCGAGCAGACGTGCGTCGGTCATGTGCCCAGCGTGACGCGACGACCGCGGGTTCGGCCAGCGAAATCACCGGGGGGACGGCTCAGGCCGCCGCCCGCTCCGCGACCCGGAGCTGGTCCTCGACGAACACCGGGCGGGCGGACATCAGGCCGAAGATCGTCTGCGGCACGCACACGGCGATGAGCACCAGCAGCGGCACTGTCCAGCCGTCGGTGTGCTCGTGGATGATGCCGATGGCGAACGGCCCGATGCCGGCGATCAGGTAGCCGACCGACTGCGCGACGCTGGAGAGCGCGGCGGTGCCGGCGGCCGTGCGCGAGCGCATGTTGATGAGCACGAGCACCAGCGGGAACGTCACGGCGCCGGCGCCGACGAGCATGGCGGCCGGGATGGCCAGGCCGTGCGGGGCGATCAGCAGCGCGAGGTAGCCGACCGGGTAGCAGAGCATGAAGAACAGCAGGATCCGGCGAGGGTGCGCACTGCGGGCGAGCGCGGCCGGCGCCCAGAGCGAGAGCGGGATGGACATCGCGGCGAGCAGGCCGACCAGGACGCCGGCAGCAGAGTCGGAGTAGCCGGCGTCGCGCCACAGCGTCGCGAACCAACCGAAGACGACGTACGCCTGGAGCGACTGCAGGCCGAAGAAGAAGATCATGGACACCCCGATCGGGGTCCGCAGGACCTCGAGGAAGCCCACCGTGTGCGGACCGGGGTCGACCGACTGGTCGTGCGCGACCATCGGCAGCCACGGGATCGCCGCGACGACGGCGACGAGGGCCCACACGCCGATGCCGGTCCGCCAGCCGCCGCCGGCGTGGGAGATCGGGACGGTCAGCGTGAGCGCGAGCGTCAGCCCGACGGCCAGCAGCGTCGTGTAGAGCGCGGTGACGCGGCCGATCTGGTCGGGGAAGTGGAGCTTGACGAGCGAGGGGAGCAGGACGTTCGCGAGCGCCATCCCGGCGAGGGCGACCATCGACAGGGCGAGGAAGGCCAGCTCGTCGTCGGCGAGGGCGCGGCCGAACAGTCCGAGCGCGACCGCGAACAGGGCGAGCAGGGTGACCCGGTGGACGCCGAACCGGCGCGCGAGCGTGGGTGCCACCGAGCCGAACAGCGCGAAGGCGAGCACCGGCAGGGAGGTCAGCAGGCTCGCCATGCTGGCGCCCATGTGCAGGCCTTTCCGGACCTCTTCCAGGACCGGGCCCACGCTGACCGCGGTGGGCCGCAGGTTGACCGCCAGCAGCAGGATGGCGACGAGGGCGACGATCGACGAGCGGCGGATCACCAGGAGATCCTTGCACCGCCCATCGCCTGAACGGCACCGGGTATCGCCGATCCGGCCCTCATGTTGAACAATGGACGCCGTTCTCCGCGCGCCGCGTCGAGGACCACACCCGGACCCGAAGGAAGAAACCGCATGACGAGTCCCGACCTGGCCCCGAACGTCGCGTCCGAGGGTGGGCCGGCCGCCGGTCTCGACGTCGTGGTGGTGGGCGGTTGCGGTCACGTCGGGCTGCCGCTGGCGATCGGGTTCGCGTCCCGCGGGCTCCAGGTCGGGATCTACGACCTCAACGAGGCAGCCGTCGACCTGGTCAACGCCGGGGGCCTCCCGTTCCAGGAGAACGGCGCGCAGGAGGTGCTCGAGCGGGTGCTCGCCGACGGTCGCCTCCACGCGACCACCGACCCCGGCGTCATCTCGCGGGCGGACGCCGTCGTCGTCGTCATCGGCACGCCGGTCGACGAGCACCTCAACCCCGACCCGCGCGCGGTCACGCGCGCCGTCGCGGCGCTCGCTCCGCAGTTCCGGGACGGTCAGCTCCTCGTGCTGCGCAGCACGGTCTACCCGGGCGTCACCGACGCGGTCGAGCGGCTGCTGGACGACCTCGACCTCAGCGTCGACGTCACGTTCTGCCCCGAGCGGATCGCCGAGGGCAAGGCGATGGAGGAGCTCTTCTCGCTGCCGCAGATCGTCTCTGGCCGCACCCAGGGCGTCCGTGACCGGGCCGCGAAGCTCTTCGGCAACCTCACCGACAGCATCGTCGAGCTCGAGCCGGAGGAGGCCGAGCTGGCGAAGCTGTTCACCAACACCTGGCGCTACATCAAGTTCGCCGCGGCCAACCAGTTCTACATGATGGCCAACGACCACGGTCTCGACTACGACCGCATCCGGCGGGCGCTCGCGCAGGACTACCCGCGGGCCCAGGACATCCCGGGCGCCGGCTTCGCCGCCGGTCCGTGCCTGTTCAAGGACACGATGCAGCTGGCCGCGTTCACCGACAACTCGTTCGTCCTCGGCCACTCGGCGATGCTGGTCAACGAGGGCCTGCCGCTCTACCTCGTCACCCACCTCGAGAAGAAGCACGACCTCTCCGAGATGACCGTCGGCATCCTCGGCATGGCTTTCAAGGGCGAGAGCGACGACATCCGCTCCAGCCTCTCCTACAAGCTCAGGCGCATCCTCGAGTTCCGCACCAAGCGGGTCCTCACCACGGACCCCTACGTCACGGTCGACGACTCGCTCCTGCCGCTGGAGCGGGTGATCGAGGAGAGCGACCTGCTGATCCTCGCCGCTCCGCACAAGGCGTACGCCGACCTCGACCCCTCGCTCCCGATCATCGACATCTGGAACCTGCTGGGTCGGGGCACGACCGTATGAGCCTCGAGGTCACGGTCGTCATCCCCGCCTACAACGAGGGTGAGGCGATCAGCCCGGTCCTCGAGCGGATCATCACCTCGGTCGAGTCCGAGGTCACGATCCTCGTCGTCGTCGACTTCCCGGAGGACACGACGATCCCCGTCGTGCAGAAGTTCAACGCCGAGCACTCCCACGTGCAGGCCGTCGTCTCGACCTACGGCCGCGGGCCGGCGAACGCGATCCGCTACGGGGTCGACCAGGCGACGACGCCGATCGTCGTCGTGACGATGGCCGACGGGAGCGACGACCCCCGCCAGATCGACGCCCTGGCGCGCCTGGTCGACCGCGGTGTCGTCGTGGCGGCCGCCTCGCGCTACAGCGCCGGCGGCCAGCAGGTCGGCGGCCCGCTCTTCAAGGGGATGCTCTCCCGCAGCGCCGGCCGGTCCCTCGGGGTCCTGGGCCGGGTCGGCACCCGCGACGCGACCAACAGCTTCAAGGCCTACTCCACGGAGTTCGTGCGCGAGGTGGGCATCCACAGCCGCAGCGGCTTCGAGATCGGCCTCGAGCTCACCGCGAAGGCACGCCGCCTGCGCCGACCGGTCGCCGAGATCCCGACCATCTGGCTCGACCGCGAGATCGGGGAGTCGAACTTCCAGCTGAAGCGCTGGGTGCCGAAGTACCTGCGCTGGTACCGCTTCGCGTTCGGACCGACGCTCACCGTCGAGCAGCTCAAGGTCCAGGCGGAGCGCATCGCCGAGATCAACCAGAAGTCCTGACCACCGCCTCACGGCGAACGACAACGAAGCGAGAAAAGTCCCGACATGAGCACTGCCCAGCAGAAGGTCCTCGTCTCCGGTTCGGCCGGCTTCATCGGCGGCTATGTCGTCGAGGAGCTGCTCCGCCGGGGCTACAAGGTCGTCGGCATCGACAACTACTCGAAGTACGGCAAGGTCGAGAAGTCCTACGACAACCACCCGGACTACGAGTTCTACGAGGAGGACGCCCGCAACGTCGACCTCATGACCAAGCTGCTCATGGACTGCGACCACTTCATCGCGGGCGCGGCGCTCATCGGCGGCATCTCCTACTTCCACGCCTACGCCTACGACCTGCTCGCCACCAACGAGCGCATCATGGCGTCGCAGTGCGACGCCGCCATCGAGGCGCATCGCAACGGCCGGCTCAAGAAGGTCACCTACCTCTCGAGCTCGATGGTCTTCGAGTCGACCGAGCACTGGCCGTCGAAGGAGGGCGACGAGCGTCGGGTCCCGCCGCCGCTGTCGTCGTACGGCTTCCAGAAGCTGGCGGTGGAGTACTTCGCCAAGGCGGCCTGGGACCAGTACCAGCTGCCCTACACGATCGTGCGTCCGTTCAACTGCGTCGGCATCGGCGAGGGTCGCGCCCTCGGCGACGTCGAGGTGGAGTCGGGCAACGTCAAGCTCGCCATGAGCCACGTCGTCCCCGACATCGTGCAGAAGATCGTCAAGGGCCAGGACCCGCTCCACATCCTCGGCGAGGGCAACCAGGTCCGCCACTACACCTACGGCGGCGACCTGGCCCGCGGCATCGTCGAGTGCATGGAGCAGGAGGCGGCGTTCAACAACGACTTCAACATCTCCACGCCGGAGTCGACGTCCGTCCGCGAGCTCGCCGAGGTGATCTGGAAGAAGGTCAAGGGCGACGCCCCGCTGACGCTCGTCAGCGACCCGGCCTACGAGTACGACGTGCAGAAGCGCGTCCCGGACGTGACCAAGGCCAAGGAAGTGCTCGGCTTCGAGTGCACGACCACCCTGGACGAGATGCTGGACGAGGTCATCCCGTGGGTCACGCAGGCCGTGGCCGACGGACGGCTGTAGTGGCCGACCTCCACGCGCTCCGGCGCCGAGCCCTCGGCTCGGCGCCGGTCGCCGTCCTGGCCCTCGGACTCCTCGTCCTGGCCGGTGCGCTCGTCGCGCACGCCAGGAAGCTGTGGTTCTACGGCGACGACTGGGCGTTCCTGCTCCACCGCAGCCTGCGGGACGACACCCTCCACACGCTGTTCGTCCCGCACAACGAGCACTGGTCGACGATTCCCGTCCTCGTGTTCCGCACGCTCTTCGCCCTCTACGGCGCCGGCTCCTACCTTCCCTACGCGGTGATGCCGATCGCCGCGCACCTCGTCGCGGCGGCCCTCCTCTTCCTCGTGCTGCGCCGCGCCGGCCTCTCCCCGTGGGTGTCCGTGCTGACCGCGCTGACCTTCGCGTTCCTCGCGGGCGGCGCCGGTGCCGAGAACACCCTGTGGGACTTCCAGGTCGGCTTCCTGGGCTCGGCCGCGTTCGGCGTGGCCGCGCTGCTCGCCCTCCAGGGCTGGACACGGCCGTGGCGGATCGTCGCGGGCGTCGCCCTCGTCCTGGCGCTCATGTGCTCCGGCATGGGGATCATGGTGACGGGCTGGGCGGTCCTCTTCGTCCTGCTGCGACGCGGTCTGGTGCCGGCCGTCGTGACGGGTGTGGCACCAGCGGTCGTCTACGCCGTCTGGTACCTCGCCATCGGTCACGGCTACTCCTCGGCACCGGCGGCCGACCTGACGGTCGCGCCCCAGGCCGCGCTCAACGGCCTGGCCGACGTCTGGACGTCGGCGACCGGCATGGCAGGCGCGGGCCCGGCGGTGATGATCGTGCTCGCGGCGGTGGTGCTCCTGCGACGGCACACGCCCGACCAGTTCGCCCTCGGCGCCTCCGGGCTCGTCATGGCGGTGGGCTGCTTCTTCGCGATCGGGTACGCGCGCTCCGGTTTCGGCGCCGACGCGCTGACCGCCCACCATCGCTACCTCTACTTCGCGCTGCTGATGACGACACCGGCGCTCGGCCTGGCGTACCAGGTCGCCGCCGACCAGCTGCGCCTGCGGCCGCCGGCGGCGCTGCTGGCCTGGGCGGTGGCCGCCGTCGTGGTGTGCTGGGTAGGGCTGGCGCAGGCCGCGCTGTTCGCGGAGCAGCGGGCCGGGGCCGTCCAGACGGTGAAGAACCGGTTGGTCGCCGCCCGCGAGGTGGCGACGTCCGGGGAGCGACTCCTGACGGACTCGCCGGACCGGTTCACCGACCCGGACATCACCGTCGACCACCTGCTCGGCGTCCTGCGTGGCCTGCCTCGAGGGGCTTCGGCGACGACGCAGGCCCGGCTCGATGCGAGGGCGAGCCTGCAGGTCGGGGTCGCCCGCGACAGCTTCGGACTGCCGTCCGCGACCGCGGTGTCCTGGTCGGGCTTCTCCGGGATCGGTCCCGGGGACCACCCGCTCACGTCCTGCGCCACGGCCACGGCCGGCGAAGGTGCTCGCATCGGGTTCACGTCCGACGACGCCGGGCGACAGCTGCGGGTCACCGCGACCGGTCCGCTCGAGACCGGGATCGCGGCGAAGGGCGGCCTGAGTGCGCTCGGTGGCTGGCGCTACGGGAGCGAGCCGCTCTACGTCGGGGTCACCGCGCCGGGGGTGCGGGCCCGCGTCTACGTCCCGCCCGGACCAGTGACGGTGTGCCCCGGGTAACCGCGCTGCGCCGATGGGTCCTCGTCGGCGTGGTCCTCGTCGGCTCGACGGCCCTCTTCATGGCCCGTCGGCCCGACGAGCTCGCGTCGCCGTACCTGTGGGACGAGGAGGGCCAGGTCGTCGCACACTGGCTCTGGCACGGCTGGCACACGGCGTTCGAGCCGATCGACGGCGACCTGAACGCACTGACGACGGGCGGCATCGTGCTGGCGGGCTCGGTCGGGTGGTCCGTGCTCCCGGCGATCGACTACGTCCTGGCCGTCGCGACGTTCGCCCTGACCGCCGGCCTGCTGCTCGTCCCCCGATCGGCGTTCGGGCCGCTGCCCGTGCGCGCCGCGATGGTGATCTACCTCGCTGTCGTCCCGGTGAACCCCGAGGTCTACGGGGTGATGCTCTACTCGTTCTGGTGGACGTCCCTGTGGCCGATCATCGCCCTGGGCTGGGACGACAGGCCTTCGTGGCGCCGTCCCGTCGTGGTCGGCCTGGCCGCCCTGAACTCCCTGGCGGCCGCCGCGCTCGCCGTCGTCTACCTCCCGCTCGCGTGGCGCCGTCGCTCCCCGGAGCTGGCCGTGAGCGGCGGCGTCCTGCTCGCGGCCCTGGCGCTGCAGCTGTGGGCATACGCCTCGAGCCAGCGCGCGGCCGATGCCGCGCTGCGACCGGTCGCGGCGCTCGAGCAGACGATGATCAACGCCGGCCAGCTCGTCGTCGGCCGGTGGTTCCAGGCGCGTACGACGTCTCCGCTGCTGGACTCGCTGATCGGGGCCGCGCTCCTGCTCCTCATGCTGGGCTCCGCGCTCGCGCTCCGCGACCCCCGTGCGCGCGAGACCGGCGTCCTCCTGTGGCTGGGCGGTCTGCTGCTCTCGGGACTCGCCGCCGTGCCGGCCCCGTTGATGACGCACCCGGTGCTCGCCGGTCCGCGCTACTACTTCCTGCCGTTCGCGGTGTTCGGGCTGCTGCTGGTCTACCTCGCGGGACAGCTCGTGACGACCTGGCCGTCGGCGACCGTCATCGCCCGCGCAGGAGGCGTCCTGGCGTGCGTGATGCTGGCCTCCGCGCTGTCGCGGTTCCCCGACCACGGTGTCGCGGTGCGGCACTCGGACCACGTGGACTGGGCGAGCGAGATCAAGCGCTGTGCGACGTCGCCGCAGCGGTCAGTGATGTTCCCGCTGCAGCGCGACGGCGTGCTCGCCCATGTCGTACGGATCAGGTTCCCCTCGGCGAGGTGTCGGGAGCTCCAGGGCCGGTGACCCGGCCGGAGCCCGTGGCTCAGCCGGCCGGCGAGGCGACGATGAACGCCTGAGCCCCGAGAACCTTCCAGGCCAGCGGGATCTTCAGGTACATCTTGACGAGCCCGGGACCGGCGGGCAGTCGCCCCTTCGTCGTGTAGGGGAGGAACCGGGGGAGGCAGACCTCGGTGTCGTAGCCGGTCGCCCGCAGGACCTCGACGAGCGCGCGGTCGTCGACCGGGGTGATGTGGTCGAAGAACATCCAGTAGTCGCGCGCGCAGTAGCGGACGTTCGGCTGGAGGATGAGCAGCTTGCCGGAGGGCTTGAGCACCCGGCGCACCTCGACGAGCGTGGAGGCGATCACCTCGCGCGGCACGTGCTCGAAGAAGTTGCTGATGAAGACCCGGTCGACCGACCCCGTCCCGATGTCGGCCATGTCGTCGGACCGCGTCACGTAGGTGTCGACGCCCGCGCCCGCGCGCAGCGCGACGTCGGGGTTGAGGTCGACCGCGAGCTTGTGGCCGGCGTCGATGTTGTTGATGAACTCGCAGTGCCCGGCGGCGACGTCGAGCACCGTCGCGTCGCGGGGCACCCAGCGCTGGAAGAACTCCGAGCAGAGCACCTGCCAGAGGTCGGTGCGCTGTCGCTCCTGGTCCTCGAAACGGTTTCCGTAGAGCGTCCGCAGGTCCTCGGACTCAGTGGTCATCGGCGTCCTCTTCGTCGGCTTCTGCCCGTGGTGGCGCCCACACACTAACGTGAGGTCGCTCCGCTCGCCCCGAGCGGCGAGACGCCGGCCGCCCACCCGACCCACGAGGAACGTCAGTGAGAGAGCATCGATCGCAGGACCGCCTGGCTCGGGATGCCCGAGCGGGGGAGGCAGGAGGGGGGCCGGCATGTACTTCGGGCTCGCGCTGACCACCTCGTTCCTCGTGGTCGTCCTGGTGACCGCGGCCGGGGCGGCGTCGACGCGCCGCGTGTGGGCGCGCCACCCGTGGCTCGCCCCGGCGTACGGCCTGCTCGTCCTCGGCCTGGTGATGCACGCCGCGTGGATCCTGTGCTGGTGGTCCCGGGCCGCCTGCGTCGGGTTCGGGCTCGCCGTGCTCGTGGCCGCCGTCGTGGTGCTGCTCGCCACCGGGGCGTGGCGGGTCTGGCGACCCTTCGCCCAGCTGACCCTGCTCAGCGCGGCGGTCCTCGCGATCCTGGTCGGGCACGGCTTCCTGTGGGGCGGCCTCTCGGACCCCTTCGTCGCCGCCCTGTTGCGCTACCGGCAGCTGACACTGGACGGCTTCCTGCAGTACCAGTTCGCCTACCACCTGTGGAACGACCTCTCGACGACCCACTTCTACTCGAGCTGGAACGGCAGCGACCGACCCCCGCTCCAGTCCGGGCTGTTGCTGCTCGTCCGCCCGCTCGCGATGGTCCTCGGTCTCGCACCGGACGCCGGTCTGCAGGACGTCAAGGCACTGCAGTGGGGGCTGGCGGGCAGCATCGTCGCCCAGCTCACCTGGATCCCCGGCCTCTACGCCCTGGTCCGCGCCCTGCGGCTGCGGCCGGCGGCGGCGGTCGCGACGATCGGCTTCGTCTGCTTCCTGCCGCTGACGCTGTCCAACGTGTTCTTCACCTGGCCGAAGATGATGAGCGCGGGCTTCGTCCTCGCGGCGCTGGCCGTCGTCGTCACGATCCTCCTCGACCGGGACCGCCCCTACGCGGGGCCACTGGCGGCCGCCGGAGCCCTCTTCGTGCTGGGCTACCTCTGCCACGCCGCCTCGGCCTTCGTCGCGCCCGTCTTCGTGGTCCTGTACGTGCTGGTCCTCCGTCGCCGCGGCCGGTCGCGCCTGGTCAGGCGGGTCGCGCCGGCCGTGGGCGCCGCCGTGGTGCTCGTCCTGCCGTGGTCGCTCTACTCGAAGTACGCCGACCCGAGCCACGCCCGCCTGCTCAAGTGGCACCTCGCCGGCGTGATCGCTCCCGACGACCGGCCGTTCCTGCCGACGCTCGTCGACGCCTACCGGAACACGCCCGTCCACGACCTGCTCCACGCGCGCCGCGCCAACCTCGCGACGGTCTTCGACGTCGACGTGCTCGGCCGGTTCGACCCGCACCACTCCTGGCCGACCTGGTGGCGGGACCAGGACTTCTACAAGCCGGCGTTCGCGATGGGCCTCGGCACCGTGCTCCTGCTGGCGTTCGTCGCCTCCTGGCTCTCGAACGCCGCACGCCGCCGCCCACGGAGCGCCGAGCTCACGCTCGGCTTCGTGCTCGTGGTCGCCTGCCTGGGCGCGATGGTCCTGTGGGCGCTCGTCCTCTTCCTCCCTGGGGGCGCGATCGTGCACGCCGGCGCCTACACCTGGCTGATCGTGATGGCGGGGGTGCCGTTCGCCTGGTTCGTCACCCGGTCACCGGTCGCCGCAGGTGTCGTGGTCGCCGTGCAGGCCGCCTACACGATCGTCGTCTACCTCGCGCCGTTCGCCCCCTCGCCCTACCGCGACCTCGATCCGGCGTTCGTCGGCCTTCTCGTCCTCGGCCTGGTCGGCCTCGCCGCAGTCGTCGCGGCGGCCCTGCTCGCGGACGTCCGAGAGCGGGCGGAGCCGCGCGCCGAGGGCGGTGGCCCCGCTCCGGCCCCCGCCGAGGCGTTCGGCGACGCGTCCCGCCGGTAGGCTCGTCGGTCGTGCGTCAGCAGCCCGAGCAGCAAGCCCCACCGGTCCAGCGGTTGCGGATCCGGTACGCCAAGCGCGGCCGGCTCCGCTTCACCAGCCACCGCGACTTCTCCCGCGCGTTCGAGCGCGCCCTGGTCCGGGTGCGGCTGCCGATGGCCTACTCGAGCGGCTTCAACCCGCACCCGCGCATCTCCTACGCCGGCGCGGCGCCCACCGGCGCGGCGAGCGAGGCGGAGTACGTCGAGATCGGTCTCGCCGAGGTCGTCGATCCGGCCGCGGTGCACGCGTCCCTGGCCGAGGCGCTGCCCGACGGCCTGGACGTCCTGGAGGTCGTCGAGTCTGCGGGTGGCTCCTTGGCCGACCGGCTCGAGGCCAGCACCTGGCTGATCGACCTGGTGGCGTCGTACGACGACGCGGCCAGCGCGGTCGCCGCCTTCCTCGCCGCCGACGAGGTGCTGGTGGAGCGGATGACGAAGAAGGGGCTGCGCGAGTTCGACTGCCGCAGCGCCGTGGTGTCGCTCGAGGCGGAGCCGGTCGGGCCGGGCAGCCGCCTCCGGCTCCTGCTGAGGCACAGCACCCCGGCCGTGCGTCCGGACGACGTCATCTCGGGGCTGACCGCCGTCGGCGGTCTCAGGGTCGGGGCCGAGCACGGCGGTCTGCCGCTGCTCACCCGCCTCACCCAGGGCCCCTTCGACGAGGCCACCGCGACGATCGGCGACCCGCTGCGGTGACGCGCGGCGTGTCGTCGTCTCTGGCTTCGTGGGCGTGATGTGCGATACTCGGCCTCGGTCGGCCGCTTGCGACGGTGCGTGCACCACGCGGTGACCGACCCGACGAATCATCCGTCGGGCCGAGCTCCCACCCAAGGAGCGCCGGTGCGACACGGTGACGACGCTCCTCGTGGCCACGCCGCGACGCAGCCCGGAGATCGGTGACAGCGATCTCGACGGGCGAGCGACCGCGGCAGGTGCGAGACAGGTGCCGTCACTGACGCGTACGCGGGACGAATCGCCGCCCACTGACGAGCTTTTGCGTCGGTTGATGACCCGCAGGTGGTCGACCGACGTCGGACCTGCCCGCCGCGCAGAGCGCGACGGGCCGAGGAGCAGCACATGGCCGACGACCTGACCGTCGAGAGCACCACCGAGACCCCCGCCAAGCCCGCCAAGAAGGCGGCGGCGAAGAAGACCGCCACCAAGCGGGCCAGCACCGCCAAGACGGCGGCGAAGGCGACCACCGCGAAGACGGCCGCCAAGAAGGCGCCCGCCAAGCGCGCCACCAAGAAGGCCGCCGCGGCACCCGCCGACGAGACGCTGCCGCTGGACCAGCCGGACACCCCGGTCGCTGCCGAGTCGCCCGCCGAGTCGCCTGCCGACGCGCCGGCCGAGGCACCGGCTGCCGGGGCCGCTCCCGAGGCGCCCGCGAAGAAGACCGCCGCCAAGCGGACCGCGAAGAAGGCCGCGGCCAAGACCACCACCACCCGCAAGACCGCCGCCAAGAAGGCGGCGGCCGCGCCCGCGGAGGAGCCGGTCGAGGCGCCCGCGGAGCAGCCGACGGCGGCCGTCGAGCCCGCCGCCGAGGCCGCGGAGTCCGCCCCGGCCGGTGCGCCCGGCGTCCTGTTCCAGACGCCCGACACCAAGCCGGCCCCCCGCAAGCGCGCCTCCCGCAAGAAGGCGGCCCCGAAGCCCGAGCCGGTCGAGGAGGCCGCCGCCCCCGAGGAGCCCGAGGCGATCGCTGAGACCGCCGAGACCCCGGCCGAGGCGGTCGAGGTCGAGGCGGAGGAGACCGAGGAGTCGCAGGACGCCTCGGAGTCCGCCGACGAGTCCGACGAGGGCACGCCCGCCCGTCGCCGGCGCCGTCGCGGCGGCCGCCGCCGCCGCAAGTCGGGCGGCAACGGCGACGACACCGACTCCTCGGACACCGAGGACGAGGACGAGGAGCGCGCGGAGGAGTCGGCCGAGTCCGACGAGGCCGATGAGACCGACGAGACCGACGCAGCCGCCGAGGGTGGTACCTCGCGCCGTCGCCGCCGGCGCCGCCGTGCGGGTGACAGCTCGAGCGACGACGACAACCCGCCGAACACCGTCACCAGGGTCCGCGAGTCCAAGCCGCTCGAGCAGCAGATCACCGCGGTCTCCGGCTCCACGCGCCTGGAGGCCAAGAAGCAGCGCCGCCGCGAGGGCCGCGAGGCCGGCCGCCGGCGCGCCCCGATCGTGAGCGAGGCCGAGTTCCTGGCCCGCCGTGAGTCGGTCGAGCGCGTCATGGTCATCCGCCAGCGCGACGACCTCACCCAGATCGGCGTCCTCGAGGACAAGGTGCTCGTCGAGCACTACGTCGCCCGCGAGTCCCAGACCTCGCTGATCGGCAACATCTACCTCGGCCGCGTCCAGAACGTCCTCCCCTCCATGGAGGCCGCCTTCATCGACATCGGCAAGGGCCGGAACGCGGTCCTCTACGCCGGTGAGGTCAACTGGGCGGCGCTCGGCCACAAGGACGGCCAGCCGCGCAAGATCGAGTCGGTCCTCAGCAGCGGCCAGACCGTGCTCGTCCAGGTCACCAAGGACCCGATCGGCCACAAGGGAGCGCGCCTCACGGCGCAGATCTCGCTCGCCGGCCGCTTCCTCGTCTACGTCCCGGACGGCACCACCAGCGGCATCTCCCGCAAGCTGCCCGACACCGAGCGCAACCGGCTCAAGACGCTCCTCAAGGAGATCGTCCCCGACACCGCCGGCGTCATCGTGCGCACCGCGGCCGAGGGCGCCAGCGAGGAGGAGCTCACCCGTGACGTCGAGCGGCTCAAGGCCCGCTGGGACGACATCGAGGCCAAGTCCCGCGGCAACGCCCCGCAGCTGCTCTACGGCGAGCCGGACCTGACCCTCAAGGTCGTCCGCGACCTCTTCACCGAGGACTTCGCCAAGCTCGTCGTCCAGGGCCAGGACGCCTGGGACACCGTGAAGGGGTACGTCGACCACGTCGCGCCCGACCTGTCCGACCGTGTCGAGCAGTACGACGCCGACGGCTCCGGCAAGGACCTGTTCGCGACCTACCGGGTGGACGAGCAGATCGCCAAGGGGCTGGACCGGAAGGTCTGGCTGCCCTCCGGCGGCTCGCTGATCATCGACCGCACCGAGGCGATGACCGTCGTCGACGTCAACACCGGCAAGTTCACCGGCTCCGGCGGCAACCTCGAGGAGACCGTCACCAAGAACAACCTGGAGGCGGCCGAGGAGATCGTCCGCCAGCTCCGGCTGCGCGACATCGGCGGCATCATCGTCGTCGACTTCATCGACATGGTCCTCGAGTCCAACCGCGATCTCGTGCTCCGCCGCCTGGTGGAGTGCCTGGGCCGCGACCGCACCCGGCACCAGGTCGCCGAGGTGACCTCGCTCGGCCTGGTCCAGATGACCCGCAAGCGGATCGGCACGGGGCTGGTCGAGGCGTTCTCCGAGACCTGCACCCACTGCCAGGGCCGCGGCATCGTCGTCCACGACCACCCGGTCGAGTCCGGTGGCTCGGGCGTCGTCGCCGCCCCCGAAGAGGGCAGCGGCCGACGGGGCCGCCGCCGCGGCGGCCGCGGGCGGGGCAACGGCGAGGAGAGCGCCGAGGCGCAGAAGGGCGCCGCCGTCCCGTCTCCCAAGGACATCGCCCAGCTGCCGCGCCACGAGGCCGACGAGCTCGTGGTGACTGCCGACGAGGTCCCGGAGTCCTCGGCCGTCGACAGCGACGTCGAGGTGACGCCGGCTGCCGCCGCTGAAGTGGCGGCAGCAGCCGAGGCGGTCGTGGAGAGCACTGACGCGACGACGGAGGCGACGGTCGAGGAGATCGTCGACACGGCCGTCGAGGAGAGCGCGCCTGTCGAGGAGAGCGCGCCCGTCGAGGTGGCGCCGAAGGTCGTCACTCGGACCCGAGGCCGCCGCGGTGCGAGCCGCCCGGTGGTCTCGACCGGCGCCGGCGCCGTCGTCGAGGCGGCGCCCGCGGCCCCCGAGGTCGTCGAGACACCGGAGGCCGTCGCCGAGGCGCCGGAGCCACCGAAGGTCGTGACCCGCACGCGGCGGGGCGCGAGCCGCGAGGTCGTGCACACCGGCGCGAACGCCGTACCGGAGGACGGGCTCGCTCCCGATGCCGCATCGGCGGAGGCCGGCGGCGACGAGGAGCACATCGAGCACGTGCCGATCAAGAAGAAGGGCACGCGCAAGCGCTGAACGCCCCAGGAACCCCGGCGGCCCCGCGGTTTTGCGCGGGTCCCCGGGGTTCCGTACTATTGACCCTCGGTGCTCACGACTCGCTCGCCGAGCGCCGATCGCCGGCATCCCACCCCGAACAGCAGCGGGGGTGAGGCGTGCCGCGAGCCGAGACTTACGCAAGCAGGGATGAAGGAGACCGCGGTGTACGCGATCGTGAAGGCTGGCAGCACCCAGCAGAAGGTTGCCGTCGGCGACGTCATCGAGATCGACCAGGTCGCGACCGGCGTCGGCGAGTCCGTCACGCTGCCCGTGGTCCTCGTCGTCGACGGCGAGAAGGTCACCTCGACCGGTCTCGCCAAGGCCTCCGTCACCGCCGAGGTCGTCGGCGGGACCAAGGGCCCGAAGATCGTCATCCAGAAGTACAAGAACAAGACCGGCTACAAGAAGCGCCAGGGTCACCGTCAGAAGTACACCCAGGTCAAGGTCACCGCGATCAACGCCTGACGGCGTCGACCCTCATCACACTGAAGGACTGAAGAGATGGCACACAAGAAGGGTGCGGCTTCCACCAAGAACGGCCGCGACTCCAACTCCCAGCGCCTCGGCGTGAAGCGCTTCGGTGGCCAGGTCGTCAACGCGGGCGAGATCATCGTCCGCCAGCGCGGCACCCACTTCCACCCGGGCAGCAACGTCGGTCGCGGTGGCGACGACACCCTGTTCGCCCTCGCCGCCGGTGCGGTCGAGTTCGGCACCCGGCGTGGCCGCCGGGTCGTCAACATCGTCCCGGCTGCGGAGTGACGCTCCGCAGCTGAGAAGCTTCGTCAGATAGGGCGTCCCAGATCCGGGACGCCCTATCTGCATTTTCTGATCCCGATCCGCCCGCTAGCGCTCGCGGCTCGATCAGCGGAAAGAGAGACTGGTCCCCATGGCAGTGCCCACCTTCGTCGATCGCGTGCGACTGCACGTCCGAGCCGGACGTGGCGGCAACGGCGTCGCGTCGGTGCACCGCGAGAAGTTCAAGCCGCTCGGCGGGCCCGATGGCGGCAACGGCGGACCCGGCGGGTCGGTGATCCTGCGCGTCGACCCCGACGTCACGACGCTGATCGACTACCACCACAGCCCGAAGCGCGCCGCGACCAACGGCGGCCAGGGTGCCGGCGGCCACCGCAACGGAGCCCACGGCGCCGACCTGGTGCTGCCGGTACCCGACGGCACCGTCGTCACCGACGCGAAGAGCAACGTGCTCGCCGACATGGTCGGCCCGGGCACCGAGCTCGTGGTCGCCGAGGGCGGCCGCGGCGGGCTGGGCAACGCGGCGCTGGCCAGCGCGAAGCGCAAGGCCCCCGGCTTCGCACTGCTGGGCGAGCCCGGCGACGAGCTCGAGATCGGGCTCGAGCTCAAGGTGGTCGCCGACATCGGGCTGGTCGGCTTCCCGAGCGCCGGCAAGTCGTCGTTGATCGCCTCGATCTCGCGAGCCCGGCCCAAGATCGCCGACTACCCCTTCACCACGCTCGTCCCCAACCTCGGCGTCGTCACCGCTGGTGACACCACGTTCACCGTCGCCGACGTGCCCGGCCTCATCGAGGGCGCCTCGGACGGTCGCGGCCTCGGGCACGAGTTCCTGCGCCACATCGAGCGCTGCGCGGCGATCGTCCACGTCGTCGACACAGCGTCGATCGAGCCGGGCCGCAACCCCGTCGACGACCTGGAGATCATCGAGAACGAGCTCGCCCGCTACGGCGGCTTGGAGGACCGGCCGCGGCTGGTGGCGCTCAACAAGGTCGACGTCCCCGACGGGCGGGACCTCGCCGACATCACCCGCGAGGACATCGAGGGTCAGGGCTACCGCGTCTTCCCGATCTCCGCGGCGAGCGGCGAGGGCACCCGGGAGCTGATCTTCGCCATGGCCGAGATCGTCGCGGCGGCGCGCGCCGAGCGGCCGACGGTCGAGGCGAAGCGGATCGTGCTCCGGCCCGCCGGCGCCGACGGCGGCGACGCCTTCACGATCACCGAGACCAAGGACCCCTCGACGGGCACGGGGCGCGCGTACGTCGTCCGCGGCACCAAGCCCGAGCGCTGGGTGCGGCAGACCGACTTCGGCAACGAGGAGGCCGTGGGCTACCTCGCGGACCGGCTCAACCGCCTCGGCATCGAGGACCGCCTGGTCAAGATGGGCGCCGAGGAGGGCGACACCGTCATCATCGGCTCGCCCGAGAACTCGGTCGTCTTCGACTTCCGGCCCTCGATCGAGGCCGGGGCCGAGATGCTCGGCCGGCGCGGCGAGGACCAGCGGCTGCGCGAGGACCGGCCGGCCGCCCAGCGTCGCCGCGAGATCGACGAGGCGATGGGCGAGCGGGCCGAGGGGGAGACCCGTGCCGATGTCGCCCGCCGGCGCGACTCCGCGCACGGACCGGTCTCCTACGAGATCGGCTCGGACGAGGACCCGGACGTCTTCGACCTGTCCGAGGACGACCCCGACCGATGAGGTCCCGGAGATGAGGTCCCGGAGATGAGGCAGAGCGTCGTCGACGCCAGGCGGATCGTCGTCAAGGTCGGCTCGTCGTCGCTGACGACCGCGAAGGGCGGCATCGACCCCGACCGGGTCAGCGCCCTCGTCGACGTACTCGCCGACGCCCGCAAGCGCGGCGCCGAGGTCGTGCTCGTCTCGTCGGGCGCGATCGCGGCCGGGCTCGCTCCTCTCGGGCTGAAGAAGCGGCCCACGGCGCTGGCCGCTCAGCAGGCCGCGGCCAGCGTCGGCCAGGGGCTGCTCGTGCACCGCTACACCGAGGAGCTCGCCCGGCACGGGCTGACCGCGGGCCAGGTGCTGCTGACGGTCGACGACGTCACCCGCCGCAGCCACTACCGCAACGCGCTCGCGACGTTCGCCAAGCTGCTCGAGCTGGGCGTGCTGCCGATCGTCAACGAGAACGACACGGTCGCGACCTCGGAGATCAGGTTCGGCGACAACGACCGGCTCGCGGCGTTGGTCGCGCATCTGGTCCACGCCGACCTGCTGGTGCTGCTCAGTGACGTCGACGGCCTCTACGACGCCCCGCCGGCGACGCCCGGCGCGCAGCGGCTGGCTGAGGTCACCTCGGTGGAGGACCTCGCCGGCGTCCAGGTCGGCAAGGCGGGCGCCGCCGGCGTCGGCACCGGCGGCATGGTCACCAAGCTCGAGGCGGCGCGCATCGCCGTCGAGGCGGGCATCCCCGTGGTGCTGACCTCCGCCGACCGGGCCGGGGCGGCGCTGACCGGAGCCGACACCGGCACGCTCTTCCACGCGACCGGGCGCCGGCAGCGCACCCGGCTGCTGTGGCTGGCCCACGCCACCGAGCCGGCGGGCTCGATCGCGCTCGACGCCGGCGCGGTCCGGGCGCTGACCCAGCGCGGGGCGTCGCTGCTGGCGGCGGGCGTCACCGGCGCGGCAGGCGGCTTCCACGCGGGTGATCCCGTCGACCTCGTCGGCCCGGACGGCGCCGTGGTGGCGCGGGGCCTCGTCGCCTACGACGCGGACGAGATCCCGCAGCTCGTCGGCAGGTCCAGCAAGGAGCTCGAGGCCGACCTGGGGCCGGGATACGGCCGCGAGGTCGTGCACCGCGACGACCTGGTGCTCCTCTGAGGGTCCGGGGGACGCTCAGCCCAGCAGCGTGAGCAGCCGGGCGACCTCGGCGGCGACGGCGTCGCGGCCGGGACCGAGGTACGCGCGCGGGTCGGTCAGCGCCGGGTCGGAGAGCGCGGCCCGCACCGCCGCGGTCAGCGCGCCGTTGAGGTGGGTGGCGATGTTGACCTTCGTGATGCCGGCGGCCACGGCACTCACGAGGCCGTCTTCGGGAACGCCGGAGGAGCCGTGCAGCACCAGCGGGACCGCGACCGCCTCGGCGAGCCGCGCGATCAGGCCGTCGTCGAGCACCGCGTCACGGGTCGTCATCGCGTGCGAGGAACCCACGGCCACGGCGAGCGCGTCCACGCCGGTGGCACCGACGTAGGCCGCCGCGTCGTCGGGGCGGGTGCGCACCCCAGGGGCGTGCACGCCGTCCTTGCCGCCGACCTCCCCGAGCTCGGCCTCGACGTCGGCGCCCGCCGCGTGGCAGTGGCGCACCACCGCGGCGGTCGCGGCCACGTTGTCGTCGTAGGGGAGCCTGGAGGCGTCGAACATGACCGACGGGAGGCCGAGGGCCACAGCCTCGTGGACCAGCTCCACGCTGACCGCATGGTCGAGGTGGACGCACACGTCGACCGAGCCGGCCTCGGCGATCGCGAGGGACGCGAGCGCGATCGGGCGGAGCGCGCCGTGGTAGGCGACGGTGTTCTCCGAGATCTGCAGCACGACCGGCCGCCCGGCCGCCTCGGCGCCCGCGACGATCGCCTCGGCCAGCTCCAGCTGGATGACGTTCATCGCGACGACGCCGCGACGCTCGGCGCGGGCCTCGGCGAGCAGGGGCGTGAGACCGACGAGGGTCACGGGATCTCCTCCGGATCGGTGGTCACGAGCACGGACGCGAGCAGACGTTCATACGTCGGCAGGTCGATCTCGCCGGCGACGGGAGTGACGACGGCGGCAGCTCCCAGGCACGCCGCGTCGGCCACCAGCCTGCGCCACGGGGTGCCGGCGGCCAGGCCGCGGGCGAGCGCCGCCGTCACGCTGTCTCCCGCACCGGTGGGGTTCCCGCTGACAGGCTCGGTGGCCGCGTGCCACCAGTGGTCGCCGTCGCTCGCGAGGACGCCGCGCGGTCCGAGCGTGAGGACGACCGGCGCGTGGTTGCGGGCGGCGAGCGACCGAGCGGCCGCGGGCAGGTCGGCGGCCGGGCGCCCGAGGAGGCGGTGCAGCTCGTCGACGTTCGGGGTGAGGACCGCGCCGCCGGACACCAGGGCGCGGGCGAGGGGTGCCTCGTCGAGGTCGAGGACCGCCGGCACCCCGGCATGCTGGGCGACGTCGGCCAGCCGGGCGGGGAGGTCGGCGTCGAGCCCGCGGGGGAGGCTGCCCGAGACGACGAGCGCGCCGGCCCCGCCGAGCAGGCCGGCGACGTGCTCGACGAGCGCGTCGGCGGCGCCGGCCGCGACGGGCGGCCCGGGCTCCCACAGCGACGTCGTCGCGCCGGCGCTGATGACGAGGGTCCGGCGGACGCGGCCCAGTGCCGGCACGAAGGCAGCGGGAACGCCGGAGTCGGCGACCAGCGCGCCGAAGCTGCCGTCGTCGAGCCCGGTGGCCAGCGCGGGCACACCGAGCCGGGTCAAGACCCGGGCGACGTTGACGCCCTTGCCGCCGGGGCGCTCGTGCACGGCGCGGACACGGTGCACCTCGCCGGGCCTCAGGGCGTCGACGTCGTAGGTGACGTCGAGGGCGGGGTTGCAGGTCACGGTGACGATCACCGGCGTCGTCATCGCGCTCCGATCGTCCGCAGGGCGAGGCCGGCGGCGCCGACGAGGCCGGCGCGGCTGCCGAGGACCGACGCCCGGATCGGCGGGACGGTGGCGACGTACGACCTCTCCAGCATGGTGGTGCGGACCGGCTCGACCAGGGCGTCGCCCGCCTCGGCGAGCCCGCCGCCGAGCACGATCTCGCCGGGGGCGAGGAGCGTGCAGACCATGACCAGGGCGTCCGCGAGGGCGCTGGTCGCCTCCGCCCAGACCTCGTCGGCGACGGGGTCGGTGCCGAGGCGGCGGAGGACGTCGGACGCGCCGGTCACGGCCGTCCCGGTCCGCTCCGAGTAGTCGCGCGCGATCGCCGCCGCGGAGGCGACCGTCTCGAGGCAACCCACCGCGCCGCAGGGGCAGCGTCGGCCGTCCGGTCGGACGACGACATGGCCGAGCTCGCCCGCCTGGCCGCTGACCCCGCGCAGCGGGGCGCCGTCGACGAACGTCGCCGCGGCGATGCCGGTGCCGATCACGACGACGAACGGCTGGCGGACCTCGGTCGGGGATGCCTCCACCTCCGCGATCGCGGCCTGCTCGACATCGTGACCGAGGACGGTGGGCACGCCGAGCAGGCGGGAGAGCGGGCCGGCGACCTCCAGGTCGGTGACGTCGAGGTTCACCGCGCGGCGCATGACCCCTCGTGCCTCGTCGACCAGGCCGAGGGCGACCGCCCCGGCGGCGACCACGTCCTCACGTCGGTCCGGTGGGAGCGCAGCGAGGACCTCCTCGGCGAGGCCGGCGAGCGCGTCCACCACCGCGGGACCCCGCGGGCTCGGCCGGCGGGCTCCGGCGAGCGGTCGCAGCGCCGCGTCGTAGGCGGCGGCCTTGATGGTCGTGCCGCCGATGTCGAACGCGAGGACGAGCCGCCGGACGTCGCTCATCCCGTCGCCGCGGGCAGGATGATCGACCGGGTCAGGTTGCGCGGCTGGTCGGGGTCGAGGCCGAGGCGGGCGGCCTTCACCAGGCAGAGCCGGTGCACCCGGACCAGGTCGGCGAGGGCGTCGCGGTCGGAGGCGACCAGTGTGGCGCCGGTGCTGGTGACGTCGTCGGCGAAGCCGTCGACCAGCGTCCCGAAGGCCCACACACCGCGGCCCGGGGCCGAGATGCTCCGCGGGCCGTGGCGGTACTCCATCATCGGGTAGGACTCGGTCCACGACTGCGACGACTCCCGCAGCTTCAGCGCCGCCTCCTGGGCGACGCCGTTGGTCCAGCCACGCCCGACGAAGGTCACCTGCTCGAGCCCGGCGAGGTCGGCGAGCTCCTCGTCGGCTGCCGCGAGGACCGCATCGGCCTGGGCGGCCACGTCGGCGAGGTCCTCACCGAGGCTCCACCGCAGCATCGCCAGCGTGGTCGTGGCGAACCTCGTCTGCACGACCGACTGCTCGTCGACCTCCGGCGTCAGGATCGGCGCGGCCAGCTCCGCGGCCGGCGTGCCCGGGGAGGAGGTGACGACGGTCGCCGGCGTCGCGCCCCGTACGCCGGTCAGCAGGTCGAGCACCTCGGTCGTCGTGCCCGACCGGGTGATGGCGAGGATCCGGTCGTAGCCGCGGTCCAGCCGGGCCTCGGTCGGCGTCCACGCGTCGGTGACGCCCTGACCGGCTGACTCCCGCAGGGCGGCGTAGGCCTGCGCCATGTAGAGCGAGGTCCCGCAGCCGACCACCGCGACCTTCTCGCCCGCCGCGGGCAGGAGGTCGGCGTGCGATGCGGCGGTCTCCCGCGCGTCCCGCCAGTTCTGCGGCTGGGTGGCGATCTCGGCCTCGAGATGGCTCGTCATGCCGGGAGCCTGACCTCGTGCGCGACGACTGTCAATCAATCGGGCCGTCGGCCACCCAGCGTCCGGCCTTCATGACCTGGTGCGGCCGCAGGTCGCGGTCGGCGACGACGAGGTCGGCGCGGTCGCCGACCCGCAGCGACGGCGCCTCCAGGCCGACCGCGCGTGCCGGCGAGTCGGTGGCGGCACGCACGACCTCGCTCGCGGGCAGCCCGAGGCGGGCGAGCCTGCCGACGACGTCGACCAGGCGGGTCGTGCCGCCGGCGAGCGAGTCGTTGCGGGCGAGCGTGGCGACGCCGTCGGCGACGACGACCTCCTGCGGTCCGAGCCGGTAGCGCCCGTCCGGCATGCCGGCGGCGGCCATCGCGTCGGTCACGAGGACGATCGCGTCCGCGCCGAGCAGGGCGAACACGGTGGTGACCGTGTCGTCGGACAGGTGCACGCCGTCGGCGATCAGCTCGACGACCGCGTCGCCGGCCCGGGCGGCGGCGAGGGCGGCGCCGACCGGCCCCGGGTCGCGGTGGTGCAGACCGGGCATGCCGTTGAACAGGTGGGTGACCAGCGCGGTCGCGGGGGAGCGCAGCAGCTCGCGGGCGGCCGGGAACGGAGCGGCCGTGTGGCCGAGCGCGGCGACCGCGCCCGCAGCGGCGACCTGGGCCGCGAGCTCGGCCGCCCCGGGCAGCTCGGCCGCGATCGTCACGACCCGCACGTGGCCGCGGCCCGCCTCGAGCAGCCGGGCCGCGAGGGTCGCGTCCGGGGCGAGCAGGTGGCGCGGGTCCTGCGCGCCGCAGCGCTCCGGGCTGAGGAACGGTCCCTCGAGGTGGATGCCCGCCAGCAGACCCTCGTCGACGAGGTCGGCGAGGAGTGCGACGCCGTGGAGCATGCGGTCGGGTGCGTCGGTGACGAGGCTGCCGAGCAGCGTCGTCGTCCCGTGGCGCAGGTGGTGGGTGGCCGCGGTGCGGGCCTCCTCGACCGAGCCGGACGTGAACGCCGCGCCGCCGCCGCCGTGGCAGTGGACGTCGACCAGCCCGGGCAGGATCACCGGATCGTCGGAGGCACCCGTGCCACTGCCGTCGCCCGGGTCGAGATGGGTGACCGCGGCGATGCGGTCGTCCTCGACGAGCACCTCGCCCGGGCCGTCGTACGTGGGGGTGACCAACCGGCCCCGCAGCACCGTCATGCGCGGAGTCTAGGGGGGTCGGCCCGTCGCCGGTCTCGGATGAACATCCGCTGAACAAGCGGCCGCGCCCTTCCCGAGGCGTACGACGGCGGATCACGCTCGACCCGTGACCTCCGAGACCCTCGTGCTCGTGCTGGTGGTCGTCACCGCCCTCGGCTTCGACTTCACCAACGGCTTCCACGACACCGCCAACGCGATGGCGACGTCGATCGTCACCGGGGCGCTCAAGCCTCGTGTCGCCGTCGCACTGTCAGCGGTGATGAACCTGATCGGCGCCTTCCTCTCCGTGCAGGTGGCCCTCACGGTGACGAACGCGGTCGTCAAGACGTTCGACCAGAACGCGACCTCGGCCTCCGATGCGCTCACCGTGCCGGGCGACGAGCTGCTCGCCATCGTGCTCGCCGGCCTCATCGGCGGGATCGTGTGGAACCTGCTCACCTGGCTGCTCGGGCTGCCGTCGAGCTCGTCGCACGCGCTCTTCGGTGGCCTGATCGGGGCGACGGTCGCGTCGCTCGGCTGGAGCGGCGTCAACTGGGTCGGCGACGGCAGCAAGCCGGACGGGGTGGTCGGCAAGATCCTGCTGCCCGGGATCGCCTCACCGATCGTGGCCGCCGCCGTGGCCACCGTCGGCACCTGGCTGATCTACCGGATCATCCGTGGCCTGACCGAGCGCTACACCCAGTCCGGCTTCCGATGGGGCCAGATCGGCACCGCCTCGCTGGTCAGCCTGGCGCACGGCACGAACGACGCCCAGAAGACCATGGGCGTGATCACGCTCGCGCTGATCGCCACCGGCCGCTGGGACAGCACCGACTCGATCCCGCTCTGGGTCAAGGTCGTCTGCGCCGTCGCCATCGCGGCCGGCACCTACCTGGGCGGCTGGCGGATCATCCGGACGCTGGGCAAGGGGTTGGTCGAGATCTTCGCGCCGCAGGGGGTCGCGGCGGAGGCGTCCTCGGCCGCCGTCATCCTCTCCTCGAGCCACCTCGGGTTCGCGCTGTCCACCACCCACGTCGCGACGGGGTCGGTCCTCGGCAGCGGCCTGGGCAAGCCGGGCGCGGAGGTGCGCTGGCACGTGGCCGGGCGAATGGCGATCGCCTGGCTCCTGACGCTGCCCTGTGCCGGCCTGGTCGGCGCCGCGATGTGGGGGCTCGGCAACCTCTTCGGGCTGGGTGTCGGGTCGGTGGTCGAGGTCGTCATCCTGCTCGCCCTCGCGGGGTACTTGTACTGGCACGCGCAGAAGACGCCCGTCGGCGTCCACAACGTCAACGACGACTGGGAGCAGCCGACCGCTGCGTCGTCGGGGGAGCTCACCGCCGGAGGTGTGAGGTGACCGCGTTCTGGGACGACGTGCAGCTCGCCGGGGAGGCGATCTGGCGGGTGTTGCTCGCCAGCCTGGTGCTGGGTGCCGGGCTGCCCGCGATCTTCGCGCTCGGGATCCGCTCGCTGGCCTGGGGGACCGGCGGCGACGCCGAGGTCGACCATGCCCCGGGCCATCCCGTCGGGAAGGTCGTCGCCGGGTTCCTCTTCCTGCTCGTCGCGTACGGCATCCTCTCGGGGCTGCTCTTCATCATCGCCTCGGGGCAGGGCAAGACCCTCGACTTCTCGACCGTGATCCCGACCTTCACCGAGGCCTCGTGATGCCCACCCGCGTGGCGCGGATCCTCGACTGGCTCAAGGCCGGCTACCCCGAGGGGATCGCGCCGACGGACTACCCACCGGTGCTCGGCGTGCTGCACCGCGTGCTGACCGACGCCGACATCGAGGCGGTCGCCGACGAGCTCGCGCTGCAGTCGGTCTCCAACGGCGTCCAGCCGATCACCGCCGACGACGTACGCGCCATGGTCCGAGAGCACGCCTTCCAGCGGTGCACCCCCGAGGAGCTCCAGCGGGTCTCCGCGCAGCTCGCCGCCGGTGGTTGGCCGCTGGACGACTCGCTCGACTAGCCGGGCCGCTCTGCGGTGTCTTGGTCTCGAGGCTCGTCGCTGGCGCTCCTCACACCTCACCCAGCGGCCGCACTGCGCACCTCGACCAGCGGCGGTCAGTCGCCGACGGCCTCGATGCCGCGCTGCACGATCAGCGGATCGGGATCGCAGACGAGCTCGTGGTCCTTGTCGTCGTAGTCGAAGCGGGCCAGGAACGCGCGCATCGCGTTGACGCGGGCACGCTTCTTGTCGTTGCTCTTGACCGTGGTCCAGGGCGCCCACTCGGTGTCGGTCGCGCGGATCATGTCCTCCTTGGCGGCCGTGTAGTCGTCCCACTTGTCGAGCGACTCGATGTCGATGGGGGACAGCTTCCACTGCCGCACCGGGTCGACCTGCCGGATGATGAACCGGGTCCGCTGCTCCGAGCGGGTGACCGAGAACCAGAACTTCGTCAGCGAGATGCCGCTGTCGACGAGCATCTCCTCGAACAGCGGCGCCTGCTTGATGAACTGCCGGTACTCCGGCGGCGACGTGAAGCCCATGACCCGCTCGACGCCGGCGCGGTTGTACCAGGAGCGGTCGAACAGGACCATCTCGCCGGTGGTGGGGAAGTGCTGGACGTAGCGCTGGAAGTACCACTGCCCGGCCTCGCGGTCACTGGGCTTGGTCAGCGCGACGGTCCGGGCGTAGCGGGGGTTGAGGTGCTCCATGAAGCGCTTGATGGTGCCGCCCTTGCCGGCCGCGTCGCGGCCCTCGAAGAGCAGGATGTGGCGGCTGCCGGTGGCGGACGCCCAGTTCTGGAACTTCAGCAGCTCGACCTGCAGGGCGTACTTGAGCTCGTCGTACTCCTCACGCGGCATCCGGTCCTCGTAGGGGTAGTTCTCGCGCCACGTGTCGACCGCGTTGCCCTGGCGGTCGAGCAGGATCGGGTCGTCGTCGTGGTCCTCGCCGATCGTGTGGCCGTCGATGCGCAGCTTGTCGATGTATTCGCGGACGTCCGTGAGCATGTCCCCACGGTAGGCCGCCTCGTCGAGCGGCGGATGACGCCTGATCGGCCCTGTCACAATCGAGCACGTGCTGCAGATCGTGGTGTGGGCGGTGGTGCTCGTCCTCGCCCTCCCGGCCGTGGCGCTGACCGTCGCCCGGGGCAGCGGATCGACACGTCGGTGGGCGGTGCACGCGCAGGCGGCCGCCCCGTGGGCGATCCCGCTGTACGCCGCCCTGGTGCTGCTCCTCGTGGTCGTCTCGGTCCTGGCCCACCGGTGGGCGCTGCCGGCGGTCGGCGCGGTCGTCGCGGCGGTCCTCCTCGCCGTGCACCTGTCGTGGATGGCGCCGCTCCTGCGGGCCGCCGCCGTCCCTGACGGCGACCGGCTCACCGTGATGACGTCGAACGTCCTGCTCGGGCAGGCGGACGTCGGCGCGCTGCTGGCCGTGGGCCGTGCCGAGACCGTCGACCTGCTCGCCCTCCAGGAGATGAGGCCGGCGACGCTGGCCCGGCTCGAGGCGGCCGGCGTCGGCGAGACCTTTCCCTACCGCGCCGGGGACCCCCGCTCCACGATGGTCTTCGCGCGCACGCCGCTGACGGAGGTCAGGTCGATCGGGCGGTCCGGGAAGTTCTGGGCGGTCACCTGTCGGGGGTGGCGGGTGTTCGCGGTGCACCCGTCCTACCCGCTCCGCACCACCGCGTGGCGCCAGGACCTCGCCGCGCTGGCCGAGCGGGCGACGACCGAGCGGCCCGACGTCATGCTGGGGGACTTCAACGCGACCTGGGACCACCGGCCGTTCCGCCACCTCCTCGCGGCCGGCTACCGCGACGCCGCGGCGCAGTCCGGCGCCGGCTGGCAGCCCACCTGGCCGGTGCGACCCGCTGTCCGGCCGGCCTGGATGCGACTGTCGCCGAGCGTCACCATCGACCACGTCCTGGTCGGCGCCGGTCTCGTGGCGGCGTCGACGCGCACCGCCCGCATCCCCGGCACCGACCACAAGGCGCTGGTCGCGTCGCTCGTGGTCGGGCGGAGTCCTGGTTCGTGACGCGCTCGCGTGTCGCCGTACCCTGGAGGGCGACATGACCGCTGCTCAGACCCCCGTCGTCTACCTCGACCACGCCGCGACCACTCCCATGGTGCCGGCCGCCGTGGAGGCGATGACCGCACACCTCCTCGACGTCGGCAACGCCTCCTCGCTGCACGCGTCGGGCCGCCGCGCGCGGCGGGTCGTGGAGGAGTCCCGCGAGACGATCGCCCAGGCGCTCGACTGCCGGCCCGGCGAGGTGGTCTTCACCTCCGGCGGCACCGAGTCCGACAACCTCGCGATCAAGGGCGTCTACTGGTCGCGCCGGACCGAGGACCCGCGTCGCGTGCGCATCCTCGCCACCGCCGTCGAGCACCACGCCGTCCTCGACCCGCTGCACTGGCTCGAGACCCAGGAGGGTGCCACCGTCGAGCTGCTGCCCGTCGACGACGCCGGCCGGCTCGACGTCGACGCCCTCGCGGAGGCCATCGGGCGCGACCCCGAGTCGGTCGCGCTCGTCTCGGTGATGTGGGCCAACAACGAGGTCGGCACGCTCCAGCCCGTCGACGCGGTCGTCCGGCTGGCGGCGACGCACGGCATCCCGGTCCACACCGACGCCGTCCAGGCCGTCGGCGCGGTACCGGTCTCGTTCGCCGCGTCCGGCGTCGACGCGCTGTCGCTGACCGGCCACAAGGTCGGCGGCCCCTACGGGGTGGGCGCGCTCGTCTGCCGTCGCGAGCTGGCGGTGACCGCCCTCGTGCACGGCGGCGGCCAGGAGCGTGACATCCGCAGCGGCACCATCGACCCGCCGGCCATCGCGGGCTTCGCGACGGCGGTCGAGCTGGCGGTCAAGGAGCAGGCGACGTACGCCGCCCGGGTCGGCGCCCTCCGCGACCGGCTGGTCTCCGGGGTGCTGTCGGTCGTGCCGGACGCGGTCCTCAACGGCGACCCCACCGACAGGCTGCCCAACAACGCGCACTTCTCGTTCCCCGGCTGCGAGGGCGACTCGCTGCTGATGCTGCTCGACGCGCGCGGCATCGAGTGCTCGACCGGCTCCGCCTGCTCGGCCGGCGTGCCGCAGCCCTCCCACGTGCTGCTCGCGATGGGACGCTCGGACGCGCAGGCTCGCTCCTCGCTGCGCTTCTCGCTCGGCCACACCTCCACCGAGGCCGACGTCGACGCGCTGGTCGAGGCGATCGGGCCGTGCGTGGAGCGGGCCAGGCTGGCGTCCCGATGAGGCCTCGATGAAGGTCATCGCCGCCATGTCCGGGGGAGTCGACTCGGCCGTCGCCGCGGCGCGCGCTGTCGAGGCGGGCCACGAGGTGACGGGCATCCACCTCGCGTTGTCGCGCAACCCGGCGTCGTACCGCTCCGGCGCCCGCGGCTGCTGCACCATCGAGGACGCCAACGACGCGCGCCGCGCGGCCGACGTGATCGGGATCCCGTTCTATGTGTGGGACCTGTCCGACCGCTTCCACGATGACGTGGTCGAGGACTTCATGGCGGAGTACGCGGAGGGCCGGACCCCCAACCCGTGCCTGCGCTGCAACGAGAAGATCAAGTTCGCGGCCGTGCTCGACCGTGCCCTCGCGCTCGGCTTCGACGCGGTGGCGACCGGCCACTACGCCGTGCTGAAGGACGGAGCGGACGGCGTCGAGCTGCACCGGTCGGCTGACGCGGCGAAGGACCAGAGCTATGTGCTGGGCGTCCTCGACCAGGAGCAGCTGCGCCACTCGCTCTTCCCGCTCGGCGACACGCCCAAGCCGCTCGTGCGCGAGGAGGCGGCGCGACGCGGCCTGCTGGTCGCCGACAAGCCCGACAGCCACGACATCTGCTTCGTCGCCGACGGCGACAACGCGGGCTGGCTGAAGGAGAAGCTCGGCGACCGCCTCCCCAACACCGAGGGCGCCATCGTCGACGAGGCGGGTCTCGAGCTGGGCCGGCACGACGGGACGGTGGGGTTCACCATCGGTCAGCGAAGGGGCCTCCGGCTGGGTCGGCCGGCGGCCGACGGGAAGCCGCGGTTCGTGCTCGACATCGAGCCGGTCTCCGGCACCGTGACGGTCGGCCCGCGCGAGCACCTCGCGGTGTCGCACCTGTCCGGCATCAAGCCGCGCTGGGCCGGGTCCACGCCGTCGTCGCTGGACGGCAGCGTGCAGCTGCGCGCCCACGGCGACGAGCACCGCTGCCGGGTCACGGTGGGCGACACCGTGGAGATCGAGCTGCTCGACCCCGCCTACGGCATCGCACCGGGCCAGGCCGCCGTCCTCTACGACGGCACCCGCGTCGTCGGCTCGGCCACGATCGCCTCGACCCGGCGGGTCCCGGTGGAGCGGTGAGCAGCCAACCGTTCGGCGCCGGTCGTCGGTTGACCGCTCACCGCTGCCCGAGTGCCGCGCCGAGGAGCGGTGAGCAGTCGACCGGTCGAGGTCCGCGTTCGGTTGCTGGCTCACCGCCGGGGACCTCCACATGATCGCCACCGGGATCGGGTCCCTTCCCGGGGACGACGTCAGCGAGGCCGTGCGCGTCGTCCTGGGCGAGCTGCCCGACCTGCCGCACGTGCCCGAGCTGCCGGGCCGCGGCGCGACCGCGACGATGACCGGACGGACCCTGGCGATCGTCACCGGTCTCGACGCCGACCTGCAACCGGCCGGCTGGCGGCTCACCGGCTCGAGCGGGTCGCCGGGCCTCGACCACCGCCGGGCGCGGAGCCTCCTGGCGCAGGACCTCGACACCGTCGAGGAGATGACCCAGGGCTACGCGGGCGCGTTCAAGGTGCAGGTCGCCGGCCCGTGGACGCTCGCGGCGACCGTCGAGCGGCCGCGCGGCGACCGGATCCTCGCCGACCACGGCGCACGCCGCGAGCTGGCCCAGGCGCTGGCCGAGGGCGTGCGCGACCACGCGTCCGACGTACGTCGGCGGGTCGGTGGCGCCGATCGGCTGATCGTCCAGGTCGACGAGCCGGCGCTGGCCGCGGTGCTCGCGGGGAGGGTGCCGACGGCGTCCGGCTACGGGAGGCACCGTTCGGTGGACGCCCCCGAGGCCTCGGAGACGCTCGGCTGGGTGCTCGACGCGATCGCCGCCGAAGGCGCCGAGCCGTGGGTGCACGCGTGCGCTCCTGACACGCCGCTGGCCCTGCTCCGCGGTGCTGGGGCGCGCGGGCTCGCGGTCGATCTCGACGTGCTCGGCGCGGCCGACCACGACGCCCTTGCCGAGGCGGTGGAGGCGGGGGAGACCGTCGCGCTCGGCGTCGTACCGTCCCTCGACCCCACGGCGCCGCCCACCGACAAGCAGGTCGTCGAGCGCGTGCTGCGCTGGCTCGACATGCTCGGCTTCGACCCCGAGGAGGTCGGCGGGCGACTGGTCGTCACCCCCGCGTGCGGGCTGGCCGGTGCCGGGTGGGCCTGGGCCCGGCAGGCGCTCGCCCTGGCCCGCACCAGCGCGGCGGCGCTCGACGGCAGGTGAGTGACTCCGCCTCGGGGGTTACCGGGAGACCGCCCACCCACCACCAGCCGAGGAGGAACCCGTGTCCGACCTGACCGGGAAGCACGTCGCGATCATCGCCGGTGACTACTTCGAGGAGCCGGAGCTGCTCGTCCCGCGCGACGAGCTCCGCAAGAACGGCGCGACGGTGAAGGTCTACAGCAAGGACGGCCAGCCGATCCAGGCCACCCAGGGCGACGTCAACCCGACCCAGAAGGTGGAGGTCGACGGCTCGTTCGACGACGTGGCGGTCGACGGCATCGACGCGCTCGTCGTGCCGGGCGGGTCGGTCAACGCCGACCACATCCGGATGGACGAGACCGCCCAGCGGATCCTGCGCGACGTCGACGAGGCAGGCAAGCCGCTCGCCATCATCTGCCACGGCCCCTGGCTGCTGGTCTCGGCAGGTCGCGCCGGCGGCCGTCGGGTCACCAGCTGGCCCAGCCTGGCGGACGACCTGCGGAACGCCGGCGCCGAGTGGGTCGACGAGGAGGTCGTCATCGACGGCCACCTGATCACGAGCCGCAAGCCCGACGACCTGCCGGCGTTCGTCGGCGCCATCGACGCGGCACTGGTCGGCGCCCAGGTCTGACCCATACGTACGACGGCCCCGCGACCCGTCGGTCGCGGGGCCGTCGTACGTCTCGTGGTCGAGCGGCGAGCCTGGGTCAGCCGACGTGCACGGGCGCCTCGACGCCCTCGGGGCCGTCGGTCGCCAGCTCCTCCTTCTTGACGTTGAGGAAGATCCACACGACGAGCGACGCGGCGAGCATGAGGAACCCGCCGATGACGAACGCGTGCGTCGCTCCGCTGGGGAACGAGCCGAGCTGGACGAGCCGGGCGATCTGCGACGGGTCGAGACCCGCCTGACCGCCTGCCTGCGCGATGGCCGGGCCGATCTTGTCCGCGTGCTGCGTGGCGAAGTGGGTGCTCACGGTGCTGAGGACCGCGAGGCCCAGGGCACCACCGACCTGCTGCATGGTGTTGAGCACGCCCGAGCCGATGCCGGAGTCGCGCGCCTCGATGTGGTGCACGGCGGTCAGCGTCAGGGTCACGAACGTGAGGCCCATGCCGAACGACATCACCACGATGTAGGGGAAGATGTGCGTCCAGTAGTTCACGTCGGCGCCCAGGTGCTGGCCGCTCGAGGCGGCGCTGATCACGCCGCTCGCGCTGTCGTCGACCGACAGCCGGGAGAAGCCGAACAGTGCGACGGTCGCGAGCAGGGTGCCCACGCCGGCGATGAACCGCGGGTTGACCTGCGTGATGAGCTTCTGGGTGAGCGTCGCACCGGCGACCACGCCGAACGAGAACGGCAGGAACGCGAGGCCGGCCTTGATCGGTGTGTAGCCCATGATGTTCTGCACGTAGAGGCTCAGGAAGAAGAACATCGCGAACATCGCCGCCGGCGCGATCATGAAGGCCACGAACGACGATGCGCGCGTCTGGTTCGCGAAGATCCGCATCGGGAGCAGCGGGTGCTGGACGCGGCGCTCGATGAAGGCGAACGCGGCCAGGAGCACGACGCCGCCGACCAGTGCCGTGATGGTCTGCCAGTTGCCCCACCCGTAGTCGGCGTTGCCGGCCCGGTTGAGGCCGAAGACGATGCCGAGGAGTCCGAAGGTGCCGGTGACGGCGCCCGGGATGTCGAGCTCGCCGGCGTGCGACTCGGACTCGGCCAGCAGGCGGGGTGCGACGAGGGCGGCGATGATCCCGATCGGCACGTTGATGAGGAACGTCAGCCGCCAGCCGTCGACGCCGAAGCCGAAGACGCTGTCGAGGCCGGTGAGCCAGCCACCGAGGAGCAGACCGACGGCCGCGCCGGCACCGGACATGGCGGCGTACACGCCGAAGGCGCGGGTGCGCTGCGGACCGGCGGGGAACGTCGTCGTGATGAGCGCGAGCGCAGCCGGCGAGGCGAGCGCCGCGCCGAACCCCTGGGCACCGCGCGCGGCGAGCAGCATCGCCTCGCTCTGGGCGAGGCCGCCGACCAGTGACGCGATCGCGAACAGCACGAGGCCGACCATGAAGATCCGGCGGCGGCCGTAGAGGTCGCCGAGGCGGCCACCGAGCAGCAGCAGTCCACCGAAGGCGAGGGCGTAGCCGGTGACGATCCAGGTGAGGTTGGCCTGGGAGAAGCCGAGGTCCTTCTGGATGTAGGGGAGCGCGATGTTGGCGATGGTGGCGTCCAGCACGACCATCAGCTGCGCGACGCAGATGAGGACGAGCGCCCAGCCGAGGTGGCGTTGGGCGCCCGAGCGCTCGGCAGGCGGGTCGGCCTGGGTGGTGGAAGACATGTTCAGTCCTTCGGAGTGGGAGTGGGAGGAAGGTCCGAGAGGGCGACGAGCTCCGGGCGGAGCGCCGCAGGGAGGAGGATCTGGTCGATCACCCTCGTGATGAGGTCCTCGTCGGGCAGCTGCCCGAGGATGAAGACTCGGTGGAGGACGACGCCGGCCAGGGCCGGCGCGATCAGGTCGAGGTCGACGTCGGGCCGCAGCTCGCCCCGGGCGCGGGCGCGCTCCCAGATGGATCGGGAGCCCTCGAGCTTGTCAGTGAGGAAGTGCTCGCGGAACTGCTGGGCGAACTCCGGGTCGCGGCCGATCGCGGTGATGACGCTGCTGAACACGGCTATCGCGTCGGGGTCGGTGAGCCCGCCCATCCCGCAGAACGCCGCCTGGAGGTCACCGCGCAGGCTGCCGGTGTCCGGGAACTCGTGCGGTTCCTTGGAGCTGCTCAGCGCGTCGATGACGAGGTTGGCCTTGCTCGACCAGCGACGGTAGAGCGTCGCCTTGGAGGCCTTGGCGCGCGTGGCGACCGCGTCCATCGTCAGTCGGTCATAGCCCACCTCGGCCAGGATCGCGAGGGTCGCCTCGAGGATCTCGAGCTCCCGGTCGCCCTCGACGCGGGGGCGGTGGCTGCCCAATGCCCGGGCGAGGTTCATCGCCGTTCTCCTGTCGTTCACCTGCTTGAAACGAAACAGTTTCGTTTCAACCTCAGCGATAGTACGACTGCGTTTCATTCCCCGCAATCGCATTTATCTCCGACGCCGGTGCCACTGCATGGGTGTCGGCGCCAACGGGCAAGATGTGGGCCATGACCGACGAGAGTCCCGCCAGCCTCCACGCCGAGCTCTCCGCCCGGATCGAGTCGGCCTCCGACGCCTACTACCGCGACGGCTCCTCGCCGCTCACCGATGCCGACTACGACGCGCTGCTGCGCCAGCTGCAGGAGCTCGAGGCGCAGTACCCGGCCCTCGTCACGCCCGAGTCGCCGACCCAGCGCGTGATGGGCAAGGCCTACACCGACTTCGCCTCCTATCAGCACCTGCAGCGGATGGAGAGCCTCGACAACGCCTTCTCCCTCGAGGAGGTCGAGGCCTGGCACGCGCGGATCGTCCGCGAGGTCGGCACCTCGCCGGAGCTGCTCTGCGAGGTGAAGTTCGACGGTCTCGCGATCAACCTGCTCTACGAAGGCGGCCGCCTGACGCGGGCCCTGACCCGCGGCGACGGTACGACGGGGGAGGACGTCACCCCCAACGTGCTCGCCATCGAGTCGGTGCCCAACCGGCTGACCGGGACCCAGGAGTTCCCGGTGCCCGACCGGATCGAGGTGCGCGGCGAGGTCTACCTCCCGACGGTCCGCTTCGAGGAGATCAACGCCGAGCAGGCGGCCGCCGGCAAGCCCCTCTACGCCAACGCCCGCAACACCGCCGCGGGGTCGCTGCGCCAGAAGGACCCCTCGGTCACCGCCGCGCGTCGGCTGTCGATGACCTGCCACGGCACGGGGCTGCGCGAGGGCTTCGTGCCCACGTCGCAGTCGGGCTCCTACGCCGCGCTGTCCGCCTGGGGCCTCCCGGTCTCGTCGCTGGTCAAGGTGCTGCCGGAGATCACCTCCGTCGAGGACTACATCGCGTTCTTCGCCGAGCACCGCCACGACCCGGAGGTGCTCTCCCACGAGATCGACGGTGTCGTCATCAAGGTCGACGACGTCTCGCTGCAGCGCCGGCTGGGCTCGACGTCCCGGGCACCGCGCTGGGCGATCGCCTACAAGTACCCGCCCGAGGAGGTCAACGCCAAGCTCCTCGCGATCGAGGTCGGCGTCGGGCGGACCGGTCGCGCGACACCCTACGGCGTGATGGAGCCGACGAAGGTGGCCGGCTCCACCGTCGAGCGGGCGACGCTCCACAACGCCCACGAGGTACGCCGCAAGGACGTCCGCCCCGGCGACATCGTCATCCTCCGCAAGGCCGGCGACGTGATCCCCGAGATCCTGGGCCCGGTCCTCGCGCTGCGGCCCGATGACCTGCCCGAGTGGGTCATGCCCACGGAGTGCCCGGCCTGCGGCACGACGCTGGCGCAGCAGAAGGAGGGCGACAAGGACCTGCGCTGCCCCAACCACCAGTTCTGCCCGGCGCAGGTGCGTGAGCGCGTCTTCCACGTGGCCGGGCGCGGCGCGTTCGACATCGAGGGTCTGGGCTACGAGGCCGCCGACGCGCTGCTGTCGGCGCAGGTGATCGGCAACGAGGGCGACGTCTTCGCGCTCGACGCCGACGGGCTGCGCCGCGCGCCGCTCTTCACGCGTGCGCCGAAGAGGGGCGAGGAGGGTCCCCAGCTCACGGCCAACGCCGACAAGCTGCTCGCCAACCTGGCCGATCGCAAGTCGGTTCCGCTGTGGCGGGTGCTGGTGGCGCTCTCGATCCGCCACGTCGGCCCGACGGCCGCGCGCGCCCTCGCCACCGAGTTCGGCTCGCTCGACGCGATCCGGACCGCCTCCCACCAGGCTCTGGCTGCCGCCGAGGGCGTCGGCCCGACGATCGCCGACGCGGTCGTCGAGTGGTTCGGGGTCGACTGGCACCGCGACATCGTGGACAAGTGGGAGAAGGCAGGCGTCCGCATGGCCGACGAGCGCGACGAGTCGGTCGCGCGCACGCTCGAGGGGCTGACCGTCGTCGTCACCGGCTCGCTCGTCGACTTCTCCCGCGACTCGGCCAAGGAGGCGATCATCAGCCGGGGCGGCAAGGCCGCCGGCTCGGTCTCGAAGAAGACCGACTACGTGGTGATCGGCGACAACGCCGGGTCCAAGGCCGACAAGGCCGAGGAGCTCGGTGTCCCGATCCTCGACGAGGCGGGGTTCGTGACGCTCCTCGAGGGCGGTCCCGGCGCCCTGGGGTGAGTGCTCCGCGGCATCGGTTACCGGGGATCACACGACGACCGGTGAGAAGAGCCGGTTCGAAGGGAGTGATCACCATGGTCACCGCACGCGAGATCATGACCCGCGGAGCGGAGTGCGCACGGACGACCGACTCGCTCGTCGAGGTCGCACGGCGGATGAAGGCGCAAGACGTCGGCGCCCTGCCCATCTGCGGCGACGGCGACCGGTTGCACGGCATGATCACGGACCGCGACATCGTCGTGAAGTGCGTCGCCTCGGGCGACCACCCGGCCGAGCGCACCGTGGGCGAGCTCGCCCAGGGCCAGGCCATCACGGTCGGTGCCGACGACAGCGTCGAGGAGGCGCTGTTCAAGATGATGAGCGCCGACCTACGACGGCTCCCCGTCGTCGACGGGCAGCGGTTCGTCGGCGTGGTCAGTCTCGTCGACCTCGCCCTCAACCTGCCCGACGACGAGGTCGGCGAGCTGGTCGGCGCCGTCTCGTCGGTACCGCCGAGCAACTGACCACCTGTGACCATCCGCGGGGCCCGGGACTCAACGGAGAGTCACGGGTCCCGCGGATCACGTGCTAGCCGGCCGGCTCGATGTTGTGGTTGGACCGGAACAGGTTGCCGGGGTCCCAGGTCGCCTTGAGGGCGGCCAGTCGGGCGTACTTCTCCGGGCTGAAGCCGGCGTGCACATCGGCCGGCGAGGTGCCGGGCTCGAAGTTCAGGTAGACCCCGCCGGTCCGGTCGGCTGCGAACGCGTCGGTGAACCGGCTCACCCAGCCCATCTCGTCGTCGGTCTCCTCAGGCGTCGCCCAGCACGCGATCGGGTGCGCCATGTAGGCCGCGTCGCGGTGGCTGGCCGCCGCGGAGTCCTCCGGGATCCGGGCGACGGCGCCGCCGTGGCGGAACACGATGCCCTGTGTCATCGGCGAGTGGATCTCCGCGCCCACCTCGAGGAACCGGTCGACGGTGACGTCGGAGAGGCCCTGGAGGTGCAGGCCGCGGTGGTAGTTCAGCCAGCCCTTCGGAGCGAACCCGTCGAGCATCGCCTGGAACGCCGCGTAGGGCATCGGCTGGACGAGGTCCATCCCGCCCTCGGCGATCGCCCGGAACGGCGCCAGGGCCTCGAGCGCCTCCTCGGGCGGGCCGACGTACGCGACCACGAGCGCGAGCACCGGGCTCCCGACGACCTCCGGCGGCACGAAGTCGGCGGGTGGGGCGAGGACGGTCACGATCGCAGCGACGACCTCCTCGGGCGCCCGCTCGAGCGCGTCGCGGTAGGCCCGGGCGGCCTCGTGCGCGTGCTCGTCGTTGGGGAGGACGAGCATCCCGGCGAGCAGCAGCGGCGGGATCGGGTGGACCCGCAGCTCGTAGTTGACGACGACGCCGAAGTTCGCGCCGGCTCCGCGCAGGGCCCAGAGCAGGTCCGGGTGCTCGGTCTCGGAGACGTGGACGAGCCGTCCGTCGGCGGTGACGACGTCGGCGCCCACCAGGTTGTCGCACGTGAGGCCGTACTTCGGCGACAGCCACCCGTAGCCGCCACCGAGGGTGAAGCCGCCGACGCCGGTGGTCGTCACTCGGCCGCCCGGCGTCGCGACGCCGCGCAGCGTGGTGTCGCGGTCGTACTCGCCCCACAGCACGCCGCCCTGGGCGATCGCGGTGCCGCGGCTCGGGTTGACCTCGGTGCCCTTGAGGCTGGACAGGTCGAGCAGCACGCCGGCCTCGTTGGCCGACGTACCGGCGACGGCGTGGCCGCCGCAGCGGACGGTCAGCGGGAGCCGGGCGTCACGCGCGTAGTTGACGGCGTCGGCGACGTCGGCGACGCCTGTGGGACGGAGGACGAGAGCGGGCTGCTTGTCGATGCTGCCGTTGTAGACCGCCCGAGCGGTGTCGTATTCGGGATCTCCCGGCCGGATCGTGGTGCCCTTGAAGAGCGGGTCGAGCTCGAGGACGGGGAGGGACGTTTCGGTCATACGACCACCTGATTTCCTGGGATGTGTGGGTGTCCCGTCGACCCACAGGAGCAGCGCGGTCGTCCAGCGCGCAACCCCTGGCACCGTTAAGTCTTCGGTGACGTGCGTGTCTGGCAGGAAGTCGTCGTACGGCGGCAGGAGAACCACGCTCGGCCGGAGCGCCGGACCGGCCGGATCCAGGCCCGTGCCGGCGCGCCGGGATCCGGCCGGCCGCCCCGCGGGCCAGGGGCCGAACCGGGGTGAGCGCCGGCGACCGCGCCACCTAGACTGACCGCCATGCCTGAAATCACCCGTGACGAGGTCGCCCACCTGGCCGACCTCGCCCGGATCGACCTCGATGACGCGGAGCTGGACCACCTCGCGCCGCAGCTGAACGTGATCCTCGACTCGGTCGCGTCCATCCAGGGGGTCGCCGGCGACGATGTCATCCCCACCTCGCACCCACTGCCGCTCACCAACGTCTTCCGTGACGACGTGGTGCGGCCGTGCCTGACGCCGGAGCAGGCGCTGTCCGGCGCCCCGGCGGTCGAGGAGCAGCGCTTCTCCGTGCCGCGGATCCTGGGGGACGAGCAGTGAGCTGGATCGAGAAGACCGCCGCCGAGCTGGCTGACGCGCTGGCCGCGGGGGAGACGACGAGCGTCGAGCTGACGCAGGCGCACCTCGACCGCATCGGCGCGGTGGACGGGGACGTGCACGCGTTCCTCCACGTCGACACCGAGGGCGCGCTCGCCCAGGCCCAGGCCTCCGACGAGCGCCGCACCGCCGGTGCCGCGAAGCACGCCCTGGACGGGGTGCCGATCGCGGTCAAGGACGTGCTGACCACGACCGGGCTGCCGACCACGTGCGGCTCCAAGATCCTCGAGGGCTGGATCCCGCCCTACGACGCCACGGTCGTCGCGCGGCTCAAGGCCGCCGGCCTGCCGATCCTGGGCAAGACCAACATGGACGAGTTCGCGATGGGCAGCTCGACCGAGCACTCGGCCTACGGGCCCACCCGCAACCCGTGGGACCTCGACCGGATTCCCGGCGGTTCGGGCGGCGGCTCGGCCGCCGCGGTCGCCGCGTTCGAGGCGCCGCTGGCGCTCGGCACCGACACCGGCGGCTCGATCCGCCAGCCGGGCGCGGTCACGGGAACCGTCGGCGTGAAGCCGACGTACGGCTCGGTCTCCCGCTACGGCCTGGTCGCCCTGGCCAACAGCCTCGACCAGGTCGGTCCGGTCACCCGCACCGTGCTCGACAGCGCGTTGCTGCACGAGCTCATCGGCGGGCACGACCCGCTGGACTCGACGTCGACCACGACCCCAGTCACCGGCCTCGTCGAGGCCGCGCGGCAGGGTGCGACCGGCGACCTCTCCGGCCTCAAGGTCGGCGTCATCAAGGAGCTGGCGGGCGACGGCTGGCAGGCCGGCGTGATGCAGCGCTTCCAGGAGTCGGTGGACCTGCTCACCAAGCTGGGCGCGGACGTCGTCGAGGTGTCGGCGCCCAACTTCGTCCACGCGATGGCGGCCTACTACCTCATCCTCCCGGCCGAGGCGTCGAGCAACCTCGCGAAGTTCGACGCGATGCGCTACGGCCTGCGGGTCACCCCGGACGGCGACCCGAGCGCCGAGGACGTCATGAAGGCGACCCGCGACGCCGGCTTCGGCGACGAGGTGAAGCGCCGCATCATCCTCGGCACCTACGCCCTCTCGTCGGGCTACTACGACGCCTACTACGGCCAGGCGCAGAAGATCCGCACGCTCATCATCGAGGACTTCAACCGCGCGTACGCCGACGTGGACGTGCTCGTCAGCCCGACGGCGCCGACCACGGCGTTCAAGCTCGGCGAGAAGCTCGACGACCCGATCGCGATGTACCTCAACGACCTCGCGACCATCCCCGCCAACCTGGCCGGCGTTCCTGGCATCTCGGTGCCCGCCGGCCTGGCGCCCGAGGACGGCCTCCCGGTCGGCTTCCAGATCCTCGCGCCGATCCTCGAGGACGCCCGCGTCTACCGCGTGGGCGCCGCCCTCGAGTCCGCGCTCGTCCAGCAGTGGGGCGGCCCGCTCGTCGCACCGGAGGTTCGCAAGTGACCGACACGCTCGTCCCGTTCGAGGACGTCCTCAAGGACTTCGACCCGGCCCTCGGACTCGAGGTCCACGTCGAGCTCAACACCGCGACGAAGATGTTCTGCGGCTGCCCCAACGAGTTCGGCGCCGAGCCCAACAGCCAGGTCTGCCCGACCTGCCTGGGCCTGCCCGGCGCGATGCCCGTCGTCAACGGCAAGGCGGTCGAGTCGGCGATCCGGATCGGCCTCGCGCTGAACTGCACCATCGCCGAGTGGTGCCGCTTCGCCCGGAAGAACTACTTCTACCCGGACATGCCGAAGAACTTCCAGACGTCGCAGTACGACGAGCCGATCGCCTTCGACGGCTACCTGGACGTCGAGGTCGAGGGGGAGACCTTCCGGATCGAGATCGAGCGCGCCCACATGGAGGAGGACACCGGCAAGACCACCCACATCGGTGGCGCGACCGGCCGCATCCACGGCGCCGACCACTCGCTGGTCGACTACAACCGCGCCGGCATCCCGCTCATCGAGATCGTCACCAAGCCGATCACCGGCACCGGTGCGAAGGCCCCGCTCGTCGCCCGCGCCTACGTCGCCGCGCTGCGGGAGCTGATCCTCGCGCTCGGCGTCTCCGACGCCCGCATGGAGCAGGGCTCGATGCGCTGCGACGTCAACCTGTCGCTCGCCCCGAAGCCCTCGTCCGGCGAGCCTGGCGAGACCAAGCTCGGCACCCGCACCGAGACGAAGAACGTCAACTCGCTTCGGTCGGTCGAGCGCGCGGTCCGGTTCGAGATGAGCCGGCACGCCGGCGTACTCCTGAGTGGGGCGAAGATCCTGCAGGAGACTCGCCACTTCCACGAGGACACCGGCACCACGTCGGCCGGTCGTGAGAAGTCCGACGCCGAGGACTATCGCTACTTCCCGGAGCCCGACCTGGTCCCGATCGCGCCCGCGCGCGAGTGGGTCGAGGAGCTGCGCGGCACCCTCCCCGAGCCGCCCTCCGAGCGTCGCGCCCGACTGCAGGGCGAGTGGGGCTTCTCCGACCTGGAGATGCGCGACGCGGCCGCCGCGGGTGCGCTCTCGCTCATCGAGGAGACCGTCGCCGCCGGCGCCGCCCCCCAGGCGGCCCGCAAGTGGTGGCTCTCCGAGCTGGCCCGCCGTGCCAACGACACCGGCGTCGAGCTGACCGACGTCGGCGTGACGCCGGCGCAGGTCGCCGAGGTCCAGAAGCTGGTCGAGGCCGGCACGGTCAACGACAAGCTCGCGCGCCAGGTCTTCGAGGGCCTGTATGCCGGCGAGGGCTCGCCCGCCGAGATCGTCGCCGCCCGCGGGCTCGCCGTGGTCTCCGACGAGGGTGCCCTGTCGGCGGCGGTCGACAACGCCATCGCGGCGAACCCCGACGTCGCCGACAAGATCCGCGACGGCAAGGTCGCCGCGGCCGGCGCGCTCATCGGCGCGGTCATGAAGGAGATGCGCGGTCAGGCCGACGCCGGGCGGGTGCGGGAGCTGATCCTCGAGAAGCTGGCCTGAGATGGCGCTCTCCAGGATCGCGTTGCTCATCGACGCCGACAACGCTCCGGCGAGCAAGATCGGCGAGATCCTCAACGACCTGGCGTCCTACGGCGAGTGCAACATCCGGCGCGCCTACGGCAACTGGACCAAGCCCGACCTCAAGGGATGGATCGAGGAGCTGCACGACGCCGCGATCCGGCCGATGCAGCAGTTCGACCTGACGACGCACAAGAACGCGTCCGACATGGCGCTGGCCATCGACGCGGTCGAGCTGTGGCACAGCGCCGAGCCGGAGGCGTTCGCGATCGTCTCGAGCGACTCCGACTTCACCCCGCTCGTGCACTACCTGCGCGAGAAGGGCGCCGCGGTCTACGGCTACGGCCGGGCGAAGACGCCGACGCCGTTCCAGAGCGCGTGCACGAAGTTCACGGTGCTGGAGCAGCTCGGCGAGGACGAGTCCGACGGCACCGAGGAGCAGTCCCGCGGCGGCCGCGAGCAGGTCCCGACGGCCGACCTGAAGGGCAACTCGGCCCTCGTCCGGCTGCTGAGGAGTGCCATCAAGGCGGCCGCCGGTGAGGACGGCTGGGCGACCGTGCAGCAGGTGGGGCAGCAGATCCGCAACCAGTCGTCGCTCGACTGGCGCAACTACGGCTACGGCACCTTGACCAAGCTGCTCACCGCCAGCGAGCTGTTCGAGATGCGCGACGAGGGCACGCCGGCCGTCTCCGTCCGCGACCCGCGGGCGAACCGGAGCTGACCGAGTCGATGTCCGCCGTGCGGCTGGGTGGTTCCCACCGCCGCCCGGTTGTCCGCTCGGCGCGCGCCGGGGTTAGGCTGCCGCGTCTACATCTGAACATCCATCACGCCCGCGCGCGGGGGAAGCCGGTGAGAGCCCGGCGCTGACCCGCAACCGTGTGCCCCTCCTCGAGGGGCGAGTCGGAGCACCCGCCGCGGAGCGTCCTGACAACACGCTGTCGCGGACAACAGCGGGTGTGCTCGCGAAGCCTCCCGCTGGTGCAGCGGGAAGGAAATCATGCGAACCCTCGCCAGATCTGCCGCCGTCATCACGGCCGGCCTGATGCTCATCCCCGCCCTCGCCGGCCCGTCGTCGGCCGCCAAGCCGGCGTCGCTCTCCGGCTCCTGGCTGGCCCGCCAGCTCAAGACCGGCGTCGTCAGCGGCCAGTACGGCGACGACTACGGCCTCACCGCCGACACCGCGCTCGCGCTGAAGACCGTCGGCGGTCACAAGTCGGCGCTCACGCGGACCCGCAAGGCGCTGGCCGCGAACGTCGACAGCTGGGTCTCCCCGGGCAGCGAGGTCTACGCCGGCTCGGTCGCCAAGGCCGCCGTCGTGGCCAAGGCGCTGGGCGGACGGCCGCGCTCCTTCGGCGGTGCCAACCTGATCAAGCAGCTCAACGCCACGGTCACCCCGGCGGGCCCGGCCCAGGGCCGGATCCGCGACACCAGCACCTACGGCGACTACGCCAACACGATCGGCCAGGCCTACGCGGCCCGGGCGCTCTCCGCGGCCCACTCGCCGAAGGCCGGCAGCGTCGTCCGGTTCCTGATCGCCCAGCAGTGCGCGAAGGGCTACTTCCGCCTCAACTTCTCCGCGCCCACCGCTGCCTCTCAGAAGTGCGTCCCGGGTGACAGCACTGGCAGCCCGGCCGACCCGGACGTCACCTCGCTCGCGCTGCTGAGCCTGCACACGATCAAGCACCCGTCGAAGAAGGTGCGCGTCTCGATCCAGAAGGCGACCCGCTGGCTCAAGCGTCACCAGCGCGCGAATGGCTCCTTCGTCGGCGGCCGTACGACGGCCGTGCCGAACGCCAACAGCACCGGACTGGCCGGCTGGGCGCTCGGTGAGGTCGGTGCCTGCAAGCAGGCCCGCAAGGCCGCCGCGTGGGTGAAGCGCCTCCAGGTCGGCGCCACCGCGAAGGGCGCGCTCGCGCACGAGCACGGTGCGATCGCCTACGACCGCACGGCACTGGCGACCGCTCGGACCGCGGGCATCACGAGCGCCTCGCAGGATCAGTGGCGGCGTGCCACGGCGCAGGCCGCGCCGGCGCTGCGCTTCCTCTCCGGCTGCTGACGGTGCCCATACTCCGCAGAGTCGCCGCGCTGGCCGCCGCCACGCTCGTCGCGGCGGCGGCCACGCTGGCGCTCCCCTCGGCACCGGCGCAGGCGGCGTACTGCTCCGGCGGTGCTGGCGTCAGCGTCGTCGTCGACTTCGGCGCCCTCGGCGGCGGGAGCGCGACCGGCTGCGGCGGCGGCGCGTCCGTGGCCTCGACCGCCTTCAAGAACGCCGGCTTCGCCCTCACGCCGCACCCGCGTCAGCAGGGCTTCGTGTGCAAGGTGAACAGCAAGCCGGCCGACGGCAACTGCATGGGCACCAACGCCTACTGGGGCTTCTTCGTGTCCGACGACGGCAAGGGCTGGGTGTACGCCTCCCAGGGCGTCTTCCAGCAGGCGGTCGACTCGGGCGACAGCGTCGCGCTCGTGTGGCAGTCGAGCTCCGGCCAACGCAGGCCCGGTACGTCCCCCGCGCCGTCGACGGGCGGCTCAGCACCGGTGGCGCCGAGCGGGAAGACCACCAACCGACCGAAGCCGAAGCCGACCACGCGGCCGGCGACGCCGACGCCGACGGTGGCCGCCACCAGGCGGGTCGCCTCCCCGCAGGCGACGCTGAGCACGGCGCCGACGCCGAGCGAGTCGGCGAAGCCGAAGCCGAAGCCGAAGCCGACTCCGACCGCCACCCCGACCCCGGCGGCCACGGCGACCGACGACAGCACGGGAGCCACGCTCTCGGTCGAGTCGTCCCCCACGGGGAGCGGCTCGACCCAGGCGTCCACCGAACCGGTGGCGAGTGACGAGGGCGGCGGTCTGCCCGGTTGGCTCGCTCCCGCCCTGGTCGGGGTGCTCGCCCTGGCGGCCGGCGGCGTCGCCTGGGCCCGAAGGACTCGATGACCGGACGCCTCGCGCGGGACCTGCATCCGGTCGCCTGGTGGGTGTGGGCGATCGGGCTGGCGGCGTACGCCTCGCAGACCACGAACCCCTGGCTGCTCCTGCTGCTGGTCGGCGTGGCCGCGCTCGTCGTGAGCGCGCGCCGCTCCGACCAGCCGTGGGCGCGGTCGTTCCGCCTCTACGTGTGGGCGGGCGTCTTCATCGTCGCCATCCGGGTGGCCTTTCGCGTGCTGCTCGGCAGCGGGTATGCCGGCACGGTGGTCCTGCAGCTCCCGGAGATCCCGCTGCCCGGCTGGGTCCTCGGCATCACGCTGCTCGGTCCGGTGACGCGCGAGTCGCTCCTGGCGGGCCTCTACGACGGCCTGCGGCTCGCCACCATCGTCATCTGCGTGGGTGCCGCCAACGCCCTCGCCAACCCGAAGCGGCTGCTGCGCAGCATGCCGGCTGCGCTGTATGAGATCGGCAGCGCGGTCGTCGTCGCGGTGAGCGTCCTCCCGCAGCTCGCGGAGAGCGTCCAGCGGGTGCGGCGCGCCCAGCGGCTGCGCGCCGGGGACGGTGGTCGGAAGGGACGGCTGCGGCGCTTCCTCGTACCGGTCCTCGAGGACGCGCTCGAGCGCTCGCTGACCCTCGCCGCCGGCATGGACACCCGCGGCTACGGCCGCTCCGGCTCCGCGACGCGGGGCGAGCGGCGGGTCACCGGTGCGCTGATGGTCGTGGGTCTCATCGGCGTCTGCGCCGGCGCCTACGCCCTGCTCGACCAGACCTTCCTCGGCGGCTCGTGGCGGCTGGGCGCCGTCGCGATCAGCCGCGGCGCGGTCGTGCTGCTCCTCGGCGTGGCCGTCTGCGTGGCCGGCATGGCCGCCGCCGGGCGCCGCGTCGAGCGCACCGTCTACCGCCCCGACCCGTGGCGCTGGCCCGAGACGGCCGTCGCGCTGACCGGCGTCGCGGTCGGCGCGGTCGGCTCGTGGGTCGCGCAGCACCAGTACGCGGTCGCCAACCCGGACCTCAGCGCCTCGCCCCAGATCAGCGCTGCCGCACTGCTCGGCGTCCTGGTCGGCCTGGCGCCGGTGCTGCTCGCGCCGGCACCGCGGCTCGCCAGCAGCCGCCGCGACCTCCAGGTGGCGGCATGACCGCGCCGCTGCTGGAGCTGCGCGGCGTCACCGCGACGCTGCCGGGTCGGTCACACCCGGTGCTCGCCGGCATCGACCTCGCCGTCGAGGACGGCGAGCTGCTGCTGGTCTCGGGGCCGACCGGATCGGGCAAGTCGACCCTGCTCGGTGTCGTCGCCGGGCTGGTGCCGCGCTTCAGCGGCGGCACGCTGTCCGGCGACCTGCTCCTCGACGGCGCCTCGATCGTGCACGCTCCGCCGCGCGAGCGGGCCGCGAGCATCGGGTACGTCGGCCAGGACCCCGCCGCGGGCTTCGTCACCGACACGGTGGAGGAGGAGCTGGCCTACGGCATGGAGCAGCTCGGCCTGCCGCCGGCCACCATGCGCCGCCGGGTCGAGGAGACCCTCGACCTCCTGGGCATCGCCGACCTGCGCGACCGCGACCTCCGCGCGCTCTCGGGCGGCCAGCAGCAGCGGGTCGCGCTCGGCTCGGTCCTCACGATGCATCCGCGGCTGCTCGTCCTCGACGAGCCCACCAGCGCGCTCGACCCCACGGCCGCCGAGGACGTCCTCGCCACCCTCACCCGCCTCGTCCACGACCTCGGCGTGAGCGTGCTGCTCGCCGAGCACCGGCTCGAGCGGGTGGTCCCGTTCGCCGACCGGATCGCCCTGCTGACCGGTGACGGCTCGGTCGAGGTCGGCCCGCCCGGGTCGGTGCTGGCCGGCTCGGCCGTCGTACCGCCCATCGTGGAGCTCGGCCGCGCCGCCGGCTGGGACCCGCTGCCGCTCACCGTCCGTGACGCCCGACGGCGGGCGCGCGAGCTCGGTCTCGATACGCCCTCGCGCAGCGCCGCGTTCGCTGGTCGAGTAGCGAGCGCCAGCGAGCGTATCGAGACCGTCACCGCCGCCCGCCTGACCGTCCAGCGGGGGAGTCGGCCGGTGCTCGTCGACGTCACGCTCGGCCTCGCCGGTGGTACGGTCACGGCGCTGATGGGCCGCAACGGCGCCGGCAAGTCGACCTTGCTCTGGACGCTCCAGGGCAGCCAGAAGCGCACCGGAGGCGTTGTCACGGTCGCCGGGGCGGACCCGGACCGGCTGGGCGCCGACGAGCGCCGCGCCCACGTCGGTCTGCTGCCGCAGACAGCCGCTGACCTGCTCTACCTCGAGACCGTCGACGAGGAGTGCCGGGCGGGCGGTCCGGAGACCCGGCGCATCCTCGACCGCCTCGTACCCGGCATCCCCGGCGACCGGCACCCACGCGACCTCTCCGAGGGGCAGCGGCTCGCCCTCGCACTCAGCCTCGTCCTCGCGGCCGACCCGCCGGTCCTGCTGCTCGACGAGCCGACCCGCGGCGTCGACTACGCCGCCAAGCACGCCTTGGCGACCCTGCTCCGGAAGCAGGCGGCGCAGGGGAGGACCGTGCTGGTCGCGACCCACGACGTCGAGTTCACCGCACGGGTGGCCGACGACGTGCTCGTGCTCGCGGACGGCGAGGTGGTCTCGTCCGGGCCGGTGCGGCAGGTCGTCGCCGAGTCGCCGTCGTTCGCCCCGCAGGTCACCAAGATCCTGGGTCCGCCGTGGCTGCTGGTCGACGAGGTCGCGGCGGCCCTCGCCGCCCGGGAGGCGATCACGTGATCCGGATGACGGCGCGCTCGGCGCTGATCCTCACGATCGCCAGCGTGATCGGCGTGATCACGCTCGTGTGGCCCCTGCTCCTCAACGACCCGGGCAGCACGAGGGTCCAGCCGCCGTTCGTCTTCCTCGCCCTGCTGCCGCTCGTCGTGGCGGTCGTCCTCGCCGAGCTCGCGCAGGGCGGCCTCGACCCGAGGGCGCTCGCCGTGCTCGGCGTCCTGACCGCCATCGACGCCGTGCTCCGCGGCGTCTCGGCGGGCACCGGCGGCGTCGAGCTCGTCTTCTTCCTCATCATCCTGGGCGGGCGGGTCTACGGTCCGGCGTTCGGGTTCGTGCTGGGCTGCACCAGCCTGTTCGTCAGCGCGCTGGTGACGGCCGGCGTGGGCCCCTGGCTGCCCTACCAGATGCTCTGCTCGGCGTGGATCGGCCTCGGCGCCGGGCTCCTGCCGCGGGCACGGGGCAGGAAGGAGATCGCGCTCCTGGCGACGTACGGCGTCGTCGTCTCCTACCTCTACGGCCTGCTGCTCAACCTCCAGGGCTGGCCGCTGCTCGCCGGCGTCTCGATCCCCGGCCACCACGAGCAGCTCGCCTTCGACCCGGCGGCGAGCCTGGGGGAGAACCTGGTCGTGTTCCTCAAGTACACGCTGATCACCTCCACGACCAGCTATGACACCGTGCGGGCGATCACCACCGCCGTCGCCATCACCGTGCTCGGGGGTGCGGTCCTCACGCCCCTGCGCCGCGCGGCCCGCCGTGCGACGGTCACCGGCACCGTGACCGGGAGCGTGGGCGAGTCGGCGGTGGTGGGTCCGCCGGCGGGTTCGTGACTGTTCATCGAGGTATGCAGGCGAACCGGCGCTTCCCGCGCTGAGCTGGTGCGACCAGCCGGTGACTGTTCGTCGAGGTATGCAGACGAGTCACCGCTTCCCGTGCGGAGTTCCGCGCGGGAAGTGTGCACTCGGCTGCATACCTCGACGAGCATCCACCCACCGACGCACATTCGGCTGCGTACCTCGCTGAGCATCCACCCGCCGACGCCCATTCGCCTGCATACCTCGACGAACCAACCCGCCCACAGAAGCCGCCAGGCCTCAGGACCCGTCAGCAGACCGAGGAGCGGGCACCGGGACGTCCGACCGACTCGTGGCCGCCTCGAGGTAGGCGTCGGCGTCCTCGCGCTCGGCGCGCCGCTCGGCGAGCGACGTCAGGGCGACCATGGCGTTGCGCCTCGCCCGGGTCTGCGACGAGTCCGACCAGCGTCGCGCGGCTTCGGCCAGCACGAGCGGCGAGCGAGGCAGCGGTAGACGGGTCAGGTAGATCCGTGCAAAGGGCATTGACCGCTCCGGTGGCAGGGGGAAACCGGTGACCTCCACGCTAAGCCGCCCGGGCGGGTCTGTCGCCACCCTGGTCTGTGACGTTTGTGTGAATCTCACCACCCGGCCCGATGGAGAACGTTTCAGTCGACGACCGGCACCTTCGGCCGCTCGGTCCGGGTCATGCCGATGCTCGCGACGACGACGCACAGCAGCGCCACCCACTGCACCGCCGTGAGCATCTCGCCGACCACCGCCCAGCCGGCGAGGGCGGCCGCGGCCGGCTCGAGGCTCATCAGGACGCCGAACACCGACGGGGCCAGCGAGCGGAGCGCGACCAGCTCGCAGGAGTAGGGGATGACCGACGAGAGCACGCCGACCGCGGCGCCGATCAGCCAGATCCGCGCCGAGCCGAGGTCGCCCGCGTGACCGCCCAAGGCCAGCGGGCTGACCAACGCGAGCCCCACCACGCTGGCGACCGCGAGCCCGTCGAGCCCGGCCCAGCGCTGTCCGGTCCGCGCGCTCAGCAGGATGTACGCCGCCCAGGCGACCGCCGCGAGCAGCGCGAACGCGACCCCGGCGACCGTGAGGTCGCCGCGCTCGAACCCGAGCAGCAGCACGCCGAGCGCCGCCAGGCCGATCCAGACCAGGTCGCGGGCCCGGCGCGACCCGGCGACGGCCAGCACCAGCGGACCCGTGAACTCGATGGTCACGGCGATGCCGAGCGGGATCCGTGAGAAGGACTGGTAGATCGCCCAGTTCATCGTCCCGAGGGCGACGCCGAACGCCACGACCACCGCCCAGTCCGTGCGGCTGCGGCCGCGCAGCGACGGCCGCGCCCAGGCGACCAGCACCACGGCGCTCGCGAACAGGCGCAGCCAGACGATGGTCGTCGGCGACACCTCGTCGAAGAGCGACTTGGCCAGCCCCGCGCCGAACTGCACCGACGCGATGCCGATGAGCACCAGCAGGACGGGGAAGCGGCTCGTGGACATCGAGCCGAAGCCTAGGGCCAGCCCCGTCCGGCCGGCGTCGCGTGGTTCCTAGAGGCGGTCCGGCTGGTACACCGGGATCTGCAGCTCCTCCGTCGTCGGGCCGAGGCTCGGCTCGGGCACGGCCGCGGTGATCGTGGTCCCGTCGGCCCGGGTGCCGCCGACCACCGGCGAGTCGCCGAGGTGACCGTCGGCCCGGGGACCGTGGTGGGACAGCTCCACGACGAGCGGCGCGTCGGTCCCCACGACGTACGACGTCCCGCGGACCAGCACCGGGACCGGACCGGGGCCGTCCTCGATCGCGATCGTGATCTGCTCCTCGGTGAGCCGGACGTGCAGCCGCGTGTCACGCCAGCGCACGCGGAACGTCAGCGACGACCACGACAGCGGCAGCCGCGGGTCGAAGGACAGGCAGCCGCCGTCCGACAGCGTGCCGTGGTCCCGCATGCCACCGAAGCCGAAGACCAGCGCCGCCCACACGCCGCCGGTCGAGGCGATGTGCATGCCGTCGACGGTGTTGCCGTGCAGGTTCATCAGGTCGACGTACAGGGCGTCGTGGAAGTAGCGCAGCGCCGCCTCGTGGTAGCCGACCTCCGCCGCGATGATCGACTGGACGACCGCGGACAAGGTGGAGTCTCCGGTGGTGATGGGGTCGTAGTACTCGAAGTCGGCGCGCTTCTCCTCGATCGAGAAACGGTCGCCCTGCAAGAACAGCGCGAGCACGACGTCGGTCTGCTTGAGCACCTGGAACCGGTAGATGACGAGCGGGTGGTAGTGGAGCATCAGCGGCCGCAGCTCGGCCGGCGTGTTGGGCAGGTCCCAGACCTCGCGCTCGAGGAAGAAGTCGTCCTGCGGGTGGATGCCGAGGCCCTCGTCGAAGGGGATGTGCATGCCCTCCGCGCAGCGCGACCACTCCTTGACCTCGTCGTCCTCGAGCTTGAGCCGGGCGCGGATCTGGTCGAAGTCGTGCGGGTGCTCGCGCCGGATCAGCTCGACCGCAGCGGCCGCCTGCTCGAGGTTGTAGCGGGCCATCACGTTGGTGAACAGGTTGTTGTTGACCACCGTCGTGTACTCGTCGGGGCCGGTGACACCGTGGATGTGGAACGACGGCTCGCCGTTGCTCCGCCAAAAACCGAGGTCGGCCCACATCCGGGCCGTCTCGACGAGGATGTCGATGCCCTCGCGGACGAGGAAGCCGTGGTCGCCCGCGGCCTGGACGTACTTCGTCAGCGCGTAGGCGATGTCGGCGTCGATGTGGACCTGCGCGGAGCCGGCCGCGTAGTAGGCCGACGCCTCCTCGCCGTTGATCGTGCGCCACGGGAAGAGCGCGCCGCTCGCGGCCAGCTCGCTCGCCCGCTCGCGGGCCGCCGGCAGCATGACGGAGCGGAAGTGCAGGACGTTGCGCGCCAGCGTGGGCTGGGTGAAGGTCAGGAACGGGATCACGTAGATCTCCGTGTCCCAGAAGTAATGACCCTCGTAGCCGGAGCCCGTCACGCCCTTCGCCGGCACCCCCAGCCCGTCGGCGCGAGCCGAGGCCTGTGCCAGCGAGAACAGGTTGAAGCGGATCGCCTGCTGCATCGCCGCGATGGCGGGGTCGTCGCCGGCGATCTCGACGTCGGCGCCCTGCCAGAAGGCGTCGTACCACTCGCGCTGCTCCTCGTAGAGCCGGCCGACGCCCATCCGGTGGGCACGGTCGAGGGTGCGGTCGCAGCGGTCGGACAGCTCGCGCACGGGTACGCCGCGCGAGGAGTGGTAGGCGACGACCTTCTCGATCCGCAGCGTCGTCCCCTGGGTGGCGTCGACGCGGAAGACCATCTTGGTCCGGTCGTCCTCGGCCCGGATGATCGTCTCGTAGCCGTCGGTCGTGCTGATCCGGTGGTCGGCGGCCACGGCAAGGGTCATCCCGGAGCGGTTGGCCTGGTAGCCGAGCATCATCCGCTCGTCGGTCGCATAGCTCATCCGCGGCAGCAGCACCCGGTCCTCGAACGCCGCCGCCTTGCGCGGGTCCATGCCGACGCCCTGGGCGGCCTGCGGCTGGTGGTACTCGTCCTTGCCGTCCTGCCGGTTGAGCAGCTGCGAGGAGATGACGACCGGCGCGTCACCCTTCAGCATCGTGACCTCGAGGCTGAGCAGCGCGAGGTGGCGCTGCGTCATCGACACCATGCGGGTCGAGACGATCCGCACCCGCTTGCCCGACGGCGTCCGCCAGACCAGCCGGCGACGCAGCACGCCGTCGCGGAAGTCGATGCTGCGCTCGTAGTCCTCCAGGTCGGCGGTACCGAAGGTGAGCGGCTCGTCGTCGACGTAGATCTTCATGACCTTCGCGTCGGGGACGTTGACGATCGTCTGGCCGGTGCGGGCGAAGCCGAACGCGTTCTCGGCGTGCCGGATCGGCCAGGTCTCGTGGTAGCCGTTGACGAACGTGCCGTGCACGAACGCCGGCCGGCCCTCCTCGGGGTTGCCGCGCATGCCGAGGTAGCCGTTGCCGACCGTGAACAGCGTCTCGGTCAGGCCGAGGTCGGTGGGGTCGTAGCCGGTCTCGATCAGCCTCCACGGGTCGACCGGGAAGCGCCCGTGGTCCATGGGGTCGGCCCCGACGCCGGACACGTTGATCACTGGGTTGATCACTGGGTTCCTCCCGACACGAGGTGGCTGAGATCGGACACGACGATGTCGGCTCCGGCGGTGGTGAGCGCGCTCTCGCCGGCGCCGCGGTCGACGCCGACCACGAGGCCGAAGTGGCCGGCGGCACCGGCGGCGACACCGGACACGGCGTCCTCGAGCACGACGGCGTCGGCGGCGGCCGCCCCGAGCACCTCGGCCGCGTGGAGGAACGTGTCGGGGGCGGGCTTGCCGGCGAGGTGCAGCTCGTCGGCGACGAGGCCGTCGACCACCGTGACGAACCGGTCGAGCAAGCCGGCCGCCTGCAGCACGTGCCGGGCGTTGGCGGAGGACGACACGACGCCGAGCGGTACGCCGACCTGGCGCAGGTGGTCGAGCAGCACGACCGAGCCGGGGTAGGCCTGCACACCGTCGCGGTCGAGCACCTGGTTGAACGCGTCGTTCTTGCGGTTGCCCAGGCCACGGACGGTCAGCGCGGTGGCAGGGTCCTCGGAGGTGCCCTCCGGCAGCGTGATGCCGCGTGCCGCCAGGAAGTCGCGGACGCCGTCGTAGCGGGGCTTCCCGTCGACGTGTGCGAAGTAGTCGGCGTCGGTGTAGGGCGACTGCTCCGGGTGGTGCTCGGCGAGATAGCCGTTGAACAGGTCCGACCAGGCGGCCATGTGCACGATCGCCGTCGGGGTGATCACCCCGTCGAGATCGAACAGCACGGCGGCGTACTGCTTCCAGTCCACTGACTCCATGGTCGTCAAGAGTATTGGTCTGGCGCCCGACGGGGTGAGGGGTCCATGGTGAATCCATGGCGACGAAGCTTCTGGTCGGTACGCGCAAGGGCCTGTGGATCGGGACGTCGGACGACGCTCGTGAGGAGTGGAGCTTCTCCGGTCCGCATCACGACATGCAGGAGATCTACTCCGCGATGATCGAGCCGGGCACCGGCCGGATCCTGGTGGGCGCCTCCTCGCTCTGGCTCGGCCCGCTGGTCCGCGCCTCGGAGGACGGTGGCGAGACCTGGACCGAGGCGTCGGTGAAGTTCCCCGACGACGTCGACGCGAGCGTGGCGCGGGTCTGGCAGCTCGTGCCAGGCGCCGAGCCGGGCACGGTCTGGGCCGGCGCCGAGCCGGGCGCGATCTTCCGCTCGACCGACGGCGCGCGGAGCTTCCAGCTCGAGCGCGGCCTGTGGGACCACCCGCACCGCCCCGAGTGGGACGCGGGCTTCGGCGGCCAGGCGTTCCACACGATCCTCCCGCACCCGACGGACCCGCAGTCGGTGACGGCGGCGATCTCGACCGGCGGCGTCTACCAGACGCGTGACGGCGGCGCTTCGTGGGAGCCGCGCAACGACGGCATCCGCGCGATCTTCCTGCCGGAGGGCAAGCAGTTCCCCGAGTTCGGCCAGTGCGTCCACAAGATCGCCCGGCACCCGTCCCGGCCCGAGCGGCTCTACCTCCAGAACCACGGTGGCGTCTACCGCTCCGACGACGAGGCGGCCACCTGGAAGTCGATCGCCGACGGCCTGCCGACCGACTTCGGCTTCGCGATGGTCGTGCACCCCTACGAGCCCGACACGATCTACACCTTCCCGATCGGCGCCGGCGAGAGCCGCTACCCACCGGAGGCGAAGGCGCGGGTGTGGCGCTCGAGGGACGCGGGGGAGACCTGGGAGGCGCTCGACAAGGGCCTGCCGGACCCCTGCTACGTCGGGGTGATGCGCGACGCGATGTGCGCCGACGACCACGAGCAGGCAGGGGTCTACATCGGCGCCCGCAACGGCGCCGTGTGGGCCTCCAACGACGCCGGCGAGTCGTGGCGCTGTGTCGCCTCCGACCTGCCCGACGTGCTGGTGGTGCGCGCGGCCCGGATCTGACCGCGGCCACGAGGTGCTGAGACCTGGCCCGGGCGTGGGGCGACCGGGCTTACCCTAGGTGCATGCCCACTCTCCGCTCCGCGACCTCGACCTCGGGCCGCAACATGGCCGGTGCGCGCGCCCTCTGGCGCGCGACCGGCATGACCGACTCGGACTTCGGCAAGCCGATCATCGCGATCGCCAACTCGTTCACCGAGTTCGTACCGGGTCACGTGCACCTGCGCGACATGGGCAAGATCGTGGCCGAGCAGGTCGTCGCAGCCGGGGGCGTGGCCAAGGAGTTCAACACGATCGCCGTCGACGACGGCATCGCGATGGGCCACGGCGGCATGCTCTACTCGCTGCCCAGCCGCGAGCTGATCGCCGACGCGGTGGAGTACATGGTCAACGCCCACTGCGCCGACGCGCTGGTGTGCATCTCCAACTGCGACAAGATCACGCCCGGCATGCTGATGGCGGCGCTGCGGCTCAACATCCCGGTCGTCTTCGTCTCCGGCGGCCCGATGGAGGCCGGCAAGACGGTCGCGATCGAGGGCATCGTCCACGAGAAGCTCGACCTCATCGACGCGATGATCGCCAGCGCCAACGACGCGGTCACCGACGAGCAGCTCGACACCATCGAGCGTTCGGCGTGCCCCACCTGCGGCTCGTGCTCCGGCATGTTCACCGCCAACTCGATGAACTGCCTCACCGAGGCGATCGGCCTCTCCCTGCCGGGCAACGGCTCCACGCTGGCGACGCACGCGAAGCGCCGCGCACTGTTCGAGGAGGCCGGCCGTCGCGTGGTCGACCTCGCCAAGCGCTACTACGACGACGACGACGAGTCGGTCCTGCCGCGCAACATCGCGACCCACGAGGCGTTCGAGAACGCCTTCGCCCTCGACGTGGCGATGGGCGGCTCGACCAACACCGTCCTGCACCTGCTGGCCGCCGCCCGCGAGGCGGAGATGACGTTCTCCGTCGACGACATCGACGCGGTCTCCCGGCGGGTCCCGTGCCTGTCGAAGGTCGCGCCGAACACCCCGAAGTACCACATGGAGGACGTGCACCGGGCCGGCGGCATCCCCGCCATCCTCGGCGAGCTCAACCGTGCCGGCCTGCTCAACACCGGCGTCCACTCGGTGCACAGCGACTCCCTGCAGGGATGGCTCGACGAGTGGGACATCCGCAGCGGCAAGGCATCGGAGGCGGCGATCGACCTGTTCAAGGCGGCACCGGGCGGCGTCCGGACCACCGAGCCGTTCTCGACCGAGAACGAGTGGGCCAGCCTCGACACCGACCAGGCCGAGGGCTGCATCCGCGACGTCGAGCACGCCTACACGAAGGACGGCGGCCTCGGCATCCTCAAGGGCAACCTCGCCGTGGACGGCTGCGTCGTGAAGACCGCCGGCGTGCCCGAGGAGGTCTGGACCTTCACCGGCACGGCGATCGTCTTCGAGTCGCAGGAGGCAGCGGTCGAGGGCATCCTCAGCAAGAAGGTGCAGGCCGGCCACGTGGTGGTCATCCGCTACGAGGGCCCCAAGGGCGGCCCCGGCATGCAGGAGATGCTCTACCCGACGTCGTTCCTCAAGGGACGCGGGCTGGGTCAGTCCTGCGCGCTCATCACCGACGGTCGCTTCTCCGGTGGTACGTCGGGCCTGTCGATCGGGCACGTCTCCCCGGAGGCGGCCGGCGGCGGCCTGATCGCCCTGGTGGAGGACGGGGACCAGATCTCGATCGACATCCCCGGTCGCTCGATCTCGCTCGACGTCGACCAGCACGTCCTCGACGAGCGCCGGATCGCCCAGGAGAAGCGGGACAAGCCCTACACCCCGCTCGACCGCGACCGCGTCGTGTCGACGGCGCTGCGTGCCTACGCGTCCATGGCCACCGCCGCCTCCGACGGCGCCTACCGCCGCGTCCCTGAGTGAGCCGGGCGCCTCGCGCCCGCCTGCTCACCATCCTCCGCCCCGTCGTCATCGTCGGGCTGGCGGTGGTGAGCGCTGTGGGCCTCACCTCCCTGGGTGGTGAGTCGGCACCGGTTGCCGCCACCCCGACCAGCTCCCCGACCAGTTCCCCGACCAGCTCCCCGACCAGCCCGCCCTCGCGACGGCCGAGCGGTGAGTCGTCAACCGTCGCGCCCGCACAGAAGGTCGCCCCCGCGCCGAAGGTGGCCAGCTCGCCGCCGGCGCGTCCGACCCTGCCCGGCGGCCGGCTCCGCGTGTTCGACGGCAACCGCTTCCTGGTCGCCTACTACGGCACCGCCGGCAGCGGTGCCCTCGGCGTACTCGGGGAGGTCTTGCCGGAGCAGATGCAGGGACGGCTGGCCCGCGCGGCAGCACCGTTCGCGGGACACGGGCGCCCCGTGCAGAACGTCTACGAGCTGATCGTCACCATCGCCGACCGGCACCCGGGCAAGGACGGCGACTACAACCACGACCTCTCCCGCCAGGCCGTGCAGGGCTACATCGACGCCGCGCACCGGCACGGCGCGCTGCTCCTGCTCGACATCCAGCCGGGGAAGGCCGACTTCCTGACCGTCGCCAAGCGGTGGGCCTGGGCGCTGCGCGACCCGTGGGTGGGCCTCGCGCTCGACCCGGAGTGGCGGATGGCGCTCGGCGGTGTCCCTGGGCGTCGGCTCGGGACCGTGGGCGCCGGCGAGGTCAACCGCGTCTCGGCGTGGCTGTCGCGGCTGGTCGCCCAGGAGCGCCTGCCGGAGAAGGTCTTCATGCTGTCGCAGTTCCGGCGCAGCATGATCGTGCACCCCGAGCGGATCGTCCGCCGGCCCGGCCTCGCGTCGGTCCTGCACGTCGACGGTTACGGCACGCCGCGGCAGAAGAGGTCGACGTACGCCGCCGTGGCACGTCCCGGGCAGTTCACGATGGGCTTCAAGCTGTTCTATGACGAGGACGTCCCCCGGATGGGCGCCCGGGCGGTGCTGCAGCTGCGGCCGCAGGTGAGGCTCGTCAGTTTCCAGTGAGGGCTCTGGGACACTGGGCTGCGTGGGAATGCTCGGGAGACTGCTGACACTCGGACCCCACGCAGGCGCTCACCGGATCGCGATCCGCGCGTCCGTCTCGGTGCTCGTCCCGCTCCTCGTCCTGTGGTGGACCGGGCACCTGGAGTGGTCGATCTACGCCACGTTCGGGGCTTTCACCTCGCTCTACGGCCGTGAGCGGACCTACCGCGCCCGGCTCTCCCTGCAGGTCGAGGCCGGCGTCACCCAGGTCGCCGCCGTGACGCTCGGCGTGCTCGTCGGGATCAGCGACCAGCGTGCCTGGATCTCGGTACCCGTGGCCGCCGTGGTGGCGTTCGGTGCCTCCTCGGAGTCCGCCCGGCGCGGGTGGCACCCGCCCGGCTCGCTGTTCCAGGTGTTCGCCTTCGCAGCGGTCGCGTCCGCGCCGGCCACCAGGGAGGACGTGCTGCCGGCGGTCCTCGTCTCGGGCGGCTCGGCGTTGTTCTCCGTGCTCGTGGGGTACGCCGGCCCCGCGATGCGGCGCGCCCGGCTGACGCCGCTCGACGTGCCCGCGCGCCCGATCGGCGGCGCGGTCGAGGGCGTCTGGCGGTACGCCGTCCAGTCGGCGCTCGGGGTGCTGATCGCCGGGACGATCGCGACGTCGGCGGGGATCGGCCGGCCCTACTGGGCGATGGTCTCGGCCGTCGTACCCCTCGTGGCGCGCGACCTGACCGCCCAGCTGACCCGCGGCCTCCACCGTGTCGTCGGCACGGGCCTCGGTCTGCTGGTCGCGTGGGCGCTGCTCGAGCTCGACCTCCCCGGGCTGGCGCTGGTCCTCGTCGTGGCGGTCCTGCAGGCGGGCGCCGAGCTGGTCGTCGGACGCAACTACGCGCTCGCGCTCGTGTGCGTGACGCCGCTGGCGCTCCTCATGGTCCACCTGGTCGTGCCGGTGCCGACCCACGAGCTCCTCGTCGACCGGGGCGTCGAGACCGTGATCGGGGTCGCGGTGGGCGTCGCGGTCGGCTACCTGAGCCGGCCCCGGCTGACCGAGGCGATCCGTTCCCGGATCGCCCTCTGACGCCTGGCGGCGCGACCTTGGCTAGGGTCTGGCCGTGCCCGAGGTGAACGAGTTCGGTCTGCCCGTCGGCGACGTCGTGAGGGACTGGGAGCCGCGTCCGCGGCCGGAGCCGGTCACGCTGACCGGGCGCTACGTCCGGGTGGTGCCGCTGAGCTCGGCGCACTACGCCGAGCTGTTCACGACCACCTGCGGCCCGGACGACGGGGCCCTGTGGACCTACCGGCCGATCGACCGACCGGCCACGCTGCCCGACCTCTGGATGCACCTGGCGGCGCTCGAGGAGTCAGCGGTCGACCTGACGTTCACGCTCGTCCCGACCGAGGGGGACCACGCCGGCGTACCGGCCGGGCTGGCGTCCTACCTGCGCATCGAGCCGCACACGGGCCAGATCGAGGTCGGCGGCATCCTGTTCGCCGGAGCCCTGCAGCGGACCCGGGCGGCGACGGAGGCGATCCACCTCCTCATGCGGCACGCGTTCGACGAGCTCGGCTACCGCCGCTTCGAGTGGAAGTGCGACAGCCTCAACCAGCCGTCCCGTCGGGCGGCCGCGCGGCTCGGGTTCGTCTACGAGGGCCGGTTCCGCAACCACATGATCACGAAGGGTCGCAACCGCGACACCGACTGGTTCTCCGTGACCGACGGCGAGTGGCCGGCGGTGCGGGCCGCGCACGAGCGCTGGCTCGACCCGGCGAACTTCGACGCCGACGGCCGGCAGATCACCGCGCTCAGCGAGCTCACGAGCGACCTCGCGGGGGACCGCACTGCTTGACCGACTGTCGGCGGGCAGTGCCAGGGTGGCGGGATGGACCAACGCATCAGCCTGGTGACCCTGGCCGTCGGTGACGTCGCGGCGAGCCGCGCCTTCTACTGCGAGCGGCTCGGCTGGCAGGAGTTCATGTACGTCCCCGGCGAGGTCTGCATGATCCGAGCGGGCGACCACCTCATCTTCTCGCTGTGGGACGAGACCCACTTCGAGGCGGAGATCGGCCAGCCGATCCGCCGTGGTGAGGGCGTCGCGCCGCTCACGATCGCGCACAACGTGGCGACCGAGGCCGAGGTCGACGCCGTGCTCGAGACCGCCCGGGCAGCCGGGGCCGATCCGATGAGCACGGCGGTCGAGCGCGAGTGGGGCGGCTACACGGGTTACTTCGCCGACCCCGATGGCTACCGTTGGGAGGTCGCCTACGCCCCCGGAGAGATCGCCAAGGTGGTGCTTCCATGACCGATGACGACCGGCAGGTGCTCACCGGCCACGACGTGGCCGCCGCCCTCCTCGATGACTGGCGGCTCCTCTTCGCCGCCCTCCATGCGCGCTTCCGCACCGGCGGCTTCGCCCAGGGCGTCGCGTTCGTCGACCGGATCGCGGCCGAGGCCGACAAGGCCGACCACCATCCCGACGTCGACCTGCGCTACGGCTCGGTCCGCATCCGGCTGAGCAGCCACGACGTCGGGGGAGTGACCCAACGCGACGTCCGGCTCGCCCGGGTGATCAGCGAGCTGGCCGACGGCTTCGACCTCACCCCGGAGACCGGCAAGCTCCAAGTGGTCGAGGTGGGCCTCGACAGCTCCGATGCCGCCGAGATCAAGCCGTTCTGGGCGGCCGTCCTCGGGCTGTCCGACTCCGCGAGCCACGACGAGCTCGTCGACCCCGACGGCGTCCTGCCGACCCTGTGGTTCCAGGACACCGACCCGCACGACCCACCCCGGCAGCGCTTCCACTTCGACGTGCGGGTGGCCCCGGAGCAGGCCGAGCAGCGGGTCAGGGCGGCCATCGAGGCGGGCGGCACGCTCGTCAGCGACACCAGCGCGCCGCGCTTCTGGGTGCTCTCCGACAAGCAGGGCAACAAGGCTTGCATCACCACGTGGCTGGGTCGCGACGACGCCCACGAGTGAGCCTACGTACGTGCCGAATGATGGGATTCGCATCTCACATCGTGGGACATGCGGCTGGCCAGGATGACGGGCCCGGGCGGCGCGAGTAGCGTGACGGCCATGCGCCTGGACATTCTTGTACGCACGCGACGCGCCCGCTGAGCACTCAGTAGACGCGTCCCCCTCCGCTGCCGTCAGGCCGGAGGGTTTTTTGTTGCAGCGACCAGGCACGGCCACACCACAGATGAGGAACGACAACAGATGAGCGAGATCACCGGGGCACAGAGCCTGGTCAAGTCGTTGGAGGCCGCGGGCGCGGAGAACGTCTTCGGCATCCCGGGTGGCGCGATCCTTCCCGCCTACGACCCGCTCATGGACTCGACCAAGGTCCGCCACATCCTCGTCCGCCACGAGCAGGGCGCCGGCCACGCGGCCGAGGGCTACGCCGCCGCCACCGGCAAGGTGGGCGTCTGCATGGCGACCTCCGGCCCCGGTGCGACCAACCTGGTCACGCCGATCGCCGACGCCTACATGGACTCGGTGCCGATGGTCGCCATCACCGGACAGGTCGCGGAGAGCCTGATCGGCACGGACGCCTTCCAGGAGGCCGACATCCGCGGCATCACGATGCCGATCACCAAGCACAACTTCCTCGTCACCGATCCCGCCGACATCCCGCGCCGGGTCGCCGAGGCGTTCCACATCGCCTCCACCGGGCGCCCCGGCCCGGTGCTCGTCGACGTCGCCAAGAGCGCGCTGCAGGCGATGACCACGTTCCAGTGGCCGACCGAGCTGCAGCTGCCCGGCTACCGGCCGGTGACCAAGCCGCACGCCAAGCAGATCCGGGAGGCCGCGCGCCTGATCCTGGAGAGCCGCAAGCCCGTGCTGTACGTCGGCGGCGGCACCATCCGCTCCCGCGCCCACCGCGAGCTCCGCCGGCTCGCCGAGCTGACCGGCATCCCCGTCGTCACCACGCTGATGGCGCGCGGCGCGTTCCCCGACAGCCACCCGCAGCATCTCGGCATGCCGGGCATGCACGGCACCGTCGCGGCGGTGGCGGGTCTGCAGAAGAGCGACCTCATCATCAGCCTGGGCGCACGGTTCGACGACCGCGTGACCGGCGACCTGGCCACCTTCGCTCCCGGCGCCGCCGTCATCCACGCCGACATCGACCCGGCCGAGATCGGCAAGAACCGGCACGCCGACGTCCCGATCGTCGGCGACATCCGGGAGGTGATCAGCGACCTGCTGGTCGTCCTCGAGGCCGAGCGGGCTGCCGGCCGCGAGGGTGACTACGAGTCGTGGGTGGCCTACTGCGCCGGCATCAAGAAGAACTATCCGCTGGGCTACGACACCCCGGCCGGCGGCCTCGCACCGCAGTACGTCATCGAGCGGCTCGGCCGGCTCGCCGGCCCCGAGGCGATCTACGTCGCGGGCGTCGGGCAGCACCAGATGTGGGCGGCCCAGTTCATCGGCTACGAGCACCCGAACACGTGGCTCAACTCCGGCGGTGCCGGCACGATGGGCTACTCGGTGCCGGCCGCGATGGGCGCCAAGGTGGGCCGTCCGGACGCGACCGTCTGGTCGATCGACGGCGACGGCTGCTTCCAGATGACCAACCAGGAGCTGGCCACCTGCGCGATCGAGAACATCCCGATCAAGGTCGCGGTGATCAACAACGACAACCTCGGCATGGTCCGGCAGTGGCAGACGCTCTTCTACAACGAGCGCTACTCCAACACGAACCTGCAGAAGCACAGCGGTCCGGTCCGCATCCCCGACTTCCCGAAGCTGGCCGAGGCCTACGGCTGCGTCGGCCTGTCGTGCGAGTCGGCCGACGACGTCGACGCGACGATCGCGAAGGCGATGGAGATCAACGACGCACCCGTCGTGGTCGACTTCCGCGTCAACAAGGACGCCATGGTGTGGCCGATGATCGCCGGCGGCGCCAGCAACGACGAGATCCAGTACGCGCGCGACCTGGCGCCCAAGTTCGACGAGGACGACATCTGATGGCGGAGCTGAGCACGGGCAAGCACACCCTGTCGGTCCTGGTGGAGGACCGCCCCGGCGTCCTGGCTCGCATCGCCGGGCTCTTCAGCCGCCGTGGCTTCAACATCGAGTCGCTCGCGGTGGGCCCGACCGAGCACCACGGGATCTCCCGCATGACGATCGTCGTCAACGTCGAGGAGACCCCGCTCGAGCAGGTCACCAAGCAGCTCAACAAGCTCGTCGAGGTCATCAAGATCGTCGAGCTCGAGCAGGGTCAGGCGGTTCAGCGCGAGCTGCTGTTCGTCAAGGTCGGCGCCACCGCCGAGACCCGCGGCCAGGTGCTCGACACCGTGCAGCTGTTCCGGGCCAAGGCGGTCGACATCTCGGCCGACGCCGTGACCATCCAGATCGTCGGCAACCGTGGCAAGCTGACCGACTTCCTGCACGTCCTGGAGCCGTTCGGCATCCGCGAGCTCGTGCAGTCCGGCATGGTCGCCATCGGCCGCGGCTCCCGGTCGATCTCGGAGCGCTCGGCGCGCCCGGTCGCCGTACCGGCTCCGCCGGCGGCGAGCTGACCACCCTCCCCGCACATCCCCGCACCCCGCTAGCCTCGAACGAGGCGAGAAACAAACCAGAAGGAGAGCCCGAACGTGGCTGAGATGTTCTACGACGACGACGCCGACCTGTCCCTGATCCAGGGCAAGAAGGTCGCGGTCATCGGTTACGGCAGCCAGGGCCACGCGCACTCGCTGTCGCTGCGTGACTCCGGCGTCGAGGTCCGCATCGGCCTGCAGCCGGGCAGCAAGTCGCGGGCCAAGGCCGAGGCCGAGGGCCTCACCGTCGGCACGCCGGCCGAGGTCTCCGAGTGGGCCGACGTCGTCATGATCCTGGCGCCCGACCAGCACCAGCGGAAGCTCTACGCCGAGGAGATCGCGCAGCACATGACCCCGGGCAAGGCGCTCGGCTTCGGTCACGGCTTCAACATCCGCTTCGGCTACATCCAGCCCCCCGAGGGCGTCGACGTCTTCATGGTCGCGCCGAAGGGCCCCGGCCACCTCGTCCGCCGCGAGTACGTCGACGGCCGCGGCGTCCCGGTGCTCGTCGCCGTCGAGCAGGACGCCTCCGGCAAGGCGTGGGACCTCGCCCTCTCGTGGGCCAAGGGCATCGGCGGCCTGCGTGCCGGCGGCATCAAGACCACGTTCACCGAGGAGACCGAGACCGACCTGTTCGGTGAGCAGGCCGTCCTCTGCGGTGGCGCCTCGCAGCTGATCCAGTACGGCTTCGAGACGCTGACCGAGGCCGGCTACCAGCCGGAGGTCGCCTACTTCGAGGTGCTCCACGAGCTCAAGCTCATCGTCGACCTCATGTACGAGGGCGGCATCGCCAAGCAGCGCTGGTCGGTCTCCGACACGGCCGAGTACGGCGACTACGTCTCCGGCCCGCGCGTCATCGACCCGCACGTCAAGGAGAACATGCAGGCCGTTCTCACCGACATCCAGAACGGTGAGTTCGCGAAGCGCTTCATCGCCGACCAGGACGCCGGCGCGCCGGAGTTCAAGGAGTTCCGCGCCAAGGGCGAGCAGCACCCGATCGAGGCCACCGGCCGCGAGCTGCGCAAGCTCATGGCCTGGGTGAAGTCGCACGACAACGACTACACCGAGGGCACCGCCACCCGCTGAGCCCGTCCCTCGTCGACGACGCCCCCCGACCCTGCGGTCCGGGGGCGTCGTCGCGTTCCCTGGTCCGAAACGGGTGATCCCGGCTCCCGTCCGCTCGTGCTCGGGTCCCAGCAGGAGCGATCTCGGGAGGTCCGCATGTCGCACGTCCGCACACTGCTGTCAGCCGCCACCGCACTGGTGGCCTCCGTCGCCCTCGCGGTCCCGGCCGGCGCCTCTCCCGGCAGTCGACCTGAGACTCCCGCGCCGGGGGCCGCCGGCATCGGCGATCCCTACTTCCCGACCGAGGGCAACGGGGGCTACGACGTGCAGCACTACGGCATCGTCCTGGACTACCGGCCCGCCACGGACCTGCTGCGCGCGACGACCACGATCACGGCGCGCGCCACGCAGGCACTCTCGGCCTTCAACCTCGACTTCCACGCCCTCACCGTCCGCTCGGTGCGGGTCGATGGCAGCGCCGCGCGGTTCTCGCGCTCGGGCGACGAGCTGACGGTCACGCCCCGGCACGCGCTGAAGGACGACGCCCGGTTCACCGTCGTCGTCTCCTACGACGGCGTACCGCAGGCCATCGACGACCCGGCACTGGGCCTCAACGGCTGGATCAACACCGACGACGGCGCCCTGGTCGCCGGGCAGCCCTACGGCGCCGCCACCTGGTTCCCCGTCAACGACCACCCGCTCGACAAGGCGAGCTACTCCTTCTCGGCCACCGTTCCGCGCGGCCTGCAGGCAGTGGCGAACGGCAGCCTCGTGTCGCGCCGCGACCACGGCGGGTCGACGACGTGGCGCTGGGAGGCGCGCGACCCGATGGCGTCCTACCTCGCGACCGTCGACATCGGGCGGTTCGACCTCTCCTCGCGCCGCGTCCAGGGCATCCACTACCTCGACGCGGCCGACCCGGACCTCGATGCACGGCCGGTCTCGGCGGCCGACGGGACGACGTTCGCCTGGTCACAGCAGGCGGACTCGTCCTACAAGCGGCTCGCGCACACCTTCGCGATCCCCGCCGGGGCGACCGGCGCCGCCGCCACGCTGAGCTTCCTCGTCAACCGCAGCACCCAGCCCAACCGCGACTACGCCTTCGTGGAGGCCGCCCCGTCCGGCACCGACGACTGGACGACGCTCGCCGACACCAACGGCCACACCACCCAGCGCACCGGCAACGCGGTCTGCGCCGACCTGCTCGGCGAGCACCCGTTCCTCGCCCACTACCTGAGCGATCCCGGCGACGGGGCCGGCTGCGACCCGACGGGCACGACGGGGGAGTGGCACGCGGCCAGCGGCGCGGGCGCGGGCTGGGAGCGATGGGGGGTCGACCTGTCGGCGTACGCCGGTCGGTCGGTCGAGGTCGCCATCACCTACCTGACCGACTCCTACGCCGAGCGTGATGGCGTCTCGGTCGACGCGGTCGTCGGCCCGGGCGGCCAGGGCAGCACGTCGTTCGAGGACGGCACGCTGGACGGCTGGACGGTGCCCGGCTCCCCGGAGGCGAACCCCAATCCCAACGACTGGGTCGCGACGACCACCGGACCGCCGCCGATCGGGCGGAAGATCAGGGCCTCACTGGCCCGGGAACCCGAGATCGTCGCGTTCCTGTCCTCGCAGTTCGGTCGCTACCCGTGGCGCGAGTCGGGCGCGATCATCGACGACCTGCCCATCGGGTTCGCCCTCGAGACCCAGACCCGGCCCGTCTACAGCCCGCTCTTCTGGTACGGCGGCCCGGCCGACGGCGACAGCGTGATCGTCCACGAGCTCGCCCACCAGTGGTACGGCGACAGCGTCGCCGTGGCCCGGTGGCAGGACATCTGGCTCAACGAGGGCTTCGCGACCTATGCCGAGTGGCTGTGGGGCGAGCACGAGGGCCTGTTCACGCCGCAGGAGGCGTTCGACGACCGGCTGGCGGGGATCCCGCCCGACGACGAGTTCTGGCAGCTGCCCATCGGGGACCCCGGCCCGGCCGACCTCTTCGACGGCCCCGTCTACGACCGCGGGGCGATGACGCTCCAGGCGCTGCGCAACCGGATCGGTGACCGCACCTTCTTCACGCTGCTGCGCCGCTGGGCGAGCGAGCACCGCGACGGCAACGGCACCACGCCGCAGTTCATCGCCCTCGCCGAACGGCTCTCCGGCCAGCAGCTCGACGGCCTCTTCGACACCTGGCTGAGCGCCGGCTTCCCCGGCGCCGCTGCGGGAGCACCGACGCTGCGGGCGCCGGCTGCCGCGTCGACCGGGCTGGCGGCCGCACTGCAGGCCGGGGCGCAGGCCGGGGCGCCGAGGAAGTAGCGGCCGGGCGGAACAAGCAGGCCCCGTCGGCTTGTTCCGTCCCACGTGCTCATCGAGATCTGGTCCGACATCGCCTGCCCCTGGTGCTACATCGGCAAGCGCCGCCTCGAGGCGGCCCTCGCGGACTTCGACCACCGCGACGACGTCGACATCGTCTACCGCTCGTTCCAGCTCGACCCGACCGCGCCGACGGTCGCCACCGAGACGACGCAGGCCATGCTCGCCGAGCGCTACGGCGTCAGCCGGGCCGAGGCGGCCCAGATGCAGGCGCGGGTCACCGAGCTCGCCGCCGCCGAGGGGATGACCTGGCGCCACGACGAGACGGTGCACGCCAACACGCTCGACGCCCACCGGCTGCTCCACCTGGCCAAGGAGGTCGGCCGGCAGACCGAGCTCAAGGAGGCCCTGCTCGACGCCAACTTCGCCGGGGCGCGCAACATGGCCGACCACGACGTGCTGCGCGAGATCGCGGTCGGTGCCGGGCTGCCGGCGGAGCGTGTCGACGCGGTGCTGGCGAGCGAGGAGTTCGCGGCCGACGTACGCGCCGACGTCGACCAGGCGCGCGCCTACGGCGCCAACGGCGTGCCCTTCTTCGTCGTCGACCAGAAGTACGGCGTCTCGGGCGCCCAGCCGACCGAGCTCTTCGGCCAGCTCCTCGACCGCGCGTGGCGGGAGTCCCACCCGGCCGTCGAGCTGGTGGCGGGTGAGGCGGACGGGGCGTGCGGCCCCGACGGCTGCGCGATCTGAGGAAAATCATGTGAGGTCTGCCTCAGCATGGTTAGGCAAACCTAATCCGTGGGCGTAACATCGCGTCCGTGGTTGCGAACTACCTGATCGGTCTGCGCGAGGGGCTGGAGGCTGCGCTCGTCGTCAGCATCCTGGTCGCCTACCTGGTCAAGACCGGACGCACCGGGCTGCTCCCGCGGATCTGGGCCGGTGTCGGTCTCGCCGTGGCGATCTCCCTGGCCTTCGGTGCGCTGCTGACGTGGGGGCCGAACGGCCTCACCTTCGAGGCGCAGGAGGCCATCGGCGGCAGCCTGTCGATCATCGCGGTCGGGTTCGTCACCTGGATGATCTTCTGGATGGCGCGCGCCGCGCGCGGACTGAGCGGCGAGCTGCGCGGAGCGATCGACAAGGCGGCCGACGGCAGTCGCTGGTCGCTGGTCGTGGTCGCCACGCTCGCGGTCGGCCGCGAGGGCCTCGAGACCGCCCTCTTCCTCTGGGCCGCGACCAAGGCCGGCACGCGGGAGGCCGCGGGTGCGGTCACGCCGACGTGGGAGCCGCTGCTCGGCGCCATCCTCGGCCTGGGCACGGCGGTCGTCCTCGGCTACCTGATCTACCGCGGCGCCATCGCGGTCAACCTCACCAAGTTCTTCACGTGGACGGGTGCCTTCCTGATCCTCGTCGCCGCCGGCGTCCTCTCCTACGGCGTCCACGACCTGCAGGAGGCGGGGATCCTGCCCGGCGAGCACACCATCGCGTTCGACGTGTCCGGCGTCATCGACCCGAACTCGTGGTACGGCAGCATCCTCAAGGGCGTCTTCAACTTCTCGCCCGTGACGACCGTCCTCGAGGCCACCGTCTGGCTGCTCTACGTCGTCCCTGTGATGTTCCTCTTCTTCTGGGGCAAGCGCCGCGCCACCGCGGCGCAGCGCCGGGCCGTCCAGCCGGCCGGCCAGAGCGTCCCCGCCCAGCACTGACCCCACCGTTCAGGCGCGGCCGCCGGCCGCCGTACGACCCGAGAAGGACCCCTCCATGCGCAAGCCTGCCCTCGCCCTCACCGCCGCGGCGCTCGTCGCCGCCCCGGTGTTCGCGGCGTGCACCGAGAACGCCTCGTCCGCCACGGGCGACAAGGGCGACCCGCGCAGCCTGACCGTGAGCTCCTCGGCCGACGCCTGCGACCTCTCGGCCACCAGCGCCCCGGCCGGCAAGCTCACCTTCGACGTCACCAACACCGGCTCCCAGGTCACCGAGTTCTACCTGCTCGGTGCCGACGGGCTCACGATCAAGGCCGAGATCGAGAACATCGGTCCCAACATCAGCCGCAAGCTGACCGTGAACGCGACGCCGGGCAAGTACGTCACCGCCTGCAAGCCCGGCATGAAGGGCGACGGCATCCGCGCCGACTTCACCGTCGCGAAGTCCGAGGACGCGCCGACCGTCTCCGCCGACGAGCAGCAGCAGGTCGCCACGGCCGTGGCCAACTACAAGGCCTACGTCAACGACCAGTCCGACCAGCTCCTGGCCGCCACGCAGAAGTTCGTCGGCCTCTACAAGGCGGGCAAGGACGACGAGGCGCGCGCGCTCTACCCGCAGGCGCGGATGCACTGGGAGCGGATCGAGACCGTCGCGGAGTCCTTCGGTGACCTCGACCCGAAGACCGACGCCCGCGAGGCGGACCTGGAGCCGGGCCAGAAGTGGACCGGCTGGCACCGGATCGAGAAGGACCTGTGGCCGCCGGCCGGCTACCAGGCGCTCTCTCCGGCCGAGCGGGCGACGTTCGCCGACGACCTGATGAAGAACGTCACCACGCTGGACACCCGGATCGCCGGTCTGAGCTACACCGTCGACCAGATCGCCAACGGCTCGCGCGGCCTGCTCGAGGAGGTCGCGACCGGCAAGGTCACCGGCGAGGAGGAGACCTGGTCGCACACCGACCTGTGGGACTTCCAGGGCAACGTCGACGGCGCCAAGGTCGGCTGGGAGGGCGTCAAGCCGATCGTCGAGGCGAAGAACCCCCAGCTCGCGCTCCAGCTCGACCAGCGCTTCGGGGCGCTGCAGCAGCTGCTCGACCAGCAGAAGGCCGGCGAGGGTTTCACCTTCTACGACAAGGTGAGCGACGCTGACCGCAAGGCGCTCTCCGACGCGGTGAACGCCCTCTCCGAGCCCTTGTCCCAGCTCACTGCGGCGGTGCTGTCCTGACCGGGATCTCTCGTCGAGGCCTCCTCGGCGGCGGCGTGGCCGCTGCCGGGGTGGCCGGTGCCTTCGTCGCCGGCCGGGCGACCGCCGACGACTCAGCGACGGCCACGAGCGGTCCCCGGGCCTACGCGTTCCGCGGGACCCACCAGGCCGGGATCGTCACGCCCGCGCAGGACCGGCTGCACTTCGCCGCGTTCGACGTCACGACCGAGTCCCGCGAGGAGCTGGTCGCGCTGCTGAAGGCGTGGACCGACGCCGCCGAGCGGATGACCCGCGGTCACGGCGCCGGACCGGTCGGCCCCACCCAGGGTGCCACCGACCTGCCGCCCGACGACACCGGCGAGGCGATCGGCCTCCCGCCGAGCGGCCTCACGATCACGTTCGGGTTCGGTCCCGGTCTCTTCCGCAGCGCCGACGGGAAGGACCGATTCGGGCTCGCCGCTCGGCAACCGGCCGTGCTCAAGACGCTGCCGCACTTCCCCGGTGACATGCTCGTCGCCGAGCGCTCCGACGGCGACCTGTGCATCCAGGCCTGCGCCGACGACCCGCAGGTCGCCTTCCACGCGATCCGCAACCTGGCCCGGATCGCCTTCGGCACCGCGTCGGTGCGGTGGAGCCAGCTCGGCTTCGGGCGTACGTCGACCACGTCGGTCAACCAGGACACCCCACGCAACCTGTTCGGCTTCAAGGACGGCACGGCCAATGTCAAGGCCGAGGAGACGGCCGACCTCTCGAAGCACGTGTGGGTCGCGTCCGGCGACGACGCGAAGGCGGAGTGGCTCGCGGGCGGCTCCTACCTCGTCGCGCGTCGCATCAACATGCACATCGAGACCTGGGACCGCCAGTCGCTGGGCGACCAGGAGGGCTTCGTCGGCCGCACCAAGGACACGGGCGCGCCGCTGTCCGGCGGAAGCGAGTACACCAAGCCCGACTTCGACATGCCCGGGCACGACGGCCCGGTCATCCCCGCCGACTCGCACGTCCGGCTCATGCACCCCGACTTCAACGACGGGGTGAGGATCCTGCGCCGCGGCTACAACTTCGTCGACGGCTCCAACCAGCTCGGCGGGCTCGACGCGGGCCTGTTCTTCCTGGCCTACGTGCGCAACCCCGAGACCCACTTCGTCCCCATCCAGACGAAGATGGCCGCCCACGACGCGATGATGGAATACCTCAAGGTCACCGGCTCCGCGCTCTTCGCGGTCCCGCCGGGCACCCGCGCGGGGGACTACGTCGGACAGGCGCTCTTCGAGGCCTGAGCCGGTCAGGCCTCCAGCCGGTCGGAGACGGCGCCGGCCACCAGGAACTCGCCCCAGCCGAGCGCGCCCTGGGCCCGGCCGTCCAGGCAGACCAGCGTGCGCGGCTGCGGAAGGCGCTGGCGCGCCTCCCGCACGAGCTCGGCGCCCGCTGTACGGAACAGCAGGGCCGAGCAGCCGCTGAGCTCCCGGAGGAGCTCGTCCACGCTCGCATCCTCCGGATCGATCAAGGCCCAAGCCGCCCCCGCTCGGCTCGCGCCGAGGATGCACGTCAGTGCCAACGGGTCGTTGGCCGACAGCACGGCGACGGTATCCCCGGCGCCGACGCCGTATGCGGCGAGCGATGCGGCGATGCTCCGGCTCAGGCCCTGGGTCTCGGCATAGCTCAGCGTGGCGGCCTCCGTGACCAGGCACGGCGCCGTGGGCGCGAGGGCAGCACCGAGGTCCAAGCAGTCGACCAGATTCACAGATTCTCCTGTGGGGGGAGAGGAGGAACGGTCGGGCGGGGAAAACCCGTGTTCACCGGATTGTGGGGAACCTCCGGACCACGGTCAAGGGACGTCTGGACATCGTCCAGCCACCCACCTGGGTGGTTGAGGGAGGCAAGGAGATGATGGCGAAGACCGGCCGCCCTGGGGGGAGATTCGAGGAAAGACGTCGCGAGGTCGCCGGCTGATCAGTGCTTGGTGGCGATCAGCACGGAGGCGTCGGCCGCCACCATCACCTCGACGGTGGTGAACCGCTCGTCGGTGAGCCACGCCTCGCGCAGCGTGTCCACGCGGCCGTAGGCGATGGGCGGCCACTGCTCGCTGGGCGTGAAGTCGTCGAGCACGACGATCCCGCCGGGCTCGACCAGGTCGACGATCCGGTCCACGCCCACCTCCCCGGGCTGCTCGGAGTCGAGGAAGAGCAGGGAGAACGGCCCCTGGTCCAGCAGCGTCGACCAGTCCGCCGAGAGCACCTCGACCTGCGGGTCGTCGGTGAAGATCTCGGCCGCCGCCGAGGCGAGCTTGGTGTCGAGCTCGGCGGTGAGGATGCGCACGTCGTCACGACGTACGCCGGAGCGCAGCCATGCCGTGCCGACGCCGGTGCCGGTGCCGAACTCCGCCATCGTCCCGCTGCGCGTCGCCGCCAGGGCGGCCAGCAGTCGACCGGTCTCGTTGCGGCAGAACGAGACGTAGCCGGCCCGACGGGAGACGTCGAAGGCGCGGGTCACCACCTCGGGAAGCTCTGGCGGGGCGCTCATGGGCGCGAGTCTTTCACGTCCGGTGCCCGTCTCGGATGACGGACGGATCGCGGGATGTCGCTGACGTCGTACGTCGGCCCGGCTAACCTGCTAGGCACCATGCGGAGCATTCTCGTAGTAGCGCGCCGCGACGGGGCCGGACAGCCCAGCTTCAGCTGAGTGTCTGAGAGGCCACCTCGTCGCGGTGGTCGTGCTCGTCTGCGAACGGGCCCGCTGGCTTCTCGACATCTGTCAGTCCTGAAGCCAGAAGGAACCTCCGCGATGCCCACCCAGTTCCTGTCCCGGACCCTCGAGTGGGGTCCCGCCATCCACGACCCCGAGAACCCGTTCGGCCATCCCGCGACCGAGGCGGCTCTCGACCGTCGGGACGCCGCCGACGACCAGCCCGACGACAACTAGAGTCCTCGCCGTGACTGAGAACCTGCGTCTAGCTGTCATCCCCGGCGACGGGATCGGCCCCGAGGTCACCGCGGAGGCCCTCAAGGTCCTCGAGGCCGCCTCGCCGGTGAAGTTCGAGCAGACCCGCTACGACCTCGGTGCGGAGCGCTACCTCGCGACCGGCGAGGTACTGCCCGACTCGGTCCTCGCCGAGGTCAAGGAGCACGACGCGATCCTGCTCGGCGCCGTCGGCGGCAAGCCGAACGACCCGAACCTGCCTCCGGGCATCCTCGAGCGCGGCCTGCTGCTCAAGCTGCGCTTCGAGCTCGACCACTACGTCAACCTGCGCCCCTCGCGGCTCTTCCCCGGTGCGGTCTCCCCGCTCTCCGACGCCGTGCTGGGCAAGGGGGAGATCGACTTCGTGGTCGTCCGTGAGGGCACCGAGGGCCTCTACGTCGGCAACGGTGGCTCGATGCGCACCGGCACCGCTGCCGAGGTCGCCACCGAGGTCTCGCTCAACACCGCCTACGGCGTCGAGCGGGTCGTGCGCGACGCGTTCAACCGCGCGCAGCGTCGCCGCAAGAAGCTCACGCTGGTCCACAAGACCAACGTGCTCGTGAACGCGGGCTCCTTGTGGTGGCGCATCACCCAGGAGGTGGCCGCCGACTACCCCGAGGTCGCCGTCGACTACCTGCACATCGACGCCGTCATGATCTTCATGGCGACCGACCCGTCGCGCTTCGACGTGATCGTCACCGACAACATCTTCGGCGACATCATCACCGACCTCGCCGCCGCCATCACCGGAGGCATCGGGCTGGCCGCCTCGGGCAACGTCAACCCGGACCGCACCTTCCCGTCGATGTTCGAGCCGGTGCACGGCTCCGCGCCCGACATCGCCGGTCAGCAGAAGGCCGACCCGACCGCCGCGATCCTCTCCGCCGCGCTGCTGCTGGACCACCTCGGTCATGCGGACGCGGCGGCGCGGATCGACCGGGCGGTGCTGGCCGACCTGTCCGCGCGCGACGGCGCCAACCGCCGTACGGCCGAGGTCGGCGACGCGATCGTCGCCCGCCTCTGACCCCGACATCCCCGACCCGTACAGCTAGCCATGAGGGAGGACTAGCCTCATGTCCATGGACATCCACACTTCGCTCTCGGCCCACAAGGTCAGTGACGAGCGCCTTGCCGAGATCCTCGCGGACCCGGGGTTCGGCAACTACTTCACCGACCACATGTTCACGACCGAGTGGACCCCCGACCAGGGATGGCACGACGCTCGGATCGAGCCCTACGGGCCGATCTCGCTCGACCCGGCCACGGCTGTTCTCCACTACGCCCAGGAGACGTTCGAGGGCATGAAGGCCTACCGGCACGCGGACGGCTCCATCCAGGCCTTCCGGCCGGAGGCCAACGCGGCGCGGATGGCCCGCTCCAGCCACCGGCTCGCCCTGCCGGTCCTCCCGGAGGAGGACTTCGTCCAGGCCGTCGACGAGCTCGTCAAGGTCGACGCCCGCTGGGTGCCGGAGGCCACCGAGGGCAACGAGAAGTCCCTCTACCTGCGGCCGTTCATGTTCGCCTCCGAGGCCTTCCTCGGCGTGCGCCCGTCGCAGCACGTGACCTTCATGGTCATCGCGTCGCCCGCGGGCTCCTACTTCAAGGGCGGCGTCAAGCCGGTCCGGATCTGGCTCACCGAGGAGTACACGCGGGCCGGTCGCGGCGGCATGGGTGCGGCCAAGACCGGCGGCAACTACGCGTCGTCGCTCGTCGCCCAGCAGGAGGCCTACGACCACGGCTGCGACCAGGTCGTCTTCCTCGACGCGGCGGAGGGCAAGTACGTCGAGGAGCTCGGCGGCATGAACCTCTACTTCGTCTACGCCGACGGCCACATCGTCACGCCCGCCCTGACCGGCACGATCCTCGAGGGCATCACCCGCGCCTCGATCGTCGAGCTCGCGGGCAAGCTCGGCCACCAGGTCGAGGAGCGCCGCTTCGGGATCGACGAGTGGAAGTCCGGCGTCGAGTCCGGCGAGATCGTCGAGGTCTTCGCCTGCGGCACCGCCGCCGTCGTCACCCCCGTCGGCGAGCTGGCGTGGGACGGCGGCTCCGTCACCTCGCCCGCCGGGGAGGTCGGCGCGACGATCCGCAAGCAGCTCGTCGACATCCAGTTCGGCCGCTCCGACGACACCTTCGGGTGGATGCACCGCATCGTCTGACCCGCGCGTCGGCCCATCCTGAGACCAGGATGCGCCGATTCGGCGGTTAGTCTCAGGGCGTGTCCACAGCACCGCGGGAGCGAGTGCCGAGGCCGGGGGAGCCAGAGGGTCCGCGGGCCATCGGCGGCTACACCCTGCTCGCGCCCCTCGGCGAAGGTGGGATGGGCGTCGTGCACCTGGCCCGTCGCTCCGACGGGCAGCGGGTGGCGCTCAAGGTGCTGCGCCCCCACGTCGTCGGTGACGACGAGACGCGCTCCCGGCTGGCTCGTGAGGTCGCGTCGCTCCGGCGGGTCCGGAGCCGCTGGGTCGCCGAGATCATCGACGCCGACCCGTGGGCGCCCGTGCCCTACATCGCGACGCGCTACGTGCCGGGCCTCTCCCTCCACGACGAGGTGGCGCGCGAGGGCCCGGTGCGCGGCGACGACCTGTCCTGGCTCGCGCGGTGCCTGCTCGAGGGCATCGCCGCCGTGCACGAGGCCGGCGTCCTGCACCGCGACGTGAAGCCGTCCAACGTCCTCATGGAGGGCCGCACCCCGGTCCTCATCGACTTCGGGCTGGCCCGGGTCGCCGACGATCCCAAGCTCACGCAGACCGGCTGGCTGCTCGGCACGCCCGGCTACCTCGCGCCGGAGATCCTCTACGGCGACGACCCGACGCCGGCCGTCGACGTGCACGCCTGGGCCGCGACCGTGGCCTACGCCGCGACCGGCCGGCCGCCGTACGGACGCGGGCCGTCGATGGCCGTGATGGACCGCGCGCGGCGCGGCGAGCACGACCTGGACGGCGTACCGTCCCAGCTGCGCGAGGTGCTCGACGCGGCGCTCAGCCCCGAGCCGGGGCGCCGGCCCACCGTCGACCGTCTGCTGGCCTGGCTGCGCGGCCACGGCCCGGCCCCGATCGCCCGGGCGGTGTCGGCACCGCTGCCGCCGGTACCGCCGACGCCCGCGCCCATCGAGACGATGCCGCTCGCGCTGTTCCACGACGAGCTTGACGCGCTGCCCGATGGGATGCCCGACGCGGAGACCCGGGTCGAGCCTGCGCCCTGGGACGTCCCGATCGCTCCGGAGCCGGCCGGTCCGCCCGGCTTCAGCGAGCGGGCTCGGCGCTTCGTCCTGCTCGCGGCGACAGGGCTCACGGCCGCGGCCGGCGTGGCGGCGTACCCCTGGGCCGGCCTCGCCGCCCTGGTCGTCCTCGTCTGGCTGCTGCGTACCGGCTCGCTCGCCGCCTCGATGGTGGGGGAGCGGCGTCGCCTGCGCGGCGCCAAGTGGTACGACGGCCCACGCCTGGTCCTCGGCGCTCCCTGGGACTTGCTCCGCTCCCTGCCGGCGACGGTCCTGCTCGCACTGTGGGCCTGCGGCCTGGCGGTCGCGGCGATGCTCGTCTGCTACGCCGTCGCCGCAGCTCCGACCGTGACGCTCCCGGTCGCCGGCCTGGTGCTGGTCGGCTCGCTGTGGTGGGGGCCCGGTGGCTCCCGGCTGCGCTCGCCGGTCAACCGGGTCGTCCGACCGCTCTCCCGCGGCCTGCGTGGCTGGGTGATCGCCCTGGCCGTCGTGGTCGCGCTCGGCGGCCTGCTGGGCGGGCTCGCCTCCAGCGGCGCGGACTGGTTGCCAGCGAGCGGCGCGCCGCTGTCGGCGCTCGGGGACTGACGTCTGGTCGCCGGCCCGCCCCGCGCCGAAGTGTCACGGTGACACGTGGCGGGTCGGGTGACGGTTCCGAAGGGTCACTGATGGCGCGAACTGTCACGGTGACCGTTGGGGGACACGCGGCCGGCCTGCCCCGCGCGGAAGTGTCACGGTGACACGTGGCGGGTCGGGTGACCGTTCCGAAGGGTCACTGATGGCGCGAACTGTCACGGTGACCGTTGGCGGACACCCGGCCGGCCCGCCCCGCGCCAAAGTGTCACGGTGACCCCTGGCGGGTCGGGTGACCGTTCCGAAGGGTCACCGGACCCGCCAATGGTCACGGTGACACTTTGCGAGTCCTGCGCGGGCTGACCGGATGTCAAGACTCCACGTCCGCATGACGGGCTCCGGTGGCAGAATGGCGGGCATGCAGCTGGGCACGATCATTAGCTAGCGCGTCAGGAACCTGACGCGCCGACCTCTCGCACCCCGAGAGGTTTTTTTGTGCCCGCAACACCCCAGGAGTTGGACTGATGAGCGAGTTCCACGTCTACGACACCACGCTGCGCGACGGCGCGCAGCAGGAGGGCCTCAACCTCTCGGTGGTCGACAAGCTGGCGATCGCGCGCCAGCTCGACGGGCTCGGCGTGGGCTACATCGAGGGCGGCTGGCCGGGTGCCAACCCGAAGGACACCGAGTTCTTCCAGCGCGCCCGGACCGAGCTGAAGCTCGAGCACGCCCAGCTGGCGGCGTTCGGCGCGACCCGTCGTGCCGGCCTCAAGGCGGCCGACGACCCGCTCGTCGCGGCGCTGCGGGACTCCGGAGCCGGGGTCGTCACCCTCGTCGCCAAGTCGCACGACCGGCACGTCGAGCTCGCCCTGCGGACCACGCTCGACGAGAACCTCGCGATGATCCGCGACACCGTCGGCCACCTGCGTGCCGAGGGGCAGCGCGTCTTCCTCGACGCCGAGCACTTCTTCGACGGCTACCGCGCCAACAAGGCGTACGCGATCGAGGTCCTGCGCACCGCTGCCGAGGCCGGGGCCGAGGTCGTCGCGCTCTGCGACACCAACGGCGGCATGCTCCCGACCTGGGTCGCCGACGTGGTCAACGAGGTGGTGTCGGCCACCGGCGCCAAGGTGGGCATCCACTGCCACAACGACACCGGCTGCGCCGTCGCCAACACGCTCGCGGCCGTGGACGCCGGGGCGTCGCACGTCCAGGGCACGGTCAACGGCTACGGCGAGCGCACCGGCAACGCCGACCTCATCGCGGTCGTGGCCAACCTCGAGCTCAAGCTCGGCCGGCCGGTGCTGCCGGAGGGGCTGCTGCGCGAGGCGACGAGGACCGCGCACGCGATCGCCGAGGTCACCAACGTCCCGCCCGCCTCGCGCCAGCCGTACGTCGGCTCGTCGGCGTTCGCGCACAAGGCCGGCCTGCACGCCAGCGCGATCAAGGTCGACCCCGATCTCTACCAGCACATGGACCCCCTCGGGGTCGGCAACGACATGCGGCTGCTCGTCTCGGACATGGCCGGTCGCGCCTCGATCGAGCTCAAGGGTCGTGAGCTCGGCTTCGAGCTGAGCAGCGAGCTCGCGAAGCGCGTCACCGACCGGGTGAAGGAGCTGGAGTCGCGCGGCTACACGTTCGAGGCGGCCGACGCGTCCTTTGAGCTGCTGCTCGTCGAGGAGGTCGAGGGCACCCGGCCGGCGTACTTCGACGTCGAGTCCTGGCGGGTCATCAGCGACGGCGCCGGTGACAAGGCCGGGCTGACGGAGGCCACGGTCAAGATCGTCGCCGACGGCGTCCGCTATGTCGTGACCGGTGAGGGAAACGGCCCGGTCAACGCGCTCGACGCGGGCCTGCGGGCCGCGATCGGGCAGGCCTTCCCGGAGGTGCAGCAGTTCGAGCTCACCGACTACAAGGTCCGGATCTTCGACGAGAGCCACGGCACCGACGCCAAGACGCGCGTACTGATCGAGACCTCCGACGCCGACGCCTCGTGGGTGACCGTCGGTGTCGGCGAGAACGTCATCGAGGCGTCGTGGGAGGCGCTCGTCGACGGTCTGACATTCGGGCTGCGCCGACACCGCTGACCTGCCAGGGTGGGGCGTGTGAGACTCGCACCGACCTACCCCATCGAGACGGAGCGCCTCCTGCTCCGCCCGCTGACCTCCGAGGACGTCGACTCGGTCCACGCCTACCAGTCGCTGCCCGAGGTGTGCGCCTACGTGCCCTACGAGCCGCGCACCCGTGAGCAGGTGGAGGAGCGGCTGGCCAAGCCGGAGTTCACCCGGCACGAGCTCGACGCCGAGAAGCAGGCGCTCACCCTCGGGATCGTCGTGAAGGACACCGGCCGGCTCGCCGGCGACGTCATGCTCTTCTGGCACAGCGAGGAGCACCGGTCGGGCGAGCTCGGCTACCAGCTGCACCCCGACCACTGGGGCCGGGGCTACGCCACCGAGGCCGGGCGTGCCGCCCTCGGGCTCGCGTTCGAGGAGCTCGGGCTGCACCGGGTGATCGCCCGGATCGACGCCGAGAACCCCGGATCGGCGGCCGTGCTGCGCCGCCTCGGGATGCGCCAGGAGGCGGTGCTCCACGAGAACGAGTGGTTCAAGGGTCGCTGGAGCACGGAGATCGACTTCGCGATGCTCGACCGGGAGTGGCGCGCCCTGTCGCACGGTGCCTGAGCGGCGTAGCCTCGCGCCGTGACCGACCTCCACGACCTGTCAGCGCTGGAGCAGGGCGAGCTGGTCCGCCGGTGCGAGGTGTCGCCGGGCGAGCTCGCCGAGCACTACCTGCAGCGCATCGAGAAGCTCGACGACGTCGGCGCCTTCGTGACGCTCGCCGAGGAGCGGATCTCGTCGTGCGCCCGCTCGCTCGCGGTGCAGCCGGTGGGGGAGTCGCCGCTGTTCGGCGTGCCCACGGCGATCAAGGACCTCAACCTCACCGCCGGCGTACGCACGACGTTCGGCTCCGCCGCGTTCGCCGACCACGTGCCCGAGATCTCCGACAACGTGACGCTCTCCATCGAGGCCGCCGGGATGATCTCGCTCGGGAAGACCAACACGCCCGAGTTCGGTTCGCCCTGCTACACGGAGCCCGACGTCGCGCCCCCTGCCGTGACGCCGTGGGACCGGACGCGGGGAGCCGGCGGCTCCTCGGGAGGTGCCGCGGCCGCGGTCGCCGCCGGGCTGGTGCCCGTCGCCCAGGGCTCGGACGGGGGCGGCTCGATCCGCATCCCCGCGTCGTGCTGCGGGATCGTCGGCTTCAAGCCGTCGCGCGGGGTGATCTCCGGGTCGCCGATGTACGGCGACCCCGTCGGCCTCGCGACCGCCGGGCCGCTCGCCCGGTCCGTGCGCGACGCGGCCGCCTTCCTCGACGTACTCGCCGGTCGCCGGGTCGGGGACCCGTCGTGGGCGCCGGTGGGCGACTACCTGGAGGCCTGCGACCGGCCGGTCGGGCGGCTGCGGATCGCGCGGTTCATCGAGCCGGTCATCGCCTCGGCGTCGGTCGACCCCGAGGTCGGACGGGCCTGGTCGGACGCGTCCACGCTGCTCGAGTCCCTCGGCCACGAGATCGTCGACGTACCCGTGCCTCTGCCGCCGGAGGCCGTGCCGGTGTTCGAGACGTGCTGGGCGGTCCTCACCGCGCTGTCGGTCGTCCCGCCGGAGCGGGAGGGGATGCTGCGGCCGCTCACCCGCTGGCTGACGGAGCGAGGTCGCGCGGTGTCCGGGCCCGAGTTTGGGCTCGCCATCGGCGCGATGCGGCGCTTCGCGGCCCAGGCGCTGACCGCACTGGCGCCGTACGACGCCGTGCTCACGCCCACCCTCGCCGTACCGCCGCTGCCGGTCGGTGCCATCCGCGACGACGCCGACCCCGAGCGCGACTTCGAGAACCAGAAGCGGTTCACCCCGTGGACCTCCGCCTGGAACGTCACCGGGATGCCGGCCGTCTCGCTGCCGCTGCACTGGACGCCGTCCGGTCTCCCCGTCGGTGTCATGCTCGCCGCCCGGCCGGCCGAGGACGAGCTGCTGTTCTCCCTCGCCGCTCAGGTCGAGGAGGCTGTCGGCGGGTTCACCCGTCGGCCGCCGGGGTGGTGAGCGTTGCGGGTGTCTGTTCATCGAGGTATGCAGCCCAAGGTGCACTTCCCGCGCGGAGTTCCGCTGGGGGAGTGACGGTTCGGCTGCATACCTCGACGAACCAGCAGCGCGCGGACAGCACACCCACCGCCCCCTGCGGCAGCGGGAAGAACCGGGTCAGTCCCCGATACCCCGAGCGTGGAGCGCGGTCCCGGTCTCGTGCGCCCGGGCGACGACGCGGATGACGAAGGGGGTGAGGTAGGCGCGCGGCGAGCGCAGCCCGCGCGCCCGCGCGGCGTCGCGCGTCTCGAGCGCCAGGGTGAGCGTCGCGGGCAGCGACTGGATCGCCAGTCCGACGGTCAGCGCCACCCGCTCCGCGTCGACGCCGAACCGGCCCAGCGGGGTGATCCAGCGGACGAACGTGTCGAGCATGTCCGTGACGGCCGTGGTGTGGCTCAGCGTCAGACCGAGCAGGCCGAGCGTGAGCAGGTCCAGCAGCGACTCGACGGCCCGCTCGAGCCCCGACGACCACCACTGCAGCGCGGCGACGGCCAGCGCGAGCAGCAGCAGAGCGCGGAGCGCGCGCAGCACCTGCAGCAACGGGATCCGGGCGACCACGGCGAGCGCGGCGCCGCCGAGCAGGAAGAGCACGGCCGACAGCGGCCCGCGTACGACGACGAGCGCGATGCTCGCGACCACCAGGCCGAGCAGCTTGGGGCCGACCGGCGCCCGGTGCAGCAGCGAGTTGCCGGGGCGGTAGACGCCGAGGCTGTCGAGGAAGCTCACACGACCGACCCCACGTAGTCGGCGACGGCGTCCCGAGCCGCACCGTCATAGCGGACGGCGCCGTCCTCCACGACCAGCACCCGGTCGCAGCGCGCGGCCAGGTCGAGGTCGTGCGTCACGAGGATCAGCTGCTGGGGAAGGGAGAGGAGCAGGTCGCCGATGCGGCGCGTGTTCGCGAGGTCGAGCAGGGTCGTGGGCTCGTCAGCGATGACCACATCCGGCTCGACCGCGAGGACCCCGGCCAGGGCGAGCATCTGCCGCTGGCCGCCGGAGAGTGCGTGCACGCTGACGTCCGCGCGGTCCGCCAGCCCGAAGCGCTCCAGCGTGGCGAGCGCGGCCGCGCGTCGCTCGGCCCGGGGGAGCCGCTTGCGCAGCGAGAGCTCGACGTCCTCGACGCAGGTCGGCATGACCAGCTGTGCGGACGGATCGGTGAAGCAGAACCCGACCCTGCGGCGTACCTGCGCCCCCTGCCGCACCGTGTCGAGCCCGTCGACCAGCACCTGCCCGACCGTCGGCTCGACCAGCCCGTTGACGAGGCGCGCGAGCGTCGACTTCCCGGAGCCGTTGCCGCCGATGACCGCGATCCGCTGCTCGCGCAGCACGAGCTCGGTGGGGCCCAGGATCGTGCGGCCGCCGGCGGTGACACCGGCGCCCTCGAAGCGGATCTCAGCCACGAGACCCCAGGAGCCGAGGGAAGGCGCGGTGGACCTCGGCGGCGACGATGGCAGCGACGGCGGCCTTGATGAGGTCGCCGACCCAGAAGGGGGCGTCGAAGGAGGCCGCCTTCGCCCACGAGACGTCCAGGGCCAGGCGGAGGCCGGTGATGCCGGCCGCGTGGTTGACGAGGACGGCCGCGACGGCGGGCACGAACAGGAACAGCGCCCGCGTGCGCTTGACGCCGACGAGGACCGCGCCGAGGCCGGCGACCGCGGTGAGCACAGGAAAGCTGTAGAGGTAGCCGGCCGTCGGGCCGGTGAACACGGCGGCGCCCGAGGTGTGCTCGGCGAAGACGGGCAGGCCCACGAGGCCGAGCAGCAGGTAGAGCGACGCGGCGAGGAAGCCCCGCACGGGCCCGAGCACGAGACCGGTGAGGATCAGCGCGAACGTCTGCAGCGTGATCGGGACGCCGGCGCCGCCCACCGGGATGCCGGCGGTGTACGCCGCTACGGCGATGAGCGCGGCGAAGACGGCGATGAGCGCGAGGTCGGTGGTGGTGAAGCGGCGGCGTACGTCGACGGCAGTCGTCGTCGTGTCGGTCGTTGTCATGCGTCGGGCTTCCTGTCGGGACCTGAACGGTGGTCAGGTGAACGGCGTTCAGGTTAGGCTGGCCGCGCCTTGCCGGTCAACGTGTCTCATCCTGGGAGTAGGTCACATGCGCTACCGCCGCGACGACGTCGTCGCCAGGGCCGTCGACGTGCTCGACGGCTGCGGCCTGGCCGACCTCACCATGCGACGGCTCGGCGCGGAGCTGGGGGTGCAGCCCAGCGCGCTCTACCACCACTTCGCCAACAAGCAGTCGCTGCTCGCTGCGGTCGCCGACGAGATCCTGGCCCGGGCGTCCTGGCCGCTCGAGGGGTTGTGGGAGGAGCGGGCGACCGGCATCTGCTCGGTCCTGCGCGACTCGCTGCTGGCCTATCGCGACGGCGCGGAGGTCGTCGCGACCGTGTGGTCGTTCGGGCTCGGCGCCGCACATCCCTACGAGGCGCTCGTCGACGCGCTGGCCGAGGCCGGCCTCGGCGAGCTCGCCACGGTCGCCGCGCGGACGTTGCTCCACTTCGTCTACGGGCACGCGGTCGACGAGCAGACCCACCTCCAGGCGGCGTCCGTCGGCGCCATCGACGACGAGCCGCGGGAGGCGTCGGACTTCGAGACGGGGCTGGGGCTGGTCATGGCCGGGATCCAGCTCGCCGTCGCCGTACGCGGGGCCTGAGCCACCTGTCAACGTCAGTTCGGTCATCTTCCTGACCCTGCAACCGTCCGGAAGATGACCGGGCTGACGTTCACCTCAGCCGCGCCCGCCACTCAGCAGCCGCTCGCATTCCTCGATGAGACGCTGGCGGATCGGGGCGGCCCGATCGGCGAAGGATCGCTGCAGCTCGGCGTACTCACGCTTGCCCTCGGCCGTCTCGACAGGCACCGGCGTCCACGGATCGCCGCTCGGGTCGAGTCGGACACCCGTCATGTCGTACGGCGCCGCGCGCATGTCGAGGATCCGGATGTCCCACGCGAGCTCGAACGCGTCGGCCACCAGGTCGGACGGGACGAGGGGTGAGAGCCGGAACGCGTGCTTGTAGAGGTCCATCCCGCCGTGCAGGCAGCCGGGCTGCTCGAAGTCCGGCCGGTCGTCGGCCTCGGGGGAGAGCGCGTTGAGGGGCACCGCGTCCGGCGTGAAGAAACGGTAGGCGTCGAAGTGCGAGCAGGCGATCCGGTGGGACTCGACGACCGTGTCGGTGGCGGTCGAGCCGAGACGCAGCGGCACCGGATGGCGGGTCGTGTCGGCGCGGTAGACCATCGCCCACTCGTGCATCCCGAAGCAGCCGAGGTTCGCCGGCCGCGACGCGGTCGCGCGGAGCAGGCGGAGCAGCGTCTCGAGCAGGACGCGCTGCGAGGCGAGGTACTCGGCCGAGACGGTCTCGACACGGGTCTCGATACGCTCGCTGGCGCTCGCTACTCGACCTCCGAGATCGCTGGCGCTCGCTACTCGGCCAGCGACGCCGGCGTACCCCTTGAGCGACGAGTACGTCGGCGCGTCGGCCAGCCCCACGCCGAACCCCGGGTGCCAGCGCAGCAGCTGGGCGGGGCGCTGCGAGTAGTAGCCGAAGAGGAAGTCGTGGACCGGGTGCTTGGTGCCGGTCTCCCGGCGCGCGAGGTGCGGGTCGACGTACGGGGCCAGCCGGGCGCGGTGTGACGCCGCCCGCGCCTCCCACTCGTCCCGCGACAGCACCTCCACGGAGCACAAGGCTAGGTCGATAGGCTCCGAGGGTGCGCATCGCGAGATTCACCACCGGCGGAGACCCCCAGTACGGCGTGATCGCCGGTGAGCTCGACCAGTTCGGTCAGCCCGAGGAGGACGCGCAGATCCTCGTCCTGGCCGGCGACCCGCTCTACGCCGGCCTCAATCCGACGCAGCAGGCGCTGCCGCTGAGCGAGGTGAAGCTGCTCGCGCCGGTGATCCCGCGCAGCAAGGTGGTCGCGATCGGCAAGAACTACGCCGACCACGTCGCGGAGATGAAGGACGTCACCGGCGGCGACGCTCCCGAGGAGCCGATGTTCTTCCTCAAGCCCAACACGAGCGTCATCGCACCGGGCGACAGCATCGTCTACCCGGCCCAGAGCGAGAACGTGCACTTCGAGGGCGAGCTCGCCGTCGTCGTCGGCCGGATCTGCAAGGACGTCCCGGCGGCCAAGGCGGCCGACGTCATCTTCGGCTACACACTCGCGAACGACGTCAGCGCGCGCGACCTGCAGGTCAAGGACAAGCAGTGGAGCCGGGCGAAGGGCTTCGACACGTTCTGCCCGCTGGGCCCGTGGATCGAGACCGAGCTGACCCTCGACGAGATCAAGGCCGGCATCGACCTCAAGACCTACCTCGAGGGCGACCTCAAGCAGGACGGCAGCACCGCCGACCTGATCTTCGACATCCCCCGGATCATCGAGCACGTGAGCGCCGCGATGACCCTCCTGCCCGGTGACGTCATCCTCACCGGCACGCCCGCCGGCGTCGGCCCGATGCAGGCCGGCGACGAGGTCGAGGTGACCTCGTCGCGCCTGGGCGCCCTGACCAATCCCGTCGTGAAGAAGTGAGTGAAGTGACCGTTCGCGTCCGTTTCTGCCCGTCCCCGACCGGCTCCCCGCACGTCGGCTTCGCTCGTACGGCGCTCTACAACTGGGCCTTCGCGCGGCACCACGGCGGCACCTTCGTGTTCCGCATCGAGGACACCGACAAGGAGCGCAGCACCGAGGAGTCCCTCGAGGCGATGATCGGCGCGATGGAGTGGCTCGGCCTCAACTGGGACGAGGGCCCGCTCGTCGGCGGCCCGCACGGCCCCTACCGCCAGTCCGAGCGCGGCGACCTCTACCGCGACGTCCTCGCCCGGCTCGCCGACTCGAAGTTCACCTACGACTGCTACTGCACCAACGACGAGGTCGCTGCGCGCCGGCTGGAGAGCGGCTCCAAGGTGATGGGGTACGACGGCCACTGCCGTGACCTCACCCAGGACCAGCTCGACCGCTTCGTGACGGAGGGCCGCCAGCCGGTCGTCCGGTTCCGCATGCCCGACGGCTCGGTCACCTGGGACGACCTGGTCCGCGGCGAGATCACGTTCGAGACGCAGTACGTGCCCGACTTCGCGCTGTGCCGCGCCAACGGCGACCCGCTCTACACCCTGGTCAACCCGGTCGACGACGCGCTCATGGAGATCACCCACGTGCTGCGCGGCGAGGACCTGCTCTCGAGCACGCCGCGCCAGATCCCGCTCCACCAGGCGCTCGTCGAGCTCGGCATCTCGAAGGGCGTGCCCGAGTTCGGTCACCTGCCGTTCGTCATGGGCGAGGGCAACAAGAAGCTCTCCAAGCGCGACCCGCAGGCGCACCTCTTCGGCTACCGCGAGGACGGGTTCCTCCCCGAGGGCCTGCTCAACTACCTCGCCCTGCTCGGCTGGGCGATCGCGGCCGACCGCGACGTCTTCACGCTCGAGGAGATGGTGGAGGCGTTCGACATCAAGGACGTCAACCCCAACCCCGCGCGGTTCGACCTCAAGAAGGCGGAGGCGATCAACGCCTCCCACATGCGGATGCTCTCCGTCGAGGAGATCACCGACCGCGCGCTGCCCTACCTCAAGAAGGACGGCGTGCTCACCGATCCGGTCAGCCCGGCCGACCAGCAGCTGCTCGAGCTGGCGATGCCGTTCGTCGCCGAGCGGATCAACAAGCTCACCGAAGCGTCCTCGATGCTCGGCTTCCTCTTCATCGCCGAGGAGGACTTCACCGTCGACGAGGCCGACAAGGCCAAGCTGGTCGACACCGACGAGGGGCAGGCGGTCGTCCAGGCGGCGTACGACGCTCTCGCGCGGGTCGAGCCGTGGTCGGCGGCGAGGATCAGCGACGCACTGACGCTCGCACTCGTCGAGGAGATGGGGCTCAAGCCGCGGGTGGCGTTCGGCGCGGTCCGGGTGGCCGTCACCGGCCGCCGGATCAGCCCGCCGCTGTTCGAGTCCCTCGAGCTGCTCGGCCGCGACCGCAGTCTCGGTCGGCTCCGGTCGGCGCTCTCCTGAGGGGCGCGCCGATGCGGGCCGGGCTGGAGTACCAGGAGATCCACCGCGGCGGTCAGACGAGCTGGTGGCGCGCGCTCATCGGCGTCTTCGTCCTGTTGCTGAACTTTCTCGGGTTCATGCTCTTCCCGCTCGTGCTGATCGCGCTGTTCACGGTCTACTTCGTCTCCCAGGGCGACACCTACGACCAGGCGATCCAGCACTTCACCGGTGACACGGTCACGCCGGCGTCGCTGGCGTTCCTCAACCTCGCGCTGGCATCGGCCATCCCGACGGTCATGATCCTGACCTACGTGCTCCACGGGTGGCTCAAGCCCGGCTGGGTCGCGTCGGTCGTGGGTCGGGTCCGGTGGGGCTGGTTGGCGATCTGCCTCTTCCTCTCGGTGTTGGCGCTGCTGGCCACCCTGATCGTCTCCGCGCTGCTCCCATCGGCCGGCGACGCGGGCGACGTCGGCGGCCACCTGAACCCTTGGACCTCGACCACCGGGCAGTTCCTGCTCGTGATCGTGTTCCTGACCCCGCTGCAGGCAGCGGGGGAGGAGTACGCGTTCCGCGGCTACCTCACCCAGGCCGTCGGCGGGCTGTTCCGGAAGCGCTGGGTCGCGGTCGTCGTACCCGCCCTGCTCTTCGCGCTCGCCCACGGCGCCCAGGACGCCCCGGTGTTCTTCGACAGGTTCGCGTTCGGCCTGGTCGCGGGCGTGCTCGTGATCATGACCGGCGGCCTCGAGGCGGGCATCGCGATGCACGTCCTCAACAACTTCCTGGCGTTCGGCCTGGCCCTCCTGTTCGGCGACATGACCGACACGCTGAACGCCTCCGGCGGAAGCTGGTGGATGATCCCGAGCACCCTGACGCAATCGCTCGTCTACCTCGCCCTGGTCACGTACGTCGCCCGCCGGCTGCGCATCGCGACGAGGACGTCGGGCGAGGCGGCTGAAGGTGCCACCGAATTGGTCGGCCAAACCCCGTCCGTGTAAGGTTCCATCTCGGTTCAGCCGCCCAGGCGGAGGAGCCGATCGACTACTGAGTCGATGGTCTATGGTGTAATTGGCAGCACGACTGGTTCTGGTCCAGTTAGTCTAGGTTCGAGTCCTAGTAGACCAGCGGATCCGAGCGGAAAAGCGAGGATTTGGTGCGGAAACACGGCCCCGGCTAGTGTTCTGCAAGTCGAAAGACAATGCCCCCGTTGTGTAGCGGCCTAGCACGCCGCCCTCTCAAGGCGGTAGCGCCGGTTCGAATCCGGTCGGGGGTACCAGCGACACGAGGCCCTGGTCAGCAGAGATGCTGGCCAGGGCCTCTGCCGTTGTGTCCGCGTGTCTGCGGCTCGATCGGCGTTCTGCAGCCATCACTCGACTCTGGAACGTGTCGTCATGGATCGGATTGCGCCCAGGTGGTCATGCCGCACCGGCGGGAGGTGGCTGGGGAGGTGCGACTGCGTCGACGGGGGTGATCGGCATGGCTTCCCAGGCCTGGGCGAGCTCGGCGGTACTCAACTCCTGGGTGTCGCCGGGTTCGAGCTGGCTCAACCCGCACTGGGTCCAGAACTCCTGGTGGTGCTCACCGTCCAGGACGGCTGCGACGTGGCCGCGGACCGGGGCGTGCTGGTGGTCGGCGGTGACCTGGATGTAGCGGTGCCCGGAGTCCTGGGCGCGCCAGGCGCGGACGTGGGGCCGGGACAGGATGGTCGCCCAGGCGAGTATCTCGGAGGGATTGTCCACGGTGGCGGTGACGTCTCCGCAGATGTCGAGCTCTCGGCTGATCCGCAGCAAGATCGCGAGCTCGCGCGCCTCCCGGGAGGGGTACATCGTGTTACTCCGTGGAGGTGGGTTGGTCGGGGGTGGGTGCGGCCTGGACAGAGCGGCAGCGCGTGCGCCCGGTCTCGGCCGTGCCCGGGGAACGACGAGCCGCGGTCCGCGCATCAGCAGCGCCTGCTTCGAGGGGCCGACGCCGGTGCGTGCCTGTACCGGGCAATGCGGTGCCCTCCGGATGTGGTCGGCGGCTCGTCGTTCGTCTCGGAGGAACAACTGAGGGAGAGCAGGTGGGATGGTGAGTCTCTTTCACCTCCTCGGTGCGTGAGGGGTCAGCCGTCGCTCAGGCTTCGATGGCCTGCTTCTCGGTGCTGCCCTGCACGGCGTCGTGAGCGCTCCCGATCTCGATGCGACGGGGCTTGGCCCTCTCGGCGACGGGCACGACCAGCCGCAGTACACCGGCGTCGTAGGAAGCCTCGATGTGCTCGAGGTCGAGGTTGTCGCCCAGCACGAGCTGCCGGCTGAAGGCGCCGCGCGGCCGCTCGCTGGCCAGCGGTTCCCAGTCGCCGTTCCGGGTGCCGCGCTCAGCGCGGACGGTGAGCACGTTCCGCTCGACATCCAGGTCGATCGTCTCCTTCGCGACCCCGGGCAGATCGAACTCGATCACGAACCGGTCACCCTCGCGCCAGGCATCCATCGGCATCACGGCGGGACGGCTCGTGGTACCGAGCAGCTGCTGGGTCAGGCGGTCGAAGTCACGAAACGGGTCGGTGGTGCGCAGCAACATGGCGTCCTCCTGATTCTGCTTCGGGTGGGCCGATGCAGCCCACGACCTGTATCAACCGTTACAGATTTCTTGTAATCCGACGTCACGGCGATGTCAAGCCTCGGAGGGCAACATTTTCGGCGAGCAGGCAGTGTGACCGCGTCGACAGCTGAAGGGCTCGCTGGTGTTCACGACGCCAGGCGCGACGAACGGCCCGGAGGTGTCCGGCCTCGGCCTGGCGAGGGGCACCGAGCTGGACCTGCTGCGGGTTCCGGCAGCAGCCGGCCAGCCAGCCGTGCAACTTGATGCGCGACCCCGATCACGTCCCACGGGTCGGGCGGAACGGGTGCGTCCCGTCAGGAGAGGGGCGTCGGCTCGCCGGCGCTCCGAGCGTGCGCGGGTGGCGCGTCGTCATCGGTGGAGACGGTACGGCGCACGGGTGCGCCGAGGATGTAGCCGACGATCCCGAGGACGAGCAGCACCACGAGCGTGCCGACCGTGAAGACCTCGAAGGTGGTGCGGCTCACGCCCCACGTGTCCTCGAAGTCGTAGTCGGCGCCGAACAGCGGCTCGAGCGTGCCCGGGAACACGGCCACCCAGGATCCGAGCGCGATCCAGAAGAAGCACAGCCAGCCCATGAGCGCGAAGCCACGGTCCGAGACGGGGACGCGGAAGGGACGCTCCCGGTCACGCTCGACGCTGCGCAGCTTGATCGCCGCCGGGATGACGAGGAGGTAGGAGAGGAGGAACGTGGTGATCGCGATCGTGAGGACGACCCCGAAGATGTCCGCCGAGCTGCCGGTGAGCTGCATCGCGACGAGCATGAAGGCGGTCGCGACGATGCCGGAGAGGAAGTTGACCCGGACGGGCGTGCTGAGGCGGCGGTTGAAGACGCCGAAGAACCCACCGAAGAAGGCGCCGTCGGCGGCCGCGATGGCCTGCATGCGGTCGGAGATGATCATCCACGACGCGCCCTGGGTCATCAGCACGAAGACCAGGCAGACCGAGAGCATCTTGAGCATGGCGTCAGCGGCCCCGCCGTACACGCTGAACACGGTGGCGGTGGCGTCGAAGAAGCCACCGATGCCGGTGATCTCCGACGGAGGGACGACGATCAGGATCGAGAAGATCGGCAGCAGGTAGCAGAGCGCCGCGACACCGCTCGAACGGAGGATGCCGAAGGGCACGTCCCGGGCCGGGTTCTTCATCTCGCCCGCGGCGCTGTTGCCCGACTCGAAGCCGAGGTAGGCGAACAACAGCAGCGGCGTCGCTCCGAAGAGCCCCACCCACGTGGGCGAGAAGTCGCCGAACGACAGGTGCACGACACCGTGCTTGATCGCGTAGGCGATCGCGCTGCCGACGAAGAGGACCAGGAGGGCGACCTTCACGATCGCGCCCACCGTCGGCAGCCACTTGCCGTAGCGGAGGCTGACGATCGCCGCGAGCACGGTCAGCCAGATGAAGACGAGCTTGAACGCGTAGTCGGCGAACGACCCGTCGTGGATCTCCGTGAGGTTGACGTTCCAGCCCTCGGTGGCGAGGAATGCCATGGAGCCGCCGACCCAGACCGGCTGGGTGACCCACGTCAGCAGCGCCGCGATGGCCCCGGCGACGCGTCCGTAGGCGTTGCGGACCCAGGTGTAGGCGCCACCCTCCTCGGTGAACGCGGCGCCGGTCTCGGCGAAGAGCAGGCCGTAGGGGATCAGGAAGAAGACGGCCAGGACGAGCGTCCAGGTGAAGGCCTCGGCGCCGTAGGTCGAGACCGCACCGAGTGTCTCGAGCCCGACGACCGCGGCGATCAGCAGGAACACCAGGTCGAAGCGGCCCAGCGTCTTGAGCAGCTTCGACTCCTGCTCCTGCGCGAGGGCGGTGGGTGTCGCGGTCATCTCTGCGTCCGATCTGTTGCGGTTGATGGTGCTGACAGGTGTGTGACCTGCGCCGCACCGGCGCGAGCAGTCTGGGCCAGGCGGCTTCTTCAGTTCAAGAGTTGTAATGCGGTGTTTACATCTGCTTTCTTGATGCAAGAGTTCGGATCGGCGCACAATCGCCGCACCGGTACGACTCCGAAGGAGTGCTCTCCCTTGAGCTCGATCCCGCAGGTCGGATTCACCCTCGTGCAGCTGCGCTACTTCGCCGCGGCCGCCGAGCTCGGCAGCATGACGGCCGCGGCCCGCGAGCTGAGCGTCTCCCAGTCGGCGATCTCCACGGCCGTCGCCCAGCTCGAACGCGAGCTCGGCGTACAGCTGCTGCTGCGTCACCATGCCCGCGGGCTCACGCTCACGGCGGCCGGCGAGGACTTCCGGCGCGAGGTGCGTGTCTACCTCGAGCACACCGCTGACCTGGCCGAGGCCGCGCGCACGGCGGGCGAGGCCCTCACCGGCGCACTCACGGTCGGGTGCTTCTCGACCCTCGGCCCCTTCGAGCTGCCGCGACTCATCCGGGCGTGTCAGGCGCGCCATCCCGAGATCGCGGTGTCGGTGCTCGAGGACGAGCACTCGGCCCTGAAGCAGAGCCTGCGCAGCGGGCGCTGCGAGCTGGCGTTGATGTACGGGTACGACCTCGACGACGACATCGAGTCGGTCGTCGTCGGTTCCGCCGTGCCCTACGTGCTCGTCGCCAAGGGCCACCGGCTGGCGCATCGGGAGCGGGTGTCGTTCGCCGAGCTCGTCGACGAGCCGATGGTGCTGCTCGACCTTCCGCACAGCGGTTCCTATCTGCAGGGGCTCGTGGAGTCCGCCGGCGTGCGGCCCGCCATCAGGCACCGCACCGCCGGCTTCGAGACCGTCCGGGCGATGGTCGCGAGCGGGCTGGGCTGGTCGGTCCTGAACCAGCGTCCCGCCACGCCCGTCACCTACGACGGGCATGAGGTGGTCTCGTTGGAGATCCGGGACGACGTCGAGCCGTTGTCCGTCGTCCTGGCGTGCATGAAGGGCGTCCGCCTCACCCGACGCGCCCGGGCCTTCCTCCGGACGTCGGGGCAGTCCGCCCGGTGGTCGGAGGGCAACGCCCAGGCCTGATCGGCGCCCGCGGCGCCGCGCGCCTCTGCATCTGTATAACCGATGCAAACCCCCAACAACATCTGCTGGACACGGATAACGGTCGGCCGAAGGATGTACTCCGCGCACGGTGTGCGTTCGGCGACGGGGGTCGGCTCCGTATGCGTGAACGGGAGGTAGGGGATGGCGACGGAGACCACTGAGGTCGTCGTGGTGGGCGCCGGTCAGGCCGGGGTGGCCATGAGCGAGCACCTGCGCGACTGCGGAGTTCCCCACCTGGTGCTGGAGCGACACCGCATCGCCGAGCGATGGCGCTCGGAGCGCTGGGACTCGCTCGTCGCGAACGGGCCCGCGTGGCACGACCGGTTCCCCGGTCTGGAGTTCTTCGACGTCGACCCCGACGGCTTCGCGGCCAAGGACCAGGTCGCCGACTACTTCGAGGCGTACGCCGAGAAGATCGGCGCTCCCGTCCGTTGCGGCGTGGAGGTCACCGCGGTCCGCCGGAACGACGGCCGGCCGGGCTTCACCGTCGAGACCTCCGCCGGCACGATCGAGGCTCGTTACGTGGTCGCTGCGACGGGGCCGTTCCAGCGCCCGGTCATCCCGCCGATCATCCCGGCCGACGCCGCGCTCCATCAGATCCACTCCAGTGCCTACCGCAACCCGGGCCAGCTGCCCGACGGCGCGGTGCTGGTCGTCGGGGCGGGCTCCTCCGGCGTGCAGATCGCCGACGAGCTGCGGCGGTCCGGCCGGCTGGTGTATCTCTCCGTCGGTCCGCACGAGCGCCCTCCGCGCAGCTACCGCGGCCGGGACTTCTGCTGGTGGCTGGGCGTCCTCGGGCTCTGGGACCTGGAGACGCCGCCGGCCGGCGCCGCCCACGTCACCATCGCGGTCAGCGGAGCGCACGGCGGCAGGACCGTCGACTTCCGGCAGCTGGCGGCCGACGGCATCGAGCTCGCCGGTCTCACGGCCTCGTACGGCGACGGCGTGCTGCACTTCGCCGACGACCTGGCAGCCAACATCGCCGCCGGCGACGCGAGCTACCTGGCACTGCTCGACGCGGCTGACTCCTATGTCGAGCGCAACGGACTGGACCTTCCCGAGGAGCCGGCGGCGCGCGAGCTGGGCGCCGACCCGGCGCGCGTGTCGGATCCGCTGCTGACGCTGGATCTCGCCGGATCAGGCGTCACCTCCGTCGTGTGGGCCACCGGGTTCGCCACCGACTACGGCTGGCTGCAGGTCGACGCCTTCGACGAGGCCGGCCGGCCGCGGCACCGCCGCGGCGTCTCGTCGGAGCCCGGGGTCTACTTCATCGGCCTGCCGTGGCTCTCCAGGCGAGGCTCCAGCTTCATCTGGGGTGTCTGGCACGACGCCAAGCACGTCGCCGACCACATCAGCACGCAGCGCGGCTACCTCGCCCACGACGACGCCCGCACCGACTGACCGCCGGAACCGAGGAGACACGCCATGAGGACCGCCGAGGAGTGGCGCAAGCTCGCCGCCGAGATCCAGCCCCGCGACAACCTGTGGATCGGCGGCGCCTTCGTCCCGAGCGCCTCCGGCGCGCGTGCGGCGACGACCAATCCGGCCAACGGCCAGGTGCTCGCCGAGGTCGCCCAGGGCGGCGCCGCCGACGTCGACCGCGCGGTCGCCGCCGCACGGCACGCCTTCGAGACGGGCGGGTGGCGGCTGGCCGCGCCCGCGTACCGCAAGGCCGTGCTGCTGCGGCTCGCCGACCTGATCCGCGCGCATGTCGACGAGCTCGCGCTGCTCGACACGCTCGACGGAGGGAAGCCGATCGCCGACACCTCGGCGATCGACGCGCCCGGGACGGCGATGATCCTGCAGTGGTACGCCGAGGCGATCGACAAGCTCTACGGCGAGGTCGCTCCCACCGCACCCGGCCAGCTGGCGCTGGTCACCCGTGAGCCGTTGGGTGTCATCGCCGCCGTCGTCCCGTGGAACTACCCACTGGAGACGGCGATGTGGAAGGTCGCCCCGGCGCTGGCCGCGGGCAACTCCGTCGTGCTCAAGCCGTCCGAGGAGTCCCCTCTCTCCGTCCTGCGGCTCGCCGAGCTCGCCGCCGAGGCCGGACTGCCGGACGGCGTCCTCAACGTCGTCCCCGGCCGAGGTGAGGTCGCCGGGCGGGCGCTCGGCCTGCATCCCGACGTCGACGCGGTCGCCTTCACCGGTTCCACCGAGGTCGGGAGGCTGTTCCTCCAGTACAGCGGCGCCTCGAACCTGAAGCCGGTGTGGCTCGAGTGTGGCGGCAAGAGCGCCAACGTGGTGCTGGCCGGCGCCCGGGACCTCGACGCCGTGGCCGACGGCGTCTGCGCCGGCATCTTCACCAACCAGGGCCAGGTCTGCTCGGCGAACTCGCGTCTCGTCGTCGAGCGCTCGGTCAAGGAGCGCCTGCTCGAGAAGGTGCTCGAGCGTGCGGCCCGCATCGTCCCCGGTGACCCGCTCGACCCCGCGGTGTCGATGGGACCCCTGGTCAGCGAGGGTCACGCCGCGCGCGTACGTGACTACATCGAGCTCGGCGCCGAGGAGGGCGACATCGTGCTCGGTGGTCCGACGCTGGACGGCGCACCGACGACTGCCTACGTGCCGCCGACGATCGTGGACGGAATCGCCCGGTCGGCGACCCTGGCGCGCGAGGAGGTCTTCGGGCCGGTGCTCGCCGTGATCGAGGTCGACTCCGAGCAGGAGGCCCTCGCGGTGGCCAACGACTCGCCGTACGGCCTCGCCGCGTCCGTCTGGTCGGACGACCTCAGGCAGGCGCATCGCGTCGCCGGTGCGCTCCGCGCCGGAACCGTGTCGGTCAACACGGTCGATGCTCTCGACGTGACTGTCCCGTTCGGCGGCTTCAGGCAGTCCGGCTTCGGCCGCGACCTGTCGCTGCACGCACTCCAGAACTACACCGGGCTCAAGACCACCTGGTTCGACAACGCCTGAACGCCCCGCCGCCACCGCTCCCGGCGGCGCCGCCGCCCCTGCCCATCGCTGAAGAGGAAGAAGTACGTGAGCGAACCCATCGTCGCCGGCGGCCACACCCGCATCCGGCCGTTCAACACCCGCGACACCTATCCGGAGCAGAACCTCGACAACGACCTCTGCCAGGCGGTCGTGGCCGGCAGCACGGTGTATGTGCGGGGCCAGATCGGTCAGGACCTCGACACCAGCGAATCGGTCGGCATCGGTGACGTCGAGGCGCAGACGGAGCGGGCGATGGCCAACATCAAGATGCTGCTCGAGGAGTCCGGTGCCCGGATGGAGCACCTGGTCAAGCTGACGATCTACATCGTCGACCCGCGCTACCGGGAGACCGTCTATCGCACGATCGGTCGCTGGACGAAGGGTGTCCACCCGATCTCCACGGGCCTGGTCGTCTCGGCACTCGCCCGTCCGGAGTGGCTGGTCGAGGTCGACGCCATCGCCGTCATCCCAGGGGACGAGAAGTGACGTTCTCCGTGCTGGCCACCGACGGCCACGGTGCCGTCGGCATGGCGGTCACCTCCTCCAGCCCCGCCGTCGCCGCGCGATGCATCCACCTGCGGGCTGGCGTCGGCGGCGCGGCGTCGCAGAACGTCACGGACCCGCGGCTCGGCACAGCGCTGCTGGACGCGCTGGAGACGGGGGCCGACGCCCGGAGCGCGCTCGCCACCGTCGTCGATGGACGCGAGCTCATCGAGCACCGGCAGCTGGCGGTCCTCGGGCTGGACGGGTCCGGAGCCGCCTACTCCGGTGACAAGGCGCTCGGCATCCATCACCAGAGGGTGGGTTCGGGTGTCGTCGCGGCCGGCAACATGCTCGCCGGCCCGGAGGTCGTCGACGCGGTCGTCGACGCGCTCGAGCGGTCTTCCGGCGACCTCGAGGAGCGTCTGCTGCAGGCGCTCGAGGCCGGTCTGTCCGCCGGCGGTGAGGCGGGGCCGTTGCACTCGGCAGGGCTGTCGGTCGTCCGGGCGGTGCCCTGGCGCGAGACCGACCTGCGCGTGGACTGGAGCGACGCGCCGCTCGCGGAGCTGCGTGACCTGCTCGCCGTGTGGCTGCCCCAGCGCAACGACTACGTCACGCGTGGGCTCGACCCCACGGCGGCGCCGTCCTACGGCGTGCCCGGGGACGAGTGAGCCGATGACCAACGCCAAGGACCGAGTCTCCGAGACGGTCGCCGCGCACGCGGGCCGCTTGATCGCGCTCTCCGAGCGACTGCACGCCAGCCCGGAGACGGCCTGGGAGGAGCACCAGGCCGCCCGGTGGGTGGCGGAGGCGCTCGACGAGGCGGGCTTCACCGTCAGCCCGGGCTACCTCGGTCTGGAGACCGCGTTCCTCGCCACCTACGGCAGCGGCCCCTTCCGGCTCGGCCTGTGTGCGGAGTACGACGCGCTGCCCGGACTGGGGCACGCGTGCGGCCACAACCTCATCTCGGCCATCACGGTCGGTGCCGCGCGTGCCCTCGCGCCGCTGGCCGACGCGGCGGGGCTGACGATCGAGGTCTACGGCACGCCGGCCGAGGAGGGCGGCGGCGGCAAGATCGAGCTGCTCGATCGGGGTGCGTTCGCAGGTCTGGACCTGGCGATGATGGCCCATCCGGCGCCGGTCGACGTGGCGGAGGCCGAGCCCTTCGCGGTGTCGCACTCGCACGTCACCTACCGCGGCAGGGCGGCCCATGCGGCGGCGTACCCGGAGCAGGGGGTCAACGCCGCCGACGCCTTCACGCTGGCCCAGGTGGCGATCGGCCTGCTGCGCCAGCAGCTGCCGTCGACGGTGCGGGTCCACGGCGTCATGACGAACGGGGGAGAGGCCCCCAACGCCATCCCGGCGCGCACCGACGGGCGCTGGTACGTGCGTGCGGAGTCCCTCGCGCAGCTCGCCGAGACCGAGGAGAGGGTCTGGCGCTGCTTCGAGGCAGGAGCGGTCGCCACCGGTGCGGACCTCGAGATCGTGCCGGAGAGCAAGCCGTACGCGGAGTTCCGCACCTTCGAGCCCGCGCTGCGGTCCTACATCCGCAACGCCGAGAGCCTCGGCCGCATCTTCGACCCGGGCACCCCGGCACGGCGGATGAACCGTGCCTCCACCGACATGGGGAACGTCTCGCAGGTCGTGCCGGCGATCCATCCCTACGTCGGCATCGGCTCGCTGCCTGCGCTCAACCACCAGCCGGAGTTCGCGGCCCGCTGCGTCGGAGGAGATGCCGAGAAGGCGCTGCTCGACGCGGCCACGGCGCTGGCGTGGACGGCCCTCGACATGGCGCAGGCGCACGCATGACCGCGAGGCCTGAAGCGACGGGTGGCTCCCGCACCGAGGTGGACTCGCTCGGTCCGTACGAGGTGCCGGCCGGCGCCTACTGGGGCGTGCACACCGCGCGCGCCCTCGACAACTTCCGCGTCAGCGGGACGCCGGTCGGGTGCCACCGTGAGCTCGTCGCGGCGCTCGGCTCGGTCAAGCTCGCCGCGGCGCGGGCCAACCACGAGCTCGGGCTGCTCGACGACCGGCGCTTCGAGGCGATCGCGGCCGCGGCCGCGGAGGTCCGCGCCGGGCTGCTCGACGGCCAGTTCGTCGTCGACGTGATCCAAGGCGGAGCCGGCACCTCGACGAACATGAACGCCAACGAGGTGATCGCCAACCGGGCGCTGGAGATCCTGGGGCTGCCGCGCGGGGCGTACGACGAGATCCATCCGCTCGACCACGTCAACCGGTGCCAGTCGACCAACGATGTCTACCCGACGGCTGTGCGCCTCGCGCTGGTGGCCGCGATCGCGAGGCTGGCGGCCTCCATCGAGGAGCTGGCCGACGCCTTCGCGGCGAAGGCGACGCAGTTCCGCACCGTGCCGAAGATCGGGCGCACCCAGCTGCAGGACGCCGTACCGATGACCGTCGGCCAGGAGCTCGGCGCGTTCGCCGTCACCCTGCGAGAGGAGCTGGCTCGGCTGGCGGACTCGCGATCGCTGCTGTGCGAGGTCAACCTCGGTGCCACCGCGATCGGCACCAGCATCACCGCGCACCCGAGCTATCCGCGTCGCGTCGTCGCACACCTGGCAGAGGTCACCGGACTGCCGGTCCTGGGCGCGCGCGACCTGGTGGAGGCGACGAGCGACACCGGTGCGTTCGTCCAGGTCTCCGGTGTGCTCAAGCGGATCGTCGTCAAGGCCTCCAAGATCTGCAACGACCTGCGCCTGCTCGCCTCCGGCCCCCAGGCTGGATTCTCCGAGCTCCGCCTGCCCGCTCGCCAAGCCGGGTCGAGCATCATGCCCGGCAAGGTCAACCCCGTCATCCCGGAGATGGTCAACCAGGTCGCCTTCTGGGTGATCGGGACCGACACCACGGTGACGTTGGCCGCGGAGGCGGGCCAGCTGCAGCTCAACGCCTTCGAGCCGGTGATCTGCCACGGCCTGCTCCAGGGCTTCGCATGGACCGCGGCCGCCTTCGACGGCCTGCGCGAGCTGTGCGTCGACGGCATCGACGTCGATGCCGTCGCGCTGGCGGCCGCGGTCGCACGCAACGTCGGGCTCGTCACCGCGCTGACGCCTCACCTGGGGTACGCCCGTTCGGCCCAGATCGCGAAAGCGGTCCTGGCCGGCGCGGGCGACGTACGCGCGCTCGCTCTGGCCACCGGCGAGCTGGACGATGCGATCCTCGACGCGTTGCTCAGCCCCGAGGCGTTGGCCAACCTGCTCCCGGCCGGTCGCGACGAGCGGACGACCGATCCGCTCAGGGAGTGACGGGCCCGATTCTTTGCGTCTCTGCGCAAGGAGCGGCGGCCGTTTGGGGAGAGGGCGCTAGCCGGCGGCGCTCTCGTCGGCCGACAGGACGTCGGCACCGGTCGTCGCGCGCGCCAGGCTCGCCAGCTGCTGCTCGGCGCGGGCGAGGTCGACCGATGAGTTCTGTGCCAGCAGGTGCATGCCGAGGGCGTCCTCGAGGGCGACGAAGTTCCGGGCGATCACGTCGACGGGCTCGTTCAGGACGAAGTCGCCGGTGGCGCGACCTGCCTCGAGGACGGAGGAGTAGAGGGACACCTCCCGATCGAAGAGCAGGGTCATCAGCGTCGCGTGCATGCGGCTGCGGCCTGCGTTCACCGCGATCTCGTTCAACGCCTGGCTGAGCAGGCGATCCTCACCGCGCGGTAGTCCCGAGCGGATCAGACGAGCCAGCTTCTGCCGGGGTTGCGCGTCCTCGAGCAGCACCTGGTGCCGCGACCAGTAGTAGCGCTCCGTCGCGGCCTGGTGCGCCGCCTCGATCAGTGACTCGAGGTCGGGGTAGTAGTAGGCCACCAGGCGCGGCGAGATGCCGGCGGCGTCGGCGATGCTCCGCAGCGATGCGCCGACGAGCCCGCGCTCCGCGATCGTGTCGAGCGTCGCCTGGATCAACTGCTCCCGGCGGGCGGCCTGATCCTTCTTCCGTGCCATGCCCGACACCGTAGCGGTCCGCGCGGGCACCCTTGACCGTGGCGTGATCCGCGTCATAAATTGCGCATAGGCGCAAAGAAAGCGCGCAGCCACGCAGCAGCCTGTGAAGGACACGAGCATGAGTGCCACCGAATCGTCCCCGTACGACATCCTCTTCGAGCCGGTTCAGATCGGACCGCTGACCACCAAGAACCGCTTCTACCAGGTGCCGCACTGCAACGGCATGGGCTACCGAGACCCGAGTGCACAGGCTGCGATGCGGAAGATCAAGGCCGAGGGCGGCTGGTCGGTGGTGTGCACCGAGCAGGTCGAGATCCACGCCACGTCCGACATCGCGCCGTTCATCGAGCTGCGGATCTGGGACGACCAGGACCTGCCTGCTCTCAAGCGGATCGCCGACGCGATCCACGAGGGTGGCGGCCTCGCGGGCATCGAGCTGGCGCACAACGGGATGAACGCGCCGAACCAGCTCAGCCGCGAGACGCCGCTCGGGCCCGGCCATCTCCCCGTCGCGCCCGACACCATCGCGCCGATCCAGGCCCGCGCGATGACGAAGCAGGACATCGACGACCTCCGGCGCTGGCACCGCAACGCGGTACGCCGCTCGCTCGAGGCGGGCTACGACGTCATCTACGTCTACGGCGCGCACGGCTACAGCGGCGTCCACCACTTCCTCTCGCGGCGCTACAACCATCGGACCGACGACTACGGCGGTTCGCTGCTCAACCGCATGCGCCTGCTTCGCGAGCTGCTCGAAGACACCCTCGACGAGGTCGCCGGCCGTGCGGCCGTGGCGTGCCGGATCACGGTCGAGGAGGAGATCGAGGGCGGCATCACCCGCGAGGACATCGAGGGTGTGCTTCGCGAGCTCGGTGAGCTGCCCGACCTGTGGGACTTCGCGATGGGCAGCTGGGAAGGTGACTCCGTCACCTCGCGGTTCGCGCCGGAGGGCCGGCAGGAGGAGTTCGTCGCCGGGCTCAAGAAGCTCACCACCAAGCCCGTCGCCGGGGTCGGCCGCTTCACCTCGCCCGACGCGATGGTGCGGCAGGTCAAGTCGGGCATCCTCGACCTGATCGGCGCCGCTCGGCCCTCGATCGCCGACCCGTTCCTGCCGAACAAGATCCGCGACGGCCGGCTCAACCTGATCCGCGAGTGCATCGGCTGCAACATCTGCGTCTCCGGTGACCTGACCATGTCTCCGATCCGCTGCACCCAGAACCCGAGCATGGGGGAGGAGTGGCGTCGCGGGTGGCACCCCGAGGAGATCCGCGCCAAGGAGAGCGACTCGCGCATCCTGGTCGTCGGCGCTGGCCCGTCCGGCCTGGAAGCCGCCCGTGCGCTGGGCGTGCGGGGGTACGACGTCGTCCTCGCCGAGGCCACGCGCGACCTCGGCGGTCGGGTGAACCAGGAGGCCGCGCTGCCGGGCCTGTCGGCCTGGGGTCGTGTCAAGGAGTACCGCGAGGCCGTCCTGGCGGAGCTGCCGAACGTCGAGGTCTACCGCGAGAGCCCGATGAGCGGCGAGGACGTCGTCGAGTTCGGGTTCGAGCACGTGCTGGTCGCCACCGGCGCGACCTGGCGCACCGACGGCGTCGCCCGGTTCCACACCACGCCGCTCCCGATCGACGCGGGCGCACAGGTGCTGGGTCCCGACGACCTCTTCGCGGGTCGGCTGCCCGACGGCAGGAAGGTCGTGGTGTATGACGACGACCACTACTACATGGGCGGCGTCGTCGCAGAGCTCCTGGCCCGACGCGGCTACGAGGTCTCGATCGTGACGACCGGTTCTCAGGTGTCGTCGTGGACCAACAACACCTTCGAAGTCAACCGGATCCAGCGCCGGCTGATCGAGAACGGCATCGCCCGGATCACCGACCACGCCGTGACCCGCGTCGGGCCGGGCGGCGTGCAGGTTCGCGACGTCTATGCCGGCATCGTGCGCGAGGTCGACTGCGATGCCGTCGTGATGGTCACGGCACGGTTGCCGCGCGAGGAGCTCTACCTCGACCTGGCCGCTCGTCGCGATGCGGGGGAGCTGCGGTCCGTGCGCGGTATCGGTGACGCATGGGCCCCCGGCACGATCGCCGCGGCGGTCTGGAGCGGACGTCGAGCGGCCGAGGAGTTCGACGCCTCGCTGCCCTCCAACGACGAGGTGCCGTTCCGTCGGGAGATCACCCAGCTCGCGCCCGAGCCCCACGCCACCGCATCGCTGGGTGCAGCGGCACGCTGAGATGCACAGCGCGGCTGATCTCATGATCTGAAATAAGCGTAAATCGCTCTACTTACCCGATACGGTCCTCTTCGACTCATCGAGCTCGAGAAGGACACCCAGATGCCACTCTCCCTCGGCCGCCGCTCGCGGTTGGCCCTCATTGCCGCGTTGGCGGCCATCACCCTGGCCGCGACGGCATGCTCCGGCTCCGCGGACCCCAACGCCGGAGGCGGCGGCGACAAGCCGGGCTACGGAGGCACCCTCAAGATCGCGTCCCTCAACTCGGACCTCGACGCCCTCGACACGCTGACGGGCTACTCCATCGATTCCTGGCAGATCCTGCGGGCCATCAGCCGGCAGCTGGTGACGTTCCCCGGCAGCCCCAAGGACCTCGGCAGCGACAACAAGATCCAAGGGGACCTCGCGAAGAGCTGGGACGTCAGCCCCGACGGCAAGACCTACACCTTCCACCTCCGCGACAACGTCCACTTCTCGGGCTCGGCCACCCGCGAGATCGTCGCCGGTGACTTCGTCTACGGGGTCAAGCGCTTCTGCGACCCCAACAAGCAGGTCGCCGCGATCAACTACTTCAACCTGATCGTCTCCGGCTTCGAGAGCTACTGCGACGAGTTCAGCAAGCAGGTCAAGGTCGGCGACCTCGCGGCGTCGAAGGCCTTCATCGACTCCCACGACATCGCCGGGATCCAGGCCCCCGACGACAAGACGGTCGTGCTCACCTCGCCGAGCAAGAACTACGACACGCTCAGCATCCTCGCCATGAACTTCGTCTCACCGATCCCCGAGGAGGTGGCCTCGAAGTACGTCGGAGACTCCCTCGAGTACCGCAAGCACTACCCCTCCAGCGGACCGTACGAGATCTCGGACTACCAGCCCGGCAACAGGCTGATCCTCACCAAGGTCAAGGACTACGACCACGCCGGCGACCCCGCCCGGAAGGCGTACGTCGACGAGATCGACGTCGACTTCACCGCGAACAGCGAGGACGCCGTCGTCCAGAAGATCCAGTCGGGCGAAGCCGACCTCTCGCTCTACCTGACCACCCCGCCGATCGCGACGATCCAGCAGTACACCAGGAGCAAGAGCCCCGACATCCACTCCTCGGACGGGGCCGGCGCCTCGTTCGCGTTCCTGAACACCAACCCGAAGGTCAAGACGCCCGGGTCCGACGCACTGCGCAAGCTCAAGGTCCGCCAGGCACTCACGTACGCCGTCAACCGCGCGCACCTCCAGCAGATCTTCGGCGGCGAGCTGGTCGCGAAGCCGCTCAGCCAGATCATCATCAGCAACCAGCTCGGCTACGAGGACATCGACCCCTACCCGACAGACGGTGACCAGGGCGACCCGGCCAAGGCGAAGCAGCTCCTGGCAGACGCCGGGTATCCCGCCGGCATCGCGTTCAACGTGGTCTACCGGTCCAACGCCCTCGCCGAGTCGGAGGCAACGACCCTCAAGGAGGACGTCGCCAAGTCCGGGATCACCCTCAACCTCCACAAGCTCAGCCCCGACGAGGCCTACTCCTACGTCCAGAGCGTGTCGAACCCGTGGGACATCGCCATCAACGGACAGGCGTTCGCGCCCGACTGGCAGGGCGACAGCACCCGCATGCTGCTCGGTGGCTGGCTCGACTCCGACGGCGCCCCCTGCGGTCCCGGCAACCCGGGCGCCGTCTGCTACGACAACAAGCAGCTCAACAAGCTCGCGTCGCAGGCCTTCGCCTCCGACGACCCGGCCCCGGTCTGGGCGCAGGCCGACGAGCTCGTGTCCACCGACCTCCCGTGGATCCCGCTGCTGGAGCTGCGCAAGGTCGTCATCACCTCGGACCGCGTCCGCAACTACACCTGGTCGAACGTCCCCGTGAACCCGGACGTCACCAACGTCGCGGTCCAGGGCTGAGGTAGCGCTCATGAGCGTGTTCGCGGTCGAGGACCTGCGAGTGACGTTCCGCCAGCGTCACGGTGCGGACGTCGAGGCCGTCAAGGGAGTCAGCTTCGCCGTCGAGGCGGGGCGGACCCTCGCCATCGTCGGCGAGTCCGGCTCCGGCAAGAGCGTGTCGCTGCTGGCGGCGACCGGACTGCTCAACACCGCCGGTGCCGTGGTGCAGGGTCGGGCCCTGCATCACGGCACCGACCTGGTGGGAGCCTCCGCCGAGGAGCTCCGCCGGCTCCGGGGCAGCCAGATCGGGTTCGTCTTCCAGGACCCCCAGGCGAACCTGCATCCGCTGAAGACGGTCGGTGCCCAGGTGGCCGAGGCCATCACCAGCCACCGTCGGGAGCCTCGGCGACAGGTTCGCGCCCGGGTGCTCGAGCTGCTCGACGAGGTCGGCATCCGAGAGCCGCGGCGACGCATCGACGACTATCCCGTGCAGTTCTCCGGCGGAATGCGGCAGCGGGTGATGATCGCGATGGCCCTGGCGCTCAACCCCGGGCTGCTCATCGCCGACGAGCCGACCACCGCGCTCGACGTGACGGTGCAGGCCTCGATCCTCGACCTCCTCCGTGGCCTCCAACGAGACCACGGCACCGCGATCATCTTCGTCAGCCACGACCTCGCGGTCGTCTCCGACATCGCCGACGACATCGTCGTCATGCGGGGCGGTGTCGTGGTCGAGTCGGGCGACGCCGACGAGGTGTACGGCGCCCCGGCCCAGCCCTACACGCGCGAGCTGCTCGATGCGGCCGTGCGCGGTCCGGCCGCCGGCCCGGACGTGGAAGCGGGCCCGGACACCGCCGGGGGAGCGACGCTCGGCGATCCCCTCCTGCAGGTGAGCGGGGTCGGCCACCACTACGGGCACCGGCGGGCCCGTGCCGACACGCCGCCCGCGGTCTCCGATGTGAGCTTCGACCTGCGCAGGGGCGAGATTCTCGGCCTGGTGGGTGAGTCCGGATCCGGAAAGTCGACCCTCGGCCGGATCGTCGCGGGCCTCCTCGACCCGAGCGCGGGAAGCGTCAGCATCGACGGGTCGACGTACACCTCGACGGGTCGGCGGCGGGCACGTCCCCGCCTCGACCCTCGCACCCGTGGCCGCATCCAGGTCGTCTTCCAGGACCCCTACAGCAGCCTCAACCCGCGTCGCCGGGTGCGCGACATCCTCGCGGAGCCTTTCGACCTGCACCGCGACCTGGCCGCGCAGGAGCTCGAGGTCGAGCTCGAAGCGCTCGTGAACACGGTCGAGCTCGCGCCGAGCATCCTCAACCGGTTCCCGGCGCACCTGTCCGGTGGCCAGCGGCAGCGCGTCGCCGTCGCCCGCGCCCTCGCACTGAGCCCCGACGTGGTCGTCGCCGACGAGGCGGTGTCCGCGCTCGACATCACCACGCAGTCGCAGATCCTGGCGCTCATCCGGCGGCTGCGGGAGGAGCGGGGGATCTCGTTCCTGTTCATCTCCCACGATCTCGGCGTCGTCTCCGAGCTCTGCGACCGCGTCCTCGTCCTCAACGGGGGCCGCGTCGTCGAGCAGGGACGCACCGAGCAGGTCTTCAGCGCGGCCCGCGACCCCTACACCCGTCTGCTCATCGACTCGATCCCCGGCAAGCGCCGCGGTCTCGTCAGGGCCGGTGCGCCGACCGGCGAGGAGGGTCGGGTCCATGTCTGACGTCGCACCCGCCCGGGCGACCCTCTTCCTGGAGGCGCCCGAGCCGGAGGTCGCCGGGCTGGCCAGGTCGGTGCTGCGCGACCGCTCCGTCCGGATCGGCGTGACGGTGGTCGGCGTCGTCGTCCTCCTGGCCGTCGCCGCGCCGCTCGTCGCGGCGCTGGTCGGCCACGGGCCGACCGAGCAGTTCCAGTCCGAGGCGCTCGACTCATCCGGTGTGCCGATCGGTCCGAGCAGCAGCTTCTGGCTCGGCGCCGACGGCAACGGCCGCGACGTCTTGGTGCGGGTGCTCTACGGCGCCCGCGTGTCGCTGCTCGTCGGGATCCCGGCCACCACCATCGCCATGGTCATCGGCACGCTGGTCGGGCTGCTGGCGGGCTTCTTCGGCGGCTGGGTCGACCAGGTCCTCTCCCAGGTGACCGACGTCGTGCTGTCCTTCCCGTTCGTCGTGACGGCGCTCAGCCTCGTCGCCCTCAACCGCACCGAGGACGGCAGCAGCCGGGTCAGCCCGGTGCTGCTCGTCATCGGCATCGTGGCAGCGTTCTCGTGGACCTACTTCGCCCGCCTGACGCGCGGCCTCACGGCCGAGCTGCGCAGCCGGCCGTTCGTGGAGGCGTCCGAGACGATCGGCTCGGGGAGCTGGCGGATCATCCGCCGCGACGTGCTGCCCAACATCGCGCCGGCGGTCATCGTCTACTGGGCGGTCCAGCTGCCCACCAACATCGTCGCCGAGGCGACCCTCTCATTCCTCGGGATCGGGGTCCAGGCGCCCACACCGAGTTGGGGGAACATGATCGCCGACGCGCAGCGCACGTCGCTCTACCAGGTCCAGCCGTGGTTCCTGATCGGTCCGGCCGTCGGCCTGGTCGCGACCGTGGTGGGGTTCAACGCCATCAGCAACGGCGTACGCAACGTCCTCGACCCGCACCACGGGACGAGGTGAGCCGCCCCGTGCTCACCTACGTCGTACGGCGGATCGGCCGGTCCGCCCTCACGCTGCTCATCGTCCTGCTGGTCACGTTCGTGCTGACCCGCATCGCCTACCGCAACCCGGCCGCGACGCTCGCGCCGCGCAACGCCGACCAACAGGTCATGGACGGCATCACCAAGGCGCTGCGGCTCGACGAGCCATGGCACCTCCAGCTCGTGCACTACCTCTTGCGGGGCCCGGACATCCAAGGCGCCGCCGTCGGGCTGCTCCACTGGCCCCCGGCCCTGGGCTACTCCTTCCGCAAGCAGACGCCCGTGACGGAGCTCATCCTGTCGAAGGTGCCGGTCACGGCCTCGCTCGCGCTGGGTGCCGTCGTCATCTGGATGACCTTCTCCCTGGTGACCGGCGTGCTGTCGGCACGGCGCCCCGGCTCCGTGACCGACAAGGTCATCTCCGCCGTGGCCTACGTGGGCCTGTCGCTGCCGACGTTCCTGACCGGGATCTTGCTGTCCTACTTCCTGTTCTTCAAGCTGGCGACCTACGGGATCCGTTGGTTCCCGAGCAGCGGGTACGTGCCGTTCCGCGAGAGCCCGTTCGAGTGGGCGCGACACCTGCTGCTGCCGTGGCTGGCGATCGCCATCGCCGAGATCGGGATCTTCCAGCGGGTCGTGCGCGGCAGCATGCTCGAGGTGCTCTCGGCCGACTACATCAGGACCGCACGCGCCAAGGGGCTCGCCGAGCGTCGCGTCTACTTCGACCACGCGCTGAGGTCGGCCCTCAACCCGGTCATCACGCTCGGCGGCCTCGAGCTGGCGGCCATCCTCGGCGGCGCGATCGTCGTGGAGACGATCTTCGGCCTGGACGGGGTCGGGCGGCTCGCCATCGAGTCGGCGCTGTCCGGCGACTACCCGGTCGTGATCGGCACGACCCTGTTCGCCTCCGTGGTCTTCATCCTCTCCACGCTCACGGTCGACGTGGTCACCCGACTGCGCGACCACGCGAGCGTCACGCACTGACAGCACTCCAGGAGTCCTCATGTCCCTGCCGATCAGACCCCTCACGAGCGATGACGAGGTCCGCACCGCGTTCGACGTCTTCCTCCGCGCCATGGTCGGGCTCCCGATCCGGGACGTCGACGCGCGCACGCTCGTCGAGCCCGGGCGGCAGCTCGGCGCCTTCGACGGCGACCGGCTCGTCGGCACCGTCGACTCCTACACCAGCTGGCTCACCGTGCCCGGCGGACAGCGGGTTCCGCACGCTGCCGTCACGCACGTCGGCGTGCTGCCCACGCACACCCGCCGTGGGATCGTCACGGCCCTCGTCACTGAGCAGCTGCGGGACATCGCCGCGCGCGGCGAGGTGCTGGCCTCGCTCCGCGCTTCCGAGGCAGTCATCTACGAGCGATTCGGCTACGCCGTGGCGAGCTCGTCGACCAGCGCCCGCCTGGCCAGGCGACGCGGCGGGTTGCGCGCGACGGTGCCGGCCTCCGGGCAGGTGAGGATCGCCGACGGGGCCGAGGGGGCGTCGGCGGTCCCCGCCCTCTACGACCGGGCTGCGTGGGTCGGCTCGATCCGTCGCCCGGACGAGTGGTGGCGACTGCGCCGGCTCGGCGCCGCCCACGACCTGGCGCCGACCTACACCGTGATCCACTCCACCGACGGGACCGACGACGGGTACGCCGTCTACACCCCGGTCGACACCCACGGCTGGTTCACCAGCGCCGAGCGCGTGGTGACCGTCAGCGACTTCGTCGCGCTCAGCGAGTCGGCGTACCGGGGTCTCCTCCGCCACTTCCTCGATCTCGACCTCGTCGACGTGGTCGCGTTCGCCAGCCTGCCGGTCGACGACCCGCTGCCGACCCTGCTCGCCGATCAGCGAGCCCTGACGTGGGGCTCTCCTCGCGACGAGACCTGGCTGCGCATCATCGACGTCGAGCGAGCCCTCGCCGCCCGCACGTTCGACGACGGTGACCCCGTGGTCCTCCGCGTCACCGACGACCGGCTACCAGGCAACGAGGGCTGCTACGAGATCGGTCCGAAGACGGTCACCCGAACCGACGCCGAGCCCGACCTGGTCGCCGACGTCGCGGCGCTGGCCGCGGCCTACCTCGGCGGGACCGGCTGGTGGCAGCTGGCCCGCGCCGGCCGCGTCGAGGAGCGCACCCCGGGTGCGGTCGGCCGCGCCGACCGGCTGTTCGCGACCCCTCGGGCCCCCTTCGCCGGCACCAGCTTCTGACGACCCCATCAACCAGAAAAGGCCCAGCATGACCGTCACCACTGCGCCCATCACGACCTACCTCGAGCCGCCGACGGCGGTGCTCGAGGAGCTCGTCCACCGCTTCCAGCCGGTCTTCGACCGCATCGCCGAGGGCAACGTGCAGCGAGAGCAGCAGCGTGTCTTCCCCTACGAGCAGGTCGAATGGCTGAAGGAGGCCAAGTTCGGCACCGTTCGGATCCCGGTCAGCCGCGGCGGCTTCGGCGCCTCCCTGCACCAGACGTTCTGGCTCCTGGCCCTGCTCGCCGAGGCCGACGCCAACGTCGCCCACATCTGGCGCAACCACCTGGCCTTCGTCGAGGACCGGCTCAACGCCGTACCGAGCGCCGGGAACGACGAGTGGATCGATCGGTTCCTGGTCGGGGAGTTCGTCGGCGGAGGCTGGACCGAGGCCAACAACGGCACGCTCGCCACGACGAAGACGACCGTGCGACGCAACGGTGACCACTGGCTGGTCTCGGGCGCCAAGTACTACGCCACCGGCAGCCTGTACGCCGACTGGCTCGACGTCCTCGGCAGGACCGACGACGGCGGCTTCCTGACGGCGCTCGTCCGCGCCGACCAGCCCGGCGTGGCGCTGGCCGACGACTGGCGCGGGTTCGGGCAGCGCACGACCGCCAGTGGCAGCGCCCACTACGACAACGCCCGGGCGGAGGACGATGACGTCTTCCCTGCGGTCGAGCGGTTCGTCTACCAGGGCCACTTCTACCAGACGGCGATGCTGTCGATCCTGACCGGCATCACCCGCGCCGTGCTGCGCGACGGCCTCACCGCCCTGCGGAGCCGCGGGCGCAACTACCCGCAGGGCCTCGACCCGGTGCCCGCCCAGGACCCCCAACTGCTCCAGGTCATCGGCCAGGTCTCGGTGCAGGCCTTCACGGCCGAGTCGGCGCTGCAACGCTCGTCGCGCACCCTCGACGCCACCTCCGACGCCCACGCTGCCGGCGACCTGGAGCTCCGGGCGCAGCGCCTCGTCGAGTCGGAGGTCGCCACCGCCCAAGCACAGCTCGCCATCATCACCGCCGCGCTCGACGCGACGACCACCGTCTTCGACGCGCTGGGCGCCTCGGGGACCTCGGAGGACGTGCTGCTCGACCGGCACTGGCGCAACGCGCGGACCCTCGCCTCGCACAACCCGCGCGTCTACAAGGCCCGCATCCTCGGCGACTGGCTGGTCAACGGCAAGGATCCCGTCCCCAATCTCGCGGCCCCCAGCCGGGGCGGTCAGGGCAACTGAATGAGCGGCATCCACCTGCACTGGTACCTGCCTACGAACGGCGACAGCCGCGACATCGTCGGCTCGGGGGACGGGTCCCAGAAGACGCTCGGGGCGGTCGCCGGCGACTTCCGGGCGCCCACGGTCGACTACCTCGGCCAGATCGCCCGCTCCGCCGAGCAGCTGGGCTTCGAGGCGGCGCTCACGCCGACCGGCACCTGGTGCGAGGACGCCTGGCTCACCACCGCTGCCCTCACCCAGGTGACCCGGCGGCTGAAGTTCCTCGTCGCCTTCCGTCCCGGCCTGGTCTCACCCGTCCTCGCCGCCCACCAGGCCGCGACCTTCCAGCGGATCTCCGGCGGCCGGCTGCTGCTCAACGTCGTCACCGGCGGGGACAGCGTCGAGCAGCGCCGGTTGGGTGATCATCTCGACCACGACCAGCGCTACGAGCGCACCGGGGAGTTCCTCGCGGTGCTCCGCGGCGTGAGCGATGCCGCCGAGCCCTTCGACTTCGAGGGGAAGCACTACCGCGTCGAGCAGGCGAGGATCCCGTTCGCGCCGTACGTCGCACCCGAGATCTTCTTCGGCGGCGCCAGCCCGGCGGCCGAGCAGGTCGCCGCCCGGTACGCCGACGTCTACCTCGCCTGGGGCGAGACGCCGGCGCAGATCGCCGAGCGGCTCGACCGGGTCCGCAAGCTGGCGGCCGAGGCCGGTCGTGAGCTGAGGTTCGGCATCCGCTTCCACGTGCTCAGCCGCCCGAGCGCGGCGGCGGCCTGGGCGGAGGCGAACGCGCTCCTCGACCGGATCGACGACGCTCGGATCGCGACGACGCAGCAGACGCTCGCGGCATCGGAGTCGGTCGGCCAGCAGCGGATGAGCGCCCTCCACGGCGGCGACCGGTCGAAGCTGCAGATCCATCCCAACGTGTGGGCCGGCTACGGGCTGGTGCGGGGTGGTGCCGGGACCGCCCTGGTCGGCAGCCACGAGGAGGTCGCCGACCGGATCGGGGAGTACCACGATCTCGGGATCGACCACTTCATCCTGTCCGGTCAGCCCCATCTGGAGGAGGCCTACCACTTCGGGGAGGGCGCTGCCCGCGTGCTCCACGAACGCGGGCTCCTCGCCTAGCGGCCCCCGGCCCTGCCCCGACCCGTCACGACCGCCACGAGCCATCCAGGAAGAGACATGCCGACGCCCTACCTCGCCCTCGCCCTCGCCGGGCCGCACCTCCTCGAGCTGACCGGCGACCCAGCGCTGCTCGCACGCTGGGACGACCTGCCCGTCGCGTTCACCGTGCTCGGCATCGACCGGATCGACGCCAGCTCGCCGGCCGCGACCACGCTCGATGCCAGCTCGGTGGGCGCCGCGCTCGCCGGACGGACGGCGCGCGGCCGCTTCCTCGTCGCGGCCAGCCCGCAGCGCGACCACCCGTACAACCTGGCCCGCCGGGTCGCCTCGCTCGGCCACCTCTCCGGCGGTCGCAGCGGTGTCCTCCTCGGCACCGCCGACGCCTACGCGCCCCCCGGCCCGGAGGGTGCCGAGGCCTGGGGCGGCGCGGGGCTCGGGGTGGGGGCACCGCTGACCGAGGCGACGGCGCACGACGCCGGCCGCGCGGTGCGCAAGCTCGAGCAGACCTGGCCGTACGACGCGATCGTCGGTGATCGCGCGGCGAAGATCCTCGTGCAGTCCGGACGGATCGTCCACGCCGACCACGAGGGCGCCTACTCGATCGCCGGACCGCTCAACGCACCCGAGCCGGCGACCGGCGCGTCCGTGGTCGGTTGGTTGGCCTCCGCGTCGACCGTCGGCCCCGCGGCCGCGCCCGACCCCGTGTTCGACCTGGTCCTCGGCCCGGACGGGCCGGTGGCCGTCGTCCCCCTCGGCGACGAGCTGCCCGACGGGGTGGACGGGATCGTGCTGCGGCCCTCGGCCGACCAGTCGGTCGCCGAGCTCCTCGACACCGCCACCCGGCTGCTCGCCGACGGCCTGCGCCCGGTGGAGCCCGGCGGTCCGCTGCGCGCCGCTCTCGGGCTCGCCGCCGCTGCCCCCTTGCCGTCGACCTCTCGCGCCGCCTTCCCGGTGCCGCAGCCCCAGCAGTCCCTCTGACCCGTACCGCTCCCCGAGGAGAAGCCATGACCGACCGCCGACCAGGACACGTCCTCCTGGGTATCAACGTCCTGGTGCTCGGCTACCTGCCGGCCGCCTGGCAGTCGCCCCTTTTGAAGAAGGACTCGTTCGTCGACCCCGGCTACTGGGCCGAGATCGGCCGCACAGCCGAACGCGGGACGCTCGACGCGATCTTCCTCGCGGACGGTCCGCTGCTCACCGACCCCGCCTACGATGCGAACCCGGTGCGGCTCGAGCCGACGGTGAACTGGGGACAGGTCGCTGCCGTGACCGAGCACGTCGGCCTGGTCGCCACCGCCTCGACCACGTTCAACGACCCGTTCGAGCTCGCCGAGAGGCTGCTGTCGTGGGACAACCTCACAGGCGGGCGGGCCGCCTGGAACCTCGTCACCACACGGGGCGCCGCCGCGGCCCGCAACTTCGGCCTCCCCGACGTGCCGCTGCGCGAGGACCGCTACGAGCGGGCGTCGGAGTTCGTCGACGTCGTCCGCGCACTGTGGGCGTCGGCGGCCACGGGGGATGAAGTCCGGCACCACGGCGAGTTCTTCGACGTCGAGGGGCGGCTCCGGGTCCCGCCGTCGCGGCAGGGGCACCCCGTCCTGTTTCAGGCGGGAGGCTCGCCGAAGGGTCGCGCCCTCGCCGGTCGTGTCGCCGAGGGCGTCTTCGCCGCCGAGCTCACCAAGGACCAGGCCATCGAGCACTACCGGCTCGTCAAGCGGCTCGCCCGGGACAACGGGCGCTCGCCCGACGAGGTCAAGATCCTGCCCGGCCTGCTGCTGAGCCTGGGCAGCACCGAGGACGAGGCGCGGCGACGCAGCGACGAGCTGCACGACGCCGGCCCGGCGTCGTACTCGCTGCAGTGGCTGTCCCAGGCGATCGGGTACGACGCTTCGAAGCTGGAGCTCGACGAGCCGTTCCCCGAGGACGTGCTGGCGGCGCCGTCCGACCCGCAGACGTTCCAGGGCAGCCTCGGCTTCCGGGAGTCGATCGTCGCTCAGATCCGTCGGACCAAGCCGACCGTCCGCGAATACCTCAAGCAGACGCGCTACACCGGGTCGGGCCATGCCGGCTTCGTCGGAACCCCCGAGCAGCTCGCGGACCACATCGAGGACTGGTTCCATTCCGGTGCGATCGACGGCTTCAACCTCCAGCCCGACGTGCTCGTCGACGGACTGCCCGTGATCGCCGACGAGCTGGTGCCGATCCTGCGCAAGCGGGGGCTCTACCGTCACGAGTACGAAACCGACACGCTCCGCGGCCACCTCCTGGCCGGCTCGCCGACACCCTCGCCGGAGACGTTGTGATGACGCGGTTCCCGACGAACCAGGACCTCGACCCCGTCCAGCTGCGGCAGGCGTTCGGGGTTTTTCCCAGCGGTGTGGTCGCGGTCGCGGCCGAGGTGGACGGACACCTGCTCGGGCTGGCCGCGAGCTCCTTCACCTCGGTGTCACTGGACCCTCCGCTGGTGTCCTTCTCCGTCGCCAACACCTCCAAGACCTGGCCGGACCTGCGCCGGGCCCGCCGCCTCGGCGTCACCGTGCTCGCTGATCACCACGGCGGGGTCGCCCGGCAGCTCGCTGGGCCGGTCGCCGACCGGTTCACGCGCCTGGACGTCGGAGTCAGCGGGGACGGCGCCGTCACCCTGACCGACGGGCTGGCCCGCTTCGACACCTCGATCTACCGCGAGGTGGAGGCTGGCGACCACACGATCGTCCTTCTCGAGCTGCACGCGGCCGACCATGTCGATCACTCGCTGCCGCTGGTCTTCCACCGCAGCGGCTTCGGCAGGCTCGATTCCGCTTGAGCACCGAACGACGATGGCGGGCACCGACCGCAGTCGGCGCCCGCCATCCGGAAGATGATGCTCAGCGGTCGGACCGAGCCGGCTCCGACGCCTCGTCGGCGGCGACGAAGGTCGCCGTGTGGTGGCGGCCACCCAGCATCAGTGCGGCGATCGCGGCGGCCACCAGGGCCGCGATCCCGCAGACCAGGTAGCCGATCGAGTAGGCGTGCGACAACGCGTGGAAGGCGACGTCCTTGAGCGGGTTGGGCGGGTTGGGGATGGCGTTGGCGCCCAGCGGACCGGAGTTGACCGCACCCTTGACCGGCGGCGGGATCTCCTTGGAGCTGTTGAAGGCGTCCACGGCGTCCTGCAGCTTGGGTGACGCGGCGACCTTGGCGCTGATCGCGTTGGCGGCGTTGGTCAAGGCGATCGCGCCCACGATCGCGGGACCGAGGGTCAGGCCGAAGTCGCGCAGCATGCTGGTGGCGCCGCTGGCCATGCCGGCCTTGTCCGTCGGCACGCTGTTGACGGCGACGACCGTGATGGCGGTGACCGCGGTCTTGAAGCCGGCGCCCACGACGAGCAGGGGCAGGGCGATGGAGGCGATCGAGGGATGCGTGGCAGCGGGAAGAGCGGCAAGGGCCACGTCCCCGATGCCGATGAGCGCCATGCCCGCGGCGAGCACCCAGCCCGGGTTGTAGCGCTGCAGCATCTTGGTGCTGACGGGGAAGAGCACCACGCCCATGATGTTGAGCAGGACGAAGCCGATCGAGGTCTTCAGCGGGGAGTACTCCAGGATGGCCGACAGCCGGATGCTCGTGGCGTAAGCGGTTCCGAGGTAGGCGAACATGCCGAGCACGGTGACCACCGCAGAGACCGTGAACATCCGGTTGCTGAACAGGTCCAGCCGGATCAGCGGCTTGTCGACGCGCTGCTCGACGAGCACGAAGGCGATCAGGAAGACCACCGCGACGACGAAGCTGCCGATGACCAGACCGCTGCCCCAGCCGTCCTCCGCGCCCTGGATCACGCCGTAGAGGAGCGCGAAGAGCGCGACGGCGATGGTGATCTGCCCGGGCCAGTCGAGCGAGCGGCCGATCGGGGAGGAGGAGTTCTGCGCCACGAGGAGCGTGACCAGGGCACTGACCGCTGCGATCACGGCCATGGCGAGGAACGCATAGCGCCAGCTGGCGAACTCGCCGCCGGGGTGGTCGATCTCGGCCAGGAGGCCGCCGATCAGTGGTGACATGAAGCCGCCGGCCGTCAGCCCGGCCGCCCAGATCGAGATCGCGTGAGCGCGGTCGCGGACCGTGTGCGTCCCCGCGGCGATCATCGCGACCGACGTCGGGAAGATCGCGGCGGCCCCCAGGCCGGCGATGACCTGGCCGGTCAGCAGCACACCGGTGCCGCCGTCCGGGGTGAAGAAGCCGAACAGGCCGCCGATGGCCATCAGCAGGGAGCCGATGGCGAGCAGCCGCTTGCGGCCGAAGAGGTCGCCGACGACGCCGAAGGAGAGCTCGAAGAGGGTGACCGGCACCAGGAAGGCGTCCGAGACCCAGGTCAGCTGGGTGGAGGTGGTGCCGAGATCTTGGTTGATGTAGCCGTTGATGACGGCCGGGATGCTGACACCCACCTGGGCCACGAAGCAGGCGCCGACAGCGGCGACGAGGGTGCCGGTGGTCAATCGGGGCAGCATCGCCGGGGCGTTGGAGGCTGCGACGTTCGTACTCATGGATGTGAAGCAAACCACATCGGAAACCTGATGTACAGGTTTCCTGATGATTAATCCCCTCCGCCCAGCCGATGGCTACGGCGCGTCGCCCGTTCGACGATCGGGTCGCCGCAGCGCCTGCCGGCACAGCTCCACGCTGCGACGCAGCTCTCCGGCCTCGACGTCGCTCATGAGCGAGAGCATCTGACGTTCCAGGGCGGCGACCTGCGGGCGCAGCTGGTCGAGGAGCCGCTCGCCCTCGGGGGTCAGCGCGATCACCAGCCGGCGTCGGTCGGCGGGATCGCGGTGCCGCTCGATCAGCTTCCGGTCAGCCAGGGCGGTCACCATGTCGGCCATGCTCTGCGCGGTGACGAAGGAGTGACGGGCGAGATGGGCAGCGGTGAGGTCGGGATGTCGCTCGAGGACGGTGAGCGCGGTGTACTGCAGAGCGGTGAGGCCCACCGGGCGGGCGAGCTCGTCCAGCTCGGCGCGGACGGCGAGCTCGACCTGCTTCATCAGGTAGAGCAGGGTGGGCGGGGCGGCGACCTGCTGTCGGTCGGTCGCTTCGGCGGTATCCGTCATTCGCTGCCCTCCTGCACGCCGGGGCTCACCGGCGCGATCGTCGGACCATCGTAGAGGCGCTCAGGCGAGCCCCAGCACGCCGGCGGCGTTTCCCTTGAGAATGCCGGGCAGCAGCGCCGGGTCGATGCCCAGGCCGGTGAAGTCGTCCAGCCAGCGCTCGGGGGTGATGAGTGGGTAGTCGCTGCCGAAGAGCACCTTGTGGCGCAGCATTCCGCCCGCCGCGCGCACCAGCTCGGGAGGAAAGTACTTCGGCCGCCAGCCGGACAGGTCGATGAAGATGTTCGCCTTGTGGGTCGCCATCGAGATGGCTTCGGCCTGCCACGGCACCGACGGGTGGGCGAGGATGATCGTGAGGGCGGGAAAGTCAGCGGCGACGTCGTCGAGCAGCAACGGGTTGGAGTAGCGCAGCTTGATGCCTCGGCCGCCCGGCAGCCCCGCTCCGATGCCGTTCTGACCGGTGTGAAACAGGGCCGGCACGCCGAGCTCCTCGAGGGCGGCCCAGAGCGGGGTGAAGGTCGCGTCGTCGGGGGAGAAGGCCTGGAGGCTCGGATGGAACTTGAACCCGCGGACCCCGTGCTCCTCGACGAGGAACCGGGCACGCCGCACCGCGGCTTCGCCCTGGTGGGGGTCGACGGATCCGAACGGAATCAGCACGTCGGCGTGTGCAGCGGCGGACTCGGCGATCTCCTCGCTGGACAGGGCCGGATGTCCGGTCGCGGTCGTCGCGTCCACCGTGAACACGACGGCCGCCATGCCGGCGGCCCGATAGCGCGCGGCGAGGTCCTCGACCGTGGGAGTCCGGTTCTCCGCGCCCTTGAAGTACGCCGCGGAGGCATCCATCAGCTCGTCGTCGAGGGAGTGATGACCGTGGTCGTCGGCCTCGACGTGCACGTGCACGTCGAGCGCGCGGATGGCGTCGAAGTCGATGCGTGGCTCGTAGCGGGTTGTCACAGGGTGACCTCTCGGAGTCGGGACTTCATGAGCTTGCCGGAGGCGTTGTGCGGCAGCTCGGGGAGGAAGACGACCGACTTCGGCAGCTTGTAGCGGGCCAGCCGCCCGTCGAGGTGGGCCAGGACCGCCCCGGCGTCGAGGTGCGTGCCCTCCCGAAGGACGACGTAGGCGCGGCCCACCTCGCCCCACCTCTCGTCGGGAACCCCGATGACCGCGCACTCGGCGATGTCGGGGTGGCTGTGCAGTGCCTGCTCGACCTCGGCGGGATAGACGTTCTCGCCCCCGGAGATGTACATGTCCTTGAGGCGGTCGACGATCCGGAGATATCCCTCCTCGTCGCGGACGGCGATGTCGCCGGTGTGCAGCCAGGTGCCCTCGAAGGCGGCCGCCGTGGCCGGGTCGTCCCTCCAGTAGCCGGGGGACACGTTCGGTCCGGAGACCAGCACCTCGCCGGGCTCGTCGACCGCCGTCTCGCGACCGTCGCGTACGACGCGGACATCGGCGAAGAAGCACGCCGTGCCGGCGGACCCGAGCTTGCGGGCGCCGTCGGCTGCTCGCAGCATCGTGGCGCCGGGAGAGGCCTCGGTGAGGCCGTAACCCTGCACGATCATCAGCCCGCGGTCGAGCCAGGTGTGCAACAGCGACTCCGGGATCGGCGCCCCACCGCTCAACGCCAGCCGCAGGCTGCCGAGGTCGGCCTCGCCGAAGCGCGGGGTGGCGGCCAGGGCGAGGTACATCGAGGTGACCCCGAACAGCAGGCTGACGCGCTGGGTCTCGATCAGGTCGATGGCGCGCACCGGGTCGAACCTGGCCTCGACGAGCGCCGTTCCGCCCTTGAGGATGGTCGGGAACAGCACCTGGTTCAGCGCGGCGGTGTGGAACAGCGGTGCGGTGACGAGGGCGATCTCCTCGCTGGTCAGGTCGATGTCGACGAGCAGGTTGTAGACGTTCCAGACGACGTTGCCGTGCGTCAGCATGACGCCCTTCGGGCGGCCGCTGGTGCCGGAGGTGTACTGGATCATGAACAGGTCGTCGAGCCCGATCGGTTCGTCGATCTCGGAATCCTCGTCGGCCATCAGGCCGTCGAGTCCGGTGCCGCCCCCGCGGGTGAAGACGACGGTGTCGATGCCGAGATCGATGATCGTCGGGTCGGCGGTCGGGGCGGCCAGAGCGTCCTCGACGAGCAGCAGGCTGGCACCGCTGTGGCCCAGCACGTGCACGAGCTCGGGCGTCGCGAGCCTGGTGTTGACCGGGACGAAGACGCCGCCCAGCTGTGCGGTCGCGAACATCGCGATCACCATCTCGACGGAGTTGAGGCCGAGGAAGGCGACCCGCTCACCCCGGCCCGTGCCTCGCGTGCGCAGACCGTGAGCCAGTCGGGTGGCGGCTCGGTGGAGCTCGGCGTAGGTGGTCGACCGATCGTCCTGCACCAGGGCAGTCTTGGCCGGCGTCATCCGCGCACGGCGACGGGTCCAGGAGCCCAGCCCGTTGTCCCTCATCGCGGGCCGCCTTGATCGGTGGGCTCGCGCAGGTCCGTGAGGCCGGTGCGCTGCTTGAGCGCGAGCAGCTCGCGCAGCGCCCGATCCCGCCGGGCGAGGACGTCGCGCTCGCGGCCACCCATCTCCTCGGCCACGCCCGCGACCAGCTGCTCGGTGAGCTCGGGGGTGAGCTCGGGCGTGCCCAGGTCGTCCCACCAGCCGACCATCGGCGGGCCGAGGTGCTCGAGCACGTGGCTCATGCCGCCTGGGCCGCCGGAGAGGTGCTGGGTGGCGATCGGGCCGAGCAGCGCCCAACGCAGGCCAGGACCCGATGCGACCGCCTGGTCCAAGTCGGCGACCGTGATCGCCCCGCGCCGCACCAGATCGTAGGCCTCGCGCCACAGCGCCGACTGGAGCCGGTTGACCACGTGGCCGGGAAGCTCGGCCCGCACTCGCACCGGGCGGCGGTCGAGCAACCTCATCGCTGCCATGGTCGCCTCGACGGTCTCGTCGGAGGTCGCCTTTCCGCCGACGACCTCGACCAGCGGAACCAGGTGCGGAGGGTTGAACGGGTGCGCGACCAGGACGCGCCCGGGGTGGCGGCACGCGTCCTGGAACGCGCTCGGGCCGATGCCCGACGAGCTGCTGGCTAGCACCACGTCCGGCGCGGCTGCCGCGTCGAGCGCGGCGAACAGGTCGCGCTTGACCTCGATCCGCTCAGGTCCCGCCTCGAGGACCAGGTCCGCACGTGCGGCCGCCGTCGCCGGGTCGGCGTGGACGTGCAGCCGCTCCAGGGCGGTGGGCTCGGTGTCGAGCTCGACGAGGTGATCGGCGACGACGGCACGAAGCCGCTCCTCGGTGGCCGGGTCCGGATCGGCGGCATGCACGGTCAGGCCCTTCGCCAGTGCGAGCGCCGTCCAGCTGGCACCGATCGAACCGGCCCCGATGACGGCGACGGTGCTGATGTCGGTCCTCACGCGCGGACTCCTCGGTTCTGGTCGTGCTGTTGCATCGCATCTGGCGCGAGGGCGATGAACGCGTCCAGCGCGCTCGGGTCGGCGAGGGCGTCGCGGCTCACCACCTCGGAGGCCGCTGTGCCCTGCAGGATGCGCTTGACCGGCAGCTCGAGCTTCTTGCCGGTGAGGTTGCGTGGAACGGCCGGCACACCGACGATGCGGTCGGGGACGTGCCGGGGCGAGAGCCCCGTGCGCAGGGCGCTACGGATGGTGCTGGTCAGCGCCTCGTCCAGCCCGCCGTCGGTGGCGACGAACAGGATCAGCTGCCCGTTGCCGCCGGCCAGGTCCTCCAGGTGCACGACCAGACTGTCGGTCACGCGCGGCAGTTCTTCGACCACCCGGTAGAACTCAGCGGTGCCGAGCCGGACGCCACCCCGGTTGAGCGTCGCGTCGCTGCGGCCGGTGACCACGCAGCTGCCGTCGGCCTCGAAGACGATCCAGTCGCCGTGCCGCCAGATGCCGGGGTAGGTGTCGAAGTAGGTGTCGCGCAGTCGAGTTCCGTCGTCACCCCACAGGCCGAGGGGCATGGACGGCATCGGGGAGGTCACCACGAGCTCGCCGGGCTCTCCGGTCACCTCGCGGCCCGCCTCGTCATAGGCGTGCACGTCGACGGCGAGGGCACGGCCGGAGATCATCCCGGCTCTGACCGGCAGCAGCGGGTTGTTCTGCACCAAGCCGCTGCACACGTCGGTGCCTCCGCTACCCACGTTCAGCTGGACGCGTGAGCCGAGCTGCTCACCGATCCACGCATATCCCTCCGGTGGCAGCGGTGAACCGGCCGAGCCGAGCACCCGGATCTTCAGGTCGAGGTCGCGCAGGTCGAGGCCGGCGGCTCGGCAGGCCATCACGAAGCCGGGGCTGGCGCCCATGAGGGTGGCGCCGGTCTCCTCGGCAAGCCGCCACTGCCAGGCGAGGTCCGGGTACGCCGGGTCGCCGTCGATCATCACGATCGAGGCGCCGACGAGGAGGCCGGAGACGAGCGCGTTCCACATCATCCACGCAGTGGTGGAGTACCACAGCATCACGTCGCCGGGCCCGAGGTCCCACGACAGGGCATGGTTCTTGAGGTGCTCGAGGGTGATGCCCCCGTGTCCGTGCACGATCGCCTTCGGCTTGCCGGTCGTGCCGCTCGAGAACAGCACCACGAGAGGGTGGTCGAAGGGCACCGCCGTGGTGTGGTGGATCGGCTCGGTCACCTGCTCGAGCAGCTCGTGCCACGAGGTGGCGCTCGGCACGCGCCAGTCGCCGTACTCGATGTCGACGACGTGGCGCACGCTCGGGAGCTCTGCGACGATCTCGGCCACCTGGTCTCGCCGGTCGATCGGCTTCCCGCCGTACTGGTAACCGCCCGCGACGAGCAGCACGGCGGGCTCGACCTGGCCGAACCTGTCGACCACGCTGCGCGGGCCGAACTCGATGGCACAGCTGGTCCACACGGCGCCGAGGCCGGCCGCGGCCAGGAAGGCCACCAGCGCCTCCGGGGTGTTGGGGAGGTAGCCCGCGACGCGGTCCCCGGATCGCACGCCGAGATCCACGAGGGCGCGCCGGGCGCGAGCGACCTGCTCGCGCAGGTCGCGCCAGGTCAGGTCGAGGTCGGGGCGGGTCTGCGAGCGACCCATGACGGCGACGGCGTCCTCCGGGACGCCGTGGTCGCCCAGCGCCTGCTCGGCGTAGTTGAGCAGCGAACCGGGGAACCAGACCGCTCCGGGCATGGTGCGCTCGGCAAGGACGGCGGTCCGCTCACCGTGATCCGTGACGTCGAAGAAGTCCCACACCGCCGACCAGAAGCCCTCCAGGTCGTCGACCGACCACCGCCAGAGCGCATCGTGGTCGCGCAGGTCGACGCCACGGTTCTCGCTCAGCCAGGTCAGGAACTGCCCCACGTGGGTCGTCTCGACGACATCGGCGGGTGGGCGCCACAGCACGTCACCGGTCTGAACGCTCATCGCTCCGTCACCTTCTGGGCGCGGCCATCGAGGAACGCCTGCATGCGCTGCTTCGCGTCGTCGGTCCCTTGGGCGATGGCGGCCATCATCGACTCCATCGCGTAGCCCTCGTGGGGGCTGGCCTCGGCGATGCGGGGGAGGGCCTGGACGATCGCGTAGTTCGTCTGGGGTGCGTTGTCGGCGATCCGCGTTGCGAGGTCGACCGCGAGGTCGAGACCGGTCCCGTCCTCGGCGACGTATTGGGAAAGGCCCAGTGCGGCGCCTTCGTCGGCGTCGTACCGGCGACCGGTCAGCATGAGGTCGGCCATCCTGGCCACGCCGATGAGCCGGGGGATCCGGACGGATCCGCCGCCTCCCACGAACAGGCCGCGCATGCCCTCGGGAAGGGCGTAGAACGTCGACCGCTCGGCGACCCGGAGGTGCGTCGCGGCTGCGAGCTCCAGTCCGCCACCCACGACGGCGCCCTTCAGCGCCGAGACGACGGGGACCGGGCCGAACTCGACCTGCTCGAACGCGCGGTGCCACATCCTCGAGTGGCGCACGCCGGCAAGGGTGTCGCGCTCCGCCATCTCGCCCAGGTCGAGGCCGGCGCAGAAGTGGTCGCCGTCAGCGGCGATCACGACCGAGCACACGTCGGAGGGAAGGCTGGTGAAGAACCGCTCGATGCCGAGCACGGTCGCGTCGCTGAGCGCGTTGCGCTTCTCCGGCCGCGCCAGAGTCAGGATCGCGACCTTGCCGCGACGGGACGCCCGCAAGGTCGACGGGAGCTCGACGAACGGCTGTGACACAAGACCTCCAAGATAAACAGGAATCCTGATTATTAGACCAGGGGTGGGCGTCCGATGCAAGCGCCTCGGCCGGCGCCCGGGCCGAGGCCTCGCCGGAAGGAGCAGCCGCATGAACGACGGGGCCGCCCACCCCCAGCGCCCGCATCCGGGGTGGCGGACTCGAACATGACGTCACCCTCGCCGAGCCGGCCGAAGCATCGGCGCATGAACAGATCGATGAGGCCTACCGGCGAAAGTACGGCCGCGACGGCGGCAGCCACCGTCCGGCTCATCTCAGCCTGGCCCGAGTCGCTTCCGACAACAGCAGCAGGAGACACCATGAAGTTCACCCAGAGCGGCGGCAAGACCGCCACCGGCCCCGCCGACTGGTTCACCGGCGCCGTCTACATCGACGGCGTCCGCAACCCCGACGACCAGTCAGCCGTCGGCTGCTCGCACGTCCGGTTCACCCCCGGTGCCCGCACCGCCTGGCACCACCACCCCAAGGGCCAGACCCTCTACGTCACCGACGGCATCGGCTACGTCGCCCGCCGGGGCGCCATCGGCGGCACCGAGGTACACGAGATCCGCCCCGGCGATGTCGTCTACATCGAGCCCGGTGAGGAGCACTGGCACGGCGCCACCCCCGACCGGTTCATGGCCCACGTCGCCATCCAGGAGGCCGACGAGAACGGCCAGGTCGTGACCTGGCTCGAGCACGTCACCGACGCCGAGTACGGCGCCTGACCGACTGCATCCCCAGGACAACAAGACCCGATGATCCTGAACGGGACCTCACGTCGTCCAACGACGTGACCATCCCCAAGGTCGGTCTGGGGACATGGTTCATCGACGACGACAAGGCCGCCCCGGCGGTCAGGGACGCCGTCGCTGCCGGCTCCCGCCACATCCACTCATGTCAGCGTCTGCCGCAGTCTGACGGTGGCTGGACGGGGTGCAGCGGGCGACGACGCCGGTGCTGGCGCGCGCCGGTCCGGTCGCTAGTTGTAGGTGACTCTGAGTACCTCGTCGGTCATCCGAGGCGTCTCGCCTCCGAGGATGAAGCCGGCGGCGTCACACTGCGCGACGGCCGAGTCGGCCAGCGGGTGAGGGAGGCGTCCTGCTCTGCTGATGGCGCTCGTCTGCGGGTCGAACCACCACATCCGGTCGGTGGGGCTGTTGGTGCCGGTTCGGCCGCCGGCGATCAGGATTCGAGTGCCGAACGCGATGGCCACGGCGTGGCCGAGGCGGACCGCCAGCCGACCGGCGACACGGGCGTGCCCGGTCGAGGGGTCGATGCGCTGGATCGCGGTCTGCAGGGTGCCTCCGGCCTCGCCGCCGAAAAGCCAGATCGCGCCGTCCGAGACCGTGCTCGCCGGGTAGCGGACCGGTACGGGGAGCGTGCCGGTCACCTTCCAGGCGTGACCGTCGGTCGAGCTGAGGATGTCGGCTTCGGCCGGGCGGGTTCCGTCGTAGCCACCGGCGATGATGACCTGACCGTCGACGGTGGCGGCGACGAGGTCGGAGCGGGGCCGCGGAAGGTGGCCGTCGATCTTCCACCGGTTGCCGTCCCAGCCCTGGACGACGCTCTGCTCGGACGAGTTGCCACCGCCGATGACGAGGGCGCGGCCGGCGGTGCCGCCGGCGGTGTCGTGGACCGGCACGGGCAGCGGGGGCAGCTGGGTGACCCGGCCGCGGTGCAGGTCGACGCGGTATGCGTTCGAGATCGAGGAGTCGCCTCCCACGAGGCCGCCCGCGACCACGGCACTGCAACCGCTGCCGGCGACGGCCTCTCGGCCGACGGCCGTCGGGAGCCGGAATCCGGCAGAGCGGACTCGGAGTCGGCGTGGTGCGGACGGCGTACCGGGCGGGCTGGCGGCGCCCTCGGTCGGGGTGCTGGAGCGGGGAGTCTCAGTCCTCGTGAGGGGAGCTGCGGAGGAGCCGGTGCCCGCGCCGGGCGCGCTGCAGGCGCCGAGCACGAGCGCTGCCCCCGCAGCGAGTGCCAGATGCCTGCCGAGAGGTCGTCCGGTCATCGCATGAGCCCCGTGTGCCCGAGCGAGTAGCGACCGGGCTGGGGCCAGACGAGCAGGCCGTGCGGGCTGCGGGCGGGGACGCGGATCTTCGCGATGAGGGTGCCGGTGCGGGTGTCGAAGCCGTAGACGACGCCGTCGTAGCGGCCCGACAGCCAGAGCGTGCGACCGTCGATGGACAGTCCGCCCATGTCGGGTGATCCGCCGCCCGGGATCTTCCAGGTCTGGGTGAACCGTTGGCGGGCGAGGTCGAAGACCTGTACGGCACCCGCCATCCGGTCCGACAGGTAGAGGAGACGCTGGTCGCGGCTGAAGTAGATGCCGTGAGGCATCTCGAGCGTCGGGTACGCGTGCCAGATCCGGAGCCGGCGCCAGGGGATCTGAAGCAACCGGTTGCGGCCCATGTCGGCGACGAAGAAGCTGCGCCCGTCGGGGGCCAGTCGCACGTCCTGGGGCATGGCGGGCATCGGGAGCCGGATGCGCCCGAGGACGCGTTCGCCCAGGGTCGAGACCTTGAGGATCGCCCCGGAGAACTCACAGCTCACGAGGAAGTAGCGGCCGTTGGCCGAGAAGTCGGCGTGGTTCGGGCCGCGGCAGCCGGGGTCGGAGACGGTGTGCTCACGCGTGAGGCTGTGTGGATCGCTGAACACGATCTGGTCGTGCTGCTCGTCCATCACGATCGCGTGGCGGCCGTCGGGGGTGAAGTAGAGGTTGTAGGGCCTGCTGGTCATGACGGTCCCGATCATGCGACCGGTGGCGGGGTCGATCTCCGCGAGGTGGTTGGACGCGCTGGCCTCGACGTACAGCGTCTCGAGGTCCCACGAGGGCGTGACGTGCTGGTTCAGCGAACCGGTGTTCAACACTCGGACGATCCGGTGGGTGCGTGGGGAGATCACGATGGTGCGGCCGCCGATCTCGCTGTCGGGGACGTACAGCAGGTGTGGCTGGTGTCGCAGCGTCGGTGCGACCATGCCTGGCCCGGCGGCGGCGTAGACCCCGCCTGGCAGGGGACTCGGCATCCCCGGGATGGGGTGGCGGAACGGGGCGGCGGCAAGGGGCGTCGTCCGTGGGGCCGAGGCGCCGACGACGCCCGAGGTCGCCGTGGGGCTCGGGGTGGGGCTCGGGGTCGGTGCCGCCGATGTCGAGGACGTGCGCTCGGCCGGTGCCTTGTTCACGCACGAGCACAGCGAGACGCCGGTCGCGAGCGCCACGGCGAGCACCACGAGCTGACGCGTGGGGCCGGACGGTGGGTGGCGCATGGTCTTCCTCGATGCCTCGTCTCACCAAGCATCGCAGGACTTACCTGCAAAGAACCTGACGGCCCGTGGCTCCTGGGAGGACGGAACCCGCGTCCATACCGAATATTGGTTCCGTTTTGCCACGGGTTCTTTAACGAGGGCACACGCGGAGGTGACGATGGCGGTCGGAATCCTTCGGTGGTTTTCGGGTCCCGTCGATGTGGAGTCCGGGGGTAGGCGTCGTGGGTTCACGCGATGTGCGTGTGGGCAAGGCCGGCGAGTCGGCCGGGCGGGATGTCCGCCCGCGAGAGGTCGCGACGCGACCATCGCAGGTACCGACGCAGCGGGCGGCTCTGCTGCACCCGTCGAGGCAGGTGCAGGCCCGGCGAGAGAGACTCTTCCCCACGCACCGCGTGAGACAGCCTCGGACGAGCTCCGGGGTGCTCAGTCTGCTGGTGATCATCGGTGGTGACACGCTCGCGCTCGTCGCGGCGACGGCCGTGGGGGAGCCCCGGACCGTCCTGGTCGTGGGCCTGGTCGCCATGGTCGTCTGGGGGTCGCGGGGTCTGTACGGTCGCCGGTTCACGCTCTCCGTGATCGATGACGTTCCCGCGATCCTGCTCGGGGTGCTGGCGGGCATCGCCGTGCTGGCCCTGATCAGCAACGGCAGCCTCCCTCTGCGAGGCGCCGGCCTCGAGACCTGGTTGGCCTCGGTGGTCGTCGCGCGCGCCGTGGCCTACCGGTGGGTGACGAGCCGGCGTCGGCGCGGCCGCGAGGTCTTTCCCGCCCTGCTCGTCGGCCGGGGCGCCAGGGCCGACATGCTGGCCGAGCGCATCCGCCAGCACCCCGAGACCGGGCTCCGCCTGGTGCAGCGCCGATCCATGACGACGTTCCGGAGGACGCCGACGGCGGACGACATCGGCGAGCTGCGCCGGGCGGCGGCACGGCACGATGTCAGCGACGTCTTCATCTGTGGCCACCAGGGCATGCTCGGCGAGCTGGTCGACGAGCTGCGCCGATGGCGAACCACCGAGACGGCCGTCCACGTGGTGCCCGGGCTCTTCGAGTTCCACCTGCTGGGTCGAGGCGCCGGCGAGGTCTGGGGCGTGCCCCTCGAGACGGTGCGACGACCGGGACACCACTGGACGGCTCGCGCCGTCAAACGCAGCATGGACGTGGCACTCTCCGCCACCGCGTTGCTGGTGCTCAGCCCGGTCATCCTCGTGGTCGCGCTCGCCGTGCGCATCGAGGTCGGTCCCAGCATCATCTACCGTCAGGTGCGGGTCGGCCGTTCAGGTCGGACCTTCTCCTTGCTCAAGTTCCGCTCCGTTCCGCCCACCGTCAAGGCGGAGACCCAGTGGTCGGTCGTCGATCGGAGTGTCCTGGGCGTCGTCGGGCGCTTCATCCGACGGTTCTCGCTCGACGAGCTGCCGCAGCTGTTCAACGTCCTCAAGGGCGACATGAGCCTCGTCGGTCCACGTCCGGAGAGGCCCGAGTACGTCGACTCGTTCGAGGACCAGGTCGAGGGCTACCGACACCGGCACCGCGCGCCGGTGGGGCTGACCGGCCTCGCCGCGGTGAAGGGTCTGCGCGGCAACTCGTCGCTGCACGAGCGGGTGTACTTCGACAACCTCTACATCGAGAACTGGTCCATCTGGCTCGACGTCAAGATCCTGCTGCGCACGGTGGTCTCGGTGTTGCGCGGGACCGGGTCCTGATGAGCTCGCGTCGATCAGGACCGTCGCCGCCGTGGTGGGCAGCCGCCCGACCGGCCGTCGCCCGCGGAAGGGGAGCCCCGTGCCCGGCGTGGTCCTGATCGTCAGCCAGCCCGGCAGCGCCGGTGTGGCCCATGTGGTCGCGGATCACCTGCGGTGGGCGGCGGCCGCAGGCTGGCGTTGCGTCGTCGCGTGCGATCCGGACAGCCGCCTCGCCGCCCTGGTGGAGGCAGGAGGCGCGCAGGTCGCGCCGTGGCGAGCCCGACGCAGCCCCGACGGACGGGTGGCCGGAGAGATCACCCGGCTTCGGGAGATCCTGTCCGGGACCGCGCCGGACCTGCTGCACCTGCACAGCAGCAAGGCAGGCCTGGTCGGTCGACTGGCGGCTCGGGGATCGCGCCCGACGATCTTCCAGCCTCATTCCTGGTCGTTCCAGGCGGTGACCGGCACTCGGGCACGGCTCGCTGTTCAGTGGGAGCTGCTGGCCCAACGATGGACCAGCCTGACCTTGTGCGTCAGCGAGGCGGAACGGCTGCACGGTCTCCAGGTCGGTCTCGCCGGGACCACCGTGGTGCTGCCCAACGCGGTCGATGCGCAACGGTTCCACCCGGTGTCCCGCGCCGCGGCGCTCGCGCGCCGTCGATCGCTCGGCCTGTACCCCGAGGATCGCCCGCTGGCGGTGTGCGTGGGTCGGGTCTGCCGCCAGAAGGGTCAGGACCTCCTGCTCGCGGCATGGCCGCAGGTCGTCCAGCGCGTCCCCGGTGCCCGGCTCGTCATCGGCGGCGCTGGCGACCTCCGGTGGGCAGCCGCCCTGCCCACTCCTCGCGACGTGTGCTTCGTGGGTGCCCTCGACGATCCGGTCGCATGGTTCCAGAGCGCCGACGTCGTCGCCGTACCGAGCAGGTGGGAGGGACAGCCCCTGGTCATGTTGGAAGCGATGGCCTGCGGCGTCCCGGTCGTCGCCAGCTCCATCCCGCCGCACGTCGAGACGTTGCCGCGGAGCGCAGGAGCAGTCGTGCCGGCGCAGGATCCGACCGCCCTGGCCGACGCTCTCGTGGAGAGGCTCACCGGGTCGGGCCGTGCCCGATCTGCCGCCGAGGGCAGGGCAGGGCGAGCCCATGTGATGTCGCGGCACAATCCAGTGAAGATCGGGGAGGAGCTGGTGAGGCTCTATGACGACACGGCGCGCTAGTCGAGAGCGGGACCGCCGCGGCCCCGGATCGGTGAGCATGGGGGACGTTCCACCCGACAGCCGATCGAAGGAGGCGGCGACCATGGCCCGCCACGGTGTCCCGGGGCCGCGCTCGCGAGCGGTCCCTACCCGGCGCCGCATCGTGCTGGCCGGCGTGGCGTGCGGCATGCTGGGGGTCATCGTCATCCTCGCGCTGACGCAGCACGACAGTTCGCAACGTTCGACCGCATTGCTCGATCTCTCCTCCGCGCTGGCCAGGGGCAGCAGCACGAGCGGCCCCACGACGGACCAGGCCGACCGCTTCGTGCAGTCGCAGCTGGTGTACCTCAACTCCCGGGGCTTCGAACGCACGGTCCTGGCCATCAGCGACGCACCCGCGGGGACGTCGGTCAGCGCCTCGCAGGTCGGGTCGACCAATGTCGTGCAGATCTCCGCCACCGCGCCGAACAGGGCGGCGGCCGTCCATGCGGCTGACGCCGCCGTCAGCGCCTACAGGGCGCATCGCAGGCAGGTGGTGAACCAGGCCGACGCTCTCGCCGCCGCGGGCGGCACGGTCATGGAGGACGCGCGGGACGCCGGTGCGAAGCCCACCACCTCACGGCCCCTGGTGCTCGGGGTGGGGCTGGCCGCCGGGGTGTTGCTCGGTCTGGTGGTCGCCGCGCTGCCCCTCCTGCTCGCACGGCGCGAGTGGTCGGAGGAGGAGGCTTCGGACGCGGACTCGGACGTGGCCGTCGCGGCGCCGGCGCTGCCGACCGCCTCCGAGGACTGGCGAGACGGGCTCCTCGAGCGGCCGTCGGACGACCCGCTGGAGTGTGCCAGTCGGCTGCTCAGCGCCCGGCTCGTGGAGCAGATGTCGGCGCCGCGCCCGCTCGTCGTGGTCGGTGCCACCTCCGGCGTCGGCGCCAGCTTCGTGGCCGTCAACCTGGCCACCGCGTTCGCGCGTCGCGGCAGGACGGTGCTGATCGCCGCCGGCGACGTCAGGAACGGGACGGTAGGCCGCTGGTTCAACCTCCCTCCGGACGCTCAGAGCCTGCTGCACGTGGCCCGGACGGACGCGGTGAGCGCGGTGGAGTCGGCACTGTGCGAGACCCCCGTCTCCAACCTCTTCGTCCTGCCGGTCTCCCCGTCGGCGCGGTGGGACCAGATGGAGCAGGCGCTGTCAGGGAGCGCCGTGTCGTTGCTGCTCCACGCGGGCTGGCGTGTCGTGATCGACTGTCCTCCGGCCACCCAGTCGACGGCCGTCTTCGAGGTGAGCAGGTGCGACCCGGTCGTGGTCCTGGTCGTGGATCGTGACGTCACCACACCCGAGGAGCTGACGGCGGCGTTCGACCAGCTGCCCGGCGACGGCTCGGCGGCGACCGTCGTGGTCAACGAGCGGCCAGCGGGGGGACGGCGGACGGAACGGGACGTCGGCTGATGGCCCCGCGTCTCAGCCTCGTGGTCACGACGATCGGGCGGGTGCCGGAGATCGTCCGACTGGCCCGCTCGGTCCAGGCCTCGCCTGCGGCTGGCGACGCGGAGCTCGTGGTGGTCGACCAGAGCCCGGACGGACGGGCCGTGCACGCGGTCGAAGAGCTCGACCTCGCCGTCCCCGTGCGGGTCGCGACGTCCCGCCGTGGTGTCTCGGTCGGCCGGAACGTCGGGCTGACGCTGGCCGAGGGCGACCTCGTCGGCTTTCCCAATGACAACAGCTGGTACCCGCCCGCCACACTGCCCGCGCTGATCGATCGCTTCGATGGCGACCCCCGGCCGGACGGCGTGATGGCGCTCGTGTCGACGGCCGACGGGCGGCCCGCCATGCTGCGCTGGCTGCAGCGCAGCGGCCCCGTCGGGCGGCTGACCGTGCACCGCGCCGTCGTCTCACCGGGGCTGTTCCTCCGCCGGCGGCTCGTGGAGGAGCTCGGGGGTTTCGACGAGCGGATCGGCACGGGAGCGCCAGGACCCGCCCAGTCCGGCGAGGAGTCGGACCTGGTGCTGCGGGCCCTCGACCGCGGGGCCCGCGTCGTCCTGGACCGTGGGCTGGTGGTGCACAACGACGACCCACGCGACCGGCCGGACGACCGGTTCGTCACCAAGATGGCCGGTTATGGCGTCGGACAGGGGCTCCTGTGGCGCCGGCATGCGCTGCCGCTGCCGCTGCTGGCCGCCCTGGTCGCCCGGAAGCTCGTCGCCGCGCCGGTGCGGGCTGCGCACGGCCAACGCCTCCTGGCTCGTTCCGACCTGGCCTGGGCGCGAGGGTGCGTCGTCGGCTACCTGTCCCGAGAGTCCGCACCATGACCCTGCAACAGCCGCGCCCCGCTGTCCGCGCCTTGCGCCGGCGCCACCGGTTGCCGCCGCTCGGGCTGTGGTGGCTCTCGCCGGTGGGCGCTGTGCTGCTCGTGCTGCCGGCCTCCCTGATCGGCGCCTGGCTGATCGGCGACGCGCGTTACCGCACCGACTGGCGCACTCCGAAGGAGCTCACCGACTCCTTCACGGTGCTCATGCTGCTCGGCCTGGTCGCCTTCGTGGTCGCCGCCGGCTGGTGGCAGCTGCGCGGTGGCGAGGTGTGGCGGGGGCGGTGGCCCGTGCTGTCGGAGGACGCGCGTGCCGTCATGACCCTGGCGGCCACCTGGACCTTCCGCGGGACGCTCTTCGGCTACCTGGCGCTGGGGGCGATCGGCGTCGCCCGAGGGGTGCCGCCGAGTGTGCTCGTCACAGCAGCGACGTCCTTCTCCACCGACGACTCCATCAAGTCGGCGTTCGCGCCGATCGCCGGGGTCTCGTCGTTCACCCAGCTGGGGATCGCGCACACGGTCCTGGCCGGACTGCTGCTGCGCCCGCGCCGGGACCGGGCGTGGACACGGACCGACCGGCGAGTCCGGCGCCAGCTGGCGGTCGTCCTCCTGCTCGCGCTGGCCCGCGCCTTCCTGCTCAGCGAGCGGCTCGCGGTGTTGGAGCTGGTGGTGCCGCTGGTGGCGATCGGCGCGCTGCGGTTGTCCGTGGCGACCCGGCCCGCCGTACGGCGAGCGGCCCGCCTGGCGCCCGTGGTGCTGGCGCCGCTGCTGCTCGCCGTCTTCGCCCTGTTCGAGTACACGCGCAGCTGGAACTTCTACCGAAACTCCGGTGCCACGTCGTTCTGGGACTTCGTCGTCGTCCGGTTCGCCGGCTACTACGCGACGGCCTACAACAACGCCGCGATCCTCTACGAGCACGGGCGGTTCCCCGGCCGGCTGCCGTACTGGGTCGTCGAGTTCTTCTGGACGGCACCCGGGATCTCGCAGCTGGACCTCTACGGGCGCCTCGCCGGCGGCGAGGCCGAGCAGAGCGCCTTCACCGCCACCCAGCAGTACGGGAACCCGGAGTTCAACAACCCCGGGGGGCTCGGCGTGCCCTTCGTCGACCTCGGCGCCCTCGGCGGGCTGGCCTTCATGGCCGCCCTCGGCGTGCTGTGCGGCTGGGTCTGGGCGCGGCTCCGCGCCGGCCGGCCGAGCGGCATGCTGCTCTACCCCGTCTTCCTCGTCGGCCTCTACGAGCTCCCGCGCTACCTCTACCTGACCGAGGGCCGCGTGCTGCCGGCGCTCGTCGTGCTGATCCTCGTCGCGCGACGGCTCGAGCGAGGTCGGGCCGCCGACGTCACCCTGCGGGTACGCCGCGCCCTGGGCCGCCGACCTCGGGTGACGACGTGACCGGCCGCCCCCGGCGCTGGCTGCTGCTGGCCACGCACGTCCCCGCTTCGGGCTCAGGCGGCGGCATGGTCCGCTACTGCGTCGAGCTCGCGCGGGCGCTGTCGGCTCGACCCGATGTCGAGCTGCACCTGCTCTGCGCCAGGGAGGCGAGGGACTTCGCGACCTCCGTGGTCGGCACCGGGCACGTGCACGTGCTCCCCGGGCTGCCCGTCGTCGTGCGGTCGGTGATCGAGCGGAGTGGCCCGGCGGTGCTGCCGGTCCTCCGGCAGGAGTGGGACGTCGTCCACGGGGCCAAGCACCTGCTGCCGCGGCGGGCCGGGCGAGCGACCCGCGTGCTCACGGTGCACGACCTGAACCCCCTGGACCGGCCAGGAGACTTCGGCCCGGCCAAGCGGATGCTGCTGCGGCGACCGTACCTGGCCTCGATCGCCGATGCCGACGTGCTGGTGTGCGTCAGCGCCGCCACCCGCGGGCGGTTGTCGGCCTGGGCGCCCGATGCGGATCCGAGGTCGACGGTGGTGCACCTGGCCGCTTCCCCGACGTTGCTGGCGGCCGAGGGGCAACCGGTCGGCGAGGTGGCCGGGCGCAGGTTCGTCCTGGTGGTCGGCGACCCGTCGCCTCGCAAGAACCTCGACTTCGTCCTCCGGCTGTGGCCGCTGGTGGCGGCGGCGCGGCCCGACGCGACGCTGGCCGTCGTCGGTCCGCAGTCGTGGGGACCGACACGGTCGGCCGGCGTTGGTCGCCGGGCGGCCGATGGGCAGGTCGCCCTGCTGGGCCACCGCAGCGACCGCGAGCTCGCCTGGTTGTACCGGTCCGCCGCCGCCGTGTTGTGCCCCAGCCAGCTGGAGGGCTTCGGGCTCCCCGTCGTCGAGGCGGAGGCGCTCGGAGCGCCGGTCGTCATCTCGGACGACGCGGCCATGGGTGAGGTCGCCGGGCCGCGCACCGTCCGCATCTCGCCGCACGACCCGGACGCCTGGAGGTCCGAGGTGCTCGCCGCCCTCGACAGGAGGCCGCCCGGCGTACGGACAGGTGCGGCAACCCAGCGGCACGGGCTGACGGCCCGGACGTGGCGCGACGTCGCCGCGGAGACGGTCGAGGCGGTCGAGGCGGTACGCCGTGGTGGTTGACGCACGGGGTGCTGAGCTGTCGGCGGTGGCCGGTGGGATCTCCACGGTCAGCGGGGTCTCGCCAGGCTCCGCGCCGATCCGGGTGCTGCACGTGCACGGGCACGCGGACGCGGCTCGTGCCCGCGACATGGCCAGCGACGAGCGGGCGCTCGGGTGGCCGGTCACCGTCCGTGGTCTCGTCCGGGGGCTGGTGGCGCTGCGTCGGGACGAAGCGGTGGTCGTGGTGCTCCACGGCCGGGTCGCCGGCCTGCTCGGTCGGCTGCGGCTGCGCGGCACGCGCACCACGGTGCTGGTCCCGAGCCCGGGGACGTGGGGGAGGGCGGCTCTCCTCGAGCGCCTCACCGCCCGTTGGGCCAACGTCGTGCTGCTGCCCGGCCCGGACGAAGCGGCGGCCGGCGTACGCAAGGGTCTGTGGGTGCCACCGTTCGTCGTCGGCGAGTCGGCGGAGCTCCGCGCGGCCGTCCTCGCGCGTGCCCAGGCCTTCGGGCGGCCGAGCAGCGCGACTCCTGCCGACCCGCGCAGAGGCAGGCGATGACCATGGCCGACGAACCGCGCCGCCGGTGGACCGCTGTCGCGGTGGCCCTCGTCCTGCTGACCGCGGTGACCGCCGGTGCGGCGCACTGCACCTCCCCGGACGCCACGGCGCAGAGGCGAGAAGGTGGTGGCGTCCCCTCCCGTCCGGCCGAGGAAGGTGCGCGGCTGCCCACCCCGACGTCGGGCCGGGTGGTGAACGCGCTGGAGGTCGGTGCCGTCGGCGACGGACGTGCCGACGACACCTCCGCTCTGCAGCACGCTCTTGCCGGGCTCTCCGAGGGCGACGCGCTCGAGCTCCCCGCCGGGCACACGTTCACCCACAGCCGGGTGCTGCGTCTCCGCACCCCGGGCATCACGATCACGGGCGGGGGCACGCTGCTGGCGACCGACGAGCGGGCGTCCGCGCTCGAGGTCGCCGCCGACCGGATCACCGTCTCGCGGGTCACCGTGGCCACCGCGCACGCCACGCAGCGCTGGGCCGCCCCGGAGCAGAGCGGGATCTGGCTGAACGGGCACAGCGACATCACACTCACCGACGCCACCGTGGCCGGCTCGGGCTCGGCCGGCGTCTTCGTCCAAGGCACCCAGCACTTCACGCTGACCCGCGTGACGGTGCGCGACACCCGCTCCGACGGCATCCACATGACCGCTGGCGCCCGAGGCGGCCTGGTCACCGACCCGCTCACGGAGAACACCGGCGACGACGGAGTCGCGGTGGTGGCCTACCTCAGCGACGGCGCGCAGGCCGGCGACATCGACATCGTGGCGCCGCACGTGCACGGCCAGTCCCATGGCCGCGGAGTCAGCGTGGTGGGCGGCAGGAACGTGCAGATCACCGACGTCGACATCCGCGACAGCGCGGGGGCCGGCGTCTACGTCGCCTGCGAGCGCGGGCAGTTCCGCACGTACGTTCCGTCGGACGTCAGCGTCCGCGGCGGCACGATCGATGCCGCCAACCAGGACCCGACGGTCGACCACGGCTCGCTGCTCGTCTACAACGGACAAGGACTCCGTGCGCTCCACGACGTGACGATGCGGAACCTGAGGATCCACGGCACCCGGGCCTCGGCCAGCTGGCAGGTGGGGCTGATCGCCGACGACGACGGTCCCCTGCACCGGATCACCCTGGACGACCTCCACTTCACCGGTGACGGCCCGGCGAGGCTGCTCGCGACCAACACGGACGATCTCCGCTACCAGGCGACCGGCTGGACCGAGAACGGCGAGGCGGTGGACGAGTGAGAGCGCCATCGAACGGTGCCGCCCGACCGCGGGCAGCAGGGCTGATGCGACCGCGGCGAGGACTGCTCCTGCGGGACGGCACGGACGCCGGCGAGTGGGACGACCTCGTCCGAGGGCACCCGGACGGCACCCCGTTCCACCAGTGGGACTTCGTCACCGTGCTGTCCGACGTACTGGGCCTGCCGGCGCGGATGGCCGTGGCCGAGGTCGACGGGCGGGCGGTCGGCGTCGTGCCCCTGCTCCTGCGGTTCCGCCGACCGGTGGTGCTCGTCAACCAGGATCTGCCGATTCCCTACCTCGGCCCGCTGCTTCCACCGGACGTCGGCCTGCCCGAGGTGCTGACCGCGGTCCGCGGCTTCCTGCGCCCGCATCCGGTCCTGCTCTTCGAGGTCAGGTCGCGGCGCCCGTTCCCGGTGCCGTCGCGGTGGGGCTGGAAGCGCATCGACGGCTACACGTCCGCCGTCGTGCCGATCGCCGAGCAGGACGACGAGGACCTGATCGGCACCCTCTCCTACTCCCGGCGACAGCAGCTGAGGAGGGCGCTGCGCAACGGTCTGACGACCGACAGTGCCACCCGCCAGGAGATCGCCGAGCGCATGACCGCATGGGCCAACGCGCCCTTCCTGCGACAGGGTGAGCCGGCCAGGTGGCCGGCCGGCGCCCACCTCGCGTTCTACGACCGGCTCGCGCCCACCGGCGCCTGCATCGCCACCGCGGTCCGCCGGGACGAGACCCTGGTCAGCCTGTCGCTCGACCTGGTGGCCCACGACCGGATCTACGGCTGGGAGGTGGGCCTGGGGGAGGACGGCCGCGCCGCCGGGGCGATGCTGGCCATCCAGTGGTCGTTGATGCGCCGGGCCCGGGATCTGGGGCTCCGCGAGCTCGACACGCTCGGGGCCCCCAACCCGGGGATCGAGAACTACAAGCGCAGCCTCGGCGCGGAGTTCCGACCGCGCGGCGTCGCGCGCTGGCGCTCGCCGGTGGTGGCGCTGGGCAAGCGCCTGGCGCGACCCGCCGGGCTGGTGCTCACAGGGGGCGCCGATGGTCATCGAGAGTGAGCGCCGGGCCGTCGTCCTGTTCGCAGACCTCGAGCCCTGGGAGAGCTTCCTGCAGTTCGCCGCTGCGCTGCGCCGCCGAGGCGTTCGCGTGGAGCGAGTCACCACCGCCGAGCGGTCGCTGGTCAGGCGTCTGAACGATCTGCTGCAGCGGCCGGTCTTCCACCGTACGTGGGCCGTCCTGCCGCGCGGGTCCGGAGGCCGGGCGCTCGTGGAGGAGCTGCTCGTCCGCCTCGGCCCCGAGGTGCGCGCGGTCGAGGCCGTCGACGTCCTGGCGTCGGCGCTGATCGGGTGCGCCGGCGTCCCTCGCAGGACCGGCAGCCCGGAGCGGGAGGGGCTGCTCTTCGACAAGCTGGAGATGAACGGCTTCGCGGTTGGCCAGGGCGTCCCCGTCCCGCCCGCGTGGCCAGCGGAGTCGGAGCACGGACTCGTCCCCCCGTTCGTGGTCAAACCCCGCCTGGGGTCCGGCGGTGGAGGGGTGGAGCTCGTGGAGGACGCCGAGGCGGCTGCGCGGCTCCGGCGAGTCGCCACGACCGACCCAGGCCGGTTGATGGTCCAGGAGCGGGTGCCGGGGGAGCTGGTGCACGTCGCGGGCGTGGCTCGAGCAGGTGGCGTCCTGGTGGCTGCCTGCTACCGGGCTGTCGGGTCGCCGTACGCCGCGTTCGGCCCGTCGGCCGAGGTGGTGACGCTCGACGACCCCGAGACCGTGGCGTCGGCGGCCGCGCTCCTCGTTGGCCTCGAGTACACGGGAGCCTTCTGCATCGACTTCGTCCGTTCCGGCGAGGGCCGCCCGTTGCTCATCGACGTCAACGCCCGCATCTTCGGCTCCTGGGCGGCCCTGCAGAGCGCCGGTCTCGACCTGGTCGGTGCCTACCTCGAGGCCTGGGGCATGGGCGAGCACACCGCGACGGGCGCCCTGCCGCCGGGGCAGCGCCTCCACGTCCTGCCGCCGGACATGTCTCTGTCGGGGACCTCGATGGCCGCCGCCGTCGGCGTCCAGCTGCACGGCCTCGTCGCTGGGACACGCGAGCTCGGGGTGCGCTGGGGCGTCTCGCTGGCCGCCCGACTGGTGTGCGCGATCACGCTGCAGATGGTCCGTCGAGGGCGGAGCCGGGCGTCTCGACCGCCGCGACCACGGCGGCGAACGGTCCGGGCAACCGGAAGGGCGGCGTCGTGACGCTGGCGGTCGAACCACTGTCGTTCGAGGACTACCTGACCTTCATCGCCGACCGTCGGGTCAGCTTCATGCAGTCCCCGTCGTGGTCGGCGGTGAAGGACAGGTGGGCCGGGGAGCGCCTGGGGTGGCGTGACGAGGCCGGAAGGCTCGTCGGGGTGGGCCTGCTCCTGCTCCGGCGCATCCCGTTCGTCAGAGGCTCCATCGGCAACCTGGCCGACGGGCCGGTGATCGACTGGGCCGGATACACGACGGAGGACGTGGTCGACCCGCTCGTGCTCCACCTCCGCAACCGCGGTCTCGTGAGCCTGCGGCTCGCCCCGGACCAGGTCGTGCGGCGCTGGCGCGCGGCGACGATCAAGGCAGCGGTCGGCACGGGACGGCGCATCGACGACGTACCGCCCGACGTGGTGGACCCGATCGGTGCGCGGCTGGTCAGGGACCTGGAGCGAGGGGGGTGGAGACGCCCCGTGGAGTGGGACGGGCAGTACGGTCCGACGCGGCACTCCTTCCGGATCGACCTCACCGGTCGGACCCCGGAGGCGCTGTTCGGCGCGATGAACCAGCAGTGGCGACGGGGGATCCGCAAGGCCGCGAAGGCCGGCGTCGTGGTGGAGCGGGGCGGCTACGACGACCTCCCGGACTTCTACCGGGTCTACGCGGAGACGGCCCGGCGAGAGCAGTTCCCACCGTTTCCTCCCGACTACTTCCAACGTGCCTGGCGGGCGCTCTCGCGCGAGGCGCCCGACCGCATCCGCCTCTACCTCGCGCGTCACGACGGTGAGGCCTTGGCCGGGACGCTCGTGACCCGGACGGGAGGGCTGGCCTGCTACGCCTACGGCGGCTCTGCGACCCATCGGCGGGAGGTCTATCCCAGCAACGCGGCGCACTGGCGCATCATGTGCGACCTGCTGTCCGAGGGCGTCGACGTCTACGACATGCGCGGGGTGAGCGACAGCCTCGACCCGGACGACGGGAAGTTCGGGGTCCTGCGGTTCAAGCTCGGAACCGGGGGCGAGCTCGTCGAGCACGTGAGCACGTGGGAGCTGGTGATGCGGCCGATCCCGCACCACACCGCCATGACCGCGTGGCGACTGCGCCTCCCCGTCGTACGGCGCCTCGAATCGGTCCGAGAAATGAGGCGGTCCGCGAGCGGGATGCCGACGGGCGGCGCCTGATGGCGGGCCCGAGTCGCCGGACCACCTTCGTCGGCGGGCTGTGGAACACCGCCGCGATGGTGGTGCCGATGCTGTCGGCGCTGCTGTTGTCGGTGGTCATCGCCCGAAGGCTCGGGCCGGCGGAGCTGGGCGCCCAGAGCGTCGTCGCCTACACCGGCGGCCTGGTCGGCAGCCTCGTCGTCATGGCCGCCACCCACTGCACGACCCAGGTCATGGGTGCCGCCTACGGGGCCGACGACGTGCGGCGGTTGGCCACCCTCCGGCGGCTCTCGGGGGTCGTGCACGTCAGCGGCGGCGTGCTGGCCGGACTGCTGCTCGTCGGCGTCGGAAGCGCCCGGGACCACACCCTGGCCTGGGTGTTCATCGGCCTGGTCACCTTCCTCGACGCGCTCGGCTGGTCCTCGGGGAGCCGGCTGATCGCCCGTTCCGGGTGGAGCGAGGTGAGCCGGCTGCGGCTGGTCAGCCAGATCGCCGCGTCGCTGCTGGGTGTGCTCGCCGTGCTCCTCGGCGGTGGAGTGGCCGCCGTCTTCGGCGTCCAGGTGCTCACCTCCGCCTGGCTGACCACCTCGCTGCATCGCCGTGAGAGGCGCGAGTGGCGCGCGTGGGCGGGACGCGTCCTGCCGTCGGCGAAGGTGGCCCTGCGGCCCCTGGCCAGGCTCTGGGGGCTGTTCGTCCTCAGCGCCGCCCTGGTCCAGATCGTCGACAAGCGCATCGAGCTGCTCTTCCTCGATGCGTTCCGCAGCCGCCAGGAGGTCGCCGTCTACGCCGTCGCGTTCAGCCTGGTCACGGTCGCGGTGACCATCCCGGGCGCGCTCCTCGGCGCGGCCCTCCCCGCCATCGCGGCGGCCTCCACCGCCGACGGTGTCACCTCGCTGCACGGGCACCTGCGCCGGGCGGAACGAGTGGCGGTGCTGTTCGGCTTCCTGTTGTGCGCCGCGCTGGCGACCGTGGGACCGCCGTTGATCCTCGTGTTCTGGGGCGAGGGCCTGCACGGAGCCGCGTCGCTCATGCCGCTGATGGCGCTCAGCGTGCTGCTGGTGCCGCTCCCCACCCTGCTCCAGACCTTCTGGACGGGCATCGGCCGGCTCGGACCCGTGCTGCTCGCGAACGGACTGGGCGCGGTCGCCGACCTGGGCACCGCCCTGGCGCTGGTCCCGCCGCTGGGCGTGACCGGGGCGGCGTTGGCCAACGTCGTGGCCCAGTCGGTGGCCTGCGCCGCCATCGTCGTCTGGTCCCGGCGCCATGGCGCCGCGGTGGGGGCGTCGCCGGGCGACCTGCTGCGGTTCGCGGGGGTGGCGGCCCTCAGCGGCGGGGCGGCGGCCGCGGCGGCGTACGCACTGGGTGATGTCAGCCAGGTGTTGGCGCTCGTCGGGGCGGCCGTCGCCTTCGTCGTCGTGCTGGCGGTGGTCGGGCTGCTCGCCGGCCTCGTCCCAGGCGAGGACGCCGACTGGATCGCCGACATCGTGCCCCATCCCGTCCGGCCGGCACTCGCCGTCGTCGGTGGACAGCGCTGGGCGCGCGCCTCGCGGCAGGCCACGGCGCCCGGGCGCGCGGTCCGACCTGCGCATCACCGCCACCCGCGATCGAGATAGCGCGCGTCGGTGGGCGGACCGCTCAGCTCACCCGCCTCGCGGCCGAATCTCCTGCTGAGTGCCGGACCGCGCGGACTTGCCGTCGTCTTCGAGACGGCCGGGGTTGCGAGGTCGAGAGCCTCTTGTCCCGTCCGAACACGATGACTGTGCAGGTCTGATGCCCCAGATCTTCCGCTCGCCGTCCCAGGACTCCTTCATGCTCGTACGTCGGCCCGCGTGGCACACCCGGGCGGCCATCGCGCAAGTGATCATGGCGCTGTTCAGCCTGGCTGCTGCGCTGGCCGCTCATGACGGTGCGGTGCGAGGGGTCCTCTTCGCCGCAGGATCGGTGGTCGCGGCCGTCGTGCTCTGGACGACTCTGGCGCGCCGGGAGAGCGCTCGGCTCCTGCTGGCCTGGCCGCTGCTGACGCTGGTGCTGCTGACGGTCGCGTCGTTCGTGATCCCCGACGGAGCCCGGCTGACGGTGAGCTTCATCGTCATCGCGTTCCTGTTCGCCGGGCTGACCCAGCCGCCGCTGGCGTCGCTGTGGCTCGTCGCTCCCGCTCTGGTCGTCCACTGGTCGGTCATCGACCTTCCTCCGGCGCAGGCGGCGATCCGGATGACGATCGCTGCGTTCGTGTGGGTCGCGACGGCGGAGCTCCCTGCACGGTTGACCTTCGATCTCCGCACGGCGCGGCTCCAGCTCGCTCGCGAGGCGGCGACCGACCCGCTGACCGGGTTGGCGAACCGTCGTGGCTGGAAGGTCGATGTGGAGCGCCTGGTCCATGCGGTGTCGCGCAGCGGCCGCCCCCTCGCGCTCATGCTGCTCGACCTGGACCACTTCAAGGCCTTCAACGACCGGTACGGCCACCTGGTCGGCGACGAGCTCTTGGCGACGTTCGCCCGACGCATCCAGTTCGGCCTTCCGCCCGAGGCGGTCGTCGCCCGCTGGGGAGGGGAGGAGTTCGCCATCGCGCTGCCCGACACGACCCCCACCGAGGCGGTCGCCGTGGCGGAACGGATCCGGGCAGCCGTGCCGATGCAGCAGACCTGCTCCGTGGGACTCACGTTGTCCGGGGCCGGCGACAGCGAGAGCTCGCTCGTCGCTCGTGCCGACGCGGCGCTGTACGCCGCGAAGAACGCCGGTCGTGACCGGGTGGCGGCCGGCTGAGCGTTCGGCCGGTGCCGGCATCAGCGCGACAGGCGCAGCTCTGCCCCGATCCGGGTCCCCTGATCCTCGACATAGGCCCATTGCACGGACAGCAGGTCGACGATGCTCAGCCCACGACCGCGCGAGTCGCTGGGGCCGGTCCTCTGAGGCGCGAGCGAGCTCACGTGTCCCCAGTCGTGCACGCCCACCTGCACCACCTCTGCCGTCACCCGCCATCCGACCTCGATCATGCCGTCGGCGTCGGGGCGACCGTGCTCGACCGCGTTGGCGACCAGTTCTCCCAGGACCAACGCTGCGTCTGCTGCCGCGGACCGCGAGGCACCGGCGCCCATCAGGTCGGTGTGCAACGAACGTCGTGCCCAGACCGCAGAGGCGGGGACCTGCGGCACCCGCGAACAGGTCCACGCCGGTTCGACGGACCCAGAAGACGACACGAGACCCCCTCAGCGAAACCCTGACAAGTCGGAGGTTCCCACCTGGCGGGCTCGGGGCTACATGACACGCCATCCGTCACCCTTGGGGGTGGGATCGGCGGCTGGTTCTGTCACCCCCAGGGGCCAATCCGGCACCGGCGCCGTTATGGCGGCGCTCATGTCGGGGATGCCTTG